>NZ_JBFAPY010000004.1:0-379960 GCF_040676915.1 Asanoa sp. NPDC049475 | reverse complement strand
CCACAACGCGGCGAGGGCGGCGTGGGCTGCCGCAACGCGGGCAGGGCGGCGGCGTTTTGCCGGAACGCGGCGGGGCACCCTGAGGCTTGCCGCCACGGCGGCCAAAGGCACCCGAGCGGTTGTCGCAACGCAACCCAGAGCGTGGCGGCCGCCGTCGCTGCGGCGAGCATGTGCCGCCACGACGCCGCGTCCCGAGGGGTAGCGGCGGTGACCGCCTTCGCCTTCACCGACCGCCGGCGCCCGCGCCGGGCGGACCTTAGGCCGGAGCCGGCAGGGCTTCCTCCAACAGGGAGGCCACGCGGGCCGCGTCGCCGGCCGTGTGGGCCGCAAGTAGGTCTGCGAACCGCTCCGCCGGCATGATGGGGACGCCCAGGTCTTCGGCTTTCGCTGCTTTTGAGCCTGCGCCCTCGCCGACCACTACCAGGTCTGTGCGCTTCGAGACCGAGCCCGATGACTTGCCTCCGAGGCGTTCGACTGCCTCGTTGCCCTCGTCTCGGGTCAGGCCCGGCACCGAGCCTGTCACCACGACCGTCATCGGGGTGCCGTCGGGCTTGCGGAAAGGGGACGTCGCGGGCGACGTCGGGTCGTCGCCCGGCGTGGCGGGGGCGGCCGACGGGGAGACCGGCTCTGACATGTTGACGCCGCGGGCCGTCAGCTTGTCGATCACGGGGCGGAGCTCCACGAGCTCGGCTGCGATCGTCACCGCTCGCTCAGGGCCGACCCCCTCCACCGTCTGGAGGTCTTCGACCGTGGCGGAGAGCAGCGCGTCCATCGTCGTGAAGTGGCGGGCCAGCCGCCGCGACATCGAGCGGCCCGTCATTCGGAGGCCCAGGCCTGTCAGCACCCGTGAGAGGGGCTGGGCCTTCGACGCCTGGATGTTGGCGACCAGTTTGCCCGCCGAGACGTCGCCCATGCGGTCCAGGGGCTTGAGGGTCGCCACGTCCAGGTCGTAGAGGTCGGCCGGGTCGGTGACCAGGCCCGCGCGGACCAGCAGGTCGATGATTTTGTCGCCCAGGCCCTCGATGTCCATCGAGGTGCGGGCCGTGTAGTAGGCCAGCGACTCGTGCGCGCCGCACGCCCGGCCGCGGGTGCAGCGCCACCGCTTCTGGGAGCGGTCGATCTCGCCGCCGCAGCGTGGGCACTCCGTGGGTGGTGTGAAGGGCTCCGAGGAGTCCGGGCGCTCGTCGAGCTTGGCGCCCGTCACCTCCGGGATGACGTCGCCCGCGCGGCGGACGAAGACCGTGTCGCCGGCCCGGACGTTGCGGCGGGTCAGGTCGTCGAAGTTGTGGAGCGTCGCCGACGTGACCGTGACCCCGCTGATCTGCACCGGCTCGAGGACCGCGACCGGGGTGATCACGCCCGTGCGGCCGACCTGGACCTCGATGCGCAGCAGGGTCGTCGTGCGGGTGTCGGCCGGGAACTTGTAGGCGATGCCCCAGCGCGGCGCCCGGCTCGACGAGCCGGCCTCGTCGCGGTCGGCGGCCGCGTCGGCCTTGACCACCGCGCCGTCGACGCCGAAACCGAGCGTGAGCCGACCCGCGTCCAGGGCCTCGATCGCGGCGACCACCTCGGAGATCGTCGCGCACATCGGCATGCCGGCGGCGGAGCCCGCCGTCGTGGCCACGCCCAGCGACGCCACATAGCCCATCGCGCCCGCGTGCGACAGGTGGGCGGACGGGTCGAGCCCGTGCACCGCGTAGGCGAAGAACGACAGCGGCGCCGAATAGGCCCGGTCGACCGCTCGCAGGGTGCCGGCGGCCGCGCTGCGCGGGTGGGCGAACGGCGGCTCGCCGTGACCCGTGCGTAGCTCGTTGGCCAGCGCGAAGTCGGCCTCGGTCATGAAGACCTCGCCGCGGATCTCCAGCGTGACCGGCTCGGCCAGCCGGTGTGGCAGGCCGACCGCCCGCCGGGCCTGGCCCGTGACGTCTTCGCCGGCCCGCCCGTCGCCCCGGGTGATGACCTGGGTGAGCTCGCCGTCGGCATAGCGGGCCGAGATGGCCAGCCCGTCGATCTTGGGCTCGACCGTGTAGCCCGCCGCCGGTCGCCCGAGGATGCGGTCGAGCCGGGCCGCCCATTTGGTCAGGCCCTCGGCGTCGAAGACGTTGTCGAGGCTCAGCATCGGCGTGGTGTGCGGCACGTCGCCGACCACGCCACCGCCGGCGCCGACGGTCTCGGTCGGCGACTCGGCGACCGTCCACTCCGGACGCGCGGCCTCGGTGGCCGCGACCCGGGCGATCAGGGCGTCGTAGGTGGCGTCGTCCATCGCCAACGTCGAACCCGAGTAGTAGTCGCGGGCGGCCGCGCGGATCCGCTCGACCGCGGCCGTGTAGTCGGCGCGCGAGTCGAAGGCCGCGGCGTGCGCGGGATCGACGGTCGTGGACATCATGCCCCCCATGAGCAGGATCGGACGAACACCACGACCCTAGCGGGCGGGTACGACAAGACGGCGTCAGCCGGTCCGGCGGGCGGCGTACGCGCGCAGGGCCCGAAGAAAGTCGATCTTGCGGAAGCCCGGCCAGTAGACGTCGCAGAAGTACAACGAGGAGAACGCCGACTGCCACAGCAGGAAGCCCGACATCCGCTGCTCGCCGCTCGTCCGGATGACCAGGTCAGGGTCCGGCAGCCCGCGCGTGTCCAGATGCACGTCGATGTCGGACGGCGCGAAACGCGAGGCCAGTGCCAGCGGGGACTCCCCGGACGCCGCCGCCGCGACCAGACCCCGCCGAACGGCCTCGACCACCTCCGACCGCCCGTCGTAGCCGATGGCCACCGTCAAGGTCCACGGCCGGTCCCGGGTCGCCGCAACCGCCGAGGACAGCGCCGACCGGGTCGACGCCGGCAGCAGGTCGACCTGCCCGGCGACGCGCACCTGCCACGGACTTGACGGCCGGGACAGCCGCTCCCGGCACGCGTCCTCGATCAGCCGCATCAGGTGGTCGACCTCGCCCGCCGAGCGCTTGCGCAGGTTGTCCGCGGACGCGGCGTAGACGGTCACGCAGCCGATGCCCAGTTCACCGCACCAGCCGAGCACCCGGTCGAGGTGCTCCGCTCCGTGCCGGTGTCCTTCGCTCGGCGACCCGTACCCCATCTGCTGAGCCCACCGCCGGTTGCCGTCCGTGACGATCGCGACGTGCCGCGGCACCGAGGTCAGCGTGCGCCGCAGGCGACGCGCGTAGGCGCGCTCGGCGACTGCCCGGAAAGACTTGATCATGCCCGATCAAACCACGAACCCCACCGGAACAGGGGAAAATCAACGACGGAGACGGGGGTACGCGCATGCGAGTGGCAGTGATCGGCGGCACCGGACTGGTCGGGCGCCAGACCGTGGCAGCCCTGGAGGCCAAGGGACACGACCCGGTGGCGGTGTCGCGGAAAACGGGGGTCGATGTGACTACAGGAGCGGGCCTCGACGCCGCACTCGCCGGGGTCGCGGCCGTCATCGACGTGGTCAGCTACGAGAGCGCGGACCGGGCGGAGGCGGAGCGCTTCTTCGCGGCGGAGACGGAGAACCTGCTGGCCGCCGAACAACGCGCCGGCGTCGGCCACCACGTGCTGCTGTCGATCGTGGGCGTCGACGCGGTGGAGGGCAACGCGCACTACGCCGGCAAGCGCATCCAGCAGGCCATGGTCAGCGACGGCGCGACCCCGTGGACCATCGTCGCCGCGACCCAGTTCTTCGACTTCGCCGTGATGGTGGTCGAGTGGACCCGCACCGGCGACACCGCCGTCGTGCCGCCGCTGCTGGTGCAGCCGATCGCGGTCGCCGACGTGGCCGACATCCTGGCCGAGGTGGCGGTGGGCCGTCCGCTGGGCCGCGCCGTCGAGGTCGCCGGCCCGGACACTCACGACCTGGTCGACATGGCCCGGCGCACCCTGACGGCGCGGGGCGAGGAGTGCCGGCTGGTCGCGAGCTGGCGGGACAGCCCGCTCGGGGTCGAGATGGCCGGCGACGTGCTGTTGCCCGGCGACGGCGCCCGGATCGCACCGACGACGTTCGAGACCTGGCTGGCGGCCCAGTCCCGAAACGGGGGCTGACGAACGCACGACCGTGCTGCCATCCTGAGGCGTGACCACCACCCAGCCCTCCACGGTGGACCGGAGGCCGGAGCTCGACGCGATCCGTACCCTCGTGGTGGTCGGCCTCGTCGCCTTCCACTCCGCGCTGGTGTTCGACGAGAACGACGACTACTACGTCAAGAACGCCGACACGACCAGCGTCACCACCGTGCTCGCGGGTTTCGCCGTCCTGTGGGCGATGCCGGCGCTGTTCCTCATCGCGGGCTTCGGCTCGTGGCACTCGATGGGCCGGCGCGGTCCTGGCGGCTTCGCCCTCGAGCGTCTTCAACGCCTGGGAGTGCCGCTGCTGCTCGCGATCCTGACCTTCCTGCCGGTGCCGGTGTGGCTGCGGCTCAAGGCGGCCGACCCCGGCTACCACGAGAGCTACCCGCACTTCCTGCCGAAGTTCTACACGGTGCACCTCGACCTGGCCGACTTCCCGTTCGTGCTGGGCGGTGACTACTTCGAGACCGGCCACCTCTGGTTCGTCGTCCTGCTGCTCACCTTCTCGCTGATCCTCGCGGCCACGCTGAAGTGGGTGCCGGGCCGGGTGAGGGAAGCCCTGGCCCGTGCGGTCGACCGGCGCGGCGTGGTGCTGCTGCCGGCGCTGCTCACCTCGGCGATCTGTGCGTTCGTCGGCATGGAGGAGGCCTTCGCCGGCTGGAGCCGCTGGGCGTATCTCCTCTTCTTCCTCAGCGGTTTCCTGCTCGCCTCCGACGAGCGCTTCCGGCTGGCGATGCGCCGTGACGCCGTTCCCGCCGCGGTCACCGGGGCGGCCGTCTTCCTGGTGACCGGCCCGGTGCTGCTGACCGCCGGCGACGACCCCTTCACCGAGATGACCGCGCACGCCATCGTCGCCCGCGCGCTGTTCGGCTTCGCCGGCTGGTGCGCGGTCGTCGCGATCCTCGGCCTGCTCGACCGCCGCAACACGACGCGCGAACCGAAGCAGCCGAGTCGGCCCTACCGCTACCTCGCCGTCGCCGCGCTCCCGATCTACGTGCTCCACCAGCCGATCGTCGTCGCAATCGCCTACGGCGTCGTGCGCTGGGACGCGCCCATCATCGTCAAGTACCTGGCACTCGTCGCGGCCGCGATGGCGTTGACCCTGGCCGCGTACGAGCTCCTGGTGCGCCGCACGCGACTGACCCGCCGCCTCTTCGGGATGCGCGACTAGCCGCCCGCGACGCCGGCGTGCCCGGCGTCAACTGGATGTGCGCGCTCGGGCTCCGACCGCTACACACCTGACTGGAGGAGGACCGTCCGCGAGAGGACGCGCACCTCCGGGGCCGCTCGCCTACGATGACGAGCTGGCCCCCAAGCCGGCGCGCCAGGCGATCGCCGACCAGCTCGGCGACGCACCGCAACGACCTCTACTGTGGAGTATCCCCGAATGACCGACAACCGCCGGGCCCTCGTGGTCCGCGGCGGCTGGGACGGGCACGTACCGGTCGAAGCGACCGACCGGTTCGTGCCGTTCCTCCGCGACCACGGCTTCCACGTCGACATCAGCGAGACCCTCGACGTGTACGCCGACCCGACCGCGATGAGCGGGCTCGACCTGATCGTGCAGTGCTGGACCATGGGCACCGCGACCGACGCGCAGATCGACGGCCTGGTCGGTGCCGTGCGCTCGGGCACCGGCTTCGCGGGCTGGCACGGCGGCATCGTCGACGCCTTCCGCTCGTCGACCCGCTATCTGCAGATGACCGGCGGCCAGTTCGCCGAGCACCCCGACAACTTCGTCGACTACGAGGTCGACGTCGTGCCGGAGCGCGCCGAGCACCCGATCGTCGCCGGGCTGCCGGCCAAGTGGTCGCTGCATACCGAGCAGTACTGGATGCTCACCGACAAGCTGTCGGACGTGCTGGCCACCACCCGGTTCCGGGCGACGGCGGACACCGCCTGGCGGGCCGACGTGGTCGTGCCGGCGGTCTGGACCCGGCAGTGGGGCCAGGGACGGATCTTCGTGTCGACGGTCGGGCACAAGCTCGAGGACCTCGACCACCCCGACGTGCGCACACTGACCGAACGCGGCCTGCTCTGGGCGGCCCGCTAGGTCTAGGGCACGTCCCGTGCCCTAGGGGCAGTCGGGCGCTTTGCACCCTCGGCGGGCTTTGGCGTGGAGGTCGAAGTCGTGCTGGCTGATCCGCACGAGGCTCAGCCGGGGGCGCATCGGGCCGCGGGCCCAGTAGGACCGCACGCGATCCATCTCGCGTAGGGCCGCGGCCTCATCCGGCCGCGGACAGCCGAACTCATGGTCTCCGGCGGGCCATTCCAGACGGACCGCCCACAGCGCGTTCCTGCGCAACACAGTCTTCCCCTTCGATGTCTCCAGCGTGCCGTGCCGGCCGAGGGGGAAGTCACCGGCGTCCATCGATTTTACCCGTTACACGGCTCCGGAAACTGTCGTGAAGTAGTGGGCGAGAAACGCGTCTGGGTGGACTTGCGACGCAACCTCGTGCGGCCCCTGGGCGTCGGGTCGCCACCGGGTGGCTCCGTCGGCGGTGTCGACGCTCACCTCGCCGCGGGTGAAGCCGCACAGGTCGGGCGCGAAGATCGTGGCGGCCGCGAGCGGGTCGTGGAACGTCACCTCCGGTCGCCCGGCGAACCACGACCCCGCCATGTCGGCCACCGGGTGGAGCAGCGGGTGGTCGCACCGGGCCAGGAAGTCGTTCGCGTCCATCCGCACGCGCCTCGTCACGTCGAGGCCGACGGACCGGTGGACGCGGGCGGAGGCCGCGTAGACGCGGGCCGCGGCGTACGGGTCGTTGTGGATGTTCCACTCGGGGCCTCCGTCGCCGAGGAACGCTCCGCCCATGAGCACCAGGCGCCGCAGCAACGACGGGATGGCCGGGTCGACCGCGAACAGCAGCGCCACGTTGGTCAGCGGGCCGATGGCGAGCAGGGTGACCTCGCCGGGGTGGGCGTGGATCGTGCGGCGGAGGAACTCGACCACCTCGCCGACCGGGAACACGTCGTCGTGGGGCCACCGCTCCAGCGCCGCGGCCTGCGGTGGCGGCTTCTGCACGGGCGGTCCCACCAGGGGGACTCCGGCGCCGGGCAGGATGGGCACGTCGCGGCCGGCGACCCGGCACAGCACGCTGGCCAGCGAGGCGCGGTCGACCGGCGCGGCGGTCACCGTGGTGATGCCGATGAGGTCGCAGTCCGGCTGCGCGAGCAGGTACGCGAGGCAGACGGCGTCGTCGATGTCGTTGCCGATGTCGGTGTCCAGCAGCACTAGCTCGGCCATGCCTCCATGATCGTCGGTCAGGAGACCTCGGCCAAGCGCTCGGCCAGGATGATCCGCGACGCCGCCTGGATCAGCGCCAGATGCGAGAAGGCCTGGGGAAAGTTGCCCAGGTGCCGTCCGGTCTTCACCTCGAACTCCTCGGCGAACAGGTTGAGCGGTGAGCCGACCTTGAGCAGCCGCTCCATCAACTGGACCGCGCGCTCCATCTCGCCGATCGCGCTCAGCGCGGACACCATCCAGAACGAGCAGATCAGGAACGAGCCCTCCTTGCCGGACAGGCCGTCGTCGGTCTGGTCGGTGTGGTAGCGCAGGACGAACCCGTCCTCGGTGAGGTCATTGGCGATCGCCTCGACCGTGTTGCGCATGCGCTCGTCGGTGGGCGGCAGGAAGTTGTAGAGCACGGCGAGCAGCGTGGAAGCGTCCAGCGCGTCCGTGTCGTAGTGCTGGCGCAGCACGCCGTCGTCCCGTACGCCATGGGCCAGGATGTCGTCGTGCACCTCCTTGGCCAAGCCGGCGAGGCGCTTGGCCGAGTCCTTGTGCCCGCGAATCTCGGACAGCTGGGACGCCCGGTCCATCGCCATCCAGCACATCAGCTTCGACGACACGTAGTGCTGCGGGTCCCCGCGGGCCTCCCAGATGCCCTGGTCAGGGTTGCGCCAGACCTTCTCGGCCGACTCCGCCTGGCTGGCCACGATCGGCCAGAGCCGGCGCGGCATCCGTTGGCTGCGCCGGGTGTGCAGGAGCACCGAGTCGAGCACCGCGCCGAACACGTCGTTCTGCCGCTGGCTGTAGGCGCTGTTGCCGATCCGCACGGGACGCGCGCCGTCGTACCCGGACAGGTCGTCGCGCTGCTTCTCGGTGAGGTCGCGGCGCCCGTCGATGCCGTACATGATCTGCAGCGTGCCGTCGTGGTTGGGCTCGATGTCGGCGACGAACTGCATGAACTCGTCGGCTTCCCAGTCCAGGTTCAGATAGTGCAGAGCCTGCATGGTGAACGAGCTGTCGCGCATCCAGGTGTACCGGTAGTCCCAGTTGCGTTCGCCGCCCGGCGTCTCCGGCAGCGACGTCGTCAGGGCCGCAACGGTCGCGCCGGTCGGCATGTACGTCAGCCCCTTGACCGCGAGTGCGGAGCGTTGCAGGGCGTCCCGCCAGCGGTGGTCCGGGATCCGGGCGCCGGCCAGCCAGGTGCGCCAGTAGGCCGTGGTGCTGTCGACGCAGGCCAGCGCCTCGGCGAAGGTGGCCGGAGTGGCGAGCTGGTCGGCCCAGGAGAGCACGCAGTACGCGTGGTCGCCGCGGTTGAGCCGGCGCCGGCCACGGATCCGGTTGCCCTCGATGCCCATCGCCATGTCGGACCGGAGGCGCACGGTGACCCCGGCACCGGTGCCGTCGGCCACGTGCTGGTCGTTGTCCACAAACGACCAGCTGGCCGGCGCGCGTCCGTAGTCGAAGGCCGGCTCGCAGATCATCTCGATGTCGACGTGCCCGCCCAGGCACTCGACGGTACGCACGAAGAGGTGGTCCGCGTCCTCGTCGTACGGCGGCCGGCTGTGCGGCGTGACCAGGTCCGGGCCGTTCGCCGGGCCGATGGTGAGCGCGTCGCGGACCTGGATCCAGCCCGTCAGCGTGCGCCACGTGGTGACCAGCACGTTGGTGCCTGGCTCGTAGTCGCGCGCCGTGGGATGGTTGATCCCGTACGGACCGAGCCGGAACGTCCCGGACTCGCGGTCGAGCATGCTGCCGAAGATGGCTGGCGAGTCGAACCGGGGCACGCACAGCCAGTCGACCGAGCCGTCGGGCGCGACGAGCGCGCCGGTGTGGCAGTTCGACAGGAAGGCGTAGTCCTCGATCGGCGGGAACGGCGAGCGGGCCGGGGTGCTTCTGACCCAGCCGCTCGCCGTCCGCGCGCTCCGCCCGCCCGCCGCGACCAGCCCACCCGCACCGGAGATCGCCGCGGCGGCTTCGGCACTGTCCGGGTTGCTGGTCATGGCGTCAGGTCACCGCATCGGTGCGGTGCCGGTGCGGGGCAGGTCGCCGGTGTCGTCGCCCATGGCGCCCATGCCGACGCCGCGCGGCTTCCAGACCGCCAGCGCCCAGATCACGAAGACCGCCATCGCGATCTCCAGCAGCGACCAGAACGGGTAGTAGGGAATGAAGAAGAAGTTGGCGGTCGCGGAGAGCACCGCGAAGAAGATGCCGAGCGCCCGAGCCCAGGTGGCGCCGGTGAACAGCGCGAGACCCGCGAGCGCGGCCAGCGCGCCCAGCACGATGTGCAGGATGCCCCAGCCCGTGGTGCTGAACGAGTAGAGGTAGTTCTGCGTCACCACGAAGAAGGAGCCCCTGACGACGGCGACGATGCCCATCACGAGCTGCCAGAGACCCAACATGAGCAGAACCACCGCGGCGAAGATCGCACCGCTCGCCGCCCACAGCTGCCTGCTAGACGTATCCCGCGTCATCGCGTACCTCCGATGCTCGGACGTATGGCTTCCCCATCGTGGCACGAGTTTCCGAATCGCGAAGTAAGTTCTTATTTTGGATGGTCCTGAAGCTGTGTGAGGAGTGTGGCGAGCCGATCCCGGCCGGCGGTGTCGGCCGGATCCTTGATCCTCGCCACCAGGACCACCTCGGCCCCGTCGAGGGTCACGGTGAGCGCGAGATGCCGCAGCAGCTCCTGCTCGGTGGCCAGCCGCGCCACCGCCCCGACGATCCCGAAGCCGGCGGGCCACCGGACCTCGGCGGCGACCTCGGTGCGATGGGCCAGCCTGCCCCCGGTGGGCCGCACGGGGGCGGCAGGCCCGCCCTCCCACGGCGTAGGCGGCGGCAACCGATGCGTAGGAATCCGCATGACGACCTCCCAACCCCACCGTCCCAGACCGGACCCGACGTCCGGACCGCTTTCCCCCAGGCCTGGTCAGCCGGCCGCGACGATGGTGGCTCGGGTGGGTATCGGGCCGACCGCGCCGTGGCCCTGGGTGGTCAGGGCCCCCGCGACCGCCGCGTAGTGGGCCGCTTGCGCCGGCGTGGCTCCGGACACCAGGCTCGCCATGAAGGCGCCGTCGAAGGCGTCGCCGGCTCCCGTGCTGTCCACCGGGGTCACCGGGTGTGGCTTGATCTCGGTCAGCGTGCCCTCGTGCCAGAGCAGCGCGCCGTCCGCGCCGCGCTTGAGGACCACTGTTCGTGGGCCGCGGGCGGCGTACCAGTCGATCACCGCGCTCGGGTCCGTCGCGCCCGTCAACAGGCGGCCCTCCTCGATGTTGGGGAAGGCCACGTCGCAGAGCTCGATGCTGCGGGCAACCACCGCGCGGGCGCGTTCGAGGGGCCAGAGCTGCGGGCGGTAGTTCGGGTCGTAGCTGACCAGCGTGCCGGCCGCGCGGGCCACCGCCATCGCGTGGAAAGCCGCGTCACATGCCGAGACGCTGATCGCCTGGGTTATCCCGGACACGTGCAGCGCACTTGCGGCCGCCACGACAGGATCGGGGACGTCCGCCGGGGACAGGCGGCTGGCTGCCGAGTCCGCGCGGTAGTAGGTGAAGACGCTGCGCGCCGGGTCGCGGGAGATGAAGTAGACACCGGTGCGCTCGCCCTCGGCCCGGATCACGTGGGTCGTGTCGATTCCCTCCGACTCCCACAGGCGCAGGAAGGCGTCGCCGAACGGGTCCGCGCCGATGCGGGTCAGGTAGCCCGTGTCGGCGCCCGAGCGGGCCGCGGCCACCAGGAAGTTGGAGGTGTCGCCGCCGTAGCCGGTGGTGTACTCGTCCGCGTTGTCGAGCGCGGCGTGGCCGACGGTGCTGAACTCCAGGAGCGGTTCACCGATCGCGATGATGTCCATGGCGAGTGACAGTATGCGAAGGTCACCCTTCGATGCCCTGAGGAGAGCTGATGACGTCCATCGCCCGGGAACTGCTCGCGATCAGCCCGGTGATCCCGGTCGTGGTGGTCGAGGACTCAGCCGCCGCGGTGCCCCTCGCGGAGGCGCTGCTGCGGGGCGGGGTCGGGATCATCGAGATCACCCTGCGTACGCCGGACGCGCTCGCCGCTCTGGCCGCCGTCGCGAAGGCGGTGCCGGAGATGCGGGTCGGCGCGGGCACCGTGGTCACGGCGGCGCAGGTCTCGTCGGCACGTGATGCTGGTGCCACGTTTCTGGTCAGTCCGGGCGCCACCGACTCCCTGGTCGACGCGGCCCTGGCGTCCGGGCTGCCCTTCCTGCCCGGTGCCGGCACGGTGAGCGAGATGCTGGCGTTGCGCGAGCGCGGTGTCGACACGCTCAAGTTCTTCCCGGCCGAGGCGAGCGGCGGGCGCGGCTACCTGTCCTCGGTGCACGGGCCGTTGCCGGAGTTGGCCTTCTGCCCGACCGGTGGCATCACCCCCGGCACCGCGGCGGACTGGCTGGCGCTGCCCAACGTCGGCTGCGTGGGTGGGTCGTGGCTGACCCCGGCGGACGCGGTGCGTGCCAACGACTGGGACCGCGTCGAGCGCCTCGCTCGGGAGTCGGCCAGCCTGCGGCTGTAAACCTGTCGCACGCATGGTGGAAAGTAGAAGGCGTGCAGATCGGGATTCTCGGGCCGTTGGCGGTCACCGCCGACGGGCAGCCTGTCGAGGTGGGCGGCGCGCGACTGCGTGCGCTGCTGACCCGGCTGGCCCTCGACCCGGGCCGGCCGGTCGGCACCGAGGCCCTGGCCGACGCCGTCTGGGGTGACGCTCAGCCGACCGATCTCGCCAACGCCCTGCAGTCACTGGTGTCACGGCTGCGGCGCACGGTGCCGGGGATTCCGGTGTTGCTGGGGCCGGGCGGCTACCGGCTCGACCTGCCCGCCGACGCGGTCGACGCCGAGCGGTTCACGACTCTGGCCCGCGACGGGCGCGACGCGCTGGGCGGCGGCGATCCCGAGAAGGCGGTCGGCCTGCTGCGCGACGCCCTGGCGCTCTGGCGGGGGCCGGCATTGGCCGACGTCGCCGACGCCGGGTTCGCCGCCGCGCCCGTGGCCCGCCTCGACGAGGTGCGGCTGGCGGCCGTCGAGGACCGCATCGACGCCGAGCTGCGCCTGGCCGGGCCGGCCCACCTGGTCGCCGAGCTCGACGAGCTGGCGACCGCCTATCCGTTGCGCGAGCGGGTCTGGGCGCTGCGACTGCGGGCGCTGGCCGCGGCCGGGCGGCCGGCAGAGGCGCTGGCCGCCTACGACGAGTTCCGCCGCCGGCTGGCCGACGAGCTGGGTGCCGATCCGTCGGCCGAGCTGCGCGAGGCGCATCTGGCCGTGCTCCGCGGCGAAGGCCAGCCGCGGCGCACCACGCGCGGCAACCTGCGGGCCGCGCTGACCAGCTTCGTGGGGCGCGACACCGAGCTGCACCGGGTCGAGCGGCTGCTGGCCGAGGGGCGGCTGGTCACGCTCGTCGGCCCGGGCGGCGCGGGCAAGACCCGGCTGGGCACGGTGGCCGCCGCCGCGCTGGCGACCGTGAGTGTCGACGAGACCTGGATGGTCGAGCTGGCGCCGGTCACCGATCCCGCCGACGTGCCGCAGGCCGCGCTGGTCGCCATCGACGGGCGCGCCGCCGGGTTCACCGAGCCGGGGCGCCGCCAGGCCAACCGCGACGCGATCAGCCGGCTGGTCGAGGCGCTCGCCCCGATCGACGCGCTGATCGTGCTCGACAACTGCGAGCACGTGATCGACGCCGCCGCCCGGCTGGCCGACGAGCTGCTGGCCCGTTGCCCGCGACTACGCATCCTGGCGACGTCCCGTGAGCCGCTCGGCATCACCGGCGAGGCGCTCTGTCCGCTGCCGCCGCTGGGCCTGCCCGCCCAGGACGAGGTCGACGTCGCCGCCTACCCGTCGATCCAGCTCTTCCGCGATCGTGCCGCCGCGGTCCGGCCCGGGTTCGAGATCAGCGCCGACAACGCCGCTGACGTCGTGGAGATCTGCCGGCGGCTCGACGGCCTTCCGCTCGCGATCGAGCTCGCCGCCGCCCGCCTGCGCACCATGTCGACGGCGCAGGTCGCGGCCCGGCTCGACGACCGGTTCCGGCTGCTGACCGGGGGCAGCCGCACCGCGCTCGAGCGGCACCGCACGCTGCGCGCCGTCGTCGCGTGGAGCTGGGAGCTGCTCACCGACGACGAGCGCCGGCTGGCCGACCGGCTCGCGGTGTTCCCGTCGACGATCACGGCCGAGAGCGCCGCCGGCGTCGCGGCACCCGAGGCCTCGCTCGACGCGGTCGCCGACCTGCTGGCCGCGCTGGTCGACAAATCCCTGTTGCAGCTGGTCGGCGAGGGGCGCTTCCGGATGCTCGAGACCATCCGGGAATACGGCCTGGAGCAGCTGGTCGCCGCCGGCGAGGCCACCCGGCTGCGCGCCGCGCACGCCGCCTACTTCCTGGCGCGCGCCGAGCTGATGGAGCCGCGGCTGCGCACCAGCGACCAGCTCCGCTGGCTCGACGCGTTCGACGCCGACCGGGCCAACATGATCGGCGCGCTGCACTACGCGTCGGAGACCGACGACGCGAGCACCGCGATCCGGCTGGCGGCGGCGTTGACGATGCCGTTGACGATCCGCGGCGACCACGAGCAGGCGGTGGCGCTGCTGGGCCGGGCGCTGGCCGCCCGTGGCCCGGCGCCGCTGGGGCCCCGGGCGGTCGTCGCCGCCATCCACCTGCTCAACCAGATCTTCACCGGCACCTGGCCCGGCGACGCGGCCCTCGACGACCTGCGGGCGCTGGTCGCGGCGGCGCCGCCCCGGTCCCATCCGTTCCTGCCGGTCATCGAGCCGATGATGACCATATTCACCGACGACACCGAGCGTGGGCTCGAGGCGGTCAACAGCGGTCTGGAGGGCGCCGACCCGTTCACCCGCGGCCTGCTGCTCTCGCTGAGCGGCAGCATCAAGGAGAACGACGGCGACGCCGACGGCATGCTGGCCGACCTGACCGCCGCGGCCGAGATCCAGCGTTCGTTGGGGGAGAGGTGGAGCCTGGGCATGACGCTCGGCTCGCTCGCCGACGCGCTGTCCAAGCGGGGTGACCTGGCCGGCGCCACCGCCGCGCTGGAGGAGGCGTCGCGGCTGGCCGTCGAGCTCAACGCCCGGGATGACATCGGATACCAGCGCATCTGGCTGGCCAACCTGCGCGCGCAGGGCGGCGACATCGAGTGGGCACGGGCCGACCTGGAGCGTTTCCTGGTCGAGTCGTCACGCGAGGGCTTCGCCAACCGCACGGCCGCGTTCGTGGTGATGATGCTCGGCGAGTACGACCGCCAGGAGGGCAAGCTCGACAGCGCGCGGGAGCGCTACCGCCAGGCGGAAGAGCTGCAGGCGCCGGCGCCGCTCGTGGCTCCGCAGTTCCGCGGCATGCTCTGCGGCTTCGAGGCACACATCGCGATCGCGGAGGGCCGCCTCGCGGAGGCCCGGGTGCTGGCCACCGAGGGCATCGCGCAGGCGATGCTCGGCAAGGACATGCCGGTGATCGCCCTGATCGCGGTGGCCACCGTGTCCCTGCGCGCGGCACTGGGGCAGGCGGAGCGCGCCGCCGAGACCCTGGGCGCGGCCGACTCGCTGCGCGGCAGCCCCGACCTGTCCAACTGCGACGCCCAGAAACTGACGGAGACGCTGCGGTCCAGACTGGGCGACGAGGGCTTCGACGCCGCGTACGCCCGGGGACGCGCGCTGAGCCGGGCCGACGCACTGGCGTTCGTCGACCCGGCCCAGGACCCGGACGTCACACCCGGCGGCGATAGAACCTGACCGCGAGCGGTGCGAAGACCACGATGATTCCCACCGACCAGAGCAGCGACCTGGTGACCGTGTCGCCGACCGGGCCGCCGGTGAGCAGGGCTCGGGCCGCGTCCATCACGTCCGAGACCGGGTTGATCTTTACCCAGGCTTGCAGCCAGCCCGGGAGGGTGTCGGTCGGCACCATCATGTTGGTGCCGAACGTCAGCGGGAACAGCACCAGGAACGCCGTGCCCTGGACCGCTCCCGGCTCGCGCATGATGACGCCGAGGAGCACGAAGACCCAGGTGATGGCCGAGGCGAAGAAGATCACCAGCAGGCAGGCGGCCAGGGCGGAGAGCGGGTCCGTGCCGATCCGGAATCCGATCGCGTAGCCGAAGCCGAGCAGCACCGCGATCGAGACCACGAACCGCGTCAGGTCGCCGAGCACCGAGCCGACCAACGGGGCGGACCGGGCGATCGGCAGGCTGCGGAACCGGTCGAAGACGCCCTTCTTCACGTCGGTGTTGAGCGAGAGGCCGGTAGCCACCGACGCGAACATCACCGACTGCACCATGATCGCCGGCAGCAGGTACTTCAGGTACACCGTCTGGGAGCCGGAGATCGCGCCGCCGAGCAGGTACACGAAGATCACTACGAACATCACCGGCTGGAGCGTCACGTCCAGCAGCTGCTCGGGCGTCCGCAGCGTCTTGATCAGGCTGCGCCGCGCCAGGGCCAGGCTGTGCCGGGCGACCCGGAACGTCCGGGCCGGCGGCGGACCGGACAGGCCCGACTCGGTGACGGGCGCCGTCGTCCGCTCGATCGTCGTCGTCATGCCGCCACCTTCTCGTCGTCGTCCGCGGTCGCCGGCTTGCCGGTCAGCGTGAAGAACACCTCGTCCAGGCTCGGCAGGCGGAGCGACAGCTCCATGACGCCGATCCCGGCTTCCTCGATCCGGCGTACGACCGTCGGGAACGCCCGGTCGTCGTCGATCGGCACGGTCAGCACCCCGCGACCCGGGCTCTCCGGCTCGCGCTGCGCGACGGCGGACAGGATGCCGCCGACCTCGGCCAGCCGCGCCGGGTCGGTCGGGCGCACCAGGATCGTCTGGCCGCCGGCGATCTGCTTGAGCTGCGCCGGCGTACCGTGCGCGATGACCTTGCCGTGGTCGATCACCGAGATCTCGTCGGCCAGCGCGTCGGCCTCGTCGAGGTACTGCGTGGTGAGCAGGACCGTCGAGCCGTCGCCGACCAGCGAGCGGACGACACCCCACATGTCTTCCCGCTTGGCCGGGTCGAGCCCCGTCGTCGGCTCGTCCAGGTAGATCACGGCCGGCCGGCCGACCAGGCTGGCGGCCAGGTCGAGCCGGCGGCGCATGCCCCCCGAGTACGTCTTGGCTGGCCGGTTGGCCGCCTCGGTCAGGTCGAACCACTCCAGCAGCTCGGCGGCCCGCACCTTGGCGTCGCGGCGCCGCAGGTCGAGCAGCTCGCCGATGAGCACGAGGTTCTGCGTGCCGGTCAGGTCCTCGTCGACCGACGCGTACTGCCCGGTCAGCCCGATCAGCCGGCGCACCGCTCCGGCGTCCTTGACCACGTCGTGGCCGCCCACCGTGGCCCGCCCCGAGTCGGGCCGCAGCAGCGTGGCCAGGATGCGCACCGCCGTGGTCTTGCCGGCCCCGTTCGGCCCGAGCACACCCAGCACGCTGCCCTGCTCGGCGGCCAGATCGATGCCGGCCAGGGCCGTGGTCTTACCGAAGCGCTTGACCAGGCCCTCCGCCTGGAAAGCGAGGCTCATCGTGTTCCCCCTTGGTCGTCTTTCACGTGACCAAGGTGCCGGGCACCACTGACAGCGCCCGCACACGTCGCTGGCACGGCGCTGTCAGGACGAGTCGCGCACCACCAGCGTCGGGTTGAAGATCACCGTGCGGGGTGACCGCTGTGGCTCCCGGAGGCCGGCCAGCAGCAGCCGGGCCATCTCGCCGGCCATCTCCTCGACGGGCTGGCGGACGGTGGTCAGCCGCGGATGCGCCTCGAGCGCCGCACTGCTGTCGTCGAACCCGACCACCGAGACGTCCCGGGGCACGTCCCGGCCGGCCTCCTGGAGCGCTCGCACGGCGCCCTCGGCCATCAGGTCGTTGGCCACGAAGAGGCCGTCGATCTCCGGATGGTCGGCGATCAGGGCGCGCGCGGCCGCCTCGCCACTGGCGCGGGTGAAGTCACCCTCGACCACCGGCGGCGCGGGCAGGCCGTGCCGGGCCAGCGCGTCGCGGAACGCCGACAGCCGGCCCTGCCCGGCCGGCATGTCCTGCGGTCCGGCGATCGTCGCGAGCCGGCGCCGGCCCCGGGCCACCAGGTGGTCGGCGGCCATCTCGACCCCGGCGGGCTGGTCGACGTCGACGTAGCTCAGCGGCACCGGCCGGCCGGGCCGCGCCGACAGCACGGTGACCACACCCATCTCGGCGAGTTGGCTGGGGAACGGGTCGGCCGCGTGGCTGGAGATCAGCAGGACGCCGTCGACGTGCCCCTGGCGGAGATAGCGCAGCACCTGGTCGTGGGCCGGCGGGTCGGCCGGGATGATCACGAGGTGGATGCCGTCGGGGCGGAGCACCTCCTGGGCGCCGGCGGTGATCCGGCCGAAGTACGGGTCGGTGAAGACCCGGTTCAGGAAGGTCGCCGCGTACTCCCGGTGGTTCGGCGGCTCGCTGATCACCAGGGCGACCGAGTCCGTCCGGCGGGTGACCAGGGACCGGGCCGCGAGGTTGGGCACGTAGCCGGTCTCCTGGATGGCCCGCTCGACGACCGCCCGCAACCGCGGGTCGACGGTCGGCACGTCGTTGATCACCCGGGACACCGTGGCTCGGGACACCCCGGCCGCGACGGCCACCTCGTCCAGCGTCGGCGGACGTGGCGGGTCGGCGGGACGGGTCGTCACGCGACCAGTTATAGCACCGGAACCGGTTCCGGAACTTCCGGTATTAGTGGACCCCGCCGGCCCAGGGGTGCTGGACCGGCGGGGTCGATGAGTTCGCGTCACGGTGTTCCGTTGACGCCGCACTTGATGATGGGCCGGATGCAGTCCCGCACGCGGCGCTCCATCTCCGCCACGGGCCAGGCGTTGAAGAAGTCGCCGTGCATGGTGAACCCGCGACCCGAGGCGAGCCGGATCCGCGCCGGGTCACCGTTGACCGGATAGCGCAACACCTGCCGCAGCTTGGGCACCGGCACCGGGTGGGTGCTCGGACAGTCGTTGTTGACCGGGTACGCCATGTGGCTCTTGTGGTTCGGCGAGTCCAGGTTGACGCCGTCCCAGCACTGCGGGAAGTCCAGATAGGACTCCAGCATGCTGCCCGAAGGACAGTTGATGAAGTCCTTGCCCGCGCCGGCCTCGTTGTGGTGCAGGCACGACCACCGGGAGATGGTGGTCGCGTCCGGCGCGGTCGCCTGCGCGTTGCCCGCGACGATCCGCAGCCCGAGCGGCAGCGGCTGGATCCGGGCGGTCACGTCGGAGCGCACGCCCTCACCGAGGTAGTAGAAGATCCCGGTGACCGGCTCGACCGGCTGGTTGTCGTAGTAGAGGGTGGGCACCCAGTACGACGACAGGTCGATGCTCGGGTTGCAGTTGCTGGTGCCCGACTGCAACGACGCGAGGTTGGTGTAGGCGTTGACGTTGCGCGCCCCGAAGAAGCTGTGCATGTGCGAGGCGCCCGGCAGACCCGGATAGATGATCGGGTCGTCGGGAAGCCGGTGCGAGAACGGGCAGTCCGCGAGGAACTCGGACACCCGCACGATCGGCCCGGTCGGCGGAGGCGGTTGCGTGGATCCGCCGACGCCGTACACCTGGAACTCCCAGAGCGAGACGCCCCACTGGGTGGCCCGCCGGGTGGTGTTGATCCGCACGTAGCGGCCGCTGCCCGACACGGCCAGGTCCTGGTTGCCGCCGGTGGCCGTGGTCGTGCTGTAGACGGTCGTCCAGCTGCTGCCGGTGCTCGAGGTCTGGATCGTGTACGCACTGGCGTACGCGCCCTCCCAGCGCAGCACCACCCGGCTGATCGTGGCGCTGGCACCGAGGTCGACCTGCAACCACTGCGGGTCGCTGAACGCGCTGGACCAGCGGGTCCCGTTGTTGCCGTCGACGGCGTTGCTGGCGGGGCTGCCGCCGTTCTCCGTCGAGGAGGCGGTGGCCGTGCGGCCCTGCGAGATGAGCGGGTCGGCCGCTACGGCGTCACCAGCCGCGGCGACGAGATAACCACCGAGCAGCAGAACGAGCACGGCGGCGAAGCTTGCTGTTCGTCGCATCGAGACTCCTAGTTCTGGTAGACCCGGACGTAGTCGACGAGCATCCGGGAGGGGAACGGGGTGGTGCCGTCCACGGGGCCGGGGAAGTCGCCGCCGACCGCGAGGTTGAGGATCACGTAGAACGGGTGGTCGTAGACCCAGGGACCGCGGGTCGCCTCGACGGTGGCCTTGCTGGCCACGAACACCGTGGTGCCGTCGAGCTTGAAGGTCATGCCCTTGCTGTCCCACTCGACGGCCCAGACGTGGAAGTCGTTGGCCAGGTCGGCGCCGCCGGGAGCGGTGTACTTCAGCCCGTAGCCGCCACCGCCGTTGTAGGCCGGCGCGTGCAGGGTCGAGTAGCCCTCCAGCGTGTTGCGGCCGAGGACCTCCATGATGTCGATCTCGCCGTTGTAGGGCCACGGGCGGCCGGTCAGGAAGTCGGCACCCATCATCCAGAACGCCGGCCACAGGCCGTTGCCCTTGGGCACCTTGACGCGCGCCTCGATCCGGCCGTACTGGACGTGGAACTTGTTGCCGGTGTTCATCCGGTGCGAGGTGTAGTCGCGACCGCCGGCGGTCTCCCGGCGGGCCTCGATGACCAGCGAGCCGGCGCCGTCCATGTTGGCGTTGTTGTTGTTCGTGTAGTACTGGATCTCGTTGTTCTGCCCGGTGCCCGGATCGATCGTCCACTTTGCGGGGTCCGGCTTCGAACCCGCCGCGCCGTTGAACTCGTCGCTCCACACCAGACGGTTGGCTGGGAACGTCGGGTCCGGCGGCATCGCCGGTGGCGTCGTCGGGTTGCCGCCGGTCCCGTACACCTGGAACTCCCAGAGCGAGTAGCCGTAGGTGCTGGACCGGGCGGTGCCGTACATCCGGACGTAGCGGCCGGTGCCGGTGACGTTGAGCGTCTCCTTGAAGCCGGCGCCGGTCGTCGTGGAGTAGATGGTCGTCCAGGTGGTCGCGTTCGGCGACACCTGGATCTGATACGCCCGCGCGAACGCCGGATCCCACTGGAGCACCACCTGGGTGATGCCGGCCGTGGCGCCGAGGTCGACGTAGATCCAGCCGGGGTCGACCCAGCCAATGTTCGCGGCGGTGGCCCAGCGGCTGGCCGGGTCGAGGTCGAACGCCCGCGCCGGCGTGCACTCCCAACACGCGCCGTCGTTCTGGCTCGTGCTGGCCACGGCCGGCTTGTTGTACGAGAGCAGCCGGACGGTGCCGCCGGGCGGCGGGTCGGTGGGCGGGTCGGTGGGCGGGTTGGTCGGGCCGCCGCTACCGGTACGAACCTGGAACTCCCACAGCGAATAGCCGTACGCGGTGCCCCGGGCGGTGCCGTAGACGCGCACGTACCGTCCGGTCCCGCTGACCGTCAGCACCTGGGTGCCGCCCGTGCCGGTGGTGGTGGAGTAGACCGAGGTCCAGGTCGCGGCGTCGGTCGAGACCTGCACCTGGAACGAGCGCCCGAACGCGGCCTCCCACTGCAGCGTCACGCCGCAGATCGACTGGGCCGAGCCGAGGTCGACCTGGAGCCACTGCGGGTCGGATGCCGCACTGGACCAGCGGGTGCCGGTGCTGCCGTCGACCGCGGAGCTCGCCGGGAACACCGTGCTCTGGACCGACGACGCGGTGGCGGGACGGCCCAACGCGGCGTTGGCGGTGCCGCAACCACCTGTGCCGGTGCTGCCGTACACCTGGAACTCCCAGAGCGAGACGCCGTAGCCGGTCGCCTTCGCGGTGGCGTTGACCCGCACGTAGCGGCCGCTGCCGCTGACCGTGAGGTCCTGCACGCCGCCCGTGCCGTTGGTGGTGGTGTGGACGGTGGTCCAGGTCGTGCCGTTGGCCGAGGTCTGGACCGTGAAGGCGGTCGCGTACGCGGCCTCCCAGTTGAGCACGACCCGGCTGATCGTGGCCGTGGCGCCGAGGTCGACCTGAAGCCACTGCGGCACGCTGAACGCGCTCGACCAGCGGGTGCCGGTGTTCCCGTCGACGGCGGCGGACGCCGGCGTGCCGGCGTTCTCGGTGGAGGAGGCGGTCGCGGTGCGACCCTGTGAGATCAGCGGATCGGCGGCTGCGGCGGTCACCGTCGTGGCCACCAGCAGGCCGGCCAGCAGCGCCAGCACGGCGCCGAGGTGCGCGGCCAGGCGCCATCGTCGGCCGGGTGGAACCCGACTCATATGGATCTCCTTTACGTGGGACGGGACGTAAAGAGAGCGCTCTCTTCCGCGCCACTCTGACGGTTAGCCCAATCCGTGTCAATGGCTGACGTACGTCGATGTCTTGGGGCGCCAAACGCGGGGATAAACAGGCGCGATTGGTGGATCTCGATCGCTTGACGCCGTGCTCGGCATGTCTCACGCTTGAGGAAGCGCTCTCCCAGCCGGGTCTCGCAGCATGTAACGAAACCGCAACAGCTCCTTGACATGGCGCTCACGGTCCTCGATGGTCGGGAACCAAGTGAGAGCGCTCTCTCTCATCCGGCGTCACGCACCCCCATCACCACACCACGTCCCAGACTCAGATCCGACCAGTGACCGCCGATCGTCGCACCTGCCGTGGAGAGCGCTCTCCAAACCCTGCCCATACAACCGATCGCCTGGAGGAGTCCATGCGCAGGTTCACCGCGGTCGTCCCGATCGCCATCGCGGCAATGCTCGCGACGGCGGCATGCGGGAGCGACGACGGCGACAACCAAGCTGCCGACGACGGTCCGGTCACCCTTACGGTCGCCACGTTCGGAGAGTTCGGATACAAGGAGCTCTACGCCGAGTACCAGCAGCTGCACCCCAATGTGAAGATCACCGAGCGGATCACCAAGACCGAGGACCACCACAAGAACCTGGCCGCGCATCTGGCGACCAACACCGGCGCCGCCGACATCGAGGCGCTGGAAGAGGGCTGGATCGGCCAGTTCACGGCCAACGCCTCGAAGTTCAACGACCTCAACGAGCTCGGCGCCGGCGACATCAAGGCGCAGTGGCCCGAGTGGAAGTGGAACGTCGCCACGTCCAAGGACGGCAAGACGATCGGTCTCGGCACCGACGTCGGCGGCATGGCCATGTGCTACCGCACCGACCTGTTCAAGAAGGCCGGCCTGCCGACCGACCGCGCCGAGGTCTCGAAGCTCTGGCCCACGTGGGAGCAGTACATCGAGACCGGCAAGAAGTTCGAGGCGGCCAAGGTGCCGGGCGCGCACTTCTTCGACGGCCCGACGGTCATGTACCGGTCGATCCTCGGCCAGGCGCCGACCGGCCTCTACGACGGCGACAACGTCGTGGTCGACAGCAACCCGGCGGTCAAGAACGCGTTCGACCTGTCCGCGCTGGCGGTCACCTCGGGCCTGTCGGCCCGCGCCGAGGCGTGGACCCCGGCCTGGAACGCCGGCTTCGCGAAGGGCACGTTCGCCACGCTGGGCTGCCCGTCCTGGATGATGGCCTACATCCAGACCCAGGCGAAGGACGCCTCCGGCAAGTGGGACATCGCCGACGTCCCCGGCGGTGGCGGCAACTGGGGCGGCTCCTGGCTGACGGTGCCGAAGCAGAGCAAGCACGCCAAGCAGGCGTACGAGCTGGCGAAGTGGCTGACCGCGCCGGAGCAGCAGGCCAAGGTCTTCCAGAAGTACGGCAACTTCCCGTCCACCGTGACCCTCTACGAGGACCCGGTGATCAAGGACTTCGTGAACCCGTACTTCAACAACGCACCGGTCGGCCAGATCTTCAGCAAGTCGGTCCAGACCATGAAGCCGCAGTACCTCGGCCCGAAGGCCGGTGACATCAACACGCAGATCATCAACGGTCTGACCCGGATCGAGCAGGGCAAGCAGACCACGGACCAGTCGTGGCAGCAGGTCCTGACCGACGTCAAGGCGCTCCTCTAGCAGATCCCCGCTCGCCTGGTCCCGGTGCGCGCCTCGCGCCCGGGACCACGGCGCGCACCGAACACATCGGAGGTGACCGGGGATGACCCAGCTGGTGACTGACGGGGCAGTGGGTGATCGGGGCTCGCCACGCCGCAGCCTGTTGCACCGCCTCGACGTCAAGGGCTCGCCCTACCTGTACATCGCGCCGTTCTTCATCCTCTTCCTGGGGTTCGGCGTCTTCCCGCTGATCTACACCGCGTGGGTGTCGCTGCACGAGTGGAGCCTGCTCTCCGACGAGCACCCGTGGGTCGGCTTCGGCAACTACACGAAGCTCTTCGACGACCCGGCGTTCTGGAACGCGCTGTGGAACACCGCGTCCATCTGGGTCCTCTCCACGGTGCCGCAACTGCTGATGGCGCTGGTGCTGGCGCACATCCTCAACCAGCGGCTGCGCGGTCAGACGTTCTGGCGAATGAGCGCGCTGATCCCCAACATCACCAGCGTCGCCGCGGTGGCGATCATCTTCAGCCAGCTCTTCGGCCGCGACTACGGCCTGATCAACTGGTTCCTGGGGCTGTTCGGCATCGACAAGGTCGACTGGACGGCGAACTCGTGGAGCTCGCACCTCGCCGTCTCGCTGATGATCATCTGGCGGTGGACCGGCTACAACGCGCTGATCTACCTGGCCGCGATGCAGGCCGTGCCCAAGGAGCTCTACGACTCCGCGTCGCTCGACGGCGCGTCCAGCTTCCAGCAGCTCCGGAAAATCACGGTGCCGGCGATCCGGCCGACCATCATCTTCACCGTCATCATCTCGTCGATCGGCGGGATGCAGGTGCTGGCCGAGCCGCTGCTGTTCGGCGGCAACGGGTTGACCGGCGGCTCCGACCGGCAGTTCCAGACCCTCGCCCTCTACCTCTACGAGGTCGCGTTCGGCCGGTTCGACTTCGGCTACGCCTCGGCCAGCTCGTGGGTGATGTTCCTGATCATCGTCATCGTCGCGGCGATCAACTTCGCGCTGACCAGCCGGCTTCGGAGGAGCTGATGGCCACTACCCTCGCACCCCCGGCGCACCGGGTCAGCCCGCCGCCGCCGTCCGCCCGCAAGCGCGTCCGCCGCGCGTTCCGGCGCCGGCCCGGCAAGCTCACGTACCTGATGCTGACGGCGATCGCGTTCTTCTCGTTCTTCCCGCTCTACTGGTCGGTGGTCGTCGCCTCCCAGGACAACAGCGCGCTCGGCAAGGTGCCGCCGCCGATGCTGCTGGGCGGCAACCTGTGGTTCAACCTCGAACGGGCCTTCACGATGGTCCCGTTCAAGACGGCGCTGATCAACTCGTTCCTGGTCTCCGGCGCCATCACGCTCAGCGTGGTCATCTTCTCCACGCTGGCCGGTTTCGCCTTCGCCAAGCTCCAGTTCCGCGGCCGCAACATCCTGCTGCTGAGCATCATCGGGACGATGATGGTGCCGACCACGCTCGGCATCATCCCGCTCTACATGCTGATGGCGAAGATCGAGTGGACCGGCACGATCTACGCGGTCATCGTCCCGGCGATGGTCAACGGGTTCGGCGTCTTCTTCATGACGCAGTATCTCCGCGAGGCCGTGCCGACCGAGCTGCTCGAGGCCGGCCGGGTTGACGGCTGCTCGACGATCCGGCTGTTCTGGCACGTGGTGCTGCCCGCCGCGCGACCGGCGGCCGCGGTGCTCGGCATGCTGACCTTCCTGACGGCGTGGAACGACTTCTTCTGGCCGCTGGTCGTGCTGACACCGGAGGACCCGACCGTCCAGGTCGTGCTCTCGACGCTGTCGGCCGGCCGGATCACCGACTACTCGCTGTCGCTGACCGGCGCGCTGATCGCGATCCTGCCGCTGCTCATCGTCTTCGTGGTGCTCGGTAAACAGATCATCGGAGGAATCATGCAAGGAGCCGTCAAGGGATGACCATCGTCGAGGAAGCCACCGACGCCCGTCCGCTGCGGTTCCCGGAGGGATTCCGGTGGGGCGCGGCGACCGCGTCGTACCAGATCGAGGGTGCCGCACAGGCCGACGGCCGGTCACCGTCCATCTGGGACACGTTCGCGCGTACGCCCGGCAAGGTCGACGGCGGGCACACCGGCGACGTGGCCTGCGACCACTACCACCGGTTCCCGCAGGACGTCGCGCTGATGGCCGACCTGGGCCTGGGCACGTACCGGTTCTCGGTCGCCTGGCCGCGGATCAAGCCGGACGGCAGCGGCCCGGTCAACCCCAGCGGTCTGGACTTCTACGACCGCCTCGTGGACGCGCTGCTCGCCGCCGGCATCGAGCCGATGGTCACGCTCTACCACTGGGACCTGCCGCAGGCACTGGAGGACCGGGGCGGCTGGACCAACCGCGACACCGCGTACTCGTTCGCCGAGCTGGCCGCCGCCACGGTGGCCCGGCTCGGCGACCGGGTGCCGACCTGGACCACGCTCAACGAGCCGTGGTGCTCGGCCTTCCTGGGCTACGCCAGCGGGGCGCACGCGCCGGGCCGGCGGGACCCGCGGGCCGCCTTCGAGGCGGCGCACCACCTGCTGCTGGCGCACGGGCTGGGCGTCTCGGCGCTGCGGGCGGGGGGAGCGCGCGAGGTGTCGCTCACGCTCAACCTCACCCGGGTGACGCCGCGCGACCCAGGTGACCAGCACGACCGGGCGGCCGCGACCGTGGTCGACGGGCTGCAGAACCGGATCTTCCTGGACCCGGTGCTCAAGGGCGGCTACCCGCAGGACATGCGCGACCTGTTCGACCGGTTCGGCGCGGCCGGCGCCATCCACGACGGCGACCTGGCCACCATCGCGGCGCCGATCGACCTGCTGGGCGTCAACTACTACCAGCCGTCACTGGTCGCGGCCCAGGTCGGTGCCCCGCCGAACCCCTGCTACCCGGGCAGCGAGGGCATCGTCTATCCGTCCCAGGAAACGCCGGTCACGGCGATGGACTGGCCGGTGGACCCGACCGGGCTGGGCGACCTGCTGGTCCGGCTCTCGGAGGACTACCCGGGCACGCCGCTGATCGTCACCGAGAACGGCGCGTCGTACGTCGACACGCTGGTGGACGGGCGGGTCGCCGACGTGGCCCGGATCGAGTACCTGGACGGGCACGTGCGCGCGGTGCACGACGCGATCCGGCGGGGTGCCGACATGCGCGGCTACTTCGCGTGGTCGCTGCTCGACAACTTCGAGTGGGCGTACGGCTACGACAAGCGGTTCGGCCTGGTCTACGTGGACTACGCCACGCAGCACCGCGTGCCGAAGGACAGCGCGCTCTGGTTCCGCGACCTGATCCGCGCCAACGCGATCTAGACGGTTCTCAGGGGACGGTCCGGTCGATCGCGGCCGGGCCGTCCTTGTCGAGCTCCGCCTTCGCGCGCGCGACGTTCTCCGGCGTCGGGTCCCTGCCCTCCGCCTCGGCCAGGTCCTCCGGGTCCCAGGGCTGCTCTGAGCCGGTGCGCGGCTGCCAGCCCGGCTCGCGGAACACCGGGTTGTCGGGGTCGGGCTCGCCGCCGGTCTCGAACTCGGAGACGGCGGTCTCGTCCTCCACGGCGTCCGCCACCTCTTGCGACTCTTCCAGGGGCCGTTCATCGCTCATGGCCGCCCACATACCCGGCTGGCGCCCCGGTATACCCAGCGGCTCCGGCGTTGTACTGTCGTGCCTCGTTCCGACAAAACTGGGGCCGGAGTGATACGAGGGAAGCCTGCGGCGCGCCTGCTGGCGGCGTGTCTGCTGCTCACGCTGGGCGGGTGCACCGCGCCGCGGACCGAGGTCGTGTCCCGGTCCCCGGTGTGGCTGTCCGCCGACGCCATCTACTTCCTCCGCACCTCGGGCGCCGACCCGGCGCGGCTCTGGGTGCGCCACCCGGCGACGGGCGACCAGCAGCCGGTGGAAGCCGGCGTCCCCGACCCGTGCGGCCCGCTGGACTACCTGTTCCGGGTGCCGGACGGCCGGCTCGGCGTCGCGCTGCGGTGCGGGCAGACCGGCCGGCTCATGGCCTTCGACGCCCGGTCCGGCACGTACGAGCGGCTGGGTGACCTGGCGTCGTGGGCGGCACAGGTGACGCTGGCGGCGGACCTGCGCGGCGGCTACGGCGCGGGCTCCAGTGACCTGTGCTGGTCGCTGTCCAACATCGCCCTGCCGCGCGGTGACCTTCGCCCGACGCTTCCGGAGCTCACGTGCGCGGCCGGCGCGTCCGCGCGTTCGCCGGCGCTGACCCGGTGGGGCGGGCTCGTGTTCGCGGCCACCCGTGATGCTCCGCCGGCCGGCGACAAGCGCCGGTGGAGCGTGCACCTGGCCGGCTTCCAGGGCGTCCCGTACAAGGGGATCGGTCCGACGTTCGAAGGGCTGCCGGATCTCGACCTGTCGCCGGACGAGTCCACCGCGGCCGTGACGGCCAAGCGGTTCGGCCGCTCGCGGCTGATCCTCGTCAGCCTGCGCGACGGCGAGAGCCGCGAGCTGCTCTCGTCGACCGAGAGCTTCTCCGACCCGAGCTTCGCACCCGACGGCGCGCAGGTCGCCTACAGCGACCTGCGCGCCATCAAGGTCATCTCCGTGCCGGACTGAGCCGCTCAGCCCTGCGTGATCCGGACGTCGTCCACGCCGGCCTCGACCAGGCTGGCGGTGCTCGCGTCGACCGCGCGGAACACGATCCGGACCGACTGGCCGGCGTACGCGGTGAGGCTCGCCGTGCGGGTCGCCCAGGCGCCGTTGCGGTTGCTGGCCGCGCCGGCCTGGGTGAACAGCGTGGTCGTGCCGCCGCTGTGCACGACGGCCGCCGAGAACGAGTCGGCGCTGCTGGAGTTGCTGCCGTGCGCCAGGTACCACGAGAACGACAGGTTCAGCGGGCCGGTCGCCGGCAGCGTGATAGCGGGGGACTGGATCGTCGTGGTGCCGCCGTCGACGTCGAAGTCGCCCGCCGAGGTGCCGGCCGCCGCGCCGGTGACCAGGTCGTTGGAGCCGCTGACGGTGGTGCCGAGCTGCTTGGTGCCGCTCGACGTGGTGGCCGCCGGGTCACCGCGCACCCACTGGCCCAGGGTCGCCGTGTCGGTGCCGGCCGGGTTGGTGGTCCAGCCGGTCGCCGTCTCGAACGTGTCGCTGTAGACGGTGGCCGGCGGTGCCGGCGGGCTGACGGCGACGTTCCAGACCGCGTACGCGATCGCGTCGGCGTTGCGGTCCAGGGCGGTGTCGTTGATGTTCGTGGTGGTGTCGCAGGACCGGTGGTAGCAGGAGTCGTACGCGACGCCGGACGAGCCGCCCCACTTCGCCGCCTGGGCCGCCGTCTTGCGCCCTTCGGCGCCGGTGAACGTGCCGCCGGCCGGGATGCCCGCCGCGATGAACGGCCCGTAGTCGCTGCGGCCGTCGAAGTCGGTGCCCTCGGTCGGCACGCCGATGCTGGTGAAGTACTCGGCGAGGACCGCTTCGAGCAGGGCGGAGCCGGCCGGGCCCGGACCCGCCCCGGTGCCGTCGGAGTTGTCGCCGTCATAGAGGAAGTAGCCGGGGTTCGGCGAGCCGACCATGTCGAAGTTGTAGTAGGCCTCGATGTTGGCCCGCGCCGCGGCGCTCAGGCTGTCGACGTAGAAGTCCGAGCCGATCAGCCCGCGCTCCTCGGCGCCCCACCAGGCGAACCGCAGGTGCCGGGTCGGCGTGATGCCCTGCCGGGCCACCTCGAGCGCCACCTCGAGGATCGCCGCCGAGCCCGAGCCGTTGTCGTTGATGCCGGGGCCGGCGGTCACGCTGTCGAGGTGCGCGCCGACGATCACGGTGTTGGTGGTGTCGCCGCCCGGCCAGTCGGCGATCAGGTTGTAGCCGGTCGCGCCGCCGTAGCTGAACGACTGGACGGCGGTCGTGTAGCCGGCGGAGTCGAGCCGGCCGCGCACGTAGTTGACCGAGGCCAGGTAGCCCGGCTGGCCGTGTGCCCGGTTGCCGCCGTTGGCGGTGGCGATGCTCTGCAGCTGGGTCAGGTGCGCCTTGACGTTGGCCAACGCGATGTTGGGGCCAGGCACGGCGGCCACGGCCGGACCCGCGCCGGTGGTCGCGGTCAGCGCGGCCGTCACGGTGGCGGCCAGCAGGATCGGGATGATTCGGGGAATCCGCATGTCGCTCCCTTGTGGGTGAACGGGCATGTGCCGCGCGTATGGTCGCGACGCGCTGATCCCCGTACAAGATATCGATGGGTTTCTTTCCCGGGTGCGCTGAAAGTGACCTGTGAGCTGAAACACCATCCTTGCCGGGAATGGGCCGTCGTCCGGCGGATTTGCAGGCAGTGTGATCGATCCGCCCGTGCTCCCCGGTGAGCTGATGACCCTCCCGCAACGCGTCCGCCTCGTCGTCGTGCTCGGTTCCCTGATCGCGATCGGTCCACTGACGATCGACATGTACCTGCCGGCCCTGCCGTCGATCACCGACGACCTCGGCACCACCTCCACCGCCGTGCAGCTCACGCTGACCGGCACGCTGGCCGGGCTGGCGCTCGGCCAGTTGGTGATCGGTCCGCTCGCCGACGCCCTCGGGCGCCGCCGACCGCTGCTGGCCGGCCTCGCGCTGCACGTGGTGGCCTCGGTGCTGTGCGTCGTGGCGCCGTCGATCGCGGTGCTCGGCACGCTGCGGGTGGTGCAGGGCCTCGGCGTCGCGGCCACCTCGGTCGTCGCGATGGCGGTGGTCCGCGACCTGTTCAGCGGCAGCGCCTTCGCCCGGCTCTTCTCGCGGCTGATGCTGGTGATGGGGCTCGCGCCGATCCTGGCGCCGACGCTGGGCAGCGCGGTGCTGGAGGCGGCCAACTGGCGTGGCGTCTTCGTCGTGCTCGCCGGCTTCGGCGTGCTGCTGACGCTGACCGCGCTGTTCGCGCTCCGGGAGACGCTGCCGCCGGAGCGCCGGCGCCGGGGCGGGATGGCGGATACCGCACGCACGTACGGCGTGCTGCTGCGCGACCGCGTGTTCGTCGGCATGGTGTTGGTCGCCGGGTTCGCGATGGCTGCGCTGTTCGCCTACGTGGCTGGCTCGAGCTTCGTCTTCCAGGACCAGTACGGCCTGGACGAGCGCCAGTTCGGCATCGCGTTCGGCGCCGGCGCGGTCGGCCTGATCACCGCCACCCAGCTCAACGTGCGCCTCCTGCGCCGATGGACACCGCAGCGCGTGCTGGTCGTCGCGGTCGCCGGCGGCACCGCCGCGGGCGCTCTGCTGATCGTCTTCGCCGCCACCGGCTTCGGCGGCCTGGCCACCCTGCTGGCGGCGCTCTGGCTGGTGCTGTTCTCGGGCGGCCTGGCCATGCCGAACTCGGCGGCGGTGGCGATGACCCGGCACGGCGAGGCCGCCGGCACCGCCGCGGCGCTGCTCGGCGCGGTGCAGTTCGGCACCGGCGCGGTCGCCGCACCGCTGGTCGGAGTGCTCGGCAACGACGGTGTCGCGATGGCCACCGTGGTCGCCGGCGGCATGGTCGCCGCGACGCTGGCGCTGGTGCTGGTCGCCCGCCCGCACCGGATGACCGACCCGGAGATCACTCCCGTGGCGGTTCCGGAGCCGGCGGTCGCCTGAGCAGTCCGCCGTTACCGGCCAGTAGCCCGCAACGAGCGTGTTTGGCTGGGTGGATGGCTGGATCCGTCAACCCCGCCCGATCGGAATGGGACGTCGTCGTGGTGGGCGGTGCGCCCCCCGGCGAGACGATCTCGCTCTACAGCAGCCAGGCCGGCCTCTCGGTCGCCCTGGTCGAGCAGGACAAAATCGGCGGCGAGTGCCTGTACTGGGCGTGCATGCCCAGCAAAGCACTGCTGCTGCCGGTGCAGGCCCGCAACCTCGCGATCGACACCCCGGGCATGCGGCAACTCGTCAACGGCCGCCGGGTCGACGCCGCGGCCGTGCTCGCGCGCCGGGACGAGATCACCTACAACCATGACGACAAGAAGTCCGTCGACCTCATGCTGCACAACGACGTCGACGTGATCAGGGGCCGCGCCCGGCTCGCCGGCCCCCGCACGGTCGAGGTCAGCGACGACGGGCGGACCCGGGAGATCACCGCACGCCAGGCCGTCGTGCTGACGCCCGGCACGGACGCCGCGGTGCCGCCGATCCCCGGGCTGGCCGAGGCCAGGCCGTGGCGGTCCCGGGACGTGACCAACCTGCACGAGGTGCCCCGCCGGGTCGTCGTGATCGGCGGCGGCGTGGTGGCCTGCGAGGCGGCGACCTGGCTGCGCGGGCTGGGGGTCGAAGAGCTGACCCTGGTGTTCCCCGGTGAGCGGCTGCTGGGCATGAAGGAGCCGTTCGTCGGCGGGCTCGTCCGGGACGCCTTCGAGGCCGACGGCATCGGGGTCCGCGCCGACACCCCGGTGCGCGAGGTCAGCCGGGAGCGGGTCGACGACCGTGGCATCGGGCGCCGCCACGGTGGCGAGGTCACCGTGACCGTCGGGGACGGCGACCGGATCGTCGCCGACGAGGTGCTGGTGGCGACCGGCCGCGTGCCGAACAGCCGGGACATCGGGCTGGAGACGGTCGGCGTCGAGACCACGGACCGCGGCTTCGTCGAGGTGGACGACCATCTGACGGTGCCGGGGACCGACTGGCTCTACGTGCTCGGCGACCTCACCGGCCGGGCGCTGCTGACGCACATGGGCAAGTACCACGCCCGGATCGCCGGCGAGGTGATCGCGGCACGGGCCGCCGGGCGGCCGCTTGACGACCGGCCCTACAACGCGTACACGGACCATGCCGACTCCGCCGGGGCGCCGCAAGTGATCTTCTGTGATCCCGAGGTCGCCTCGGTCGGTCTCACCGAGGCGGAGGCGCTCGGCCGGGAGATCCCGGTCGAAGTGGTCGAGCGCGACTTCGCCGGGATCGACGGCGCGCGGCTGGCCCGCGAGCACTACGTGGGCCGCGCCAAGCTGGTCGTCGACAACGCCCGCGACACGCTGGTCGGTGCCACCTTCGTCGGGCCGGGGGTCAGCGAGCTGCTGCATGCCGCGACCGTCGCGGTGACCGGCAAGGTGCCGGTGCCCGCGCTGCGGCACGCGGTGGCCAGCTTCCCGACGATCAGCGAGATCTGGCTCTACCTGCTCGAGCAGCTCCGTCAGGAGCGCGCCGCCGCGTAGCGCAGCCGGATGCCGCTGAAACCGAGCGAGCTGCCGACCACCGCGTCCCAGAACGGCCACAGGTTGGGCAGCACGCGCAGTTGGATGCCGGCGGCCCCGTGCAGCGCGAACAGGTCGCCGACCGGCTCCGGCGGGCGCAGCGGCTCGACCGGCTCGGTCGCCACCAGCGCGTGCCCGTCCGCGCTGATCGGGCGGAACGGCGCGGCCGGCAGGCGGTAGCCGTAGAGCGTCACCGAACGCATCCGCTCCAGCTCGCGGTATTCCACGGCGTGCACCCGGTCGCCGGAGCCCGCGCCGATGATCCGGTCGCGGTCCTCCGGCGTCGTGTCCGGCACCACCCAGGCCATCGCCCGGGGAGTGTCGCGGGGGAACCAGTAGTCGGGCGCCCGATCGTGGTCGACGGCCCAGACGTACGGCTCGGTCTCCGCCGAGGTCGGCGCCACGTGCGGCACGAACCGGGTGATCGTCGGGTCTTCCGAGAAGTGCAGGACCTCTCCATCGGCCGGGCGCATCCGGCCAGTCTCTCAGCCGGTGCGCAGCTCCTCCACCGCCGTGCTGCTGCGCAGGAACAGCAACCCGACGCCGACCGTCACCAGCACCGCGCCGACCGCCAGGGCGCCGTAGCCGGCGATGGTGTCGTAGGCGTGGACGAACGGTGCGGAGCGACCGTAGTTGCTCACCTCGGAGCCGGTTACCGGCGCTATCAACGACGAGCCGACGACGAGCGCGAGCACGACCGATGGGACGATCGGGACCAGCGCGTGCCAGAGGATCGAGCGCGCGAGCACGGCGCGCGGCACACCGGAGGCCACCAGCGCCGCGTACGCCCGGCGGCGCGAGACGATCCCTTCGCCGACCGCGACGACCAGCCCGGCCGCGGCGATCACCACGGCGACCACGATCGCGAGGTCGACCAGGTTCATGGTGTCGAGATAGAAGCCGTCGCCCTCGATGACGTAGCGCTCGTCGCCCGCCGACGCCAGCTCGAGGTCGCGCATGATCCGGAAGAAGCCGCGCATCTCGGCCGCGCCGGCCCCCACGATGACACAGGCGAGCAGGGCGGCGAAGGTGCGCGCGCCGTGCCACGGGTCGCTGGTCAGCCGGCGGGCGGCGAGCAGGGCGGAGGGCCAGCGCGTGAAGCGGTGCAGGAGGCGGCCGGCGGCGTGGGAGATCCAGCCGGTCCCGAGGATGACGCCGAGCGTCGCGGCGATCGCGCCACCGGCGCCCATCGTGTTGATCAGCCACTGCGGCGCTGCCCGCTCGCGTTCGGCGAACCACTCGAGCACCGGGACGATGCTGCCGAAGCTGACCAGGCCGAGCACGATCAACGCGCCTGGCCAGGGCAGTGGCGCCCGGTCGCGACGGGTCCGGCGGACCACCCCGAGCGGCCCGACCACGACCCGGCGCAGCAGCAGGGCGGCGGCGAGCGCGGCGACAAGCGGCAGGGCCACGGCCGTGACCGCGATCTGCCACGCCGGGGGCAACACGTCGGTCGGCAGCGCGCGCAGGCCGTCGGAGTCCGGCCGGTCGAGCAGCGGGCGGGCCGCGAAGAACGCGCCCAGACCGGCGGCCACGCCGAGCGCCGCGGCCAGTCCGGTCTCGGCCACCGCCACCAGGGTCGCCTGGCCGGGGGTGGCGCCGGCCAGCCGGATCCCGGCCAACCGCCGGTCGCGGGCCGGGGCGCCGAGCCGCGCGCACTGGCCAGCCAGCGCGATGATCGGGATGGTCAACAGCAGCAGGGTGAACACGGTGCCGCCGCGCAGCCCGGGCTCGTCGAGCAGGGGGTTGCGGTAACGGTTGTTGTGCTCGTAGGCGCCGAGCTCGGGAATCGCGATCACGGTGAGAGCCGACAGGATGGCCAGCGTGGCCAGGAGTGCGCTGAACGCGGTGAGCGCGACCCGCACGCCGTCGGTGCGGCTGCCGGCCAGGGCCAGGCGCACCATGGTCCCCGGCTTCATCGCCCGTGCCGACCCTGCGCCGCGGTCAGCCCGAGCCCGCTCGCGTCGACGGCGCCGTCGCGCAGCGCCACCTCGCGATCCGCGTACGCGGCGACCTGCACGTCGTGCGTGACGAGCAGGACCGTCGTGCGCTGGTCGCGGGCCAACCGGACGAGCTCGCCGAGCAGCGCCTCGCTGGTGCGCGAGTCGAGCGCGCCGGTGGGCTCGTCGGCGAACAGCACCCGCGGCTCGGTGACCAGTGCCCGGGCGACCGCGCAGCGCTGCTGCTGGCCGCCGGACATCTCGCCCGGCCGGACGTCGGCGACGTCGGCGACGCCCAGCCGGTCGAGCCACCCCACCGCGGCCGTCCGTGCCTCTCGCCGCCCCGTGCCGGCGAGGAGCAACGGCAGCGCGACATTCTCCGCCGCGGTCAGCTCGGCCACCAGCTGCCCGAACTGGAAGAGGACGCCGAACTCGGTGCGGCGCAGCCGCGCCCGCATCCGTTCCGACCAGGTGTCGAGTCGGTGCTCGCCGTAGGTCACCTCGCCGGCGTCCGGCCGCAGGATGCCGGCCAGGCAGTGCAGGAGCGTGGACTTGCCGCATCCGCTCGGCCCCGTGACTGCGAGGATCTCGCCCTCGGCGACGTCGATCGTGACGCCACGCAGCGCCGGCGTCCGCCCGTAGGACTTCACCACGCCCCGGGCACGCAGGATCGTCATGGGTGCACCTCCCGATGCAGGTCAGCGACGCGCTCCAGGGTGTTGGCCACCCATCGCAGGTCGGCGTCGAGATGGAGGATCGCGAAGTCGGCGGCGACCACGTCGCCGAGCGAGCTCGTCGGGTCGGTCTTGACGGCGGTCAGCGCGCGCAGTCGCTCCATGTGCGCGGCGCGCTGGGCCACCAGGTAGTCGCGGGCCGCGTCGGCGCCGCTGACCAGCACGGCGACGGCGACCTTGGCGAACAGCGCGCTGGTCACGAACGGCGCCGGAGGCTCGACCTCGCCCAGCCAGTCGTCGAGCCGCGCGCGGCCGGCCTCGGTGATCTCGAAGCTCGTGCGCTCCGGGCCGCTCTCCTGGTCATGCCCGGCGGTGGTCACCAGCCCGTCGCGCTGCAGCCGGCCGATCGTCGCGTAGACCTGGCCGAACGCGACCGGTTTGGCCTGTGGCAGCCGCTGGTCGTGCGACCGCTTGAGCTCGTAGCCGTGCATCGGACCGCCGGTCAGCAGCCCGAGGAGCACATGCGCGGTGGACACGACGCACACTATTCATCGAGAGAATAGTGCGCGTCAAGTCGCCGCGGTCAGAGCATCTTGTCCAAAGTGATCGGTAGGTCCCGGATCCGCCGCCCGGTCGCGTGGTGCACCGCGTTGGCGATCGCCGGCGCGATGCTGACGATGCCGATCTCGCCGAGACCCTTGCCGCCGGTCGGGTTGAAGGTGTCCGGCTCACCCACGAAGGTGATGTCCAGGTCGGGGACGTCGCCGTTGACCGGCACCAGGTAGTCGCCGAAGGTGCCGTTGGCGACCCGCCCGGTGTTCGGGTCGTACGCCATCTCCTCCAGCAGAGCCATGCCGATGCCCATCACCGCACCGCCGATCGCCTGGCTGCGGGCGGTCTTCGCGTTGAAGACCCGGCCGCCGTCGATCACGGACACGAGCCGCCGGAGCCGGACGAGCCCGAGGTCCTCGTCGACGCCGACCTCGGCGAACGCGGCGGCGAACGCGCCGGCCGGCGCCACGTCGCTGTGCTCGGCCGCGCCGGACAGGTCGGAGTAGCCCGTCACCGCCAGCTCGTCGAGGTTGTGCCGGTCGAGCAGCGAGGCGAACGACTCGCCCGGGCGACCGTCGAGGCGGGCCAGCTGTTCGGCCAGCTCGCCGGCGGCGTTCTGGACCGCCGCGGCCAGCGCGCCGGCCAGGCCGGAGCCGCCCGACTGCGGCGCCGGCGGCTGGTCGGTGTCACCGATCTCGACCCTGACCCGGTCGACGTCGATGCCGAGCAGCTCGGCGGTCAGCTGGGCCGTGATGGTGTAGGTCCCCGTGCCGATGTCGGTGGCCGCCGAGCGCACGACCGCGTTGCCGCGGCGGTCGACGACCAGCCGGACCGTGCAGGGCAGGGCATAGAACTCGAAGGTCGCCGAGGCCATGCCGAGCCCGATCAGCTGGTCGCCGTCGTGCGCCGACCGCGGTGTCGGGTCGTGACCGGACCAGCCGAACCGCTCGGCGCCGACCTCCAGGCACTCCCGGAGCGCCTTGCTGGACCAGGGCTTGCCGGACTCCGGGTGCACCTCGGCGTAGTTGCGCAGCCGCAGCTCGACCGGGTCGACGCCGACCCGGTCGGCGAGCTCGTCGAGCGCGGACTCGAGCGCGAAGTGCGCCTCGACGGCGCCTGGCGCCCGCATGAACCCCGTGTACGGGATGTTCAGGTGCGCCCGACGCTCGTGGGTGGCGACGTTGTCACAGGCGTACGTCGTCGGCGTGACCGCGACGATGGGCGAGGGCAGGTTGTCCCCGAGCCCGTTCGCGGCGATCGCGTCGTGGTCGATCGCGGTGAGCCGGCCCTCGCGGTCCGCGCCGAGCTGGATGCGTTGCCGGCTCGCGGCGCGGTGGCCGACGGAGTGGAACATCTGCGGCCGGCTGAGGACGAGCTTGACCGGCCGGTCCAGCACCCGCGCGGCCAGCGTGGTCAGCACCGTGTGGCTCCACAGCCGCAGACCGGCGCCGAAGCCGCCGCCGAGGAACGGGATCAGCACCCGGACGTTCTGCTCCGGCACCTGGAACATGACCGCCAGCGCGGTGCGCAGGAACGACGGCGACTGGGTGGTGTCGTGCACCACCACGCGGTCGCCCTGCCAGCTGGCCACGGTGGTGAACAGGCCCATCGGGCTGTTGGCCTCGGCACCGATCGTGTACGTCTCGTCCACGGTCACGTCGGATGCCGCGAGCGCGCCCGGCACGTCGCCGCGGCTGCTCGCCATGCCGAACGGGTTGTCCTCGACGGCGGCCCGCGGGTCGTCCATGTCGAGCACGGGCTCCTCTTCGGCGTACTCGATCTCGACCAGCTTCGCCGCGTCCAGTGCCTGCGCACGGGTGGTGGCCACCACGATGCCGATGTGCTGGCCGTAGTGCAGGATCCGGTCGTCCTTCAGCGGCCGGCGCATGGTCGAGCCGAGCGCGTTCTGCGGCGGGTCGACCAGCGTCGGGGCGTTGTCGAAGGTGAGCACCGTCAACACGCCCGGCGCCGCCTCGGCCCTGCTCCGGTCGATCCGGGTGATCCGTCCCGCCGCGACCGTCGAGGAGATCAGCGCCGCGTGGACCTGACCGGGAAGGTCGAAGTCCGACGGGTACGGCGCCGCGCCGGCCACCTTGCGCCGGCCGTCGATCCGGTCGAGCGGCCGGCCGATCACGTTCTCCTTGGCCAGGGTCGCCGTCATGTCGTCACCGTCCGCAGGATTCGTACGATCGTGCGCTTGGCCAGCTCGACCTTGAACGCGGTGCCCGGCACCGTGAACGGGTCGCGGATGGCCGCCTCGGCCGCGGCGCGGAACGTCCGCTCGTTGGCGGGAGCACCGACCAGCACCGACTCGGCCTCCCAGGCCCGCCAGGGCACGGTGCCGACCCCGCCCAGCCCCAGCTTGGCCCAGGTGATCGTGCCGTCCTCGACCATGATCGCGGCGCCGGCCGACGTGGTCGCGAACTCGTAGGACGTGCGGTCACGCACCTTGACGTAGCCGGACCGCGCGCCCTCCGGCAGCAGCGGCACCCGGACGTGCGTGACCAGCTCACCGTGGCGCAGGACGTTCTCCTTGTCGGGCCGGTCTCCCGGAGTGCGGTAGAACTCCGTCAACGGGACCGTCCGGGTGCCGTCGGCGTCGAGAAGCTCGACCTCCGCGTCCATCGCCACCAGCGGCACGCACAGGTCCGACGCGTGCAGCGCGATGCAGGACGGCCCGGCGCCGAGGATCGCGTGCATGCGGGCGACGCCCGCGATCGCGGCGCAGCCGGAGCCGGGGTCGCGCTTGTTGCAGGCGCCGACCTCGGGGTCCCGGAAGTAGCGGCATCTCGTGCGTTGGAGCAGGTTGCCGCCGATGGTCGCCATGTTGCGCAGCTGCGTGGACGCGCCGAGCAGCAGCGCCTCGCGGACGAAGGGCAGACGATCGCGCACCGTCGGGTCGGCGGCCAGCTCCTCCATCGTGGTCAGGGCGGCGACCCGCAGCCGGTCGCCGTCGCGGGTGACCCCGCGCAACGGCAACCGTCCGATGTCGACGAACCGGCTCGGGTGCACCACCTGGTCCTTGAGCGCGAGGTCCAGCTCGGTGGTGCCGCCGGCGAGGAACACCGCGTCGGGATCCTCGGCGACGAGCGCCAGCGCGCTGCCCTGGTCCGCGGCCCGCACGTACTCGATGTCGGTCATGACGCGTCCCCACTTCGTGGTGACCCGCCCTGCCCGGGCGGGCTCTGCTGCTGATGCCCTCGCCAAGGCTCGGTCATGAGTCCGCCACCTCACGGATCGCCGCGACGATGTTCGGGTACGCCGCGCAGCGGCACAGGTTGCCGCTCATGAACTCGCGGATGTCGTCGTCGCTGCCGGCCCGGCCCTCGCGGAGCAGCGCCACCGCCGACATCACCTGGCCGCTGGTGCAGTAGCCGCACTGGAGAGCGTCGTGCCGGACGAACGCGTCCTGCACCGGGTGGGGGTGACCGTCTTCGGCAATTCCCTCGATGGTGGTGATCTCGCTGCCGTCGCACTGGGCGGCGAGCGTCAGGCAGGAGACGATCCGCTTGCCGTCGCGCAGCACGGTGCACGCGCCACAGGCGCCCTGATCGCAGCCCTTCTTGGTGCCGGTCAGATGAAGCTGGTCGCGCAGGGCGTCGAGCAGGGTGGTGGTGCTGTCAAGACGGACGGGATAGCTGCGTCCGTTGACCCGCAGTTCGACCGTGACCTGCGTCGAGCGGGTGGTGGTTGCCGAAGACATGGGGACTCCTCGTGGCCGACAGCCGCTTTGGGGCGACGCTACCGGCGCGCCCGGACGCGGGTGCCGCTTCGGGAAGCTTTGCCCGATGGGCAAGGGTCGATGCGGGACACTGGGCGCCGTGACGGACACGATCTGGGCTCTGGTGCCGGCCGCGACCCGCTGGCTCGACGCGGCGAACGGGACGGACGACGCCGAGCTGGGCTGTCGGATGCTGAAGGTGACCGAGGAGGCCGGCGAGGTGGCCAGCGCCTGGATCGGGATGCGGGGGCAGAACCCGCGCAAGGGCGTCACCCACACGCGTGAGGACGTCGCCGCGGAGCTCGCCGACGTGGTGATCACGGCGCTGGTGGCGATCGAGAGCCTCGGCCTGGACGCCCGCGCGACCCTGGAGGCGACCGCCGGCAAGGTTCACGCCCGCATCGACGTCTAGAGGAGCCCGGCCTCGCGCATCAGGCGGGACAGGCCCGCGCCGTCCGGTGCCCATAGCCAGCGTTGCGCACCGGTGCCGCGGGAGCGCGGGCTGTTGTCGTGGATGGGCAGGGCGCCGGCCAGCACCGCCTGGGCCGGCGACAGCCGGCGGATGGCGACCGCGGCGACGTTGTCCGGGTGGTCGCGGGCGAACTCCGCGTAGATCTCGGGATCGTGCTGGCCGTCGTCGCCGATCAGCAGCCACTTGACGGTGGGGAACTCGGCCGCGAGCCGGCGCAGGCTGGCCCGCTTGTGTTCCTGGCCGCTGCGGAACCAGCGGTCTCTCTGCGGACCCCAGTCGGTCAGCAGCAGCGGGCCGGCCGGGTAGAGGTGCCGCGACAGGAACCGCGTCAGGGTCGGCGCGACGTTCCAGGCGCCGGTCGACAGATAGAGCACCGGTGCGCCGGGGTGCGCGGTCACCAACCGTTCGTAGAGGACCGCCATGCCGGGCACCGCGGCCCGGGCGTGCTCGTCTAGCACGAAGGTGTTCCAGGCCGCGAGCAGCGGCCGGGGTAGCGCGGTGATCATGACCGTGTCGTCGATGTCGGAGACGATCCCGAGGGTCACCGCCGGGTCGACGATCCGCACCGGCACCTGGGCCGGCTTGGCGCCCGGGGTGCGGATCACCACGGTCTGCCAGCCGGGCGGCAGGTCGACCTCGAACCGCGCGTCGATGAAGCCGCCGCGGTCGGTGCGCAGCACCTGGCGCCGGTCGCCGGCCTCGATCTCCACCTCGGCGGCGTTGACGGCCACCGTGGCGAAGCTGCGCCAGCCCCGCACGATCTTGGCCTTCTTGGGTGGCGCCGCGGTCGTCGTCTCCGGCCCCGGCGGCGGGGTGTCACCCGGCCCGGGGCGGCTTAGCAGCACCCGGCCCATCACCCGCACCCAGCCCGGCGCGCCGTAGCCGGTGTAGGGCACGATCGTCGCCCGCCACCCCCGGCGGCGCATGCGGCGTTCGAGCATGCCGCGGACGGCGTCTTCGGCGCGGGCGGCCCGATGCAGGACCGGGGCGGCGGGCGGCTGCGACACGTGCCCACCCTGCCATAACCGGCTGAACACGGCGCGACGAAGGTGGATCTTGAACAGCCCATGACCGGAATTCCGGACAGGCGCCACGGGACACATCAGAGGCAAAGGTTTTCCGCAGAATGCAGTGATCAAGAACATACGCGAGGGATAGTTGATATATGGCGGGCACAGCGCCAGGGCGGCCCGACGGCAACGGTTGCCGGCGGAGGGCCTCCGCGCGCCCGTCAGAGCTTCGCGCGACCCTCGTCGAAGAACGCCACGATCGCGTCGGCGTTCGGCAGCTCCTCGATCGAGCGCGCGGCACCGAACGGCGCGTTCCAGAACTCGCCCTGGCGCGCCGTCCACGGTCCGACATACGCGTACGGCTCGTTGTGCCAGGCGTCGCCGGGGGAGATCCCGTAGTTGACCTCGTTCTCGGTGACCGAGACGTCGAAGTGCTCCGGCCACAGCACCGGCATCTCGCTGGGCACCGCCCGGCGCAACGCCTGCTCGCCCTCGGTGAACCACGCGCCGAGATAGGCCGCGATCGCGACGTCGACGACCAGCGCCTCGTCCTCCCGCACGCCCGAGTGGTCGTCGTAGATGTCGGGCACCCCGGCCTCGATGTCGGCCGCGGCCGCGAGCCCCGCCGGCGTGTTGCCGGGCAGCGCCAGCCGCTGCTCGCCCACGACGAGCTCGGCGCCCTCCACCCGCAGCTCCGGTGTCTTGGTGGTCGCGAAGCCGCCGGGCACCACGCGCAGGCGGATGGTGCCGCTGTGGCGATACTGCGGCCCCGCCAGCAACAGCTCGGCCACGCCGTGCCAGGCACGGCGGGTCTCAGCGAGACGGCGTCCGGTCACGCCGCCAAGGCTACCGGCGACACCCAGTCGTCCGGCCCGCAACGCACCACAACCCGCCGTAGTGAACCCCGGAGGTGCTAATGCAAGTCCCCGCTCCGTTCACCTATGAACGGGCGACGAGTGTCGAGCACGCGATCGCGTTGCTCGGTGAGCTGGGCCCTGAGGCCCGGGTCGTCGCCGGTGGTCACAGCCTTATCCCGATGATGAAGCTCCGCCTCGCCCGGCCCGACGCGTTGGTCGACATCAACGGTCTGGGCGCCGAGCTCGCGCAGATCAGGGTCGACGGTGACGAGCTCGTCATCGGCGCCCTGGCGCGGCACGCCGACCTGCTCGGCTCGGCCGTCGCCGGTGAGCACTTCCCGATCTTCCACGACGCCGAGAAGGTGATCGCCGACCCGGTGGTGCGCAACTTCGGCACCGTCGGCGGCTCGCTGTGCCAGGCCGACCCGGCGGAGGACCTGGCCGCCGTGTTCGCCGCGCTCGACGGCGTCGCGACGGTGCGCGGCCCGGCCGGCGTCCGCCAGGTGCGGGTCCGCGAGCTGCACGTCGGCCCCTACGAGACGGTGCTCGCGCCCGACGAGCTGATGCTGGAGCTGCGCGTGGCCATCCGGCCTGGCGGCGGCAGCGCGTACGAGAAGGTCGAGCGCCGGGTGGGCGACTATCCGGTGGCCGCGGCCGGCGCGGTCCTCTGGCTCGACGGCGACACGGTCCGCGACGTCGGCATCGGGCTCACCGCGGTCGGCGCCGAGCACTTCGCGGCGCCCGAGGCCGAGGCGGCGTTGCGCGGGCAACCGGCCACGGAGGAGTCCTTCCGGGCGGCCGGCCAGCTCGCCGCCGAGCACTGCAACCCCAGCGCCGACCAGCGCGGTCCCGTCGACTACAAGCGACACCTCGCCGCCGAGCTCACCACCCGCGCGCTGCGCCGGGCGGCGGCCCGCGCCCGAGGCGGCGATCCTGCCGATGCTTGGACCTTCGGTCAGCACGGAGAACCCACGCCTTTCGGCAAGCAGGAGGCATAACCGATGGAAGTAACGATCAACCTCAACGGCACGCCGGAGACCCATGACGTCGAGCCGCGCCTCCTGCTCGTCCACTTCATCCGGGAGAAGGCCGGGCTTCGCGGCACCCACTGGGGCTGCGACACGTCCAACTGCGGCACGTGTGTCGTCTGGCTCGACGGCAAGCCGGTCAAGTCGTGCACGGTGCTCGCCGCGATGGCCGACGGCCGCTCCGTGCGCACCGTGGAGGGGCTGGAGCAGGGCGGGCAGCTCGACCCCGTGCAGGAAGGCTTCATGGAGTGCCACGGGCTGCAGTGCGGGTTCTGCACCCCGGGCATGTTGATGACCGCGCGGGCGCTGCTCGACGACAATCCCGACCCGACCGAGACCGAGATCCGCGAGGCCATCTCCGGTCAGCTCTGCCGGTGCACCGGCTACGAGAACATCGTGCGCTCGGTCCGCTGGGCGGCCGAGAAGGAGCAGGGCGGCCCGGTCACCGAGTCGGAGACTCCCGTGGAGGCGACGGCATGACAACGGTGGAGGAGCGGCCGCACACCGGTTTCGGCCGCACGCTGCGTAAGGAAGACGTCCGGCTGGTTCGGGGCAAGGGCAACTACGTCGACGACGTGCGGCTGCCCGGCATGCTGCACGGCGCCCTGCTGCGCAGCCCGTACGCCCACGCCAAGATCAACTCGATCGACACGTCGGCGGCCGAGGCGCTGCCCGGCGTCAAGGCGGTGATCACCGGCGAGACGCTCAAGGGCCTCGGCCTGGCCTGGATGCCCACGCTGTCGTACGACGTGCAGGCGGTGCTGGCCACCGACAAGGTCCGCTACCAGGGCCAGGAAGTGGCCTTCGTGATCGCCGAGGACCACTACACGGCGCGCGACGCGGTCGAGTTGATCGAGGTCGACTACGAGCCGCTGCCCGTCGTCGCCGACGCCAAGAAGGCCATGGACGCGGACGCGCCGGTGATCCGCGACGACAAGGAAGGCCAGACGAACAACCACATCTTCGACTGGGAGTCCGGCGACCAGGCGGAGACCGACGCGGTGTTCGCCAACGCCGAGGTGGTCGTCGCAGAGGACATCCTCTACCCGCGGGTGCACCCGGCACCGCTGGAGACCTGCGGCTCGGTCGCCGACATGGACCCGGTGACCGGCAAGCTCACGCTCTGGACCACGAGCCAGGCCCCGCACGCGCACCGCACCGTGTACGCGCTGGTCGCCGGCCTGCCCGAGCACAAGATCCGGGTGATCGCACCGGACATCGGCGGCGGCTTCGGCAACAAGGTCGGCATCTACCCCGGCTACGTGATGTCGATCGTCGGCTCGATCGTCACGGGCAAGCCGGTCAAGTGGGTCGAGGACCGCGCCGAGCACCTGATGAGCACGGCGTTCGCCCGCGACTACCACATGCGGGGCGAGATCGCGGCGACCAGGGACGGCAAGATCCTGGGCCTGCGGGTCAAGGTGCTGGCCGACCACGGCGCGTTCAACGCGACCGCGCAGCCGACCAAGTTCCCGGCCGGCTTCTTCCACGTGTTCACGGGTTCCTACGACCTGCAGGCCGCGCACTGCACGGTCACCGGCGTCTACACCAACAAGGCGCCCGGCGGTGTCGCGTACGCCTGCTCGTTCCGCATCACCGAGGCGGTCTACCTGGTCGAGCGGATGGTCGACGTGCTCGCGTACGAGCTCAAGGCCGACCCCGCCGAGCTGCGGATGAAGAACCTGATCCAGCCCGAGCAGTTCCCCTACACGACCAAGACCGGCTGGGAGTACGACTCGGGCGACTACCCGAAGGCCCTCCAGCTCGCCATGGACATGGCGGGATACGACGAGCTGCGCAAGGAACAGGCGGAGAAGCGCGAGCGCGGCGAGCTGATGGGCATCGGGGTCGCGTTCTTCACCGAGGCGGTCGGCGCCGGCCCGCGCAAGCACATGGACATCCTCGGCCTCGGCATGGCGGACGGCGCCGAGCTGCGGATCCACCCGACGGGCAAGGCCGTGCTGCGGATCTCGGTGAAGACCCAGGGCCAGGGCCACGAGACGACGTTCGCCCAGATCGTCGGCAACGAGCTCGGGCTGCCCACCGCCGACATCGAGGTGGTGCACGGAGACACCGACCAGACGCCGTTCGGCCTCGGCACCTACGGCTCCCGGTCGACGCCGGTGTCCGGCGCCGCCACCGCGCTGGTGGCCCGGAAGATCCGCGACAAGGCCCGGATCGTCGCCTCCGCGATGCTGGAGGTCTCGCCCGACGACCTCGAGTGGGAGGGCAACCGGTGGCAGGTCAAGGGTGACCCGGAGCAGGGCAAGACGATCCAGGAGATCGCCCTGGCCGCGCACTCCAGCCTGGAGCTGCCGGAAGGCGTCGAGGGCCACCTGGACGCGACGACCGTCTACAACCCGCCGAACCTGACGTACCCGTTCGGCGCGTACATCTGCGTCGTCGACGTCGACAAGGGCACCGGCGGGGTCAAGGTGCGGCGGTTCATCGCGGTCGACGACTGCGGCGTGCGGATCAACCCGATGATCGTCGAGGGCCAGGTGCACGGCGGCCTCGCCGACGGCGTGGGCATGGCGCTGATGCAGGTGATGGCGTTCGACGAGGAGGGCAACCACCTCGGCGCGTCCTTCATGGACTACCTGCTGCCGACCTCGCTGGAGTGCCCGTCGTGGGAGCTGGGCGAGACGGTCACCCCGTCGCCGCACCACCCGATCGGCGCCAAGGGCGTCGGTGAGTCGGCGACGGTCGGCTCCCCGTGCGCGGTGGTCAACGCCGTGCTGGACGCCATCAAGCCCTACGGTGTGCGGCACGCCGACATGCCGCTCACGCCGGCCGCGGTGTGGGGTGCCATGAACGGCCGGCCGATCCGGACGGACCTCGCGATCCCGTGACGTCCACGACGGAGCGGAGGGCGAACGAGCTGCGCCAGGCGCGCAGCCCGTTCGTCCTCGCGGTCGTGGTCCGCGCCGAGCGGCCCACCTCCGCGAAGCCGGGCGACCGGGCGATCATCCACGGCGACGGCACGATCGAGGGCTTCGTCGGCGGCTCCTGCGCCGAGTCGACCGTGCGGATCCAGAGCCTGCGCCAGCTCGCGGTCGGCGAGTCGACGCTGCTGCGGATCACGCCGGGCGGCGACGCGACCGGGCCGCGTGAGCTGCCCGGTCTCGTGGTCACCGACAACACCTGCCTCTCCGGTGGCACCATCGACGTGTTCCTGGAGGTGGTCGTGCCGGCGCCGCTGCTGCAGGTCTACGGAGACACCCCGATCGCGCGCGCCTTGCGGTCGGTGGGCGAGGCGGCCGGCTACGAGGTCCGGGTGGCGCCGGCTCCCGGGCCGGTCCCGACCGACGCCCTCGCCGTCGTGGTCGCCTCGCACGGGCACGACGAGACCGGCGTGCTCACCGAGGCCGTCGCCGCCGGGGTGCCGTACGTCGCGCTGGTCGCCTCCCCGAAGCGGGGCGCGGCGGTGCTCGCCGAGTCGGGTGTGCCGGCCGGGCGGGTCAAGACACCGGCCGGGCTCGACCTCGGCGCCCGCACGCCGGGCGACGTGGCCATCTCGATCCTGGCCGAGGTGGTCGCGGCCCGCATCACCACGAAACCGGTGCCGGCCCCGCGGCCGCCGTCGCTGCTCCAGATCGGCGTGGGCCTGCCGACGCCGCCGGAGATCGCCGTCGACCCGGTCTGCGAGATGGAGGTCGTCGTCGAGCCCGGTGCGCTGTCGTACGAGCACGGCGGCCGCACCTGGTACTTCTGCGCGCCCGGCTGCCGCAAGAAGTTCGCCGCGGACCCCGCCCGGTGGGGCGGATGACGCAGGACCTGCCCGCCGACGTCGGTGGACTGACGGCCGCGCTCGACCGCACCGGCTACCTGGCGGACGAGCCCCTGGCCACGGCCATGTTCCTGGCCACCCGGATGCCGGCGCCGATCCTGCTCGAGGGTGAGCCCGGCGTCGGCAAGACCGAGGCCGCCAAGGCGCTCGCGACCGCACTGGACACCCCGCTGGTGCGGCTGCAGTGCTACGAGGGACTGACCGTCTCGGAGGCGCTGTACGAGTGGAACTACCCGCGGCAGCTCCTCGCGATCCGGCTGGCCGAGGCTTCCGGCGAGACGCTGGCCTCGGCCGACCTGTTCACGCCCGAGTTCCTGCTGCGCCGTCCGTTGCTGTCCGCGCTGGAGCATCCCGGGCCGCGTCCGGCCGTGCTGCTCCTCGACGAGGTCGACCGGGCCGACGACGAGTTCGAGGCGTTCCTGCTGGAGCTGCTCGCCGAGGCCACGGTCACCATTCCCGAGCTGGGCACCCGGCGGGCGCTGCTGCCGCCGATCGTCGTGCTCACCTCCAACCGCACCCGCGACCTGCACGACGCGCTCAAGCGCCGCTGCCTCTATCACTGGATCTCCTACCCGGCCGCCGAGCGGGTCGCGGCGATCGTCCGCCGCCGGGTGCCCGGCATCGGCGACCCGCTCGCCGACCAGGTCGCCGGGGCGGTGCAGCGGCTGCGGGGGCTCGAGCTCTACAAGCCGCCGGGGGTGGCCGAGGCGGTCGACTGGGCCACCGCGCTGCGGGTGCTGGGCGTCGACTCGCTGACCCCGGCGACCGCCATGCTGTCCGTCTCTGCCGTCGTGAAATACGACGAGGACCTGGCCACGGTACGCGCCAGCGGGTTGTTCGATGACTGAGCCGGACCTCGCCGTCGTGGTCGCCCGGTTCGGCGCGCTACTGCACGACTCCGGCGTCGCGGTCGGCCCGGACCGCAGCGAGCGCTTCGCGCGCGCGGTGCAGCTCGTGCGGCCGGCCACGACGCGCACGCTCTACCACTGTGCCGCCGCCACGTTGCTCGCCGATCCGGCCGATCGGCCCGCCTTCGACCGCGCCTTCGACCTGGTGTTCGGCGGCATGGTCGACGACGCCCCAAACCGCGGCGGCGAAGGCGGCTCGACATCGTCCAACTCGGACGTGCCGCCCCGGCCGGGTCGCGCCGATGGCGGACGGCCGGGCATCGGCGACCGGTCACCGGGTTCCCCTCCTTCGGCCAACGGGGCACGTAGCCCGTATCCCGTGATAGCGACGGGAACCGAACGACTCGGTGGTCGCGACTTCGCGAAGCTCTCGCCCGACGAGCTCGCGGAGCTTGCCGTCGCCATGCGGCGGCTCCGCCTGGCCACACCGCCGCGTCGCAGCCGCCGCACCGTCGTCGGACGGCGCGGACCCGCTGTCGACCTCCGGGAGAGCCTGCGTGTCGCGAGGCGGACCGGCGGCCACCCGGTGCGGTTGAGCCGTCGTCGACCGAGAACCAAGCCGCGCCGACTCGTCGTGCTTTGCGACATCTCCGGTTCGATGGCGCCCTACGCGCGTGCGCTGCTGCAACTGGTCTATTGCGCGGCCGAAGGCCAGCGGGCCGAGGTCTTCACCTTCGCCACGCGCCTGACCCGCCTGACACGGGTGCTGCACCGAGTGCCTCCGGCAGTGGCCCTCGAGCGGGCTGGCCGCGCGGCACCGGACTGGTCGGGCGGCACGCGGATCGGCGCGGCGTTGCGAACCTTCATCGACGACCACGGCGCCCGAGGTATGGCCCGTGGTGCGGTGGTCCTCATCCTGAGCGATGGTTGGGACACAGGTGAACCCGCTGAACTGGAACGCCAGATGATTCGCTTGTCGCGCCTGGCATATCGAGTGGTCTGGGCGAATCCGCGCACGCAGAGTGCGGCGTTCCGACCGCTGACGGGGGGAATGGCCGCCGCGTGGCCGCATTGCGACGCGGTGGTGAGCGCGCATCGGCTGGACGCGCTCGACGAACTGTTAGCGGCTCTGGCGGCGGGGAACCGGACCGACCATAGTGATACCTGGGGGCGATGATCGTGCGAGACGTGCTCGCCGACCTGTCACGCTGGTGGCGTGCCGGTCGACCGGTGGGGATGGCCACGGTGGTTGGCACCTGGAAGAGTGCCCCGCGGCCACCCGGTGCCACCATGCTCGTCGGCCCTGACCAGACCGCGGTGGGCAGCGTCTCGGGCGGGTGCGTCGAGGCCGCCGTCTACGAGCTCGGCCTGACCGCGATCGAGACCGGCGAGCCGCACCTGCAGCGCTACGGGGTCAGCGACGACGACGCGTTCTCCGTCGGCCTGACCTGCGGCGGGATCATCGACATCTTCGTCGAGCGCGTCGACCCCGCGTCCTTCCCGCAGCTCGGCGAGGTGGTCGAGGCGATCGAGGCGGAGTCGCCGGTCGCGGTGGCCACGGTGATCAGCGACCCCGGCGACCGGGTGGGCCGGCGGGTGCTGGTCTGGCCGGACCGGGTCGACGGCTCGCTCGGGTCGGCGCACTTCGACGAGGCGCTGACCGAGGACGTGCGCGGGATGCTGGCGTCGGGGCTGACCGGCCCGCTGCGCTACGGCCCCGACGGCGAGCGGCTCGGCGACGACGTGACGGTGTTCGTCGCGTCGTACGCGCCGCCGCCCCGGATGCTGGTGTTCGGCGCGATCGACTTCGCGTCCGCGCTGGCCAAGCAGGGTGCGTTCCTCGGCTACCGGGTCACGGTCTGCGACGCGCGTCCGGTGTTCGCCACCAACCGCCGGTTCCCGGGTGTGGAGGTCGTGGTCGACTGGCCGCACCGCTACCTCGCGGCCGAGCTCGAGGCCGGGCGGGTCGACGGGCGCACCGTGGTCTGCGTGCTCACCCACGACCCCAAGTTCGACCTGCCGGTGCTCCAGCTCGCCCTGGAGCACGAGTTCGCCTATGTGGGCGCGATGGGCTCCAGGCGGACCCACGACGACCGGGTCACCGGCCTGCTCGCCGCCGGGGTGCCGGAGGCCCAGCTCAAGAAGCTGCACTCGCCGATCGGGCTGGCGCTGGGCGCGCGCACGCCGGAGGAGACCGCGGTGAGCATCACCGCGGAGATCATCGCCGACCGCTGGGGCGGTGGCGGGCAGAAGCTGTCCACTCTGGACGGCAGCATCCACGAGAACCTCGACCGACGCTGACTGGGAGACCCTGCAATGGAGCTGGAACACGAGTTCACCGTCGCGGCACCCGTCGAGCGCGCCTGGGAGGTCCTGCTCGACCTCGACACGGTCGTGCCGTGCATGCCCGGTGCGGCGTTGACCGGCCAGGACGGTGACAACTTCGACGGCACGGTCAAGGTGAAGCTCGGCCCGGTCTCGATGACGTTCGCCGGCAAGGGCCGGTTCGTCGAGCGCGACGCGGCCAGCCGCACGGTGGTGGTCGAGGCCGCGGGGCGCGACTCCCGGGGCGGCGGCACCGCCAAGGCCACCGTCCGCGCGACGCTGACGCCGTCGGCCGACCCGTCGTCGACCGACGTGCACGTGCTGACCGACCTCGCGGTGACCGGGCGGATCGCCCAGTTCGGCCGGGGCATGATCGCCGACGTGAGCGGTCGCCTGCTCGGCCAGTTCACCGACTGCCTGCAGGGCAAGCTGGCCGGGGGAGCGACGGTGGCCGCGGGCCGCACCGCCACCGCGGCCGGCGCGGCGGCGTCCGGTGCCGCCGCCGGCGGCGCGGCGGCGGCCAACCCGCCGGCCGGCTCGGCGGCGTCCGGCGGCGCGGTCGCTGACGGTGGGCCTCCGAACGGCCGGGTGGCCGGCCACGCGGAGGCCTTCCACGGCACGACGCCGGCGGAGCGCGCGTTCCCGGGCCAGCTGGACTCCGAGGAGCAGCGGGCGTTCACGGAGGAGCGCGAGGTGTCGTTCACCGAGACCGAGGTGGAGCCCGTCGACCTGCTCGCGGTCACCGGCCTCGACACCGCGGCCCGGCGCGTCCTGCCGTACGCGCTGGCCGTCGTCGCCGGCATCGCGATCGGCGCGGTCCTCTTCCGGCGTCGCCGCGACTAGGCCTGGTCGCGGCCGTCGACTTCCTGATTGACGCGGCGCCCGGTCAGGCGGCCGTGAGGGCCTTGTCGCGGGAGCCGCGCAGGACGGCGGCGGCGAGCTCCGGCAGGCGGTCGGGCGGCACCAGTCCGGCCAGCCTGGCCGGGCTGGCCGGCAGACGCACCGCCTTCGCGGCGGCGGTGACCCGCTCGTCCAGGTACGGGCGGACGTCCGGCCACACCGCCTGCACCTCGCGCAGGTAGATGTCGGCGCCGGTCGGGCCGATGCCCGGGAACTCGGTGAGCGAGGCCCGCAGCCTCGCCCGGTCGCCCTGGGCCGCCTTGTGCATGCGTCGCAGGTCGCCGCCCCACCGGTCGTTGACCAGCTGGGCACCGCTGGCCAGTGCCCTGATGGCGGGGCCGCCGTAGCGGATGTAGTGCGCCCTGGCCAGGGTGTGCCACAGGGTGTGCTCGTCGGCTGCCAGCATCGCCTTCGGCGAGGTCAGGCCGGCCTTGAACAGCTCACGGGCGCCGGCCACCGCCACGTTCGCGGAGATCCGGGCGCTGAGCAGCTTCGTCAGCACCAGCAGCTGGTAGAGCGGCTGCGGCCGGTCGGCGAGGCGGATGCCGGCCTGGTGCGCGTAGGTCTCGCCGTACCGGTCCAGCAGTCGCTCCACCCGGTCGTTGTCGGTCATGTGTCCCGGGTTACCAACCCGCGGCGATCTAACCGATGAGTTTCGCCGGCCGGCGCGGTACATACCTCGACCGCACTTCGAGGAGGAAGATCGAGATGATGCACGCAGAGATTCGCGAGCTGCTGGACCGGGTGTACGCGGCGTGGGGCGACGCCGAGGCGTTCGCCGCGCTCTACCGCCCGGACGCGACGGTCGTCATGCCCGGCGTGTTCCGGCAGGGCCGCGACGCCGTACGCGAGTCGATGGCCGCCGCCTGGGCCGGCCCGCTGCGGGACTCGACCCCGATCGACGAGCCGCTCGACATCCGGGTCCTCGGCGACAGCGCGGTGGTGGTCAGCCGGGCCGGCATCCTGCTGTCCGGCCAGAGCGCGCTCACCCCGGCGCAGGAACGGACCGCGACCTGGGTCCTGACCCGCGCGCCGGGCGAGGGCTGGGCGGTGGCCGCCTACTCGAACACCCCGGCGGCCGCGTGACGTTCGAAGCTCATCGGGCCGAACTGCTCGCGCACTGCTACCGGATGCTCGGGTCGGTCGACGACGCCGAGGACGTGGTGCAGGAGACCATGCTGCGCGCCTGGCGCGCCCGGGACGGCTACGACCCCGGGCGCGCCTCGGCGCGCACCTGGCTCTACCGCATCGCCACCAACGCGTGCCTGACCGCGCTGGCCGGCCGGGCTCGGCGGCCGTTGCCGTCCGGGCTCGGCGGGCCGCCCAGCGACGACCCGGACGCGCCGCTGACGCCGGCGTTCGAGATCCCGTGGCTACAGCCGTTTCCGGACGCCCGGCTGGCCGCCGCCGGCGACGACCCGGCCGCCACGGTCGTCCAGCGCGGCAGCCTGCGCCTGGCCCTGATCGCGGCGCTCCAGGTGCTCCCGCCGAAGCAACGCGCGGTGCTGCTCCTGCGCGAGGTCCTGGAGTTCCCGGCGGCCGAGGTGGCCTCCCTGCTGGACACCTCGGTGGCGGCGGTCAACAGCGCGTTGCAACGGGCGCGGGCCGCGCTGGCGGAGGTGGGGGAGACCGGCGTCGAGGAGCCGACCGACCGGGTCACGCGGGACACGGTGGACCGCTACGCGCGAGCCTTCGAGATCGCCGACGTCGACGGCCTGGTGCGACTGCTGACCGCCGACGCGGTGCTGGAGATGCCGCCGGTCCCGCTGTGGTACCGGGGCCGCGACGACTACGCGGCGTTCCTGCGCCGGGTGTTCGCGATGCGCGGCGAGTTCTGGCGGGTGGTCCGCCTGGAGGCGAACACCCAACCGGCCTTCGCGGCGTACGTCCGGACGGATGCCGGATTCGCCCTGCACACGCTCCAGATCCTGACGGTGACCCCGGCCGGCCAGATCTCCCGCAACGTGGTCTTCCAGGACCCGTCCGTCTTCGCCGACTTCGCCTTGCCGGCGCTCCTGGCGGCCTAGCCGCGCGTGATCGCGGCGGAGGCGGTGCCGTCCTGGCAGGTCACCCTCATCGTGACGACCTGCTTGCCGCGCCTGAACGAGACGGAGGCGGTCGTCGCGGGTCCGGGGTCGACCTGGTCCAGCAGGTATCCCTTGCTGGCGACCCAGGAGGACAACCGGACCTGTCCGGCGCTCGAGCAGGCCGCGTTCGTGCTGCCGCCCTCGGACGACAGCCGTTGCTGGGGACCCCAGTGCGGCGGCTCGGCCGGCGGGGGGCTCGGCGGCGGCGCGACGGTCACCGGTGGCGGCGGGACGAGCGGTCCGCCGGTGACCGGGGGCGCCGTGCCGTCCGGGCCGGCGCGGCCGATCGGCCGGCCGGTCGGCTCCAGCCGCTCGGGGCCGGCGGTGGCCGGGGCGACGGTCCGCGCCGCGCCCAACCGATCCTGGCCGGGCGGGGAGGAGGTCGGCGACGGGAGCGCGCCGCTGACCGGCGGGAGGGCGGAGCCGTCGGGGCCCAGCAACCACCACGAGCCGGACGCCAGGAGCACGGCGGCGACGGCGGCCGAGGTCTTGGCCCGCCGGCGCGCCCGCCGCGCCGCCGGCACGGGCGACGAGGGCGGTGGCGCCAGAGCGCCCGCCGGGACCGGGAGATCGTCATGGACCGTACGCAGGCCCGCGGCCCGTGCCAGGGTCGCGGCGACCATCGCGGCCGTCGGTCGCGCGGCCGGGTCCTTGGCCAGGCAGTCGTGGCACAGCTCACGCACGGCGGGCGGGACGCCCTCGAGCGGCGGCAGCGGGGCCGGGGCGGTGAACACGCGGTCCGTCATGAGGCCGGTGTTCGTCCTCGGTGGCCACGGCAGGCGGCCGGCGAGCAGCTTGTAGAGCATGACGCCGAGGGAGAACACGTCCGAGGCGGGCTCGACGGCGTCGTGGGTGATCCGTTCGGGAGCCAGGTAGGCCGGTGTGCCGTACAGCTCGCTGGCCGGCTCGGCCGGTCCGCCCGGCCGGACGAAGGCGGCGATGCCGAAGTCGACGACCTTGGCGCCGACGGGGGTCACCATGACGTTGGCCGGCTTGATGTCGCGGTGGACCAGGCCGGCCTCGTGAGCCGCGGCGAGCGCGGCCGCCACCTGCGCGCACAGCCGGAACGCCTCGTCCGGCGGCAGGGCCCCGGCCGCGCGGTGCTCGTCCAACGACCTGCCCGCGACCAGCTCCATCACCACGTACGGAGCGCGCTGGTCGTCGTCCGTCTCGCCGAAGTCGTAGACCTGGGCGATGTGCGGGTGGGAGAGGGCCGCGGCCATCCGCGCCTCGTCGCGGATCCGCTCTCTGGCCTGGTCGTCGATCGACGGCCCGCCGGAGAGCACCTTGACCGCGACGGTGCGGCCGAGCACCTCGTCGTGTGCCCGCCACACCACGGACGTGCCGCCGTCGCCAAGGCGCTCCAGGAGGCGATAACGGCCGTTGAGCACCCGTCCTTCCGCCATCCGCCCAGTGTGCCCATATCGATGGACGACTACACGTCGATCTCCGGGATAGTGACCAGGACGAGACCTCAGGCGGCGGCCGCGGCGCTGGCCGGCAGCGCCGGTTCCTCCGGTTCGTCGTCGGCCGGGGCGGTGGGATCGGGATCGGGATCGGCGGAGGCGGTCTCGTCGTCGGACGCCGGAGGTGGCGACGACTCGCTCGGCGCGGACGGCTCGGCGGTGGGAGTGGGCTCCGGTTCGCCGCCCGGGTCGCCGCCGTCCGCGGGCGCGCCTCCGTCGTCGCCGCCTTCCGGCGCGGTGTCGCCGGCCGGTGTCGCGACCACGGATCCGGGGGATCGCGGCGGGTCAGCGCTCGTGTCGTCGCCCTGGCGAGGCTGATCCGGGTCGGCCGAGGCCGGCGCGTCCCGCGTCGCGGCCGGCACCCGGGGCGGCTCACCCGGCAGCGGGATGATGCCGGTCGGGTCGGCGACCGCGAACACGACCAGCAGCGCGACCGCGCCGACGATCAGCGCGCCCACGGTGCGGCGGCGCCGGCGGACCGGCGGCGGTGGCTCGTCGACGACCGTCACCGGTGCCGCCGGCAGCGGGGCGCGCGCCGCGAGGACCGTCGTCGACGCCTCGGTCCGGCCGCTCTCGACGGCGTCGGCCAGGGCGGCCGCGGTGGGGTACCGCAGCGCGGGGTCCTTGGCCATCGCGGTCGTGACGACGCGGCACAGGCTCTCGGGCACGTCCTCCGGCAGCGGGTCCGGCTCGTCCTGGAGGTGGCTCAGCGCGACGGTGACGGCGTTGTCGCCCGTGAACGGCGGCCGGCCGGCCAGGCAGTGGTACGCGACGGCGCCCAGGGCGTACACGTCGGTGGCCGCGGTCAGCTCACCCTTGGTGACCTGCTCGGGCGCCATGTAGAGCGCGGTGCCGACCACCTCGTCCGCCCTGGTCTGGGCCGCGGCGTCGGCGGTGACCGCGACACCGAAGTCGATGAGGACGACGGTGCCGTCGGGCTCGACGATCAGGTTGCCCGGCTTCACGTCCCGATGCACGACGCCGGCGTCGTGCACGGCCTGGAGGGCGCGGGCCGCCTGGGCGACGACCGACGCGGTCTCCGCCGCCTCCAGCCGGCCGGCCTCGGCGATGCGCCGCGACAGGGGCTGACCCTCGACGCAGGCCATGACGATGAACGCGACCGGCGTGCCGTCCGGGAGCGCGGTCTCGCCGTAGTCGTAGACACCCGCGACGCCCGGGTCCCGCAGCGCCGCCATGGCCCGGGCCTCGTTGCGGAACCGCACCCGCGCCGTGTCGTCGGTGAGGTGGCGCAGGAGCTTGACCGCGACCGTGCGGCCGAGGACGGTGTCGGTCGCCCGCCACACCTGCCCCATGCCGCCGGCGGCGATGGTGGCGTCGAGGCGATAGCGATCGTTGACGAGCGTCCCAGGGTCGAGCATCGTTTCGCCGTACCCGATCGGGTCGATCGCATGCGTCGCGCCGCATGTCTGCGCGATCTTCTTTCGGGAATTGCGGAACCGGACTCGTGTATGTGACGAAATGACTCCTGTCGGCGCTACGCGCGCGCGTCAAGCGGTGCCCGGTGCGGGGTCGGCGTCCCGGCCGGCCGGTGCGGCGGCCGCCTGCGATGACGCTTGGGCGGTCGGGCCGGCCGTTTCCGGCTCCGCGCCGGCGGTGCTTCCGTCGTCGGTCGGTGGAGCTCCCGACGGCTGCGGGGCGTGGGCCTGGATCAGGAAGAAGATCAGCACCGCACCGGCCGCGAAGATGCCCGCCGACACCAGGAACGCGATCTTGTAGCCCGCGACCGGCGCCTCCGCCGCGGCGGCCGCTCCGACGTGTGTCGCCGCGTACGAGCTGGTCACGCTGGCCGCGATCGTGCTCAGCAGGGCGGTGCCGATGGATCCGCCGACCTGTTGCGTGGTGTTGACCAGGGCCGACGCCACGCCCGCGTCCTCGCGGTTGACCCGCTCCGTGGCCGTGTTGATGGCCGGCGCGAAGATCAGGCCGAAGCCGAAGCCCAGGACCGGCAGCGACGGCAGGATGTGCACCCAGTAGTTCGACGTCGAGTCGATGAAGTACAGGTAGGTCATGCCGATCGCGGACAGGACCATGCCGAGCGTGATCAGCACGCGTGCGCCCAGGATCGGCATCAGCTTCACGTTGGCCAGCGTCGAGCCCAGCAGCACGAAGGCGATCATCGGCAGGAAGGCGACGCCCGTCAGCACCGGGCTGTAGCCCTTGGTGAGCTGCAGGTAGAACGTCAGGAACAGGAAGACCCCGAAGATCGCGATCGCGGCGAGACCCACCGACAGGTACGCGCCGCCGCGGCTGCGGTCCTTCACGATCCGCAAGGGGAGCAACGGCTGCCCCACCTGCCGCTCGATCTGCACGAACGCCAGCAGCAGGAGGGCGGACACGACCAGGCTGATGATCGTGAAGATGTCGCCCCAGCCGTCGGAGGCCGCTCGGGAGAAGCCGTAGACCAGCAGGAACAGGCCCACCACCGCGGAGGCCGTGCCCAGCCAGTCGATCTTCGGTTTGGTCGCCGACGTCTCGTTGCGCAGGTAGTACTGGCCGCCGATCCAGGCGATGCCGGCGAAGACCAGGTTGACGAAGAAGCACCAGCGCCAGGAGGCGTACTCGGTCAGGACGCCACCCAGCAGCAGGCCCACCGCGCCGCCGCCGCCGGCCACCGCTCCGTACACGCCGAAGGCCCTCCCTCGTTCCGCGGGTGACGAGAACGAGTTGGCGATCGTGGACAGCGCCGCCGGTGCGAGCAGCGCGCCGAACGCGCCCTGGGCGGCCCGCGAGATCACCAGGACCATGAAGTCGGTCGACGCTCCGCCCGCCGCGGACGCGACCGCGAAACCGATGAGACCGATGATGAACATGCGTTTTCGCCCGAACAGGTCGCCGAGCTTGCCGCCGAGCAGCAGGAGCGAACCGAACGCCAGCGCGTACGCGGTCACCACCCACTGCCGGTCACTGTCGGCGAACCCCAGCGCGTCCTGCGCGGCGGGGAGGGCGATATTGACGATCGTGGCGTCGAGTACGACCATGAGCTGCGCGATCGAAACGATCACCAGGATGGTCCAGCGGTGCTTGTGCTCGAACTCGCGGTCCGCGTCGTACCGCTGTGCCGTAGCAGTTTGTGACGTCATATGGCTTCCTCGGCCGAAATGACCGGAAAAATCACTCTTATGGGTGGCCCGACCTCCACGGTATGACGCGATTCCGTCACGACCAGCGACAACGGCGAGTTATCGAAGTGTCCTGGCTCTCACACCCGGAGTTTGCCGCTCCCGCGTCCCGGGCATTGCCGACCCACAATCCCCTCGACCCCCCGAGGAGAAAGGCGATGGGCATCGTGGGCAAAGTGGCGTACAAGCCGGTCGGTGTGTTGCTCGGCATCGCGGCGGGCGGCCTGGCCGGGCTGGTGTTCAAGCAGGTCTGGAAGCGCGTCTCGGGCGACGACGACGCGCCCAACGCGACCGACGAGGATCGCGGCTGGGGCGAGGTGCTCGCGGCCGCGGCGCTCCAAGGGGCGATCTTCGCGCTGGTCAAGGCCGCCGTCGACCGCGGCGGCGCGACGGGCGTCAAGCGGCTGACCGGGCGCTGGCCGACGTAACGGTTCTGTGCCATGAGTGCGCGAGCTCAGGGCACCTGTCGCGCCCAGTCCGTACGATGAACCAGCCATGTCGACGCTCGCGCCCGGCCTTCGCCTGCACGACCGCTTCCTGCTGGTCGCGCGGATCGGCGTGGGCGGCATGGCCGAGGTCTGGCGGGCCGACGACACCGTGCTCGGCCGTCCCGTCGCCGTCAAGGTGCTCGACCCGTCGGTCGGCAGCGACACCACGATCCGGCTCGCCACCCATCGCGAGGCACGCGCGGCCGCCGGGCTGGCCCACCCCAACATCACCCGGGTGTACGACTACGGAGAGGCCGCCCTGCCCGGCGGCGGCCTGGCGCCCTACCTGGTGATGGAGCTCGTCGAGGGCGACGACCTGGCCGAGCGGCTGGCCGTTGGTCCGCTGCCCTGGCCCGTCGCCGCGGCGATCGCCGCGCAGGTGGCCGCCGGGCTGGCCGCCGCGCACGCCGCCCGCGTGGTGCACTGCGACATCAAGCCCGGCAACGTGATGCTCACCCAGGGCGGGGTGAAGATCCTCGACTTCGGCATCGCCGGCCTGGCGGGCAGCTCCGACGGCGGCGAGCGATACGGCACGGTGGGCTACTGCTCTCCCGAGCGGCTGGCCGGTGCCGACCCGACACCCGCGAGCGACGTCTACAGCCTTGGCGTCCTGCTCGCCGAGGCCCTGGTCGGCCACCGCCCCGAGTCGTCCGGCGGCGTGGCCCGGTTCCCGGTGCTGCCCGGAGTGCCGGCGGCACTGACCCGGGCCGGCGTGGCCAGCCTCTCGGCCGATCCGGCCGCGCGCCCGTCCGCCGCCGAGCTCGCCCGCGTGCTGGGCGAGCTCGCCGCGTCCGCGCCAACCGCATCCCTGGAGACCCGCCCGGCGAACCCGGGCCGCGCGGTGGTGTCCGCGCCGACGAGCCTGCTGCGTGCGCGGGCCGCCGACCGCGAGCCTGTTCGCGACCCGGGGCCGGCCCGCAACCCGATGCGCGCGGTGGCCGTCGGCGGTGTCGCCGCGGCCCTGGTCGTCGTCGCCATCGTGGCGGCCATCCTGCTCAACCCCGGCGCCGACGGCACGCCCGGCGGTTCGGTGGCGCAGGCGGGTGCGAGCCCGCAGCAGCAGGCCCGCGACGACGTGGTCGAGCCGACCACCGAGCCGCCGGCACCGACCGACCCGGGCGACGCGCTCGCGGCCTTCAAGTCGGCGCTCGAGGACGCGGCGGACGCGGGCAAGATTGACAAGAAGGCCGTCGATCGGATCCTCAGGCGCGCCGACGACCTCGAACGAGCGATGACCTTCGGCGACGAGGACGACGTCGCCGACGAGGCCCGCGACCTGCGCTCCGAGGTGCTCCGCGACCGCAACAAGGAGCACGTCGACGAGCTCACCCGCCGCCAGCTGGTCCGGCTCCTGCTCCCGTTCGGCAACGACGTCGACCGCTAGGCCCGGCGGGTCGACCGCCGGGCCTGTCCGACCGCCTAGAGCAACCCGGCCTTGCGCAGCGCGTCTTCCATGGCGCTGTTGACCGGCCGGCCGCCGCCCTGCCGTCCACCGGCACCCTGGCGACCGCTTCCGCCCTGACCTCCGGTGCTCTGGCGACCGCCGCCACCCTGACCGCCCGTGCTCTGGCGACCGCCGCCGCCATGACCGCCACCCTGGCGGCCGCCGCCACCCGGGGCGCCGCCTTGGCGGCCGGTGCCGCCGCCCTGCCGGCCTCCGCCGCTCTGACCGCCGCCACGCCGGTCACCGCCGCCGCTCTGACCGCCACCCTGCCGGTCACCGCCCCCACCCTGCCGGCCGCCGCCACCGCCCTGGCGCTGTTGCGCGGGCCGACCGCCGCCGCGCGGCGCGCCCGCGCCGTTCTCCTCGTCCAGCCGCAGCGTCAGCGAGATCCGCTTGCGCGGCACGTCGACGTCGAGCACCTTGACCTTCACGACGTCACCGGGCTTGACGACCTCGCGCGGGTCGTTGACGAAGGTCCGCGACATCGCCGACACGTGCACGAGCCCGTCCTGGTGCACGCCGATGTCCACGAACGCGCCGAACGCCGCCACGTTGGTCACGACGCCTTCCAGCACCATGCCGGCGACCAGGTCGCCGATCTTCTCGACGCCGTCGGCGAACCGCGCCGTCTTGAACGCCGGTCGCGGGTCGCGGCCCGGCTTCTCCAACTCGCCCAGGATGTCGGTGACGGTCGGCACGCCGAACATCGCGTCGGCGAAGTCGCCGGGCTTGAGCCCGCGCAACAGGGCGCCGTTGCCGATCAGCGCGGGCAGCTCGAGGTCGACGGACGCCAGGATCCGGCGGACCACCGGGTACGCCTCGGGGTGCACCGACGACCCGTCCAGCGGATCGTCACCACCCGCGATCCGCAGGAAGCCCGCGCACTGCTCGAACGCCTTGGGGCCGAGCCGCGGCACCTCCTTGAGCGCCGACCGGTTGCGGAACGGCCCGTTGGCCTCACGGTGCGCGACGATGTTGGCGGCCAGCGACTCACCGATGCCCGAGACGCGCGACAGCAGCGGCGCGGACGCCAGGTTGACGTCGACGCCGACGCCGTTGACGCAGTCCTCGACCACCGCGTCGAGCGAGCGGGACAGCTTCACCTCGGAGATGTCGTGCTGGTACTGCCCGACGCCGATCGACTTCGGGTCGATCTTCACGAGCTCGGCCAGCGGGTCCTGGAGCCGGCGGGCGATGGAGACCGCCCCGCGCAGCGAGACGTCCATGCCGGGCAGCTCCGACGCGGCGTACGCGGATGCCGAATAGACCGAAGCCCCCGCCTCGGAGACCATCACCTTGGTCAGGTTGAGGTCGGGATTCGCCGCGATCAGCTCACCGGCCAGCTTGTCGGTCTCCCGCGACGCGGTGCCGTTGCCGATCGCGACGAGCTCGACGTCGTGCTCCTTCGCCAGCGAGGCCAGCGTCGCCAGCGCCGCGGACCACTTGTTGGCCGGCACGTGCGGATAGATGGTGTCGGTGGCCAGCACCTTGCCGGTCGCGGAGACCACCGCGACCTTCACCCCGGTGCGGAAGCCCGGGTCGAGGCCCATCGTGGCGCGGGTGCCGGCGGGTGCGGCCAGCAGCAGGTCGCGCAGGTTGGCCGCGAACACGCGCACCGCCTCGTCCTCGGCGGCCTGGAACAGCCGCATCCGAAGCGACATGTCGAGGTGCACGACGATCCGGGTGCGCCAGGCCCAGCGGACCGTGTCGAGCAGCCAGCGGTCGGCCGCGCGCCCCTGGTCGGCGATGCCGAAGTGGCCGGCGATCCGCTGCTCGTAGTACACCGGCCCGGTGGCCAGCGTCCCGGCGGCGACCGCGTCTGCTTCTTCGGCGGAGGGCTCCAGGATGAGGTCGAGGACCTCCTCCTTCTCACCGCGGAACAGCGCGAGGATCCGGTGCGACGGCAGCGAGGTCAGCGGCTCGGCGAAGTCGAAGTAGTCGCTGAACTTCGCGCCCGCCTCCTCCTTGCCCTCCTTGACCTTGGCCCGCATCCGGCCGCGCTCCCAGACCTGCTCGCGCAGCCCGCCGATCAGGTCGGCGTCCTCGGCGAAGCGCTCGACCAGGATCGACCGGGCGCCGTCGAGCGCGGCCGCCGCGTCGGCGACACCCTTCTCGGCGTCGACGAACGCCGCCGCCGAGCTGGCCGGGTCCTGCGTCGGGTCGCCGAACAGCAGGTCGGCCAGCGGCTCGAGGCCGGCCTCGCGGGCGATCTGGGCTTTGGTCCGGCGCTTGGGCTTGAACGGCAGGTAGATGTCCTCCAGGCGGGCCTTCGAGTCGGCCGCCACGATCTGCGCCTCGAGCTCTGGGTCCAGCTTGCCCTGCGAGCGGATCGACTCGAGGATCGCCGCCCGGCGCTCGTCGAGCTCACGGAGGTAGCGCAGCCGCTCTTCGAGCGTGCGCAGCTGGGTGTCGTCGAGCCCGCCGGTGGCCTCCTTGCGGTAGCGGGCCACGAACGGCACCGTCGCGCCGCCGTCGAGCAGGTCGACGGCGGAGACGACCTGCGTCTCGCGTACTCCCAACTCCTGCGCGATGCGGGCGGAGACGGACGGAGCTGCTGCCTGGATCTGGTCGGTCACGTCCGGCATTCTGCCGGACCGGTTCGTTTCCCGTGGCCAGTGGGTAGAAGCCACACCGAGGGAGGTACACCGATGCTGGCCGAGCGACTGCGCGCCGTCGCCCCCGACGCACTGGTCGAGGTGGTCGACCACCATGTCCGATCGGAGCTGGGCGGTCTGCGCGCCGACGTGTTGCTCGCCGACTACCGGATCGCCGGGCTCTGGCCGGTGCTGCGGCCCGACGACCCGACCCAGGGCCTGCTGGCCGAGCGGACCATCGCCGCCCGCTGCTACGCGAGCCAGGAGCACTGCGTCGACGACGTGCCGGAGACGCCGGGCGTACGCCTCTACGTGCCGTTGACCGTCTGGGGCGAGCGGCTGGGCGTCCTGGTCGCCGACTTCCCGGCCGCACCGACCGACGCGACCGTGCGGCACTGCTGTGCGGCCGCCGAGGACCTCGCGGTCGCGTTGCGCGCCGCTGACCGCGACACCGACCGCTACCGGCTGACCCGCCGCCGCCAACGCCTCTCGATGGCCGCGGAGATGCAGTGGGACCTGCTGCCCGGGCGCTGTGTGAGTGATCACGGGTACGTGCTCGCCGGTCAGCTCGAGCCCGCCTACCGGACCTCCGGCGACAACTTCGACTGGGCGGTCAACGACGGCCGGTTGACCGTGACGGTGGTCAACGGCCAGGGCACCGGGCTCGCCGCGTCGGCGCTGACCTCGTTGGCCGTCAACGCGATGCGCAACGCTCGCCGCTCCGGCGGCACGCTCGTCGAGCAGGCGGAGCTCGCCTCGGACACGGTCTTCGCGGCCCACCGCGGCGGGCGGCCGGTGGACGCGATGCTGCTGGAGTACGACGGCGGCACCGGCCGGGTGCGCGCGATCGACACGGGCTCGCCCAAGGCGTGGCGGGTCCGCGGCGCGGCGGTGGCGCCCGTGGTACTCGACCAGCAGCTCCCCTTGGGCATGTTCGAGGAGACGCGCTACGGGGTGCAGACCTTCCACCTGGCCGCCGGCGATCGGCTGTTCGTGGTCAGCGACGGGGTGCACGACGCGGCGCCGGGCGGCCGCCCGACCTATGGCGAACAGCGGCTGGTGAAGGCGATCCGGTCGGCCCGGCGCTTCCCGCCGGCACAGGCGATCAACACGGTGATGCTGGCCCTGCGGGCGTACCACGGCGACATCGAGCTCGAAGACGACGCCGTGATGGTCTGCCTGGACCGCAAGTATCCGGTCAACGGGACGGAAGGCACAGTGGATCAAAACGACTCAAGGCGCATGACGGAGGCGGCGTCCGGGTAAGTCACGGTTTTCCCGACTGGGCGAGAGGCGACGCAATGGATCGCGCTAACCTGGCCAGCTCTATCGAGGCCGCTTCGGAGGCGCTGGTCAGCGTGCTGGAAGCGGCCCGTACGCGTCAGGAGTCACCGGTCTCGCCGACCCAGGTCCGGGTCCTCTCGATCATCAACGTGCGCCCGGACACGAACGTCAACCGGCTCGCGGAGCTGCTGGACGTGGTGCCCTCGTCGGCCAGCCGGCTGTGCGACCGGCTGGAGGCGGTCGGTCTGCTGCGACGGGCGGCCGACGAGCGTGACCGCCGCGAGGTGCGGCTGGTGCTCACGGCGGCCGGCGCGGCGGTGCTCCGCGAGCTACGCGAACGGCGCGCCCAGGCGGTGCGGGCGGTGCTCGAGCGGATGCCGCACCGGGCGCAGCACGACCTGCTGGTGGCGTTGCTGGCCTTCGGCCACGCGGCGGCCCAGGTGCAGGCCGAGTCAGCGGAGCCGCGCACCGCCTAGGAGAACGTCGATCTGCCGCCCGCTGTCCGGGTTGGTGTCGAGCGTGATCAGCGCCTTCCACAGCGCCCAGCCGCGGCCGCGTTGCCAGGTCGCGTCGTCGACGTGCAGAGCGGCCCGGAACGCGTCCCGGGCGGGGCCGTCGAGGAACGTCCAGGCGATCACCATGTCGCAGGCCGGATCGCCGACCCCGGAGGTGCCGAAGTCGATGACGGCGGCCAGCCGGCCGTCGCGGACCAGGATGTTGCCCACCGCGACGTCGCCGTGGAACCAGACCGGCTTCCCGTGCCACCGCGCGTCGAGGGCGGCGTCCCACTCGGCGGTCGTGGCGGCGGCGTCGATCCGGCCCTCCAGGGTGGCGATCGTCTTGCGGGTCTCGTCGTCGTAGTGCTCGAGGCTCGCCCCACGCCAGAAGCTGTGCGGCCCGGCCGCGGGCTCGCCGCCGGTGTCGACGCCTTGGAGCGCGGTGAGGAAGCCGGCGAGGTCGACCGCGAACGCCGTCTGGTCGGCGACGGTGTCGGGGCCGGCGGTCGAGCCGTCGAGCCAGCGGTTGACCGACCACGGCCACGGATAGCCGGCGCCGGGCCGTCCCTGCGCGAGCGGAGCCGGGATGGGCACCGGCAGGTGCGGCGCGAGCACCGGCAGCCACCGCTGTTCCTTCTCCACGCTGGCCACGTAGCCCTCGGCGCTGGGCAGCCGCACGCTCATCGCGTCGCCGAGATGGAAGGTGCGGTTGTCGTTGCCGCCGACCGCGACCGGCCTCACCGGCAGATCGGCCCACTGCGGGAACTGCTCGGCCACCAGCCGACGGACCAGCGCGACGTCGATGATCACCACCCGATGCTCCTGGTCGCCGGGGCCGGGTGCAACCGGATTAGCCAGCGCGGAGACGTGCGACAGAGCCGGACATCGGGGACAATGAACCATGGCGTCGATGGCAGACCGGATTCGCGACTTCCTCAGAAGCCCACGTGGGCAACGGCTCGTGCAACAGGGCCGCACCCAGCTGGCCAAGCCCGAGAACCAGCGCCGGCTCCAGCAGTTGGCCAACCGGCTGCGCAGCCGGGGTCGCTGACACGCGGAAAATCGCGGGCGGCGCCGTGACCGGCCCGGTTAGTCTTCCCGGGCCATGACCGAGTCGCCGCCCGTCGCGCACCTGCACGTGCACCTGGAGAGTGCGGTGCGCTGGTCGACGCTGGCCGAGATCGCCGGCCCCGCGTTTCCCGACCACCTGCGCGACGGCACGCACCGCTTCACGTCGTTCACCGACTTCTTCGACCAGAACCAGCTCGTACGCGACTGCCTGCGGCGGCCGGCGGACTTCCACCGGGTCGCCGTCGAGTTCTGCGCCGACCAGGTGGCCCAGGGGGTCGACTACGTCGAGGTGTCGTTCACCGCGGCCGCGCACGGCGAGCGCCTCGGCGACCTCGACATGCCGCTCGCGGCGGTGCTCGACGGGTTGGCCGAGGGCGGAGAGCGCTACGGGCTCGCCTGGAACGTCATCCTCGACACCTCACGCCGCCGCTCGGTCGAGCGGGCCTGGCGGACCCTCGACCTGGCCCGCAAGCACGACCGCGTGGTCGCGATGGGGCTGGCCGGCGACGAGGACTTCCCGGCCGCGCCGTTCGGCGCCGTCTTCGCCGAGGCCCGCGAGGCCGGCCTGCACGTCGTGCACCACGCCGGAGAGGCGGCCGGCCCCGCCAGCATCCGTGAGGCGCTCGACGTCGGCCTGACCGAGCGGCTGGGCCACGGCATCCGGGTGCTCGACGACCCGGACCTGACCGCCGAGGTGCGCGAGCGGGGCATCCCGCTCGAGGTCTGCCCGACCTCCAACGTCGCGCTGGGCTTCGTGCCGTCGTTCGCCGAGCATCCGTTGCCCCGGCTGCGCGCGGAGGGCCTGCGGGTCACTCTCAACACCGACATCCCCGAGATGATCCACACCACCCTGCGCGACGAGTACACCGCAGCGGCGGAGGCGTTCGGCTGGACGTCCGCCGACCTCGCCGACCTGGCCCGCGCGTCGGTCGACGCGTCCTTCGCCGACCCGGCCACGAAGGCCCGCCTCAGGCCAGCGGCAGCAGACCCCGTTCCGCGAACACCTTCTTGGCCGTGAAGACGGCGTTGAGCGCCCTCGGGAAGCCGCAGTAGACGGCCGAGTGCAGGAACGTCTCGGTGATCTCCTGGGGAGTCAGCCCCACGTTGAGCGAGGCGTTGACGTGCACCTCGAGCTGCGCCTCGGCCCCGAGTGCGGTCAGCATCCCGAGTGTCACCAGTTGCCGGTCCCGCGGGGCGAGACCGGGTCGGGCGTAGATCTCGCCGTATGACCAGGAGACGATCTGGCGCGCCATCTCCGGTGCGATGTCGGCGAGCGCCTCCATGACCCTCGTGCCGGTCTCCCCGTTGACCGCCTCGAGGACCTGCTTCCCCCGCTCGAACCGGTCGGTGTTCGCTTCGTTCATGCGATCAACGCTAGGAGCTGGAGTGCGCTCTAGGTCAACAAACGTGCGCGCCGTCTCAGACCGCGATGCGGGAGCCCATGATCACCGTGCGCTCCCGGGGCAGCCCGAAGTACTCGGCGGCGTCGGCCGTGACGTAGGACGTGGCGATGAACAGCCGCTTGCGCCAGCCGGCCATGGTGGCCGCGTCGCCACGCGTCAGCTCGATCTTCGACAGGAAGTACGAGGCGTCGCCGAGCGAGGCCACACCCTCCGTGCGGTCGGGTTCGATCAACGCGAGGGCGGCCGGCACGTTCGGCGTCTCGATGTACCCGTAACGGGCGATGACGTGCACGATCCCGTCCTCGGCGAAGCCGAGGTCGTCGACCTCGATCCGCTCGCTGTCCGGGACGTACGGCACGGTCTCCGTCTCGATCGACAGGATCAGCACGTGCTCGTGCAGCACGTGGTTGTGCTCGACGTTGGCCCGCAGGGCCAGCGGTGCCGTCTCCTTGCCGCGGTTGAGGAAGACGGCGGTGCCAGGCACCCGGGTGAACGTGGCCGCCCGGTCGTGCAGGTCGGCGACGAACTCCCGCAGCGGCCCCTCGGCCAGGGCGCGCTCGCGGGTGACCACCTGTCGGCCGCGCTGCCAGGTCGTCATCACCACGAACGCGGTCAGCCCGATCAGCAGCGGCAGCCACGCGCCGTGCAGCAGTTTGGTGAGGTTGGCCCCGAGGAACAGCAGGTCCATCGACAACAGCACCACGGCGCCGACCACGACGATCCATAGTGGAGCTCTGAAGCGGACGCGGGCGAGGTAGAAGAAGAGCAGGGTCGCGATCGTGATGGTCCCGACGACCGCCATGCCGAACGCGTACGCGAGGGCGGCCGAGCTCCGGAACGCGAACACGAGCGTCAGCACCGAGACCATCAGCAGCCAGTTGATCCACGGCACGTAGATCTGGCCGATCGTCGACTCCGAGGTGTACGCGATCCGCAGCCGCGGCAGATAGCCGAGCTGGGCCGCCTGGCTCGCCACCGAGAACGCCCCGGTGATCACCGCCTGCGCGGCGATGACGGTGGCCGCCGTCGCGAGCAGCACCATCGGCAGCCGGGCCCAGTCGGGGGTGAGCAGGAAGAACGGGCTGCTGATGGTGCTCTGGTCGTCGAGGACCAGCGCGCCCTGGCCGAGGTAGCTGAGCGTGCACGCGGGCAGCACCAGCGTCAGCCAGCCGCGGGTGATCGCCCGCCGGCCGAAGTGGCCCATGTCGGCGTAGAGCGCCTCGGCGCCGGTGACCGCGAGCACGATGGCGGCGAGCGCGTAGAACGCGATGTGGAAATGCCCGGTCAGGAACCCGATCGCGTACGTCGGGGACAGCGCCTTCAGGATCGCCGGGTTCTGCGCGATCCCACCGACGCCGCAGGCGCCGATCGCCACGAACCAGGCGATCATGACCGGGCCGAAGAACCGGCCGACCGCGGCCGTACCCAGCCGCTGGACGAGGAACAGCAGCACGATGATCACGGCGGTGATCGGCACGACCGCGTCCGCGAGGCCGGGCTGGACCACCTTGAGCCCCTCGACCGACGACAGCACCGAGATCGCCGGCGTGATCATGCTGTCGCCGAAGAAGAGTGCGGCGCCGAACACACCGAGACCGGCGAGCACCAGCGCGCCACGCCGCCGCCCGCCGGCCAACCGGCGCAACAGCGTGATCAGCGCCATGATGCCGCCCTGACCCTGGTTGCTGACCCGCATCACCAGCGTGACGTAGGTCAGGGTGACGATGAGCATCACCGACCAGAAGATCAGCGAGACGACGCCGTAGACGTTGGCGTCGCTGACCGGCACCGGATGCGGGTCGGCCGGGTTGAAGACGGTCTGGATCGTATAGATCGGGCTGGTCCCGATGTCGCCGAACACGACACCGAGCGCCCCGACCACCACCGCGGCCCGCACGACCTCCCGGCCGCCGGCCGACGCTGCCGGCGAAGACTCACTACGCACCAGGTGGACCTTTCGACGTCGCACTGCCGGCGTTCATCCTGCCGGCACGACCGGGTTCACCGCGTCAAGAAAACGTCAAGATCGGTCGGCCGTGCGCCCCACCCAGGGCCACGGCGAGCGCCGCCGCCCCTCGCGCCTCGTGCTGACCGGGCGTCGGCCCGCCCGTTGTGCGGCTGGGTGACCCATCCTCTATCGATAATCTGCTATCTTTTACCGGGAGCGAAGGGCACGCTCTTCCGATGTTTTACCGGTAATCCAACAGTCCGGGCCACACCGTCGACGCCAGGCGACGCACCTGTCGCCGGGCGACGGTCGCCACGCCGCATGCCCGGCCCGGACGCCCCTGGAGCGATCGGCGCGCCCCAGGCTTCCTGGACGGGCGAACCGCTGGCGACCCATCAGCGCACCCGCCCAAGGAGTCACGCAATGCCGAAACGCAGACACCTTCTCCCCTCCATCGCGGCCGCGGCGGTTCTGCTCGTGGTCGCCGCCGGCGGCGTCCTCAACGGCGCCTTCCGCGCCGTGGCCGTGGCGGCGCCGAACGGCACGTTCGCCGCGACCGCCGGCTGCGGCAAGACCCCCACGTTGACCAGCGGGACCCGCACCATCTCCAGCGGTGGCCAGAGCCGCAGCTACAACCTGCGGATCCCCGACGGGTACGACAGGAACCACCCGTACCGCCTGGTCTTCGCCTTCCACTGGTTGAACGGCTCGGCCAACAACGTGACCTCGGCCGGCTACTACGGGCTCGCGCCGCTGTCGAACAACAGCACGATCTTCGTGGCCCCGCAGGGCCTGAACGCCGGCTGGGCCAACAGCAACGGCCGGGACCTGACCCTCTTCGACGACATCTCCCAGCAGATCGAGAACGACCTGTGCGTCGACACGGCACAGCGCTTCGCGCTGGGCTGGAGCTACGGCGGAGCCATGAGCTACGCGGTCGCCTGCGCCCGGCCCACCGTCATCCGCGCGGTCACCGTCCTCTCCGGAGCCAACCTCAGCGGATGCAACGGCGGCACCCAGCCGGTCGCCTACTTCGGCATCCACGGCACCTACGACAGCGTGCTGAACATCTCCCAGGGCCGCCAGCTACGTGACACCTTCGTCAGGAACAACGGCTGCACGGCGCAGAGTCCGGCCGAGCCGAGCCGGGGCAGCCTCAGGCACATCACGACCGCCTACTCGGGATGCCGGGCCGGTTACCCGGTCCAATGGGCGGCGTTCGACGGTGACCACACGCCCAGCCCGGTCGACGGGTCCGGCAGTCCCAACGACTCCCGGACGTGGACCTCGGGTGAGATCTGGAGGTTCTTCAGCCAGTTCGAGTCGACCGCGCCACCGACGAGCGCGCCGCCCACGAGCGCGCCGCCGACCACCCCGCCGCCGACCGGTGGCACGGGCACCTGCGTCGCCGCCTATCGCGCGGTGAACAGTTGGCCGGGCGGCTTCCAGGGTGAGGTGACCGTGTCCAACGGCACCGCCACGACCTTGAACGGCTGGACCGTTTCCCTGACGATGGCGAGCGGCCAGGCCATCAGCAGCCTCTGGAGCGGCACCAACACCGGCACGACCGGCCGGGTCGTCGTCAGGAACGCGCCCTACAACGGGACGGTCGCGCCGAACGCCTCGACCACGTTCGGCTTCACCGCCACGGGCGACGGCGCGACCCCGCCCAGCGGCCTCACCTGCACCAGCCCCTGAAGGTAAAGGCCCGGAGCCGTGCTGGCTCCGGGCCTTACCGGGGGGACTGTCAGCGGCCGCGGACGGCGGAGCCCAGGATGTCGTGGTTCAGGGCGCCGATGACCGTCAGGGGGATGCCCTTCGGGCAGACGGCCGTGCACTCGCCCGTGTTGGTGCAGCCGCCGAAGTCGGCCTCGTCGTGGGCGTGCAGCATGGCGGCCGCGCGCGACGCGCGTTCCGGCTGGCCCTGGGGCAGGGCGCCCAGGTGCGCGACCTTGGCCGCCGTGAACAGCATCGCCGAGCCGTTGGGGCAGGCCGCCACGCAGGCGCCGCAGCCGATGCAGGCCGCCGCCTCGAACGCGGCGTCGGCGGCCGCCTTCGGCACCGGGGTGGCGTGCGCGTCGGGGGCGCTGCCCGTCGGCGCGGAGATGTAGCCGCCCGCCTGGATGATTTTGTCGAACGCGCCGCGGTCGACCACCAGGTCCTTGACCACGGGGAAAGCCCGCGCCCGCCACGGCTCGACGTCGATCGTGTCGCCGTCCTTGAAGTGTCGCATGTGGAGCTGGCAGGCCGTGGTCAGCTTCTGCGGGCCGTGCGCCACGCCGTTGATGACCATTCCGCAGGCGCCGCAGATGCCCTCGCGGCAGTCGTGGTCGAACGCCACCGGCTCCTCGCCGGCGGTGGTGAGCTGCTCGTTGAGCACGTCGAGCACCTCGAGGAAGGACATGTCGGTCGAGATGTCGTCGACCTTGTACGACACCATCTTGCCGCGGGATTCGCGGTCCGACTGGCGCCAGATGCGCAGGGTCAGTTTCACGAGTAGCTCCGCTGGCTGGGTGTCTCGTACTCGAAGGTCAGGTGTTCCTTGTGCAGCACCGGCGGGGAGGCGAACTCCCAGGCGGCGACGTAGGAGAACTCGTCGTCCGCGCGCAGCGCCTCGCCGTCCGGGGTCTGCGACTCGGCCCGGAAGTGGCCGCCGCAGGACTCGGTGCGGTGCAGGGCGTCGATGCACATCAGCTCGGCGAGCTCGAAGAAGTCGGCCACCCGGCCGGCCCGCTCCAGCGACTGGTTGAGCTCCGCGCCGGTGCCGGGCACCTTGACCCGGGCCCAGAACTCGTCGCGCAGCGTGCGGATCAGCTCGATCGCCTTGCGGAGACCGGCATCCGTGCGCTCCATCCCGCAGTACTCCCACATGATCTTGCCCAGCTCGCGGTGGAACGAGTCCACCGAGCGGTCGCCGTCGACCTCCAGCAACCGCTGGACCCGCTCTGTCACCGCCGCGCGCGCCGAGGCCACGTCCGGGTGCTTCGGCGTGAGCTTCTGGAACGGGCCGTCGGCCAGGTACGCGCCGATCGTGTTGGGCAGCACGAAGTAGCCGTCGGCGAGCCCCTGCATGAGCGCGGACGCGCCGAGCCGGTTGGCGCCGTGGTCGGAGAAGTTGGCCTCGCCGATCACGAACAGGCCCGGGATCGTGGAGCTCAGGTCGTAGTCGACCCACAGCCCGCCCATCGTGTAGTGCACGGCGGGGTAGATCCGCATCGGCGTCACGTACGGGTCGTCGCCGGTGATCCGCTCGTACATCTCGAAGAGGTTGCCGTAGCGCTCCTCGATGGCCGGGCGGCCCAGCCGCGCGAGCGCGTCGGCGAAGTCGAGGTAGACGCCGCGACCGCCCGGACCGACGCCGCGGCCGTCGTCGCAGACCGCCTTCGTCGCCCGGGACGCGATGTCGCGCGGCACCAGGTTCCCGTACGCCGGGTAGCGCCGTTCGAGGAAGTAGTCCCGCTCGTCCTCGGGGATGTCGCCCGGCGCCCGGGTGTCGCCTGCGGCGGACGGCACCCACACGCGGCCGTCGTTGCGGAGCGACTCGCTCATCAACGTCAGCTTCGACTGGTGGTCGCCGGAGACCGGGATGCAGGTCGGGTGGATCTGGGTGAACGCCGGGTTGGCGAACAGCGCCCCGCGCCGGTGTGCCCGCCAGCTCGCCGTGACGTTGCAGCCCTTGGCGTTGGTCGACAGGTGGAACACGTTGCCGTAGCCGCCGCTGGCCAGCACCACCGCGTCGGCCAGGTCGACGGTGACCGCGCCGGTCTCCAGGTCGCGCACCACGATGCCGCGGGCGCGGCCGTCGACCACGATCAGGTCGAGCATCTCGTGCCGCGTGTGCATCTGCACGGTGCCGGCGTTGACCTGCCGCTCCAATGCCTGGTACGCGCCGAGCAGCAGCTGCTGGCCCGTCTGGCCGCGGGCGTAGAAGGTGCGCGACACCTGGGCGCCGCCGAACGAGCGGGTGTCCAGCAGGCCGCCGTACTCGCGGGCGAACGGCACGCCCTGCGCCACGCACTGGTCGATGATCTCGACGGAGACCTCGGCCAGCCGGTAGACGTTGGACTCGCGCGCCCGGAAGTCGCCGCCCTTGATGGTGTCGTGGAAGAGCCGCTCGACCGAGTCGCCGTCGTTGCGGTAGTTCTTGGCCGCGTTGATGCCGCCCTGCGCCGCGATCGAGTGTGCCCGTCGCGGGCTGTCCTGGTAGCAGTAGCAGCGCACGCGGTAGCCGAGCTCGCCGAGCGTCGCGGCCGCCGAGCCGCCGGCCAGGCCGCTGCCCACCACGATCACGTCGAGCCGGCGGCGGTTGGCCGGGTTGACGAGGCGGCCGGTGGATCGGCGCTTGGTCCACCGCTCCGCGAGCGGCCCGTCCGGCGCCGCGGTGTCGGCGATCGGGTCGCCGTCGACGAAGAACTCACCTGGGTACGTCATGCCTAGCCAACCAATCCGACGAGCACGGCGAACGGCACCACGAGGAAGCCGGCGCAGAGGAGGATCGCGAAGCCGAGCGCGGCCACCCGCGCCCACCGCTCGCCGTTCGCGGTGCGCTGGCCGAGGGTGCGCAGCGCGCTGAACAGCCCGTGCCGCACGTGGAAGCCGACGGCGACCACGGCCAGCGCGTAGAACAGGGTCACCGGCCAGCGGCTGGGGGCGAAACCGGCCACCACGTTGGCGTACGGGGTCGCCGGATCGCCGACCGGGTTGACGGTGCCGACGGTCAGGTCGAGCAGGTGCCAGACCAGGAACAGCAGGATGATCACGCCGCCCCAGCGCATCGTCCGGGCCGCGTAGCTGCCCTGCACCTTGGGGCGGTGCGCGTAGCCAACGGGACGCGCCCGCTTCGCGCGGATGGCCAGGGTCGCCGCCGCCCAGACGTGGCCGACCAGCGCGAGGGTCAGCACGCCGCGCTGGATCCAGAGGAACCATTCGTGCGGCAACGCGGGTGCGCCGATGTCGCGGAGCCAGTGCGCGTAGTGGTCGAAGGACTCGGCGCCGAAGAAGATCTTCAGGTTGCCGGCCATGTGCAGCACGAGGAACGCCAGGAACAGGAGGCCGGTCACCGCCATGACCACCTTGATGCCTACCGTCGAGCGGTAGGACGCGTTCCGCCGAGGCGCCGAGGATTCCTTCGCCGCCACCGCCGCGCGGTCGCGCGTACTCGATGCCACCATGCTTTGGACGCTAGGTTGAGCTGTCCTGATGCGTCCAATGCATGGCGATAGCGGTGCTGATAGCTATAAGCTATCAAAATGCGTCTGGAGCAGCTGCGATCCTTCGTGGCGGTGGCAGAACTACGACATTTCACCCAGGCAGCCGTCGCGGTGGGTGTGGCCCAGCCCTCACTCAGTAAGCAGATTCACAGCCTCGAAGCCGAGCTCGGGGCGCCGCTGTTCACCCGGCTGCCGTCGGAGGTCGAGCTGACCCCGGCCGGCGAGACGCTGCTGCCGCTGGCACAGCGGATCCTCGCCGACGCGGAGACCGCGCACCGCGAGGTCCGCAACCTCGTCGGGCTCACCCGCGGGCGGGTCCGGCTGGGTGCCACGCCGAGTTTGTGCACCTCGCTGGCGCCGCGGGTGCTGCGCCGCTTCCACACCGCCCACCCCGAGATCGAGCTGCGGGTGGCCGAGGGCGGCTCGCAGGAACTGGTCAACGCCCTCTCGCACGGCGAGCTCGACCTGGCCCTGGTGGTGCTGCCGGAGACCGGCATCGACCCCGCGCTCGACGCCGCGCCGATCCTCGACGAGGACCTGGTCGTCGCGGCCGCGGCGGGCACGCGACTGCCCGAGCCGATGCTGGTCGAGGATCTGCGCGACCGGCCGCTGGTGATGTTCCGGCCCGGCTACACGCTGCGTGACGACGTGCTCGAGGCGTGCCGGCGCGCCGGTTTCGAGCCGACCTTCGCGGTCGAGGGCGGCGAGCTCGACGCGGTGCTGGAGTTCGTCGAGGCGGGCCTCGGCCTGGCCGTCGTGCCCGAGATGGTGCTGGCCAACCGCCCGGGCCTGTGGGCCGTCCCGCTGGCGCCGCCGTTGCGCCGGACCATCGCGGTCGCGCAGCGGCGCGGCGTCACCCTGACCCATGCGGCAGCGGCGTTGCGTGCCGTCCTGCTGGCCGAGGTCGGCCGCTAACATCAGCCAACGTGAAACCTTGGCGCGATGTAGCGGCCCGCATGCTCGGACGCCCCACGCCGGCGCGGGTGGTGCCCACCGCTTCGGTCCGCCAGCGGCGCATGCCGGCGCCGCTGCGGCGGCGGTCCGACCGGATGCTGGAATATTCGCCGGAGCTGGACGGGCGCGCCGATCCCGGCGAGGTCGTCTGGACCTGGGTGCCCTACGAGGAGGACCCGCGTCAGGGCAAGGATCGCCCGGTGCTGGTGGTCGGCCGTCGCGGCCGCACGATGCTCGGCCTCATGCTCTCCAGCAACGACCGGCGCGACGGCTCGCGCAGCTGGCTCGCTCTCGGCGCCGGGTCGTGGGACCGCGAGTCCCGGCCGAGCTGGGTGCGGCTCGACCGCGTGCTGACCGTCGACGAGCGCGGCATCCGGCGTGAGGGGTCCATCCTGGACCGTGGCCGCTTCGACCGGATCGCGGCCCGGCTGCGCAGCGACTACGGCTGGCGATAAGGGCTTCACCACAGTGGCGTGTCCGCGACACTTCCAAGAGGTGTTCGCGGGTTAACGTCGGGCGTGACTGAATCCACGCATTCGCATGTCCTGAGCCGTCGCGGTGTGCTCACCGGGGTCGGAGTGGCCGCCGGTCTGACGCTGGTCTCGGCCGCGCCCGCGGCGGCCACGAGCCCGACGCCCACCACTCCGGGCGCCGCGCTGGCCGAGCTGCTCGCCGGCAACGCCCGCTTCCGGGGCGGCCACTCGCGCCACCCGCACCAGGGCGTGGCCGACGTGCGGCGCCTGGCGGCGGGCCAGCACCCGTTCGCGATCGTCCTGGGCTGCGCCGACTCGCGCGTGTCGCCTGAGGTGCTGTTCGACCAGGGTCTGGGCGACATCTTCGACAACCGGGTCGCCGGCAACATCGTCGACGAGGTCGTGACGGGCAGCATCGAGTACGCCGTGGCCGAGTTCGCCCCGCCGGTCCTGGTCGTGCTGGGCCACGAGCGCTGCGGCGCGGTGGCCGCGACGGTCGAGACCATCGAGAACGGCGGCACGCCGCCCGGCTCCGTCGGCGCGCTCGTCGAGGCCCTGCGCCCGGCGATCGAGCCGGTCCTGCACCAGCCCGGTGACACCGTCGAGAACGGGGTCCGGGCCAACGTCCGCTACCAGGTGGCCCAACTGCTGGCCGGCAGCGCGATCGTCCGCGACGCGGTCGCCGCCCGCACGCTGCGGGTGGTCGGCGCCCGCTACGACCTCGACAGTGCGGCGGTCACGCTGCTCTAGACGAGCGTCGCGGCCTCGTCGAGCTGGGCCAGTTCCACGGCACTCATCGTGGGATTGGCCCGGCGCTGGGCCACCGCCCACGCGAGAGCGTCGGCCGACGGCGCCGGCAGCAGTGGGCGGAGGGCGGCCAGGCCATCGGCGGCGGCTGCCGCCAGCGCCGGTTCATGGGTCCAGAGCGTCACCTGGGCCAGGATCACCAGCGTGATCGCCACGTCCCGGTCGGCCGGTCCCTCGGCGGCGTTCGCCCAGTCGATCACCACCGGGCCGCGGTCGGACAGCATGACGTTGTCCGGGTGCAGGTCCAGATGCAGGATCCGGTCTCCGGGGTCGGCCGCGACCCGAGCCGGCAGGGCGTGCAGCCGCAGGTGCAGGTCGGCCATCGTGCTCGCGACGAAGTCCCGGTCGGCGGTGCCGGCCATCCAGGCCGCCAGCAGCGTCGGCCCGGCGAGGCGTTCCATGACCAGGTCCGGGCCGTCGGCGTCGTACACCTGCGGCACCGGGTAGCCGGCCTTGGCCAGATGAGCCATCAGGTCGGCTTCCGGCGCGGCGGCACGGCCGTGGCGGGAGCGGCGCAGGACCCGGTCGGGGGCGAGGGCGTACACGTCGCAGTCGCGTCCCGAGGCGATCAGTTCCATCAGTCCACCCAGGCAGCGAGGTCGAGGGCGCGCAGCCGGTGCGGGTCGCCGAGGACGTGGATCTGGGTGATCCGGCCGTCGTGGACCACGAACGACATGATCGAGACGACCTCGCCGCGCGGCGCGATGACCGCGCCCGGGAGGCCGTTGATGAGCGCCGGCCTGACGAACGGCGCGAGCTGGCGGGCCGTGCGGGCCTGGCCGGCGACCGCGCTGCCACCGCGGATGATCGCGGAGAAGGCGGGCCGTGCGGTGCCGCCGTCGGCGCGCAGCACCACGTCCGGGTCGAGCACCGCGACCAGGGCCTCGAAGTCGCCGGCCCGCGAGGCGGCGAAGAACGCGTCGACCACCTCGCGCTGGCGGACCAGGTCGGGGTCCGGTGCGGGCGCCGCCTCCTGGACCCGGCGGCGGGCACGGCTGGCGAGCTGGCGGGTGGCCGCCGGCGAGCGGTCGACGATCAGCGCGATCTCGTCGAAGGCCACGGCGAACATGTCGTGCAGCACGAACGCCAGCCGCTCGGCCGGGTTCAGCGTGTCGAGCACGACCAGCAGCGCGAGGCCGACGGCGTCCGCGAGCAGCGCCTGGTCCTCCGGGTCGACCCCCTCGGCCGGGCTCACCACCGGGTCGGGCACGTGCGTGTCGAGCGGTAGCTCCGGCCGGGCACCACGGGACCGCAGCAGGTTGAGGCAGATCCGGCCGACGACGGTGGTCAACCAGCCACCGAGGTTGGCCACCTCGGCGGCGTCCGTGCGGGCGAGCCGCAGCCAGGCCTCCTGCACCGCGTCGTCGGCCTCGTGCAGCGAACCGAGCATCCGGTACGCGACCGCGCGCAGGTGGCCGCGGTGCTCCTGGAAACTTCGCGCCAACTCGTTCTCGTCCACCGGTCACATCCTCTCGCCACCCCGTGTCATACCTGTAGAAGAGCGAGGCTACAAATGCTCACATAGCGGGAGGAAACTCGTGAACACTCCGATTCTGGTCACCGGTGGCACCGGCACCTTGGGGCGGTTCGTCGTCGCCCGACTGCGCGCGAAGGGCGCCGAGGTCCGGGTGCTGACCCGGCACCCGAAGCCGGCCACCGACGGGGTCACCTATGTGGCCGGTGACCTGGAGACCGGCGTGGGCGCCGACGCCGCCGTCGAGGGCGTACACACCGTCGTGCACTGCGCCGGCAGCCAGAAGGGCGACGACGTCAAGGCCCGCCACCTGATGGCCGCCGCGGCGAAGGCCGGCGTCCGGCATGTGGTCTACATCTCCGTCGTCGGCGCCGAGCGCACCCCTGTGACGAGCGGCGTCGACCGCGCGATGTTCGGCTACGTCGCCGCGAAGCGCGCGGCCGAGGAGATCGTGGCGAGCTCCGGCGTCCCGTACACGACGCTGCGCGCCACCCAGTTCCACGAGCTGGCTCTCCAGGCCGTGGCCGCGATGGCGAAGCTGCCGGTGGTGTTCGCGCCGGGCGGCACGAAGCTCCAGCCAATCGCCGCTGACGAGGTCGCGGAGCGGCTGGTCGAGCTCGCGCTGGGCGAGCCGCAGGGGCTGGTGCCGGAGATGGGCGGCCCGCGCGTCTACCCGTTCGCCGACCTGGCCCGCTCCTACCTGCGCGCGACCGGCCGGCGCCGGCCGATCCTCGCGGTGCCGGCGCCCGGGGGAGCGGCCCGCGCCTTCCGCGCCGGAGCCAACCTGACGCCCGAGCACGCAGTAGGTCACGTCACCTGGGAAGACTTCCTCACCGAGCGGCTCGCGGTCTAGCCTGCACGCGTGCGCATCCAGGTTGGTGAGTCCGCGGACGGACGCGCCGTGTGGCCGGTGTACGACGCGATCTTCGGCGACCACGACTCCTACGAGAGCTGGCGCGACACCGTCTGGGATCGGCACCGGACGCGCGCCGGCTTCCGCCTCGCCCGGGCGTACACGACAGATCTGATCGGTTTCGCCTACGGCTACACGGGCGAGCACGGCCAGTGGTGGACCGACAACGCCCGGGCGGTCCTGCCGTCCGGTGTGGCCGACGAATGGCTGGGCGGCCATTTCGAGCTCGTCAGCCTCGGAGTCCTGCCCGCGGCGCGGGGGAGCGGCACCGGCCGCGCGCTCCTGCGCGCCCTGCTCGACGGCGTCGGCCACGAGCGGCGACTGCTGATGGCCACGGAGGACGCCACCGACCCAGCCCGCCGCCTCTACGCCGCCGAGGGCTGGACCGTCCTCGGGCCGGGCATCGGCACCGGCACGGTCATCCTGGGCCAGCGCCGCTAGAGCTCGCGTTCCAGTTCGCGTACGAGGGCGTCGACCGGTTGGTGCTGGGCCAGGGCCGGCGGGGGCACGACGACGATCGGGCAGCGGGCATGCCGGACGCTGTAGCGGGTGACCGGGCCGCTGCCCAGCAGGTGGGAGCCGCGCCGGTCGCCGCCGACCACCAGCAGGTCCGCGTCCTCGCCGGCGTGCTCGACCAGGCTCTGGCCGGTCAGCCCCTCCAGCACCACCGGGTCGACCCGGACGTCGGCCGGTGGGCCGCCCATGGCGGCGTCGAACGCGTGCGGGATCAGGAGCTCCGCCTCGGCGAGGTGCACCCGGCGCTCGAACGTCGCGGTGGTGTCGCGCCAGAGCGGCCGGAACAGCCACACCCGCACGGCGTCGACGGTTCCGCCGCGCTCGCGGGCCACTTTCACCGCGTAGCGCAGCGCCTGCAGGCCGGCCAGCGACGGGCTGACGCCGACCACGATCCGAGATCGCATCGGCCAAGCATGGACCGCGAGGCCGCGCGCGTCGACGGTCTTGCCACGATCTTTACGCCTGTGGGGGAAATTCTGACGGCGCGGGCTCTTCGAACACCTCGCCGGCCGGCCGGGAGACGATCGCCAGCGCTCTCACACCGCTTCGGCGGCGTCCATGGCCTTGTAGATGCGTTGCTCCGACACCGGGTACGGCGTGCCGAGCGCCTGCGCGAACACGTTGACCCGCAGCTCCTCGATCATCCAGCGGATTTCGGTGACCGCCTCGGCGCGGCGGCGGCTCGGGGACAACGCGGCCAGCATGGCGTCGTACTCCTTCTGCACCTGGGCGATCCGGGCCTGGCCGTTGCGGTCGCGGGCGACGTCCTGGCCGAGCCGGTCGAGCCGCCGTTCGATCGCCGCCAGGTAGCGGGGGAGGTCACCGAGGTGGGTCCAGCCCGTAGCGGTCACGAAGCCCGGGTAGATGAGCCGGGCCACCTGCCCCTTCACGTCGGCCAGGGTCGACAGCGCGTCCAGCGCCGACATGCGGCTGATCCGCTGGTCGACCGCGTGCTGCGCGGCCAGGGCGCGTTCGACCCGGCTGACGACCGCTTCCACCGTGTCGACCAGGTCGGCCCGGACCGTGTCGCGCAGCGCGGCGAACGCCGCCGGATCCCAGGCCGGACCGCCGGCCTGGTCGACCAGGCGGTCCACGGCCGCGCCGGCGCAGTCGCGCAGCAGGTCGGTGACGTTGCGATGCGGGTTGCGCGAGAGGGCCAGCTTCTGCTGGTTGGTGAGCCGGCCCTGCAGGAACGTCGCCGGGTTGGGCAGCGAGAGCAGCAGCAGCCGCCGGGTGCCGGCGATCATCGCGGCCGCCTGCTCGCCGGCGCTGTCGAAGACCTCGACGCCGACGGTCGTGCCCTCGTCGACCAGCGCCGGGTAAGCGGTTACCCGGAAGCCGGCCCGGTCCTGCTCCAGGGTGCGCGGCAGCGGGCCGAAGTCCCACGCCGTCAGCCCGGTGCGGGCGATGCCGGGGGCGGCGGCGGTGACGGTCGCGCGCACCTCGGCCTTGAGCTGCGCCTGCAACGCCGCGAGGTCCTTGCCGCGGGCCACCTCGCGGTCGCCGTCGACCACCCGGTACGTCAGCCTCAGGTGGTCGGGCACCCGCGACAGGTCCCAGGCGTCGTGCGGCACCGTCACGCCCGTCATCCGGCGCAGCTCCCGGGTCACCGCCTCGACCAGCGACAGCCCGGGCGCCGGCGCGATCCGGGCCAGCACCGCGCGGGCGAAGTCGGGCGCGGGCACGAAGTTGGTGCGGATCGCCTTCGGCAGCGAGCGGAGCAGAGCGACGATCAGGTCCTCGCGGAGCCCCGGCACCTGCCAGTCGAAGTCCTCCGGTGCCACCTGGCCGAGCATCGGCAGCGGCACGTCGACCGTGACACCGTCCGATGTGGTCCCCGGGGCGAACTCGTACGTCAATGGCAGCGGCGCCGACTCGGAGCGCCACACGTCGGGATAGGCCTCGGCGCTGACGTCGCCGCGTCCGGCGTTGATCAGGAACTCGCGGGTGAACGTGAGCAGGCGGGGATCGGTGTGCCGGGCCTTCTTCCACCAGGTGTCGAAATGCCGACCGGACACGACGTCGGCGGGGATCCGCTGGTCGTAGAACGAGAACAGGGTCTCGTCGTCGACGAGGATGTCGCGCCGGCGCACCCGGTCCTCGAGCGCCGACACCGACTCCAGCAGCGCCGCGTTGTCACGGAAGAAGTGGTGGTTGGTCTGCCAGTCGCCTTCGACCAGGGCGTGGCGGATGAACAGCTCACGGGACAGGACCGGGTCGATCCGCCCGTACTGGACGCGTCGCCCGACCACGATCGGCACGCCGAAGAGGGTGACCCGCTCGACCGCCACCACCGAGGCCTGCTTCTTCTCCCAGTGCGGCTCGCTGTAGCTGCGCTTGACGAGATGGCCGGCCAGCGGCTCGACCCACTCGGGCTCGATCTTGGCGTTGACCCGCGCCCACAGCCGCGACGTCTCGACGAGCTCGGCGGACATCACGAACCGCGGCGGCTTCTTGGCCAGGGCCGAGCCGGGGAAGATGGCGAAGCGCGCGTTGCGGGCGCCCAGGTATTCGCGCTTCTCGCCGTCGCGCAGCCCGATCTGGGAGAGCAGGCCGGCCAGCAGCGACTGGTGCAGCCGGGCCGGGTCGGTCGACGACGACGGCACGAGGCCGAGCGACTTGGTCACCTGACGGAGCTGCGAGTTGATGTCCTGCCACTCGCGCACCCGGAGGTAGTTGAGATATTCAGCGCGGCAGAGCCGGCGGAACGCGCTGGACGACAGCTCCCGCTGCTTCTCTCGCAGGTAGTTCCAGAGGTTGAGGTACGTGACGAAGTCCGAGTCCGGGTCGGCGAACCGCGCGTGCAGCTGGTCGGCGTGCGTGCGGTGCTCGACCGGCCGCTCGCGCGGGTCCTGGATGGACAGTGCGGCCGCCACCACGCTCACCTCGTCGAGGCAGCCGTTGCGGTCGGCCTCCAGGACCATCCGGCCCAGGCGCGGGTCGACCGGCAGCTGGGCCAGCCGGCGGCCGGCCTCGGTCAGCCGCTTCGCGTCGTCGAGGGCGCCCAGCTCCTGCAACAGGTTGACGCCGTCGGTGATGTTGCGCCGGTCCGGCGGGTCGATGAACGGGAACTTCGCGACGTCGCCGAGCCCGATCGCGGTCATCTGGAGAATGACCGAGGCGAGGTTGGTACGCAGGATCTCGGGCTCGGTGTATTCCGGCCGCGACAGGAAGTCCTGCTCGTCGTAGAGCCGGATGCAGATGCCGGGCGAGGTGCGGCCGCTGCGGCCCTTGCGCTGGTTGGCCGACGCCTGGGAGACCCGCTCGATCGGCAGCCGCTGCACCTTGAGCCGGTGGCTGTAGCGGGATATCCGGGCGGTGCCCGGGTCCACCACGTACTTGACGCCGGGCACGGTCAGCGAGGTCTCGGCGACGTTGGTCGCCAGCACCACGCGGCGACCCGTGTGCGGCTGGAACACCCGGTGCTGCTCGGCCGTGGACAGCCGCGCGTACAAGGGAAGGATCTCCAGATGTGGCAGGTCGAGCCGGCCCAGCGAGTCGGCGGCGTCACGGATCTCCCGCTCACCGCTGAGGAACACCAGGATGTCGCCCGGACCCTCGGCCGCCAGCTCGGTGACCGCGTCGCCGATCGCCGTGATCGGGTCACGGACGACCGCGCCGGCGACCTCCTCCTCGTCGTCGTCCTCGACATCCTCTTCCAGCACCAGCGGCCGGTAGCGGAGCTCGACGGGATAGGTCCGGCCGGACACCTCCACGACCGGGGCCGGCTCGCCGGACGCCTGACGGAAGTGCTGCGCGAACCGCTCCGTCTCGATGGTCGCCGAGGTGATGACCACCTTGAGGTCCGGCCGGCGGGGCAGCAGGGACGCCAGGTAGCCGAGGATGAAGTCGATGTTGAGGCTGCGCTCGTGGGCCTCGTCGATCACCAGCGTGTCGTACCGCAGGAGGTCGCGGTCGTTCTGAAGCTCGGCCAGCAGGATGCCGTCGGTCATCAGCTTGATCAGGGTGTCGTCGCCACCCCGGTCCGTGAACCGCACCTTGTAGCCGACGGTGCTGCCCAGCGGGGTGCCCAGCTCCTCGGCGATCCGGTCGGCGACCGTGCGGGCGGCCAGCCGGCGGGGTTGCGTGTGCCCGATCTGCCCGCGCACGCCCCGGCCCAGCTCCAGACAGATCTTGGGGATCTGGGTGGTCTTGCCCGACCCGGTCTCGCCGGCGACGATCACCACCTGGTGGTCGCGAATGGCGGCCGCGATGTCGTCACGCCGCTCGCTGACGGGCAGCTCGGCCGGATAGCGGATCACCGGGACGGCGGCCTGTCGCGCCGCGACCCGCGCCTCGGCGGCCGCGATGTCGGCCTCGATGGCGGCGACGGCCGTGGCCTTCTTGCCGGCGTCGCGGATCTTGCGGGTGCCTTCCAACCGCCGGCCCAGCCGGTGCGCGTCGCGCAGGGTCAGGGTCGACAGGCGGGTCTGCGGCGACGGGTTGGGCGCGTTCATCTCGCGCCCAAGAATAGGCGGGACGATGCGGATCAGCTCGCGGTTATCCGGACGACGTGATCTTTGGCGGCCGGCTCGATGAACCGGGCCAGGGCCTCACCCTCGGCCTCGACCTCGCCGGCCGCCGCCTTGGTCAGCTTGCCGAACGCGGTCGCCGTGAGCGTCACCACGTTGCGCTTGGTCTCGGCCGACCAGACGCCCGCCACCAGGCCGTCGACCAGCAGGGTGGGCAGCCACCGCAGGTTCCGCTTGAGATAGACCCGCTCCTTGTACGCCTCCGGCAGGATCCGTGCCCGGCGGTTGGCGGCGAACGCCAGCAGCGCGTTGTCGAAGGCCGGCAGGAAGCGCGGCGGTGCGGGGGTGTCGTCCACGGGCCGGGGCGCGTCCGGCAGGTCGTAGAGCACCCGCCGGCCGCCCGCGTCCTCGCCGAGCGTGACCAGGTCGAGCCGGCCGATAGCGGCCTTGACCGGCCCGGCCGGCGAGCCCAGCCAGTACGCGATGTCGTCGGCACCGGCCGGCCCGAACGCGCCCAGGTGCCGGGTGACCGCCGTTTCCCACGCCTTTTCGCTGGTCAGGCCGCGTGGCGTGGGCGGGCCGGCATGGTAGGAGGCCGGCGTCTTGGCGCCCCAGGAGCCGTTGGCCGGCACCTTGACGAATGCCGGCTGGGCGCGGAACGGGCGCCACTTGTATTCCCGCTGCGCCTCCACTGCCTTGGCCGGCAGCGCGTCGGGGTGCTGCTCGACCCACTGCTCCGCGAACTCGGTGAGCTCGTCGCCGGTGCGCGCCTGTTTCGCGTACGCGATGGTGGCCTTCAGCATGTCGTCGGCCCGCTCCGGGGTCTCGACGCCGCGCAGCAGCCAGCCGCCGACCCCCGTCTCCGCCGCGATCCGCGCCCAGACCGGGTGCTCGGCGGCGCTGACCAGGTGCAGGGTGCGACGCATGAGGATGCCGGTGACCACGTCACCCTTGTCCATCGCCGCCCAGAGGTCGGCTGCCGTGAAGCCTTCGAGCCGGCTCCAGAGCCCGATCGGTGGTGAGGACCACTGCTGGGCCTGCGGGGCGCCGATCTGTTCGATAGCCGACACCAGGGCCTTGTTCCCGCCCTGGTGCCTTCGCAGGAGGCCCTGGCGGGCGAGCAGCGCACGGTTCAGCCCGGCCGCGGTCGCGGTATCTTGGGGAGTTCGCATGGTTCCCGGTTCGCTTCCGGAAGGAACGTCGTTGTCTGAGCGCGTTGATCCTAGTCGCGTCCTCGATCCCACAGACTCACCTGCCGAGATGGAAGCTGAACAAAAACACGTCACGAGCCTTTACGACCGGCTCGACGGGATGCGGGCGCTGGCCGAGTCGCGCCTGTCCGGGTCGCTGGAGGCGACCGGCGGCACGCCGCAGGCCCGCTCGCAGCGCGAGTCGTCGGTCGCCATGTACACCGAGCAGCTCGCCCAGCTCTCCGCCGTGGAGAGTGGGCTGTGCTTCGGGCGCCTCGACCCCGAGTCCGGCGCGCCGCTCTACATCGGCCGGATCGGCATCTTCGACGAGGAGGGCGACTACGAGCCGCTGCTGCTCGACTGGCGCGCTCCCGCCTCGCGGCCGTTCTATCTGGCCACCGCCGCCGACCCGCTGGGCATCCGGCGGCGCCGGCACATCCGCTCCAAGGGCCGCACGGTCGTGGCCCTCGACGACGAGGTGCTCGACCTGTCGGCCGCGGCCGGCTCGGCGACCCGGGAGGGGTTGGCCGGCGAGGCGGCGCTGCTCTCGGCCGTCGACGCCAGCCGCACCGGCCGGATGCGCGACATCGTCGAGACCATCCAGGCCGAACAGGACCGGATCATCCGGGCCGACCTCGGCGGGGTGCTGGTCGTGCAGGGCGGCCCCGGCACGGGCAAGACCGCGGTGGCGCTGCACCGGGCGGCGTACCTGCTCTACACCCACCGGCGCGAGCTCTCGACGCGGGCGGTCCTGGTGGTCGGCCCCAACCCGACGTTCCTGCGCTACATCTCGCACGTGCTGCCGTCGCTGGCCGAGACCGGCGTGCTGCTGTGGACGCTCGGCGACCTCTACCCGGGCGTGACCGCGCGCGGCGAGGAGCCCGAGAGCGTGGCCGCCGTCAAGGGTCGCCTCGGCATGGTCGACGTGATCGCGGCGGCGATCGCCGAGCGTCAGGAGCTGCCCACCGAGCCGATCACCGTCGAGCTCGACCGGGATCCGCTCACCATCGACCGTGAGCTGGCCTTGGCCGCCCGCGACCGGGCACGGCGTTCGGGCCGGCTGCACAACCAGGCCCGGGACGTGTTCCAGGAGGCCCTGATCGATGGGCTGGTCGGGCAGGCCGCCGCGATCATCGGCACCGACCCGTACGCCGACGACCCGCTCGGCGGCGACGACGCGCCCGGCGACCCGCAGCTCATGGGCGCCGCCGACCTGGCCGACATCCGCGCGGAGCTCGCCGCCAACGACGGTGTGCGGGCCGCGCTGGACACCCTCTGGCCCCGGCTGACCCCGCAGCGGCTGCTGCGTGACCTGTTCTCGTCGCCGCAGCGGCTGGCGGCCGCCCGCGGGGACTCGCTCACCCTGGCCGAGGCGGCGGCGTTGGTCCGGCCGGTCGGCGCGCCGTGGACGCCCGCCGACGCGCCGCTGTTGGACGAGGCCGCCGAGCAGCTCGGTCCGCTGCCCGAGCTGGAGGCGGCGGCCAAGACCATGGCCGAGCGGGTACGCCGGTCGGAGCTCTCCTACGCCGAGGGCGCACTGGAGATCGCCCGCGGTTCCGCGTCGATCGACGTCGAGGACGAGGACGACCCCGAGCTGCTGCTGGTGACCGACCTGCTGGACGCCTCGCGACTGGCCGAGCGGCAGGAGGACGGCGAATACCTCAGCGCCGCCGAGCGGGCCGCCCGCGACCGGAAGTGGGCGTTCGGGCACGTCATCGTCGACGAGGCGCAGGAGTTGTCGCCGATGGCCTGGCGGCTGCTGATGCGCCGCTCGCCGAGCCGGTCGATGACCGTGGTCGGCGACATCGCGCAGACCGGCGACCCGGCCGGTGCGGCGTCCTGGTCGGAGGTGTTCGAGCCGTACGTCACCGACCGCTGGAAGCTGGCCGAGCTGAGCGTCAACTACCGCACGCCGGCCGAGGTGATGTCGCTGGCCGGCGAGGTGCTGGCCCGGATCGACCCGACGGCCACGCCGCCGCGCTCGGTGCGGTCCACCGGGCAGCAGCCGGTGCGGGGCTCGCTGGACGACCTGGCGACCGTGCTGGCCGGCGAGGCCGCGGTGCTCGAGGGCGGCCGGCTCGCGGTGATCGCGCCGGCTGCGCGGGTCGCCGCGCTGGCCAAGGAGGCCCGGGCCGCGCTGCCGTCGCTCGCGGTCGCCGTGGGCGACGAGCCCGACCTGGAGAGCCCGGTGGCGGTGCTCAGTGCCCGGCAGTCCAAGGGCCTGGAGTTCGACGCGGTGGTGGTCGCGGACCCGGACGGCATCGAGGCGGAGTCGCCGCGCGGGGTCAACGACCTCTATGTGGCGTTGACCCGCGCGACGCAGCGCCTGACCGTCCTCATCCCTTAGCGGAAGCGGCGGCCTTCGTCCCGGCGGTAGGCCCAGACGGCGACCGCTCCCGCCACCACGGTCCAGACCGCCAGCATGACCAGGGACGTGGCGTCCGGCTCGAAGTCGGCGACTGCCGCCCAGAGCAGCTCGACCGCGCCGCGGGTGGGCAGGTAGGGCGCGATCGTCGCGATGAAGGCGGGCGCCTGGTCGGGGGAGGACATCAGGCCGCCGCCGAACGCCAGCGGGAAGAAGATGACCTGGCAGACCACCAGGGCGGCCTTGAGGGGGAGCGAGTAGCCGATCGCGAGGCCCATCAACGTGAAGGGCAGCGCGCCGACGAACACGGTCGCGACGCCCAGCACGAAGCCCAGCGCGGAGACGGTGGCCTCGGTGAGCAGGGCGCCGATCAGCACGACGGGCACCAGCGAGACGAGCGACATCGCCATGCCGGCCAGGATCCGTCCGGTGAACCGGGGTGCGGCGCCGGCGGCCAGCGTGCGCATGTAGCCGTCCCACGGCTGTGAGCGGTCGTCGGCGACACCGACCCCGTAGGTGAACAAGCTGCTCACCATGATGGAGAAGGTGACCATCGAGGCGGTGGCGTAGGTGGCGGCCACCGGGTCGTCACCGGCGAACGGCACGACGAAGAAGAGCATCGAGGCGGCCGGGAAGAACGCCGAGCCGATCAGGGCGATCGGGATCCGGATGGTCTCGAGGAGCTGATATCTGGCGTGTACGAGGGCGAGCGTCGACAAGGGGTGCTCCGTTCTCAGGCGGCTAGTGCGACGGCGTCGGAGCTGTCGGTGATGGCCAGGAAGGCCTCTTCGAGCGAGGTCGGTGCGACCTCCAGGTCGCGGAAGTCCACCGTGGACGCGACCAGCGCGCGGACCAGCGCGTCGGAGTCCGGGGTGAGCAGGTGCGTGCGCCCGTCGCGCTGCTCGACCGCGACCACGCCGGGCAGGGCCGGGGGCTCGCCGTCGCACGCGAAGCTGACGCGGCGGACGCCGACCATGCCGCGGACCGCGGTGACCGTGTCGTCGGCGAGCACCCGGCCCCGGCCCAGGACCACGACCCGGTCGGCGAGCGCCTCGATCTCCTCCAGGTAGTGGCTGGAGAGCAGCACCGTGCCGCCGCCGGCGTGGTAGGCCTTGATGGCGTCCCACAGGCCGCGCCGGGACTGCACGTCGAGGCCCGTGGTGGGCTCGTCGAGCACCACGATCCTCGGCCGGCCGACGAACGCGAGCGCGATGGCCAGCCGGCGCTTCTGACCGCCGGAGAGGCCGCCGGTCTGCCGCTTGGCCAGGTCGGCGAGACCGAACTGCTCCAGGAGCTCCGGGCGGGGGACCGGGTTCGGGTAGTGGGCGCCGACGAAGTCGACGACCTCGCCGACCCGCAGGGTGGCCGGCAGCCCGGTCTCCTGGGGTGTCACGCCGAGCGCCTGCCGGGTACGCGGGTCGCGCGGGTCGCCGCCGCAGAGCGTGACGCGGCCCTCGTCCGGCCGGCGCACCCCGGTCAGCAGGCTGGCCAGCGTGGTCTTGCCGGCGCCGTTGGGACCGAGCAGGCCGACGAGCTCGCCCTCGGTGACCTGGAGCGAGACGCGGTCGAGGGCGGTGACGTCTCCGTACCGGCGGCTGACCTCGATCGCCTCGGCGAGGATCATGTCTTCTCCTTGATGTCCGGGGGTTGCAGCAGGGCGCGTACCGATGCGGTGTACTGCTCGAAGGCGGCTCGGCCGCGGTGGGTCAGCGCGACGAGGGTGACCGGGGTGCGGCCGCGGTGGGTCTTGGTGATCTCGACGTAACCGGCGTCCTCGAGCTTGCGCAGATGCACGGAGAGGTTGCCGGCGGTCATGCCGAGAATCTCCTGGAGGCGGGGAAAGGCGATCTGGTCTCCCGAGCCCAATGTGGACAACGCGGCGACGACCCGCAGCCGGGCCTGGGCGTGAATGACCGGGTCGAGTGGCGTATCAGTCATGCCGCCGCCCGCGGCGATGCCACCGGCTGGCCACCAGGCCGAAGACGAGCATGCCGCCACCGCCCGCGACGCACATGATCAGCGCCTGCCAGCCCGGGCCGGCCAGGACGCCCGCGACGTTGACCACCGAGATCCAGGCGCCGAGCAGGAAGAGCTGGCGGTTGAGCCAGATCGCTCCGCCGGCCAGGTGCAGCGCCCCGGTCAGGCCGACCATGGTCGCGGACCACACGACGATCTGCAGGTCGGCGGGGAGCCGGTCGCTGATCCGGACCAGGATCACCGTCATGGCGGTGAAAGTGATCATCCAGGCCCAGCCGTAGTAGGCGCCGCGTTTCGCCGACTCGCCGGCGATGTGGCCGTAGGCCCGTGCGCCCGTCAGCCCGGAGATCACGCCGGCCGCCAGGATCAGGGCCACCAGCACCGCGGTCGGCAGCCAGTCGGGCAGGTCGACGAAGACCTGGCCGCCGGGACCGAACCGCAGGAAGATCAGCCCGAAGCCGACCGACCAGGCGAAACCCCAGGGCCAGAACCACCACCGGTCGTCGACGTAGATCTGGCGCACCGCGGCCGCCCGCTGCTCCTCGATCATCCGGAGCGCCTCGGCGGGGTCGCCGGGCGGCTGTTCGTTGTCGACAAAGCTCTCACTCACGTAAAGAACTTTAAACCACAAAGTCGAGCCTTGGGAAGACGTGGTCCGTCGCGATCGACGGACGAGGTCCGACCGCGGACATGCCGGCCGAAACCGCACACCTGACCGTTCCGCCATGGGTGCCGGGTCCGCGCCGGTAGCGTCAAAAGCTTCCCGGCGTTGATACGGAGGCGCGCCATGTCCCACCATCTCGACACCCCACTGGCGCGACAGAGCGGCCAGCTCTTCATCGACGACCTCTACGTCTTCGGTGGTGACGGGTGCACCGTGCTGATGATGGACGTCAACTCCAATATCACCGAACCCAACGTCACGGCCGGTTTCCACGCGGAGGCGCGCTACGAGTTCCGGGTGCACTTCGACGAGGCCGACACCGAGGAGCTCACCTACCGGGTGTCGTTCGAACCCGAAGGAGCCGACGGCAAGCAGGCGTACGAGGTGTGGGAGCTGAGCGGCACCGAGGCCCGCGGTGACGACGAGACCGGCGTCCGGGTCGCGACGGGCCGCACCGGTGAGCCCACCGAGGCCGGCAACGTCCGGGTGTACGCCGGTCGGATCAACGACCCCTTCTACATCGACCTCGACGAGCTGTTCGTCATCAACGCAGCGGTCAAGGACGGCGCGAAGGTCGACCTGTCGAAATGGCGCTCGGGCAAACCGAAGAACACCTTCGGCGGTACGCAGGTCTACACGATCGTCCTCGAGGTCTCGCACGACCACCCGAGGCTGCGGCCGGGTGCCAAGATCGGCGTCTGGTGCGCGACCAAGCTGGCCACCGACGCCGGCGGCTGGCGCCAGATCAACCGGTTCGGGCTGCCGATGATGTGGCCGATCTTCTGGCCCGACGACACCGACTTCTCGAACCCGGCCAACGAGCGCCATCCGGCGCAGGACTTCAACGAGGACGGCAAGTACATCGCCGAGAAGATCGCCGCGGTGGTGTCCGCCAACGGCGGGAACACGTCGGACGCCGACGGCTACGGCCAGCTCGTCGCGCGCCGGATCTTCCCGGAGGTGATGCCGTACACCGTCGGCACCCCGGCCAGTTTCGGTTTCACCGGCATCAACGGCCGCACGCTGGCCGACAACGCACCCGAGGTGATGTTCTCCCTGGTCCTGGACTCGGCGACGAGCTCCGGCCTGGACCCGTCGGTGGCGGCCGAGATGCGCCGTGACGCGTTCCCGTGGGTGGTGCCGGCGCCTTGACCGCGTCAAGGTGGAGACATGAGTACCCGGATGCGTGATGCCATGGCGCAGCGCTTCAAGGAGCTGCGCCACGAACCGACCGAGAAGCGGGTCCGCGCCGTCCTCGGTGGCGAGACCGTTGTGGACACCACCGACGCGGTGCTGGTCTGGGAGCCCACGCGGATCGTCCCGACGTACGCGGTGCCGGCCTCCGTCCTGCGGGCCACGATCACTCCTGGCGACGAGGTGATGCCGGGCGGCCCAGGGTTCCTGCACCCGGGCATCCCGTTCTCCGTGCACTCCACGGCCGGCCGGTCGCTGACGATCTCGGCCGGTGGCGAGAGCCGGCCCGACGCCGGGTTCCGGCCCGCCGATCCCGACCTCGACGACTACGTCGTCCTCGACTTCGACGCGTTCGAGTGGTTCGAGGAGGACGAGCGGATCCACGCGCACCCGCGCGACCCGTACCACCGCGTGGACGCGCGTGCGAGCTCCCGGCGGATCCGGATCGAGGACGGCGGCACGCTGCTGGCCGAGACCACCCGCGCGGTGCTGGTCTTCGAGACGAGCCTGCCGGTGCGGTTCTACCTGCCCCGGGAGGACGTGGTCGCTCCGCTCGAGGCGAGCGACCAGGTGTCGTACTGCCCGTACAAGGGCGAGGCCTCCTACTGGTCGACAGACTCACGGTCCAATGTGGTCTGGTCCTACCTGGCCCCGCTGCCCGACGCGATGCCGATCGCGGGGCTGGTCGCGTTCTACGACGACCTGCTCGACGTCACGGTAGACGGCAAGCTCCGCGACCGCCCGGGCGGCGCGGTCGTGCGCTCACTCCGCGACGAGTTCGGCGTCAGCTGACGGCGCTGTGCTGGACCCAGAGGTTCTCCTCGACGTAGACGCCTCGGTCGGTCTCGCGGTCGATGCGCACCAGGTTGAGCGCGTCGGGGACCACGTAGTCGCCGGTGACCGGGAAGGGCATGTCGGCCCAGGTCTCCCACTCGGCCACCGTGCCCGCGATGACCATCGAGCGTGGCGCCGGCGCGAGGATGCGGGCGCCCATCCGCTGGTGGGTGCGGATCCACGGGTCGACGGAGAGGCCGTCGGGGCGGGTCCAGCCGGCGTACTCCGCCATCGGCACCAGCGGGTAGCGGTGTTTCCAGGTCGGCCGCAGGGGCGCGATCACCTGGGTCAGGCCGTCGTCGTGCGCGCGCCGGGTCAGTCCGGACAGGACGGTGGTGGCCAGTCCGCGCTTGTCGTGGGCCGAGCTCACGGCGGCGGCCATGAAGCTCAGCGTGGTCGGCGGCGTGCCGGCCTCGTGGCCCTCGACCGCGCGCACCATCGTGTCGTCGTACCCGTCCGGCAGGTCCTCGAGCTTTCCGCTCCAGGCCAGTGGCACGCCCCAGCCGCCGGCGACCACGGCGCCGTCGTCGTCGAGCACCATGATGTCGTAGCGGGAGAAGAACCGCTCGACCCGGTCCAGGTACTGTTTCGGCACCTCGTCGTGGAAGATGAACTCCGGCCAGCGTTCGCGGAACACCACGGCCGCCTGCTCGTCGAGGTCGGGGCGGTCGGCTCGCGTCACGATCTCCATGTCAGGCCTCCGGCAGGCGCAGGGTGAGCACGCGGACGACGGGTCGGAAGCCGGCCGCGTCGTAGAGGCGGCGGGCCGGGTTGCCGTCCACGACGGACAGATCCAGGCTCGGGAGGCCGGCCGCGCGGGTGCCGTGCAGCGCGTGGGTCAGCAGGGCGCGGCCGAACCCGCGGCCCTGAGCCTGTGGTCCGACGGCGATGTTGAGCATCCACGCGCAACGGTGGTCGAGCCACGGCACCGGGCCGGCGCACAGCACGTGGCCGGCGCTTCGTCCGTCGGGGCCGACGAGGCGGGCCGACGCAGCGGCCAGCGGAGGCACGGGGTCGGCCCGCTCGAACATGCCGCGGACGGCCTTGGTGTCGTCCTCGCTCCAGCCTCCGTCCGGGTGACCGGGTGGGTAGGCGGCCGCGGCCGCCTTGGCGAGGTCGTCGTCCCAGCCGGCCTCCGCGAGCGCCCAACCGGCCGGCAGCGGCTCTGGAGCCGGCAGGTCGGTCAGGTCGTGCCGCAGGTCGGTCGCGGAGCGTTCGATCGGCACACCGAGCGCGGCGGCGAGGTCGTCGTCGGGCGTCTCGAACCGGACACCGGCCAGGTCCCGCAGCGCCTGCGCGGCCACCCTTTCCATCGCGACGCCGGGCGCGGGCCGCACCTCGGCGGCGACGCGCTCGCCGTCGTCGTCCCTGGACCGGAACCGGGCCAACATGGTGCCGTCGTCGGCGCGCAGCTCTTGATCGGCCATGTGCGGGACCCTACGGGCGCGGCGCGGCCTGCCGCCACCCGGTTCTAGTCCGCGAGGCGGGTCATCGTGACCGCGAGCTGGGCGCGGTTGGTGATGCCGAGTTTGCGGTACGCGCGGGCCAGGTTGGCCTCCACCGTCTTCGGGCTGATGAAGAGCGCGTCGGCGATCGCCCGGTTGGTCTGCCCTTCCGCCGCGAGCCTCGCCACCCGCAGCTCGGTCGGGGTCAGCTCGGTGGCCGCGGTCGTCCGGCCGGTGGTGCGGGTCAGCTCCGCCGTTGCCCGGTCGGCGAAGGCGGCCGCTCCGAGGGCGGTGAACTCGGCCGCGGCCGTCTCGAGGGCCGCGCGGGCCTCGCGCTTGCGCCGGCCCCTGCGGTGGGCCATGCCGGCGACCAGTAGACAGCGGGCACGGTCGACGGGCAGCACGTCGGCGGGGACTTTGTCGCGGGCGGCCGTGAGCGCGGCCAGGGCGGGCATCGGGTCGGCGCCGGTCGCGGTGTCCAGCAGGACGCGGCTGCGGGCGAGGCCGAGCGTGGTCCACGGGCGGGGCAGCCGGTCGTGCCGCTGGGCCAAGCGGTCCAGGGCGCGTCGGGCGGTGTCCAGGTCGCCGGCGCCGACGCACGCCTCGATCCAGTCCGGCTCGAAGCGTTGGGTGATCGGCTCGACCACGCCGAGGTCGCCGAGCAGGGTGGCCAGCTCGTTGTAGGTCTCCGCGGCCTCCGCCGAGCGCCCGCGGGACAGCTGCACAAAGGCGGCGAGCTGGAGGTGGATGCGCAGGCACCAGGGATCGTCGTTGGCGCGGCCGCGGGCCAGGCCGGCTTCGACGACGGCGTCGGCGGCGTCGAGCCGGCCGAGGTACGCGTCCAGAGTGCCGGCCAGCCAGGTCTCACCGACCAGCCCGGTGCCGAGCATCTCGCCGAGCTCACGCGCGTCGGCGATGTGCCGACCGGCGGCGGTGAACCGGCCGGCGAGCAGCTCGGCCTCGCCGAGGTGGGTGAGCACCTCGTGCTGCCAGGGCTCGTCACCGTACGCGGTCGCATGGGAGAGCAGTTCGTGCAACCGTTCGCGGGCGCGGCCGTGGTCGTCGATGCCCTTCCACCAGATCGCGGGGATGGTGCCGGACAGCCACGACGGGGTGCCGTCCTCGAGGGCGAGCGCCCGGTCGAGCAGGTCGGTGCGGGCCACCCCGGCGCGGGCCTCGTGGAAGAACAGGTTGAGCAGGGCCGCGCAGAGCAGGGGCCGCTCTTCGTCCTCCTCGCCGAGCAGTCGGATGGCCGCGTGAGCGTGGGCACGGCCGCGGTCGGGGATGTCCTGGAACATGCTCAGGTGGGCCTGGATCCGGCCTTCCAGGCGGCTTCCGGCGCCGGCGACGGCCAGGCTGGCTTCGGCGGCATCGACCGCGCCGCGCAGGTCGTCGGTTCCCCACGCCACCATCGCCCGCAACAACAACGCCTCGGCTCGTGCGTCGCCGGCAAGGGCCCGCGCCGCGGCGTCGGCGGCAGCGGCGGCCGCGGTGTAGTCACCACAGTCGAACCGGCACCGGACCGCAGCCAGTCGCCATTGGTCAGCGTCGGCCAGGTCGCCGCCCTCGGAGCGCGGGCAGGAGTCGGATCGCGCGGGGTCTGTCGTCCGGTCGTGGTCGGCTCGGCGGCCGCCTTCGGCGTCCAGGACTGCAGCTGGAGGTGTGGGGCCGGTGGTCTCGCCGGGGTCCTCCTGGTCGCCGGACCGGGCGACAATCGCCGGGTCGGTGAGGTCCGCGCCGTCTCGTTCGGCGCCCTCGGCGCGGAACTCGCTCTGTGGAGGGCCGGCCAGTTCCACGGCGCGTTCGTAAAGGTCTGCGGCGACCGCTGGTGCGCCGCGGGCTCGCTGGCGGCGGGCGGCGGCGGCCAGTTCGGCGGCGACCGCCAGGTCAGGGCCGGTCGTGCACTGGGCCAGCTGTCGAGCGCGTTCGTCCGGGTCCGCGACCGCGGTGGCGAGGGTTCGCCGCATCCGGCGGCGCGTGTCGGCCGGCGTTCCGGCGCGGACGGTGCTGGCGTACACCGGATGGGTGAACGCGACGCCGCTCCCGGTCACCGTGAGCAGCCCGGCCTCCTCGGCGGGATCGAGGTCGGCGGCGGCTACGCCGGCCGCGACCAGATCGTCCACAGTGGGCACGGTGAGCAGCGCGGCTAGGCGGACCGCGGCCTGGCTCGCCGGGGGGAGTGCCCGGGTGGCGTCCGCGACGAGTTGCCGCGTCGACGCCACGACCGGCAGGTCCTCGCCCGGCCCCGGTGGTCGCGGCAACCGCAGCACCGCGCGGGCGAGCTCGATCGCCAGCAGCGGGTTGCCGCCGGCGTCGCGGGCGATGCGGGCCAGCAGCGAGCGGCTCAGGGTGCCGCCCAGGCGGTCCCGGATGATCTGGTGGAGGGCGCCGGCGCCCAGCGGGGTCAACGCGACCCGGTGCGCGTCGTCGAGGTCCAGGGCCGCCGCGGTCGGCGCGGTGCCGCCGGTGCGGCAGGCGACCAGCGCCGGCGGCCGGGGCGCCAGGCGGCGCAGGGCGAACCGGATCGCGCGCTCGCTGGGCTGGTCCAGCCACGGCGCGTCGTCGAGGGCCACCAGCAGCGGCCGGGCGGCGCGTTCCAGGAGCGAGCGCGTGGCCGCGCCGATCGCGCGTTCGTCGACCACCTCGTCGGGGAAGTCGGTGAGCAGCACCGCGTCGGCGGCGGCCCGTTGCGGCGGCGGCAGCGCGGGCACGAGGTCACGCAGCGGCCGGATCAGGTCGGACAGCGCGGCGAACGGCAGTGCGGCCTCGGCCTCGGTGGGCGCGCAGGCGAGCACCAGCCAGTCGCGGCGGCGCGCGTCGTCGACGAGGGCGCGCCAGACCGCCGTCTTGCCGATCCCGGCGTCACCTTCGAGCAGCACGGACGTGCCCTTGGTCAGGGTCTGCCGGGCCTCGGCGAGGATGGCGTCGCGACCGACCACGCCCAACTCCACATGGGCGATGATCGCACGGGGCTACGACGGGGCGTGCCCACAGACCGCCACGTCGGGGATGACCTCCTCGTTCGTGTAGATCTCGCTCGTCGACCGGATGCCGCCCGAGCTCTTGATCGGCGGTATGTCGACCACTTTGAACGGTTTGAGCAGGCTCAGGAACGAGTTGATCACCTTGACCACGGGATCCAGGATCGTGTAGCCGACCCCGAACGCCGCGTGCACACCGATGGCCACACCACGGCATTGGGCGTACGGAGCCCCGAGCGCGGACCCGAGCGTCGACCCGTACCTCGTGATCAGTTCGAAGTAGACGCCCGCTTTGAACAGGAACGCGCCGATCCCGACGGTGAACCTGACCCCGTGCTCGATGACCAGACCCATCACTCCGACGGGTACGCCGGTCAGGGAGTTCAGCAGGCTCGACCGGCGCTGGAAGTCGTGCTTCACGTGCGGTCCGAACGTGCCGTTCGCGTACCCGAAGCCGAGCGAACCGGCCAGCGAGAACTCTCCGGACCCCTTGACCGTGCCGACCTTGGCCCCGAACGCGGTGGTCACGCCCAGCGTCTGGCTCACGGTGAACGACAGCGGGATGCCGGCCAGCGCGCCGATCGGAAACGACAGGTCGGCGGCGATCGGGAAGACCTTCTTGTGGTTCCTGCCGTCCTTGATCCCGGCCTCGAACTCGGCCTTTATGCCGAAGCCGCCGCTGATCTCGAGCTCGGCCCGGGTCACCGTGCCGCCGCCGATCGCCAGGTGGAACGCGGCCGTCGGCGTCCGGCTGGTAAGGGTGACGGTGCCGACGAGGCGTACACCACCGTCGTCGTAGGTGAAATGAACTCCGGCCCCGTTGGTGCAGCAGGTCGGGTAGACGGTGTAGCCGAGCGCGTGGGCCTTGACCTCGCCGCCGCGCTGCCGGCCCGGTTGGGTGGGTTGGTCCGTGCGCCGCTGCACCGGCACGGAGCGCCCGTAGGTGCTCGGCGGTTTCGGCTGCTCGTCGGCCCAGAACGGCTCGCCCGCCGGGTAGATGACGGGGTCTTCGAGTGCGACGTCGTCCCGCGCGAAGGTGCCGTCGCGGACGACCTCGGTGATGTCCACCGGCCCGACGGTGACGAGCAGGTCGTCGTCGCCGACGGGCGCGATGTCGAGCACCCGGCCGACACCGCGCTCCGTGACGAACATGACCTTGCCCGGCGCGAGGTCGCCGGCGTGCGCCGCGTTCTTGTCGATGCGCCACGACAGGCCGTCGGCGGTGACGGAACGGACCGCGCGGCTGCCCCCGCCGACGATGACGACGTCGGGCTGGAGGGTCACCCCTTCGGGCGTGGGCGCGGCGCCGTAGGAGAGGTCCTCATCGGACGGTCGCTGTTCGTCGGCGCAGCCGGCTGTCAGGAGCACGGCGGCGAGCGCGACTGCCAGGAGGCGTCTCACATCCGGTCCGCGGCGGTGCGGGCCGCCGCCTCCAGCGGTTTGTGGGTCTCCTCGGGGTCGACGAGCCGGACGAGCCGGATGCTCACCCAGACGCCGCCTTTGGCGAAGAAGACGGTGCCGTCCTCGAGGTGGGCCTCGTCCCCGATGCCGGCGAGCTCGGTGAACTCGTGCTTGAGCTCCCGATCGATATCAAGAAACTTCTTGGCCCCGTCACCGACGAAGATCTCGACCTGCGCGGTCGGCCCGGTCACGGGTCCGGTGTACGTGCACGTCTCCCTCACGGGCACCGGCGGGTCGAGCGGGGTGCCGGCCAGCTTCTCGGCGTCGGCCTGGGTGATCAGCTCGCAGGGGTCGGGCAGGGTGGCCGGCGCGGCCTCGGTCGCGGGCGCCTCCTGTGTCGCCGCGCCGGTGGCGCTCGCCGGTCCTGCCGGGGTCGTTGCCGGGTCGCCGCCGCAGCCGGCCAGCGTCGTGAGAGCGACGGCGAGGACGACCAGCCGCCGCTTCATCCGAGGATGGTGTCGATGAGGGCGTTCATGGTCTTGTCGTACTTAGCCTCGTCGAAGCTGAAGCTGCTCATGATGAGCGTGTAGGCGCCCTTGTCACTGATCAGCGCCGCCTCGGCCTGGATGTCCTTGATGGCCAGATAGGACTTCTTGCCCTTGCCGATGTCGCTGACCTTGGGGAACGACTTGCCGGCTGTCTCCCGCTGGTAGTCGTAGGTCGTCTCCCCGGCCAACGCCGAGGCAACGGTGACGGTCAGGCTGGCGACCCCCTTACCGTCACCGAACAGGCAGTTGCCCTCGTCGGTCATCGGCTGCCCGACCAGCTCCGTCACCTGGTCGGCCGTGAACGGACAGGAGGGCACGCTCGTCGACACCGCGCCGGCCGCGTCGCCGTCGTCGGCAACAGCCGAGTCCGCGGCCGGCGAGGTGTCGCCCCCGTCGCCCGAACCACACGCCGACGGCGCGAGCAACGCCCCCACCAATAACAACGACGCGAATACCCGCCGCATGACCACGCCTCCGTCGTTCGGTCGTGCCCAAGCGGCCTCCCACCCCGAGCGGCCGTCACAGACACACCCCGACGCTATGGCCGCGGGCCAGGCTACGAATCAGGTGTTTCCCTACGTCGTGCCGTCGTGGTCGCACGCGCGAGACGCAAGGGCGGCCGGGGAGGCAGCTACAAGGTCCTGACCAGCTCCTGCGCGGGCGTTCCGACGGAGACCGCAGAGCCCGCGAGACTCCGCGCCATTTACCGAGATCTGCCGCGACACGCGACACTGCGGGCGGACCGCGCTATGCGGCGCGGACCGCCGCGGCGGAGCGGGCAGGGATGGCCGTACCGGGGGACCGCATCAGCGCTGACGTTGAAGGGCGATGCGGGCGGTCACGCCCGATGAAAGGGCATGGTCCCTTTGAGGCCGCTGGCCACGACAGACCGCCTGGGTCTGAGCGCGCGGACGCCCGGCGGTCTGTGCCGTTCGGGCCGGTGTGGTCGCCGGCGCGGCGGCCCTGCGCAGAATCGGTTACGCGGGAGCGTTCGTCGAGGTGTTGCGGGCGGCGGCTGCGTCGGGCCAACCTGGGCCAGTTGCGCGGGCTTGGGGGAGCCCGAACGGTGTCCCGGGCTCCAGCTCCGTCTGCTGCGAGCGGCTCACGTTGCCCTCGGCAAGCGCGCGAACGTTGGCGCGGACGATTAGTGCTTCCCGGTCCGCCGGCGCGGAAGCGGCTGAGCGCTTCCCGCCGGCGGCGCGGTTACGCCGCTACCGACCAGGTTGCGCGGAAGGCTGCTGCTTCGCCGGCTAGCCATTGTTCGACCTGCGCGGCCTTTACCGACGGGTCGGGGCGGTGGATGGTGCCGCGGCGTAGGTCTACCAGGGCTGGTTGCGCGTGGGGGAGGACCTGGTCCATGTGGCGGCTCATCAGGTGCAGCGTGGCCATCACCGTTTCGCGGCTCGGGGGTTGCTCGTCCATGTGCAGGCGGACCGCTTCGGCTTGGCCGTCTGGGTGGCGTAGGCCGAAGTGGGGGTTGATCTTTACCGGGAGGTCGCCCACCATGGCGATCGCGTCACGGGTCTGGGCTAGGTCTGTGTCCTTGTCCAGCGTGCCTAGGTAGGTCAGGGCGCCCGGTAGTAGAGCCTCGTAGAGCGGCTTCCAGCGTGGTTTGACCTCGTTGACCACCGCGTGGAGGTGGCGGCCTTCGCCGTGGAAGGCTATGTCGCTTTTGAGGGCTTTGATGAGTTGGCCGTGGGGGTTGAAGCCTGAGCGGGACTCGCGCTGTTTGCGGAGGCCGCCCACGAACGTGGCCTTGGCCGGGCCGGTGCGGTCGACGTAGCGGGCGAAGGCGAGAAGAGTGGCGTACGGGACGGCGGGTGAGGTCACAGGTGCCCTCCAGGCCTCAAGATCTCCGCTGGTCAGCGGCGATTTTCGTACACCTATTCTAATCGAAAGACGCCGCTGTGCCCACCCGGGTCACGGTCACCACGGCTACCCCCGCGAGGTCTGAAGCGGCCAGATCGACCGTGGCCTCGATGCCCCAGTCGTGGTCGTCCTCGGGGTCGTCGAAGATCTGCCGAACGTCCCAGCGGTCGGGTTTCTCATCGATCAGCAACAGGGACGGACCACGCGCATCCGGACTGACGCCAATATCGGCATACTCGTCGAAATAAGGGGCCAAAGCTTCGGCCCACTCCGACGCCGTGAAGCCGTCCGCTCCGTCCAGCTCCCCGAGTGACTCCCAGTCCCGCAACGCCGCCAGTTCCACGCGGCGGAACAGCGCATTGCGGACCAACACCCGGAACGCCCGACGGTTGCGGGTGACGGCCGGCGGCGGCCGCTCGATGTCCGCGACCTCCTCGTCGACCGACTGCGGATCGCGCAGCCGCTCCCACTCGTCCAGCAGACTGGAGTCGACCTGCCGCACCAGCTCGCCGAGCCACTCGATGAGATCCGACAGCTCCTCGGTCCGCGAGTCCTCGGGCACGGTCCGCCGCAACGCGTGATAAGCGTCCGCCAGATACCGCAGGACCAGCCCCTCCGACCGCGACAGCCCGTAGAACGACACGTACTCGCCGAAGGTCATGGCCCGCTCGTACATGTCGCGGACCACCGACTTCGGCGCCAGCTCGTGGTCGGAGACCCAAGGATGACCACGGGCATACATCGTGTACGCGTCTTCGAGCAGCTCGGCCAGCGGACGCGGATGGGTGACCTCCTCCAGGAGCTCCATCCGCTCCTCGTACTCGATCCCCTCGGACTTCATCGCCGCCACTGCCTCGCCGCGGGCCTTGAACCGTTGGGCCGACAGCACTTGACGCGGGTCGTCCAGAGTGGACTCGAGGACCGACAGCGCGTCGAGGAAGTAGTCCGGCGACTCGCGGTCCAGCAGCTCGATCGCGGCCAGCGCGAACGGCGACAGCGGCTGGTTCAGCGCGAAATCGGCCTGGAGCTCCACGGTCAGCCGCACGGTCCGGCCCGACGCGTCCGGCGGCGAGACCCGCTCGACCACCCCGCCGGCCAGCAGGGCGCGGTAGATGGCGATCGCCCGCTTGATGTGCCGTCGCTGGGCCGCCGGCTCCTCGTGGTTGTCGGTCAGCAGGTGCCGCATGGCCTGGAACGGGTCGCCCGGTCGGCCGATCACGTTGAGCAGCATCGCGTGCGACACGTGGAACGACGACTGCAGCGGTTCCGGCTCGGCCTCGATCAGCCGGTCGAACGTCGCCCGTCCCCAGCCGATCGAGCCCTCCGGCGGCTTCTTCTTGACGACCTTCCGCCGCTTGCGCGGGTCGTCACCCGCCTTGGCCAACGCCCGCTCGTTGTCGATCACGTGCTCCGGCGCCTGCACCACCACCGTGCCGACGGTGTCGAACCCCGCGCGCCCGGCCCGACCCGCGATCTGGTGGAACTCACGAGCCTTGAGCAGCCGTACGCGCTGACCATCGTATTTGGACAGTCCCGTGAAAAGGACCGTCCGGATGGGCACGTTGATGCCGACCCCGAGCGTGTCCGTGCCACAGATGACTTTCAGCAGCCCGGCCTGGGCCAGCGTCTCGACCAGCCGCCGATATCTGGGCAGCATGCCGGCGTGGTGCACGCCGATCCCGTGGCGCACCAACCGCGACAGCGTGCGCCCGAACCCGGCCGAGAACCGGAAGTTGCCGATGGCGGCGGCGATCGCGTCCTTCTCGGCCCGGGTGGCCACGTTCACGGACATCAGCGCCTGCGCCCGCTCCAGCGCGGCGACCTGCGTGAAGTGCACGACGTACACGGGTGCCTGCCGGGTGTCCAGCAGTTCCTGCAACGTCTCGTGCATCGGCGTGACCGCGTAGGTGTACATCAGCGGCACCGGCCGGTCGACCGACTTGACCACCGCCGTCGGCCGACCGGTGCGCCGGGTCAGGTCCGTCTCGAACCGCGACACGTCGCCGAGCGTGGCCGACATCAGCAGGAACTGCGTGTGCGGAAGCTCGATCAGCGGCACCTGCCAGGCCCAGCCCCGGTCCGGCTCCGCGTAGAAGTGGAACTCGTCCATCACGACCTGACCGACATCCGCGTACGTGCCGTCGCGCAGCGCGATGTTGGCCAGGATCTCCGCCGTGCAGCAGATGATCGGCGCGGTCTCGTTGACCGCGGCGTCACCGGTCAGCATGCCGACGTTCTCGGCGCCGAAGATCCGGCAGAGGTCGAAGAACTTCTCGGAGACCAGGGCCTTGATGGGGGCGGTGTAGAAGGTGCGTCGCCCGTACGCCAGCGCCGCGAAGTGCGCACCGGTCGCGACCAGGCTCTTTCCCGAGCCCGTCGGGGTGTTCAGGATGACGTTGGCGTCCGAGACGAGCTCGATCAACGCCTCTTCCTGGTGCGGATAGAGGGTGAGGCCGCGCTCGCTCGCCCAGCCCGCGAACGCGTCGAAGAGCGAGTCCGGCGTGACGTCAGCCGGGATCCGGTCGGCGAGGTTCACGCGGCGCGCCGGCGGAAGACCAGGTCGAACACGTCGCGCCCCTGCCGGGCCGCACGCCGTTCGAAGTGCGTGACCGCGCGGTACGCGGGCCGGGGCGCGTACCCGTCGGCGGTGTTCACCAGTTCGGGGTCGGCCGACAGGGTTGACAGCATCGACGCAGCGTACGGGGCCCAGTCGGTGGCGCAGTGCAGCACACCCGTGCCGGGCTGCAGCCGCGAGCGCAGCAGCGCCACGTGCGCGGGCTGGATGATGCGCCGCTTGTGGTGCTTGAGCTTGGGCCACGGGTCAGGGAAGAACACATGCACCGCGTCGAGCCGGTCCGGGGGCAGCATGTGCGTCATGAGCTCGATGGCGTCGCCACGGGCGATCCGCAGGTTGCTCAGCCCACGCGTCTCGATGTGGCTGAGCAGGGAAGCGATGCCCGGGACGTGCACCTCGACGGCCAGGTAGTCGCGGTCCGGGTCGGCCGCCGCCATCGCCGCCGTCGCGTCTCCCATCCCGGAGCCGATCTCCACGACCAGCGGCGCGGACCGGCCGAACAGGGCGGGGGCGTCGAGCGGGTCGGACGAGACGGAGAGCCCGTAAAGCGGCCACAGCCGTTCCAGGGCATCGTGATGCCGGTCACCCATCCGCCCTCCACGGTTATGGAAGGTGCGGATATGCGACACAGCGATAGCACTCACCGACCGATTTTGACAGGTGTCGCGTGGGCGCTCCAAATGCGACAATCGACGCACGGGCGGCAGGGAGGTCGCGATGTCCGGTCGTCGAGTGCTGGCCACGGCCGCGGTTGCGGCCCTGATGATCGTCATGTCGGGTGCGCCGGCGTTCGCCGCGCCCGCGCCGACACCCACCCCGACGGTGGCCGACGTCCCCGACGGCCTGTTCCTCGAGCTCACGCCGAGCACGGTCGAGGCCGGCTACATCGTGGGCATCCGGGCCAGCTGCACCGAGGCCGACGACGACCCGCCGGAGGACAACGACACCGCGACCGTCGAGTCGACCGCGTTCGACGACGTGGTCGTCGAGCCGCAGTTCGGCCACCTGACCGGCGCGGTGACCATCCCGGCCGACACCCGCGCCCGGTCCTACCGGGTCGTGCTCGACTGCCCGGGCTTCCTGGCCGGCAGCGCCGAGGCCACGCTCAACGTGCTCAACGACAGCCGGCCCAGCCGCGGCCCCGCGACCGGCTTCGGCGGCACGGCCGGCGACGACGACAGCACCGTGGTGCTGACCGGTGGCGTGGCCGCGCTGGCGGCCGGCCTGGTTCTGGCCATGGTCACGCTGCGCCGGCGGCGCACCGCCTAGGCGCCTGTCTCGTGGACCATAGCGGCGCTTCGACCGCCCTCGACGTCCGCGCTGCCGTCGCCGAGCGCCTGCCGACCGACGCCGACCTCGAGGGCGCGGCACCCCCGGGCGCCTACGCCGCCCGTACCTCGCGGCACCGCCATCCGCGAGAAAGGCCTTAGCGACATGGCCAAGGGGAAGCTGTCCGGACCGCTGGCAGTGGTGCTGATCGCCGTCGGGGCCATCGCGACGTTCTCCGGCATCGTGCAGAAGGGCGCGTTCGGGCCTGACGACGTGCCGCCGCCGGGGACGTTCCCCGTGCTGGAGCCGAGCCGTCCCGTGGAGCTCCGGATCCCGTCGTTGAAGGTCGACGCGCCGGTGCACGACGTGGGTCTGGCCGACGACGGCTCGATCGAGGTGCCGGCGCTGGAAAAGCACAACCAGGCGGGCTGGTTCGAGAACAGCCCGACGCCGGGACAATACGGCCCCGCGGTGCTGGTCGGGCACGCCGACACCCGCGACGGGCCGTCGATCTTCCACGACCTGTCCAAGGTCAAGCCGGGCGCGCGCATCGAGGTGGAACGGCGCGACGACTCGGTGGCGATCTTCGAGGTCAACTCGGTCGAGAAGTTCAAGAAGTCCGACCAGCCGATCGACCGGATCTACGGCGACTTCACGCGGCCGGCGTTGCGCCTGATCACGTGCGGCGGCGAGTTCAAGGGCGGCAGCATCGGCTACGTCGACAACATCATCGTCTTCGCCTCGCTGGTCGAAGCTAGAAGTCCACGATGATCGGCGCGTGGTCGGACGGGCCTTTGCCCTTGCGCGCCTCCCGGTCGACCACGGCCGACGAGACCCGGTCGGCCACCGCCGGGGTCGCGTACACCAGGTCGATCCGCATGCCCTTGTTCTGGTGGAACATCCCGGCGCGGTAGTCCCAGTAGGTGAAGGGGAACGGTCCCTTCATCGGGGTGGGCACCACGTCGCGCAGGCCGGTGTCCAGCAGAGAGGTCAGCGCCGCCCGTTCCGGCGCGGTCACGTGGGTCGAGTTGACGAAGACCGCCGGGTCCCACACGTCCGCGTCGGTCGGCGCCACGTTGAAGTCGCCGCAGACCGCCAGCTCGGCGTGGCCGGCCAGGTCGGCGGCGACCGCGTCGCGGAGGGCCGCCAGCCAGGTCAGCTTGTACTGGTAGTGCGGGTCGTCCGGAGTGCGCCCGTTCGGGACGTAGATCGACCAGATGCGCAGACCGCCGCAGGTCGCCGAGATCGCCCGGGTTTCCGGGTCCGGGAACCCCGGCTCGCCGGGGAAACCGCGCACCACGTCGTCGAGGCCGACCCGGGACAGGAGAGCGACCCCGTTCCAGCGACCGTCGACGTGCGTGGCGGCGGTGTAACCCAGCTCACCGACCTGCTCGGTGGGGAACAGCTCGGTGGTCGACTTCACCTCCTGGAGACAGACCACGTCGGGCTTCTTCTCGTCGAGCCAGGCCAGCAGCCTGGGCTCACGAGCCTTGACCGAGTTGACGTTCCAGGTGGCGATGCGCATCAGGACCCCGGGTTGTTGTCGCCCGGGCGGGGCTGGGAGGCCAGGAAGCGCTCCAGCTCGGCTCCGAGCTCGTCAGCGGTGGGCAGGGGACCGGTCTGCGGGCCGAGCATGTTGCTGGCCCGGCCGCGGTTGAAGGCGTCGTACTGCTCCTCCAGCGCGTGGACCACGCCGGCGGCGTCGTTGGTCTCCTCCACCTGGCGGTCGATGTCGACCCGGACCGCGTCGGCCGCCGTGCGCAGGCCCTCGGTGGGCAGCAGGAGGCCGGTGGTGCGGGAGACGGAGGAGAGCAGCACTTCCGCCGCTGCCGGGTATTCGGCCTGGGAGACGTAGTGCGGCACGTGTGCGGCGAAGCCGATCGCGTCCTTCCCGGCCTGCCCGAGTCGGAACTCCAGCAGGTGGCCGGCGCTGCCCGGCACCTGGACCCGCTGGAGCCAGGGCTCGTAGCCGCTGATCAGGTCGCGCCGGGTGGCGTGCGCGGTGACGCCGGCCGGCCTGGTGTGCGGCACGGCCATCGGGATCGAGTTGAGGCCGATGGTCACGCTGACCCGGAACCGGTCGATCAGGCTCATCACGGCCTTGGTGAACCGTTCCCAATGCAGATCGGGCTCGTGGCCACCGAGCATGAGATAAGCAGTGCCGGCGTCGTCGCGGAGCATGCGGAGCTCGAGAACCGGGTCGGCGTACTCCTCCCAGTGGTCCTCCATGAAGACCATCGGGGGGCGCCGGGACCGGTAGTCGAGCAGCTGGTCGATGTCGAAGGTCGCGACGACGCGGCTCTCGCTCGTGGCCAGGAGATGTTCGCGGGCGAGCCGGGTGGCGTTGCCGGCGTCGACGAAGCCGGACAGCGTCTGGATCAGCACCGGCTCGCCCATATCGGGCAGGTCGCCGGAAAGCTCGTAGAGCGCATGCGGATCGAGCACCGCGGTCCTACCTCCCTGAGTTGTGGTGGGTTACCGGTATGGGCAACCACGCGTCCATCTTCCTGCATTCCACCGGCGGCTGACGGAAGGCGGGCCTGACCCCCGGTTTGTCGGTCATTTCTATACGCAGAGTAGTCGTGCGACCCCTCAGCGAAGGGTCGCTCGGATACCCCCCAAGGGTGTCTGAGGGCCGATCCGACGGCGTCATCGAATGTCACCGTACGTAGAGTCAAAATAGGGCGGAACCTCGGATGAGTGCTGGTATTTGGCTATTTTCCGAGTTGCCGGTTACGCGAGGCTATGTGCATACCGTGAGCGCCCGATATCGACTGACCGATTAGATATTCGGCTTTTGTGGCAACTGCCACTAAATAACAGTGGGTAATCGGCTGGCCGTCTGCCTAGCCTCGTCCAATGCGTGACGACCACACCCTCGAGCCCGAGAACGGCGCCGCTACCCCCGCGGACCGTTCCCCCGAAACCAACGACTCGATCGAACGGCCGACCGGCGCCCGCCGCCTCCAGGAGCGACTGGTCTTCCGGACCTCGCAGATGAGCAACTCGACCCGGAACCGGTTGAACCGGACGGCCGACTCGATCAAGGCCAACCCGTACGCCGAGCGTGCCGCCGGCATGTGGACCGCTTCTCGCGACCGCGTGACCGCCCTGCCCGCGTACGACAAGATGCGCAGCGTCCTCGGCGAGCGCGGCCCCGCGCGGATCGCGATCGCGGGCGGCATGCTGGCCGCGGTCGGCGTGGCCACCGCCGGTGGCGTGGCCGCTGCCACCCAGAACCACACCGACACCAAGGCCACCACCGCCGCGGTCGCCGCGGTCGAGTCGGCCAAGAAGGCCGAGATCAGCCAGTTCCCGACCGCGCCGCCCACCTCGGGCGGGCACGGCGAGGAGCGCGGCCACAGTGGCGGCGGCAGCAAGGGCGCCGACAAGCCGACCCCGTCGGTCGAGCGTCCGAAGGCCGAGCACAAGGCCGAGAAGCGGGCTGAGCAGAAGGCCACCAAGAAGGCCAACTCCGCCAAGTCCGTGCGGCCGGTGCAGCCGAAGCCGGTCATGGGCCTGAGCCAGACCCAGATGAACAACGCTCTGCAGATCGTCAAGGCCGCCGAGAAGCGTGGCATGGGCGAGCGCGGCGCGGTCATCGCGGTCGCGACGGCCATGCAGGAGAGCCAGCTGCTCAACCTGGCCAGCACCGCGGTGCCGGAGTCGGAGAACTACCACCACGAGGGCAGTGGCTCCGACCACGACTCGGTGGGTCTGTTCCAGCAGCGCTCGACGTCCGGCTGGGGCGCCGTCAAGGACCTGATGACCCCGTCGTACTCGGCGGGTGCCTTCCTCGACGCGCTCGAGCGGGTGCCGAACTGGAAGAACATGCCGCTGACGGCGGCGGCCCAGGCCGTGCAGGTCTCCGCGTTCCCCGACGCGTACGCCCAGCACGAGTACCGCGCCACGGCCGTCGTGGACGCGCTGATGAAGTAAGTCAGCTTGTGGTGGTGAGGGCGATCCGGTCGAAGTCCGGCGCCCAGCCATCCGAGTTGGAGAGCTCGACGGTGTTCGGTCCGGCTGCCAGTGGCAGCCGGACCGTCATTGTCTTCACCGTCTGCCAACTGCCCGTCGACGGGAAGTCGAACCGGCCGACGGACTGACCGTTGACCTCGATCGAGGCCCGGCGGCTGTCGTCGGCCACATAGGAGAGGACCAGGTCGTACTGGCCGCCACGCGGGGCGTTCACCCCGCTGAAGGTCAGCTCGCCGCGGCGGTAGCCGATCCCCGTGACGACCTGGCCGCCGGACGCGGAGTCGAGCCGGCGCGTCCGGGCCCAGCCGTCGAGATCGGCGGCCTCGGCCTCGAGCACCTGCGTCGTCGGCTTCGCGGCGGTGTCCTGCCGCGTCGCAGTCGTCCTGGCCGGCGAGGTCGGGGCGTGCGCCGGCGGCCGGACCGCACCCCGGCTGGCTGGCGGCTTGGTCGGCCGGCTGGTCGGCAGGTCGCTCGGCGTGACGTCCGGCCCGGCCGAAGCGCTCGGGGCGGGCAGCACGAGCTGGTTCGGCGGATCGGGCTGGTCCATGGCCGAGATCAGCAGGGGTACGCCGGCCGCCACCGCGACCGTGGTGACCGATGCCACGACGGCGAGCAGCACGCGCCGGCCGGGCCGGCGAGCGCCGCTGAGCGGCGTCCCACCGTCGTCGCCGATCACGGATCCGCTCCGCGGTTGCGTGGGCACGGCCGGGATCAGCTGGGTGACCTGGTCGTCGTCAGCGTCGGCGGAGAGCTCCGCCGGTGGCAGCCAGCCGCCGATCCGCAGCTCGCCGGGTTCTTCGCCGGCCGTGGACATGCGCGCCCTCACGGTTCTTGATCACGGTCAGTCAGGCGGGCACGCTACCGCACTTCAGGTCAACGGGTGAAGTACGGAACGGGTATCCGACTCTGCCGGCCGCTCCAGTCCGGGCGTGACAGTGGTGCGGCTGGGGTACAAAGAGTGCCTTCCCGAATCCCCCCGGAGGACGCAGTGACCCACCCAGAGACGGGTGCCGACACCCCGCCCCCCATGCCACCGTCCGGATCGGAGGCCACCGAGCCCGCGCCCGAGGCCGTCGCTCCACCGGCAGGCCTGTGGGAGAAGATGAAGGCCGATCCGCAGTACGCGCCGGAGCACCTCGCGCTGGAGGCGGTGCGCCGGCTCGGCCCCGAGGCCCACGAGTGGCAGGAGCGCACCCGCGCGCAGCGGCCGGGCATCCCGCCCGACGCGCTGGCCGACCTCGCCGTGCGCCGGTTCGTCAACCTGGCCCGGCTCTCGGGCGCCGTCTCGGGCGCGACCGGCATCGCGGGTGCCGTGCTGGACGTCGGCGTGCTCGCCTGGAACCAGGCGCGGATGGTGCTGCACGTGGCAGCGGCGTACGGCGTCGACCCGCGCGAGCCCGAGCGGGCCACCGACCTGCTGGTGCTCCAGAAGGTCCACAAGGTCGCCGAGACCGCCCGGCTGGCGCTGGGCGTGGCGGCCGGCCGGGAGAAGGCGGGCGTGCTGCTGCGCGGCGGCGGCACGCCGATGCACCGCGTGCTGGTCAAGCTCGGCGTCAAGCTGGCCCAGATGGCCGGCATCCGGGCGGCCAAGCGCATCTTCGCGAAGATCGTGCCGGGCGCGGCGATCATCCTCGGCACCTGGGCCAACTCGTCGGCCACCACCGACCTGGCCCGCCGGACCACCGAGCTCTACCGGCCGCGCGCCGCGTACTGGTCCAACCCGCCCCAGCTGCCGGGACCCCGCCAGCCCTAGTCCGTCCACGATGGCCGGACCAGGCCGGCCTCGTAGGCGTAGACCACGAGCTGGGCACGGTCGCGGGCCGACAGCTTGACCATCGCCCGGCTGACGTGGGTCTTCGCCGTCGCCGGGCTGACCACCAGACGGGCCGCGATCTCGTCGTTGGACAGCCCGGCGCCGACCAGCGCGACCACCTCGCGCTCCCGGTCGGTCAGCTGGTCAGGCGGAGGCAGCGGCGGCACGGCCCGGCGGTCCCGGGACGCGAACTCGGCGATCAGCCGCCGGGTGACGCCGGGGGAGAGCAGCGCGTCGCCGGCCGCCACCGCCCGCACGCCGCGGATCAGCTCGACGGGCTCGGTGTCTTTGACCAGGAAGCCGGAGGCGCCGACCCGGAGGGCCTCGAACAGGTACTCGTCGAGCTCGAACGTGGTCAGGATGACGATCCGGGTGGCCGTCAGCGCGGGGTCGGTGGTGATCCGCCGGGTCGCCTCCAGCCCGTCGACGCCCGGCATCCGGATGTCCATCAGCACCACGTCGGGCCGGCTGGCCGCCGCCGCCCGCACCGCCGCGAGGCCGTCGCCGGCCTCGGCGACCACGGTGATGTCGGGCTCCGCGTCGAGCAGGGCACGGAAGCCGGCGCGTACGAGCGCCTGGTCGTCCGCCAGCAGCACGCTGATCATCGGTCGGATTCTTCCCTGTCCGGCAGGACCGCCTCGACCCGCCAACCGCCGCCGTCAGGATCCGGGCCGGCCGTGACCGTGCCACCCAGGGCGACCGCCCGCGCGCGCATCCCGGCGATCCCGTTGCCGGCCTCACCGGCACCCGCGGACGCCGCCGACGACCCAGCGCCCGGCGGCGGTCCGTCGTCGACGACGCGCAGCATGACCCGGTCAGGCCCGTAGGAAACCGACACCGTCGCCGAAACCGCCGGACCGGCGTGCCGGCGCACGTTGGTCAGCGCCTCCTGCACGATCCGGAACGCCGCCCGGTCGACCTCGGCCGGCAGCGGCCGGGCGACCCCGGTCACCGTCGTCTCGACCGGGAACCCCGCACCGGAGGTCAGCTCGGCCAGCCGGTCCAGCCCCGGCGCCGGGGTCCGCGGCGCCGCCTCCTCGGCCGGACGCAGCGCGGCGAGCACCGACCGCACCTCCCGCAGCGCCTCCGCGCTCGCCGACTTGATCACCGTGAGCGCCTCCCGCGCCTGCTCTGGCCGCTGGTCTATCAGGTGCAACCCGACCCCGGCCTGCACGTTGATCAGAGAAAGATGGTGGCCGAGCACGTCGTGGAGCTCGCGGGCGATCCGCAGCCGCTCCTCGCTGGCCTGCCGCCTTTCCTGTTCCTCCTGTATGCGCCGCTGTTCGGCCCGCATCCGGGCGAGCGCGGCGCGCTGGGCGCGGTGCCCCCGGCTGAACTCGCCGGCCGCGAGCACCGCGACGAGCCAGGCACCGGCCAGCACGGCCTGCCGGGGGGTCACGGCGGACCCGTCCGGCACACCAACCGCATCCGGGAACCACCAGCCACACGAGAGGTACGCCGTCACGGCCGCCGCCGACAGCACCAGCGACGATGTCCGGCGACCCTGCGCGACGGCGGAGAAGTAGGCGGCGGTGGCGGCCAGGAAGAAGGGGCCGTACGGGTGACCGGAGAAGGCGTAGGCCAGGGTGGCCGTGAGCACGACCGCGAGCACCGGCAGGGGTGCGCGGCGTCGCCAGGCCAGCGCGACCGAGCCGACGAGCAGCAGCGCCGCCCGGGGATAGCCGAGTTCGGTGCCCACGTCGCGGGCCGCCGCCTGGGCGCCGATCACCTGCACCAGAGAGAGCAGCGTGGCCAGGCCCGCGCCGTGCCGCCCGTACCGTCGCGGCTCTCCGGGTCTGACCCAGGGCGCGCGAGGCCAGGCGTCCTCCGGCGCGTGCATGGCACCGACGCTAGGGCACGCCGCACACCCGGGTCATCCGCCGACAGACCCGGCCGGCGTACCGCGTGGGGAGTATTGCCGCCACATGCGCCACATCCGTCTACTCCCTGCGTAGTAGCGGGATAGCCGTCACAGGCCGCAGGCAATCGGTCGCGGAAAGGAGCAGTCTTGTAGAAGGTCGACATGAGCGGAGGGAGCCATGACCACGCCAACAGGCCCGCGGCTACGAGCCTCGGACGCCGAACGCGAACAGATCGCGACCATCCTGCGCGCCGCCATGACCGAGGGGCGGCTCAACCTCGACGAGGGCGAGAAGCGGCTGGCCGCGGCATATGGCGCGACGTACCGCGACGAGCTCGGCCCGCTGACCGCGGACCTGCCCGACGGTGGCCGCGCGGCCCTCGCGCGTACGCCCGAGGCGCAGGAACAGGCGAAGGCCGAGATGAAGATGTTCGTGCGTCGCCGGGCGGGCATCCTCGCCGCCATCGGGGTGCTCTTCGCCGCGTTGTTCATCGCCAACGGCGCGCTGTTCTTCCCCGTCTTCCCGTTGATCGTCCTGCTGTTCTTCCTGCACTGGGCCAGTTGGGGGAGGCGTGCGTACTACGCGCGCTCGAACCGTGGTGACTGGTACTCGCGGGGCGACGTGCAGGGTCGTGGCGACTGGCGGGGGCGGCGCGACTGGTACGGGCACGGCAGATACGGGCATTGACCGGCATCGGGGTCCGGCCGGGTAGGTTGCAACCATGCGCCCGGCCGGACCCCTAGCCCTGCTCGCACTGCTGGCCACCCTGGTGGCCGGCTGCACCCAGGACCCGGCGCCGCCAGAGGTGGCGCCGACCGGCACCGTCTCGCCCGGCACGGGGTTGGCCCCGGTGCCGATCGCCGGCACCGAGCACTCGGTGAACCTGCCCGAGGGCTGGACCGCGTCCGTGTACGCGCGGGTGCCCAAGGCCCGCTTCCTGCTCGCGCTGCCTGACGGCGCGGTGCTCGTCTCCCGCCCCGACGCCGGTCGGGTGATGCGCATCCCGCCGGGTGGTGGCGAGCCGACCACCTTCCTCTCCGGCCTCGACCGCCCGCACGACCTGGTGCTCGCCACCGTCGGCGGGCGGCAGTGGATCTACGTGGCCGCGGTCGACCGGGTGGTCCGTTATCCGCTGGCGGCCACGGCCGGTGCCCCCGAGGTGATCGTCGACGGCCTGCCCGACGAGAGCCTTCCGGAGCTCGGCGGCAAGTACGGGCACGTCCTCAAGAACATCGCGCTGGACGGCGACACCCTCTACGTCTCGATCGCGTCGACCTGCAACGCCTGCGCCTCCGACACGGTCAGCGACCCGATCCGCGGCTCGGTCTACCGCTGGGACGCCGCCGGCCACAACACCGGGAAAGCCTTGGTGGCAAAGGGTTTGCGCAACGCCGAGGGGCTGGCCATCGCGCCCGGCACGCACGACCTCTGGGTCGTGGTCAACAACCGCGACAACATCATCGACCCGGCCACCGGCCGCAAGGACACCGCGTACGTCGACAACCACCCGCCGGAGGAGTTCATCAAGATCAAGCAGGGTGGCTTCTACGGTTGGCCGTTCTGCAACCCGGACCCGTCGGGCGGGCTGCGCGACATGCCCTTCCAACGCGACTACGAGCTCAACCGCGGCGGCGAGGCCGCGGACTGCGGGGCAGCGACCCCGGTCGACGTCGGCATCCAGGCCCACTCGGCGCCGCTCGGGCTGACCTTCGTGCCGTCGTTGGGTGCGGTGATCGCCCTGCACGGTTCCTGGAACCGCAGCCAGCCGACCGGCTACAAGGTGATCAACTTTCCGTGGGTCGACGGCCGCCCGGGCGACCAGCACGACCTGGCCACCGGCTTCCTCGGCGCCGAGTCGCCGTGGGCGCGGCCGGTCGACATCGCCCTCCTCGCCGACGGCTCGCTGCTGGTCAGCGACGACTTCGGTGGCAACGTGTTCCGCTTTACGCCGCCACCGGGTTAGCCGGGTCAGGGACGGGTAGTCGTCCCGTATGACCGGAAACCGTCCCGGAGGTCAGCCGCGCGGCGCGCGGGGCACTGTCGGGCACCCGTACTCGGCGTTGAACCTCCGCTTGGTCCTCGCCGTCTTCGGTCTGGTCGTCTTCGCCGTGCTGACCTGGCTCGCCGCCCGGGCCGACCTGCTGGTGCTCTCCGTGCTCTGCGGCGTGGTCGTGCTGACCGCGGCCGTCGACCTGGTGGTCATCCAGCGCCGCCGCCGGGCGCGCCACCGCGCCGAGCCGGGAGTGCACCACTCGCTCTTCGAATAGGAGACGCCATGCCCATCGCCACGACCAACCCCGCGACCGGCGAGATGCTCAAGACGTTCGAGCCGATGGGTGAGAAGCAGATCGAGCAGATCCTCGCCAACGCCGCGGAGGCGGTCGCGGCGCTGCGGGCCGCCACCTTCGACCAGCGGGCCGCCTGGATGCGCGAAGCCGCGCTGCTGCTGGAGAACGAGCAGATCGAGGTCGCCCGGCTCGTCACCCTCGAGATGGGCAAGCCGGTGCTGGAGGCCAAGGCCGAGGTCGCGAAGTGCGCGTCGGCCTGCCGCTACTACGCCGCCCACGCCGAGGCCATGCTCGCCGACGTGCCCGCCGATGCGCGCGCGGTCGGCGCCTCCCGGGCGTACACCCGTTATGAGCCGCTCGGTCCGGTCCTGGCCGTGATGCCGTGGAACTTCCCGCTCTGGCAGGTGATGCGGTTCGCCGCGCCGGCGCTGATGGCCGGCAACCCCGGGCTGCTCAAGCACGCGTCGAACGTGCCGCAGACCGCGCTCTGGCTGGAGGAGCTGTTCGCCCGGGCGGGTTTCCCGACGGGTGCGTTCCAGACGCTGCTGGTCGGCTCCGACGCGATCGAGAACATCCTGTTGGACCATCGGGTACGCGCCGCGACGCTGACCGGCAGCGCGCCGGCCGGTCGTTCGGTCGCCGCGATCGCCGGGCGGGCGCTCAAGAAGACCGTGCTGGAGCTCGGTGGCAGCGATCCGTTCGTGGTGATGCCGTCGGCCGACCTCGACCGGGCGGTGACCACGGCGGTGAAGGCCCGGTGCCAGAACGGCGGCCAGTCGTGCATCGCGGCGAAGCGGTTCATCGTGCACGGCGACGTCTACGACGCGTTCGCGCGTTCGTTCACGGACCGGATGGCTTCTTTGACGGTCGGCGACCCGCTCGACCACGGCACCGACATCGGCCCGCTCGCGACCGAGCAGGTGCGCGACGACGTGGTCGCGCAGGTTTCCGACGCGGTCGCCCGCGGTGCCACGGTGCTGACCGGCGGGCGGGCGCCGGACCGGCCGGGCTGGTACTACCCGCCGACGGTGGTCACCGATCTGACCGGCGACATGCGGATGTACGAGGAGGAGGTCTTCGGCCCGGTCGCCGGCCTCTACCGGGTCGAGTCCGTGGACGAGGCGTTGGAGCTGGCCAACGGCACGTCGTACGGGTTGGGGAGCAACGCCTGGACCAACGACCCGGCGGAGCAGGAGCGGTGGGTCGCCGGTCTCGACGCGGGTCAGGTCTTCGTCAACGGCATGACCACGTCGCATCCACAACTGCCGTTCGGTGGCGTCCGGGAGTCGGGCTACGGGCGGGAGCTGGCCGACCTGGGCATCCGTGAGTTCTGCAACGCGAAGACGGTGTGGGTGGGCTGACCCGACGCATCGCAGAATTTTGTTTGCAGAATTATCTCTGTAGTTGGTACGGTCCGTCACATGGCGGATCGCATCATCACCGAGGTCGATGAGCTGAAGGCGGTGACGCACCCGTTGCGGGTGCGGATGCTGGGCGCGCTGCGGGCCGACGGACCGGCCACAGCGACCGAGCTGGCCCGGCGCTTCGACACAGACACGGGCACCACCAGCTACCACCTGCGCAAGCTGGCCCGTTACGGGTTCGTCGAGGAGGCCGAGCAGCGCGACGGGCGGGAGCGGCGCTGGCAGGCCAGCCATGCCACCACGTCGTGGGACACCGGTTCACTGGCGAAGACGGCCGAGGGCCGCGCCGCGGTGTCGCTCATGCGCCGGCACCAGCTCGCGGCGCTCGAACGCGCGGTCTCCGCCTACGAGGTGGCAGAGGCCGACCTGCCGCCGGAATGGGTGGCGGCCGCCGGGATGAGCGACCTGCGCGCCCGGCTGTCGGCACGTTCGCTGCACGAGCTGGAGCGACGGATCATCGAGCTGATCGACGAGCACGCGGCGGCCGACGCTTCCGACCCGGACGCGCGGACGGTGCTGCTGCACTTCGGCGGCTTCCCGCGGATCGACCCGGCGGGCTGGGCCGACGTGGCGGACGAGTCATGACCGGCCGCGGCGCCGAACGGCGCTACGCGCTGCTGGTCTTTCTCTTCTGGCTGCCGACGGGCCTCTACCTGGCGACCAAGATCCTGCTCATGCTGGAGCGCGGCCTGGGCGTCGCGGCCATCGGCACGGTCGTGCTCGTCTTCTCGGTGACGACGGCGGCGCTCGAGCTGCCGACGGGCGGGCTGGCCGACGTGATCGGCCGGCGCACCGTGCTGGCCGCGTCGGCGGTGGCCAGCTTCGCTGGCCTGGCCCTGCTGGCGGTGGCCGACGGCTTTTGGCTGTTCGCCGCGTCGGCGGTGCTGCGCGGCATCGCGCGGGCGCTGTCCAGCGGACCCGACGAGGCGTGGTTCGTCGACACGATGCACGCCGTCGAAGGTCCGGACGCGTCGCTGCCCCGGGGCCTGGCCCGGGGCGAGGCCGCGTCGTCCGTCGGTCTGGGCATCGGCACGCTGGTCGGCGGCGCGCTCCCGCTGGCGGTGGGCGCGGTCCTCTGGCTGCCGGCGTTGGCGGTCCCGGTGGCGATCGCGGCGTTGGTCGAGCTGGCCCGCCTGGCGGTCACGGTGTTCGGCATGCCGGAGCCGCCACGGCCCCGGACCACGGTCGGCGCGGTGCTGCGGGGCGTACCGGCGACGGTGGCGGCGGGCCTCCGGCTCGGCCTGCGCGACGGGGTGCTGGCCCGGCTGCTGCTGGCCGGGGCCGGAGTCGGCGTGGCGCTGTCCGCGATCGAGTTGCTGACGCCGGGCTGGCTGGCCGGCCTGGTCGGCGACCCGGAGCGGGGTGCGTCCACCTACGCGGTCGTCGCGGCGGCCGGCTTCGCCGCGAGCGCGGCGGGCAGCCTGCTCGGCCCGTGGGTGCAGCGCCGCCTCGGTTCGGCGGTCAGGGCCGGCGTCGCGGGCCTCGCCCTCGGCGCGGCGGCGCTGGTCGGGGTCGCGTTCGCCGGTCCGGGCCTGCACGAAGCGTCGGTCGGCGTGCCCGTGGTCGCGGCGGCCTACCTGCTGCTGTTCGTCGGCCTCGGCGTGACGGCGGCCCCGCAGGCGACCCTGCTGCACACCCGGGTCCTGCCCACCGAACGAGCGACAGTGATCTCCGTGCAGTCGCTGGCGCTGCAGGCTGCGGGCGCGCTCGGCTCGGTCTGCTTCGGCGCACTCGCGACGGCCCGCGGTGCCGCCTTCGCCTTCGGCACGGCAGGGGTCGCCCTCGCTGCCGCCGCCGTCGTGGTGGCCCGGATCCGCGTCACCGACCCGGCTCCAGCCCCCGTCCCCGAGCCGGCACCGGTGGGGGTCGTGTAGCGACCGGCGTCGGCGGGTAGTTACCGACCGCATGACGGTCTATGGCTGGCACGCCTCCCACGAGCAGGTTCACCCACGCGCGCTTCTCGACGCCGCACGAGCGGCCGAGGAGGCCGGGTTCGGCGCGGCGATGTGCTCCGATCACTTCTCGCCGTGGAGTGCTCGCCAAGGTGAGTCCGGGTTCGCCTGGTCCTGGCTCGGCGCCGCGTTGCAGGCCACCGACCTCACGTTCGGCGTCGTCAACGCGCCGGGGCAGCGCTACCACCCCGCGATCATCGCCCAGGCGATCGGGACGTTGGCGGCGATGTACCCGGGCCGCTTCTGGGCCGCCCTCGGCACCGGCGAGGCCAGCAACGAGCACATCACCGGCGGCGGGTGGCCGCGCAAGGACCTGCGCGCCGCCCGGCTGCGCGAGTGCGTCGACGTCATCAGGGCGCTCCTCGCCGGTGAGGAGGTCAGCCACGACGGGCTCGTCACCGTCGACCGGGCGCGGCTCTGGACCCGGCCGACCGAGCCGCCCGCCCTCGTCGGTGCCGCTGTCAGCGTCGAGACCGCCCGCTGGTGTGCCGACTGGGCCGACGGGCTGATCACGGTCAACGCGCCGCACGACCATCTGCGCAGGATGGTCGCCGCTTACCGGGACGCGGGCGGGCGCGGGCCGGTCTGCCTTCAGGCGCACCTGAGCTGGGCCGGCAGCGACGAGGAGGCGGAGCACATCGCCTACGAGCAGTGGCGCTCCAACGTGTTCCCGCCGCCGGTCTGCTGGGACCTCGAGCTCACCGACCACTTCGACGCCGTCTCGGAGGACGTGCCGATGGCCACGGTCGCCAGGATCGTCGACATCTCCGCCGACCTTGGCTGGCACGCGGCCAGGCTGCGCTCGTACGCGGAGATCGGTTTTGACCGGATCTATCTGCATCACGTGGGTCAGGAGCAGACCGCGTTCATCGAGGCGTTCGGCGCGAAGGTGCTGCCACAGCTGGACTGACTGGTCGCGGCCCGCCGCGCCCACATAGCATTCCGCGCATGGAAGGGCTGAACGAGATCGTCATCCTGCTGGCGGTCGCCGTCTTCGGCGCGGCGCTGGCGCGCAAGATCGGGTTTCTCTCGCCGATCGTCCTGATGATCCTCGGCCTCGCCCTGTCGTTCCTGCCGGGATTCCCGACCTTCCACCTCGAACCCGAGTTCGTGCTGATCGGCGTCCTGCCACCACTGCTGTACGTCGCCGCGCTGCAGACCTCGGTGCCGGCTTTCCGGTTCAACCTGCGGCCGATCCTGCTGCTCGGCGTCGGGCTCGTGATCTTCACGGCCCTGGCGGTCGGCTTCGTGGTGCACCTGATCCTGCCGCAGGCACCGTTCGCGATCTGCGTGGCGCTCGGCGCGGTGGTGGCCCCGCCGGACGCCGTCTCGGCAACGGCCATCGCGCGAAGGATCGGCCTCCCACGACGGGTCGTCACGATCCTCGAGGGCGAGAGCCTGATCAACGACGCCACCGCGCTGGTGCTGCTCCGGGTAGCCACCGCCGCCGCGACCGGTGGTGCCGTCGGCTTCGGCGAGGTCGGCGAGCAGATCCTCATCTCCGCGGGCGGCGGCATCGCGATCGGCATCGCCGGCGCCATGATCTTCGGTTTCCTGCACAAGCGCATCAAGGACCCGCTGCTCGACAACGCGCTCTCGCTGCTCACCCCGTGGGCGGTCGTGCTGCCCTCCGAGGCCATCCACGCCTCCGGCGTCGTCGCGGTGGTGGTCACGGGCCTGGCACTCGGGCACCGCATGCCGACCCTGATGGGTGCGGGCTCGCGGTTGCAGATGGACGCGTTCTGGCGCCTCGTCCGCTTCCTGCTCGAAGGCCTGGTGTTCCTGCTGGTCGGCCTCCAGCTGCGCACGGTCATCGACGACATCAGCACCCCCTGGGGCACCGTGATCGGGGCGACGTTCGCGGTCATCGGCACGCTGATCGTGACCCGCTACGTCTGGGTGCTGCCCGGCGGCTGGATTCCCCGGCTGTCGGCCCGGATCCGCAGCCGCGAAGGCACGTTCACCTGGCAACACCCGGTGATCATCGGCTGGGCCGGCATGCGCGGGGTGGTCACCCTGGCGGCCGCCCTGGCCCTGCCCAGCGTCGGCACCGGCGAGGGCGAGGCCCTCTATCCGCGTGACGTGTTCATCTTCATCGCGTTCGCCGTGATCCTCTTCACGCTCCTGGTGTTCGGCCTGACCCTGCCGACCTTCTCGCGCAAGCTCGGCCTGCCGCCCGAGGACCCGACGAAGGACTTCCTGGCCGAGGCGGCGGTGCAGCAGGCCGCGACCAGGGCCGCCAAGGAGCGGCTGGAGGCCAACTCGGAGGGCGCACCCCAGTCGGTGGTCAAGCGGCTGCGCCAGCAGGTGGTCGACCGCACCAACACCGCGTGGGAACGGCTGGGCGGAGACGGGCGGGAGACCCCGTCGGCGGCGTACGGTCGACTCCGGCAAGAGATGATCGACGCCGAGCGCGAGGTGTTCCGGACGGCCCGTGACGAGGGTCGCATTCCGGAAGAGGTGCTCAACCGCGCCTACCGCGATCTCGACCTCGAGGAATCCCTGCTCACCCGCCGCGAAGAAGACTGATGGGGGACGAATGACCTGCGACGACATCACCTTGGCCGATTCGCCGGATCCGCAGACCACCGAGGGCTGCCAGGACTGCCTGGCCGCGGGCGAACACGACTGGGTGCACCTGCGCCTCTGCGAGACCTGCGGCCACGTGGGCTGCTGCGACTCGTCACCGAACCGCCACGCCACGGCCCACTTCAAGGAGACCTCCCACCCGGTGATCAAGTCGTTCCAGCCGGGCGAGAACTGGAAGTGGTGCTTCGTCCACGAGACGCTTGGCTAAACAGCAAGATCAAGAGCTAGATCATGACTCGGGTCCGCGGTGGTGCGGACCGTTCCTCCCGCGAGGGATCGCTCCGCTTCGCTGCGCTTGCCAGGTCCGTCGTTGGTCGCGCGGACGCACATGGGATGGCATGTGGATACATGCCATCCCATGTTTGCTTCGCTGGTCGTCAGTCCGCTGCGGCCGCCTCGGTTGTGCCTGTGGCTGGGTCGCCGGGATCCGTGGGAAGTGTCGGTAGGTCGTCGAAGAACGGGTCGTACCACGTCGGTAGCGGCGGGATCGTCGGCACCGGCGGGATCGTCGGTAGCGGTGGGTCCGTCGGGATCGGTGGCACCGTCGGGATCGGCGGGACCGTGGGCACCGGCGGCACGGTGGGCGGTGGGGTCCAGGCGGGCTCGCCGTAGGTTTTCGGGCGGGCGTGGTAGAGGTTGCCGTCCTCCGCCACGAAGGCGATGTCGTGGGTCCCTCGCACGAAGGTGCCGCCCTCGACCGAGGCGCCGCCTGACGCCTCGAAGCGGGCCGTTCCGCTCGCCGCCCGGCTGATCGCGTCCTTCATGAAGTCGTCGCCCGACCGCCCCGCGTCCGTCGTGTAGACCCAGAGCCGCTCGTGGTCCTGCACCATCAGCCGCGTGCGGTCGTCCGAGATGCTGGCCGACGAGATGTTGTCGACGCCGCGGCCGAAGCGGCCGATCCGGGTCAGTCTCGCCTCGCCCGAGGTGCCGGACGGCAGGTCGACCCGGTAGACCGGCGTGCCGCTGGTCTTGGCGAACACGTAGAAGTGGCCGTCGAGCCAGAGCAGCGCCTCAGAGTTGTACGTGCGGCACCCCGGCTTCGTGTTGTCCGGGAACCGCAGGGTGTAGGACGCCACCACGTCCAGCGGCCCCGAACCGCCCGGTGCCGGCTCGGCCACCCGGAGCAGCCGCTGCTGGTCCTTGCAGTTGTTGGCACCCAGCTGACCGATCCACAGCGCACCGGCGTCGTCGACGGTCAGGTCCTCCCAGTCGAGGTTCTTCGCGCCTGTGACCGCGTACGACGGGAAAAGCTCGTCGCCCCGCACCGCCTCCGGCATGCCGCCCGCCGAGATCCGCATGCCCCAGATCGCGTCGCGCGGCTTGCCGGGCTTGCTGGAACCGCCGTCGCGCAGCCAGTAGTACATGCCCGGGTAGGTCTTGCTCGCGATCAGCCCGGACGCCTCCGACGCCGGCAGCTTCACCCCGAGGGGCGGCATCCGGCCCGGGAAGATCGGCGCCTCCGTGGCCTTCTCGGGAGCCGGGTCGGCGTTCGCACCCGTGCCGCCGACGGTGACCCCGTACCAGCCCGCCAGCGAGGCCGCCGCCAGGGCCGCGACGCTCCACAGTGATCGTCTGCGCACCTGAGCCTCCTCGTAAGCGAGCCGGTCTCTCCTATTCGTAACATAAAGGACAGTCCGGACGATGAGGACTCTACGGGTTTGACGTCTGTCGATATGGGGAAGGAGGGCCGCCATTCTGCCCCGGGAGGCTTCCATGACCCAGACAGCCGCTGATCGTTTCCGCAGCCGGCACGTGCAGCACGAGGTCAAAGTCCGCGACATGCCCGAAGCGCCACGGTCACACTGGCGGATCATCGGGCCGGGGGTGATCGCCGCCGGCGTCGGGCTGGCCTCGGGCGAGTTCATCCTCTTCCCGTACATCGCCTCGCAGGTGGGTCTGGTCTTCCTGTGGGCGGCGGCCGTCGGCCTGATCACCCAGTGGTTCCTCAACATGGAGATCGAGCGCTACACGCTGGCGACCGGCGAGACGGCGCTGACCGGGTTCTCGCGCACCTGGCGGCACTGGGGTCTGGTCTTCGCGATCCTGACCTACTTCGCCAACCTCTGGCCCGGCTGGGCGACGAGCTCCGCCACGATGCTGACCTACATCTTCGGCGGCGAGCCGCGCTGGGTCGCGGTCGGCATGCTCGCGCTCATCGGCGTGACGCTGACCCTGGCCCCGGTGATCTACACCGTCCTCGAACGGGTCGAGTTCCTCAAGGTCGGCCTGGTCCTCCTCTTCATCGTGATCGCGCTGATCTTCGCGGTGACCAGCGACGCCTGGTCGGCGCTCGGGCACGACGTGGTGCGACCGGAGTTTCCGACCGAGCTCGGTTTCGCGCTGATGCTCTCCGCGCTGGTCTTCGCCGGCGCCGGCGGCGGCCAGAACCTCGTGCAGTCCAACTGGATCCGGGACAAGGGCTTCGGGATGGGCGCGTACGTGCCGCGCCTGGTCAGCCCGATCACCGGCAAGGAGGAGGCCGCACCGGACTCGGCCGGCTTCGTCTTCGAGGACAACGACGCCAACCTGGCCCGCTGGAAGCAGTGGTGGAAGCTGGCCAACAAGGAGCAGCTCTACACCTTCGTGCTGATCACGATCGTGACCATCACGCTGATGTCGCTGCTGTCCTACTCGACCGTCTTCGGCGTGCCCGGCCTGGCCAACAGCGTCAGCTTCCTCGAGGTCGAGGGGGAGCGGCTCAAGGAGCTCGTCGGCGAGTGGTTCGGCGTCCTGTTCTGGGCGATCGGCGCGATCTCCCTGTTCGCCGCCGCGATGGGCATCGTCGACTACACGAGCCGGCTGGCCGCTGACGTGCTCAAGGTCAGCTACCTGCGCCGGGTCTCGGAGAGCCGCATCTACTTCGCGCTGGTCTGGGGCCTGGTCCTGATCGGCGTGCTGGTGCTGGTCGGCGGCTTCGACCAGCCCCTGGTGCTGCTGGTCATCTCCGCCTGCGTCGGCGGCCTGATGATGTTCCTCTACTCGGGCCTGCTCCTGCTGATCAACAAGAAGTTCCTGCCGGAACGCGTACGCCCGCGCGGCATCCGCGTCCTGGCCCTGATCTGGGGCGTCCTCCTCTTCGGCGTCTTCTCCGTGCTGACCATCAAGGAACAGGGAGCCAAGCTGCTCGACTGGCTGGGGTGAACTCCCTACGGGAGCCGCGGGGGATCTTCCCGATGTCCTCTAGGGCGGTGAGCTTGGAAGTCTTCGGTCATGACCACCACGACCAGGCTCACCGCCCTCGCGGCGCCGTTGCTCATGTTGTTCTACGGGATCATGCGGTACGTCGACGGGCTCGACGGTGACCGCGGCAACGGGATCGCCTGGGACGTCGGGCACACCGCGTTCTTCGTCGCCTTCGTGCTCTTCGCCGTGCTCGCGGTCAGCCTCCACCGGGTCGTGCCGGTGCCCGAGCGCTGGCAGCGCCACCTGCGTGACGGAGCGCTGGCCGCCGCACTCGTCGGTGCCGCCGCGTTCCTGTGGGTCACGCTCACCGACCTGGTGCCGGCGATCCCGACCGGGCTGCCGGAGTGGGCCATGGTCGCGCTGCCGGCGCTGTTCCAGGTCGGCATGCTGACGCTGCTCGGTCAGCTCGTGGCCGCGCGGCGGCTGCCGATCTGGAGCCCGCTGGTCATGCTGTTCGGCTTCATGCTGATCGTGGTCAACCTCGACCTGCTGCCGTTCGCCTCGGTCGTGATCCTCGCCGGGCTGTCGCCGCTCGCCCGCAGGGAGCCGGTCAGTTCGGGCTCACCCCGACCAGTTGGTCCTTGACGTGGTCGCGGAAGGCCACGTAGTCCCGCTCGTTCTGGTCCGCGTAGTCCTCCGCGTACGTCACGATCGCCTTGTCGAAGCGGTCCGACCCACCCAGGTAGGCGCCGATCGCGACCGGGTCGCCCGACCGCGCGTGGGCGCGGGCCAGGGTCCAGCCGCACATGCGGGCGTACAGCGCCAGACCCTCCGGGCGCATCCGCTCGATCGGCGCCGAGAACTTCCAGTCGCGCAACTGGCGCACGTAGAAGTCCCGGGTCGCGCCGTCGGGAGCCTGGACCCGGGTCCAGCCCAGGAAGATGTCGCTGAGTGCCTGCATCAGGTGCTGGCCCGCGACCACCCGCTCGCCCTGGTTGCGGTAGCGGCTGGCACCGGCGTACCGCGCGAGCACCGACTTCTGGGCCTCCTTGGCCTGCAGGAACAGCGGCTCGCCCTCGCCGGTCTCGAGCAGCACGATCCACGCGCGCGTGCCGACGCTGCCGACGCCGACCACCTTGCGGGCGACCTGGACCAGCTCGAACTCGCCCAGCAGGTGCCGGCGGTCGGTCGGCAGGCTGCGCTGGTACGACTGGATCACGCTGCCGATCAGCTGGTAGATGACGTCGGCTTCCAGCCCGCTGAACACGTCCTCGATCGGCACGATGGTCGGCGGCTGGCTGATGATCCGCCGGCGGCCGTCGACCACCGTGGTCAGCTTCTCCAGCGCCTGGCGGCTGTCCTTGCCCCGCGCCTTGGCCAACACCGAGGTCGCCTCGCTGTACGCCTTCGGCCGGATCTGGTCGCGGAACCGCCCGATGGTCGACTCGACGTCGAGGTGCGCGTACCAGACCGCCAGGCGGCCCTGTTCGGCGAAGGTGCGGATGTTCTTTCGGTACGCCTCGACGCCGGACCGGACGATCTCCTTGCGCTGCTTGCGTTTGAAGCCGTTGTCCCGGGCCGCGACCGCCAGGCTGGCCGACAGCCGTTTGACGTCCCACTCGAACGGCCCCGGCAGCGTCTCGTCGAAGTCGTTGCAGTCGAAGACCAGCCGCCGCTCGGGTGAGGCGAACGCGCCGAAGTTCGACAGGTGCGCGTCACCGCAGAGCTGCACGTCCAGCCCCGAGCGCGGGCCTTCGGCCAGGTCGGCGGCCATCGGCAGGGCGGCGCCGCGGAAGTAGGTGAACGGGGAGACCGCCATCCGGGCGTGCCGGACCGGCACGAGCTCCGGCACGCGCGACGCGGCCTGGCCCATCAGCAGCCCGATCGGGTCGCGGTGACTCTCGACCCCGGTCGCCGCGTGTGCGTCCAGCGGCACCTCGTTGCGGACCGCCTTGCCGGCGGCGACGCGTTCGGCTCGCCCCCGGTGGGCGTGACCGTTGCCGGCGGCGTTCACGGCGTCGCGATCCACGGCGTGTGCAGGTCGTAGTACCTGGTATCGCGGACCTGCAGCCGCCGCACCTCGGCCATCTCCTCCGCCAGCTTCGGCGGAAGCGGTTTGCGCTCACCCGCGCGGGCCTCTTGCTCGTTGGTGAAGTAGACGGCCATCGTGTACTCGCCCTCGCCGTACGAGCAGCCGATCGTGCCGAGCACCTCGGGCCGGAACTTGGCCCATTCCTCGGAGTCGCCCAGCAACAGGGTCAACGCGCGGTCGCGGTCGCTGCCCTGGCCCTGGACGATCTGCACGAACCCGGCCTTGGTCGGGTCGCCGCGGTGGTCGGCGACGGCGTCGTCGGCGTCGTGGAACTGGACGTCGCCGTCGAAGAGCTTCGACGTGCGCTGCCACCACTCGTCCTGCTCCGGCCGTTCGCTGTTCCGCTGGGCCGAGTTGAGGTCGGTGAAGCACGCGAGGCCGATGAACTCGCCCTCGTCGGTCACCCCACTCGTCGACTTGATCCAGCCCTGGGCGCTGGGCCCGATATCCCGGACCCACTGGTCGAGAGCCGCTTTCACCTGCCCGGGGTCGCGCACGTGACCCTGGATGATCTGGACGAACATCACGAGCCTCCTTGCCGGGACGAGGGGGACACTCACCTTCAAACCTACGTCGGTCCAGGGTGCAATACGGCAAATCGACCGTATGGGGTAAATGTCCCGATTAGTATCACGGCGGTGATGTCCGCACCCCCTGACCGGACCGCCGCGCCCTCCGCGCCGGCCCGGGCCGGCCTGGTGCTGACCGCGCTGATCCTGGTGGCCGCGGTGGCCAACCTCAACCTGTCGGTGGCCAACGTCGCGCTGCCCGACATCGGCCGGGCGTTCGACTCCTCGCAGACGCGGCTCGACCTGATCGCGATCGGCTACTCGCTCGGGCTCGCCGCGTCGGTGCTCTATCTCGGCGCGCTCGGCGACCGGCACGGCCGCAAGATGATGCTGCTGATCGGCGTCGCGCTGGCGATTCCGATCAGCGTGCTGGCCGCCTGGTCGCCGTCGGACATCGTGCTGATCGTCGCCCGGATCCTCGGTGGCGTCTCCGCCGGCATGGCCTACCCGACCACGCTCGCCCTGATCACCGCGCTGTGGTCCGGCCCCGGACGGACGAAGGCGATCGCGCTCTGGTCCGGCGTCGGCGGTGCGATCGCCGCGCTGGGACCGACTATCGCCGGCGCCGTCCTGGAGGCCTTCTGGTGGGGATCCGTCTTCCTGGTCACCCTGCCGCTGGCCGCGGTCGCGCTGGTGCTGGCCTTCCTGCTGGTGCCCGGGCACGTCAACGAGGGCGGCGGGCGGGTCGACAACCTCGGCGGCGTGCTGTCCATCCTGCTGGTCGGTGCGCTGGTGCTGTCGATCAACGACGCCGCGGTGCCGGGGGCGGGGAAGCGGGCGATCGTCCTGGGTGCCATCGCGGTGGCCGCGGCGGTGCTGTTCATCCTGCGTCAGCGCACGGCCGCCAACCCGCTCTACGACCTGCACTACGCCGGGCGGCGCCTGTTCTGGGTCGCGGCCTGCGCCGGGATCATCGTGTTCGGCTCGCTGATGGGCGCGATGTTCGTGGGCCAGCAGTTCCTGCAGAACGTGCTGGACTACTCGACGCTCAAGGCCGGCCTGTCGATCCTGCCGGCCGCCGCGCTGATGGTGCTGGTCGCGCCCCGGTCGGCGGTGCTGGTGCGGCGTAAGGGCTCCCGGCTCACGCTGCTGCTCGGCTATCTGTTCTGCCTGCTCGGCTTCGTCGCGATGCTGCTGCTGTGGAAGGAGGACATCGCGTTCTGGCGGGTGGCGCTGGCGTACGGGCTGATCGGCATCGGGGTCGGGTTGGCCGGCACACCCGCGTCGCACTCACTGACGAGCTCGGTGCCGGTGCGCCGGGCCGGCATGGCCTCGGGCACCGCCGACCTCCAGCGCGACCTCGGTGGCGCGGTGCTCCAGTCGGTGTTCGGCGCGCTGCTCACCGCCGGCTACGCGTCCGCGTTCGCCAACGAGCTCGCCGGCGCCCCGGCCTCCCTGCAGCCGGAGATCGACGCGACCCAGACCGAGCTCGAGAACTCGTTCGCCAGCGCCGTCGACACCGCGCAGCGCTATCCGCAGTACGCGGAGCGGATCATCGCCGCCGCCCGGTCGGCGTTCCTGGACGGAGACCGGTGGACCTACGCCGCGGGCGCCGGCGCCATCGCGATCGGGGCACTGCTGGTGTCCTTCGCCTTCCCGAAGCACGAACGGGAGCAGGAGCTGCTCCGCGAGTACGCGTCAGCCGACCGCTAGCGGCGCCGGTGCCGTGCCGGCCGGCCGGCGCCGGGCGACCAGCAGCGCCGCGGTCACGAGGCCCACCAGCCACATCGGGGCGTACGTGGCGGCCAGCTCGACCCGGCTGGGTTCGCCGGCCTCGTCGTTGACCAGCGCGCCGAACTGGGTGATCAGGCTGATCAGCGGCGGCAGGGTCAGCACCAGGGTGACCAGGCCACACAGGGCGCCGGCCGCGGACGTGCGGCCCAGCGCGGCGGCGAGGGTGAAGGCGGCCAACGGCACACCGAAGCTGGCGAAGGCGATGCCGTCGGTGCGCGACGTGCCGACCAGCAGGGTGAGCAGCGAGACCACGACGAGCCCGGCCGCGTCCCAGGGCACGGTGGGGCGGCGCCGCACCAGCAACACGCCGGCGATGGCGGCGACCACGCCGAGCAGCGGAACGAAGTCGTGCGTCCAGACGATGCCCATGTTGCGGCCGCTGGCCGTGAACAGGGCGCCCGTGGCCCCGGCGCAGGTCAGTGCGAAGCGCGCCGCGTCGGCTCCAGCGACCCGGCCGCTCCAGCCGACCAGCCACCAGGTCATCCCGAGCCAGACGGCGAGCGTACCCAGCGCCAGGAGGACGACCACCGCCGTCGGCGACTGGGCGGCGGCACGGTCGGCGTACTGCATGTGGAAGACGGCACCGACGACGGCGCCCACCAGCGCGATCCCGCTGACCGCGGCGAGACCCGGCGTCCGGCCGCGCTCGGCCGGCCTGATGACGATCGCGGCCGCCGTGGCGAGCACCAGCGCCAGGACGTCGGCCCAGCCCAACTGGCGCAGCTCGGGCAGTCTCGGCAGGAGATCGGGCGCGACCGCGAGGTTCACCAGCAGACCGGCGGTCAACGCCGCGACCGGCCACGGGTCCCCGCCGGCCGGCGAGGTGGGCAGCACTGCCACGGCGACGGCGCCGAGCACTACGCCGCCGACGAGGGCCGCGAGGGGGCGGACCAACGGGTGCAGCTCGCCGAAGGCGGAGTCCACGTCCAGCGGTGCGTACGCGGCCAGCAGGCCCGCGACGAGCAGCCCCGCCGCCACGATCGGCCAGCCGCGGGCCCGGCCGCGGACCCGCGCGGCCGCGGCGACGCCGACGACGAGGAGGACGATGGCGCCGGTGGCGGAGACGACCCTGGTCACGCCCTTGGCGTCACCCGCGACCGGGAAGCTTTCGAGGCCGTACAGCAACACCTCGCCGATCGGCCCGAAGACCACCGCGCCCACCGCGAGGGCCGCCAGTGTCACCAGCACGCGGCGGATCATGGCGTTTCCTCCAGATCGGCGACGATCACCGTGATGTTGTCGGGGCCGCCGGCCCGCCGGGCCAGGTCGATCAGCCGGGCCGCGCAGGCCGCCCGCTCCGGGTGGGTGCGCAGCACGTCCGAGATCGTATCCTCGCGCACCACATTGGACAGGCCGTCGCTGCACAGCAGCCAGCGGTCGCCGGTGCGCGGCGCGAGGGTGGTGAAGGCCGGCTGGACCGGGTCGCCCTGGAGCGCCTGCGTGACCACCGCGCGGCGGGGGTGTACGTGGGCCTCGTCCGGGGTGATCACGCCCTCGTCGACCAGCATCTGCACGAACGTGTCGTCCTTGGTCATCTGCTGGGTGTGGCCGTCGCGGTGCAGGTAGGCCCGCGAGTCGCCGACGTGGGCCAGCGCCACGGCGCTGTTGTCGGGCGTGAACAGCAGTGCGGTCAGGGTCGTGCCCATGCCGTCGCGGGTCGGGTCCTCGGCCACCGCGGCCCGGATCCGGTCGCCGGCCGCGTCGATCACCTCGCGCATCGCGTCGACGAGCTCCGACGCGGGATGGTCGGCGTCGGCGGCCACGACCGCCTCGATGGTGATGGCGCTCGCGAGGTCGCCGGCGGCCATGCCACCCATCCCGTCCGCGACGGCGAGCAACCGGGCGCCCGCGTACACCGCGTCCTGGTTGGCTCGCCGGACCAGGCCGCGGTCGGTGAGCGCGACGGACCGCAGCAGAAGCGTCATGGCAGGCAGGATGCCAGGATGTGCGCCGGTTGTCTCTAGTAGATCACCTTCTCGGCCATCCGGTTCGCGCCGACCGGCCATCCGGAGGTACCGCGAAGAGTCCAAGATCAGATAGTGCGGGCCGCGAAAGGCCGGAAGAATGACGCGATGGCATTCGACGGAGGGCGGCTCGCGCCCGGCGCGGCGCGCGACTGGTGCGGCACGATGCCGGTGCACCGCCGGCTGTTGGACAGCGACCCGGGCTATGCCCGAGCTCGCGAGGAGATCGAGACCTACACCTTCGGGTCCGCCCGCGAGGAGCCGCCGCCGCTGGGCCTGGTGACCATCCCGACCATCGTGCACGTGGTCTGGTCGCAGGCCGCCCAGAACGTCGGCGACGACCAGGTGGCCAGCCAGCTGGAGGCGCTCAACCGCGACTTCCGCAAGCGCAACGCCGACCTGTCGGTGCTGCCGCCGGTCTGGGTGCCGCTGGCGGCCGACGCCGACATCGAGTTCGTGCTGGCCGACGTGACCCGCACGCGCACCGACCGGGCGACCTTCGACACCGACGACGGCGTCAAGTCGACGCGCACCGGCGGCGTCGACGCCGTGTCCACCGACACCCATCTCAACCTGTGGGTGTGCCAGCTCGGCGGCGGCCTGCTCGGCTACGCGCAGTTCCCGGGCGGCCCGACGGAGACCGACGGGGTCGTGGTCACCCACACGGCGTTCGGCTTGTCAGGCACCGCGACGGCGCCGTTCGACCTCGGCCGCACCCTGACCCACGAGGTCGGCCACTGGCTCAACCTGCGCCACATCTGGGGCGACGACGGAGACGGCTGCGGCGGCGACGACTTCGTGGCCGACACCCCCAACCAGGCGGGTCCCAACTACGGCCGGCCCACCTATCCGAAGGTGTCCTGCGACAACGCGCCGCACGGCGACATGTTCGTCAACTACATGGACTACACCGACGACGCCGCCATGGTCATGTTCACGCTGGGCCAGGCGGCCCGGATGGCGGCCGCGCTGCGCGGCCCACGCTCGGGCCTGCTGGCGGCGGCGGCCACGTCGTGACGCCACCGCCCGCGGCCCTGTTCCGGCGGTGGGTGCACGTGCGGGAGGAAGACGCGGCCGGCGTACGCGTCTACCGCCCGGCCGACCGCCCACTGCCCCCGGCCCGCGGCCGTTCCGGCATCGAGTTCCGCTCCGACGGCACGTTCGCCGACCTGCGCCCCGGCCCGACCGACGCACCCGTGGCATCGGTCGGCCGCTGGACCTTGCCCGCCGCCGGCCGGATCGCCCTGGCCTACCCACCGGGCGCCCGATCGGCCGGCGCACCTACGGGCTACGAGATCGTCGAGGTCACCCCAGACCTCCTCCGCCTGCGCCCGATCTAGGCACGGCGGTTGCGGACGGCGCTGGCTACGACCGCGATCGCCAGGACGCCGATGATGGCCGTCAGGGACGGGCCGACGCCGATTTCGGGGGCGGCCACGTGTGAGCCGCGGAGGGCTTCGAAGACCAGCTTCACGCCGATGAAGCCCAGGATCACCGCGAGCGCTACCGGGAGGTAGACGACGCGTTCCAGCAGGCCGCCCACCACGTAGTAGAGCTGGCGCAGGCCGAGCATCGCGAACGCGTTGGCCGTGACGATCACGAAGGCGCTCTGGGTCAGGCCGAACGCGGCCGGCAGCGAGTCCAGCGCGAACACCAGGTTGGCCAGGCCGATCGCGGCGATCACAAGGGGGATCGGGGTGAGCACCCGGCGGGCGTCGACCGTCGTGGTGAAGCGGCGGCCCGCGTACACGTCGGTGGCCGGGATCAGGCGCGACAGCAGCGCGATGCCCGGCGGCTTCTCCTCCTCGCCGTCCTTGTCGCGCAGCGAGCCGAGCAGCCGCACCGCCGTGTAGACCAGGAACGCGCCGAACAGGTAGAAGAGCCAGTTGAAGGCGTGCACCGCGGCGCTGCCGGCGGCGATGAACACGATGCGCAGCGCCAGTGAGATCAGGATGCCGACCGTCAGGACCTCTTCGACCGCCCCGGGCGGCACCGCGAACCGGCCGATGATCAGCATGAAGACGAAGAGGTTGTCGGCGCTGAGGCTGTACTCGGTCACGTAGGTGGCGACGAACTGCTCGGCCGTCTCCCGGCCCAGCCAGAAACCGATGACGACGGCGGCGACCAGCGCCAGGCCCACGTAGAGCCCGATCCAGCGGGCGGCGCCGGCCGGTGTGATGGCGTCCTTGCGGCGGGACACCGCGAGCAGGTCGACCGCGAGCAGGGCGACCAGGACGACCGTGGTCAGCACCCAGCCCAGCACCGACACACCCACCACGCGCCTCCCCAGGCCGGAATCCGGCCCTGACCCTAACCCTCAGGGTTGGTCGAAGCGGCAGCAGGCGATCACGGCCGCCGACTCCGGTGGCAGGTCGACGCTGGTGTTCGTGATGCTCACGCCCGACCGGGTGGTGAACAACACGGACTTGGGCACGCCGTGCAGACCGACCCGGGCCGGCGCCACGCCGATGTTCGCCGCCACCACCAGCGCGCCGCGCCGCATGGTGATCACCTCGGCGCCGCGGCGGATCGGGCGGGTCGGCTCCGGACGGGCGGCGGCCAGGTCCGGGTGCGCCCGGCGCAGCGCAGTGAGCTCCCGCAGCGTGGCCGGCGGCAGGTCGTCGGACCGTGACAGCAGCGGGGTCAGCGGCGCCGTGAGCAACAGGGTCGCCGCGACGTCGCGCAGCCCGGTCAGCGTGGCCACCGCACCAGGTGGTGGCGGCGCGAGCGGCAGCACGGGGTCGGGTTCGCCGGTGCGCCACAGCCAGGCGCTGACGCCCTCGAGGGTGCCGAGCACTCCGCCCTCGGCGGGCACGAGGAACCGGTTGGACTCGGCCAGCGTCAGCGGCCGGCCGAGGTGGTCGGAGAGCGCACCGACGGCGGCCGCGAACTCCCCGAGCGGCACGGGCGCGGGCGGGCCGTCCAGGCGCACGCCGTCGAGGGCGAAGCCGGCCAGCCACTGCACCACGTGGTCGACCACGGCGGGGCCGAGGATGCGGTCGCTGGCCAGCCGCAGCGTGACGCCGAGCCCGCGCGCCCGGGCGGCCGTGACGAAGCGGCGCAGCAGGTCGTCGTCCTCCGGCGGCTCGATCTCGACGGTGTCGACGCCGAGGTCGGCCAGCGCGGTCACGGCGGACAGGTCGTCCAGCGCGAAGACGACCCGGCCGGACACCTCACACTTCCCGGTCGAAGACGAGCAGGCTGCGCTCCGCGACGGTGGTCCGGGCGCCGGCGGCGACGGTCAGCGGCGGCTCGTTGGTCTCCGTCGCCGTCCACGCGGCGGTGTCGAAGACGACCTGCCACTTCTCGCCGTACTCGGCCGGCGGGAGGGCGAACGGGAGCGGTTCGTGGTGGCCGTTGAAGCAGAGCAGGAACGAGTCGTCGACCTGGCGCTGCCCGTACCGGCCGCGCTCCTTGATGCCCTCGCCGTTGACGAAGAGGGTGAGCGCGTTGACCTCGCTGTCCCAGTCCGACATCGGGGTGCCGCCCGGGGCGAACCAGGCCATGTCGGCGACCGGCGTGGTCACGTCCCGGCCGGCGACCGGCGCGCCGGTGAAGAAGCGGCGGCGGCGGAAGATCCGGTGTCGCGCCCGGAAGGCGGCCAGCCGGCGGACGAAGGCCAGCAGGGCGTCGTCCACCTCGGCCCAGTCGACCCAGGTGAGCTCGTTGTCCTGGCAGTAGCCGTTGTTGTTGCCGCGCTGCGTGCGCCCGAGCTCGTCGCCGTGGCCGAGCATGGGCACGCCCTGGGAGAGGAACAGGGTGGCGAGGAAGTTGCGCCGCTGCCTGGCCCGCAGCGCGAGCACGCTCTCGTCCGAGGTCGGGCCTTCCACGCCGCAGTTCCACGACCGGTTGTCGGACGAGCCGTCCTGGTCGTCCTCGCCGTTGGCCGCGTTGTGCTTGGCGTTGTAGGACACCAGGTCGGCCAGCGTGAAGCCGTCGTGGCAGGTGACGAAGTTGATGCTGGCGACCGGCCGGCGCCCGTCGTCCTGGTAGAGGTCGGCCGAGCCGCTGATCCGGGTGGCGAACTCGGCCAGCGTGTCCGGTTCGCCGCGCCAGAAGTCGCGCACGGTGTCCCGGAACTTGCCGTTCCACTCCGTCCACAGTGGCGGGAAGTTGCCGACCTGGTAGCCACCGGGCCCGACGTCCCACGGCTCGGCGATCAGCTTGACCGTGCTGACCACCGGGTCCTGCTGCACGACCTCGAAGAACGTGGAGAGCCGGTCGACCTCGTAGAACTCCCGGGCCAGGGTGGCCGCCAGGTCGAAGCGGAACCCGTCGACGTGCATCTCCTGTACCCAGTACCGCAGCGAGTCCATGATCAGTTGCAGCGAGATCGGGCTGCGCACGTTGAGCGAGTTGCCGGTGCCGGTGTAGTCCACGTAGTGGCGCGGGTCCTCGTCGGACAGCCGGTAGTAGCCGAGGTTGTCGAGCCCCTTGAAGCACAGCGTCGGCCCGAGGTGGTTGCCCTCGCCGGTGTGGTTGTAGACGACGTCCAGGATCACCTCGATGCCGGCGGCGTGCAGCGCCCGCACCATGCCCCGGAACTCCTGGACCTGCTGGCCGTGCCGACCCATCGCCGAATACCCGTGGTAAGGGGCGAAGTAGCCGATCGTGTTGTAGCCCCAGTAGTTGCGCAGTCCCCGGTCGGTGAGGTGCTGGTCGTGCACGAACTGCTGCACGGGCATGAGCTCGACGGCGGTGACCCCGAGCGTGGTCAGGTGCTCGATCGACGCCGGATTGGCCAGCCCCGCGTACGTGCCGCGCAGCTCCTCCGGAACGCCGCGGTGCCGGGCGGTCAGCCCCTTGACGTGCGTCTCGTAGATCACGGTGTCGTGGTACGGCGTCCGCGGCGCGCGGTCGTTGCCCCAGTCGAAGTAGGGGTTCACCACGACGGACTTGGGCAGGTACGGCGCGGAGTCGGTGGTCGACATCGCGTCGGGATCGGCCAGGTCGTGCCCGTACACGGCCGGATGCCAGTGGATGTCACCGTCGACGGCTTTGGCGTAGGGGTCGAGCAGCAGCTTGTGCGGGTTGCACCGCAGCCCCTTGGCGGGGTCCCACGGCCCGTAGACGCGGAAGCCGTAGCGCTGGCCCGGCTGGACGCCGGTCAGGAACACGTGCCACACGTACGCGTCGACCTCGGTCAGATCGATCCGCTGCTCGTCACCGGCGGCGTCGAACAGGCACAGCTCGACCGCCTCGGCCACCGCCGAGTACACCGCGAAGTTCGTGCCGACCCCGTCGTACGTAGCACCGAGCGGGTAGCGCCGGCCGGGCCATACCAGCATTACCGCAGACTAGCGGCTTTTAGTCCATTTTGAACCAAAATGGAGCTGGTACGGCCCGGCGCGAGATCAGGTGGATCAGACCGAGTCGCCGAGGTGGCCGCGGAGCTTGGTCAGGGCTCGGGCGAGCAGGCGGGAGACGTGCATCTGGGAGACGCCGATCTGGTCCGCGATCTGCGACTGGGTCAGGTTGCCGTAGAAGCGCAGCGTCAGGATCTTCTGCTCGCGCTCGTCGAGGGTCGCCAGGGCCGGTCCGAGGGCGACGCGCAGCTCGGCCAGCTCGAACGACGTGTCCTCCGAGCCGAGCAGGTCACCCAGCTCGGTGCCGCGCTCGCTGTCACCGGTGGGAGTGGACAGCGACACCGCGTTGTACGCCCGCGCCCCCTCCAGGCCCTCCAGCACCTCTTCTTCGGAGATCTTGAGGTGGGCGGCGATGTCGGTCACCGTCGGCGAGCGGCCCAGCGACTGCAGCAGCGTGCTGTTGGCCTCGGAGATGGCGAGGCGCAGTTCCTGCAACCGGCGCGGCACCCGGATGTCCCAGGTGCGGTCCCGGAAGTGGCGCTTGAGCTCGCCGATGATGGTCGGGATCGCGTAGCCGGCGAAGTCCACGCCGCGTGACGGGTCGAACTTGTCGACCGCCTTGATCAGGCCGACCGCCGCGGTCTGCAGCAGGTCGTCGGTCGGCTCGCCGCGACCGCCGTAGCGGTGCGCCAGGTGGTTGGCCAGCGGGAGCCAGGCCTCGATGGTGCGGTCGCGCAACGCGGCCCGGGACGGATGGTTGGCCGGCAGCGCGGCCAGGGCGGTGAGCAGCTCCGTCGCGCTGTCGTTGAGCGTGCCGGTACGCGTGTCGCCGACCTTCTCCGCGGTCTGCACGGTCATTGGGGGGACCTCCGTTATGTGCAGTGTGCTGATGTTTGCCGTCAGGCATGTACTAACCGTTCGGCACTCACCGTAGCCTGATCGGCCGGCGAAAAGCTAGCCGAAAGGCCGATGTATATAACACGCGAAAGGGGCATATCAGGGTGTAACGTCCAGGCTTTTCCCTCGTACGTCTAAGGTCACATGGCATGACTGCCGGGCTCGTACTCGCCGCCGGAGCCGGCCGGCGCTACGGCGGACCCAAGGCGCTCATCCGCCGCGACGGCCTCCTGCTGGTGGAGCGCGCCGTCGAGAGCGCCCGAAAAGGTGGGCTCGACCCGGTCTACGTCGTCGTCGGCGCGGCCGCCGACCGGGTCCGTGCGGAGGCCGACCTCGGCGACGCGGTGCTGGTCGACAATCCCGACTGGGAGACGGGGATGGGCTCGTCGCTGCGCGCCGGCCTGGCCGCCCTGGCCGGCACCGACGCCGAAGCCGCCGCCGTCCTGCTGGTCGACATGCCCGGCGTGACACCGGCCGCGATCGTGCGGGTCACCGCCGCCGCCGGCCCGGGCACCCTGGCCATGGGCGGCTACGCCGATCGGCGCGGCCATCCGGTCGTGCTGGGCCGTGCGCATTGGGCCGGGGTCGCCGAAACCGCCGCCGGCGACGCGGGCGCCCGCGCCTACCTGCGCGCGCACGGCGCCGAGGTCGCCGTCGTGCCCTGCGGCGACGTCGCCGACGACACCGACCTGGATACGCCGGAGAACCCTTGATCGGGGGCGCCGGCTGGAGTAGTCATTCCGTATCCGTCTTTAAAGGGGGACGTCATCGCCGACGTCGACCGGTTCAACCAACTCACGCCCGCGCAGGCCGAGCGTGAGCTGTTCGCCTGCTGTGCGGTGCCGAGCTGGGCGGAGGCGGTCGCGGCCGGTCGCCCGTACCCCGATCGGGCCGCCCTGCTCGCCGCCGCCGACGCCGCCCTGCGCCGGCTCACCTGGTCCGACGTCTCGCTGGCGATCTCCGCACACCCGCGGATCGGTGAGCGGCCGACGGGCGGCGACCGGGAGTCCAGCTGGTCGCGGCAGGAGCAGTCCGGCGTGGCCTCCGACGCCGACACCCGCACCGCGCTCAAGCGGGCCAACCTCGACTACGAGCGCCGGTTCGACCACGTCTTCCTGATCTTCGCGACAGGCAAGTCGCAGGCCGAGATCCTCGACGCGGTGCGCCACCGGCTCGGCAACGACGACGAGACCGAGCATCGCGTGGTCCAGGAGGAGCTGCGCAAGATCGCGTTGCTGCGGCTGGAGCGGCTGGTCACCGACGCGACCGCGCCCCTGTCCACCCACGTGCTCGACCTCGGTCGCGGCAAGCCCGCCGCGGGCGTCGCGGTCAGGCTCGAGCGGGGCGCGCAAACGCTGGCCAAGGGGCGCACCGACGACGACGGCCGGCTCCGGGAATGGGTGCCGGCCGAGGGCTGGGCCGCCGGCGACTACCGGCTGGTCTTCGACGTCGCCGGCTACCTCGACGACCCGACGTTCTTCCCCGAGGTCGTCATCGGCTTCCGGGTCAGCGAGCCCGGCGAGCACCACCACGTGCCGCTGCTGCTCAACCGGCACGGCTACACGACCTACCGGGGGAGCTGAGCCGATGGCGATCACCCTGGGCGACAACCGGTACGGCAAGGCCGAGGTCCGCCTCGTCCGGGTGGTCCGCGACGGCCCGCGGCACGACCTGCGGGACCTGACCGTCAGCGTGGCGCTGGCCGGCGACCTGGCCGCCGCGCACAGCGGCGACAACAGCGGCGTCCTGCCCACCGACACCCAGAAGAACACGGTGTACGCGTTCGCGAAGCGCTACGGGGTCGGCGAGCCCGAGGCGTTCGGCCTGCTGCTGGCCCGGCACTTCGTCGACACCCAGCCGAGCATCCACCGGGCGCGGGTCGACCTGGTCGAGCACCCGTGGTCGCGCCTCGGCCCGCACTCGTTCTCCCGCGACGGCGGCGAGACCCGGCTGGCGAGCGTCACCGTGACCGCCGACGCGTCCCACGTGGTCAGCGGGCTGTCCGGCCTCGTCCTGCTGAACACCACCGACTCCGAGTTCCACGGGTACGTGCGCGACGGCTACACCACGTTGCCGGAGACCACGGACCGGATCCTGGCGACCGAGGTGGCCGCCCGGTGGCGCTGGGCCTCGATCGGCGACGGTCCGTCGTGGGGTGCCTCGTTCGACGGCGTACGCGAGGCGCTGGTCGCCGCGTTCGTCGACACCTACAGCTACTCGTTGCAACAGACCCTCTACGCGATGGGCAGCCGCGCGCTCGAGCGGCAGCCGGAGATCGCCGAGCTCCGGCTGACCCTGCCGAACAGGCACCATTTCCTGGTCGACCTGGCGCCGTTCGGGCTCGACAACGACAACGAGGTGTACGTCGCCACCGACCGCCCGTACGGGCTGATCGAGGGCACCGTGCTGCGCGACGACGCGCCGCCGGCGCCGGAAGCGTGGTGAGCATGGAGTTCCTGCGACCGTCCGACTGGGCCGAGGCCCTGGCCGTCAAGACGGCCCACCCCGACGCGGTGCCGATCGCCGGCGGCACCGACGTGATGGTCGACCTCAACTTCGACCGGTCCCGCCCGACCGCGCTGCTCGACCTGACCCGGGTCGGCGCGCTGACCGAGTGGGGCACCGACGGCGACCTGCTGCGGATCGGTGCCGGCGTCACGTACCGGCGGCTGATCGACGAGCTGGCCGGGCGCGTGCCGGGTCTGGCGCTGGCGTCCCGGACGGTCGGGTCGCCGCAGATCCGCAACCGGGCCACGGTCGGCGGCAACCTGGGCTCCGCCTCGCCGGCCGGCGACGCGCACCCCGCGCTGCTGGCGGCCGGCGCGCTGGTCGAGCTGGCGAGCACCCGGGGCACCCGCCGGGTGCCGGTCACGGAGTTCTTCGTCGGTCCGAAGCGCTCGGTGAAGACGCCGGACGAGCTGATCGCGGCCTTCCTGGTGCCGGCCCGGCCCGGCGCGGAGCAGTTCGCGAAGGTCGGCACCCGCAACGCCATGGTGATCGCGGTCTGCTCGTTCGCGCTGTCCCTGGACCCGCGGACCCGCACGGTCGGCACCGGGATCGGCTCGGCCGGCCCGACCCCGCTGCGGGCGACCGAGGCGGCCGAGCTCCTCGCCGCCGAGCTTCCGTGGGAGACCCGCGGCCCGGTGCCGGCGTCGGTGGCGATGCGGTTCGGCGACCTGGTCGGCGCCGCCGCGCGGCCGATCGACGACGTGCGCGGCAGCGCGGACTACCGACGGCACGCGCTGGCCGTGCTGGCCCGCCGGACGCTGGCCTGGGCCTGGACCGATCTGGGAGGTGCGGCATGAGGGTGACCTGCGTGGTCAACGGCGAGACCCGCCAGGCCGACGACGTGTGGCCGGGGGAGAGCCTGCTCTACGTGCTCCGCGAGCGGCTCGGCCTGCCCGGCGCGAAGAACGCCTGCGAGCAGGGCGAGTGCGGCTCCTGCACGGTCTACCTCGACGGGTTGCCGGTCTGCGCCTGCCTGGTGGCCGCCGGCCAGGCCGACGGTCGCACGGTCACCACGGTCGAGGGCCTCGGGAGTGGCGAGGAGCAGCTCGACCGCGTGCAGCAGGCCTTCCTCGCCACGGGCGCGGTCCAGTGCGGCTTCTGCACCCCGGGCCTGATCGTGGCGGTGCACGACCTGCTGGCCCGTGATCCCGCGCCGACCGACCCGGACATCCGCGAGGCGCTGGCCGGCAACCTCTGCCGGTGCACGGGCTACGAGAAGATCATGGAAGCCGTCCGGCTGGCGGCCGCGTCATGATCCTCATCGAGAACTGCGCGATCGCGACCGTCGACGCCGCCGGCACCGAATATTCCGACGGGCACGTGGTGATCGGCGACGACGGGCGGATCGCCGAGGTCGGCGACGGGCACGCCGGCCGGTTCGAGTCGATCCGCCGCGTCGACGGCACCGGCTGCCTGCTCACCCCCGGCCTCGTCAACACGCACCACCACCTCTACCAGTGGGCGACCCGCGGGCTGGCCCAGGACGGCACGCTCTTCGAGTGGCTGACCACGCTCTACCCGATCTGGGCCGGGATCGACGAGGAGATCGTCTCGGCGACCACCGCGGCCGGGCTCGGCTGGCTCGCCCTGTCCGGCTGCACGACCAGCACCGACCACCACTACGTCTACCCCGGCGGTGCCGGTGACCTCATGGCCGCCCAGGTCGCCGCCGCGCGCGAGGTCGGCCTGCGGTTCCACCCCACCCGCGGCTCGATGGACCTCGGTCGCTCGGCCGGTGGGCTGCCGCCGGACGAGGTGGTGGAGAAGACCGACGAGGCGCTGGCCGCCACCGAAGAGGCGATCACCCGCTACCACGACCCGGCGCCCGACTCGATGCTGCGGATCGCGGTCGCGCCCTGCTCGCCGTTCTCGGTCACCGGCCGGCTGATGGAGGAGGCGGCCGCGCTGGCCCGGCGGCACGGCGTGCGGCTGCACACCCACCTGGCCGAGACCGCTGACGAGACCGACTTCTGCCGTGAGCAGTTCGGCTGCACCCCGACGGAGTACGCGGAACGGCTCGGCTGGCTCGGTGAAGACGTCTGGTTGGCCCACGCGGTGCACCTCGACGACCCGGCGATCGCCAAGCTGGCCGCGACCGGCACCGCCGTAGCGCACTGCCCGAGCTCCAACGCGCGGCTCGGCGCCGGCATGGCCCGGGTGCGCGAGCTGCTCGACGCCGGCGTGCCGGTCGGGCTCGGGGTCGACGGCGCGGCCTCGCAGGAGGCCAACCAGCTCGGCGCCGAGCTGCGCCAGGCGCTCTACACGGCCCGGCTGCGGGGCGGACCGACCGGGCTGACCGCGCGCGAGGCGCTGCGGCTGGGCACCATGGGCGGGGCGCGCTGCCTCGGTCGCGAGGGCGAGCTCGGCTCCGTCGAGCCGGGCAAGCTGGCGGACCTCGCGCTGTGGCGGCTCGACGACCTCGGGCACGCCGGCATCGACGACCCGGTCACCGCGCTGGTCTTCGGCCCACCGGCCACGTTGGAGCTGCTCACGGTCGGCGGCCGGACCATCGTGGAGTACGGCGAGCTGCGTACCGCCGACGACCGTGACCTGACCCGGCGCACCCGCCGCGCCCACCGCTCGCTGATGCGGAGGGCCTCATGACCACACTGACGCGCGAGCCCACCACCGTCGCGGGCGGCGTCGGCACCAACGCCCCGCGCCCGGACGGCATCCTCAAGGTCTCCGGCGAGTTCGCCTACTCGTCCGACCTGTGGGCCGACGAGATGCTGTGGGGAGCGACGGTCCGCTCGCCGCACCCGAGCGCCGAGATCCGCGCCGTCGACATCACCGGGGCGCTGGCGGTGCCCGGCGTCTACGCCGTGCTGACCGCCGCCGACGTGCCCGGCGCCAAGCACTACGGGCTCGAGGTCGTCGACCAACCGGTGCTGGCCGCGGGCGAGGTGCGCTACGAGGGCGAGCCGGTGGCGCTCGTGGCCGCCGACCACCCGGAGACGGCCCGCCGCGCCGCCGCCCGGATCAAGGTGGAATACGCGGTGCGCGCTCCGGTCACCGACCCCGAGGAGGCGCTGTCCCGCGGCGACCTGGTGCGGCACGTGCCGGTGCACCGGTTCGCGGCGGCGGGCGGCGAGGCGCTGACCGCGGACGTGGTGGTCACCGGCACGTACGAGGTCGGCATGCAGGACCAGGCGTTCCTCGGTCCTGAGTCCGGGCTCGCGGTGCCCGCCGAGGACGGCGGCATCGACCTGTTCGTCGCCACCCAGTGGCTGCACGTCGACCAGAAGCAGGTGGCCGCATGTCTGGGGCTTGCGCCGGAGCAGGTGCGGCTGCGGCTGGCCGGCGTCGGCGGTGCCTTCGGCGCCCGCGAGGACCTCTCCATGCAGGTGCACGCCAGCCTGCTCGCGCTGCACACCGGCAAGCCGGTCAAGATGGTGTACGGCCGCGAGGAGTCGTTCTTCGGCCACGTGCACCGCCATCCGGCGCGACTGGAATACGAGCACGGTGCCGACCGGTCCGGCAAGCTCGTCTACGTCAAGGCGCGGATCGTGCTCGACGGCGGCGCGTACACGTCGTCGACCCCGGCGGTCGTGGCGAACGCGGCCACCCTCGGCGTCGGACCCTACGACGTGCCGACCGTCGTGGTCGACGCGTACGGCGTCTACACGAACAACCCGCCCTGCGGTGCGATGCGCGGTTTCGGAGCGGTGCAGGCGTGCTTCGCGTACGAGTCGCAGATGGACAAGCTGGCCGCCGCCGTGGGCCTTCACCCGGTGGAGCTGCGCCGCCGAAACGCGATGACGACCGGCTCGGTGATGCCGACCGGCCAGATCGTGTCCGGCCCGGCGCCGGTCGACGAGCTGCTGGCGCTGGTGCGCGACCGGCCGTTGCCGGCGCCGGCCGCCGGTGACCCGCGCGAGCGCCCCGGTGGCGTGGCCAACACCACCCGCGGTGAGGGCGTGGTGCGCGGCGTCGGCTACGCGATCGGCATCAAGAACGTCTGCTTCTCCGAGGGCTTCGACGACTTCTCGACCGCCCGGGTGCGGCTGTCCGTGCTCGGCGGGGAGCCGGCGGTGCTCGTGCACACCGCCGCCGCCGAGGTCGGCCAGGGGCTGGTGACCGTCCAGGCGCAGATCGCCCGCACGGAGCTCGGCGTCAGCCAGGTCACGGTGGCCACCGCCGACACCTCGGTCGGCAGCGCCGGCTCGTCGTCCGCGTCGCGGCAGACGTACATGACGGGTGGTGCCGTGCGGGCGGCCTGCCAGGCCGTGCGCGCCACCGTGCTCGCCCGGACCGGCCGGTCCGATGCCCTGTCGCTGGTCGACGGCAAGGTGGTCGCGTCCGACGGCTCGGTGGTGACGTCGCTGGTCGAGCTGCTCCGCGAGGGCGACGTCGAGGAGACCGTGCAGTGGCGGCACAAGCCGACCATGCCGCTGGACCCGGTCACCGGCCAGGGCGACGCGCACGTGCAGTACGCCTTCGCGGCCCACCGCGCGGTCGTCGACGTCGACACCGAGCTGGGGCTGGTCCGGGTCGTCGAGATCGCCACCGCGCAGGACGTCGGCAAGGCGGTCAACCCGCAGGCGGTGGTCGGCCAGATCCAGGGCGGCACGGCGCAGGGCCTCGGGCTCGCGGTGATGGAGGAGATCCAGGTGGTCGACGGGGTGATCCGGAATCCGTCCTTCACCGACTACCTGATCCCGACCATCCTCGACATGCCGCCGATGGAGGTCGACGTGCTGGAGCGCGGCGACCCGGACGCGCCGTACGGCCTCCGCGGGGTCGGCGAGCCACCGACGATCTCCTCGACGCCGGCGGTGGTCGCGGCCATCCGGGCGGCCACCGGGCTGGCCCTGACCCGCGTGCCCGTGCGGCCGGACCACATCGCGTTGGCCCCATGAGCGGACGGCTGCCGGACTCGGTCTACCGAGAGCTGGACCAGCACCTCGCGCCGGTCGACGCGGTGCTGCGGGCGCGGCCACGGGCCGCGGTGACCGGGCGGCAGCCGGTGCACACGGTCTACGTACCCGCCGACAGGTTCGGGCCTTCCGTGGTCGCGGCGTGGGGCTCCGAGGCGTTGGCCGCCCTGGACGCGTCCCCGGCGCTGCCGTTCCCCGAGGAGCTGCGCGACCGCGTCGTCGCCAAGCTGAACCGCGAGCCGGTCGAGGACCTGCGGATCGACTTCGAGGACGGCTACGGCGACCGCGGTGACGACGTCGAGGACGCCGCGGCGGCCGCCGCCGGTGCGGCTCTGCTGTCCCTCTCACCGGCACCGCCGTTCGTCGGCGTGCGGATCAAGTCGCTGGAGGAGGGCACGCGCCGGCGCGGCGTACGCACGCTGGACCTGTTCCTGTCCGCGGTGGACGGTGCGCTGCCGCGCGGCTTCGTGGTGACCGTGCCCAAGGTGAGCGCGCCGGCCCAGGTGGCGGCGATGGCCCGGCTCTGCGCCCAGCTCGAGCTGGCCTACGGGCTGCCGCCGCGCTCGCTGCTGTTCGAGGCCCAGGTGGAGACGCCGCTGGCGGTGCTCGGCCCGGACGGCACCGCGACGGTGTCCCGGTTGGCCGGCGCCGCCGAGGGCCGGCTGGTCGGGCTGCACTACGGCACCTACGACTACAGCGCCGCGCTCGGCGTCGCGGCAGCCGAGCAGAGCCTGGCTCACCCCGTCGCCGACCACGCCAAGGCGGTGATGCAGGTGGCGGTGGCCGGCACCGGCGTGCGGCTGTCCGACGGGTCGTGCAACGTCCTGCCGGTCGGCCCCGGCCGTCAGGCCGCCTGGCAACTCCACCACCGGCTCGTGCTGCGCTCCCTGGCCCGCGGCTTCTACCAGGGCTGGGACCTGCACCCCGCGCAGCTGCCGACCCGGTTCGCGGCCACCTACGCGTTCTTCCGCGGTGGCTCGGCCGCCGCGATCGAGCGGCTCGGTGCCTATCTCGAACGCCGCTCCGGTGGGATCCTCGACGAACCGGCGACGGCCCGGGCTCTGGCCGGTTTCCTGTTGCGCGGCCTGGACTGCGGCGCTCTCGACCCGACCGAGGTGCCGTTCACCCGACCGGGACTGGAGGCGCTGTGGGCTTCGTGATCCGCTCGACCCGGGTGGTGCTGCCCGACGGCTCCGTGGACCCCGCGGGCGTCGAGGTGCGGGACGGGCGGATCGCCGCCGTCCTGCCCGGCCGGCCCCGCGCCGACGTCGACCTCGGCGACCTGGTGCTGATGCCGGGCCTCGTCGACACCCACGTGCACGTCAACGAGCCGGGCCGCACCGAGTGGGAGGGCTTCGCGACCGCCACCCGGGCCGCGCTGGCCGGCGGCGTGACCACGATCATCGACATGCCGCTCAACTCGCTGCCGCCGACCGTCTCGGCGGAGGCGCTGGCCGCGAAGCAGGCGGCCGCCGCCGGCCAGTGCCACGTCGACGTGGGCTTCTGGGGCGGCGCGATCCCGGGCAACGCCGGCGACCTGGCCGCCCTGCACGCGGCCGGGGTGTTCGGCTTCAAGGCGTTCCTGGCCGACTCCGGCGTGCCGGAGTTCCCGCCGGTGACCGCGGCCGAGCTACGCGACGCGATGGCCGCCGTGGACGCGCTGTTCCTGGTGCACGCGGAGGACCCGGGCCTGCTGGCTTCGTTCCCGGCGTCACGGGCATACGCGGACTTCGAGCGCTCCCGCCCCGGCGCGGCCGAGTGCTCGGCGGTCGCCGCGGCGCTGGACGCCGCCGAGGGCACCGGGTCGCGGGTGCACATCCTGCACGTCTCCGACGCCGACGCGGCCGCGGTGGTCGAGGCCGGCCGGGCGCGCGGCGTGCGGGTGACGGCGGAGACCTGCCCGCACTACCTGACCCTGGACGCGGCCGAGGTGGCCGACGGCGCCACCGAGTTCAAGTGCTGCCCGCCGATCCGTGGCGCGGCCAACCGCGACCGGCTCTGGGCGGCGCTGGCGGCCGGCGAGCTCGACATCGTCGTCTCGGACCACTCGCCCTCGACCCTGGCGCTCAAGCAGCCCGACACCGGCGACTTCGCCGCCGCCTGGGGCGGCATCGCCTCCCTCCAGCTCGGGCTGCCGCTCGTCTGGACCAGCGCCGCCGCCCGCGGGCACGACCTCGCCGACGTGGTGCGCTGGATGTCCAGTGGCCCGGCCGATCTGGTGGGCCTGCACCACAAGGGACGGATCGCGCCGGGCGCCGACGCCGACCTGGTGGCCTTCGACCCCGACGCCACGTTCACCGTGCGGCCGGACGGGCTGCACCACCGGCATCCGGTCACGCCGTACGCCGGCCGGCGGTTGACCGGTGTGGTCCGCCGGGTCTGGCTCGGGGGCGCCAAGGTGACCCCCGGCGACCCGCCGCGCGGCCGCCTCCTGACGCGCTCCGCCGACCTGCTGGAGCCGGCCCGATGACGGCGTGGCTGGCCCTTCCCGACCTCGCCTCACGGCGCCTCGGCGGCGGCGTGTCCGGCACCAACGACGAGCTGTTCGCCGCCGCCGACAACCTGGTCACCCCGGAACCGCCGGGGTTCACGCCGCGCACGTTCGGCCCCAAGGGCCAGGTGTACGACGGTTGGGAGACCCGCCGCCGGCGGTCACCCGGCGAGGACTGGGCGATCGTCCGGCTGGGAACGCCCGGCCGGGTGCGCGGGGTCGTGGTCGACACGTCGCACTTCACGGGCAACTTCCCGCCCGAGGCGTCGGTGTTCGGCTGCCGGCTCGACGGCCACCCTGGGCTGGAGGAACTGCTGGCGGCCGACTGGGTGCCGCTGCTGCCCCGGTCGCCGCTGGCGGGCGACACCGCCAACCCGTTCGACGTCTCGGTCGACGACCTCGTGACCCACGTGAAGCTGGTGATCCACCCCGACGGGGGAGTGGCCCGGCTGCGGGTGCACGGCGAGGTCGTGCCGGACCCGGTGCGCTTCCCCGACGGCTGGCTCGACCTGGCCGCGGTAGACAACGGTGGTCGGGTCGTCGGCTGCAGCGACCTGTTCTACGGTGCGCCCAGCCAGCTCATCGAGCCCGGGCTGGCGCGCACGATGGGCGAGGGCTGGGAGACCCGGCGGCGCCGCGACGCCGGCAACGACTGGGTCGTCGTGCGGCTCGCGGCGCCCGGCCGGATCCGCCTCGCGGAGCTCGACACCTCGCACTTCAAGGGCAACGCGCCGGGAGCCGCCGCGCTGCGCGGCGTCGACGACCGCAAGGCCGACCCGGCCGACGAGAGCGCCTGGCGCGACCTCCTGCCGCGCACGCCGCTGCGCCCGGACACCCGGCACCGGTTCGAGGTCCGCACCGATCCGGTCACGCACGTGCGCCTCGACATCTATCCCGACGGCGGCATGGCCCGGCTGCGGCTGCACGGCCACCTCGACGACGGCGTGCTCGACACGCTGCGGGCGGCGTGGCAGCCGCGGGGCGGTGGGGGAAACTGAGGCAATGTTCAAGACCCTCCGGCCGCGCAGCTACAGCGACGTCATCCACGTCGGACACCTCTTCTGCCACGACGTGACCGTCGTGATGGACCTGACGGACCTGGCCGACGCCGACCCGACGCCGCTGGTCGACTTCGCCGCCGGCCTGATCGTCGCCCGGGACGGTGCGATGGAGAAGCTCGCGCCCAACGTCTTCATGCTCAAACCGCGCTCCAGCCTGCCGCCGGCCCCTCGGTCGGAGTGAGCCGGGCCGTCCTCGACCCTCACGGTCCGGTTGCCCGGGCAGGGTTCGTGCCGTAACCTCGCTGGGAGCGCTTCCACTGACGGTCCTCTATTGCCTCATGCCAAGGAGAACCGCCATGCACCGCAGATCCGTCGTCGGCGCGGCGTTCGCCGGCGCGGCCGCCGTCGCCGTCGCCCTGACCGCGCTGGTCGCACCCGGCCGCGCCGCCGCGGTCGACTCCGTCTTCTACGTCGACCCGGAAACCAATGCCGCGCAGTGGGTCGCCGCGAACCCGTCCGACAGCCGGGCCGCGGTGATCAGGTCCCGCATCGCCGAGGTGCCGCAGGCCCGTTGGTTCACCACGACCAACACCTCCACCGTGCGGGGGCAGGTCAGCGCCTACGTCGGCGCCGCGGCGGCGGCAGGCAAGATCCCGATCATGGTCGTGTACGACATCCCGAACCGCGACTGCGGCGGGGCGAGCTCAGGTGGTGCGCCGTCGCACGCGGCGTACCGGGCCTGGATCGACGAGGTCGCGGCCGGGCTCGCGGGCCGGCCGGCCACGATCGTGCTCGAGCCCGACGTGCTGCCACTGATGACCAACTGCCAGAGCTCCGCGCAGCAGGCCGAGACCCGGGCCTCCATGGCGTACGCGGGCAAGAAGCTCAAGGCCGGCTCGGCGCAGGCCAAGGTCTACTTCGACGTCGGGCACTCGGCCTGGCTGTCGGCCTCCGAGGCGGCGTCCCGGGCGGTCGCGGCCGACATCGTCAACAGCGCCGACGGCATCTCGGTCAACGTCTCCAACTACCGGGCCAACAGCGAGGCCGTGCCGTACGCGAAGGCGGTCCTGGCCGCGATCGGGTCGTCTGCGCTGAAGGCCGTCATCGACACGAGCCGCAACGGCAACGGCCCGCTCGGCTCCGAGTGGTGCGACCCGTCCGGTCGGGCGATCGGCGTGCCGAGCACGACGCAGACCAACGACTCCGCGATCGCCGCGTTCCTCTGGGTCAAGCTGCCCGGCGAGGCCGACGGCTGCATCGCCGCGGCGGGCCAGTTCGTGCCACAGCGGGCGTACGACCTGGCCATCGCGGCCGGGCCGTGGAACCCCACCGATCCTCCGACGACGGTGCCGCCGACGACCACGCCGCCCACGACCAACCCCACCACCCCTCCCGCTTCGGGGAGCTGCACCGTCCGGCAGCGGTTCAACGTGTGGACGGGCGGGTTCACGGCCGAGCTGACGATCACCAACGGCGGCGCGGCGGTGAGCGGTTGGACGCTGAGCACGACCCTGGGCGGCGATGCCCGGCTGACGCAAGGCTGGAGCGCCACCTGGACCCAGTCCGGCAGCGCGTTGACCGCCCGGCCGCTGTCCTGGAACAACAACCTGCCGGCCGGCGGGTCGATCTCGGTCGGTTTCCAGGGAACGTACAGCGGGACGTTCGCACAGCCGACGCAATGGCGGTTGGGTGACAGGGTCTGTTCAGTCATTTGACAGCGCGGTGGCGGTTATCCGGTCGAAGATCGGGGAAGTGGTACGCGACCGAGGAGGAACAATGACCACACCTTCGACGCCGGCCGGCAACATCCCGCCCGGGCCTGGCGGCGTACCAGCGGCACCCGCCGGCTCCGGCGCACCGGTGCCGGGCGCCGGCCTCGGTGGCGGCATGTTCGGTGGGGCCCCGGTCGTCGACCAGGGTCCGAGCCGACCGACGGTGACCGTCGCGACCTACACCGACTACGCGGCGGCCCAGCGGGCCGTCGACTACCTGTCGGACAACCAGTTCCCGGTGGAGACCACGGCCATCGTCGGCAGTGGCCTGCGCCTCGTCGAGAACGTGCTCGGCCGGCTGACCACCGGCCGGGCCGCGCTCGCCGGGGCCGCCAGCGGTGCCTGGTTCGGTCTGTTCATCGGCCTGCTGTTCGGCATCTTCACCGACGCCAACTGGTTCGCCGTGGTGTTCTCCGCGCTCGCGATCGGCGCCTTCTGGGGCGCGCTGTTCGGAGCGATCGGCCACGGCATGACCCGCGGGCAGCGCGACTTCACCTCGCGTAGCTCGTTGCAGGCCACCGAGTACGCGATCATGGTCGACGCCGAGCACTCGGAAGCGGCCCGCCAGCTCCTGACCCGGATGAACTGGCAGGCCAGCGGGGCCGGCTGAGCAGTCGTCCAGGGCGCCGTCCCGCTCAGGGGCGGCGCCCTATCGCCCACCATTCCCGGCGCGGCCGGGGCAGGGCCGGCGGCGGATCGCTGCCGTCGAACGCCGCCTCGGTGCCGTCGGCGACCAGCTCGACGAGATCCGGACCGTAGGCGCCCGGCTGCCGGATCTTCAGTACCAGACAGAACGGGGAGCTGTCCCCGTACTTGCGCTGAAGCTCGCGATGATGTGCGGCCAGATAGCGGGCGGCCGCGAGGTTGCTCAGTGCGGTCTGCCCGACGAGCAGGAAGACCGGGTGCGCGGTGGGCAAGGCGCGGGCGAGCAGCACGTGCGCCTCCTCGTGCGGCAGGCGGTCGTAGCGCTCACCACCGACGAAGATCGGCACGGTCTCGTCGGTCTCCTGGAAGGTCGTCACCCGGACGCCGGGCATCAGCGCGGTGAGGTGGGCGCCGGTGCGGGGGTTGCTCTCCGGGCCGCCGATGCAGAACTCGGTCACCTTCCCGAGCTCCTTGGGCGCCTCCGCGGCGGGCACGAGATCGGCCCGCGCGCCGCACTCCTTGACGATCGCGCCGAGCTCGACGATGGCACCCATGTCGTTGCGGTGCACACTGGACACCTTGGGCGAGGACCAGTGCCGACCGGCGATCAGCAGACTCGGCGCACCCTCGCGGAGCCCGAAGAACGCCCGCATCCGGGCCAACCGCCGATAGGACACGGCCCGCTGCACCATCCAGGCCGCCACGGCGGCGAGGGCGCTCGCCACAAGGTTGATCGCCAGGTCAGTCACGGCGACACAGTAGACGGTCTATGACGGGTAGTTCAGCTCTCCGGCCTCGATCGGCGGCGTCAGGCGGTTCTCGTCCGGGGCCAGGGGGCAGGCCCAGCGGTCGTCGTACGCGCATGACGGGTTGTAGGCGTAGTTGAAGTCCAGACGGACCCGGTCCGGGCCGAGCAGGGTCACGCCGCGGCCGAAGGTGCCCTTGACCGTGTCCGTCAGGTAGCGGCCCGCGCCGTACGTGCGTGGCCCCGCCGTGCCGTCGCGGAACGGCAGGAACAGGCCGCCGCCGTACGCCTCGATCCAGAACAGCGTCAGCGGTCCCCACGGGGTGTCCGCGATGCCGACCCGCCGGTACGACACGACGCCGTCCGGGCCGCCCGTGTCGATCGTCAGACCGCCGGACGCCGGCCGGACCGGTGCCTCGGCGATCGCGTCCGGGTTCGCCGGGAAGTGGGGGAGCCCGCGGAACGCCGGCCGTTCGTCCGGTGGGATCGGCGACTGCGGGTGCTCGGCGAACAGCGCGTCGCGGCCGGCGCGGAAGCCCGCCAGGTCGACGTCGGAGAGGTAGAGGCGAGCCACCCGCTCGCGCCAGTCCGCCAGCTCAAGGTCATCCACGTCACCCAGGCTAGCCGGGAACAACGCGGGCGGGGCGGAAGTTGTTTAAATTTGAAATACCAGGTACGTTCGGAGGCGTGATGAGAGACGAGAAGCTGAGGCCGGACGAGCTGGCCGCCTGGCGGGCGGTCGTCGAGTCCAGTCAGCGGCTGCTCATCACGATCGAGGACGACCTGCGGAAGGCGAGCGACCTGACGCTCGCCGACTACAACGTGTTGGTGCAGCTCTCCGAAGCGCCCGGGCGGCGACTTCGGATGGGTGACCTGGCCACCAAGCTGATCTTCGCGCCGAGCCGGCTGACATACCAGATCGGCACGATGGAGAAGCGCGGCCTCGTCACCCGCGAGCCCTGCCCGGACGACCGGCGCGGCAGCGAGGCCGTGCTCACCGAGGCCGGGTTGGCGGCGTTGCGCGCCGCCGCACCCGGGCACCTCGGCTCCGTCCGGAGGCATTTCATCGAAGACCTCGACGCCGCCGACCTCGCCGCGCTCACCAAGATCTTCACCCGCATCGACGAGCGGCTGAGCGCCGCCCGCACCGAGCCCCGCTAGGAACCGAGCCCGCTAGGAGAAGTCCGATGCCAGCCATCACCGTCGACGACGTTCTCGTCCTGCCCCGCCTGCCCCGCCTCGACCCCGCCACCACCACGATCCGCCCGGTCAAGTCGCTGACCACCGCACCGAGCGGCTTCGAGGGGGAGGGCTTCCCGGTGCGTCGCGCCTTCGCGGGCGTGGCGCTGACCGACCTCGACCCGTTCATCCACCTCGACCAGATGGGCGAGGTCGACTACGCGCCGGGCGAGCCGAAGGGCACTCCCTGGCACCCCCACCGCGGCTTCGAGACCGTCACGTACATCATCGACGGGATCTTCGACCACCAGGACTCCAACGGCGGCGGCGGCACCATCACCAACGGCGACACCCAGTGGATGACGGCGGGCAGCGGCCTGCTCCACATCGAGGCGCCGCCGGAGCACCTGGTGATGAGCGGCGGCCTGTTCCACGGGCTCCAGCTCTGGGTCAACCTGCCCCGGGCCAACAAGATGGACCCGCCGCGCTACCAGGACATCCGTGGCAAGGAGTCGGGGCTGCTGACCACTCCGGACGGCGGCGCGCTCATCCGGGTCATCGCCGGTGAGATCGCCGGCCAGACCGGCCCGGGCACCACGTTCACGCCGATCACCATCGCGCACCTGACGGTCCAGCCCGGCGCCGAGGTCGACCTGCCGTGGAACCCGGAGTTCAACGCCCTGGTCTACGTGCTGGGTGGCAAGGGCACGGTCGGCGTCGACAAGCGCCCGATGCACACGGGCCAGCTCGCCGTACACGGCGCCGGCGACGCGCTGCGGATCACCGCCGACCTCCAGCAGGACGCGCACACGCCGGCCCTCGACCTCTACATCATGGGCGGCCAGCCGATCCGCGAGCCGGTCGCGCACTACGGCCCGTTCGTCATGAACACGCGCGCGGAACTGGTCAAGGCCTTCGAGGACTACCAGGCGGGTCGCCTGGGCGTCATCCCGGCGTCGCGCGTGCCGCACTCGTCCGGCGAGGGCGACCGCCCGTAACGGCGGCCTAGGCGGTCACCAGGAAGATGGCGATCACGCCCAGGATGACCATTATCAGGATGGCGACGAGGAGCCCCTGTTCGGAGTTGGACTCCCGCGCACGGCTTTCCGACTCCGGGATGATCTCGCTGCTCATCGGGGCCTCCTTACCTGCCGTCCTTCGACAATGACGGTAGGCGCGCCGTTACGGAGAGAAATCACGGTTTCGCGCCACGGCGGCGGGTTCTGTGTCAACGTGTCGGCCACACCTGGGCAAGGTGTGGCCGACGGGCGTTCTGGGAAATGCCCCACGGATGCGGATAGAGGACTGGTTTCTCAGCAGGGCGGAGCGCGGCAATCCCGCCTCAGACCTGCCCACCTGGAGCGAAGGCAACCGCTGCGAGCCGCTGGTGCACGGCGCCAGCTACTTCGCCGACCTCGTCCGCGCCGTCGACGGCCTGGTCAAGGGCGACCACCTGCTGTTCACCGACTGGCGGGGCGACCCGGACGAGCGGCTCCTGCCGGACGGCCCGACCGTCGCCGAGCTCTTCGCCCGTGCGGCCGAGCGCGGCGTCGTGGTCAAGGGCCTGGTGTGGCGCTCGCATCTGGACCAGCTCCAGTACAGCGAGGAGGAGAACCGGCACCTCGGCGAGCTCGTCGAGGCGGCCGGCGGTGAGGTGCTGCTGGACCAGCGGGTCCGCCGGGGCGGCTCGCACCACCAGAAGATGGTCGTGCTCCGCCGTCCCGGGGACCCGACCGGCGACGTCGCGTACGCCGGCGGCATCGACCTGTGCCACAGCCGCCGGGACGACGGCACGCACCTCGGTGACCCACAACCCGTGACCATGGCCGGCGCGTACGGGAAACGGCCGCCCTGGCACGACGTCCAGCTCAAGCTGCGCGGCCCGGTCGTCGACGTGCTGGACCAGGTGTTCCGCGAGCGCTGGCAGGACCCGATGCCGCTGGACATCGAGAACCCGCTGGCCTACCTGCGCGACCGGCTCCGGCACGCCGACCTGACCGCGGACCCCCTGCCGGACCGTCCGCCGGCCCCGCCGCGCGCGGGTCCGCACGCCGTGCAGGTGTTGCGCACCTACCCGGCGGTGCGCCCGAGCTACCCGTTCGCCCCGGACGGCGAGCGCACCGTGGCGCGGGGCTACCTCAAGGCGGTCCGCCGCGCCCGCCGGCTGATCTACCTGGAGGACCAGTACCTCTGGTCGAGGGAGGTCGCCGCGCTGTTCGCCGACGCGCTGCGCGCGAACCCCGACCTGCACCTGGTCGCCGTCGTCCCGCGCCATCCCGACATCGACGGCCGGCTGGCCCTGCCACCCAACCAGGTCGGCCGCGAGCTCGCGCTGCGGGTCTGCCGGGAGGCGGCGCACGACCGGGTGCACGTCTTCGACGTCGAGAACCACGAAGGCACTCCCGTGTACGTGCACGCGAAGGTCTGTGTCGTCGACGACGTCTGGGCCAGCGTGGGCTCGGACAACTTCAACCGTCGCTCGTGGACGCACGACAGCGAGCTCTCCTGCGCCGTGCTCGACGAGACCCTGGACCCGCGCGCGCCGCGGGACCCCGGCGGTCTCGGTGACGGCGCCCGGGTCTACGCCCGCGACCTGCGGCTGCGCCTGATGGGCGAGCACCTCGACCGCGACGACACCGACGAGTTGGTCGACCCGGCCGCGGCGGTGGCCGCGATGACCGAGTCGGCCGCGGCGTTGGAGGCGTGGCACCGGGCCGGTCGCACCGGCCCGCGCCCGCCCGGCCGGCTGCGCCCGCACGCGCCGGAACGGCTGTCGCGCCGCACCCGCCTGTGGGCCATGCCGCTCTACCGGCTGGTCTACGACCCAGACGGCCGCCCCCTCAAGCACCGCCTGCGCGGCACCTTCTAGGGCCTCCACTCCCGCGGCACGTAGATCGGGGCCTCCGGGTCGCCGGCCAGGACCATCGCCGCCCGCCACTGCTGGATGGCCGGCATGCCCTCGTCGACCCAGCGGTCCACGAGGATCCCCGCGTCGGTGGCGTACTCCTGCGCGTGCGGACCCGCCGCGACGATCGCGCCGTCCGCCCGGATCGCCGCGCCGCCCGTGCGCGTCTCGTCGAGCAGCACGCAGCCCGTGCCGCCGTCGAACGGGGCGCCGGTCGCGCGGCGGTCCCAGGCTCCGACCGCGAACCACAGGTCGTGGTAGCGCAGGCCGTTCAGCGCCGCACCCCAGCGGGCCGGCAGCCGCAGCGACGGCACGAGGTCCGCCGGGCCGCGCAGCGGTGCCGGGTGCGCCCACGGGTACCCCGCGCCGAGCGGGCCGGCCGCCGCCATGAAGCCCGCGCCGCAGACGCCGCCAGCCCAGATGTCGTCCTGCGCCGGCCAGCCGGGTGCCGCCCGCCCGTCGGCCGGCCGGCTCCAGATCCGCAGCACCGGGTTGTTGCCGGCGTGCGCGACCGGCGCGACCATCAGCCCGCCCGGCACGAGCTGCGCCAGCCAGTGCGGCGAGACGCCGGTGACGCCGACGGTGACCATGACCCGGTCGTACGGCGCACCGGCCGGCTCGCCGAGGTAGCCGTCGCCGACCCGCACCCGGGCGCCGCCGACGCCCGCCGCGGCCAGGGCGGCGGCCGCCCGCGCGGCCACGTCGGGCTGCACGTCGACACTGGTCACGTCGGCGCCGACGGCGGCCATCAGCGCCGCGTTGTAGCCGGTGCCCGCGCCGATCTCCAGCACCCGCATGCCGGCCGTGACGCCCAGCTCCTCGATCATCAGCGCCATCAGGGACGGCTGGCTGGACGAGCTGACCGGGCGTCCGTTGTCGAGCTTGGTCACCAGCGCGTCGTTGCGGTACGCGGCCGCGAGGAAGCCGTCGTCGCCCGGCCGCAACAGGCCCGCGTCACCGTCGTGGAAGCCCTCGGCGAGGAACACCTCGCGGGGCACGGTCGCGAACGCCTGGGCCAGGTCGTCGCGGGTGAGCCCACCGTCCTCGCGCAGCACGTCGACCAGACGGGCGCGCAGCGCGGTGGCGTCGGTCATGCACCTACGGTAGGCCGCTGGGCGGCTCGTAGACACCGGGGCACGTCGGCGACGTGGTACGGATGTTCGGCGGGCTCGATGTTCGCCAGGAAATGCGCGTACACCGCGGCCGACCGCACCTCGGCCACCGGCCGCAGCACCGCGATCGCCGTCTCGGGGTCGCAGCCCGGCACGGCCGACCGCCAGCGCGCCGCCCACGCCGCCCGCAGGCCGGCTGCCGCGTCGTCGTCGACGGTCTCGCTCAGCCGCAGGATGTCGAACACCGGGCTGCCGACGAACGAGTCGCCCCAGTCGATCACCACGGGGTCGGCGGATCCGGAAACCCGGGTGTTGCCGGGGTGCAGGTCGCCGTGCACCAGCGTGTCCGGGAGGCCGCAGGCCAGGGCGGCGGTGAGTCGCTCGTCGAGGTCGGGGAGCACCTCGTCGACGCTGGGCTGGTGCGGCGCCAGCGTGGACCGGATCCACCGCGCCAGCCGCGCGCCGCGCCGGTCGGGCACGCCGGCGGCGACGAGGCTGTCGACATCGGACGTCGCGGCGAGCTGGAGGTGGTGCGCCGTCACGCCGATCCGGTGCCGGCCGGCGAGGTCGGCCTCGTACCAGTCATCGCCCGGCACGTGGTCGAGCAGGAGCCGGCCGTCGCTGCCCTCGGCGAGCAGGTGCGGAGCCCGACCCGGTGCGGCGCCGGCCAACCAGCGCAGCGCGGCGGCCTCGTGGCCGAAGAACGGCGGCACCTGCTTGAGCCACGCCCGCCGCCCGCCGTCGGCCTCGAACCGCCAGATCGCCGAAAGGTTCCAGGTGCGGTGCTGGTGCGCGGTGACGCCGCTCCAGCCCCGCTCGGCCAGCCGCTCGCGCACCCAGGCGATGCTCCGCGCGGGGCCGCCGGGCTCGGCGTAGGGCGCCCGGCGGGGCTGCGGATCCGTCACCAGCGCGGGGTCGACGCCGGCCTCGGCCAGGGACACCGCCACGGCCGGGGCGGCCGCGCACTCCGCCAGGTAGGTGACGGTGCCGCCGGGCATCGCGGGCCGGTCGGCGAAGAGCAGCCGCAGGATCGTCACGTCGAGGCCGAAGTGCACCCGGGCGCCGTCGACGACGTCGGCCGACTCCTGCCACCAGGGCACCGGCACCGGATACGGCGGCAGCACACCGAGCGGCGTTCCATGGGCGTCGACGAGCACCAGGCGGGCGAGGCGGGTCACGGCCGGGACGCTAGCCCCCACGACGGCCGCCCGCGACCGACTTTCGTCAGCCGGGCCTGGCCACCCGCGGGCCGATGGGCACGACCTGGCTGGCGGTCGGCTCGGCGGGCGCCGGCTCGACCGGCTCGGTGAGGCCGAGCAGCTCCTGGCGGGCGTTGAGCAGCACCATGATCAGTTCGTCGAGACGGGCCGGCGTCAGGGCGAAGCGGCCGATCGGCTGGGCCGACAGCACGGTCGGCGGGGTTCCCGCGTCGATCGCCTGTCCGACGGTCAGCACGACCTGGTCAGGCGTGCCGCTGGCGTGGTCGAGCTGGGCGAGGAACTGGTTGGCCAGCTCGACCCGGGGCATGCCGTCGGCCACCCAGTGCACGGGCGCCTCGGGCCGGGCATAGTCGTTCGCGCTCACCCATTGACCATGACACATGTAAGGCCCGCCCGCACCGCGACGAGCGCTAACGTACGAAGGATGCTGGTCGTCATCATGTCCGACACCCACCTGCCCAAGCGGGCCCGAGACCTCCCCGCTCCACTGTGGATGATGGTGGACGAGGCCGACGTGGTCGTGCACGCCGGTGACTGGGTCGACGTCGACCTGCTGGACCGCCTCGAAGCGCGGTCGCGCCGGCTCGTCGCGGTCTACGGCAACAACGACGGCCCGGCACTGCGGGAGCGGCTGCCCGAGGTGGCCCATGCCGACATCGAGGGCGTGCGGCTGGCCGTCGTGCACGAGACCGGCGCCGCGACGGGCCGGGAAGGGCGCTGTGCCGCGCGCTTCCCGGACACCGACGTGCTGGTCTTCGGCCACTCCCACATCCCGTGGGACACCGTGGCCGCGAACGGCCTGCGGCTGCTCAACCCCGGCTCACCCACCGACCGGCGCCGGCAGCCGCACCACACCTTCATGACCGCCGAGATCAACGGCGGCGCGCTGACCGAGGTGGCCCTGCACCGGCTCTAGCCGCCGTTGGACGGCTGGTAGCGGGGTGCGCGGGCGGTCCGCGCGGTGTCGCCGGAAAGGGTGTCGATCGTGTCGATGAACGCCCGGCCCATCTTCGCCCGGGCCTGGACGGCCGGGTGGGTGGCACCGAAGTCCTCGGCGCCGGACTGACCGTCGGCGAACAGGGCGTACGTCAGGACCGGTGCGCCAGCGCGGTCGAAGATGATGCCGGCCTCGTGGCGGGCGTTGTCGAACCAGCCGGCCTTGGTGGCGACCCGGAGCCGCTCGTCGGACGACATCACCCGGCGGATGCCGTCGGTGAACGCGATCGGCGCCCGCAGCTTGGCCAGGATCGCGGCGGTCGAGGCGGGGGAGAGCAGCGTGCCGCCGACGAGCTGGCGCAGCAGGTCGTGCGTCTCGCGCGGGGTGGACACCCCGAGGAAGAACCGGTTCGGGTTGGCGACCGGCTGGACCTGGGTGTTCGGGAAGCCCTTGGCGACCAGGATCTCGTTGATCTCGAGGGCCGGGGCGACCAGGCCGCAGAGCCGGACCGCGGTGTCGTCCGAGACGGTCAGCAGGGCGGCCAGCGCGTGGCCGATGGTGACCGAGCTCGGGTACGCCCCGTCCAGGCTGAAGATGCCGTCGCCGCCAGGCACCACGATCGCCGCCGTGACGTCGACCCGCTGGTCGAGGGTGAGCAGGCCGCGGTCGACCTTGTCGAGCACCGCGACCGCCACCGCGATCTTGTTGACGCTGTAGGCCTCGAGCACCGTGTCGCTCTCGTCGTCGACGGCGACCTCGCTCGACCCGTTCACCGTGACGTAGGCCTGCCAGTTGCCACCGGCCGCCGCGCTCTCCCTGCGGTAGACCCGGCCGACCTTCCGCGCGGCCTTCAACGGCGTCGGCTCGGCGCCGGAAGCGGCTGACGTGGGTGCCGCCGAGGCGACGGCCGGGGCGCCGAAGACAGCCCCGGCCGTGGCCAGCGTGCCGAGCCCGAGGGCGGTGCGACGGTTGAGGGACGAACCCATGCGAAATCCTCCCCGATGGACAGATCGCTAGATCCAACCATGAAGCCGTTTCGCATGATGTCCCCCGAAAAGTCGTCAGCCGCCGTTCGACGGATCGTGGAAATCGAGCTCGATCCGCACGGCCGGGTCTCCGGGCAGCGTGTTGACCGCGTCGAGGAACGCGCGACCCATCCGTGCCCTGGCTCGGACGGCCGGGTGGGTGGCCCCGAAGTTGCCGGCGTTCGCCTGTCCGTTCGCGAAGATGGAGTACGTCAGCACCGGCCGGCCGAGCTTGCTGAAGATGACGCCGGCCTCGTGCCGCCCGTCGCCGAACCAACCGGCCTTGGTGGCGATCCGGCCGCGCTCCAATGAGGACATCTCCCGGCGGATGCCGTCGGTGAACGCGATCGGCGAGCGCAGCCGGGACAGCATCACCCGGGTCGAGGCCGCCGAGAGCAGCTTGCCCGCGACCAGCTTGCGCAGCAGCGTGTGCATCTCGCGCGGGGTGGTGCGACCCAGGTAGAACTGGTTCGGGTTGCCCACCGGCTGCACCTGCGTGCGGGTGAAGCCCTTCTTGCGCAGGATCTGGTTGATCTCGGCGGCGGGCGCCACCAGCCCGCAGAGCCGCGAGGCCGTGTCGTCGGAGACGGTCAGCAGCGCGGCGAGCACGTGGCCGAGGGTCACGGAGCTCGGGTACGCGCCGTCCAGGCGGAAGATGCCGTCGCCGCCGGCCGCCACGAGCCCCGAGGTCACGTTGACCCGCTGGTTGAGCGAGAGCAGCTTGCGGTCGACCTTGTCGAGCACCGCGATCGCGACGGCGAGCTTGTTGACGCTGTATGCCTCGACGACGGTGTCGACCTGGTCCGCGACCGCGACGACCTCACGCGTGGACGCCACCGTGACCAGCGCGTGCCAGTTGCCCTTCGCGACCGCGATCTCGCGCTGGTAGACCTGGCCCACCTTGGCGGCCGCCTCCTGCGGCGTCGACTCGATCACTGGTGCGCCGTCGAGCACGTCCGGGTCCGCCGCCGCGGGCGCCTGCAGGCCCAGGACCGCACCTGCGGTCGCCATGGTGCCCAGCCCGAGCGCGGTGCGCCGGTTGAACGATGAAATCATGCCAAAACCCCCGTATCGACATTTGCGGTGATTACAGCATGAAAAGGGACTACCGCACCTCGGAAGCGTCAGCTGTTCGCTCGCCCGCGCGATCGAGCAGGGCCATCACCGGCGTGGCCGCGATCCCGTGCACCACAACGGAAACCACCACCGCCAGCCCGGCCGTGGCCCAGAGCAGCGGCTCGCCGGGGAAGTCGGCGTGCGAGGTGGCGTACGCGAGGTAGTAGAACGAGCCGATGCCGCGGATGCCGAACGCGGCGATCACCCAGTGCTCGGCGGGCCGCCCGGGCGCACCGCGCAGCGACAGCCAGCCGGCCAGCGGTCGGACCACGAAGACCAGTGCCAGCGCGACCAGCGCGGCCGGCCAGGTCAGCGGGGCCAGCAGGCCGGACACCACGGCGCCCCCGAAGAGCAGGAGCAGCAGGACGGTCAGCAGCCGCTCGACCTGCTCGGCGAAGTCGTGCAGCACCTGGTGGTACTCGTGCGAGCGCTCCGCCGAGCGGATCGCGCGGGCGGCGACGAACACCGCGAGGAACCCGTAGCCGCCGGCCACCTCGACCACGCCGTACGCCAGAAAGGTGGCCGCCAGGGCCAGGAAGCCCTCCGAGTGCCGGGCCAGCCGGAGCGTCTCGGAACGGGCGCGGAAGAACAGCTTGCCCAGCAGCTTGCCCACCAACAGCCCGCCGGCGACGCCGACGAGTCCTTTGTAGAGCACGTCCAGGCTCAGCCACTCGGCCAGCCAACCGCCCGGCGCCGCGCCGTGCTGGGCGATCAGGATGGCCGCGTAGACGAACGGGAACGCCAGCCCGTCGTTGAGCCCGGCCTCGGAGGTGAGCGCGAACCGCACCTCGTCCTCGGAGTCCTCCTCGTCGGTCGGCTCGCCGACCTGCACGTCGGCGGCGAGCACCGGGTCGGTGGGCGCGAGGGCCGCGCCGAGCAGCAGCGCGGTGGCCGGTACGAGCCCCGCCCACCACCAGCCGAACAGCGCGACCGCGGCGATGGTGATCGGCATCGCGATCGCCAGCAGCCGCCAGGTCGACGACCAGCGCCGCCAGCCGAGCGGGCGGTCGATCTTCAGGCCGGCACCCATCAACGCCACGATCACGCCGACCTCGGTCAGGTGCGTGGCCAGCACGTCGTGCTGGATCGGGTCAGGGTCCGGCAGCAGGGGCAGCGCGAAGACGATCATGCCGAGGAGGAGGAACGCGATCGGCATCGACAGTGGACGGCGCTCCAGCGCGCGGGGCAGCACACCCGCGAGCAGCGCGCCGACGCCGAGGATCGCGAACGCGGCGTCGGCGGCGCTCACGCCTTGGTCAGCGGCGAGTCGTCGAGGTGGGTGAGCAGGTCGGCCGGGTCCTCGTACACGGCGACCGCGCCGGCGCCCGCGAGCTCGGCCCGGGACGTGCCGCCACAGGTGAGCGCCACGCACGGCACGCCGAGCTTGGCGCAGGCCGCGACGTCCCAGATGGAGTCGCCGACGTACACGGCCTGGGCGACGGACAGGCCCACCACACGCAGGGCGGCCTCGATGATGTCGGGCTCGGGCTTGCTCCGGTCGGCGTCACCCAACGAGGTCGCGCCGTCGATCGCGTCGTCGACGGCCAGCGCGCCGCGCATCGCACCGAGCTCCTCCGGTGTCGCGGACGACGCGAGCGCCACGCGCTGCCCGCGCTCGTGGCAGGCCCGCAGCAGGTTAGCGGCTCCGGGCAGCGGCCGCAGCTGCGACATGTACGGCGCGTACCGCTCGCTGTGCACCGCGCTGACCAGCTCGTCCCGGGAGCGGTCGCGCTCGGTGCCGAGCAGGTGGTCGAGGAGGCGGTCGGAGCCCATCCCGACGGCCCGGTGGATCTGCGCTATCGGCACGTCGTACCCGCCGGCGCGGAAGCCTTCCCACCACGTGATGGCATGGAGGTAGGTGCTGTCGATCAGGGTGCCGTCGACGTCGAACAGGACGCCCACCGGTGCGCTCATGGGAGCCCGTTTACCCCGTCAGGCGGCGTTCGATGCGCGGATTCCGATCTCGAACCAGACGGTCGAACCGCGCACCGCGGGGTCGGTGCCCCACGCGTCACTCAGCTCCTCGATCAGCCCGAGCCCGCGACCTCGGCTGCTCAGGGTCTCGGCATGGGCGCGGGTGACGGCGCCGCGGGTGCCGCTGTCGGAGACCGCCACCAGCAGGCGCTCGGCGCTCAGGTCGACCTGCACCCGCGCGGCCGTGCCGGCGTGCAGCAGCGCGTTGGTCGCGAGCTCGCTGGCGCACAGGACCGCCGCGCCGATCACCTGCTCGGGCACGTTCCAGGCGGCGAGCTGGGCCGACATCCAGTGCCGGACCCGGCCCGGCGCGGTCGGCTCGGCCGGGATCTCCATGCCCGCCGAGCGGCTCGGCGCCGTCGCGTGCTCGACCGCGAGCACGGCGACGTCGTCGTCGGTGGTGCCGCCGACAGCGGCGCAGGCGACGGCGCACAGGCTGCGCGGGTCGCCACCGCTGGCGGCACCCACGCTGGCCGCCACCTTCTCCAGGCCGGCGCCCAGGTCGAGCCCGCGCCGCTCGACCACGCCGTCGCTGAACAGCAGCAGGGTTTCGCCCGGCGCCAGCCGGGACACCGTGGACCGGCGGAGACCGCCGAGGCCCAGCGGCGTGCCGACAGGCACCTCGAGATAGTCGGCACCGCCGCCGGCGTGGCGGACCAGCGGCGGCGGATGCCCGGCGCTCGCCACGGTCAGGACCGCGTCGCGGTCGATCACCGCGTACGTCACCGTCACGAACAGCTCGTCTGTGCGGGCCTCCTCGCCCAGGCTGGCGACCAGCCGGTCGAGGCCGGTGAGCACGCTGGTCGGCGCAGGGTCGGTGAGGGCCAGCGCGCGCAGCGCCGCCCGCACCTGGCCCATCAGCGCCGCCGCGCGCACGTCGTGCCCGACCACGTCGCCGAGCACCACCGCGAGCCGGCCACCGGGCAGGGCGAACGCGTCGTAGAAGTCGCCGCCGGCCGCGTTGCCGTCGACGCCCGGGTCGTAGCGCGCGGCGAGCCGGAACCGGGGGTCGTCGGGCAGGTTCTCGGGCAGCATGCTGCGCTGGAGCAACTGTGCGGTGCCGTGCTGGTTCTCGAACCGGCGGGCGCGCTCGGCGGCCTGCGCGACGAGCTTGGCGGCCGCGGTCAGCAGTGCCCGTTCGGCGGGCGACCACGGGTGTTGGTCGTGCCGGCCGACGGTCAGCGCGCCGCGCAGCGAGGGTGTGCGCAGCGGGAGGGCGCCCAGCGCGCGGACCTTCTGGTCGTGCCGGTCCAGCGCGGACTCGCGCAGCGGGTGGCCGTCGGCGGTGAACCGGGCGAGGCCGGCCCCGGCAGCCACGGCCAGCGGCGACAGAGAGTCGGAGGCGATCCGCCGCCAGACCGGAGGCAGCCGCTCGTCGGCGTCGTCGAGCACCTCGCCGCGGACCCGCCGGACCACGCGCCAGTCGTCGCCGTCGTCGACCCCGAACGCCACCTGGTGGACGTCGGGGAAGGACAGGCCGTAGCCCAGCGCGACCCGGGCCACCTCGTCGAGCGTGAGCGTGCCGGCCAGCGACTCGGCCAGCTCGCTGAGGCCGTGGAGCCGATGCGCGACCGGGACCGGCTCGACCGCGACGACCAGCACACCGGCGATCCGGCCGGTGCCGTCGCGCACCGCGGACAGGCCGCGGCTGGGCAGGGCCGGGTCGGGCTCGCCGTCGTCGACCACCGGCCACTCCGGGTCACGGGGCACGAACCCGGTGTGGTGGGCCTCGCGGACCGCGGCGCCGGCCGGGCCGTCCCAGACGGCACCGAACACGTCGGCCGCGGGAGCGCCGTAGGCGTCCGGATGGCGGTCGCCGAGGAGCTGCCCGTACGCGTCGTTGTAGATCAGGCGCAGCCGGTCACCGTGCAGGAACGCCATCGCCACCGGTGAGCCGAACACCAGGTCGACGACCGCGAGCAGCCCCGGATCCCAGCCGTCGGTCGCCGGACCCGCCGGCGGCGGTGACGACGGTCCGGAGCCTGACATGCCAGCAGCGTAACCGCCGTCCGCCGTGGTGGCTCGCCGACCGCTGACGGCCGGGGATTGCCGGAGCCGCCGTACGGGTAATGCCGTCCGCTGACATCCACCCCGACGGAAGGTCTGACATGGACATCGGCGCCGCCCTCACCGACATGTGGCGGTCTGTGCTGCTCTTCGTGCCGAAGGCGCTGGCCTTCCTCGCGATCCTGCTGGTCGGCTACCTGATCGCCCGGGTCGTCCGCAAGCTGGTCGGCACCCTGCTGACCCGGGTCGGCTTCGACCGGGCCGTGCGGCGTTCCGGGATCGGCGAGCGGCTGGAGAGATCCCGACACGACGCGAGCGACATCCTGGCCCGCCTGGCGTACTACGCGATCCTGCTGTTCGCGCTCCAGCTGGCCTTCGGAATCTGGGGACCCAACCCCATCAGCGACCTGATCTCCGCAGTGGTCGGTTGGCTGCCGAAGGCGTTCATCGCGATCGTCATCCTGGTGGTGGCCACGGCGATCGCCAGCGCGGTCCGCGACCTGATCAACGGCGCTCTCGGCGGCCTATCGTACGGCCGGCTGATCGCGACCGTGGTCTGGGTCTTCATCGTCGGCCTCGGCGTGATCGCCGCGCTCAACCAGGTCGGCATCGCCACCACCGTGACCCAGCCGGTGCTGGTCGCCGTGCTCGCCACGGTCGCCGGCATCCTGATCGTCGGAGTCGGCGGCGGGCTGGTCAAGCCGATGCAGGGCCGCTGGGAGCGCTGGCTGGACCGGGTGGCCGCGGAGTCCGCGGTGATCCGCGAGCGGGCGCAGGCCTACCAGGCCGAGAAGGCCGCGGCCGAGCAGCGGCGCGTCGACGAGGAGCGGTCCCGTGCCGAGGCCGCCCGGGTCGAGGCGGCCCGGGCCGAGGCCGAGCGGCGTGAGGCGGCCGCGCGTGCCGACATCGACCGGGCCGAGACGACGGTGATCAGCACCGAGGCCGAGCAGACCCAGGTGATCCCGCGCCCCGAGGAGTCGCACATCGTGCCCGGGATGCGCGAGCCGACGCCGGCGCAGGGCCTGCCGGTAGCCGGTGCGCAGCCTCCGGCCGGCGACGAGCCGGCGGCAACGGCCGCGGCGGACCGGGGTCGCGGCAAGCCGACCGTGGCCGATCCGACCTCGCCGCCCGAGCAGGAAGCGGAGCAGACCCAGGTGATCCGGCCGCAGGAGGGCAAGGAGGCCTAGCGGTAGCGGGGCGCCGGCCGGTCGTTATTCCGCGTTGTCGGTGACCGGCTGGCGCCGCTGCGCGTCGTCGACCAGGATCAATGTTCCGATCATCATCCCGACCAGGATGCTGAGCAGCCAGGAGTCGTCGTGCAGCAGGTGGGCGGAGATAGGTGCCTGAACGGCGATCGCCATGAAGGCAAGCCAGGCGTAGAGGCGCTGGCTGCCCGTGAGAATGCTGGGGGTCGTCTCGCGCATTCCCGCAAGTCTGCCTGGCGGTCCGGGTTGCACCAGTCGGCCGTTCGGGCGACTTTGACTGACCTGTCCGGGTTGGACCCCAGCGCCGATCAAGCGGTGCGCCGGCCGGACCCGGCCGGTAGAAGAACACCTATGAGTCGGATGGCCCGGGCCGTCGCGCCGCTGCTGGTGCTCCTCCTCGCCGCCTGTGCCGCGCCCGGCCCCGCGCGTCCGCGACCGCACTGGGCATACGAACCGGCTCGGGCCGGCCAGCCCGCGGGCCACACCGTGACCGACTCCCGCGACGGCCTCGACGCGGCCACCTTCACGCTGGACAGTGGCGTCACCGCGGTGACGGTGCGGGTCGCGGACCTGGGCGACGACCTTTACCGGGTACGCACGGCGGACGACGCCAGGATCGCGCCGTGGGTGCAGCGCGACGATGCCGACCTGCGCCTGCTCACCCAAGGCACGGGGCTGCCCGGCCCGGCCGCCGTCGACGTGACGCTGCACCGCGCCGTGCGCTGGCACCTGCGGCTCGGCGGTGGCGCCGAGGACGAGCGGATCGACCTGCGCGGCGGCGACGTGTCCGCGGTCGAGTTCGTCGCCGGCGTCGGGCGGGTCGAGCTCACCCTGCCCGCACCGCGCGGGACAATGCCGGTGCGGATGACCGGTGGCGCCGGCGAGTTCCAGGTGCGTCTGGTCGACGGTGCTCCGGTGCGGGTCCGGGTCGGCGGTGGCGCCGGCAGCGTCGTGGTCGACGGCGTCACCCGCACCGGGATACCCGGCAATACGGTCATCGAGGGCACGGGCTGGTCGTCGGCCACCGACCGCTACGACGTCGACCTCGCGGCCGGGGTCTCGCGGTTCGTGCTCGACCACGGGTGACCGCGCACGGAGAGCGCTCTCGTCCTTATCATCGGCCGGTGACACCCGCCCCCTCCGTGCGACCGATCCGCCTCTCGTTGCTGATCCTGTCGTACTTCGCGTTCATCAGCCTTGGCCTGCCCGACGGCCTGCTCGGGGTGGCCTGGCCCTCGATCGCCGGCGACTTCCGGGTCGCCACGGAGGCGGTCGGCCTGTTGCTGATCGCGTCCACCACCGGCTACTTCATCTCCAGCGTGGCCGCCGGTTTCACCCTCGCCCGGGTCGGGGTCGGGTGGCTGCTGGCGTTCAGCACCGCGGCCGCCAGCGCCGCGCTGGCCGGCTACGCGCTGTCCCCGGCGTACGCGGTGATGGTGCCGTTCGCCCTGCTCGCCGGCTTCGGCGGCGGTGCGATCGACTCGGGACTCAACGCGTACGCCGCGGCGGCGTTCGGCGCCAAGCACATGAACTGGCTGCACGCGTTCTTCGGCCTGGGCGTCGCGATCGGCCCGCTGATCATGACGGCGGTGATCAGCGGCGGGCTGGGCTGGCGCTGGGGCTACGGCATCGTCGCGTCCGCGCAGGCCTGTCTGGCGCTGGCGTTCTTCCTGACGGTGCGCCGCTGGGTCCGGCACGGCGAGGTCGCCCGGTCGGAGCCCGCACCCCTGCAAGCGGCGGTCCCGGTCGGCGACGCCGTCGCCACGGCGGTGGCGGCCCAGCCGACGACGGCGAAGGTGCGCACCCGCGAGACGCTCGCCCTCCCGGCCGTGTGGCTCGGCGTGCTGGCCTTCGCCGTCTACGTCGCGGTCGAGGCCGGCGCCGGCCTGTGGGCGTTCCTGCTGCTGACCGAGTCGCGCGGCATCAGCGCCGCGGTCGCCGGACTGTGCGTGTCGCTGTACTGGGGCATGCTCTTCGTCGGCCGGGTCGTGCAGGGGGTGGCCTCAGAACGGTTCGACCCCACGAAGATCCTGGTCGGCAGCCTGTTCGGAATGGCAGCCGGTGCGCTGCTGGTGGCGCTGCCGCTGCACGCCTCCGTGACGGTGGCCGGCCTCGCGGTGATCGGCTTCGCGGCCGCGCCGGTGTTCCCGCTGCTCACCCTGACCACGGCCGACCGGGTCGGCCAGGCGCACGCGGACCGCGCGATCGGCATGCAGATCGGCGGCGCGGGTCTCGGGGGCTCGCTGATCCCGGCCGGCATCGGCATCCTGATGGGCAAGTTCGGAGCCGGTGCCCTCGGACCCTGCCTGCTCGTCCTGTCGATCCTGCTGATCGTCTTCTACCTGGCGGCGACCAAGGTCAGAGCTCCAGCCGCATCACTGCCCGCCGCGGAGTCGGTCGGCTGACCCCCCAGCCGGCCCACGGCACCCGGGCACGGAGCCGGCCCGCTCGTCACTCAGTCGCGGCTCGCTGGGTGCGTGGGCGAGGGCTGGAGGTAAGCCGCGATGGTGTCGTGGATCCGGTCGACGTAGCGGGGCGTCAGGCCGGCCTCCCGCGCACTGCCGTAGCGCAACGCCGCAGGCGGCCGGGCGAACCGGATGTCGCCGCTGGTGACGGTCGGTGGCCTGGGGGAGTCGGGCGGGGCCAGCACCGCGGAGGCCGGGGTGGCGACGAGCGCCGCGAGCGCGCCCACGGCCACGATCGCGCGCAGGGTCCGTCCGAAGCGCATGCAGGCTCCCCCGAGGCTGGATCGCCGTCAGCGTAATCGCTCCGATTCGGACCAATGCCATGCCCGCGCCGCTGGTTTGGATCTCTCGACCGCGTCAATACGGCCTGCGTAGACCGGCAGATCGGGGGAGTGCCATGTCATCGAACGTCCGCGTCGAGAGCTTCGGGGTTCCTTGGGAGGAGTCGTACGGCTACGTCCAGGCGATCAAGCGGGGGGACTCGATCTACCTGTCCGGCCAGCTCGCCAACGACGGCGCGGACCTGGTCGCGTTGGCGCCGCTCGACGACCAGGGTGACGTCAGCGATTTCGGCAACATGGGTGAGCAGATGCAACAGACGTACCACAACGCCGACGTCCTGCTCCGGCGCTTCGACGCGACCCTGGACGACGTCGTCGAGGAGACCATCTACGCCCTCGACATCGACGCGGCCTTCGCGGCCGCCGGCCCGGTGCGCAAGGCCGCCTACGGCCGGGACGACCCGCAGGTTGCGAGCACGCTGGTCGGCGTGACCCGGCTGGCCATCCCCGGCCAACTGGTCGAGATCAAGATGATCGCCCGCGTCTGACCGGCTTGCGCGCGAGGATCAGCTGGTAGCTGATCCCGCCGTCCGGCAGCGCGACGGTGCTCGCGCTGAACCCTGCTGTCGTCAGGTCGGCGAGGACCGCCGGCCGCTGGTTGGTGCGGTAGTACATGACGAACGGCGGGCGCCACACCGCGTTGCGGAGCCGCATGGCCAGGTCGAACCCGAGCGTGCCCCAGTACGCGACCGAGGTCGGCGACGGGATCGCACCGATCGGGAAGGCGAGCAGGCCGCCCGGTCGCAGCGCGCGGTAGACGCCCTCGAACAGGGCCGGCCGTTCCGCCGGCAGGAAATGTCCGAGCGCGCCGAACGTGACGGCGAGATCGAAGCCCTCGGCGAACGGCATGGCCCGGACGTCGGCCCGCACCCACGTGGCCTCCGGATGCGCATCGCGTGCCTGCGCGAGCATGCCGGCGCTGAAGTCGACACCCGTGGACCGCTGGCACAGCGAGCGGAGCACCTCCATGCCGGCGCCGGTGCCGCAGCACACGTCCAGCCCCTGCTCGAACGGCCCCAGCTCGGCCAGCGCGTCGGTGGTCGCCCGCAGGATGCTGTCGGGCGTGCGGAAGGGCGTGTGGTCGAACTTCGGCGCGAGCAGGTCGTAACCGTGCTCGACCGATGACAGCGCCTGCACACACAGCTCACGCAGAGTAGGGCCTGGCCGCGAGGACACCGGCCGAGGGTACCGGCCGCCGCGTCCGCCGCGCGTGATCTGCCGAACATCTTCTCGGCGTCCCCGCTGGTCAGCGGCATCCTGATCGCTGCGTGCGCGGACCGCGAAGATTTCTCCGGTCCGGCGGTAAATGGATCGGGGCGCGGGTGCGTAAAGCGGGTGTGGATCGGGACCGGGAGGAGTTCGCGGACTTCTACCAACGTTCCAGGGACAACTGCCTACGCGCCGTGCTCGCCAGCACGGGCAGTCGCGCGCTGGCCGAGGACCTGGTCGCTGAGGCGTTCGCACGGGCCTGGGCCTCGTGGCACAAGGTGAGCCGGCATCCGGCGCCGGCCGCCTGGGTGGTGCGCACCGCGCTCAACATCCGCGTGTCCTGGTGGCGGCGCCACCGGCGGGAGGTGCCGCTCGACGGTCACGACCAGGTGGAGGTCGCCGACGAGTCGGCCGGCATGCACGACGGTCTGCTGGCCGCGGTGCGCCGGCTGCCGCAGCGACAGCGGGAGGTGGTCGTGCTGCGCATCTGGCTCGACCTCGACACCAACACCGTGGCCCAGGTGCTGGGCATCTCTGCCAAGACCGTGGCGGTCCACCTGTCCCGCGCGACCGCGAGCCTGCGGACGCAGTTCGTTCCCGCCGCCAGTCAGGGGGTTCCGTCATGAGCGACGACGAGGTGCTGGACGCCCTCAAGCAGAGCCTGTCCGGCGTACGGATGGAGCGTCCGGTCGAGGTGATCGAGCGGCGCGGCCGTGCCAGGCGGCGCGGGCGCAAGCTGCTCGGCCTGGCCGCCGGTGGCGGCGTCGCGGTCGTGGCCGCGCTCGCGCTGGCCCTGCCGACGACCACGAACCGGCCCGGCACCTTTCCCGACGGCGGCCCGAGCCTCACACCCGCGGCGTTCTCCCTGGTCAAACAGCAGGACCAGACGGTCAAGCTGACCCTGAACTACGAACAGATCCTGGACCCCGTCGCCCTGGAGGACGCGCTGGCGGACGCGGGGATCCCCGCCGTCGTCAAGACGCAGGCCTACTGCTTCCCGAAGAAGAAGGAACTGCCCAGCACGAGCAAAGTGTTTCGGACAGCGGAGGTGACCGGGCCGGACGGGTCGGCCAAGGAGACCGCGTTGGTGATCGACCCGGCGAAGATGCCGAAGCACAGCGTCATCTACTTCAGCATCTTCAAGCTGTCGCCCGACGACAAGGTCGGCAAGGTCAGCCGGGTCCTCGTCGCGGACGACGACCCGATGGTGTGCCGGGAGTTCCGCCGATGAGCGCGCCCCGCGGCCGGGCGTCCCGTCGCGCGGTCCTGGCGCTGGGCGTGCTGGCCGTCACGGGAGGCGGTGCGGCCGGGGCGGGCGCGGTGTGGCGCCTGCAGGCCAACGACGCCGGTCCGGTGAGCCCGGTGAGACGGTCCCCCTCGCCCACGCCCAGCCCGACACCGGACTACCTGGCCCTGGCCAGGACCAAGGTCGCGGCGTACCTGGCGGAGAACGGAAACGGCCGCATCACGGTGGCCGTGCGGGACCGCACGTCCGACGTCGGGCTGACGCTCGGGAAGACGCGCTTCCAGACGGCCAGCATCGTCAAGGTCGACATCCTGGCGGCCCTGCTGCTGCGGGCGAAGCAGCAGGGCAAGGAGCTCACCGAGGGCGACCGCTACAAGGCCGAGAAGATGATCACGGCGAGCGACAACGCCTCCGCGACGGCGCTGTTCAACAAGATCGGCGGAAGGTCGGGCTTGGCCGTGGCCAACCGGACCTTCGGCCTGAAGGAGACCACGCCCAGCGTGCACTGGGGGATGGCGATGACGACGGCGGCCGACCAGGTCCGCCTGCTCACCGCGCTGACGGACGAGGCCGGTCCCCTGCGCGCGAGCGACCGCGCGTATCTCTTCGACCTGATGAGCCAGGTCGAGGAGACCCAGGACTGGGGAGTGCCGGCCGCCGCCGGCCCGGACGCGACGGCGACCTACGTCAAGAACGGGTGGGACAACATCTCCGCGGACGGCGGCCTCTGGCAGGTCAACACCATCGGGCGGCTCGTCGAGCCCGGCCGCGACTGGCTCGTGGCGGTGCTCTCGGGTCACCACGAGACACAGCAGGCCGGCATCAAGATGGTCGAGGCCGTGGCCAGGTACACCCTGCGCGAACTGCGGTCGATCCCGCGCTAGGCGATCCTGGTCGACAGCGCCGCGAACTCCTTCGGGTGGGACCAGAACGCGGCGTGGTGGCCGGGACGCGCTGCACCGTGCCCGTGCGCGCGGCCGTCCGCTCCGCGAGCAGGCCGGTGATCGAGATGTCGTCCTCCGGGACCAGGCGGTGGCACAGGAGATCGCCGCCGCGCAGTGGTTCGGCGGCCTGCGCCGGGCGCACTCCCGCTGACGGGTGCCGTTCCGGAAGCAGCGCGCTCACAACATCGAATCACGCCACTGCGCTCCATTGACGTGCGCCGCTGTCAGTCGTTAGCGTGTTGGAAATCTTCCGGAAGAGTTTCGATATGTATCGGAGCCCTTCTCGAACCCTGCCGGCCGTCCGCCGGGGTCGCCAGGAGGCGCGGCCCGGGTCGATGGCGGCTGTCCGGAACGCGGCGAGCGAGAGGAGGCGGCGGTGGCGCGACCGCTCGATGGCCCACCGGGCCGAGTGCGCCGCGACCGCTTCCTGCTGCTGGCGATCCTGCCGGGCCTCGGGCTGCTGCTGACGTTCCACTACCTGCCCCTGCTGGGCAACGTTATCGCGTTCAAGGACTTCCAGCCGTACCTGGGCCTGGCCGACAGCCCCTGGGTCGGCCTGGCGAACTTCCGGGTCCTCGTCGAGGGCGACCCGTTGTTCCTGACCGCGCTCGGCAACACCTTGGTGATCATGCTCCTGCAGATCGGCATCGTGTTCACCCTGCCGATCGGCCTCGCGCTGCTGCTCGACAGCCTGCTCTCCGAGCGGCTCAAGCGCACCGTGCAGACGATCCTCTACCTGCCGCACTTCCTGTCGTGGGTGATCGTCATCTCGATCTTCAACGAGCTGCTCGGCGGCAGCGGGCCGATCAACACGTTCCTCCGCCAGCACGACCTCGGGACCATCGACATCGTCGGCAACGCCGCCGTCTTCAAGGAGCTCGTCACCGGACAGGTGCTCTGGAAAGAGGCCGGCTGGGCGATGATCCTGTTCCTGGCGGCGCTGTCGCGGATCGACCCGGAGCTCTACGAGGCGTCGGCGGTCGACGGCGCGGGCCGGATGCGGCAGATGTGGCACGTCACGCTGCCCGGCCTGCGCAGCGTGATCGTCCTGCTGCTGATCCTGCGGCTCGGCGACGCGCTCACCGTCGGCTTCGAGCAGATCATCCTGCAACAGCAGGCGGTCGGCATCCGGGCCAGCGAGGTACTCGACACCTACGTCTACAACAACGGCATCGTGCGCAGCGACTGGGGCGTCAGCGCCGCCGTCGGGCTGGTCAAGGGGCTGGTCGGCGTCGCGCTGGTGCTCGGCGCCAACAAGCTCGCGCACGCGTTCGGCGAAGCCGGACTCTATCGCCGGGAGGCCCGATGAGCGCCCGTGGCTCGGCGACCACCGTCCCCGTGCGGGCGGTCAAGGGCGTGCTGCTGACCGTCTGCTGTGCCCTGATCGTCGTGCCGTTCGTCGGCATCGTCTCCACGAGCCTGTCCACCCGCGAGCAGATCGTCCGCTCCGGCGGCTTCGTCGTCATCCCCGACGAGGTCACCTTCGCGGCCTACCGCGCACTCTTCACCGGCGGCGTCGTGCCCCGGGCCGTGGCGGTCAGCGTGTTCATCACCGTCGTCGGCACCGCGCTGAGCCTGGCCAGCACGACCCTGCTGGCGTACGGGCTGAGCCGGCCCGGGTCGTTCGGCCACCGACCGGTGCTGATGGTGGTCGTCGGCGCGCTCCTGTTCACGCCGGGCATCATCCCGGGCTACCTGACCATCGACCTGCTCGGCCTGATCGACTCGTACTGGGCGGTCATCCTGCCGGCCGTGGTCAGCGCCTTCAACGTGGTCATCCTGCGGGCGTTCTTCATGGAGATCCCGGCCGAGCTCGTGGAGAGCGCCCGGATCGACGGTGCCTCCGACGGCCAGATCTTCGCCCGCATCGTGCTACCGCTCTCCAAGGCCGTGCTCAGCGTGATCGGCCTCTTCTACGCGGTCGGCTACTGGAACGCGTTCTTCAGCGCCCTGCTGTATCTCAACGACGCCGCCAAGTGGCCGATCCAGCTCGTGCTCCGCACGTACGTGGTCAACCAGCAGCAGCTCGGTGTCGACCAGGTCGGCACCGCGGACCTGCCGCCGCAGGAGGCGCTCCAGATGGCGATCCTCGTCGTCTCGATCGTGCCGATCCTGCTCGTCTATCCCTTCATCCAGCGCCATTTCACGAAAGGCGTGCTGGTCGGCGCCGTCAAAGGCTGACAAGGAGACCGCTCATGAGCTACCTGCACAGGCCCGTGAACCGCCGCACCCTGCTCTCGGGCGCGACCGCGCTGGCCGCCGGATCCCTGCTCGCCGCCTGCGGGGACGGCGGAGGGGGCGGCGCCGACAACAGCGCGCAGGCCAACCAGAGCGTCAAGCTGCCCGCGTACGTGCCCTCGACGGTCGTCACCCCCGACCTGCCGGGCAACGCCAACGGGCTGCTCAACGCCTTCCGGGCGTACCCGAGCCCACCGGTCGCCCAGTTCGGCGGGCCGCCGATGAAGGGCGGCACGGTTTCGGCGTTCGTGCTGACCGGCTCGCCGGTGCCGCCGCCGAAGGGAAACAACCCGTTCTGGCAGGAGCTCGACCGCCGGCTCGGCGTCGACCTGCAGCTGACCATCACGCCCAGCGCGGAGATGGCCACCAAGTTCTCCACCCTGATCACCGGCGACGACCTGCCGGACCTGATCGTGCCGGCGCTTTTCCTGCCCAACGGCGTGCCGGCCGGCATCGGCAACCTTCCACAGTGGATGAACGCCAAGTGCACGGACCTCACGCCGCACCTCGGCGGTGACGCCGTCAAGGAGTACCCGAACCTGGCCAACATCCCGACCGCGGCGTGGAAGCAGTGCGTCTACAACGGCGGCATCTACGGCGTGCCGGTGCCGCGCGGAGTCGCCGGCACGCTGATGTTCCGCCGCGACGACGTCATCGCCAAGCTCGGGGTCGATCCCGACCCCAAGAGCTTCGCCGAGTTCGCGGACTTCTGCCGGAAGGTCACCGACGCCAAGGCCAACCGGTGGGCGATCGTCAACGCCGGCGGCCTGATGCACCTGGTCCAGCAGATGCTCGGCGCGCCCAACGGCTGGCGCTGGGACGGCAGCAAGCTGACCAACGTGGTGGAGACCGAGGAGTTCCGCAAGGCACTGTCCGATGTGGTCACGCTGTACAAGGACGGGGTGGTGCACCCCGACAGCTTCGCCAACAACGCTCCGGTGAAGCGCTGGTTCAACGCCGGTGAGGCGATGCTGACCGCGGACCGCTACACGGCGTGGCCACAGTTCTACGCGGAGAACATCGCGGGTCCGGAATTCAAGATCAGCGGCATGCGGCCGCCGAAGTACGACGGTGGCGGCTTCGCGCCGACGTGGCAGTCGAACGCCGGCTCGATCAACAACTTCACCGTCTTCAAGAAGGCCGACGAAGGACGGATCAAGGACCTGCTCAAGCTCTGCGACTACCTGGCCGCGCCGTTCGGCACGGCCGAGTGGCTGTTCCGCCGGTACGGGCAGGAAGGGGCGCACTACACGATGCAGAATGGCGGTCCCGTCTACACCCAGGCCGGCGTCAGCCAGACCGCGCTGGGCATCCGCTACATCGTCGACGCGCCCGACACCATCTTCATCCCCGGCCGCCCCGACGCCACACAGACCTCCTACGACTACCAGAAGACCATCATCGACACGTCCGTGCCCGACCCGGTGGTGGCCAACAACCTGTTCTCCGACGAGTGGTCGCGCAAGCAGCCGGTGCTCGGCCAGATCGTGCTCAACGGCCAGAACGACATCATCGCCGGCCGGCAGCCGCTCAGCCAGCTCGACCAGGTGATCAGCGACTGGCGTGCCCAGGGCGGCGACAAGGTGCGCGAGGAGTTCACCGAGCAACTCCAGAAGTCCGGCATCCGATGAGCGTGCGGGTCGCGCTGGTCGGCACCGGCACCATCGCCGGGATCCACGCACAGGCTCTCCGGGATCTCGGCGACCGGGTCGACCTGGTGGCCGGGGTCGACGTCGACGGGGCGCTGGCCCGCTCGTTCTGCCAGACGCACGAGATACCGCACGCCGGCACCGACCTGGCCCGGGTGCTGCACGCCACCCGGCCCGACCTGGTGCACGTCTGCACGCCGCCGGGCGCGCACCTCGACGCCGCCCGCACCGCGCTGGCGTACGGCGCCCACGTCCTGGTCGAGAAGCCACCGACGCTGACGCTGCGCCAGTTCGCCGAGCTCGAGGCGGCCGCCGGCCACAGTGGACGGCATGTCGCGACGGTGTTCCAGCACCGCTTCGGCTCAGGCGCGCGCCGCCTGCGGTCGCTCTACCGATCCGGCGTGCTCGGCCGGGCGCTGCTGGCCATCTGCCAGACCACGTGGCACAGGCCGCAGCAGTACTTCGACGTGCCGTGGCGGGGCCGCTGGGACACCGAGGGCGGCGGCCCGACGATGGGACACGGCATCCACCAGATGGACCTGCTGCTCGCGATCCTGGGCGACTGGACACAGGTCAGCGCCATGGCCCGCCGGCAGGCCCGCGACGTCGACACCGAGGACCTGTCGCTGGCCCACGTGAGCTTCGCGGACGGCTGCGTGGCCTCTGTGGTCAACAGCGTGATCTCCCCACGGGAGCAGAGCTACCTGCGGTTCGACTTCGCCCGCGCGACCGTCGAGCTCACCCACCTCTACGGGTACGGGGAGGACGCCTGGCGGGTGACCGCGGCACCGGGCCACGAGGAGGCGGTGCTCGGCGCGTGGCACGGCGGTGAGCGCGGCGTGCCGAGCGGGCACCGGGCGCAGTTCGCGGCGGTGCTCGACGCGATCGAGGCGGGGGAGCGGCCACCGGTGACGCTGGCCGAGGCACGCCGCACGATGCGCCTGGTGGCCGCGATCTACGCGTCGGCGTTCACCGGCCGGCCGGTCGGCCCGGACGAGCTGGGGCCGGGATCGCCGTTCTACGAGCAGATGCGGGGCGGCGGTCCGCCGTGGCGGATCGTGGCGCGTCAGGAGGTGGCATGACGGATCCTGGACGGACCGGGTTGGCGTTGACCCACGAGCACGGCCGCGCGCTGCGGGTGAGCTGGTGTGACCGGGATCTGTTCCGCTACGTCTACCGGCCCTGGGACGACCAGCTCGAGTCGCCCAAGCCGTACCTGCATCCGATGTGGACTCTCGAGGGCCGGCCGATCAGCCTCTACCGGCCGCACGACCACGTCTGGCACAAGGGGCTCTCGCTGGCGCTGGCCAACGTCGGTGCCGACAACTTCTGGGGCGGCCCGACCTACCTGCGCCCCTACGGCGGCTACGCCCAGCTGCCCAACAACGGCACGCAGCGGCACGACCGGTTCACCCGGCTGTCCGCCCATGACGCGGCCGTGGGCGTCACCGAGGAGCTGACCTGGGTGACGCAGGACAGCCGGGCGGTGTTCGCCGAGGAGCGGACGCTCGACGTCACCGCGCTTCCCGAGGACGGTGCCTGGCAGCTCGACCTGGGCACCGCCCTGCGCAACGTCGGTGTCTCGGACGTCGCCATCGGCAGCCCGTCGACCGAGGGTCGCGACGGTGCGGCGTACAGCGGGTTGTTCTGGCGGGGGCCGCGCAGCTTCAGCGGCGGCACCGTGCGGATCCCCGACGCGGAGGGCACCGACGAGCTCAACGGCGCTCGGGCGCCGTGGATGGCGTTCACCGGCCGGCACGACGGCGACGGCGAGCACGCGACGCTGCTGATGGCCGACCTGAACGGGCCGACGCCCTGGTTCGTCCGCAGCGAGGTCTACGCGGTGCTGTGCCCGGCCGCGTTCGCGGAGGTGCGCACCGTCGCCCCGGGCGAGACGCTGCGGCTGCGCTACCGCGTCGTCGTCGCCGACGGCGACCTCGACCACAAGACCTGCGCGAGGCTGGCGGGATGACGGCGTTCCCCGGCGGCACAGGCGTCACCCACCTGTCCGTCTACGACTGGCCCGGCCCGGACGGCCTGCCCGGCGGGTCGGCGCACGTGCACCTGGTCTGCACCGAGGGCTACGTCGTGCTCGAGGGCCGCGGCCGGTTGCAGACGCTCGGCGCCGACGGCTTCGCCGAGACGGTGCTGACCCCACTGACCGTCGCCTGGTTCGCGCCGGGCGTCGTGCACCGGCTCGTCAACGACGGCGGGCTCCGGATCCTGGTGGTGATGCAGAACGCGGGCCTGCCCGAGGCCGGCGACGCGGTGCTGACGTTCCCGCCGGCGCACCTGGCCGACGCGGCGAGCTATCGCGCGGCCGCCACGCTGCCGTCCGACGACCCGGCCGGCGGTGCGCGCAGGCGCAAGGATCTCGCGGTCGAGGGCTTCCTGGGGCTGCGGGCCGGCGGTGCACCCGCGCTCGCCGAGTTCTACGCTCGGGCGGCGGCGCTGGTGCGCGACGACCTGCCCGGCTGGCGCGACCGCTGGCGGGACGGTCCGCTGGCCGCCGCGACCGCCACCGGCGACCAGCTCGACCGCCTCGGCGACGGCGGCGTCCACCATCTGCACGACGGCCGGCTGACCGTGCTGGGCGCGCCTCCGGAGCGCGGCTACGGCATGTGCGGGCGGCTGGCCACCTACCCGGCGCGTTCACCGCTGACCTGAGCGCGCACGGCCGGGACGACCTCCTCGGCGAAGCGGGGCAGCTGGTCCGGCCCGTCGCCCCAGAACAGGAACGTGTCGAACCCGTAGCCGACGGCCAGGTCGGTGAGCTCGTCGACCCACTGGTCGACCGGTCCGCGCAGGAGCCCCTCCCGCGCGCCGTCGGTGATCCGGCCGTTGACGTTCAGCACGCGGCGGATGTCAGCGGGGTTCCGGCCGGCCTCCGCCGCCGCCTCGTCGAGCCGGGCCGCCGCGGCCGCGAGCGGGGCGATCTCCTCGCGCAGTGACGGCACCCAGCCGTCGGCGAGCCGGCCGGCCATGGCCAGCGCGCGCGGTCCGTACACGCCGAGCCAGATCCCGATCCCGTGTGCCGGCTCCGGACCCGAGTGCGCCCCGGCCAGCCGGTAGTGGCGGCCCTCGAAGCGGAGGTTGCGCTGCCCGCTCCAGACCAGCCGGATGACGGAGATGGCCTCCTCGAGCGCGTCGAGCGACTCGCCCGGCGCCCGGCGCGGGCCGCCGTACGCCTCGATCGCGTCCCAGAACGCCCCGGCGCCGAGGCCGAGCTCGAACCGCCCGCCGCTGAGCAGGTCGATGCTGGCGGCGGTCTTCGCCAGCACGGCCGGCGGGCGCAGCGGCAGGTTGGCCACGTCGGGAAGGACGCCGACCCGTGTGGTGGCCGCCGCTATGGCACTGATCAGGGCGAAGGTGTCGACGTACCGCCGCTGGTAGGGGTGGTCCTGCACGCCGATCCAGTCGAGCCCGCGGTCTTCGATCTCGCGCGCGGTGGCGAGCAGCGGCGCGCTGGCGTCGGGGACGAGGAATGATCCGAAGCTGAGGTCACGGCCGAAGTCAGGCACCCCTCCACGGTACGGAACCCGGGCGGCACTTCCGGACAGTCAGAGAATGTGGAGATGAGCACACGGGCGCGGGTCCGTGCGGGAGACCCGGACGCGTTCCGGCAGCTGTTCGACGAGCACGCCCGTTCGGTCTACAACCACGGCTTCCGCCTGACGGGGGATTGGTCGGTGGCCGAGGAGGTGGTGTCGCTGACCTTCCTTGAGGCGTGGCGGCTGCGCGGCCGGGTCGACGCGGGTGGGGACGGATCGTTGCGGCCGTGGCTGCTGGGGATCGCCACCAACGTGGCGCGCAACGTGCGCCGGGCCGCGCGCCGTTACGACGTCGCGCTCGCCCGACTGCCGGCACCGCGGGCCGTGCCCGACTTCGCCGAGGAGGTCACCGACCGCCTCGCCGACCAGGAGCGGATCACCGCCCTGCGGGCCGCGATGAGCGCGTTGCGCGCGCCCGAGCGGGAGGTGCTGGCGCTGTGCGTGTTCGCGGGGCTCGACTACGCGGAGGCGGCGCAGGCCCTGGGGGTGCCGGTGGGCACCGTGCGATCGCGGCTGTCGCGGGCGCGCAAACGGCTTCAGGAACCGCTGCCCGGTTCCGGACAGGTAGTTGGTGACCGCACGATCGCGGTCCGGCTCGCTGCGGAGGAAACGCGATGAACGACCTACGGGACGAACTGGCTCGCCTGCTTCCCCGGCCGGCGGAGCGGAACCTGCCGGGCGACCGCCACCAGCAACTCCGGGAGGCCCTGTTGAACAACCTGTCCACATCGGAACGTCCGGCTCGGCTACGCGGGCGGCCGTTCGCCTACCTCGCGTCAGGGTTGGCGGTCTGTGCGGCGGTCGCCGTAGCGGCGATCGCGATCGGCAGCGGCCCGCGACCGGTGACGTCGGCCGAACAGATCCTGCTCGCCGCCGCGACGACCGCGGCGAGGACGCCGGAAGGCACCGGCGCGTACTGGCACGTCAACGTCGTGTCGTCCGACGGTGGGACGTACGAGACCTGGACGGCGCGCGACGGCCGGTACTGGGTCACCTATCGGACGGACGAGTCCGCACCGGCCACCCCGGGCACGAAGGCAAGCCCCGTGAAGATAGTCGAGGCCGCGTCGGTGGCCCCGTTCTCGCTGGGCGGGGCGGCGGTGACCCTCGAGACGATCCAGGCGCTGCCGACCGAGGAGAACGCGCTGAGCGCGCGGATCGACGAGATCATCGCGGCGGCCGACGTGCGCACCAGCGCCGGCATCCTGACCGCGGAGCAGCGCGAGCAGGCGGTCCTCCAGAGCCTGGTCTCGCTCGTCTCGCAACTGCCGGCGCCGCCGGCCGTGCGGGCGGCCGCCTTCCGCGCGTTCGCCGCGTACCCGAATGTCGAGAACACGGACGAGGGGTTGCTGATCTCCTTCTTCGCCGGTGAACCGCCGGCTCGGCTGGTCGTCGACCCGACCACGGCCCGCGTCACCCGCACCAACGTCATCGTGACGGCGGACGGCGGTTTCCTGAGCCCGCCGGACGGCGCCACCTTCGACCTGACGGTCGCCGAGTGGACCGACGTGCCGCCGAGCTAGGCCCTAGGCGACGGCGCCGCTGGGGCGGGTGTGCAGGCCGGACAGGGCGGAGTAGACCGCCGACAGTTGGGCCGCCACCCGCTTCCAGGAGTAGACCTGGCGGGCGCGGTCGATGGCCGCGGTCGCGTATGCCAGATGGCGGACCGGGTCGCCGAGCAAGCGCCGGATGGCCGTGCCCAGGGCGCGCGGGTCCCGCGGTGCGACCAGGTCGCCGGTCAGGCCCTCCACGACCGTCTCGGCGATGCCGCCGACCGCTGTGCCGACCACCGGCACGCCGCAGGCCATCGCCTCCAGCGGGCTCAGGCCGAACGGCTCGTACCAGGGTGCGGCGACCAGCAGGTCCGCGGAGCGGTACCAGAGCGGCATCTCCAGGCGCGGGACGCGTCCGACCAGCTGGACCCGGTCGCCCACGTCGAACCGGTCGGCCAGCGCGCGAAGCTCGCGCGCCGCGGGGTCGGCGTCCAGTGACTCCGCCGGCGGCCCACCGACGACGACGCACTCGGCGTCGGGGACCAGGCGCAGCGCGGAGATCACGTCCTGGTGGCCCTTGCGGGCGGTCAGGGCGCCCACGGACAGCACGCGGCGGCGCGGGCCGCGCTCGCGGGCCGGCCCCTCGGGTTGGAACAGCTCGTCGTCCACACCCCCGGGGATCAGCACCAGGCGCGACCTCGGCACGCCCATCCGGACGAGCTCGCGGAGCTCGTCCTGGCTCTGCGCGACGACCCGGTCGACCGCGCGGCCGAGCACCCGCTCGTAGCCGATCCGCTGCGGCGGTCCGCTGAACGCGTTGCCGCGCCGGGCCGCGGTGCCAAGCTCATGGTAGGACTCCACGATCGGCACCCCGGTCTGCCGTCCGGCGGTGATCGCGGCCAGGCCACTGGTCCAGAAGTGCGCGTGGGCCACCGCCGGGGTCCAGCCGTCACCGCGCCAGCGGTCGACCAGAAAACGCGAGAAGTCCTTCGTGTACGGAAGCAGTTCGCTGTCGTCCAGGGGTCGCGGGGGGCCGGCCGGGACCCGGATCACCGAGACGCCACCGACGGTCACGTCGGTGGCGTCCCGGTGATCCGCGCGCGTGTAGACGCGGACGTCGTGCCCGGCGGCCGCGAGGGCGGCGGACAGGTCGCCGACGAAGACACCGCGTCCCCCGCTCGCCGCCCCGTCGGACGGGTCCGCGTGCTCGGAGATCATCGCGATGCGCATGGGTTCATCCTCCCGCGTCGAACCGGCGTAGCCGCGCAAGTCCGGCGTTCCCGACGATTTGCCTCGTGGTTCCTGCCTCACCAGGCCTCAGAGCTTCCCGATCGGAACAGCGCTAAACATCACGAACACCGCATGCACCATGCGTCGAAGCGTTTGTGGAACAGTCACGCTGGGTACGGACGGCCGTGCTCCCGGTTTGAGAGGCGGACCCATGGCGACCACGGCAGGCCTTGACTTCGACCCTGCCGCGCTGCCGCGCCGGGTCCGGCAACTCAACTGGCGCACCTGGCGCGGCGTGCTCGTCCGCGCCGGCAAGGGCTTCGTCAACGACAACTGCTCGGACTGGTCGGCGAGTCTGACCTACTACACCGTGCTGGCGCTCTTCCCGTCGGCGATCGTGGTGGTCGCCCTGGTCAACCTGGTCTCGCAAGGTGACCGCACCGTCGACACCGTGGTCGGCCTCCTGCGCGACATGGGCGCCGCCTCGGTCGTCGACAAGGAGGGGGTCGTCGACGCGATCAAGGGCGTGGTCAGCGCGAAGAGCTCGGCGGGTGTGCTGCTCAGCTTCGGTCTGCTGACCGCGATCTGGTCGGCGTCCGGCTATGTCGGCGGCTTCACGCGCGCCTCCAACGCGATCTACGGCGTCGAGGAGGGCCGGCCCGTCTGGAAGCTGCGCCCGCTCCAGATCCTGCTCACCATGGCGGCCCTCGTGCTGTTGGCGCTGGTCGCGCTCATGCTGATCGTCAGCGGGCCGGTGACGACCGCGATCGGCGAGCGGCTCGATCTGGGCCGGGCGCCGCAGCTCGCCTGGACGGTGGCCAAGTGGCCGGTGCTCGTGCTGATCGCGATGCTGCTGCTGGCGATGCTGTTCTGGATCGCGCCGAACGTCCGGCAGCCCCGGTTCCGCTGGCTGACCGTGGGCGGCTTCGTCACGCTGCTGGCGACCGGCCTCGCGTCGTTCGGCTTCGGCCTCTACGTGGCCAACTTCGACTCCTACAACAAGACGTACGGGAGTCTGGGCGCCGTCATCGCCTTCCTGGTGTGGATCTACCTGGTCAACTCGGCCGTGCTGTTCGGCGTGGAGGTCAACGCCGAGGTGCAGCGCGGACGGGAGCTCCAGGCCGGCGCGGAGAAGGTCGACGACCCGGTGCTGCCGCCCCGCACGCCGGCGGAGGACTGAGGTCCCTGGGGCGGATGGTTGCCCTGCGACGGGTTTAGCCCCTGGACCCCTGGGAACCTCAAAACGCATGGAACGGGGCAACGCAAAACACAGTCCACGTGTTGACGACGAGCTCGCGCACGAGGTCGACGGGGTCGTGAAGGGCACCGCCGGCGGCCGGGCGGAGGAGTTCCGCGAGGCCGAGCCGGCCGGCGAGGACCAGCCCGAGCCGAGCATGGTGCCGGGAGGCGACGACGGCTCCGGCGCGCCGCAGGGCATGACGGCCGAGGAGGTCGAGCTGCGCAGCCGGTTCGGGCGGTACATCAACCGCTCGGCGCTGCCGGGCGACCGCGACCGCCTGCGCCGCGACGCCGAGGGCAACGAGGCGCCCGACGACGTGCTCGCGGAGATCGACCGGCTCCCGTCCGGGGTCCGGTTCCAGACGGTGTCCGAGGCCTGGGCCGCGCTCGGTCACCACAACGAGACACAACGCTGGTAACCGCTTCGCCCAGGCGCGGGAACCGGCAGACATGAGGAGGTATCAAGCCACATGGGTGGCGTGACCAAGTCAGTCGACGTCGCGGTGCCGGTGCGCACCGCGTACAACCAATGGACCCAGTTCGAAGAGTTCCCCCGCTTCATGGAGGGGGTCCAGGAGATTCGTCAGCTCGACGCCACGACCACGCACTGGAAGACCGAGATCGCCGGTGTGAAGCGGGAGTTCGACGCCCGCATCACCGAGCAGCTGCCGGACGAGCGGGTGGCATGGACCTCGGTCGGCGGCACGAAGCAGTCCGGCGTGGTGACGTTCCACCGGCTGGACGCTGAGAACACGCGCGTCACGGCTCAGATGGAGTTCGAGCCGGACGGCATGGTGGAGAAGGCCGGCGAGAAGCTGCACGTGGTCGACCGTCGGGTCGAGGGTGACCTCAAGCGGTTCAAGGAGTTCATCGAGGGCCGGGGCACCGAGACCGGCGGCTGGCGCGGGGAAGTGGACAGACCCGTGCCGTAAGGATTTTCTGAGAGGGCCCGCTTCGGCGGGCCCTCTTCTACGGCAGCTGGGCGGCGGCGAAGGCCGGGTCGAAGCCGAACGGCAGCTCGAGGCGGTGGCCGCGCATCAGGTCGGCGTCGCCGAGCAGGTCCGCCGTCTTGCCGTCGGCCGCGATGCGACCTCCGTCGAGGATCACCGAGCGAGGGCAGAGCTCCAGCGCGTACGGCAGGTCGTGCGTGACCATCAGCACGGTGACCGGCAGGGACCGCAGGATCTCGGCGAGCTCCCGCCGGCTGGCGGGGTCCAGGTTGGACGACGGCTCGTCGAGGACCAGGATCTCCGGTCGCATCGCGAGCACGGTGGCGACCGCGACCCGGCGGCGCTGGCCGAACGAGAGGTGGTGCGGCACCTGGTCCCGGTGCTCCGTCATGCCGACCGCGGCGAGCGCCTCGTCGACCCGTTGTCTCAGCTCCTCGCCCTTGAGACCGAGGTTGGCCGGGCCGAAGCCGACATCTTCCGCGACCGTCGGCATGAAGAGCTGGTCGTCCGGGTCCTGGAAGACGATGCCGACCCGGCGCCGGATCTCGGCGATGCCGGCCCGGTCGGCCGGGTTCACGGTCAGGCCGGCGACGTCGACGGTGCCCGCGCCGGATCCCGAGCCCGCGTGCAGGATGCCGTTGAGGTGCAGCACGAGCGTGGTCTTCCCGGCGCCGTTGGGACCGAGCAACGCGACCCGCTCACCGGCGCCGACGGTCAGGTCGACCCCGTGCAGCACCTCCCGCCCGTCGGGGTAGGCGAAGTGCAACCCGTTGATCGTCAGCGAGGCGGTCATGCCAGCACCGCCACCAGGGCGATGGCGCCGGCCGCGATCGGGAGGGTCGCGGAGCGTACCCAGTCGGCGGTCGTGGCTCCTGGTCCTTCCGGGCGGGGAAGGCGGCCGGAGTAGCCGCGGGCGACCATGGCCAGGTAGACGCGTTCGCCGCGCTCGTAGGACCGGATGAACAACGCGCCCACGCCCACCGCGAACGCCTTGACCTGCCACAGGAAGCGCGGGTCGTAGCCGCGGGAGAGGCGCGCGACGCGCATCCGGCGGGCGTCGTCGGCGAGGATGTCGAGGTATCTGAGCATGAAAGTCGCGATCTGCGTGAAGACCTGCGGGCAGCGTAGCCGGTCCAGGCCCAGCAGCAGGTCGCGGGCGGTGGTGGTGGCCGCGAGCAGCAGCGAGGCCAGCACGCCGAGGGTGCCCTTGGCGAAGATGTTCCAGGCACCGTGCAGGCCGTCGATCGACAGCGACATGCCGAGCCAGTCGACCCGCTCGCCGTGCCCCGCGAAGGGCAGGGCGATGGCGAGCAGGACGAACGGGAGCTCGATCGTGGCCCGCTTGGCCAGCCAGAGCGGCGGGACCTTGGCGAGGACGAGCACCCCCACGAGAAGCAGGGCATAGCCGGCGAAGGCGATGAACTTCTCGCGGGGAGTGATCACCACGACGATCGTGAACAGTAGGGTCGCCATGATCTTCACCTCGGCCGGCAACCGGTGGATCCGGCTGTCGTGGTCGAGGTGGAGCGGGTGAGCGTGGCCGGCGCCCATCAGGCGCTCGTCGCTCCTTCGGTCGTGCGATCGTCGGTGTGCTCGTCGCCGCCGCGGCGCCGGACCAGCCAGAAGACGCCGCCGCCGATCGCGAAGGTGACCGCCACGCCGAGGACGCCGGACAGGCCGGTCGACAGGAACTCGTTGTCGATGCCCTTGATGCCGTAGTCGGCCAGCGGGCTGTCCTTGAGCTGGTGGGCCCGCTCCTGCTGGGCCATGCAGGTGCCGCCGGTGATGTTGTCGTCGGCGTCGAACGTGCAGCCCTTGCGGGCGGCGGCGTCGAGGCCGTCGGGGCTCGAGGAGGCGAAGCTGGAGACCACACCGGCCAGGAGGGCGGCGACCAGCAGGCCGCCCGCGATGAACCAACCGAGACGCTTCTTCACGCCACACCTCCGACGGCCGGGGCGGGCACGGCCGGGCCGGCCGGGCTCGCGGTCTTGCGGAAGCGGCGCAGGGCGTACACCAGGTCGGGCCGGACCCGCGCCACGGTGGCGACGGTGACCGCCGCGATGAGGCCCTCGCCGATGCCGATCAGGACGTGCGCACCGGCCATCGTGCCGGCGATCGTGGTGAGGTCGAGCTGGGTCGTGCCGCCGAGCGCGTACTCGACCACGAAGGCCTGCGACGCCACCACCACGCTGACCACCGAGGCGAGGAACGCGGTGACCGCGACGCCGCGGGGCGTCTTGGGCAGCACCCGCAGCAGACCGGCGACGAGCAGGTAGCCGGCCGCCGTGCCGATCACCGCCATGTTGGTGATGTTGAGACCGAGCGCGGTCAGGCCGCCGTCGGCGAACAGCAGGCACTGGATGATCAGCACCGTCGAGACGCAGAGGGCGCCGACCCAGGGGCCGACCAGGACCACCGCCAGCGTGCCGCCGAGCAGGTGGCCGGAGACGCCCGGGAGCACCTGGAAGTTGAGCATCTGGACCGCGAAGATGAACGCCGCGACCAGGCCGGCCATCGGCGCCAACCGGTCGTCGAGATCGGCGCGCCCGCGCCACACGCAGATCGCCAGCGCCGCCGCCGCGACCGCGGCGAAGATCGCCGAGACCTGCGAGTTGACGATGCCGTTGGCGATGTGCATCGCCACACCGTTCATGGACCCCTCCCCGAGGCGATCTGAGCCGCCGGCGCCGTCGTGACGGGTCGTGGCGGCGAGGTCGCCGGTAGCATATTGCGCCGGTCCGGTTATTGCATAGTCTTGGCAACAAGGACCGGCCGGGGTAGTCCACCACGCGCCGGCGATCATGGTCAACATCGCCGACCGACGGTTGGATCACACGAAATGCGCTGTTCACGCCTCGGTTATGGAGGCGACGCCTGCGGTCAGGCGTTGAGGCGCCAGATCGCCAGGTTGAGCGCGGCGGCGTAGGTCACCCAGGCCGCGTAGGGCACGAGCAGCCAGGCGGCCCGGCGATGCACGCGGTGGAAAGGACGACGGTGGCGACGACCGCGAGCCAGAGCAGGCAGATGTCGAGGAACGCGAGGCCGTAGCGGCCGGCGCCGAAGAACAGTGGGGTCCAGGCGGCGTTGAGCAGCAGTTGCGCGGCCCAGACGCTGCGCTCGTCACGTATCGCTGTTCATGAATCTGTGGTAGAAACTTTTCACGTTGCGAGGTGAATGCGCAGAAAATCTTCGAAAGGAGCGTGCTGATGCGCGGGACTGTCGCTCGGGTTCTGTCGCTGTTCGTCGCCGCCGCGGCGTGGCTGGTCGTGCCCGCGTCCGGAGTCGCGGTGGCGGCCACCCCGCCGCAGCCTGGGACGTTTGTCGGGCGTGGGTTCGACACCTGTGCCGCGCCGTCGCAGGCCGCTATGAACGCCTGGCGGGCCAGTTCGCCCTATCGGGCCGTGGGGATCTACATCAGCGGCGGCAGTCGGTCGTGTGCGCAGCCCAACCTGACCGCGACCTGGGTCGCCAACCAGGTCGCCAACGGGTGGCGGTTGATTCCGATCGAGCTCGGCTACCAGGCGCCGTGCGGCACGCGTACGCCCAAGATGTCCGCCAACCCGGCCACCGCGCGCACGCAGGGTGGCAGCGCCGCCGACAGTGCCGTCAGCGCCGCCCAGGCTCTCGGGATCGGGCTCGGCAGCACGATCTACAACGACATCGAGCACTATCCGTCGACCGCCTCGTGCAGGGCCGCCGTGCTGTCGTTCCTGTCCGGCTGGACGGAGCGGCTGCACACCCGCGGCTACCTGTCCGGCATGTACTCCAGCGGCTCCTCCGGCATCCGCGACGTCTGCGCCGCTTACGACGACACCGCGTACACCCGGCTCGACCAGATCTGGATCGCCTGGTGGAACGGGGTCGCGGACACCGACGCGGGCAGCTACTGCCCCGACGACCACTACGCGAACCACCAACGGCTGCACCAGTACGCGGGTGAGGTGACCGAGACCTGGGGCGGCGTGACGATCCACATCGACCGCAACTACCTCGACGTGAGCCCGACGCGGGAGCCGCCACAGGGGGAGGAGTGGACCGCTACCGTCGACAACAGCGGACCGGGCTTCACGGCGAGCGCCAACTGGGGCACGTCGGCCTTCTCGGCGCAGCGGTTCGGCGCCGACTACCGCTTCGCGAGCCCGGTCTCGTCGAGCGACGTCGCCTGGTACGCGGCGACCACCCCGGCGACCGACTCGTACGCGGTCGACGTCTGGTATCCGGCCGACGCGGGCTACAACAACCTGGCGCCCTACATCGTAGCGACGACGACCGGCAACCAGTCGGTGACGGTCGACCAGCGCACGGGCGGCGGCCGGTGGGTGCCGCTGGGCGTGTTCACGCTCCCGGCCGGCGCCGGCAACAAGGTCGGCGTGAGCCGGTGGACGAGCGGCACCGGCTACGTCATCGCCGACGCGGTGCGGTTCACCCGGCTGTGAAATGCCTCCGGAGCAGGTCGGTCACGCGATCGGCCTGCTCCACATTGGCCAGATGGGCGGCGTCGGGCAGCACCTCGAAGGCGGCGCCTTCGACCGCGTCCACAATGGCCGAAAGGAGCCGGGGCGGCGTGGCCGGATCGTCCTCGCCGGCGATCACCAGCGTGGGTGCGGTGATGCGGGACAGCACCGGGCGCAGGTCCATGGCCGCGATCGCCTCGCAGCAACCGGCATAGCCCTCCGGGTCGATCGCGACCAGCGCCTTCGTGAAGGTGGCCACGTCGGCGGGGTCGCATCCGGGTGTGAACCAGCGCGCGACGACCGCGTCGGCGACCGCGCCCATCCCGGCCGCGCGCACGGTCGCGGCCCGGTCGTGCCAGCCGGCGGCGGGTGGCAGATGGGCGGCGGTGCACAGCAACGCCAGGCGGTCTATCCGTGCGGACGCGTGCGCGGCGAGCCACATCCCGACCATCCCGCCGAGCGAGAGCCCGGCGTAGTGCACCCGCGCGAGGCCGAGGTGGTCGAGCAGCGCGACCACATCCTGGCCCAGATCGTCGAGGGCGTAAGGCCCGGGCGGCACGGGCGAACCGCCGTGTCCACGATGGTCGAACGCGACGACGCGAAACTGCCTACGAAGGGCCGCGACCTGCGGCGCCCACATCGCGCCGGTCGTGCCGAGGGAGCTGCCCAGCAACACGACCGGCGCGTCGAGAGGCCCGTGGACCTCGTAGGCCAGCACCTCAGTCGTTGAGGACCGTGGCGAGCTGGTCGCGGAAGACGCGCTCCGTGTCGGTGACCACGTCGCCACCGATGCCGAGGATGCCGCCGCTGGGTGCCGCGGTGACCACCTGCTCGGCGATCGTCACCAGCCAGTGCTTGTAGGCGCCGGCGTCGCCCTCGCTGGCCTTCGCGTTGAGCAGCGCGGCGGCGGCGCGGGCGCGGCCCAGCACGTCGGTGGCGTAGGCGGCCGGGTCCGCGGGCTCGATGGCCGGCAGCTCCTCACCGCTCTCCGGGTCGCCCACGCGGGTGACGAGCTCCACCGCGACGGCGGAGACCAGCTTGCTCGGCGACTCACGACCTTCGGCGATCGCCTCGAGGCCGGCCGCGCTCTCCGCCAGCGTGCGGCGCGTGCCGTCGTGCTCGGCCGCGCTCGCGGCGGTCAGCACCGACTGGGGCAGGCCGACGAGCAGCCCCCACTCGGAGTCGGTGAAGCCGAACTCGGTGAACACCGGAAGGTCAGTCACGTCCCGCACCCTTTCGTCCAACAGTCGAACAGAGCCTAGTCAACGGGCCTCGGCCACCAGCAGCCCCTGTTCGGAGACCACCGGGACCGACAGGGTCTTGTACCCCACTTCGTCGAAGAGCACCGTCATCCGGTCCTCCTCGTAGCCCATCACCATGCCGGAGCCCCACTCGGCGTGGTTGACCGTGCTGTGCACCGGGAACGGGCCGACGGCGCCGTTGTCCGCGACGGCCCGGCCGGCCACGCAGTTGTCGCAGTGGCCGCAGACGTGGTTCATCTTCTCGCCGAAGTACGCCAGGAGGGCCTGGCCGCGGCAGCCGCGCGCCTCCGCGTAGCCGCGCATCATGTCCGTCCGTGACTTCGACAGGTTCTGCTGGCGCTCGGCCTCCGCCATCGCGAGCGTGGCGACGTCGGCCGGTTGCGGAGCGTAGCGCGGGCTCGCGACCTTGCCGCCCGACCGGGTGACGGCGCCGCCGACCTGCTCCAGCAGGGCCACGAGCTGGCCGAGCTTGCGGGCGCCGAGGCCCGTGCGCTCGCGCAGCGCCGTCTTGGTGAGCGGACCGTCGGCTCGCAGCACGGCGGCGAGGTCCCGCAGCTCGTCGAGGGAGGGCAGGGCGCCGGTGAAGTACCGCTGCAAGCCCTCGTCCTCGGCCCGCCAGAGCAGCAGGGTCCGCGCGGGCAGCCCGTCACGGCCGGCGCGGCCGATCTCCTGGAGGTAGCTGTCCGGTGAGTCCGGCAGCGCGACGTGCGCCACCCAGCGGATGTTGGGCTTGTCGATGCCCATCCCGAACGCCGACGTGGCGACCATGATCGGCACCTTGTCGGCCAGGAACTCCTCGTGCAGCTTCTCGCGCGCACCGGTCGCCATGCCGCCGTGGTAGTGCGCGGCCTCGTGGCCGGCCGCGCGCAACCGCTCGGCCAGCTCCTCGGCGCCGCGCCGGGTCGGCACGTAGACGATCCCCGGGGTCTCGCCCTCGGCCAGCAGCGCCTGGAGCCGGCGCCAGCGGTAGTCCTCGGTCGGACAGTTGTTGGCTTCCAGGAACAGGTTTGGCCGGTCCAGCCCGGTGACCATGATCTTGGGGCGTCGCAGGTCCAGCCGGGCCACGATGTCGTCACGCACGGGCGGCGAGGCCGTCGCGGTCAGCGCGACCACGGGCGGGCGGCCGAGCTGCCGGATGACGTGGCCGAGCGCCAGGTAGTCGGGGCGGAAGTCGTGTCCCCAGGCCGAGATGCAGTGCGCCTCGTCGACCGCCACCAGCGACGGCTTGCACGCCTTGACCTCGGCGAGGCGGTCGGGGTCCGCCAGCTGCTCCGGCGTGATGAAGAGGAACTCGGCGGTGCCGTCGCGCAACGCGGCCAGTGCGGCCTGCTGCTGCTTCGGGGTCTCGGCCGACGAGACGCGCACCGCTTTGAGGGGTGCGGCGCCGCGTCGTTCCAGGCCGCCGATCTGGTCCTGCTGCAACGCGAGCAGTGGGGAGATGACCACCGTCGGGCCGGGCAGTTGGGTCGCCGGCACCTGGTAGAGCGCCGACTTGCCGGCGCCGGTGGGCATGACGGCGAGGACGTCGTGCCCGCGCAGGATCGCGTGCATCGCGTCGAGTTGGCCGGGACGCAGGGTCTTCCAGCCGAACAGGGTGCGGGCGGCCCGGCGCAGTCGCAGGGCGGTGAAGGTCGCTTTCATCGCCGAGCCGCGATACCCGGGCCGCACCGGTGCGAAACGCTCAACGGCGCAACTTCGGCAGGACCGAGGACGCGTACAGGTCGAAGAGCCCTTCGTAGTGCGGCCCGGTGTTGGCGACGTAGACCTCGTCGAAGCCCGCCTGCGCGTACGTGTCGATCATCTCGAGATGGGCGGCGGCGTCCTGACCGCAGACGAACGCCTCGCCCACCTTCTCCTCGGTGGCCAACTGCGACGCCTGCTCGAAATGCTTCGGCGTGGGCAGGATCTGGGACAGCTCACCGGGTACCGCGCTGTTGGGCCACTTCTCGAAGGCGATCCGCCGGCCCGCCGCGACCGTCTCGGCGAAGGCCGCCTTGAAGCCCGCCTGGGCCGGCTTGTCTCCGCCGCCACTGTCCCGGAAGGTCTTCACCAGGTCGGCGTCGGGGATCGTGCTGACGTAGCCGTCGCCGATCCGCCCGGCCAGCGCCGCCGCCTTGGGCCCGAACCCGCTCACGTAGACCGGCGGCGGTGTCGACGGCCGCGTGTAGATCCGCGCGTTGCGGACCGTGTAGTGCGGGCCACGGTGGGAGACCACGCCGCCCTGCCACAGTTCGCGCATCACCGCGACGGCCTCTTCGAGCATCTCCAGCCGCACGTCGGCCTCGGGCCAGTCGTCGCGGGCTCTGGCCCTGTGCGTCAACCCACGGGTGGTAGTGATCCGAGATCCACAGTGCCTCGAAGCCCGCCCGCTGTGCTCCCTTGGCCTGGGCGATCAGCCCGGCCGGCGGGTATTCCTCTGACGACAGGAAGTATCCGATGCGCATGCGGCGTCGGTACCCGGGCCGGGCCGGGTCATGCCTGCCGCCCTACTTGAAGATGCGCCGGATCGCATAGATGACGATAAGTGTGCCGAAGATCGCACCGAAGATCTGGACACCCGGTACGTCGTACCAACTCACGTTGTCCGCCGCCCACCCCATGCGGGCACTGTAGCGTCGCCAACAACTGGAAGGTTTGTTGACTATTTCCGGAGGCGGTGTGACCATGGCACGGACGGTGATGGCCCAAACGGGGGGTATGCACAGATGACCGAGCCTGGCGGCGAACTGCTGCGGCTGGCCGCGACCGTTCTGCAACCAGGGTTCGTGGGCACCACGCCGCCCGACTGGGTGCGTCGGTGGCTGGGGGAGGGGCTCGGTGGCGTGGCGCTCTTCGCCCGCAACGTCCGCGACCCCGAGCAGATCGCCGCACTGACCGCCGCCCTGCGCGCGGAGCGGGCCGACGTGCTGGTCGCCCTCGACGAGGAGGCCGGCGACGTCACGCGGTTCGAGTCCCGCAGCGGCAGCTCGCGGCCGGGCAACCTGGCCCTCGGCGCGGTCGACGACGTGGCGCTCACCGAGGAGGTCGCCCGCGATCTCGGTCGGGAGCTGGCCGCGGTGGGCATCAACCTCGACTACGCCCCGGACGCCGACGTCAACAACAACCCCGACAACCCGGTGATCGGTGTACGCAGCTTCGGCTCCGACCCGGCGCTCGTCGCCCGGCACACCGGGGCATGGGTGGCGGGGCTGCAGGGCGCCGGGGTGGCCGCCTGCGCGAAGCACTTCCCCGGGCACGGCGACACGGCCGTCGACTCGCACCACGACCTGCCGCACATCCCGCGCGACCGGGCGGGCCTCGACACGGTCGAGCTGCTGCCGTTCCGGTCCGCGATCGCGGCGGGCGTCCAGGCGGTGATGACCGGCCACCTGCTGGTGCCGGCCGTCGACCCGCACGTGCCGGCCACGCTGAGCCGCGCGGTGCTGACCGGACTCCTGCGCGACGAGCTCGGCTTCCAGGGCGCGGTGATCACCGACGCCATGGAGATGCGCGCGGTGGTCGACGGCTTCGGCTTCGAGGGCGGCGTGGTCGCCGCGCTGGCGGCCGGAGCGGACGCGATCTGCGTGGGCGGCGAGCTCGCCGACGAGGAGACCGCGGAGCGGCTGCGCCGGGCGATCGCCGGTGCGGTGGTCGCTGGTCAGCTGGCCGAGGACCGGCTCATCGAGGCCGCGAAGCGGGTCGAGCACCTGGCGGCCTGGGCCGCCACGGCGCGGGCGGGCGCGACGCCGGGCCTCTGGTACGGCACGGGCGGCTCGCCGGTCGGGCTGGCCGCCGCCCGCCGCGCGGTGAGGATCGGTGGCACCGCGCCGACGCTGCCCCTCTCCGGGGCGCCGCACGTGGTCGAGCTGTCGCCGCCGGCGAACATGGCCGCGGGCACGGACACGCCGTGGGGCGTGGCCGCACCGTTGGCGGCGCTGCTGCCGGGCACGACCGCCGTGCGCCTGACCGAGACCGACGGCGCGGAGGCGTCCACAGTGGTCGCGGCCGCGGACGGCCGCCCGCTCGTGCTGGTCGTCCGCGACCTGCACCGGCACGCGTGGATGGGGACCTTGGTGCGGGCGGCGCTGACCCTGCGCCCGGACGCGGTGGTGGTCGAGCTCGGTGTGCCGGCGGCGGTGGTCGGCGCGACGCACCTGGCGACGCACGGCGCGACCCGGTCGAGCGGCCTGGCGGCCGCGGAACTGCTGGCGGGGGTCAGCCACTAGCGGAGTGAGCACTCACTCCGTTAGGGTCGACCCATGACCGAGACGGAGACCCGGCGCCGCGCGCCAGGGATGACCCCGGAGCAGCGCCGCGAGACCGTGGTGCGGGCCGCGTTGCCGCTGGTCGCCGAGCACGGTGCGGCGGTGACCACCGCGCAGATCGCGCGCGCGGCCGGCATCGGCGAGGCGACCATCTTCCGCGTCTTCGACGACAAGCAGGCCGTCCTCGAGGCCGTGGTCGCGGCCGCGCTGGACCCGACCGTCGTCGTCCAGGAGCTCGGGTCGATCCCCCTCGACCAGCCGCTCGCGGTCCGCCTGGTCGACGCGGCCGACGCGCTCGACGCGCATTTCGCCAGGGTCGGCTCGGTGCTCGGCGCCCTGCACGCCACCGGGCACACCGGGCCGCGCCGCGAGCCCGTGCCCGGCGGCGGTCGGGAACGGTCCGTGAGTACCACGTTCGCCGCCATCGCCGAGATCATCGAGCCCGACCGGGAGCGCCTCCGGCTCCCGGTCGAGACGCTCGTCCACGCGTTCCTCGGCCTGCTCTTCCCGGCCCGCGTCGGCGCACCCGCCGGCCCGCGGACGGTCGCCGTCGAGGACCTGGTCGACGTCTTCCTCTACGGCGCGGTCAAGGCCTAACGCACCCGCACGCCGGCGCGGAAGACCGCCCGCACGGCGCGCAGGGCGGTGATGTCGCTCGTCGGGTCGCCGGCCACCGCGAGCAGGTCCGCGTCGTAGCCCGCGGCCACCCGCCCCTTGGTCGCGCCCAAGCCGCACGCCGCCGCCGCGTCGGAGGTCACCGCGCGCAGGGCCGCCGGCGGTGGGTCGCCGAAGAGCAGGAACATCTCTGCGGCGTACGGGAGCACGTCATGCGGTTTCGACGGCCCGATGCCGGCGTCACTGGTGACGATCATCTGGACGCCGGCGTCGCGCTGCGCCGTGAAGATCTCGGTCAGCGTCGCGGAGATCGCCGCCGTGCTCGCCGGCACCGGCTCGCCGGGCAGGTAGCCCAGCGTGGCCGACACGACCGTGCCGCTCGCCGCCAGCTTGCCGATCACGTCGTGGTCGGGCGCGGCACCCGACGCGGTCAGGAACGAGCCGTGCTCGATCGTGTCGAAACCCGCGTCGATCGCCGCCGCGATGGCCTCCGCGCTGTGCGCGTGCGCGGCGGCCGGCAACCCGTGCCGGTGTGCCTCCTCCACGGCCGCGGACAGCGCTGCCTGGTCGATCTGGAGCAGGTGCGGCTTGGTGCCCGGGGTGATCTCGCCGCCGGTGGCCAGCACCTTGATCACGTCCACGCCGTGCTCGGCGCGCGCGGCCACGGCCGCCCGGATGCCGTCAACCCCGGAGGTCTCGCCGCCGAGCCACCAGCAGTGGCCGCGCGGGCTGGTGATCGGCGGGCCGGCCGACAGCACCTGCGGGCCGGTGTGCGGCGCCCGGTCGAACTCGGCGCGCAGGCGCCGCGCCACGTAGCCGCGGTCGCCCAGATCCCGGACCGTGGTGATGCCGGCGTGCAGGGCTCGCACGGCCGCCACCCGGGCACCGCGCAGCAACTCGTCGTCGTCGACCGCGCGCAGCCGCCCGACCGGGTCCGGCCCGGCGTCGAACACGAGGTGGGTGTGCGCGTCGACGAGGCCGGGCAGCAGCGTCACGTTGCCCAGGTCGAGCACTTCGGCACCGGAGGGCGGGGTCCCACCGGCGGTCACGCCGGCCACGATGCCGTCCTCGACGTACACGATCGGGTCTGTGGTGGTGCCGGTCCCGTCGAACAGTCGGGCGGCGCGGATGGCCAGCATGGTCATTCGGTGGCCAGCAGGTCCTGGTATTCCGGGTGCTTGTCGATGTAACCGGCGATGAACGGGCACTGCGCGTAGACCCGCAACCCGCGCGAGCGGGACTCGTCCAGCGCCGCGCGGGCCAGCTTGCTGCCCAGGCCCTTGCCCTCGAAGCGCGGGTCGATCTCGGTGTGCGTGAAGGTGATCGCGCCCTCGCGCAGGCGGTACGCCGAGAAGCCGGCTGCCTCGCCGTCCGCGGTGAGCTCGAAACGGTGTTTGTCGGAGTTGTCCTTGACCTCGGTTTCCACGTCTACAGTTCTACCTCGTGATCCGCCCGCTGCGATCTCTGCTCGCCCCCGACGCCGTCGCGGCGCTCGTGTCCGGCGCCTACGACCTGCCGGTCGACGGCGCGGTACTGCTGCGCACCCTGGTCAACGACGTCTACCGCGTGGACACCGGCCGGGGTCCGCTGGTGCTCAAGATCTACCGCCGGGGCGCGACGGGAGCCGACTGGGAGGCGCTGCTCGCGGACCACGTCGCCGAGCGCGGCGTGCCGACGGTCCGGGCGGTGCCGCTGACCGACGGAACCCGCGCGGGTACGCACGACGCGCCCGAGGGGGAGCGGACCTTCGTGCTGTGGGAGTGGGCACCCGGCGCACTGCCCGGCGCCTCGATCGGCGACCGCGTGGCCGGCGACTTCGGGTGGACCGTCGCCGCGTTCCACGAAGCGACGGACGCGAGCGCGGAACCGCCCCCGGCCACGCGCCGTCGCGACCTGGCGGCGCTCGGCCCGATCGTGGAACGGCTCAGGACCGTGCTCGAGCCCGACGACCGCGAGCTGGTCGACCTGCTCGCCGCCGCGCTTCCGGACCGGCTCGGCAGGGAGGACCTCGATCGGGGGATCTGCCACGGCGACGTCTCGCTCGACAACCTCCACGTCGACGGCGACCGGCTGGTCCTCTACGACCTCGACCTGGCCGCGCAGGACTGGCGGGCCGCCGACCTGACCGGGGTCGCCACGACGCCGTGGTGGCCGGCGTTCCTCGCGGGCTACCGCACGGTGCGCCCGTTCGGCGCCGCCGACCTCGCCGCGCTGCCCTGGCTCACCGTGCGCGGGCTCATCACCAACCTGCACTTCCACCTGGTCGACAAGCCCACGTTCCGCGGCACCGACTCGATCGGCGAAGGCTGGGCCGACCGGGAGCTGCGAGCCCTGCGCGCGGCGGCGGGCCGGCTCCTGGGTGGACACCGGTCCGTACCCTTGGGCGGGTGAATACGCGACGAACGACCGTGAGCCTTCTCGCGGCGCTCGCCCTTGGCGGCGCCCTTCTCGCCGGCTGCAGCTCCGAAGGAGCATCCACCAACTGCGGCCTCGACCAGTGCACCGTCACCTTTGACCGGGGTGTCCAGGGCAACGCCAGCATCCTCGGTGTGGAGGCCAAGTTCGTGCAGGCCGACGCGAACACCGTCACCCTCGAGGTGGCCGGCGAGCAGATCTCGCTGAGCACCGGCGGCCAGGCGGTCGACGTGGGCGGCCTGCAGGTCTCCCTCTCGTCCATCACCGACAACGAGGTTTCCGTCCAGATCGCCCGCAACCCCGGCTGAGGAGTTTGAGAGGCTGGCATGGCGGGGCACATTGACCGCCATGTCAGCAGTCACTCGCGCAGAGTCAACCGCGTCCCGGGCCGCGAACAGCCCGGCCCTCGAAGCACTCACCCGAGCCGGGTTCATCGGGTACGGGATCGTCCACCTGCTGTTCGCATGGTTGGCGCTGCAGATCGCGTTCGGGAAGCCCGCCGCCGAAGGCGACCAGTCCGGCGCGCTGATGACGCTCGCGGAGCAGCCGCTGGGCAAGTTCCTCGTGATCGCGATCGCGGTCGGCCTGCTCGCGATGGCGATCTGGCAGCTCTCCGAGGCGCTGATCGGCCACAACGACGAGCAGGGCAAGCGACGCGTGTTCGAGCGGATCGCCTCCGCGTTCCGCACGATCGTGTACGCCTACTTCGCGTACACCGCCTGGAATGTGTTCCAGGGCAAGCCCACCTCCGCGGCCGACAGCCAGCAGCAGAAGACGCAGGACCTGCTGTCCAGCGGCGGCGGTCGGGCCGTGGTGATCATCGCCGGACTGGCCCTGGCCGGCCTCGGCATCGGGCTCGTCGTCTACGGGGTGAAGAAGGCGTTCGCCCGGCACCTCAAGACCGGCCAGATGTCGCCGAAGACCCGCAAGCTCGCCATGCGTCTCGGCATGGCCGGTTACAGCGCCAAGGGTGTGGCGTACGGGATCGCCGGCGTGCTCTTCGTCGTCGCCGCGGCCACCTACGACCCGGAGAAGGCGCGCGGGCTCGACGCGGCGCTGGAAACCCTCCGCGGCCAGGCGTACGGCGCTATCCTGCTGACGCTGATGGCCATCGGAATTGCCGCTTTTGCGCTGTTCTGCTTCTTGCAGTCGAAGTACCGCAAGGTCTGAGACACTGATCATGGCGATATGTCCGTTCCGCGGGGTATCCGCCATGCACTCGTGACACGCTCCGGACACGAGGATTGACCGGTGCGAGCACAGGGCATACGTAAGAAGCGTGAGAGGAGGCCCGATGGTCGACGCCCGCAACGCCGCCGCACCGCCCCGTGCCGACGCCGATCCGTCGACGTCAGAGCTGGTGCAGCGTGCCACCGAGCAGGTTTCCCGGTTGGTCCGCGACGAGCTCGCCCTGGCCAAGGCCGAGCTGACGCAGAAGGGCAAGCATGCCGGCATCGGCATCGGGCTCTTCGGCGGCGCCGGTGGCCTGGCCTTCTTCGGCATCGCGGTGCTGATCGCCACCGCCGTGATCGCCATCGACATCGCGCTGCCGCTCTGGCTGTCCGCGCTGATCGTCGGTGTGTTCCTGCTGATTCTCGCCGGCTTGTTCGCGCTCGTCGGCAAGGGCCAGGTGAAGCGGGCGGTGCCGCCGGTGCCGACCGACGTCACCGAGGGGCTCAAGGCCGACGTGCAGACCGTCAAGGACGGCTTCCGCGGCAATGGCCACAAGAACGGCCAGGGCCGCATCTCAGGGGGTGCGGGGCGATGACAGCATCGAACGGCCATGGCCATGGCAACGGCAGCACGTCGTCCGATCCGGCCGTCCTGCGCGCGGAGATCCGCCGCACGCGGGCCGAGCTCGGTGAGACGGTCCAGCTGCTGGCGGCCAAGGCCGACGTCAAGGCGCGGATGAAGAGCTCGGCCAGCCAGGCCCGCGACCGCTTCCGCGCCAAGGCGAGCACGGCCGCGTTCCGGATGAGCAGCAACGGCGGCCGGCCAGGGGGCCAGGCAGCGCTGCGCCCGAATCCGGTGCCGGTAGCAACGCTGATCGGCGTCGCCGCGAGTGCCGTGGCTGTCATTCTGTTGGTGATGCGTAGACGCCGTCGCTAGGCGGCGTTCGGGATTGCGTGGCCGCCGGCGTCAGCGCGCGCCAGCGCGCCGCAGGTTCTACGGGGGGAACCGAAGTGGCCAAGCGAATCAGCAAGGCGAACTACAAGCCGGTCGGCATCGTGCTCGGGCTCGCGGCCGGCACGCTGTCCGGGATGGTGTTCCAGCGGATCTGGGCGATGACGATGCACGGCGACGCGCCCCACCCGATCGACGAGGACCGCGGCTGGGGCGAGGTCCTGCTCGCCGCCGCGCTCCAGGGTGCGATCGTCGCCGTCATCCGAGCCTCGATCGACCGGGCGGGTGCCACCGGCGTCCGGAAGTTCACCGGGCACTGGCCGCACGACTAGCGGGGACGGCCGCACCGGGATGAGTAGCATCCCGGTATGCGCCCTCCCCGTACATTCATCATCGCCGTCCTCTTGACCGCGCTGGCCTCGTTGGCCGCGTGCGGCGACGACGGTGACGCCGCCGGCGACCCGAGTCTGCCGCAGGCCTCGACCCTGCTCGCGAACGCCGCCACGCAGATGCGCACGGTCACCTCGGCCGCGTTCGACATCACGACCGAGGGCGACACCGGCGCCCTGCCGATCCGGTCGGCCAAGGGCGCGATCGACGACACCGGCACCGCGCAGGGCACCGCCACGATCGAGCAGGTCGGCATGCCGATCGAGCTGTCCTTCGTGGCCAAGGACGACTACCTCTACGTCAAGGGGCTGACCGCCGGCTGGCAGAAGCTGCCGCTGGCCCAGGCCGCGATGGTCTACGACCCGACCGCCATCCTCAACCCGGACAAGGGGATCGGCGCGGTGCTCGCGACCGCCGAGGGCAACACCAAGGGCCGCGAGACCCTCGACGGAGTCGAGCACTACGTGGTCGACGCGACCTTCAAGGGCTCCGCGATGGCCGGCCTCGTGCCGGGAGTCAGCGGCGACGTTACGGGCACGGTCTGGATCGGCGTCGACAAGCCGCTGGTCAACCAGCTCCGGTTCGCCGTGCCGGGTGAGGGCAAGGGCACCGTTCTGATCAAGTTCGCCGACTTCGGGAAACCGGTCAATGTCGACGTTCCCGCGGTCTAGGAGTCGCCTCGCCCTCTCCGCGGGCGGGGTGGCGGTGTTGCTCGCGGCGCTCGACGCGTACGTCGTCGTGACGATCCTGGTCGAGATCATGAAGGACCTCGACGTGCCGGTGAACCGGCTCGAGCGGATCACGCCGGTGGTCACCTGCTACCTGCTGGGCTACGTCGCCGGCATGCCGCTGCTCGGCCGCCTGTCGGACCGTTACGGCCGGCGTCTGGTGATCCAGGTCTGCCTGGCCGGCTTCGCGGTCGGTTCGCTGGTCGCCGCGCTCGCGCCGGGCCTGACCGTGCTGGCGATCGGCCGCGCGGTGCAGGGGCTGGCCGGGGGTGCGCTGCTGCCGGTGACCATGGCGCTGGCCGCCGACCTGGTGGTCCGGCAGCGCCCGTTGGCCCTCGGCCTGGTCGGTGCCGCCCAGGAGCTCGGCAGCGTGCTGGGGCCGCTCTACGGCGCCGTCATCGCCGCGGTCGCCGGTTGGCGCGGGGTCTTCTGGATCAACCTGCCGCTGGCCGCGCTCGTGGCGCTCGCGGTGCACTTCGGCCTGCCGGGCAGGTCCGCGGAGCGGCGCGAGCGCCAACCGGTCGACGTGGTCGGCGGCCTGCTGCTGGCGCTCGCACTGGGCCTGCTGGTGGTGGCGCTCTACAACCCCGACCCGGACCAGGGCGTGCTGCCGAGCTGGGGCTGGCCGACGCTCGGCGGGGTGGCGTTGGTGGTCCTCGCGTTCGTCGCGTGGGAGTCCCGGGCGCGCACCCGGCTGCTCGATCCCGACGGCGCGCGCCTGCGTCCGTTCACGGCGGCGCTCGTGGCCAACCTGCTGGCCGGTGCCGCGCTGATGGTCACGCTGGTCGACGTCCAACTGCTGGCACAGACCGCGCTCGGCCGCGACGGGCTCGACGGCGCGCTGGTGCTCACCCGCTTCCTGATCGCGCTTCCGGTCGGTGCGGTGCTGGGCGGGTTGCTCACCCGGCGGCTCGGCGAGCGCCTCGTGACCTCCGGCGGGCTCGCGCTCGCGGCGGTGGCGTACCTGTTGATCGCGAACTGGCCCGCGGACCTCGCGGCCGCCAGGATCGGCCCGCTGCCACGGATGGACACCGACCTCGTGCTCGCCGGGTTGGGGCTCGGATTGGTCATCGCGCCGTTGTCGGCGGCGGTCCTTCGCGCGGTGCCCAGTGCGCAACACGGAATCGCCTCGGCCGCCGCGGTCGTCGCCCGTACCGTCGGCATGCTGGTCGGGATCGCCGCCTTGACCGGGTGGGGGCTGCACCGTTTCCAGGAGCTGACCAGCGACCTCGTGCCGCCGCTCGGGTTCGGTGTGGACGCTGCGACCCAGGCGCGGCGGTTGGCCGAGTACCAAAAAGCGGTCGGAGAGGCGTTACGTCAGGAGTATCGCGAGATTTTCCTGGCCACGGCCGTGTTGTGTGGAATCGGGGCGCTCGTGGCCCTAGCGCTCGCGGGGCGAGACGTCGATGCCCGTAGCCCGGATGTGGCCATTCCGGTATCGAACTCCGACGCCGCAGATCACATGTCGGAGAAATTCGTCGGGTAGGCTATGCGGAGTTTTTCGGTACGTGGTTTGCTGTTCCCCGCTGTTGATGAGACATCGGGGTTGAGAGACCTCCTTCGTTGAGATGGAGGCCGACTCAGGCGCCGCTGCTCGAAAACGGCCAACCGGCCGCACGGCGTTCGGCCGCCAGTTTCGACAAGGAGATACACATGGCGCAGGGAACCGTGAAGTGGTTCAACGCAGACAAGGGCTTCGGCTTCATCACCGTTGACGGCGGGGGTGCTGACGTGTTCGTCCACTTCTCGGCCATCCAGACCAGCGGCTACCGCACGCTGGAGGAGAACCAGCGGGTGGAGTTCGAGATCGCGCAGGGCCAGAAGGGTCCGCAGGCCGAGCAGGTCCGCCCCATCTGACGTTTCCCGATACAGACGTAGCGCCGGCCATGCGCCGGCCGAGTGAGCGACCCGTTCGCACGGGTCGGTGGTGAGCCCCGCATCCTGCCCTGTATGCGGGGCTCAACGCTGTTCTACCGCCGCTTCGCCCGGGTGCGGGCGCGCAGTCCGACCACCAGCACCGCGAGGCCGGCCGCGGCGACGATCGGGCCGACGATCGCCCAGACGTCGTCGCCCGACATCACGCTGCCCCGCAGGGTGCCGAGGCCCTGCAGCGTCCACACCAAACCGACGACGACGGCCAACAGGCCAAGCGTCAGCCGCAACCACCCGGTCATGACGGGTCCCCGCTCCGTGGTGACCCGCCCTGCCCGGGCGGGCTCTGTCGATGATGCCCTCGCCAAGGCTCGGTCATGCGATCACCACCGGTCGTGGACAGCCGGCCGGATGAGCTCGTCATAGGTTTCTCGTACGCCGGCCAGGGCCTCCGGGCTCAGCGGCGCCAGGTCGGCGGTGGCCAGGTTGCCGCGGGCCTGCTCAGGGCCCCGGGCGCCGGGGATCACAACGGTCATGCCCGGCTGGTCGATCACCCAGCGGAGGGCGAACTGGGCCATGGTCATGCCGGCCGGCACGTATTGCTTGAGCCGCTCGACAGCGCGCAGGCCGGTCTCGTAGTCGACGCCCGAGAACGTCTCGCCGACGTCGAACGACTCGCCGTGGCGGTTGTAGTTGCGGTGGTCGTCGGCCGCGAACGTGGTCTCGGCGGTGTAGCGGCCGGAGAGCAGCCCGCTGGCCAGCGGGACCCGGGCGATGATGCCGACGCCGGCGTCTTTCGCCGCTGGGAGCACCGCGTCGAGCGGCTTGAGCCGGAACGCGTTCAGGATGATCTGCACGCTGGCCACGTTGGGCCGGGCGATCGCGGTGAGCGCCTGGTCGACGGTCTCCACGCTGACGCCGTACGCGGCGATGGCGCCGTTGTCGACCAGTGCGTCGAGCGCGTCGAAGATCTCGTCGTCGTGGAAGACGGCGGTCGGCGGGCAGTGGAGCTGCACCAGGTCGAGCCGGTCGACGCCGAGGTTGGCCCGCGACCGGTCGGTCCAGGCCTTGAAGTTGGCGGCGGTGTAGTTGGCATGCTCCTGCGGGACCCGCCGCCCCATCTTGGTGGCCACCATGATCTGTTCCGGTCGCCGGCGCAGGAACTGCCCGATGAGCTGCTCGCTGCGGCCGTCGCCGTAGACGTCGGCGGTGTCGATGAAGGTGGTGCCCGCGTCGACAGCGGCGTCGAGGGTCGCGAGCGCGTCGTCGGCGCTCACCTCGCCCCAGTCGGCGCCGAGCTGCCAGGCGCCCAGGCCCACAACGGACACGTCGCGGCCGATCCGGCCGAACTCGCGGTACTCCACGGGGGAACCCTATCTGGAACGTTTAAAGGGCCTTGCCGGCGGTCCCGGTGTGTGCTTGTCTTCAACAAGACGGACGTACGGTTTGGAAAGGTGGCAGCTCATGTGGGACCCCGCCGTTTACGGTCGGTTCGGTGACGAACGCTCGCGTCCGTTCCACGAGCTGGTCGCCCGAATCCCCGCCGAGGCGCCGCGCCAGGTCGTCGACCTGGGGTGCGGTCCCGGCACGCTGACCGCGACGTTGGCCGCCCGTTGGCCGTCCGCGCTGGTGCGGGGGATCGACTCGTCGGCTTCGATGATCTCGTCGGCCCAGGCCCTCGGTGCGCCGGTCGACTTCGCCGTCGGTGACCTGCGGGAGTTCATGCCCTCGCCCGGCGTCGACGTGCTCGTCTCCAACGCCGCCCTGCAGTGGGTGCCGGACCACGAGGCGCTCCTGCACCGCTGGGTCGCCGCGCTGCCGGCCGGCGCGTGGCTGGCCTTCCAGGTGCCCGGCAACTTCTCGTCGCCGGCCCACGACGCGGTCTACGAGCTGGCCGGCTCGCCGCGTTGGCAGCCCGTGTTGGCCGGGGTCGCGCGACGGATGGCTGTGCCGACCGCCACTGACTACGCGGCCTCCCTGGCCTCGGCCTGCGCGGTCGACGCCTGGGAAACTACCTACGTGCACCTGCTCCCCGGCAACTCCGCCGACCACCCGGTGCTCGCCTGGCTGGAAGGCACGGCGCTGCGCCCGATCAGGGCGGCGTTCGGTGCCGACGAGGCCGGCTGGGCCGCCTACCGGGCCGAGCTGGGTGAGCGGCTGGCGGCGGCCTATCCGATCCGCCACGACCGCGCCTTCTTCCCCTTCCGCCGCGTCTTCGTGGTGGCGCACGTTCAAGGAGCACTCTCTTGACCGACCTAGCCGAGTTCATCGCCGGCCTGCCCAAGGTCGAGCTGCACGTTCACCACGTGGGCTCGGCCTCGCCGCGGATCGTGTCCGAGCTGGCCGCCCGGCACGCCGGCAGCACCCCGGTGCCGACCGACCTCGACGCCCTGGCCTCGTACTTCGAGTTCCGCGACTTCCGGCACTTCATCGAGGTCTACCTGTCGGTGGTCGACCTGATCCGCGAGCCGGAGGACGTCCGGATCCTGACGTACGAGGTGGCCCGTGAGCTGGCCCGCCAACAGGTCCGCTACGCCGAGCTGACCGTGACGCCGTACTCGTCGGTCCGCCGCGGCATGCCGGCCCCGGAGTTCTGCGGTGCCATCGAGGACGCGCGCCTGGCCGCCGAGAAGGAGCTCGGCATCGTGCTGCGCTGGTGCTTCGACATCCCCGGCGAGGCCGGGCTGGAGGCCGCGGAGGAGACGCTGCGGATCGCCCTCGACGAGCGCCCCGACGGCCTGGTCTCGTTCGGGCTCGGCGGCCCCGAGGTGGGCGTGCCGCGTCCGCAGTTCAAGCCGTACTTCGAGAAGGCGCGGGCGGCCGGCCTGCACCTGGTGCCGCACGCCGGCGAGACGACCGGCCCCGAGACGATCTGGGACGCGATCCGCGAGCTGGGCGCCGAGCGCGTCGGCCACGGCATTTCCGCAGCTCAGGACCCATCCTTGATGGCCTACCTGGCCGGGGAGGGCATCCCACTGGAGATCAGCCCGACGTCGAACGTCCGGACCCGCGCGGTGGCCTCGCTGGACGAGCATCCGTTGCCGACCCTGGTCGCCGCCGGCGTCCCGGTCAACATCAACTCGGACGACCCGCCGATGTTCGGGACGACCCTCAACGACGAGTACGCGGTCGCCGCCCGTCTGCTCGACCTGGACGCGGCCGGTGTCGCCCGGCTCGCCGTCGCCGCGGTGGAGGCGTCTTTCCTCCCGGCCGGGGAGAAGACCCGAATCACCGAGGAAATCACCGCGTACGCCCGTTCGACGGTTTAACGGGTACGCAGCGGGCAGGTCAATGTGTCGACCTGCCCGCGGTGGATGCGGAAGTGGAGTTCCCGTTCCGCGGGTCGCTCAGCCGAAAATTGTTTTCGCGCCTGCCTTTCGGCATTCAACATCAACAAGGCTTGGCGCATTTGCGTGTATGGCAAAGGTTTACGGAAATGGTCGGAGGACCGCGCCGCCCGGGTCCGGCCGAGCATTTACTTCCGTGCGGTCGCTTTCTGCTTGCGCTGCGGCGCGGGGGTAGCGTCGCGCTCCGACTGGCGCCGGCCGCGGAGCTTGAGCGCGAGCACCGCGCAGACGAGGCCACCGACGGCGGCGACCGCGATCAGCACCCACGCCATGCCGTTGCCGCCACCGTCGCCCTCGCCCGCGGGCGCCGAGGCGGCGAGCGGCGTCGGCGCGTCGCAGTTGGTCTGCTGGGTGTTGTTGCCGGTGCCGACCTGGAACGAGGCGTTGCAGGTGCGGGCGATCGGCGGACCGAACTCGACGGTGACGGCCCACTCGCCGGCCGGCAGGGTGCTCATGTAGACCAAGGTGCCGGGCGCCGAGGACTGGACCATCTTGGCCGGGGCGACGGTCGAGCCGTCGGCCTCCTTCGCGGTCAGCGTCGCGTCGACGAACCCGTCGGCCGGGTGCCCGTCCTCGTAGGTCACGCTGACCCACACCGACCCCTTGCCGTCATGGTTCACCGTGATCTTCGCGCCCCCGTGCGCGGAGGCCGGCGACGACCAGGCCAACAGAGCGATGAGGGCGGCGATCAGCAGGCCGGCGGCGCGGCGGAGGGTCAGCTTCACCGCGCCAGTATCGCCGCCGGTCGATCGTTTCCGGAAGAGCCGCCGGCGAACGGTCCTATGAATCGTCCCGGCTCCAGGGCCTTGCCCGGGAGTCTTGCCCGGCGCCGCGGATTCGGCCTTCGCCCGGTTCTGGCCCGGGCGTTGCCCGGACATTGGCCTCCGCGCGGTTGGCCGTCGCCCGGTTCTGGCCCGGGCGTTGCCCGGACATTGGCCTCCGCGCGGTTGGCCGTCGCCCGGTTCTGGCCGGGGCGTTGCCCGGACATTGGCCTCCGCGCGGTTGGCCGTCGCCCGGTTCTGGCCCGGGCGTTGCCCGGACATTGGCCTCCGCGCACCCGGCCGTCGCTCGGATGTGGCTGGGCGCCGGCGATGGCGTTGCCCGGACCTGGCCTCCCGGCGCTTAGCCTTCGCCAAGTCCGCGGGCCTCCCGCGGACGGCTCCTGATCAGCGGGCGACCCTGGACGGGTCAGTCCTATCGACCGACGACAGAGATCAGCATCCGTTCGTCCTGGCTGTGCGTGGAGGTCGGTGGCTGGCTCGGACCGCGGTGGCGGGTTGGTCGCTGTGGGGCTGCGGCGGGGTGTGTCGTGACTCGGGAGATTGTTGGCGGTGCGGGCCGTGATCGGGTGTGGCTGGTCTGGTCTCGGACGGGTGTGGGCGGTGATCGGGTGTGGCTGGTCTGGTCCTGGGACAGCGTGTCGACCAGATCTGGCGCACCCGATCAACGTTTCGGGTCTGGATCTTCCAGATAGCTCTCACACGATCACGGCCCAGCGCTTACGGCCCACGGCCCACGGCCCGCTGCCCGCTGCCAACGGGCAACGGGCAACGGGCAGGACTGAACGACTATCGGCCACGGCCAACAGCCCACCCCCCCATGGGCCGCAGCGGGCCTTCAACGCCGGGCCGTTACGACTTAATCGTCTAGTCGTCGTCCGGGCGGCGGCGTTGGCGGCGGCGGGCGGCGGGTTCGCGGGCCAGGCGGCCGACCAGGCCGAAGCGGCTGACCTGCTTCACCGGGGCGTCCGGGTCGCGCAGCAGCATCACCACGCTCGCGCCACCAAGCTGGGCCTGGTCGATGCTGACCGAGCCGTGTGCCGTCAGGGTGACCCGCTTCGCGATGTCGAGGCCCAGGCCGGTGGAGCCCCGGTCGCTGGCGCCTCGGCGCAGCGCGCGCTCCGGGTTGGCGATGCCCGGGCCGGCGTCGTCGACCCGGACCGCCACGTAGCCGTCGCGGCGGGAGATCGCCACCTCGAACGCGGTGGCCTGTGGCGTGTAGCGGAACACGTTGCCGATCACCGCGTCGAGGGCCGCGGCGAGCTCTGCCCTCGGCACCGGCACCTGGATGCGGGTGTGCGCACCGACCACCCGGTGCGGGCGGTTCTGGTCGTCGGCGAGCTGCGACCAGAAGACCATCCGCTCGCGGACCACCTCGCTCGCGTCGCAGCTGCCGGGGCCGGCGTCCTGCGAGATGGTCTTGCGGGTGGTCTTGATCAGGACGTCGATCTCGCCCTCGAGCGTGACGATCGCCTGCCGGATCCGGCGGATCGTGCGCCGGCGGTCGAGCTCGGCCTCGCTGAACGAGCCGATGCTGGTGTCGTCGGAGTCCAGGGCGTCGGCGTCGAGGCGCAAGACCGTCAGCGGCGTACGCAGGCGGTGTGAAAGATCCGCGACCAGCTCGAACTCGTCGGTGCGGGTGACGCTGAGCCGCTCGGCCATCCGGTTGAACGCGAAACCGGCCTCCACCAGCTCGCGTGGCCCGCTCGGCTTGACCCGGGTCAGCAGGTCGCCGTCGCCGAGGCCGACCGCGGCCGCGGCCAGCTCGCGTGCCGCGCTGACCGCCCGGCCGGCCAGCCGGTCGACCACGATCACGGTGACCACGACCAGGGCGAGCGCGATGCCGAAGAGCAGCAGCCAGGTCTGCCCGGAACCACCCGACAGCACCGGGTCGGCGACGAACACCTCGATCACCGCGATTCGGTTGCCGACCCGCACCGGTTCCAGCCGCAGCGCGCCGCCGTCGACGTCGACCACCACCGGCTCGATGCCGGCCGAGGCACGCTCGATGTCGACCCCCGCGGCCCGCGACTTGGCGCCGGCCTCGATGCCGTGCACGTGGATGTCGCCGCCGGCCGCCTCGATCGCGACGCCGAGCTGTGCCGGGTCGGTGGTCACCGCGAGCGCCCCGGCAACGATCCCGCTGCGCCGGGCAGCGTCGGAGAGCGCGTCCTCCCGGTTGTCCTTCTGGACGGCGATGCCCAGGGGGATGAGGAACGCGAGCGCGACGATCGTCGTCATGCCGGCCGCCAACGCGGCCAGCGTAGGCCTCAGTCGGGGGCTACCAGGCGGAAGCCGACCCCCCGCACGGTGCGCAGGTAGCGGGGCTTCGCCGCGGACTCGCCCAGCTTGCGGCGTAACCAGTACAGGTGAACGTCGATCGTCTGATCCTCGCCGACGGACGGCTGGCGCCATACCTCCTCCAACAACTCCCGGCGGGAGACTACCCGGCCCGGGCGTGCCGCGAGGTAGGCCAACAGGTCGAACTCTTTGCGGGTCAGCGCGAGCGCCTCGCCGTCGAGCATGGCGCTGCGCTCGCCGACGTCGACGCGCAGGCCGCCGACCTCGTGGACCGCGGGGGCCACGGTGCGGCTGGCCCGGCCGACCCGGCGCAGGACAGTGGTGATGCGGGCGTCGAGATGGGCGCCCGTGAACGGTTTGACCATGTAGTCGTCGGCACCGGCGCGCAGCAGGCGGACGATGCCCTGCTCGTCGTCGCGTGCGGTGGCGATGATGATCGGGACATCGGTGATGCCGCGGAGCATGCGCAGCGCGTCGGCGCCGTCGAGGTCGGGCAGACCGAGGTCGAGCACGACGAGGTCGGGCGTCTCGGCCGCGACCCGGCGCAGGGCGTCGAGGGCGGTGCCGACCGCGTGGACCGCATGCCCGCGATCGGCAAGGGACCGCAGCATGGCGCCGCGTACGACGTGGTCGTCTTCGACCAGGAGGACCGTGGCCACGTGAAGAACCTACTGCCCTTGGCAAGTCGGTGAACGCCCGCACTGTCCGTCAACTGACACGGTCCGTCCGAAACATCCGCCTTAAACCGTCTTATTCGGACATAGCCGTCTGGTCCGGCGGCGAGAACGGCCATTCCTCGTATTCTCGGCATCTCCCGTCGGTGGCGAACCGCAGGACCCACAGGTCGCGGTACTCGTGCGGCCGTGGCTGCGCGTAGCGCACCTCGACCCTGGCAACCGCGGTGTCACCGTCGACCGCGACGATCTCGCTCGCCATCGTGAACGGCTCGTCCGCGCCCTCGCGCTTCCGCTCCCACATCCGCCCGATCGCCGGCAGGCCCAGGACCGGTTCCTCGTACGGGCCGTCGGAGTAACGGGCGTCCTCGGTGAAGATCTCGGCCAGCGCGTCGGTGCCGGGCGTGCGCCAGACCCGCTCGTAGGCCTCGAGCCAGTCGGACACCCTGTCCCGGTCGGTGGTCGCCGCTGCTACGTCCATGCCAGGTCTATTGCCCAGAAAAGGGCACCTTGCTAACGCCGCGCGTCAACAAGGTGCCCTTCCTTCGTCGGGGGAGCGGCTAGGCCGGCTCGACGATGACCTCGGGCTCCGGCCTGGCCGCCGGGCGGCGGACCGAGCGGAAGCTCAGCGCCACCACGACCAGCCCGGCCGCGATCACCACGGAGACCACGTTCGCGGCGTTCATGCCGTGCACGAAGCTCACCGCGTCGGTCGTACCCGCGGCGCCCTGCGGACCCACCGCGGCGCCGAACACCGCGATCAGCACCGCGAGCCCCAGCGTCGCGCCGACCTGCTGCATGGTCTGCAGCACGCCACCGGCGGCGCCGGCGTCGCGCGGCTGCACCGAACCCATGATCACCGGGGTCAGCGGTACGAAGGTCAGGCCGCCGCCGAGGCCGAGCAGGATCATGGGGCCTAGCAGCGATCCGGCGTACCCGCTGGTGGTGTCGAGTTGGGTCAGCCAGGCCAGGCCCGCGATCATCAGCGGCGCACCGGTCAGCGCGAGCGGACGGGGCCCGATGCGGTGCAGCAGGCGCGGCACCACGCGGGTCATCGCGAACATCGAGCCCGCCATGGGCAGGAACGCGAGGCCGGTCCGCAACGGGCCGAAGCCGAGCACGAGCTGGATGAACTGCGTCAGGAAGTAGAACGCCGACATCATCGCCGCCGGGCCGAGCAGGAAGCCGACGAAGCCGACCGCCCGGTTGCGGTCCTTGAACAGCGACAGCGGGACCAGCGGCTGGGCGGACCGCACCTGGATGGCCAGGAACGTGATCAGCAGGACGACGCCCAGGGCGAGCGAGACCAGCGTCTCGCCGGCGGTCCAGCCGTGGGTGGAGGCGTGGATGAAGCCGTAGACCAGCGCGCCGATGCCGAGCGTGGCGGTGGCCGCGGCGGGCCATTCGAGCCGGCCCGGGTGGCGCTCCGGCTCCCGGACGTGCCGGGGTGCCAGCAGCACGGCGGCGATGCCGAACGGCACGTTGATGAACAGCACCCAGCGCCAGGACAGGACGTCGGTGAGGACGCCGCCCAGGATCAGGCCGATCGCGAAGCCGGCGCTGGCCATGGCGGATAGCAGTGCGAGCGCCCGGATCCGCCGCTGCGGCTCGGTGAAGGTGGTGGAGATCAGCGCGATCGTGTTGGGACCGGCCATGGCCGCGCCGACGCCCTGCGCGACGCGGGCCGCCAGCAGCCAGGCGGCCGAGGTGGCGAGGCCGCCGACCAGCGACGCGACCGTGAACAACGCGATGCCGAAGACGAACATCCGGCGCCGGCCGAGGATGTCACCGGCCCGGCCGCCGAGCAGCAGCAGACCGCCGAAGGTCAGCGTGTACGCGTTGATGACCCACGACAGGCCGGCGGTGGAGAACCCCAGGCCTTCCTGGATGTGCGGCAGCGCGACGTTCATGACCGTGCCGTCGACGATCAGCATCAGTTGGGCGCTCACGATGATGAGCAGCGCCAGTCGGCCCGGTGCCCGGGCCTCGGTGCCCGCGCTGGTGACGGCGGGCACAGCGGTTTGCGTGGACAAGGTGTGTTTCCCCCGAGAGTGGGTTGCGACAACCGGAGATGGTCTCCGCTTAGCTCTGAGCTAGCATATGGAGGACGTCTCCGATTTCGCAACACTATCCGGAGACAGTCTCCGGAAATAGTGTGTTGTCCCACAGTGAGCAGGGGGTGCGGTGGCCGTGAACGCTGATCGACCGCTGCGTGCCGACGCGCGACGCAACCGCGAGAAGGTCATGGTCGCCGCCCGCGCGGCGTTCACCGAGCACGGCGAGAAGGCCACGCTCGACGACATCGCCCGCCGGGCTGGGGTCGGCCCGGGCACCCTGTACCGCCACTTCCCCGACCGGGAGACGCTGCTCATAGAGGTCTATCGAAACGACATCGAGACGCTGGCGGCGCGGGGGCGGGAGCTCTCGGCCCAGTACCCGCCGGCGGAGGCCTTCGCGCGGTGGCTGCAGGTGGAGTTCGACCACGTCAGGGCCAAACGCGGCCTCGGCACGGCGGTCAAGCAGATGCTCGGTGTGGGCTCGCCCGCCATGCTCGACTGCAAGGCCCTGGTGCGCGACACGATCAGCGAGCTGCTGGTGCGCGCCCAGGAGGTCGGCGCGGTCCGCAAGGACGTCGAGCCCGACGACGTGCTGCGCCTGGTGCACGGCGTCGTGCTGGCGACCGAGTCCGCGCCGGAGATGGCCGATCGGCTGCTCGGCTTCGTGCTGGACGGCCTGCGGCCGCCGGTCTGAGCTGGGGCGTGCCCTAGGCCGGCGCCCCCGGCATCTTCAGGACCCAGCGGTACGCCTGGACCAGCCCGGTGTCGAAGCCGGCGGCCGAGCCCCAGAGGAACAGCCGGAACCGCCGGTAGAGCGGCTCGCCCCAGCGGGCCACGATCTCGTCGCGGCGCTCGTCGAGGCGCTTGGCCCACTCGCGGCAGGTCAGGTAGTAGTTGTGCCGGTCGTCGTCGAGGCTGACCAGCTCGAACGGCGAGCGGGCCACGTGCCGGAGATACTGGTGCAGCAGCAGCGGCGCCGAGTTGCCCGGGTAGACGTACTTCTTCATGAAGGTCGAGATGCCGTGCTTGCGGCGCATCGCCAGCGCGTCGAGGTAGACCCGGCCGCCCGGCTTGAGCAGCTCCGCGTACTTGGCCAGCGTGGTCTTGTAGTCGGGCAGGTGCTCGGTGACGCCCATGTTGACGATCGCGTCGTACTTCTGGTCGCTCCGGTAGCCGAAGATGTGCTGGCGCACCACGTTCACCGGCAGCTGTTCCCGCGCGAACAGGTCCTTGAGGTAGCGCTCGGACTCCGCCGCCAGTGTGGTCGTCGTCACGTCGATGCCGCGCCGGGCGGCGTGCTCCGAGAACGCGCCCCAGCCGCCGCCGACCTCCAGCACCCGGTCGCCGGGCTTGACCTCGATCGCCTCCAGCGCGAGGTCCATCTTGCGCGTCATCGCGTCTTCCAGCGGCTCGTCGTCGCTGGCGAACACGCCTTCGGTGTAGCAGCGGTGCCGCTCGTCGAGGAAGGTCAGGAAGAACTCGCTGTCCTCGTCGTAGTGCTGCGAGATGGCCCGACGGTCGTCCTCCTTGCGCCCGTGGAACAGCGCGCCCGGGGTGAACCGGGACAGGAAGGCGATCGGGTGGAAGTCGTTGAAGAACTTGCGCATGCGCAGTGCGGCGGCCAGGTCACCGTCGACGTCGAGCCAGCCCTGGAGGTAGGCGACGGCGACGCCGAACTGGTCGAGGCCCGCGAGGGCCTTGGCACCCCGGCGGTCCTTCACGGTGATGGTGAACACCGGGTCGCCGGTGCCGAACACGTGCGGCTGCGCCCCCGCGGGGGCGACCGCGAACGGCACGGCGGGCTCGGTCGCGAAAAACGTCTGGTAGCGGCGCTGCAGCGCGGCGATCATGTCCGACGGGCTCACGAGCTGAATGTAACTCCCAGGTCCGGCTGGGCGCAGCGTTGCCAGGCGTGATGACTAGCATTTACCCAAACGTCCTACCGACCGAGGAGACCGCTGTGTCCGCATCTCGTACCCCCGCAATGGCCGACCCCGTCGTCGTGGCCGCGGGGACGACGGCGGCCGACGCGGTGGCCGCGGCCGGCCTGCCGATGAACGGCCCCAAGGCGATCGTGGTCGTGCGCGACGCGCAAGGGCGGCTGCGCGACCTCGACTGGGCGCCGGAGGCCGACGCCACGGTGACTCCGGTCGCGATGGACGAGCCCGACGGGCTCAACGTGCTGCGGCACTCGACCGCCCACGTCCTCGCGCAGGCCGTGCAGGACGTGTTTCCCGAGGCCAAGCTGGGCATCGGCCCGCCGATCGACAACGGCTTCTACTACGACTTCGACGTGGCCAAGCCGTTCCAGCCGGACGACCTGGCCAAGCTCGAGAAGCGCATGCAGGAGATCATCAAGAGCGGGCAGCGGTTCCGGCGCCGGCGGTTCGCCTCGGTCGACGAGGCCCGGGCGGAGCTCGCCGACGAGCCCTACAAGCTCCAGCTGGTCGACATCAAGGGCGACGGCGAGCTCGACTCCGAGGAGACCGTCGAGGTCGGCGGCGGCGAGCTCACGATCTACGACAACGTCGACGCCGAGAGCGGCAAGACCTGCTGGTCCGACCTGTGCCGCGGCCCGCACCTGCCGACCACCCGGCTGATCGGCGCGTTCAAGCTGATGCGCTCGGCCGCCGCCTACTGGCGCGGTTCCGAGAAGAACCCCCAACTGCAGCGGGTGTACGGGACGGCGTGGCCGACCCGGGACGCGCTGAAGGCGTACCTGAAGCTGCTCGAAGAGGCCGCCCGGCGCGACCACCGCAAGCTCGGCGCGGACCTGGACCTCTTCTCGTTCCCCGACGAGATCGGCTCGGGGCTCGCGCTGTTCCACCCCAAGGGTGGGATCATCCGGCGCGAGCTGGAGAACTACTCGCGGCAGCAGCACGAGATCGCCGGCTACGAGTTCGTCAACTCGCCGCACATCACCAAGGGCCACCTGTTCGAGACCTCGGGCCACCTGCCCTACTACAAGGACACGATGTTCCCGCCCATGCAGCTCGAGGGCGCGGAATACTTCCTCAAGCCGATGAACTGCCCGATGCACAACCTGGTGTTCAAGGCCCGCGGGCGGTCCTACCGGGAGCTGCCGCTGCGGCTGTTCGAGTTCGGCACGGTCTACCGCTACGAGAAGTCCGGCGTCGTGCACGGGCTGACCCGGGTACGCGGCCTGACGATGGACGACTCGCACATCTACTGCACCAAGGAGCAGATGCCGGGCGAGCTGCGCTCGCTGCTGGCGTTCGTGCTCGGGCTGCTGCGCGACTACGGCATCGAGGACTTCTACCTGGAGCTCTCGACCAAGGACGACTCGCCCAAGTTCATCGGTGACGACGCCGACTGGGCCGAGGCGACCGCGGAGCTGGAGTCCGCGGCCCGCGAGTCCGGCCTGGAGCTGGTGGCCGACCCGGGCGGCGCGGCCTTCTACGGCCCGAAGATCTCGGTGCAGGCGCGCGACGCGATCGGCCGCACCTGGCAGATGTCGACGATCCAGGTCGACTTCAACCAGCCCAAGCGCTTCGGCCTGGAATACCAGGCGGCCGACGGCACCCGGCAGCAGCCGGTGATGATCCACCGGGCGCTGTTCGGCTCGATCGAGCGGTTCTTCGGCATCCTGACCGAGCACTACGCGGGCGCGTTCCCGGCGTGGCTGGCTCCGGTGCAGGTGGTCGGCATCCCGATCCGCGACGACCACGCTCCTTATCTGCAGTCGTTCGTCGACGCGCTGAGGGCCGAGGGGATCCGGGCCGAGGTCGACACCTCCGACGACCGGATGCAGAAGAAGATCCGCACGGCGCAGCAGCAGAAGATCCCGTTCATGGCGATCGCCGGTGACGACGACGTGTCCGGTTCGACCGTCTCGTTCCGCTACCGCGACGGGTCGCAGCGCAACGGCGTGCCGTTGGCGGAGGCGGTCGCGCACGTGGTCGAGGTGGTCCGGTCGCGCACCAACGTGTCGCCGTCCGCTGCCTGATGTTGGGCAATCCTGGCGAGCCCAACGGGCTCGAACGGCTGTGGACCCCGCACCGGATGGCCTACATCAAGGGCGGCGGGGACAAGTCAGCGGTGAAGGGGTGCCCGTTCGACCGGGCACCCCACCTGCCTCCGGACGAGAGCCTGGTCGTGGCCCGCGGCACGGTGGTCTACGCGGTGCTCAACCTCTACCCGTACAACCCGGGGCACCTGCTGGTCTGCCCTTATCGCCACGTCGCCGACTACACCGACCTCACCGACGAGGAGGTCGCCGAGGTCGCGTCGTTCACGCAGGAGGCCATGCGCACGATCCGCCGGGTCAGCGGCGCGCACGGCTTCAACATCGGCCTCAACCAGGGGTCGGTCGCGGGGGCCGGCATCGCCGCGCACCTGCACCAGCACGTGGTGCCGCGGTTCGGCGGCGACGCCAACTTCATGCCGATCGTCGGGCAGACCAAGGTGCTGCCGGAGCTCCTCACCGACACCCGCGACCTGCTGTCGGAGGCCTGGTCAGCCGGCTGAGGCGGCCTGGCCGTTCGGGGGCGGGAAAGTGAGCGAAGTTCTCGTACCCTCTCGTCATGAGGCGGACTCGTGCGGCGTTGGTGCTGGTCGCGGCCGGTGCGTTGGCCGCCGGCTGTGCGGGTGAGGCTGACGCGCGCTGGCGCGGTGGGTCGTCGGCGGCGCCTGTCGCGGCGCCCACCTCTGCCGCGCCGGTCGAGCTGACCCTCGCGTTCGCCGGGGACGTGCACTTCACCGGGCGGACGCTGGGGTTGCTCGACCGCCCGTCGACCGCGTTCGGGAAGATCAGCTCGACGTTGGCCGACGCCGACCTGACGATCGTCAACCTGGAGACGGCGGTGACCGGGCGGGGGACGCCCGAGCCGAAGCGGTTCCACTTCCGGACGCCGGAGAGCGCGTTCGCGGCGCTGCGGGCGGCCGGGATCGACGCGGCGTCGGTGGCCAACAACCACGCGCTCGACTACGGCCGGGTCGGGCTGCTCGACACGCTCTCCTCGGCGGCCGCGGCGGAATACCCGATCTTCGGGGCCGGTCGGAACGCCGACGAGGCGTACGCGCCGTGGGTCACCGAGGTCAAGGGTGTGCGGATCGCGGTGCTCGGCATGTCGCAGGTGGCGGAGCTGTCCGGGTCGTGGAAGCCGACCGCTGCGCGGCCCGGTGTGGCGATGGCGTTCGACGCGGCGCGGGCGTCGGCGGCGGTGAAGGCGGCCCGTGCACAGGCTGACCTGGTCGTCGTGTTCATGCACTGGGGCGTCGAGGGAAGCTCGTGCCCGAGCGGCCAGATGAAGACGTTCGCGAAGCGCATGGCCCGCGACGGCGCCGACATCGTGCTCGGCACGCACGCGCACACGCTGCTAACCGACGGCTGGCTGGGCTCCACCTACGTCCATTATGGACTCGGAAACTTCCTCTGGTACGGCAACTCGCACAGCACGGACTCGGGCGTGCTCAAGCTGACGGTGCGCGACGGCGCCGTGGTCTCCAAGAGGTTCCTCCCGGCGACCGTGTCGGGCACCGGCCAGCCCGTGCTCGTCTCCGGCGCCGCGAAGAAGCGGATCGAGGACAAGCTGCGCGTCGCGTCGCGCTGCACGGGGCTGGCCGCCGCGCCGTCCTGACGGCTGTTGCGTAACCCTGGGGCCGGGTGGTCGTTGCGCGGAACAGGCGACCGGATGGTGGGGACCGGGCTCGGTCGCCACGTGATCCGAGGAGGCCGCCATGTACCTGCAGACCGAAGCACCCGAGTCGTCGTCGCGGAGGACCCGACGAGCCGCCCTGATCATCGGCGGTGCCGCGATCGTCGCCCTGGCTTTGATCGGCCTGGTCGCGGTCGTCGTCTCGTCCGGCGAGGAGCCCAGGAACGTCAACACCCTGGAGTCGGCGCAGACGGTGTGCGACGCGGGCCGCAACGGCACGAAGCTGGAGTCCGACGGCTCGACCCTGCTGGTCGACATGCGCGGCAGCAAGGACAAGGCGGGGGTCGACCTGGTCACGCTGGAGTGCATCCTGGAGCAGCTCAACGTTCCGGAGGCGGTCAAGCAGGACATGTTCTCGACGCGGCCGAGCGACGGGCGCCAGGAGGGCACGTGGTTCGGCACGAGCGCGTCCTGGACGTACGACCCGGCCAAGGGCCTGGACCTGACCGTCACGCGGGCGCCGTGAAATCGCCGGCGTGGTCGGCCGCCCACTGCCCGAAGGACCGGGCGGGCCGGCCGAGGACCTCCTCGACGGTGCGGGTGACGGGCTCGGGGTGGTCGACCAGCGAGGCCCAGTAGGCGAGGGCCTGGTCGGCCCATTCCGGCTCGGCCCATTCCGCGATGGCCGCGCGGGCCTCGCCGGGGTCCTGGTCGACGTAGTTGACGGGCCTCCCGGTGGCAGCCGCGATCGCGGCGACCTGCTCGGCCTGGCTGATCACACCCGGCCCGGTGAGCACGTGGGACCTGGCGGTGTGGCCCGAGTCGGTCAACGCGACGGCCGCGACGGCGGCGATGTCCGCCTCGTGGATCAGAGACCTTTTCGCCATCGGGTACGGGATCCGGACCGGCTCGCCCGCCCTGATCGCCGGCGCCCAGCCGAGCGTGTTGGTCGCGAGCCCGGAGACGCGCAGGAACGTGTGCCCGAGGCCGGCGTCGACGACGGCCTGCTCGACGGAGCCCCAGACCCCGATGGTGCGGCGGTTGTCGTCGGTGACCTGCATGGCCGACACGTAGACGACGTGCCGCACTTCTGCTTGTCGCAGGGCCGCGACGACGCCCTGGATGCCGTGCGGGCTCAGCGACGGCCAGAGCAGGAAGACGCGGTCGACGCCGTCGCTCAGCGCGGCCGCGAGGCTCGGGGGGTCGGTGAGGTCGCCCTGGTGGAACGCCGTGCCCGGTGGCAGGACGTCGGACGGTCGGCGGGCCATCACCCGGAAGGGCGTTCCGCCGCGGTGCAGGTGGTCGACGAGGTGGCGGCCGATGTTGCCGGTGCCGCCGGTCACGAGGATGGTCATGTCCTCACCCTCGAACCTCAACATTTGTTCAGGTCAAGCTAGGCTCGCCCGATGGCGCCGGCGAAAGAGCTGACGATCGGGGAGCTGTCCTCCCGCAGCGGCGTGCCCCAGTCGGCGCTGCGCTTCTACGAGCGCCAGGGCCTGATCGCGAGCCGGCGCACGACGGGCAACCAACGCCGCTACGGGCGCGCCACGCTGCGCCGCATCGCCTTCATCCGGGCGTCGCAACGGGTGGGCATCCCGCTGGCCCAGGTCGGCGAGGTCCTCGCCCTGCTGCCGGAGGGCGAGCCCCCGACCCGCGACTTCTGGGTGCGAGCCTCGGAATGCTGGCGCTCGGCCCTGGACGACCGCATCGCCCGCCTGGAACGGATGCGCGACCGCTTCACGAGCTGCATCGGCTGCGGCTGTCTGTCCTTCGACGAGTGCGCCCTGGTCAACCCGAACGACACGCTCGGCGAACAGGGGCCGGGCGCCCACCTTCTCGAAGCCCGCGGCACGTGAGCTTCTCCGCGTTCGCGCACCATGTCCGCGATCCGGCCCGTGCGTACGGGCGGCGGGTGTCAGCCCTTCGCTCGTGCGTGCAGTTGTATCGCCCGATCGGCTTCGAGGCGGGCCTGAGCTACCTGCGCGACGTGGCGGGACCGCACGAGCGCGACGAGACGGCCCTGCTGGACGCCCTGGCCGCCCTGACCGCGAGCCGTGCGGGCTGGCACGCGCACCAGCGGGCCTTCGACGCCGAGCGGCGTGCGGCGAAGTCCGTCGGCCATCGGTCGCCCCGGCGTAGCGTGCCGAATCCGTACCCCGTCCCCTTGGTCTGGTACGGCGCGGTCCGTCCGGCGGCTCTGCACGCGCTCGGCTTCTGGCAGGAACGCCGCCTGCCCGCGATCACGGCGAGCCGTGACCCGCTGGCGACCCGGGTCGAGGTTCTTTCCACGACGTGCCAGCGCGACGAGGGCGAACTGGCCCCTCGGGCCCGGGAAAGCCTGGACAGGATCGCGGCAACGTTGCACGACCGCCTCAGGACCGCCCCGGAAGCGGCGACGCTTGCCCGGACCCGGCAGCTCCTGTTCCTGGTGCGGCTGATGCGCACGGCCGCCGACCCGTCGACCGCCGCCCTGGTGGACCCTCCGGCGGTCTGACGGTCGCGGCGTCCGCATCGGCGGCGCTTCGCCGAGGCTTCGCCTTGCGGCCTGCCCGGGCGCGAACCCAGCGGGATGCACCGCGGACCCCCACGAGGACAACCGCGCGGCTTGCGGCCTGGCCGGGCGCGAACAGCTTGCGGTCCGCACTGCGGACGCTGGCGAGGACGACCGCGCCGTCTGGTGGCCTGCCTGGGCGCGAACGGCTTGCGGTCCGCACTGCGGACGCTGGCGAGGACGACCGCGCCGTCTGGTGGCCTGCCTGGGCGCGAACGGCTTGCGGTCCGCATTGCGGACGCTGGCGAGGACGACCGCGCCGTCTGGTGGCCTGCCTGGGCGCGAACGGCTTGCGGTCCGCACTGCGGACGCCGGCGAGGACGACCGCGCCGTCTGGTGGCCTGCCCGTGCGCTAACCCTGCGGAATTCACGAGGACAACCGACGAGGACAACCGCCGCGTGGGTGTCGCGGTCGCCGACCGGATGGTGGCGGCACCGCCGCCTGCTTCGGCCGGCGGGCCGGGCGGTGCTCAGACGTAGGTCACGGTCACCGGCGCCCCCGCGAAGGCTTCGTAGCGGGCGATCTCTTCCGTCAGCGCCTTGCGGTGGCGGGCCGTCGGGTCGATCAGGAGGTCGATCTCCAGGGCGATGCCTTTCGGTTTGGCCTTGCGGCGCCAGAAGGCGCCCAGTTGGCCGTCGAAGGCGATCGGGTGGAACATCATGTTGTCGGTGTATTGGCCCCATGCCGGTGCCGTGCCCGCCAGGTTGTAGGCGAACTTCGTGTCGCTGTAGGCCACCACGTATTCGTCGTAGCCCTGTAGCAGGGCCGCCGCCGGTGGGGGAGCGGGTGGTGGCGCGTCGGTGGCGAAATAGAGAGTGCGGCCGTCGACCACCTCGCTCGACAGGGCGTCGCCGCAGGTCGCTATGCCGCGTTTGATCTCGGCCACCGTCAGGCTCGACCACCACGCGAAGTCCTTGACCGTCGCCGGGCCGTGGCTCGTGAAGTAGCGCCGGGTCAGCTCGGCCAGCCCGTCGTCGAACGAGACCACGTCGGGCGCCGGGACGCGTTCCGACACCAGGGCGTAGGTGTGCTGCTTGCCGCGCATCGCCCCGTTGGCGATCAGGCCGCTCAGCTCCGCCAGCATCACCACGTAGGCCAGCTTGTTGCCCGTCGCCTCGAAGCCCGCCCGGGACAGGGCCGCGCCCAGCTCGTTGCGGGTCAGGTGGTTGCCGCCCATCAGGGCGTCCCTGATGACGGCCGCCGTGGCCGCGGCGGTGGTCTCGTCGAAGCCGTGCTGGCGGTAGTAGTAGCGGTTGAACACATGGACCCGGTGCGCGGTCGCCGCCTGGATCCACGCCAGCTCCGCGCCCAGCACGAAGTGCCATGTCGGGCGCAGGATGTGGGTCCGCAGGATCGTGCCGTCGTCCAACAGCCGCTGGACATCGCCATCAACCAGACCGGGCTCGCAGCGCTGGGCCAGCGACCACTTGGCCACCGCGTATTCCTGGGCCTGCACGCAGCCCAGCCGCTGGACCACCGCCACCGGGTCGGCGCACGGTGGCCCGGCCAGGTGCTGTTGATGCAACCGCCGGGGGCCGATCTCCGCTGCTTCCACGCCCAGAGTCTAGAAAGGACCACCGACAAAAACGGCGCGGCGACCACGAGGCCGCCGCGCCGAGAAAACTCAGGACGCGTGCTCCTTGCGCACCGCCTCCGCGAGATGACTGGGCATCGGCTCGTAGCGGGCGAACGTGCGCCCGAACGTCCCGGCCCCCGAGGTCATCGACCGAAGCTCGACCGCGTAACGCACCAACTCCGTCGCCGGCACCTCGGCCCGGACCAACGTGCGCTCGCCGCCGGAAGCATCCGGCTCCGTGCCGAGCACCCGCCCGCGCCGGGACGACATGTCGGACATGACCGCACCCACGTACGCGTCGGGGATCCTGATGATGATCTCGTCCACCGGCTCCAGGAGGGAGACGAGCCCCTTCTCCGCCGCGTCCTTCAACGCCATCTGCCCAGCCGTCTGGAACGCGGCATCGGACGAGTCGACGCTGTGCGCCTTGCCGTCGAAGAGCGTCACCCGCACGTCGACCAGCGGGTAGCCGGCCATTATGCCCCGCTCCATCTGCGCCCGGACGCCCTTCTCCACCGACGGGATGTAGTTGTGCGGGACCGCACCACCCACCACCTTGTCGGCGAACTCGAAGCCCGCGCCCCGCTCCAGCGGCTCCACCTCGATGTCGCACACGGCATACTGCCCGTGGCCGCCGGACTGCTTGACGTGCCGGCCGTGGCCCTTGGCGCCGGTGACGAACGTCTCGCGCAGCGCGACGCGTACCGGCTCGGTGTCGATCTCGGCTCCTCCGCCCCGCAACCGGTCGAGGACGACGTCGGCGTGCGCCTCGCCCATGCACCACAGGACCATCTGGTGCGTCTCCGCGTTGCGCTCAAGGCGCATGGTCGGGTCTCCGGCGACCAGCCGGCCGAGGTTCTTGGCCAGAGTGTCCTCATCGGACCGGGTCTTGGCGACGACGGCGACCGGCAGCAGCGGCTCCGGCATCTCCCACGGCGCGACCAGCAGCGGGTTGTCCTTGGACGAGATCGTGTCGCCGGTCTCCGCACTGCCCGACTTGGTGATCGCGCAGATGTCGCCGGCGATGCAGGCCGGCACCTCCCGCAGCGACGAGCCCAGCGGCGAGTAGATGTGCGCGATGCGCTCGTCGGAGTCGTGGTCCGGGTGGCCGCGCTCCTCCATCCCGTGGCCCGAGATGTGCACGGCCGAATCCGGACGCAGCGTGCCCGAGAAGACCCGGACCAGCGAGACCCGGCCGACGTGCCGGTCGATCGTGGTCTTGACCACCTCGGCCACCAGGGGTCCGGAGGGGTCGCAGGTCAACGGCGGGCGCGGCGAACCGTCTATTCCGGTGACCACCGGCAGGTCGTGCTCGAGCGGCGACGGGAAGGCCGAGGTCAGCATCTCGAGCAGCGAGTCGACGCCGACGCCGCTCTCGGCGCACGTCGGGATGACCGGGTAGAAGTGCCCACGGGCGACCGCGGTCTCCAGGTCGTTGATCAGCACCTCGGTGTCGATCTCCTCGCCGGAGAGGTAACGCTCCATGAGCGTCTCGTCCTCGCTCTCGGCGATGATCCCCTCGATGAGTTCGTTGCGCGCCTCGGCGATCGCGGGCAGGTGCTCGGGATCGGGGTCGCGCACCTCGGGCGGGTGACCGTTGCTGTAGTCGAAGACCCGCTGCGTGATCAGACCCATCAGGCCGACGGTCGAGACGCCGTCGTCGCCGAGCATGGGCAGATACAACGGGAGTACGTTGTCGCCGAACACCCGCTGGCAGAGCGCCACCGTCTCGTCGAAGTCGGCGCGCTGGTGGTCGAGCCGGGTGACCGCGACCGCGCGCGGCATGCCGACGCTCGCGCATTCCTCCCACAGCGTCGCGGTCGCCGCGTCCATCCCGTCGGCGGCCGGCACCACGAACAGCGCCGCGTCGGCGGCGCGCAGCCCGGCGCGGAGCTCACCGACGAAGTCGGCGTACCCGGGGCTGTCGAGCAGATTGACTTTGACGCCGTTGTGCATGAACGGCGCCGCGGCGAGGCTGACCGACCGCTGCTGTTTGACCGCGGCCGGGTCGTGATCACAGGTCGTGGTGCCCTCGGTCACCGAGCCGGCACGGCTGATCGTGCCGGTCGCGGCCAGCAGTGCTTCGACCAGAGTCGTCTTTCCCGACCCTGAATGGCCGACGAGCACCACGTTGCGAACCCTGCCGGGCTCATCCACCACCGGCGCGGGGCCGGTGACTCCCTTCTCCGGACCCTTTTGAGCCATGGGGACCTCCCTGGTGAGCTAGCTCACGTCATCTCTCGATCCCACACCCGCAACCGGCTGTACACAAGCCCGACGCCGAAGGTGAGCGAGTGACTGGTGACCCGCCCGGGAACAGCGGGTCACCGTATCGTCCGAGGCGTCACACCGTTATCGTGGGACCGCCATGGCGAAGATCTTCCAGGTGTCAGCGCGGGCCACCATGGCCCACGTCATCGAACCCATCGCCCGACGACTGATCGCTTGGGGTGTCACACCCAACCAGGTGACGGTCGCCGGGACCCTCGGCGTGGTCGGCGCCGCCATCGGTCTGGGCGCTACGGGGCATTTCATCGCCGGTGCGTTGGTCGTCACCGTCTTCGCATTGGTCGACCTCGTCGACGGCACCATGGCGCGGCTGTCCGGTGGCTCGACCCGGTTCGGCGCGCTGCTCGACTCGACCATGGACCGCATCGCCGACGGCGCGATCGTCGGCACGGTGATCTACATCCTGGCCGAGCGCGGTGACCGCTGGGGCGTGGTCGGCGGCATCGTGTGCCTGGTGCTCGGCGCGGCCGTCTCCTACGTGAAGGCCCGGGCCGAGGGCCTCGGCATGACCGCCAACGTCGGCATCGCCGAGCGCGCCGAACGTCTGATCATCATCGGCGTCGGCGGCCTGCTCGCCGGCTTCGGTCTCGAGTGGGGCTTCGCCGCGGCCGTCTGGTTCCTGGCGGCGCTCTCGACGATCACGGTCGGACAGCGCCTGGCGTACGTCTACAAGCAGGCCAAGGTCCTCGACGCCAACGACCGCGCCGAGCGGGCGTCGTGAACCTTGCCGACCTCGGCTACGCGGCCGGGTGGAAGCTCGTCCGCGGCATGCCCGAGCCCGCCGCGCGCCGGCTGTTCACCGCCGCCGCCGACTACGCGCATCGCAAGGACGGCAGGGGTACGCAGCGGCTGCGCTCCAACCTGCGCCGCGTGGTCGGCCCCGACATGCCGGACGACGAGCTCGACGCGTTGGTACGGGACGGCCTGCGCTCGTACGCCCGCTACTGGCGTGAGGCGTTCCGGCTTCCGTCGCGTACGCACCAGCAGCACCTGGATGATTTCCGGGTCGCCAACTGGCACCTGCTGAAGAAGCTGCTCGACGACGGCGGCGTGATCATGGCGCTGAACCACTCGGGCAACTGGGACATCGCCGGCGCCTGGGTCACCGCCATGGGCTGGAAGCTGACCACGGTCATGGAGCGACTCAAGCCGGAGTCGGTCTACGAGCAGTTTGTCGAATACCGCCGCGGCATGGGCTTCGAGATCCTGCCGCTGACGGGAGGCGAGCAGCCCCCGTTCGACATCCTGACGGAGCGGCTGCGCGAGGGCGCCACTGTGCCGCTGCTGGCCGACCGCGACCTGTCCAAGCGGGGCGTCGAGGTCGAGTTCTTCGGCGGGCGTACGCGGATGCCGTCGGGTCCGGCGTTGCTGGCGATCCGCACGGGCGCGCCGCTGCTGGTGATCGACGTGTGGTACGACGAGGAGTCGACCCGGGGGTACGTGAACCCGCCGGTCGAGATACCCGGCCCTGAAACGGGAACGTTGCGGGAACGGGTGGCCGTCGTGACCCAACGGATGGCGACGATGTTCGAGGCGGCGATCGCCCGGCACCCCCAGGACTGGCACATGCTCCAGCGGGTCTGGTTGGACGAGCCGCCGACCCCGGGGGTCTGAGGAGGTGGGCAGGATGCGGATCGGCATCGTGAGCCCCTACTCCCTCGACGTGCCGGGCGGCGTGCAGAACCACATCCTCGACCTCGCGCAGGCGTTGATCGGGCTGGGGCACGAGGTCAGCGTGCTGGCGCCGGCGGACGAGGACGCGTCGCTGCCACCCTTCGTGGTGCCTGCCGGTCGCGCGGTTCCCTTTCCGTACAACGGATCCGTGGCGCGCATCGCCTTCGGCCCGGTCTCCGGTGCGCGGGTCCGGCGCTGGCTGGCCCGCGGCGACTTCGACGTCCTGCACGTGCACGAGCCGCTGGCGCTGAGCCTGTCGATGCTCGCGGTGCTGAACAGCAGTGGCCCGGTGGTCGCCACGTTCCACACGGCGATGACCCGCTCGCGCGCGCTGTCCGCGGCGCAGGGCGCGCTGCGGCTCGTGCTGGAGCGGATCACCGCCCGGATCGCGGTCAGCGAGCTCGCCCGCAAGGTGCAGGTCGAGCACCTCGACGGCGGCGCGGTCGAGATCCCGAACGGGGTGGACGTCGCGCGGTTCGCCGCCGCGTCGCCGTTGCCGGGTTGGCCGGGTGGTGGGGGCTCGCTGGGTTTCCTGGGGCGGTTCACCGAGCCACGCAAGGGTTTCCCGGTGTTGCGGGACGCGTTCGTCGCTCTCGCGTCGTCGCGGCCGGGTCTGCGGCTGCTGGTCGCCGGGCCGGGGGATCGCGACGAGCTGCTGTCCGGGGTACCCGACTCGCTGCACGACCGGATCACCTATCTGGGGCTGGTGTCGGAGCCCGACAAGGCCCGGATGCTGCGCAGCGTCGACGTCTACGTCGCTCCGAACACGGGTGGTGAGTCGTTCGGGATGATCTTGACGGAAGCCATGGCCGCGGGTACGCCGGTCGTGGCGAGCGACCTTGACGCGTTCCGCCGGGTGCTGGACGGCGGCCGGGCGGGGCGGCTGTTCGCCACCGGTGACGCCGTGGCGTTGCGGGACGCGTTGGATCCGCTGCTGGACGCGCCCTCGTCGCGGGCGGAGCTGGTCGAGTCGGCGCGGTCCGTGGTGGCCGGCTACGACTGGCCGGTGGTCGCGCTGCGGGTGCTGGAGGTGTACGCGGCCGCGATCGAAGCCACCGACGGCCGGGTGATCGACGTGGAGTGGTCGGAGCCGCGCTGAGCCGGTCACGCTGCGTGAGCGGCAGTCCTGACGGTGAGATGATCGGCCTCGGGGTATGCGCACTACGATGCCGAGCATGTGGTGGGTCGTAGTCGTGGTCGCCGTGGTCGCGGTGCTGGCCACGTACCTGACGTGGACGGCGCAGCGGGTGGACCGCCTGCACGCCCGTTCCGCCGCGGCCGCCCGCTCGCTGGACGCCCACCTGATGCGCCGCGCGGCGGCCGCCGCCGTGCTCGCCGAGGAGCGCCAGGCACCCGAGCTGTACGCCGCGGCCCGGATCGCGCTGGACGCGGGCCCGGAGGAGCGCGAGGCGGCGGAGAACGACCTGACCCGCCAGTTGCGCACGGTGCCGCTGGTGTCGGAGGACCCGAAGGAAGACGCGGTGATCTCCGCCAGCCGGCGGCTGGGTCTCGCGCGGCAGGTCCACAACGACCTGGCCCGGGAGGCACACGCGGCCCGGCGCCGACGCCTGGTGCGGGTGCTGCTGCTGACCCGCCGCCATGATCGCCCGCGCTTCTTCGACATCGACGACCCGACGGTCACGCCGTCGCGGCCGGCCGCACCTGTCTCACCGGCCCCGGCGGTCGCACCGCCCCCGGTGGCCGGCGTCGCGGGCTGAGCCAGGTCGCTCCCTGACGGAGCGGCCGCCTGCGTCGGCGGCCACGCCGCTGGCGTCCGCGGGCCGCTGCCCGCGGTGGCGCGGGCCGTGTTGACTCGCCCCTTACGGCTCGGCGGCAGCCTCGGCGACTGCCCGCACCGTCGGGCTGACAGCCAACTCGCGGGCCGCTCTCGCCGCGACCGGGGGCGAATCTCGTAGATCTAGGTAAACGGTTGTTGTTCTAGCTGCGGTGGATCACCTAGATCTCGGGAGTCGGTCGCGTGACGCGGCGTGTCGGGGTTGGGGTGTGGCTGGTCCGGGCGCGGGCCTGGCAGGGACGGGCCCCCTGGGGCCCGGCCCGGTGTCCGGCGGGAGCGACGGTCGTGCCTACGACGAGCCCGGGACAGGAACTTGATCTGTCCGGCTCTGGCTGATTGTCGACGGGTGTTAGGCAGGCCACCGGGGGGCGGATTGGATATCGGTCAGGGGCCAATTCCCTACTACGCTGGCTGGGCGAAGGTTTCGGCGAGAAGGAGAGTGGCCAACGTGACCGAGTCCACCGAGCAGGGCGGCGTCACTGGTACGTCGCGGGTCAAGCGTGGGATGGCCGAGATGCTCAAGGGCGGTGTGATCATGGATGTGGTCACCCCGGAGCAGGCCAAGATCGCTGAGGACGCGGGGGCTGTCGCTGTTATGGCGCTCGAGCGCGTGCCGGCTGACATTCGGGCTCAGGGTGGCGTGTCGCGGATGAGTGACCCCGACATGATCGACGGGATCATCAACGCCGTTTCGATTCCGGTGATGGCCAAGGCCCGGATCGGGCACTTCGTCGAGGCGCAGATCTTGCAGGCGTTGGGTGTCGACTACGTCGACGAGTCCGAGGTGTTGACGCCGGCCGACTACAGCAACCACATCGACAAGTGGGCGTTCAGCGTGCCGTTCGTGTGTGGGGCCACCAACCTTGGTGAGGCGCTGCGGCGGATCACCGAGGGCGCGGCGATGATCCGGTCCAAGGGTGAGGCCGGGACGGGTGACGTCTCGAACGCGACCACCCACATGCGCAAGATCGGTGGGGAGATCCGGCGGCTGACGTCGCTGTCCTCGGACGAGCTCTACGTGGCGGCCAAGGAGCTCCAGGCGCCTTATGACCTCGTCGTCGAGGTGGCGCGCACCGGGAAGCTGCCCGTCGTGCTGTTCACCGCCGGCGGCATCGCGACCCCGGCCGACGCGGCGATGATGATGCAGCTCGGCGCCGAGGGTGTGTTCGTCGGCTCCGGCATCTTCAAGTCGGGCAACCCGGCCGAGCGCGCGGCGGCGATCGTCAAGGCCACCACCTTCCACGACGACCCGGACGTGCTCGCCAAGGTGTCCCGCGGTCTGGGCGAGGCGATGGTCGGCATCAACGTCGACGACATCCCGCAGCCGCACCGACTCGCCGAGCGTGGCTGGTGACCGGTCGGCCCGTTGTCGGCGTGTTCGCCCTGCAGGGCGACGTGCGTGAGCATGTACGCGCGCTGACCGCCGTCGGGGCCACCGCCCTGCCGGTGCGCCGGCCCGCCGAGCTCGACGACGTCGACGGCCTGGTCATCCCGGGTGGCGAGTCCACCACGATGAGCAAGCTGTCTGTCGACTTCGGACTGTACGACCCCATCGCCAAACGCATCGCCGACGGGATGCCGGTCTACGGCTCGTGCGCGGGCATGATCATGCTGGCCTCGTCCGTGTTGGACGGGCGTCCGGACCAGCGGAGCTTCGGCGCGATCTCGATGACCGTGCGGCGCAACGCCTTCGGGCGGCAGGTGGACTCGTTCGAGGCCCCGGTCGCGGTGGCGGGTCTCGCCGATCCGTTCCACGCCGTGTTCATCCGGGCTCCGTGGGTGGAGTCGGTGGGCGACGAGGTCTCGGTGTTGGGCTCGATCGAGCGGGCGGGCGCCGACGGCACGGTCGCCCCGCACGTGGTGGCGGTGCGACAGGGCGCGGCGTTGGCTACGTCGTTCCATCCCGAGCTGACCGGCGATCTCCGGCTGCACGAGCTGTTCGTGGAGATGGTGCGAGAAGCGTCCTGAGTACGGCCGGCCGCATCCGAACGCTGCCGCTTACCGCGAACCTGTGGTGAGTCCGCGCCGGCGTTGGCGGCCATTCGGCCACTTGGCGGAGGTCGATGGCTGCGAGCGGGAACCTAGTGCGCCTCGAGTTCGTTGCTCACCACTGGCGTGCGGCGCCTTCGTCGTTCGGGGCGGCTTGCCCATTGACCTTCGCGGGACGGCCGGTCCCGAGGAGTGCGGCGACCGCTAACCCCGCTGGGAGATGCCGACGGTGGTCTGGGGTTTGGCTTCCCACGGCGGACCTGGCAGGGTCGGGCCCCCATGGCCCGGCCCGGTCTCCGGCGGGAGCAACGGTCGTGCCCACGACGGACCCGGGACAAGATCTAGATTTGGATCTTTCGGCCCTGAGCCGGCTGGGTCCTCCACCCGTCTCGTCGGTAGACTTGGTGGCTTGGGCAGCCCAGCCCGCCCGTTTCCGCTGCCCAACTGGGGTTATTTCGGAGGTCATCCATGTCCGGCCACTCAAAGTGGGCGACGACCAAGCACAAGAAAGCCGTCATCGACGCCAAGCGCGGCAAGATGTTCGCCAAGCTGATCAAGAACGTCGAGGTGGCGGCGCGCACCGGTGGTGGCGATCCGGCCGGTAACCCCACGCTGTACGACGCCATTCAGAAGGCCAAGAAGAGCTCTGTTCCCAATGACAACATCGACCGCGCGGTCAAGCGTGGGTCGGGGCTCGAGGCCGGTGGCGCCGACTACCAGACGATCATGTATGAGGGGTACGGCCCGAACGGTGTCGCCCTGTTGATCGAGTGCCTGACCGACAACCGGAACCGGGCGGCGACCGAGGTGCGGACCGCGCTGACCCGCAACGGTGGCTCGTTCGCTGACGCCGGTTCCGTGTCGTACATGTTCACGCGCAAGGGTGTCGTGATCGTCCCGAAGAGTGGCCTTTCCGAGGACGACGTGCTGCTCGCGGTCCTCGACGCGGGCGCGGAAGAGGTCAACGACCTTGGCGAGGCCTACGAGGTCGTCTCCGAGCCGACCGACCTGGTGCCGGTGCGCACGGCGCTGCAGGACGCGGGCATCGACTACGAGTCGGCGGAGTCGTCCCTGGTGCCGAGCGTCAACGTGCCTCTCGACGAAGAGGGCGCCCGCAAGATCTTCAAGCTGATCGACGTGCTGGAAGACTGCGACGACGTGCAGAACGTGTACGCGAACTTCGACGTGTCCGACGACGTCATGGCGCTGATCGACGCCTGACGCACGGTCGCCCCAAGACCCCCGGCATCCGGGGGTCTTGTCGTGTCGTTCGGTCGAGACATATCTCCGTCGGGTCCGTGGATATCCGTTGCCCCGTTGGATATCCTGCGCTTGGAGGTGCCTCATGGCAAAGACCCTGATCGACGTCGACGAGGATCTTCTCGCGGAAGCAACGACTGCTCTGGGCACGGCGACCAAGAAAGACACCGTGAACGAGGCCCTGCGACAAGCGGTCGAGTCTTCGCGGGAACGGCGCCGCGAAGCGCTCGAAAACCTGCAACGCATCGCGGATGAGGGCGGCTTCGACTTCGACCGGCTCGACGAGCTCGACAAGTGAAGTACCTCGTCGACACCAGTGCGCTGGTCCGAATCATTCGGCGTCAGGTCGATCCGGCTTGGTATGAAACGGTCGATCGAGGGCTCGTCGCGATCTGCGACCCCGTGCTCGTCGAGACGCTCACGATCGCCGACGCCAAGAGCTACGGCCGGATTGAGGAGGAGCTCCGGGCCGCGTACCCCTGGGTCCCCGTCCCAGACGACGCATGGGCCATGGTCACGTCGGTACGGCGTGAGCTGGCGTCACAGAGCCAGCATCAGGGACTGTCCGTGGCTGACCATCTCGTGGCCGCGACCGCGATTCGGCTCAAGCTCGTCCTGCTGCACGAGGACACTGACTTCGAGACAGCGGCGCGGCTGATTCCGCAACTGGCGCAGCAACGGGTATCTACGGCGCTGTGATCCTGGTTCGTCGGAGGTGTCAGACGACGTCATGGCGCTGATCGACGCCTGACGCCTGGAGCGTCCCGTCCCAAGACCCCCGGAGGCTTTCGGGGGTCTTGTCGTCTCCGCACGAGGTTATCCACAGTCCACAGTGGTCGAACGCGAAACTTCTCCCGCTCGCCGGTAACGTGACCCGCGTGAACGAGCCCCGCACCGCACCTGCCTGGTTGGCCGACGCCATCCTCTACCAGATCTATCCGCAGAGCTTCGCCGACTCCAACGGCGACGGGATCGGTGATCTCGCCGGTGTTCTGGAGCGGCTCGACTACCTGCAGTGGCTGGGTGTCGACACTGTGTGGTTCAGCCCGTTGTTCCGCTCGCCGTTCGCGGACGCGGGCTACGACGTGAGCGACTACCTGTCGGTGGCACCGCGCTACGGCAGCAACGACGACCTGGTCGCCGTCACCGAGGCCGCGCGGTCGCGGGGCATCCGGGTCATGCTCGACCTGGTCGCCGGGCACACGTCCGACCAGCACCCGTGGTTCCGCGCGTGGGCCGACGATCCCGACGACGACCGCTACATCTGGTCGCCCAGGGTGGGCTCGCCGGCCGGTGCGTGGGCGCCGACGCCGGGAAGCCGCGGCGGCTACTTCATGCTCAACTTCTATCCGTGCCAGCCGGCGCTCAACTTCGGCTACGCCCGTGACGACGCCCGCGAGCCCTGGCGTCAGCCGGTCGACGCGCCCGGTCCGCGGGCCAACCGCGAGGCGTTGCGCGAGATCATGGGCTTCTGGTTCGACCGGGGCATCAGCGGCTTCCGGGTCGACATGGCGTCGTCGCTGGTCAAGGACGATCCCGGGTACGTCGAGACCGGCCGGCTCTGGGGCGAGATGCGCACGTGGATCGACCGCGCCTATCCCGACAACGTGCTGATCCCCGAGTGGGGCGACCCGGCGGTCGCGGTGCCGGCCGGCTTCCACGCCGACTTCTTCCTGCACTTCCGGGGCAACGCGCTGCTGTCGCTGTGGCACCTCGGGGTCGGCACCGCCGATCCGTCGTGGCCGGCCGAGCCCGCCTTCTTCGACGCCGAGGGGTTGGGCGCGATCACGGAGTTCGTCACCCAGTGGCAGAACGCGGCCGAGATCATCGGCGGCACCGGGCACATCGCGCTGCCGACGGCCAACCACGACTACGCGCGCCTGGTCACGGGCACCCGGTCCCGCGAGCACGTCGGCGCGGCCTACGCCTTTCTGATGACCTGGCCAACCCTGCCGACGATCTACTACGGCGACGAGATCGGCATGCGCTACGTCCCCGACATGCCCGACAAAGAGGGCAGCATGCTGGCGCCGCTGAACAACCGGACCGGCTCGCGTACGCCGATGCAGTGGGACACGTCGCCCAACGCCGGCTTCTCGACGGCGCCGGCCGACCAGCTCTACCTACCCATCGATCCCGACCCGGCCCGGCCGACGGTCGCCGGGCAGCGGGAGGACGAGGGGTCGCTGCTCAACCTGGTGCGGCGGCTGATCGCACTGCGCCGGGCTACGCCGGCGTTGGGGAGCTCGGCGCCCGTCGAGGTGCTGCATTCCGGCTATCCGTTCGTCTATCTCCGGGGCGGCAGCCACCTGGTGGCGATCAATCCGCGTCGGGAACCGGCTACGGCGTCGCTTCCCGCTGGGGTGGTTGGTGACGGGGTGCGGGCGCTCGAGGTGCACGGAGCCCGGCTCGGCGAGACGGAGGTGAAGATCGACGGTTTCGGCTACGGCATCTACGCGCTCTGACGGTCACGCGGCACGGTTTGGCGACGCGGCGACGCGGCGACGCGGATTCGGCTTCGCCCATGCTGCGCCGGAACGAGCGGTGGCCTCTTACGTGGCGCAGCAGGCCTAGCGGTGCGGCGATGTGGGTCGGTCATGCGGTGCGGCGACGCGGCGTCGCGCTGTTGGGCGTTTCCCTGTTGGATGCGGGGCCCGCGGTCCTGGGGACCAGGGATCGCGAATTGGACCGTGTGGCTCGGTCGGGGGCGGGGATAGCGTCTAGGCATGGATCTTGCTGCTGCGCAGAAGCTCTGGGAGCCGATCCCCGGCTGGCTCAACACGGCCAGCTATGGCCTGCCGCCGAAGCCCGCCTGGGATGCCCTTCAGGCGGCGCTCGATGACTGGCGGGTCGGTCGCACGTCCTGGGAGCCGTGGGACGAGGCCACCCAGCGTTGCCGGGCGGCGTACGCGCGGATGATCAACGTGCCGCTTTCCGACATCGCGGTCGGCAGCGCGGTCTCGCAGCTCGTCGCGCCCGTCGCCGCGGCGATCCCGGCGGGCGGCAAGGTCGTGGTGGCCGACGGGGACTTCACCTCGATCGTGTTCCCGTGGGCCGTACACGGCCTCGACGTCGTGGCGGTCCCGGTCGAAAAACTGGCCGATGCGCTCGACCCCAGCGTCGACGTGGTCGCGTTCAGCGTCGTGCAGTCGGCCGACGGTGCCATCGCGGCCTACGACGAGATCGTCGCCGCCGCCCGGGCCGCGGGAGCTTTGGTGGTCGTCGACGGCACGCAGGCGTGCGGATGGCTGCCCTTCGACGGCTCACTCGCCGACGCCGTGCTGACCGGCGGCTACAAATGGCTGATGGGGCCGCGCGGCACCGCCTACGGCTACTACTCGCCGGCGCTGCGGGAGCGGATGACACCGTCGGCGGCCGGCTGGTACGCGGGCGCTGACGTCCACGGCTCCTACTACGGCCTGCCGCTGCGGCTCGCCGACGACGCGCGGCGGTTCGACATCTCGCCCGCGTGGCACAGCTTCGTCGGGTCGGCGCCGGCGCTCGAGCTGATCGAGGAGATCGGCGTCGCCGCGATCCACGACCACAACGTGCGGCTCGCCGACCGCTTCCTGGCCGGGCTGGGCAAGCCGCCCGCGGGCAGCGCGATCGTCACCGTCGACGTGCCGGACGCCAAGACCAAGCTGGAGCGGGCCGGCATCCGCGCCGCCGTGCGGGCCGGGCGGGTGCGCGCGAGCTTCCACGTCTATTCCACCGACCACGACGTCGACCTGACCTTGGAGGCTTTGCGGTAGGTCCCCGGTTGCGGGCGAAGATCTAGAACAGGGCGATCTTTGCCCGGGTTCGCTGTGGTCCGGACCGTTCCTCCCGCGAGGGACCGCTCCGCTTCGCTCCGCTGCCAGGTCCGCGATGGGCGCCGTCAAAACGCACGCCGCAGTTACCGTCGGCGGCCGCCGACCCGGTGCCTTCAGCTGTCATCGACTATGCCGCCTGGCGGGTGTCCAGTCTGGATGCCTGCATATGTGCCGCGGTGGCCCGCTACCCAGGTCAGCGACGTGTGTCGCCTGCCGACGTCCACTCCGGACGTCCGCGAGACCGCTACTTCTGCGGCGCCATCGCCGCCAGTAGCACGTCCACGACCTGCTCCGGCATCTTGTCGGCGTCGAGGTCGGGGTGCCAGCGGAGGACCCGCTGCACCAGGATCGGGCCGATCAGCATCGCCAGGATGAGCTCGACGTCGAGGTCTGACCTCAGCTCCCCGCTGTCCACACCCCGGCGCAGGACCTGGCGGATGCGATCACGCCGTGGCTCGATGATGTCCTGGTAGGCCTTGTAATGCTCTTCGCTGCGCGCCAGGTGCGGCATGATGCACGGCATGATCTTCGCGAAGCGCGGGTCGTGGTTGGACGGGCCGACCTGGGACAGCATGGCGATCAGGTCGTCGCGGACCGACTCGCCGACCGCTTCCGGGCCTGGCGACTTCAGCGTGGCCAGGGCGTCGTGGAGGAGAGCCTCCTTGCCCGGCCAGCGGCGGTAGATCGTCGCCTTGCCCACGCCCGCGCGGGTGGCGATGGCCTCGATCGACAGGACCTCGACCGAGGTGCCCTCGGCGAGCAGGTCGAGCGTGGCCGAGATGATGGCCTCGTCGACGCGGAGGCTCCGCGGGCGACCAGGCGCCCGCGGAGCTTCCTCGGCAGCTTGCATGTGGCCCATTGTTCCTGACCTCAGCCGGCCGTTGCCAGTTCTCCGGCTTCTACCTCGACCGGCTGGACGTGGTCGGCGCCCGCCTGGCGGCCCGGCATCCAGACCAGCGCTGCGAAGATCCCGACGGCGAGGATGATGGCGCCTCCGCCGGCCGCCCAGTGCATCGCGGTCATGAACGCGTCGTTGGCCGCCGCGATCAGGTTGTTGCCGGCCGCGCCGGCCTGGGACGCGACGCCGTACGCGCCGGAAATGGACTCGTTGGCCACGTCGCGCGCCTGAGCGGGCAGTGCGGTCGTGGTCGGCTCGATCTGGCCGCGGTAGACGGCCGCGAGGATCGAACCGAGGATCGCGATGCCCAGGGCGCTGGCCACCTGGCGGATCGTGTTGCTGACCGCCGAGCCGACGCCCGCCTTCTCGCGGGGGAGTGCCGACATGATCGACTCAGTGGCCGGCGCCATGATGTTGGCCATGCCGACGCCCTGGATGAAGAAGTCGAGCAGCAGGAACCAGACCGCCGTCTGCGCGTCCACGAAGACGAAGCCGATCAGCGACAGCGTCACCAGCGAGAGGCCGGTCGCCGTGACCGCCTTCGCACCGAACCGCTGCACCATGGCGTGGCTGCGCGGGGCGAAGATCAGCTGAGCGATGGCGAAGGGCAGGAACAGCAGGCCCGTCTGCAGCGGCGAGTAGTCCCGCACCAGCTGCAGATAGAACGAGCTGAAGAAGAACACGCCCATCGACGCGAAGAACGTCAGGCCGATCGCGGCGATCGGAGCCGAGAAACGCGGGTTCTTGAACAGGCGTACGTCGAGCGACGGGAACGCGACCCGCGACTCGTGCCAGACGAACGCCGCGAGGACCGCGATGCCGCCGAGGCCGGTGACCAGCACCTCCGCGTTGCCGAAGCCGTCCTCGCCGCCCTTGATGATGCCGTACGTGAGGCCGACCAGGCCGACCACCGACAACAGCACGCCGGCGATGTCGATGCGCCCGGGACGCGGGTTGCGCGACTCGGGCACCAGGAGCGCGACCGCGATCAGGCCGATGATGACGACCGGCACGTTGATCAGGAAGACCGAGCCCCACCAGAAGTGCTCGAGCAGCGTGCCGCCGAGGATCGGGCCGATCGCGATGGCCAGGCCGACCGCGCCGGACCACACGCCGATCGCCTTGCCCCGCTCGCGCGGGTCGAACACGTTGGAGATGATCGACAGCGTCACCGGCATGATCGCCGCGCCGCCGATGCCCATCAGCGCGCGGGCGCCGATGAGTTGGGCCGGGTTCTGCGCGTACGCCGACAGCAGCGACGCCAGCCCGAAGAGCGCGAGGCCGACCAGCAGGAACCGCTTGCGCCCGAAGCGGTCACCGAGCACGCCGAACGAGAAGAGCAAACCCGCGAACACCAGCGTGTACGAGTTGATCGCCCATTCGAGCTCGCTCTGCGTCGTGCCGAGCCCGTGCACCGGGTCGGCGAGCGTACGCAGGGCGACGTTGAGGACCGTGTTGTCCAGCACGACGACGAGCAGGCTCACCACCAGCACACCGAGGATCGCCCAGCGCCTCGGATGACCGGTGTTGGCGGATTGCTCCACGTCCGTCTCCCCCCGATAGATCTACGTCTTGATTACGAAACGGACCAGGTTCGTATCGCATGGGAAAGCTACGCCTAGGAGATGCGATACGGAACGGTCTCGTATTAAATTGTGAGCCCCGTCACGACAGGGACTTGCGGGGCAGCCCAGGCCGGCGATGATGGTGATGGATGCGCGCGAAGGAGGGCGCCGTGGTCGACCTGCTGCCGAAGATGCCCCCGGAGGCACCGGACGGCTACGTGTCGTTCGTAGGCCGCCATCTCACCGCGCTACGCCTGGAGTCAGCCCAACTGGCCGGCGACGCCTGGCACGCGGAGGAGATCTATCCGGAAGCCCTGACCGACGTAGCGGCCCGGTGGCAGTGGCTGGAACTCCTGTCCAGATGGGGCCGGCCGCGCGCGGCGGACGACTACCTGCGCGAGGTGCTGACGAACCGGGCCAAGCGCTGGCGCGCGGAGCAGATCTACGAAGTGGAGATGGTGGTCCTGCGCGCGGACCCCGCGGAAGCCGCGGACGGAGCCGGCGGCGCGCGGGGGTGGAACGGGGTCGCGAGTGACCCAGACGACGGCCGGCCGGGTCCGGGCGGCGTGGGGGATCCGGCGGGGACCGCGGACCGCGTGTGGGGCCGAAGCGGGGGCGCGGACGGCCGGTCGGGTTCGGACGGCGTGGATCCGGCCCGGGTGGTGGACCGCCTGTGGGGCCGAGGCGCGGCGATGGACGGCCGGTCGGGTTCGGACGGCGTGGATCCGGCCCGGGTGGTGGACCGCGGCTGGGACCCAGGGGCCACGGACGGCCGGTCGGGTCTGGACACCGTAGGGGATCCAGCTCGGGTCGCGGACGGCGTGCGGTGTGGGCCGTCGGGCGGAAGCCGGCTCGGTAGAGATTGGGCCGGGGAGCAACCGTGGCAGCAACGGCCGCCGATGGCGCCGTTCACGGCCGGCTCGGTGACCACGTCGAGCGCCGGCCTGGCGAGATACCGCCGGACCGGACCGGGACGCAGCAGCATCGGCGCGCGCCAGGCGAGGTTCCTCAGCCCGAAACGGCGCCCGCCGGCACCGATCGCGGAGGCGGCGATCGCCTGGTGGCACGCCTACGTGGCCCAACGCCGCCGCAAGCGCGTGGCCGCAGTTATCGGGGTGATCCTGCTGCTAGCGGCCTTGACGAACCTCCGAGCAACCGGTCGCATGTAAGAGCAGGCGCCCGTCCTAGGATGCTCTAGGGGTGTGACCGGTACCAAAGGACACGCATCGTCCTCGAGGCTGGCGTCCCGTCAGAGCCGCGCGGATCAGGCGGCTGAGCGTAGTGAGCGGAAGAACTCGCGGATGTCCGAGACCAGAGCCGAAGGCTGTTCCAGGGCCGCGAAGTGTCCGCCCCGCTCGTACTCCGTCCATCGCACGATGTTGTTGGTCCGCTCAGCGATGTGCCGCATCGGGATGAAGTTGTCCCGGGGGAAGACCGCCAGGGCGGTAGGAGCGCCGGACGGCTCCGGCGGCCCGCCCCAATAGGCCGCGTGCGCGCGCTCGTAGTAGATGCGGGCCGACGACCCCGCAGTGCCGGTCAGCCAGTAGAGCATCACGTTCGTCAGCAGGTGGTCACGGTCGATCGGGCCGGAGCGCGGATCCGCCCACTCCGTGAACTTCTCCGCGATCCAGGCCAGCTGCCCCACGGGGGAGTCGGTCAGCCCGTACGCGAGCGTCTGCGGCCGGGTCGACTGGATGTCGGCATACCCCTGACGATCTCGAAGCCACTCCCGCGTACGAGCCCACGACGCCAGCAGCCGTCCCCGTTCGCCCGGGTCCAGCGCCACCAGTTCGGCGGCCGTTGGTTCCGTGGTGGCGTGCGCGCCCGGCAGCAGGTTCAGGTGCACGCCGATCACCTCGTCGGGCCGCGTGCGTCCCAGCTCACGGGAGATGACACTGCCCCAGTCGCCACCCTGGGTGCCGTAGCGCCGGTAACCGAGGCTCTCCATCAGCGAGCCGAAGGCGGCGGCGACCCGGCGGTGCTCCCAGCCCGTCTCGTGCGTCGGCCCGGACAGCCCGAACCCGGGAATGTGCGGCAGCACCAGGTGAAAGGCGTCAGCGGGGTCGCCACCGTGCGCCCGCGGATCGGTCAACGGCCCCACGACCTGGCTGAACTCCACGATCGACCCGGGCCAGCCATGGGTCATGATCAGCGGGGTGGCACTCCCAAGCGCCGCGCCCACGGCTGTCACCGCACCCGCCGTGATCTGACCGGCAGCATCGTCGATCACCATCGCTGTCGTCGCCCCGACCAACAGGACCAGCAGGGCAGAGATCGCTGCCGCCGAGCATGCCACATAGGACGCCCGCGCCTGGTCGATCGCTACCGCCGCGAACCGGTCCATCAGCCGGAAATTGAAGGAGATCAGTTTGCCGAGTGCCGGATCGTTGATCTCGTTGGCGATGGCCGCGAGTTCCCGGCACTCACGCTGGCGTTGTTCCCAGCGCCGCTTCCGAGCACGGTGGAACTTAGACGTCATTAGAGGTGTGGCACCGGCAGCCAGGAGCAGGAACAAAGAAACGATCAGTAGCGGAAGGCCGAGCACTCCCTGGGTCGCCCGGTCAAAAACGATCACCAGAACAGTCAGGCCAGCCGCGGCTGCGGTGAGGAGGATCGCCAGCCAGACACCCGTCTGCGTGGCCCTCCGCCGGTCGTTCGCGATGACCTGCTCCAGCGTCCTACGGCCCATCACCCAGGAATCTTCGACCGGGCCGGACCTTTCGACAGTTTGTGTCACGGCGGACATCGTTCACCCCTGATGCGGCCGGGACAGTCAGATCAAAGACGCTGAATGACCACTACGCCGACGGGCCGGTGCGGAGTCGGTGCAGGCGGAGGGCTAGCTGCACCTCCAGTGCCCGCTCGGGCTGTTGCCAGTCCGTGCCGATCAACTGGCCCACCCGTTCCAGGCGCTGCGTGACCGTGTTGACGTGCACGTGCAGCAGCTCCGCCGCTTTCGCCAGGCCGCCGCCCACTCCGAAGTACGCCTCCAGCGTGCGCACCAGCGCCGTGCCCCGCCGCACGTCGTAGTCCACCACCGGTCCGATCGCCGACGCGATGAAGCGGGCCACCTCCCCGTCGCCCGCGGCGCCGGTCGTGCCCAGCAGCAGGCCGACGAAGCCCAGCTCAGACGCACCCGCGCCCTCGCCGACCCGGCCCAGGGCCGTCAGCGCCGACAGACACCGATCCGCCTCCGCGAACGCCGCACCCAGGGAAGAAGGCCCGGTGGACGGCCCGCCGGCGCCGGCGGTCATCGGGCGTCCGGACACCCGTGCGGCGTCCTTCGCCACCAGCCGCGCCGCCGCCCCTGGGTCGCTCCCGGGCAGCATCAGCAGGATGCGGCCGTCGCGGGCGGCGGCCAGGCCACCCCGCGACAGCGCGTACGAGGTCGCCCACGACAGCACCCGCGCGCGGCCGGCCGTGTCGTCCCCGACCGCCACCAGCACCTGCGGCGCGTCCAGGTCGACCCCGAGCCGCCGGGCGCGCGAACGCAGCGACTCCGCGTCGCGGACCGGCCGGGAGACCAACTCGTCGAGCAGCTCACCCCGGACCCGCCCCTCGGCCTCGGCCACGGTGCGGCGGAACAGCAGCAACAACGCCGTGACCAGGGCCGCCCGTTCGAGGATCCGCTGGTCCGCGTCGACCAGCTCCGCGGTCGGCCGCAGCACCAGCGCGCCGAGATCCTCGGTGCCCGCGACCACCGCCGCGTACCAGCTGTCGCCCCGGCGGACGGATCGGCGCTCCGCGCGGGATGCCGCGACCGCCTCGGCCAGAGCGACCCGGTCAGGCTCGGAGATCGTGCCGACGCGGGCCAGTTCGCGGCCGTCGGCGTCCAGCGCCAGCAGCGCGCCGCCCAACACCTCCGTGACCGCGGCGGTCACGTCCTCGACCCCGCCTCCGCGCAGCACCAGCGCCGTCATCCGGTCGTGCGCCGACGCCGCCCGTTCCACCGAGCTGCTGTGCGCCTGGATCGTCGCGTTGGCGGCCGACAGCTCCGCCAGCGCCACCCGCGTCTCCGTGAGCAGCCGCGCGGTGTCCAGCGCCACCGCCGCGTGCGCGGCCAGCGAGCCGAGCAGCGCCACCTCCTCGCGGGCGAACGGGCGCGCGGAGCGGTTGGCCGCGTACAGCACACCCAACGACGAGGAACCCAGCCGCAGGGGTACGCCGAGGATGGCGACCAAACCCTCCTCGCCGACGCCGGCGTCGATCTCGCCGGTGTGCCGGAAGCGCTCGTCGGCGTGGTAGTCGGCGGTGACGTACGGCGTGCCCGTCTGCGCGACCAACCCACCGAGGCCGGCACCTAGGGGGAGCCGCAGCCGCTGGAACCGGGCCGACACCGAGCCGTCGGTGACCCGCATGTAGATGTCGCCGCGGTCGTCGTCGTTGAGCGTCAGGTAGGCCACGTCGGCGCCGAGCAGGGTCCGCGCCCGGTGGACGATGGCCCGCAGCACGTCGTCGACGTCGCGCAGCCCGGCGAGGTCGGCGGCGGTGTCGACCAGCCCGGAGAGCTCGACCTCGCGCTGCCGGCGCCGTTCCAGCAGGGAGCGCACCCGCAGCGCGGCCAGTTTGGCGCGCTCGAGGTCGGCGACCTGGTCGGGTGGCAGCCCGGCCGCGCGGGCGGCCAGCAGCGGACCCTCGAACTCGACCGCCGCGGCCTCCCGCGCCAGCAGTTCGAGAAACTCTCCAGTCATGGCGCTCAGCTTGCCGTCCATCCCCCGTCCATGGCGATCGAGGCCCCGGTGATGAAGGATGCCGCCGGGGTGCACAGGTACGCCAGCAGCTCCGCGACCTCGGCCGGCTCGACCAGGCGCTTGAGCGCCGACCGGGCCAGCAGGATCGACGAGAGCACCTCGGACTCGGGGATCCCGTGGGTGCGGGCCTGGTCGACGATCTGGCCCTCGACCAGCGGCGTACGCACGTACCCGGGATTGACGCAGTTCGCGGTGACCCCGTGCGGGGCGCCCTCCAGCGCGATGACCTTGGAGAGGCCCTCGACGCCGTGCTTGGCGGTGACATAGGCCGACTTGTACGCGGACGCGCGCAGCCCGTGCACCGACGAGATCGTGACGACGCGGCCCCAGCCGCGCTCGTACATGTGCGGCAGCGCACGCCGGACCAGCCGGAACGGCGCCTCGACCATGACCCGCTGCAAAGCCGCGAAGGTGTCCGGCGGGAACTCCGGCAGGGGAGCGACGTGCTGGAAGCCGGCGTTGTTGACCAGCACGTCGACGTCGGCGTCGATGCGCTCGATGGCGTCGCCGTCGGTGAGGTCGAGCTCGACCGCCACGCCGCCGATCTCGGCCGCCACCTCCTGAGCGGCCGCCGCGTTGCGGTCGACGACCACGACCTTCGCGCCGGCGGCCGCGAGCCGGGTCGCGCAGGCGCGCCCGATCCCGCTGCCGCCCCCCGTCACCAGGGCGGTGCGACCGGTGAGGTCCAGCCGTACGACGTGGTGGTCAGCCACCCGATCTGCTGCCATGGCGCATGAATGTACGAGCGTTTGCGGGTCGCTCCCATGGCGTGCCGCCACACACCTCCCCCCGGTGCTATGTGGCAGGGATGTCGATGCGCGGGAAGATCGCGGCGGGCTTCTCGACCGCCGTGCCGGCCATCCCCGCCAGCCAGGTGCCCGGATCGAGCCGGTAGGCCGTCGGCTGGCCGAGCGCGACCAGGATCTCCCCGGCCGCGTCGGGGAGGAACGGGCGCAGCAGCACGGCCAGGGCGCGGACCACCCCCGCGGTGTGCAGCAGGCAGGTGTCGAGCCGCTCGGCGTCCTCGGGCCGCTTGGCCAGGTGCCACGGCGCGTGCTCGTCGACGTACGCGTTGGCCTGCCCGACCAGGGTGTTGAGGTGTTGGACGGCCGAACGGTGGTCGTAGCCGGTCAGGGCGGCGTCGACGGCGCTGGCGGCCGCCGCGACCGCGTCGCCGAGCCCGCCGGGAACGGCGCCCGCCGGCACCACGCCGCCCCGGTAGCGGCCGATCATGCTGGTCACCCGGCTGACCAGGTTGCCGAGGCCGTTGGCGAGGTCGGTGTTGTAGGCGGCGACGATCCGTTCCTCGGTGACGTCACCGTCACCGAACGGGGCGAAGGTGGCGAGCAGTGCATATCGGACGGCCCGCGCTCCGTGCCGGCTGATGAGCTCGTCCGGGTCGACCGCGTTGCCGAGGCTCTTGCCGAGCTTGCGGCCGCCCGCCGTGATGTAGCCGTGCACGACCAGGTCGGTCGGCAGCGGCAGGCCGGCGGAGAGCAGCATCGCCGGCCAGTAGACGGCGTGGAACCGGATCACACCTTTGCCCATGACGTGTACGCGCTGCGTCGCGTCGGCCCAGAACCGCTGGTAGCGCGGGTCGTCGGCGGTCCACCCGAGGGCGTTGGTGTAGTTGGTCAGCGCGTCGATCCAGACGTACATCACCTGGCTGTCGTCGCCGGGCACCGGGATGCCCCAGCCGTGCGCGCGCTCCGCGGACCGCGACACGCTGATGTCCGCAAGGCCCGCCCGGACGAACGAGATGACCTCGTTGCGCCGCGTCTCGGGGTGGATGACCAGTGCGCCGGACTCAAGGCATTTGAGTAGGTCGTCCTGATAGCGGGAGAGCCGGAAGAACCAGTTCTGCTCGCGTACGCGCTCAGGCTCGGTCAGATGCTCCGCGCAGCGACCCTCGACGAGCTCGGCCGGCTCGTAGAACTGCTCGCAGCCCACGCAGTAGAGCCCCTCGTAGGCGCGCGGGTAGAGGTCGCCGGCCGCCTCCATCCGGCGCCACATCTCCGTCGCGCCGGACAGGTGCAGCGGGTCGACGCTGGTGCGCACGAAATGGTCGGGCACGCAACCGAGTGCCGAGGCCAGGTGCTGGAAGGTGCGCGCGTTTCGTGCGACGAGATCGGCGGTCGACATTCCCGCGGCTTCCGCGGCGAGCACATTCTTGAGCGCGTTCTCGTCGGATCCGGTGAGGAAGAAGACGTCGTCGAGCTTCGTGCGCATGAATCGCGCGTACGCGTCGGTCTCCACGAACTCCAGCGCGTGACCGAGATGGGGGCGCGCATTGACGTACGGAATCGTCGTCGAAATGAATCCGGTCTTCTCCACACCGTCAACGCTAGTGAGCCCTGCCACCGGATTTCGGGCACCGGTGTGTCCGTCCCGCGGCCGCTCGGGCGACCCGTAAGGTGTCGAACACACGTACAAGGGGGAGGGATCGCGTGCGGGTGCTCGGCGTCGACCCGGGGCTGACGCGCTGCGGCGTCGGCGTGGTCGAGGGTGTGCCCGGCCGACCGTGCACATTGGTCGCCTACTACGTGGTCTACACCGACCCGGCCGACGACCTCGCGCTGCGGCTGCTGCACCTCGACCGCACCCTCGGTGAGCTGGTCGCCGAGCACAAGCCGGTCAGCGTCGCGGTCGAGCGGGTGTTCAGCCAGCACAACGTGCGCACGGTGATGGGCACCGCCCAGGCCAGCGCGGTCGCGGTGCTGGCGGGAGCGCGGGCCGGACTGCCGGTGTCGACGTACACGCCGAGCGAGGTCAAGGCCGCCGTCACCGGTTCCGGCCAGGCCGACAAGGCTCAGGTGACCGCGATGGTGACCCGGTTGCTGCGGCTCGACGCGCCGCCGAAGCCGGCCGACGCGGCCGACGCGCTGGCGCTGGCCATCTGCCACATCTGGCGGGGTGGCACCAAGGCGAAGATCGAGGCGGCGGCCGTCGCCGTCAGAAGGGCAGGTCGAAGGTGATCGCCAGTGTGAGCGGGGTCGTCGCCGCGGTGTCGCCGGACGGCGCGGTCATCGAGGTCGGCGGCGTCGGCCTGGCCGTCCACTGCGCTCCCGGCACGCTCGCCGGCCTGCGCCTGGGCCAACCGGCGCGGCTGGCGACCAGCCTGGTCGTGCGGGAGGACTCGCTGACCCTCTACGGCTTCGCGGACGACGACGAGAAGCACCTCTTCGAGCTGCTCCAGACCGCCAGCGGCGTGGGGCCGCGGCTGGCCCAGGCGGTGCTGGCCGTGCACCACCCCGACGTGGTGCGCAAGGCGATCGCCAACGCCGACACCGCGACGCTGACCCGGGTGCCGGGCATCGGCAAGAAGGGCGCGGAGCGGCTGGTGCTGGAGCTGCGCGACCGGATCGGCCCGATCGCGGTCGGCGCCGACGGTGCGTCCGGTGTGGTCGGCGCGGTCTGGCCCGAGCAGGTCCGCCAGGGTCTCGTCGGGCTCGGCTGGTCGGCGGCGCAGGCCGACCAGGCCGTGGCCGCGGTGGCCGAGAAGGCGACCGGCTCCGAGCCCGTGCCGACCCTGTTGAAGATGGCGATCCAGCTGCTCGGCCGGACCCGATGAGCGAGATCTCCGCGTACGTCGCCGAGGGCGAGCAGGACGCCGAGGCGACCGTCCGTCCGAAGCGGCTGGCCGAGTTCATCGCCCAGCACCGGGTCCGCGACCAGCTCGACCTGCTGCTGCGCGGCGCGATGGGCCGCGGCACCCCACCGGACCACATCCTGCTGTCAGGGCCTCCCGGCCTCGGGAAGACCACGTTGGCCAACATCGTCGCGGCCGAGCTCGGCAGTGGGATCAGGGTGACCAGTGGGCCGGCGATCGAGCGCTCCGGTGACCTCGCGGCCATCCTGACCAGCCTGGCGACCGGCGACGTGCTGTTCATCGACGAGATCCACCGGATCGCCAAGCCCGCCGAGGAGCTGCTCTACTCGGCGATGGAGGACTTCCGGGTCGACGTGGTGGTCGGCAAGGGGCCGGGCGCGACCGCGATCCCGCTCGACGTCGAGCCGTTCACCCTGGTCGGCGCCACCACCCGGTCCGGCCTGCTGACCGGGCCGATGCGCGACCGGTTCGGGTTCGTCGCCCACCTCGACTTCTACGCCGCGGCGGACCTGGAGGCACTGCTGCACCGGTCCGCGCGGATCCTAGGCGTGCCGATCACCGACGAGGGCGCGGTCGAGATCGCTGGGCGGTCCCGGGGCACCCCGCGCATCGCCAACCGGCTGCTGCGCCGGGTCCGCGACTACGCCGAAGTCCGCGGCGACGGCACGGTCACGCTGGCCACGGCCAGGGAGGCGTTGACGGTGTACGACGTCGACGCACTGGGCCTCGACCGGTTGGACCGGGCCGTGCTGCGTGCCCTGGTCGACTCGTTCAAGGGTGGCCCGGTGGGCCTGTCGACGCTGGCCGTGGCGGTGGGGGAGCAGCCCGACACCGTCGAGGAGGTGTGCGAGCCGTTCCTGGTCCGGGCGGGGCTGCTGGCCCGTACCCCCAGAGGTCGGGTGGCCACCGACGCGGCCTGGACGCACCTCGGGCGGACCCCGCCCGCGGGGTCGAATGCCCCCGCCGATCTCTTCGGCTCCGACCAGCGTTTTCCGTGATCCGAAAGTGACCCGCGCGGCATTCGGCGTTCTCAGCCAGACCGACTAGACTCGCCGCGGTCCGTAGGGGACGACTTTTCGCCTGCGCCCGGCGACCCCCAGCCCGGCAAAGGCCAATGGGAAGGTTTTCAATCGTGCTCGCAGCACCTGCCTCCGGAGGCGGCGGCTTCCTGCCTCTCCTCATGATCGTTCTGCTCTTCGGCGTCATGTATTTCATGATGATCCGCCCCCAGCAGAAGCGTCGCCGGGAAGCCCAGCAGATGCAGTCCACCCTCGGCCCCGGCTCCGAGGTCGTCACGATCGGTGGCCTCCACGGCACCGTCGTCGAGACCGACGCGGAGACCGTCACCCTCGAGGCCGCGCCCGGCACGCACCTTCGCTACGCGCGCCAGGCCGTCGCCCGGGTGATCAGCAGCAAGAACGAGGTGCCCGAGCCCGCGTCGCCGCCGGCCGCGGAGACGATCACCTCGCCGGTCGAGCCCGTCAAGGACTGACGCGCTCGGCTGATGCCGGGGCCGGCAGCCAACTCCCAGCCACCCCGGCATAGCCTTGCGCTGCAGGCCGGGCTTTCCCCCGGACCGATCGACTGTGATGGATAATCACGCCGGCTCCGTCCCCGCAGAGCCGGCGTACCGCGCCTGCCCGGCGTGACCGCTGAATCGACCCGCGCCGCCGCGCCCGCGACGGCCTCAGCACAGGGAGACCCGCTGCCGTGGCACCACCTCAGCGACAGATGCACCCCGGACGGCAGATAGCCATCCTCGCGGGCATCTTCGTCATCCTCTACTCCCTGGTGTTCTTCGCGGGCGCCAGCGGCAGCGTGCAGGATCGGCTGCATCCGAAGCTGGGTCTCGACCTGGTCGGCGGCACCCGGATGACGCTCCAGGCGACGACCGCGGGCAACCAGCCCCCGTCGGCCGAGTCGCTCGACGAGGCCCGCGACATCATCGAGCAGCGGGTCAACGCGCGCGGTGTGTCCGAGGCCGAGGTCGTCAAAGAAGGCAACCGCAACATCGTCGTCTCCCTGCCGGGCAAGAACGCCGACCTGAGCGGCATCGCCCAGACCGCCGAGCTGCGGTTCCGCAAGGTCCTGAACATCACGAACGGCACCGGCCCGGCTCCGGCGCCCTCGGCTAGCGCCACCCCGGCGCCGGGCGGCTCGGCCACCCCGAACCCGAGCGGCACGCCGTCGGCACCCCCCGCCGCTACCGGCGCCCCGACGTCCACCGCGACGCCTGGCACCGGCGGCACGGGCGGCGGCGCCGAGGCGCCCGCGACACCGACGCCGACTCCCACCGCGACCGCCACGCCGAACCCGGCGCCCACCGGCTCGGCCGCACCGGCCCCGGTGCCCGCCGACGTCGAGGCGGCCCGCAAGGCGGTCGAGACCAAGGTCGGACCGGCGGCATGGGCGGCGGCCAGCTCCCTGCAGGCGCCCGACGCGGGCACCGACCCGGCGATCGCCGAGGCGCTCAAGCCGTTCGGCTCCCTGACCGGGCCCGAGGTCGCGGTGCTCACGCCGCAGATGCAGTTCAACGTGCCCAACATCACCTGTGAGCAGCTCGACAAGCGGCCCCCGGGCTCGATCAGCAAAGAGGACCAGCAGGCCATCTCCTGCCAGGGCGGCGGGAAGTACCTGCTCGACGTCGCCAAGGTCTCCGGCACCGACGTCGGCAACGCCACCGCCCAGCTCGACCAGCAGGGCCAGTGGGTGGTCAGCCTCGACTTCAAGGGCGACGGCCAGGAGAAGTGGACCGCGCTGACCCGCGAGGCCTACCAGAACAGCGGCCAGACCTGTGACCAGGCCACCCTGGAGAACGGCAACTGCCTGGTCGCCGTCGTCCTCGACAACGGCATCATCTCGGCGCCCGAGATCCAGGGCGTCCTGACCGGCGACTCGCAGATCTCCGGCAGCTTCGACGCGAACAGCGCCGAGGACCTGGCCGGCGACCTCCGCTACGGCGCGCTGCCGCTGACCTTCACCCAGGCCAACCAGGAGAACCTGTCGCCGACGCTCGGCGCCGAGTACCTCCGCGCCGGCCTGATCGCCGCGGGCCTCGGCCTGCTGCTGGTCGCGATCTACGCGTTCTTCTACTACCGCCTGCTGGGCACCGTGATCGTGCTGAGCCTCGTGCTCTCCGCGGGCCTGGTCTTCGGCGCGCTGGTGTTCCTCGGCCGGCAGATCGGCTTCACGCTGACCCTCGCCGGCATCGCGGGCTTCATCGTCTCGCTAGGTGTGGCGGCGGACTCGTTCGTCATCTACTTCGAACGTCTGAAAGACGAGATCCGCGAGGGCCGGTCGCCGCGCAGCGCGGTGCCCCGGGCCTGGGCCCGTGCCCGCCGCACGATCATCTCCGCCAACGCCATCTCGATCATGGCGGCGGTGGTCCTCTACATCGTCTCCGTCGGCACGGTGAAGGGCTTCGCGTTCGCGCTCGGCCTCGCCACCATCCTCGACCTGGTCGTGGTGTTCCTCTTCCGGCACCCGATCATGACGATGTTCGCCAACACCAAGGCGTTCCTCTCACCGCGGGTCAGTGGCCTCGGCCGGATCCTCGAACAGCACAACGATGACGACGGCGACAACCCGCGTACGCGCTCGCCGCGGCGTGCCAAGGAGGCCTGAGATGTCAAAGTCGGGTTTGGCCAACCGGCTCTACCGCGGTGAGGCCGGTCTCAACCTGATCGGCAAGCGGAAGCTGTGGTTCGGCGTCGCAGGTGCGCTGATCCTGGTCGCGCTGCTGAGCTTCGGCATCAACCGGTTCTCGCTCGGCATCGAGTTCGCCGGCGGCAACCAGTTCATCATCCCGGCCAGCCAGAACGTCGACCTCAACAAGGCGCAGGACGCGGTCAACAGCGCCCTGGCCGACAACGACGCCGACGCCACGGCCCTGCCGGCCACCCAGGTCGGCCGCGGCGGTGACACGTTCTACGAGATCCGCACCTCGGTGCTGGACCCCGAGGCGATCACCGACGTCAAGGCGCAGATCGCGCAGGAGCTCGGCATCCAGCCGAACGACATCAACGACAGTGCGGTCAGTGCGGCCTGGGGCAAGCAGGTCACCGAGCGCGCGCTGCTCGGCCTGGTGATCTTCGTGGCGCTGGTGATGGTCTACCTGATCCTGCGCTTCGAGTGGCGGATGGCGGTCGCGGCCGTCTCCTCGCTGTTGCTCAACCTGGTGCTGACGGCCGGCCTCTACTCTTTAGCCGGGTTCGAGGTCACGCCGGCGACGATCATCGGTTTCCTCACCATCCTCGGCTTCGCGCTCTATGACGTGGTCGTGGTGTTCGACAAGGTGCAGGAGAACACCAGAGGCATCACGGCGAGCAGCACGACGACGTACGGCGAGGCCGCCAACCTCGCGATCAACCAGACCCTGATGCGGTCGATCAACACCGGTCTGGTCGCGTTGCTGCCGGTCGGTGGTCTGCTGATCGCCGGTCTGTCCGGCGCGAGCACCCTGGCCGACCTCGGCCTCGTGCTGTTCGTCGGTATGGCGGTCGCGGTCTACTCGTCGATCTTCTTCGCCACGCCGGTCCTGGTCACGCTCAAGGAATTCGAGCCGAAGATCCAGGCGCACACCAAGCGCGTGCTGGCCCGCCGGGCGGCGATCGCCCGCGGCGACGTCGCGCCGAAGAAGGGCGAGGCGGTGCCGGCCGGTGCGGCCGCGCGCCAGCCGCGGCAGGCCGCGCCCGAGAGCGCCGAGAGCACCGAGGTCGGCGCGCTCGCCGGCGGGGCACCGAAGGTGGGCGCCCGGCCGAACGCGGCGAAGCGCTCCGGCGGCGGCAGCCGCGGCGGGCGTCCGGGGGGCAACCGCCCCGGTGGCGCGAAGCGCCGCTGACCCGGATGGACGAGAAAGCAGTAGCGGAACTGGTGGCCGGGCACGTCGTCGACGTGCCCGACTTCCCGCACGCCGGCATCCTCTTCAAGGACGTCACGCCGTTGTTCGCCGACGGGCCGGCGTTCCGTCAGGTGGTCGACGCGATCATCGAGCACCACGGGCGGTCGACGTTCGACGTGGTCGCCGGGGTCGAGGCCCGCGGCTTCCTGCTCGCCGGTGCCATCGCGTACGCGACGGGCACCGGAGCGTTGGCGGTGCGCAAGGCCGGCAAGCTTCCCCGCGAGGTGCTGGCCGCGTCGTACGCGCTGGAATACGGCGAGGCCACCCTCGAGGTGCACCGGGACGCCCTCCAGCCCGGCGCGCGGGTGCTGGTCGTCGACGACCTGCTGGCCACCGGCGGCACCGCGGAGGCGGCACTGTCCCTGGTCGAGCAGGCCGGGGGAATGGTCGCCGGCTTCAGCGTGTTGATCGAGTTGGCGTTCTTGAACGGACGGGACCGTCTCGCTCCCCGCGACGTACATGCCCTTTTGACCGTTTAGGTCCGGCTCTGCCCCTCCGAGCGGGATCGGCCGTACGGGTAGAGTTGGGGGTGCCCGGTCCCGACCGGCACGGATCGCCGCCACCTGGCTAGCGCAGGTGTTGCCGGCCCGATACGGTCGGTGGATCGCGAGGTGTTGAGGAGGCCGGTGTCCCACGACGTCGCCCCATCGGTGGCGGGCTCGACGCGCCCGACCGGCGAGGCAGAGCACACGACCGGGCAGGCGACGCAGTCGTCCCCGGCCGGCACTGACGCACGCCCAGAGACGACGAGCGAGGCCAACGGCGCGTCCGCCGCGCCGATCGTGACCGCCGCCCGTCCTGGCGGCAACGTTGGCTCGGCCGCGACGGTCAGCCCTGACTCGGAGGCTCCGGCGGAGGCCGGCACCCGGAAGGCGGCACCCCCGGAGGCGAGCGCGAACGGCGCGGCGCCCGCGAAGTCGGAGAGCAGCGCGCGCGGCGCGGCCCCCGCGAAGGCGACGCCCGCGGAGGCGGAGGCCGGTGCGCACGGCGTGGCGTCCCCGAAGACGGAGACTCGGGACGCGACGGACGCCGTCGCCCCGGACCGGCTGGTCCCGGGGAGCGGGTCCATCGCGCACCGCGGGTCGGACGCGGCCACCACGGCCTCGAGTGCGGCCGAGGACTCGGGTCGCGCGGCCAAGCGCGTATCCCCACAGGCTGTTGATCGTGAAGTTGATCCGGTCGCCGAGGACACTGTCGAGTGGCCGGCCAACGGCCGTTCCCCCTACGAGGTCGACGACGAGAGTGACGGTGTCGTCGTCCAGCTCCGCGAGCGCGCCGGCACCACCCGCGACCCGGCCGGCGAGACCGGCACCGGCTTCGGCCTGGCCGGCACGCCGACCGGTCGGCGGGTGCGCGCCCGGCTCGCCCGGTTCAACGCTCCCTGGCAGGCGCCGCAGGTCAGCGAGGTGCTCGAGCCGCTGATCGCCACCCACCGGGCGAGCCACCCCAAGGCCGACGCGCGGCTGCTCCAGCGCGCCTTCGACATGGCCGCGCGGTGGCACTCCGGTCAGTACCGCAAGTCCGGCGACCCCTACATCACCCACCCGCTGGCGGTCGCGACCATCCTGGCCAACCTCGGGATGGACACGACCACGCTGGTCGCCGCGCTGCTGCATGACACGATCGAGGACACCGACTACACGCTCGAGTCCATGCGCAGCGACTTCGGCGGCGAGGTCGCGCTGCTGGTCGACGGCGTCACCAAGCTCGACAAGGTCAAGCTCGGCGACGCGGCCAAGGCCGAGACGATCCGCAAGATGGTCGTCGCGATGGCCAAGGACCCGCGCGTCCTGGTGATCAAGCTGGCCGACCGGCTGCACAACATGCGCACCCTGACCTTCCTCCCGCGGCCCAAGCAGGAGCAGAAGGCCAAGGAGACCCTGGAGATCCTGGCGCCGCTGGCCCACCGCCTCGGCATGAACACGATCAAGTGGGAGCTCGAGGACCTCGCGTTCGGCACGCTGTTCCCGAAGCGGTTCGAAGAGATCAACCGCCTGATCGGCGAGCACCAGCCGCAGCGGGAGGCGCTGCTGCGCCAGGTGACGCAGAAGGTGCACACCGACCTGCGCTCCGCGAAGATCAAGGCGGAGACCACCGGGCGGCCGAAGCACCTCTACTCGATCTACCAGAAGATGATCGTGCGGGGTCGCGACTTCAACGACATCTACGACCTCGTCGGCGTCCGCATCCTGGTCGAGACCGTCCGCGACTGCTACGCGGCACTCGGTGTGATCCACGCGAACTGGCAGCCCGTGCCGGGCCGGTTCAAGGACTACATCGCGATGCCGAAGTTCAACATGTACCAGTCGCTGCACACGACGGTGATCGGCCCGACCGGCAAGCCGGTCGAGATGCAGATCCGCACGTACGCGATGCACCGCACGGCGGAGTTCGGCATCGCGGCGCACTGGAAGTACAAGGAGCAGAAGGGCGCGACGATCGTCGGCCCGCCGGCCCACATCGACGAGATGACCTGGTTGCGGCAGCTGCTCGACTGGCAGCGGGAGGCCAGCGACCCGAGCGAGTTCCTCGACGCGCTCCGGTTCGACCTCTCCAGCCAGGAGGTCTACGTCTTCACGCCCAAGGGCGACGTGATACCGCTGCCGACGGGCTCGACCCCGGTCGACTTCGCGTACGCGGTGCACACCGAGGTCGGCCACAAGTGCATCGGCGCCCGGGTCAACGGGAAGCTGGTGCCGCTGGAGTCGACGCTCTCCAACGGCGACGTGATCGAGATCTTCACGTCGAAGTCCGACACGGCCGGCCCCACGCAGGACTGGCTGGGCTTCGTCAAGTCGCCGCGGGCGCGCACGAAGATCCGCCAGTACTTCAACAAGGAACGCCGCGAAGAGGCGATCGAGGCCGGCAAGGACGCGATCGTCAAGGCGATGCGCAAGCAGGGCGTGCCGCTGCAGCGTATGCTGACGACCGACAACCTGATGACGATCGCGCGCGACCTGCACCTGGCCGATGTCGCCTCGCTCTACGCGGCGGTCGGCGACAACCAGGTCTCCGCGCAGTCGGTGGTCCAGCGGTTGATGGCGGGCTACGGCGGCGAGGAGGGCGCGGCCGAGGACCTGGCCGAGACCGCCGTCGCGACGCGGCCGCCGCGCAGCCGCACCGCCGGCCACGACCCCGGCGTCGTGGTCAAGGGCGTCAGCGACGTCTGGATCAAGCTGGCCCGCTGCTGCACTCCGGTGCCGCCGGACTCGGTCTTCGGCTTCGTCACCCGCTCCGGCGGGGTGTCGGTGCACCGCGACGACTGTGCCAACGCCGAAGACCTGAAGGCGCAGCCCGAGCGCGTGCTCGAGGTGAGCTGGAAGCTGACGTCGGCGTCGACGTTCCTGGTCGCCATCCAGGTGGAGGCCCTCGACCGGCACAAGCTGCTGGCCGACGTGACGCGGGTGCTGTCCGACGAGCGGGTCAACATCCTGTCGGCGACGGTCACCACCACCCGCGACCGGGTGGCGGTGAGCCGGTTCAGCTTCGAGATGGCCGACCCGAAGCACCTCGGCCACCTGCTGGCCGCGGTCCGCAAGGTCGACGGCGTCTTCGACGCCTACCGCGTGACCTCCGGCGCCTGAGCCGCCGCACAAAAAGCGCCGCCCCGTGGGGGCGGCGCTTTCGTGTGAGCGGGATCAGGCGGCCGGAGCGGCCACCGTCAGCGTCTTGATCTCGATGTCGCTCTTGGGGTGGCCGCCGCCCGGCGACGGGTCGAACGCGCCGTCGTGGCCGGCCTCGGTGGCCTTCTTGATGTTCTCCAGGCCCTTGGTGACCTTGCCCAGCACCGTGTAGTCCGGCGAGAGCTCGACGTCCTGGTAGATGAAGAAGAACTGCGAGCCGTTGGTGTCCGGGCCGCTGTTGGCCAGGGCCACCACGCCCTCCGGGTACGCCGGGCGCTGGTCGACCGGCAGGTTCTCGTTGGCGTAGCGGTAGCTCGGGCCACCCGTACCGTCGGAGTCGCGGTAGCCCTTGCCCTTGGCCGACGGGTCACCGCACTGGAGCATGCCCGGGAACATCCGGTGGCACTTGGTGCCGTCCCAGAAGTTCTTGCTGGCCAGGTAGCTGAAGCTCTCGGCGCTGCACGGCGACTTCGCCAGGTCCATCGTGACCTCGACCGGCCCGAAGCTCGTGTCGACGGTCATCACCTGGGTGCCGGTGGACGGCGGGGTGGTGGTCGGCGGGACTCCGACGTCCTTGGTGGTCGGCTGCCGCTGGTCGGCCGGGACCTCGCTCCAGACGCAGGCGACCGGCGCCGCGGACGGGTCAGCGCCGGCAGTCGACTTGTCGTCGCCGCCCATGCTGCTGACCAGCCAGATCACGCCGCCCGCGACGATCAGCAGCGCCACGCCGGCGCCGATGATGGCCTGCCGCTGGCGACGCTTGTGTGCGACGGCCTGACGGTCGGCCATCTCTTGTGCGAGTCGGGCCCGCGCCGCCGCGCGCTGCCGCTCTCTCGTGGACGTCACGGGGACTCTCCTCCTGCTTCCGCGCTCAGGCGTTTCCGGGGTGACCTTAGCTCGCGTTCGACGGCGTGCCCGTCGCCGCGCCGCTCGGGGGCGCGGTCGTGGACGGGGTCGCCGAGGGGTTCGCCGGTGACGGCGTCGGGGTGTTGTCGCTCGGATCGCTCTGCACCGCACCCACGGTCAGCGTCTGGATCGTGATGTCCGTGGACGGCTTGACCTTGTTGCCCTTGCCGTCGTCGACGGTGCTGATCTTCCCGATCTTGTCGAGCACGTCAGTGCCGCCGGTGACCTTGCCGACGATGGCGTACGCCGGCTCGGTGGTGGGGGTGAAGTCCTTGAAGAAGATCAGGAACTGGCTGCCGTTGGCGCCCGGCGGGTTCGGGTAGAGCGCGACGGTGCCGGCCGGGTACGTGGCCGGGGTGCCCGGGGCGGGCGAGGCCGACGGCGACGGGGTCGGCGCGTTCGTCGGCACGTTCTCGTTGGCGAACGTGTAGGTCGGCCCACCGAGGTTGGTGCCCTTCGGGTCGCCGCAGTGCAGCGCGCCCTCGGTCGTGATCTCGTGGCACTTGGTGTTGTCGTAGAAGTTCTTGCCGGCCAGATAGGTCAGGCTGGCACTGCCGCAGGGCGCGGTGGCCAGGTCGAGCTGGACCGTGATGTTGCCCTGGTTGGTGGTCAGCGCCATGTCGCGGGTGCCGAACGTCGGCACGTCGGTGGTCGAGGGCAGGCCCACGTCCTGCGCGTCGACGTTGACGCCGGGCTCCTGCGGGGTCCACACGCAGACGTCGGTCGCGGTGTTGACGGGCTCCTTGTCGAACCCGCCGAGCGCCCAGAAGGCGCCGACGCCGATCAGCACCAGGGCGAGCGCGCCTCCGAGGCCGGCCTGGATGCGACGCTTACGGCGCAGCACGGCGGCCCGGCGGGCCAACTGCCGGTCGAGTTTGGCACGCGCGAGCTTGCGCTGCCGATCTCTGCTGGATGCCACCGGTGCTCCTCTTTCGGGTGTGCCTCGCGCCACAAACGTCCGGGAGAGCATACGGGCAAACGCTGGGAGCATGGTGAGAGGTCCTGCGGTTTGAGCGATCGGAGATCGTGATTGCCGCGGTGCCTGCCTGCGCGTAATCGGCGTGCGCCGACCGCTACGCTGGTCACAGCGACCGGAAGGGGACGACTGTGCTGATCACGGGTTTCCCGTCCGACGTCTTCGGCACCAACTGTTACGTGGTGGCGACGGCGCCGGGCGAGCAGTGCGTGATCGTCGACCCCGGCATCGGCGTCGAGAAGCGCCTCGACGAGGTCCTCGCCGACCACCGGTTGACGCCGGCCGCGGTGCTGTTGACCCACGGCCACCTCGACCACACCTTCTCCGTCGCGCCCGTCTGCGGTGCCAAGGGCATCCCGGCATACGTGCACCCCGCCGACCGCGAGCTGCTCGCCGACCCGGCCAAGGCGCTTTCCATGGACCCGGCGCGGCTGTTCGGTGGCCGGTTCACCTACTCCGAGCCCGACGACGTCGCGCCGCTCACCGACGGCGAGGCGCTGACGATCGCCGGGCTCGAGATCACCGTCGACCACGCCCCCGGCCATACCGGCGGGTCGGTGCTCTTCCGGCTGCCGGCCGGCGCCGCACGGGGCTGGGACGCGGACGAAGTCTGCCTCTCCGGTGACGTGCTCTTCGCCGGCTCGATCGGGCGCACCGACCTGGCGGGAGGGAGCATGACGGCGATGACGGCCAGCCTTCGTGATCGGATCCTCCCGCTAGCCGACGACACCATCGTCCTGCCGGGTCACGGCGAGGCGACCACGATCGGCCGGGAACGCGCGACCAACCCGTTTCTCCTGGAAGTCATGCGACCGGCCCCGACCAGAGGGCTATGACCAAGATGAGCAAGCCACGGCCGATCTCCGGCTTCCCGGAGTGGTCGCCGCCGCAACGCATGATCGAGCAGCGCTTCCTTGACAAGATCAAGAGCGTTTTCGAGTTGTACGGGTACGCGCCGCTGGAGACCCGGGCCGTCGAGCCCCTGGACCAGCTGCTGCGCAAGGGTGAGACCTCGAAGGAGGTTTACGTCCTGCGCCGTCTCCAGGAGGATGCCGGCTCGTCCTCGGAGGACTCCCTGGGGCTGCACTTCGACTTGACGGTGCCGTTCGCGCGCTACGTGCTGGAGAACTCGGGCAAGTTGAACTTCCCGTTCCGGCGCTACCAGATCCAGAAGGTGTGGCGGGGCGAGCGGCCGCAGGAGGGCCGCTACCGCGAGTTCGTCCAGTGCGACATCGACGTGGTCGACCGGGACACGCTGCCGGCGCACTACGAGGCCGAGATGCCGCTGGTGATCGGCGACGCGCTCGGCTCGCTGCCGATCCCGCCGGTGACCATCCAGGTCAACAACCGCAAGGTGTGCGAGGGCTACTACCGCGGCCTGGGCATCGGTGACCCGGAGGCGGCGCTGCGGGCGGTCGACAAGCTGGACAAGATCGGGCCGGAGCGGGTCGCCGCGTTGTTGACGGAGACCGCGGGAGCCACGGAGGCCCAGGCCAAGGCCGTGCTGGCACTGGCGGGGATCTCGTCGACGGACGCGTCGTTCGCCGACTCGGTGCGCGCGCTCGGGGTCAGCGACCCGCTGCTCGACGAAGGCCTGGCCGAGCTGGTCCAGGTGGTCGAGACCGCCGCGGCGTACGCGCCGGGTCTGTGTGTCGCGGATCTGAAGATCGCCCGTGGCCTGGACTACTACACGGGGACGGTCTACGAGACGCAGCTTGCGGGTTTCGAACGGTTCGGTTCGATCTGCTCGGGCGGCCGCTACGACAACCTGGCGACGTCGGGCAACGAGCGCTTCCCGGGCGTGGGCATCTCGATCGGCCTGACCCGGGTCCTCGGGCTGCTGTTCGGCGCCGATAAGCTGGCGATCTCCCGTTCGGTGCCTACCTGTGTCTTGGTCGCGCTGTCCGACGAGGAGCACCGGCGCTCGGCGGACGGGATCGCGGCGGCCCTGCGCCGGCGGGGAATCCCCACCGAGGTCTCGCCGACGGCCGCGAAGTACGGCAAGCAGATCCGCTACGCCGAGCGGCGGGGCATCCCGTTCGTCTGGTTCCCGGGCGAGCCGGACTCGATCAAGGACATCCGCTCGGGCGACCAGGTGGAAGCCGACCCAGCAACGTGGTCACCGCCAGCGGCGGACCTCTACCCGACGATCAACTAGCTCCGGGCTTTGGCCTCCGGGCTCCGGCCTCCGGCCGCCGGCAGGGGGCCGGGGGTCTTCGTCCGACGGTCGGCTGGTAGCTCGGTCGGCGATCAGCTAGGAGGGATCTCGAAGAGCAGGCAGGTCGACGTCGCGTGGGCGACGAGTCGTCCCGCGGCGTCGGTCAGCCTGGCCTCGCCCAGCGCGGTGCGCCGGCCGCGCTGGATCACGGTGCCGACGCAGGTCAGCATCTCGGAGCCGACGGTGACGGGGCGCAGGTATTTCACCGACAGGTCGACCGAGGTGTAACCGACACCGGCCGGCAGCGTCGTGTGCACGGCGCAGCCGGCCGCGGTGTCCAGCAGGGTGGCGATCACGCCACCGTGGACGCTGCCGAGCGGGTTGTAGTGGTATTCGCGCGGTGGCATCTCGACCGTGACCCGGCCTTCTTCGGCGGTCAGCCGGGTCATCCCGAGCAGCTCCATGACCGGGGGCGGCGGAAGCTCGCCGGCGATCATCGACCGCAGCAGGCTCAGGCCGCTGGTCTTGCCGATGAGCGCGGCGTTGGCGGCGGGGTCGGACCAGGAGAAGGTACGGCTGCGCTCGACCTGCGTCTGAGTCATGGACCCAGGGTGGCAGTCTATTGCTGGGTCTGTCAACGAGACTTAGGGTGGTCGGCATGAGCGCGCGACCGGAAGCCCTGGAGTGGTCCGTCGACAACTGCACGGTAGGCCGGGCGATGGAGATCCTCGGGGAGCGCTGGACGTTCGTGGTGCTGCGCGAGATCGCCAACGGCATCCGGCGCTTCGACGACATGCGGGTGCGCACGAACATCCCGCGCCAGGTGCTGACGAACCGCCTGGCCGTGCTGGTCGACAGTGGTGTGTTGCGCAAAGAGCCCTACCGGGATCCTGGGACTCGGGTGCGCCACGAGTACCGGCTCACCGAGATGGGCTTCGACCTCTGGCCCGTGATCGTGGCCGTCTTGCAGTGGGGGGACCGCTATCTCGCGGATCCCGTGGGTTCGCCGCTGACCACCGTGCACCGCGACTGCGGTGAGCGGGTTGGCTCGGTCCTGCGGTGCGCGGCAGGCCACGACGTCGACAACCCCCGCGACGTCATCGCCCGCCCGGGGCCGGGCGCCCGCCGCCGCAGTTGATCCTGCGGCTCCGCGAGCTGGTGGATCCGACCGGTCTCGCCGTTGACGCCGCGGGCCGCAGCCGCAGCTGATGCTGCGGCTCCGCGAGCTGGTGGATCCGGCCGGTCTCGCCGTTGACGCCGCAGCCGCAGCCGCGGGGAGCGGGTGAGCTCGGTCTCGCGCTACGTCGGCGGCTGACAATGTCGACAAACGAGGCGACATGATCGGTCGCATCGGTCTTGAGGCCGCAGTCAGCGATCTCGCGGGCGCTGATCAGCGGGCCGGCGCTCGGTCGCCACCGAGCCAGGCCGTGAGTCGCCGCGATCTTGGGCGCCGGGTTCCGAGGTCAAGCGGCGACGCGTGGGGTCTTCTCTGTTCTGGCCTTGGCCACCGCGGACCTGGCAGCGGAGCGAAGCGGAGCGGTCTCCGGCGGGAGCGACGGTCCGGACCACCGCGGACCCGGGACAGGCCTGCCCGTCCCATGATCGTCGGGTTAGGACGTTTCACTCCGGGTAGCGTGACCATCGTGCCGTCGCGAAGCGGGTCTGCGTGGACTCCGTTGTCGGTCGCGACGTTTCGGTGGTTGTGGCTGGCGCTGCTCGCGTCCAACATCGGCACCTGGATGCAGACCGTCGGGGCGCAGTGGCTGCTGGTCGACGCACCCGATTCCGATGCGTTGGTCTCGTTGGTGCAGACCGCCAGCATGCTGCCGATCGTGTTGCTGGCACTGCCGTCCGGTGCGTTGGCCGACACCTTCGACCGGCGGCGGATGCTGCTCACCGTGCAGGCCGCGCAATGTGCCGTGGCGGTGCTGCTGGCCGCGTTGACCGCCGCCGACCGGATGCCGCCCGCGTTGCTGCTGACGTTGACCTTCGCGCTCGGTGCCGGGCAGGCGTTGACCGTGCCGGCGTGGCAGGCGGTCATCCCCGAGCTCATGCCACGGGCGCAGCTGCCGGCCGCCTCCGCGCTCGGGGCGATCAGCCAGAACCTCGCCCGCGCGATCGGTCCCGCCATCGCCGGTCTGGTCATCGCCACGCTCGGCGTCGCGGCGGTGTTCGCGCTCAACGCGCTGTCGTTCGTCGTGTTCGCGGCCGTGCTGCTGTGGTGGCGTAGCCCCGACGGGGATGCCGGGCCGCCGGAGCGGTTCGCGGCGGCGGTCCGGGCCGGTGGGCGGTACGTGCGGCATTCCGTGGTCGTCCGCCGGATCCTGCTGCGCGCGGCGCTGTTCCTGCTGCCCGGCAGCGCCGTCTGGGCCCTGCTGCCGCTGGTCGCGAGCCGCCGGCTGGGGCTGGGGCCGGGCGGCTACGGCCTGCTGCTCGCCGCCCTCGGTGTCGGCGCGGTGGCCGGCGCCGCCGTGCTGCCCCGGCTGCGCCAGCGGCTCTCGCCGAACCGGATGATGTTCGTCGCCGCCGTGCTGTTCGGGGCGGCGACGATCGTGGTCGGCCTGGTCCGGATCGAGCTCGTGGTGGCGCTCGTCCTCGTGCCGGCCGGCGTCGCCTGGGTCACCGTGCTCTCCAGCGTCAACGCGAGCCTTCAGCTCTTCTTGCCCAACTGGGTACGCGCCCGCGGCCTCGGCATCTACCAGATCGTCTTCGCGGGCGGGCAGGGCGTCGGCGCGCTGCTGTGGGGTCTGCTGGCCGAGGCGACGAACCTGCCGATCGCCCACCTGGCCGCCGGCGCCCTGATGCTGGCCGGCGCGGCGACGGTGGTCCGCTGGCCGCTGCGCGACGTGGCGGGGCTCGACCGGGAACCGACCTCGTACTGGGCGGAGCCGCACCTCGACGTCGAACCCGTGCGGTACGGCGGTCCGGTGCTGGTGATCCTCCGCTACCAGGTGGCGGCGGGGGACGAGGTGGCTTTCCGAGCGGCGATGGACCGGGTACGGCTGTCGCGTCGGCGCAGCGGGGCCGTCCGGTGGGGGTTGTTCCGTGAGGGGGAGCACGGGGATCGGTTCGTCGAGGTGTACCAGGTGGCTTCCTGGGACGAGCATCGACGGCAGCACGACAACCGGCTGACGGGCGCGGACCGCGAGATCGAGGCGGCGGCGCGGGCGTTGGCCGGCGGGCCGCCGGAGGTCACGCACCTGCTGCCGGCGGATTGACCGCGTCGGCGCTCCTGCCACGGATGTGGACATGCGGGCCGCGCGCCCCCCAGCGCACGGCCCGCTTGCCCCGCCGTATCCCGGTGTGCCCGCCGGGAACGGGAAACCCTGGTTAGCGGTTGCGGTTGTTGTTGCGGTTGTTGCCGCGGTTCTGGCTGTTGTTGCGGTTCTGGCCGTTCCGGCTCTGGCCGGTCCGCTCCTGGGTCATCTGGTCGCCACCCTTGCGCGCGGCGTCCTGAGCCCGGTCGACCTTGTCCGCGAACTTGCCGTTGGTCTTGGCGTCGATCGCGTCCCCGGCCTGGTCGATGCGCTGGTCGCGCTCGTCCTTGTCGGCGATCTTCTCTTTGGCCTTGTCGACGGCGTCACCGAACTTGTCGCTGATAGCCATTGCCAGCTCCCTCCGAGGCACGGCCGCCCCACGCGACCGCCCACACCACAGAAGGTAGACCGGAGCCTCAGCCTTTGCGCCAATTGCCGGGTTTAGCATCTGGATCATGAGCCCGGGTGTTAGCAGCGCCCTCGTCCAACGCCGCGCGTACCGTCCGGGCGTCCGGTCCGGTCGCGCTCACCAGGGCGGCCGGCGCGTTCGCCAGCGGCATTCTGTTGATTGCCCTGGTTGCTAGCGCTTCCGGGCCGACGAGCAGCACGGTGCCGGCAGCGCGGTCGAGCATGGCCTGCCAGCCCTTCGCGCGTGGACCGATGCCGAGGTCGTGGCGCAGAATCGTGCGGCCGGCGTAGCGGACCGTCGTCTCGAGTCGCATGTCGCCCGACGGCTCGGCATGGCGGCCGGCGACGAGCTCCTCTCGCCAGCGCAGGGAGGCGCCGTCCTCGAGGTCCACGATGGACCGGTTGAGGTGGTCGCAGCCCGCTGTCGCCACGGTGGGCTCGGGCAGCCAGTCGAGCGTGGCGGCGGCGCCGACTTTCGCGGTGATCGTGAGGGCACTCGGCGCCGGTGGGTGGCTGGGCTGGGCCAGAGAAGCGGCGACGGTACGGACGATCAGGTGAGCGCCCGGCCCGACGCGGATGTCGACGCGCAGGTCGTCGCCGCCGAGCGGGCCGGCCGCACCGCCGACGAGGTGGACCTCGGCCGCGGTCGGATGGTGCTGTCGCCCGGTGCGGCGGGGGAGCAGGGGAGGCTCGCCGTACACGGTGGACAGCCGGGTCCCGCCGCGGCCGTCGGCCTCGGCGACGAGGCGTGCTCGAGCTCTCACCGGCGGGCGTGGCGTTACGGCCCGTGCGTGTGCGCCGGGGCCGGCTCGTGGTGTCGCGGTGCGGTGACCGGCTCGGCCACCCGGGCGCGGACCCAGGCCGCCACCGGAGCGGCGCCGGGCTCGCCGACCAGCGAGAGGAAGACGGTCGGCAGGTCGCCGCGCCGAGCGTGCGCGTCGCGGGCCATCACGCCGAGGTCGGCCCCGACCAGCGGCGCCAGGTCGGTCTTGTTGATCACGAGTAGGTCCGCCGTCGTCACCCCCGGCCCACCCTTGCGCGGCACCTTGTCGCCACCGGCGACGTCCACCACGAAGATCTGGTGGTCGACCAGCCCCTTGCTGAAGGTAGCGGTGAGGTTGTCGCCACCGCTCTCGACGAGCACCAGGTCGAGCGCACCGAGGCGCTCCTCCAACTCCTCGACGGCGTCCAGGTTGGCGCTGATGTCGTCGCGGATCGCGGTGTGCGGGCAACACCCGGTCTCCACGGCCCGGATCCGGTCGTCGGGCAGCACCCCGGCCCGGCGCAGGAAGTCGGCGTCCTCGGTCGTGTAGATGTCGTTGGTCACCACGGCCAGCCGCAACTCGGCGGCGAGGGCTCGGCACAGCGCCGCGACCAGCGCGGTCTTGCCGGAGCCGACCGGACCGCCGATCCCGATCCGCACAGCACGGTTGTCAGGACGCAAAGAGACGCACCTCCCAGGTGGCATGCTGCTCGGCGTCGAGGTCGAGCAGGATGGCTGAGCCGGCGGGCAGATCGTCCACCGGATCGTCGGCCCGCGCGGCAGCCTCGGCCGCCACGCGGTCGCATTCGGGGGCAAGACGGGCGACAAGCGCGTGCACCGCGTACGGGTCGAGCCCCAACAACCGCACCGCCGCCGAGGCGGAGCCGGTGATCCCGCCGTAGACGGCCACCAACGCCGCATTCTGCGGTCCGAGCCCAGCGGCCGCGGCAGCGATGCCGGTAGCGATCGGATGGTGCGGATGGGAACCGGCCGGGTTGGTGGCGGTGGGCCAGATGCGGGCGACGGCCCGCAGCAGGGCCCGCCCCTGCGCCCGCGACGCGGCCCGCAACGCCGGCGAAGCGGTCCGCGCGTCGATGCCGTCGTCGAGTGCGGAGATCCGCTCCACGAGGTTGTCCGACGGGTCGAGCGCGGCACCGTCGGTGCGCCGCGTACTACGGTCCATGAACGCCAGCCCCTCGAGGTCGGCCCTGACGCGCGAGGACGCGCAGGACGTCAACGCTCGGCAGGCCGCGGCCGCGAACGCCGCCGCGACCGTTCCGGTCGTCGCCGTCCGTCCGACCAGGAACGACTCCAGTGTCGGCAGGTCGTGGATCCGGCCCGCGGCCACCGCCGCCTCGACACCCCCGGAATGCGCGTGCGCACCCGACGGCAGCCGGCCGTCGGCCAGCACGAGCAGGGTCGACAGGGACATCAGAACAGGAAGTAGCGCTGGGCCATCGGCAGCTCCACCGCCGGCTGGGGCGGCACGACCTCGCCGTCGATGCGTACCGTGAACGTGTCCGGATCCACCTCGATGCGCGGCAGCGCGTCGTTGAGCGGCAGGTCCGCCTTGGTCAGCGCGCGGGTGTCGGCGACCGGCAGCATCCGCCGGCTCACCGCCAGCCGGTCGCCGAGCAGCGCGTCGATCGCCGCCGGTGCGACGAAGGCGACGCTCGTCTGGGCGGGCACCACCCCGTACGCGCCGAACATGGGTCTGGGAAAGACCGGCTGCGGCGTGGGGATCGACGCGTTGGCGTCGCCCATCTGCGCCCACGCGATCATGCCGCCCTTCACGACCAGATGCGGGCGTACGCCGAAGAAGGCCGGATCCCACAGCACCAGGTCGGCGAGCTTGCCGGGCTCGACGGAGCCGACCTCGCCCGCGATGCCGTGCGCCACCGCGGGGCAGATCGTGTACTTCGCGACGTAGCGCCGGGCGCGCAGGTTGCCGGGCAGTTCGCCGCGGCGCTGCTGCATCACGTGCGCCGTCTGCCAGGTGCGTAGCACCACCTCGCCGGCCCGGCCCATCGCCTGCGAGTCGGAGCCGATGATCGAGATCGCGCCGAGGTCGTGCAGCACGTCCTCCGCCGCCATCGTGCTCGGGCGGATCCGGCTCTCCGCGAACGCCAGGTCCTCGGGCACCGAGGGGTTGAGATGGTGGCAGACCATCAGCATGTCGAGGTGCTCGTCGAGCGTGTTCCGGGTGTACGGCCGCGTCGGGTTGGTCGAGCTCGGCAGGACGTTGGGCTGGCCGGCCACGGTGATGATGTCGGGCGCGTGTCCGCCGCCGGCGCCCTCGGTGTGGTACGCGTGGATCGACCGGCCGCCGATCGCCCGCAGCGTGTCCTCGACGAACCCGGCCTCATTGAGCGTGTCGGTGTGGATCGCGACCTGCACCCCGCTGGCATCGGCGACCCGCAGGCAGGCGTCGATCGCGGCGGGCGTCGTACCCCAGTCCTCGTGCAGCTTGAACCCGCCCGCACCGCCGCGCAGCTGCTCCCACATCGCCTCCTGGCTCGTGGTGTTGCCCTTGCCGAGCAGCAGCACGTTGACCGGCCAGGGGTCGACGGCTTCCAGCATCCGCGCGAGGTGCCACGCGTTCGGCGTCACCGTGGTCGCCCGGGTGCCCTCGGCAGGGCCGGTGCCGCCGCCGATCACCGTGGTCACGCCGCTGGCCAGCGCGGTCGAGAGGATCTGCGGGCAGATGAGGTGTACGTGACTGTCGACCGCGCCGGCCGTCAGGATCTTCCCGTTGCCCGCGATCACCTCCGTGCACGGGCCGATCACCAGGTCGGGGTGCACACCGTCCATCGTGTCCGGGTTGCCGGCCTTGCCCAGGGCGACGATCCGCCCGTCCCGGATGCCGACGTCGGCCTTGACCACACCCCAGTGGTCGAGCACGACGGCGCCCGTGATCACCGTGTCGACGGTGCCCTTGCCGCGGCTGACCGCCGACTGGCCCATCGACTCGCGGATCACCTTGCCGCCGCCGAAGACCGCCTCGTCCCCGCGCGAGCAACGGTCCTCCTCGACCTCGACGAACAGGTCGGTGTCGGCGAGCCGGATCCGGTCGCCGGTGGTCGGGCCGTACAGGGCGGCGTACTTCTCCCTGCTGATCGCGGTCACGCCGGGCGCTCCTGGTCCAGCGGGCCGCCGCACTCGCCGCGCAGGCCCGGCACGATCCGCCGGCCGGCGAGCGGGACGAGGTCGACGTCGCGGTCGATGCCCGGTTCGAACCGCACCGCGGTGCCGGCGGGCACGGCAAGGCGGTGGCCCCAGGCGGCGCCGCGGTCGAAGTCGAGCGCCGGGTTGGCCTCCGCGAAGTGGTAGTGCGAGCCGACCTGGACCGGACGGTCGCCGGTGTTGACCACGGTCAGGGTGAGCACGGGGCGGCCGGGGTTGAGCTCGATCTGGCCGTCGCCGAAGACGATCTCGCCGGGGATCATCGCGCCGTCCTCAGGGGATCGGGTCGTGGACGGTGACGAGCTTGGTGCCGTCCGGGAACGTCGCCTCGACCTGGACCTCGGCCAGCATCTCCGGCACGCCCGTCATGACGTCGTCGCGGCCGAGCACCGTGCGCCCCTCGGACATGAGCTCGGCCACCGTCCGGCCGTCGCGCGCACCCTCCAACAGGAACGCGGTGATGACGGCCGTCGCCTCTGGATAGTTGAGCCGCAGCCCGCGCTCCCGCCGTCTGCGCGCCACGTCGGCGGCGACGTGGACGAGTAGGCGCTCCTGCTCGTGCTGGCTCAGAAACATGGGCTCACCTCCACGGGTACGCGAGCATGACACCAGAACGTTACGCACCGGTTACGCCATGCGGCGGTGCGGCGCGCCCGATGCCGCGTGATCCACCAGCCCGGGGACGGGTGCGATCGACCGAGGTCGTACGCTTCGAGAAATGGACCGTCACCACCCGATCTGCCGCACCTGTGGGGTTCAGCGCGCGACCGACGCGGACCGCACCGTCTGTCCGATCTGCGCCGACGAGCGGCAGTACGTCGGGTGGGGTGGCCAACGGTGGGTGTCGATCACCGAGCTGCACGCGGAGGGCTTCCGCGGAGTGGTCCGGCAGGAGACGCCAGGCCTCTGGGGCGTCGGCGTCGAACCGAGCGTCTGCATCGGACAGCGGGCGCTGGTCGTCCCCGGCCCGGGCGGCAACGTGCTGTTCGACTGCGTGCCCTATGTGGACGACGAGACGGTCGCGGCGGTGGAGGCCGTCGGCGGGTTGGCCGCGATCGCCGTGTCCCATCCCCATTTCTACGGGTCCATGGTGGAGTGGAGCAAGGCGTTCGGAGACATCCCGGTGTACGTGCACGCGTCGGACGCGAGCTGGGTACCGCGCGCGGGCAACATCGTGCTGTGGGAGGGCGAGCGGCTGGAGATCCTGCCCGAGCGGACGCTGGTGAACTGCGGCATCCACTTCCCGGGCGGGACGGTCCTGCACTGGCCTGGACTCGACGGCAAGGGTGCGCTGTGCACGGGCGACATCTTCACGGTGGTGATGGACCGGCGCTGGGTGAGCTTCATGTACAGCTACCCCAACCTGATCCCGGAGCACCCGGACACCATCGTACGGGCCGTGTCCCTTGTGGACGAGTTCCCGTACGACACCGTGTACGGCGGGTGGTGGGGGCGCGTCGTCGCGGGCGGCGCGAAGGAACGGGTGCGGGCCTCGGCGGACCGGTACCTGGCGCGGGTCGGCCGCTGACCTGGCTTGGGTCGACCGGCGCGTGGCGGTCGCGGTCAGCGGGTGCGGCGGCGGCGCCTTGGGTTGCGGCGCCACCAGGTGACGAAGAACGTGGTGCCGGCGGTCAGGCCGATCGCCGCGCCGATGACGAGGGCCAGGATCCCGTCGGCGCCGAACCCGATGAGCGGCACGAAGACGACGAGCAACCCGGCCATCGTGATGCCGAGGGCGGCGACGACGGCGGCGGGGGTGGGCATGCGGGTGCGGACGCGGCGGGCGTCCACGCGCTTGGGCCTGGGGCTATCGGTCGGGGTCAAGGCGGCGATCCAGCTCCTCGTCGGACATGGACTCACCGGACGCCTCGACGCCTCGTTTCACCTCGTTGGCTCCGGTGTTGAGCAGCTTGTCGGCGGGGCCGAGCCAGGTGCGGTAGTCGGTCGCCGACTCGCGCAGCGCCCGGCCGGTGCCGATCCATCCGCGTACGAAGCGGCCGTTGGGACCACGCATCTGGAACGACGTCTGGACCCGCCGCATGATCCGGGGGTGCATCCGGTAGATCACCTGGCGGAGCCGGAGCAGGATCTGTGCCACCTTCTGGATGAAGGTCACCCCGCGGGTCGTGACGATCGCACCCTGCGCGGTCGTCGCCGCGGCGGCCGCGGCGGTCGACGCACCGGCGGTCGGCACGGCGGCGGCCATCGCCGGCACCCACGTGATCATCAGCCACTCGACGAACGTGGCGATCAGGCCGATCACGAACGCCTGCGCTACGTCCATCAGCAGCTTGGCGGTGTTCAGGATGAAGACCAGTTGCTGTACGTCGCCCTGGATGCCCGCGACGCCGCCGGCGAACTCCTCCATCCGGGCGCGGGCGGCGTCGGCGGCGGCACCGTGCCAGCCGACGAGGCCCTGCTGGGTGGCCTCCAGGATCTCCTTGGCGAGCGGCTCGAGCGCGTTGCCGACCCGCTCCCACTTGCCGATCTCGCCTTCCATCCGCTCCGGGTTGCCGGTGACGAGGCCGAGCAGATCCTCGAGCGGCTGGATGACGTCGATCAGGAAGCCGAGACCGGCGGAGATGAGGGCGTTGAGCGGGTCGACCGCATACATCGCGATGTTGATGCCGAGGTCGCCGACACTGCCGGCGATGTTGAAGAGCTCGCCCCAGTCGCTGTCACCCTGGGCCAGCTTCGCCGCGCCGGAGACGGCCTGCGGCAGACCGGCGACGCCGGCGAAGTCCTTGACCGGGTCGAGGCGCAGCACGTCGTACCCGCCGACGCTGACCGACCCGGCACCGCCGTAGCCGTCCCAGTCAGCGGTCGCATCGACGCCGCCGTCTTTGGTGCCGTAGTCGGTGACGTCGTTGGTGACGTCGCTGTCCTTGAGTCGTTCGTCGGCCATCGCGGTGAGCCTCAGCCCAACAGCTCGCGGATCGACTGGAGCGCGTCGGCGATCTCCTGGTCGGTCTGCCTGTAGCTCTCCGCCGTGCAGTCCAGCGCGTCGACCCGGTCCTGCAACGCCTCGCCCATCATCGACAGGTGCTCATAGGTGTCGTCGGCGTACTTCCAGTACCAGGCAGCGAACGGCGCCCCGACCAGACCCCAGACGTACCACTCCGGGTTGGCGTCCTCGGCGAGAGCGAGGATGTCGGCCGCGCGCTCACGGATCTCGGCGAGCCGGGACCGGCACGCCATGATCTCGTCGACGTCGGTGCGGAAGCCTTCCATCTGCTCTGCTCAGCTCCGGTGAGGGTTGTCGTCGGGGTTCTGGTAGCTCTCCACCAAGGACCTGATGTCCAGGCGTGGGCCGGCCAGCTGCTGCACACGTTCGGCCATCAGCATCGCGGCCCGGGCGGTCGCCGTCATCACCGTGGTGTGGACGATGCCCGCCAGGGTCGCCGGGTTGTGCTGGAACTGGTTGTTGCCGATGTGGACGGCCATCAGCTCGCCACCGGCACGAACCTGCGCCGACACACCACCGTCGGCCGAGCGCGCGGTCGCGGTGAGGTCGGCGAGCTCGGCACGCAGCTGTGCGTACCCGGCGAGCTGCCGTTGAGATTCCTCGCTGACCCGCCGGAGCACCTGGTCGGCGCGCCGGGCGTCGTCGTCGGCGGGGCCGTCGCTCGGCATGTCGTCGAACGTCGGTCGGTCGAGCTGGGGCACCTCGGGCAGCGTCCCGCCGAGCAGGCCGGGCAGGTCGGGCGGACCGGAAAGGTCGGACCGGCCGCGCCGCCGGTGGAGGCTCGGACCGCGGTGGTCGCCGTCGCCGCTATCACCGTCGCGCCAGCGGTCACCGGGTGTGTGACCGCTTTGGACGTAGCCGCTGTGGCCGTGGTGGCTTTGGTCCTGGCGACCGTGGCCGCCCTCGCCGCTGCGGCGGTGGTCGAGACCGCTATGCCCGTGGTCGCTCCGGCCGTGGCCGCCCTGGCCGTACTGGCCATGGTCGCCCTGGCCGCTCTGGCCGGGGCCGTCGTGGTTGCGGCCGTTGGCGCTGTGGCGGCCTTGGCGGACCGTGCGGACCGCTTCGGTAATCGAGCCGGTGGCCTGCGCGGTCGCCTCGCGCGCCGTGTCGACGACGAGCGCGCCGAGCCGTTCGGGGCTGTAGCGGTAGGCCGCCCGCCCGAAACCAAGCCCGACGATGGCGTTGCCGGGACCGGCGGTGACTTCGACGGCACCGTCCGGTGTGGAGACGGTCGCGGTCGAGGCGGTCACAGCCTGCCGGAGCGCGTCGACCGCGTCCTTGAGCTCCGCCGGTGGCATTGGCTTAGGCATCGCGTCGAAGGCGCTCATCAGACCCCCCCATATTCCGAGCGCGCCGGAAGGCCAGACCCTAGCACCGATGGCGATTGTTGTTCAGCTTCCGTGCGCCCGTTGCGCGCCCTCCCTTTCCGCGAAGGCCCGCAGGTCATGCCGCTGGATCGCGGCGGCCATCAACTCCGGGAACATGTCCGGTGTGCACGCGAAGGCCGGAACACCGAGCGAGCCGAGCGCGGCCGCGTTGTCGTGGTCGTAGCTCGGTGCGCCGTCGTCGGACAACGCCAGCAGAGCGACCACCTGCACCCCGGCACCGACCAGATCGGCGACCCCGCGCAGCATCTCGTCGCGTACGCCACCTTCGTAAAGGTCGCTGACCAGCACGAAGATGGTCTCCCGGGGCCGCGTGACGAGCCGCTGGCTGTAGGCGATGGCGCGGTTGATGTCGGTGCCGCCGCCGAGCTGGGTCCCGAACAGCACGTCGACGGGGTCGCTGAGGTGCTCGGTCAGGTCCACCACCGAGGTGTCGAAGACGACGAGCGAGGTCCGCAGCGTACGCAAGGAAGCGAGCACGGACGCGAACACTCCGGAGTAGACAACCGAGGAGGCCATCGACCCGGACTGGTCGACACAGAGGATCACGTCCCGCTGTACGGCGTTGCCGCGCCGCCCGTACCCGATGAGCCTTTCGGGCACGACCGTCCGGTAGGCCGGTTGGTAGTGGCGCAGGTTCGCACGGATGGTGCGGTTCCAGTCGATGTCGCCGTGCCGTGGCCGCTCGATCCGGCTGGCGCGGTTGAGCGCGCCGGTGACCGCGGCGCGGGCCTTCTGCGCGATCCGTTTCTCCAGGTCGTCGACCACCCGGCGGACCACCTGGCGGGCCAGGTCGCGGGTCTTGTCGGGCATCACCGAGTTGAGCGAGAGCAGCGTGCCGACCAGGTGGACGTCGGGCTCGACCGCCGAGAGCATCTCCGGCTCGAGCAGGAGGCGGGTGAGGTTGAGCCGCTCGATCGCGTCGGTCTGCATGACCCGGACGACGCTCTGGGGGAAGTACTCGCGGATGTCGCCGAGCCAGCGCGCCACCCGTGGTGCGGAGGCGCCCAGGCCGGCGCTGCGGTTCCTGCCCTCCTTGGCTTCGCCGTTGCCTTCACCGTCCGGCCCGCGGTCGTAGAGCGCGGCCATCGCGGCGTCCATGGCGGCGTCGCGCCCGTTGGGCTGCCCCAGCGACTCGTCGGCGGGCTCACCGAGCGCCAGACGCCATCGCCGGCGCCGTTCGTCGTCGGCGGTCATTCGATCCTCCTTCCCAGGAGCGCACTCAAGGTCGGCAGCGACAGCGCCGCGGTCTCGTGGTCGAGGACCGCGGTGGTGCTTCTCGCGCTGGTGCCGCCACCGGCGACCCGCTCGCCGATGCCGCGGCGCTCGCCGGTCGCGAAGGTGCCGAAGGTGCGGCGGAGCAGGGGGAGCACCTCGGTGAAGGCGTCCGGCGGGATGCCCGCGAGCCAGTCGTCGACGAGGGACAGCAGGCCTTCGTCGTGCATCAGGAGCAGCCCGCCCCCGGCGAGGAAGCCTTCGACCCAAGCGGCCCCGGTCGTCGCCGGTACGCCGGCGGTCAGCGCGCGACCGAGCCGGAGCGCCGCGTCGCCGGTCGACAGCCGGCCGGCGTCGTGCAGCAGGCGCGTCAGCCGGCCGGCGAGCAGGCCGTGCAGGTCGTCGCGGGTGGTCAGGGCGGTGAGAGTGTCCAGCCACCTGGTGCGCTCGGCTTCGTCGCCGAGCAGCGCGACCGCGGTGTGCACGGCGTCGATGTGGTCGCGCAGACCGGCTGCGGCCTCGTCGGAGAGGCCCGAGGCGGCGGGCGGCAACGCGGCGTAGACGCGGGCCAGCAGGCCGCGAACCACGGCGGCGACGGCGGCGACGTCGGAGCGACGGACGTCGCCGTAGCGGACCGTACGGGCTAGGGCCGGGATCGCGGCCATCAGGTGGGTGACGTCGGCGTCCTCCGCGGCCCGGGCGTCGAGAGCGCGCAGCACCGCCGACCGGGCGCCCGGCAGGTCGGCGAGCAGGCAGGTCTCGAGCAGCGCGGTCACCTCGGCCAGGGTCGTCGCCTTGGCCGCCGCGGCCGAGACCTGCGCGGTGGCGGCCGCGACCACGGTGGTGCCGTACCCGCTGGCCTCCACCAACCGGATCGAGAACTCGGGCTGCCAGCGCAGCGCCCACTCCTCGCGGAAGGTGCCGGTGCTGCCGCGTCGCTCCTCGGGCTCGCCCCAGGGCACGTCCAGGCAGCGGAGTTGGTGCAGCAGGTGGCTCCGCGCGAGGTCGGTGTCCTTGCGCAGGTCGAGGTCGAGCGCCCGGTCGAGCGCCGACGGCTTCAGGCGCGCGGCCCGCTGGCGGGCCTCCAGATCGCGGGCGAGGGGGACGGTCGGGACACCCTCGGGTACCTCGCCGAGTCGCTCGCCGACGACCAGCTTGCGCCCGATCAGTTGTAGCCGGAGGTCGTCGCCCTCGCAGAGCACGGCGCCTGCCGCGTCGGTGACCTCGGCCAGGCCGGCGAGCGGACGCCCGCGCATGGTGGCCAAAGCTTCGGCCAGCCGGGTGGCCTCGATGACATGGGCGGGGGAGGTGTCGACACCTTCGTCGCGAAGCACCCCGGCCGCGCCGACGAGCCAGCGCGGCACGACCTCGTCCGTGGTGGTGAAGAGGTGGTGGTACCAGCCCGGCGAGTCGACCCCGGCCCCGTAGCCCTGCCACGAGGCCAGCCGCCCGTACGTCCAGGGCACCCAGGTGAACCGGACCTTCCCGCGTCGCCTGCCGCCCTTGAGCAGCGCGGTGTCGTGGGCAGCGGTGACTTTCGCGCGCAGCGCGGGCACGTGCCACGCGCCGCAGACGACCGCGATCTCGTTGTGGGTCCGGCGCACCTGGCGCAGGACGGTGCGCATGTGCGCCTCGCGCACGAGGTCGTACGGGTCCTCGAGCGCACCAGCTCGGACCTCGGTCATGGCCTCTTCGATCGCTTCGAAGGCCGGGGCTTGACGGTGCTCGACGACGTCTTCCCACCAGCGCTCGGGGTCGTCGTAGCCGGCGGCGGCGGCGAGCTCGCCGATCGGGTCGACCGGTCGCAACTCGGGAGCGGGCGGCCCCGGCATCGGCCCGTCGTCGTCCAACCCATCCGTCTGTGCGGAGTCCGCGCCGGGTCCGTCCGCACCAGAACGATTCGAGTCGCCTCGTCCGACGGTGGAAGGTCTCTGGGCGCTCGGACCGTCCGCGTCGGATCCGTTCTCGCCCGCGGCGCCGCCGCTCGGTCCGGCTGGGTCTGGCGTTTCGGCGGGGGGCTCGAACTCGTTCGCCTGGTCCAATGTGGGCTTGTCGGTCGGCTCGTCGCCGTTGGTGGCCGGTTTGCGGGCGGTCAGGCGGTGGGCGAACGGTAGGTCGAAGAAGCGGACCGGCACGCCATTGGCTACCGCCCACTTGATGGCCTGCCACTCCGGGGAGAAGACGGCGAACGGCCAGAAGGCCGCGCGGCGCGGGTTGTCGGCGGCGTAACCGAGCAGGGCCACCGGCGGCTGCAGCCGGTCGTCGGCCACCCACTGGATCAGCTCGTCGGCCTCGGGCGGGCCTTCGACCAGCAGGATGTCGGGTCGCTGCTCTTCGAGGGCGCGGAGGACCGCACGGGCGGAGCCTGGCCCGTGGTGGCGGATGCCGTAGTAGCGCTCAGGCATCGCGGGCGGCGCGGTAGAAGTCGGCCCAGCCGGGGCGTTCGCGGACTACCGTCTCCAGGTATTCGCGCCACACCACGCGGTCGGAGACCGGGTCTTTGATGACGGCACCGACGATGCCGGAGGCTACGTCGCCGGCGCGGAGCACGCCGTCGCCGAAGTGCGCGGCCAGCGCCATGCCGTTGGTGACGACCGAGATCGCCTCGGCGGTCGACATCGTGCCGGTCGGTGACTTGAGCTTGGTGCGGGCGTCGTCGGTCTGGCCGTCGCGTAGCTCGCGGAACACCGTGACCACCCGGCGGATCTCGTCGAGCGCCGTGGTGGTCTCGGGCAGGTCGAGGGAGCGGCCGAGTTGCGCGACCCGGCGCGTGACGATGTCGATTTCTTCGTCGAAGGTCGCCGGCACTGGCAGGACGACCGTGTTGAACCGGCGCCGCAGCGCGCTGGACAGCTCGTTGACGCCGCGGTCACGGTCGTTGGCGGTCGCGATCACGTTGAAGCCTCGCTGCGCCTGGACTTCCGTGTTGAGCTCGGGCACCGGCAGCGTCTTCTCGGACAGGATGGTGATCAGCGCGTCCTGGACGTCCGAGGGAACCCGGGTGAGCTCCTCGACCCGGGCGATCGCACCGGTCTCCATGGCCCTCAGCACCGGGCTCGGCACCAGCGCCGCCGGCGACGGGCCTTCGGCCAGCAGCCGGGCGTAGTTCCAGCCGTAGCGGATCGCCTCCTCCGGAGTGCCGGCGGTGCCCTGGACGAGCAGCGTCGAGTCGCCCGAGATCGCGGCGGCGAGGTGCTCGGAGACCCAGGTCTTGGCCGTGCCCGGCACACCGAGCAGGAGCAGCGCGCGGTCGGTGGCGAGGGTGGCGACCGCCACCTCCATGAGCCGCCGGGACCCGACGTACTTCGGTGTGATCTTGCGGCCGTCGCCGAGCAGGTAGGTGACCACCGCCTGCGGTGACAACCGCCAGCCGGGCGGGCGCGGCCGGTCGTCCTCGGCGGCCAGCGCGGCCAGCTCTTCCGCGTAGAAGTCTTCCGCGTGCGGACGCAGGGCGGTCATGCGAACTCCTCGATCATGTCGTGGCGGAAGCTGAGTACGGCGGCTAGTTGCGCGAGGTAGCGGGCGGAGCGGCGACCTTCCGGCAGCCCCTCGAGGGAACGGATCAACGTCTCGACCCGGCCGACGAACGACGTGGGCATGGCAGGCATCGCGAGCCGACACAGTTCGGAGAGCTGCCAGGCGTTGTCGGGCGCGAGCACGGCCATCGCCCGCAATGCCGCCAGGGCCAGGTCCTCTGACCAGTCGCCCGCGCAGAAGTGCAGCAACCGGATGCCGGCCGCGGTGTCGCGCCGCAGTGCGGCGGCGACGCGGCGGCCCCGCTCGCCAGCGGGCATCACCTCGAGCAGGGGCCAGGTCAGCCGGTCGCCGAGCCCGTCGCCCGCCAGTTCGGGAGACGCCGCGTCGGCGAAGTCGAGCAGGGCGGCGGCCCACGCAGGCTCGTGCTGGGCGGCGGTCGCCCGGGCGAGCCCGCGGAGCAGGACCGGCTGCCATCCGTCGGCTACGGGTGAAGCGAGCACACCGCCGGGGTCGCGGCCGGTCAGCGTGGTCCAGAACTCCAACGGTGTCGCCGAGACGATCTCTTCCAGAAGCCAGGCGCCGAGACCGACACCGCGTGGCGGCGACGGATCGATGTCATCGCGAAGCATCGCCGCGTCGATAGTGGACGGTGCCGTGACCACCAGGGCACTGTCGGCGAAGTGGACGCTGGCGGCGGCGCGGGTCGCCATCCGCCGGCCCAGCGCGGAGCCGGGCAGCTTGCGCAGCAACTCGGCCGCGACCTGGCGAATCTCGCGCCGTCGGTCGTCGAGCGCGTGCTCGATCAGCGCCTCGTCCCGCAGGTCGAGACCGGTCTCGAGTGCGCCGAGCAGCAGGACCCGGTCGTGGGGCGGCTCGGCGTCGAAGGTCTCGGTGAGCAGTTCGAGCCCTTTGGCGGGATCGCTGGCCCGCAGCGCGACGAGGTAGGCGAGCCGTTCGCCCGGCGTGCCGGTCAACCAGTCCTGCGCGTCTGCGGCGGCCGCTTCACCCCCCACGTCGCGGAAGTAGCGCCAGTCCGCCTGCCGCTGCGCCAGCCAGTGGCCGCGCCGCCCGGCGACCGCGCCGAGCGCCGGCCGCAGCCCGGTGTCGCGCCGGCCGAGGTCGAGCAGAATCGGCAGGGTCTCCGGCGGCGCCAGTAGTTGGCGCTTGCCCGCCTCGACCAGCCACTGCCCGAGAACGGCGCGCTGCGCCGGCCCGCCCCACCCGGTAGCGCCCTCGGTGAGCAGCATGTCGAGCCGCTCGGCGGCCGGTGGCGGCACCACCGGACGGATCTCGTCGGGCGCCGGAGCGATCGTGGGTCGACCGGGCAACGGCGTCTCCGCCGCACGCCGATAGGTGAGGGCGACAGCCGCCGCTTCGAGCAGTGCCCGCGCCGACCCACCCGAACCACCACCGAGCCCGTCCCCAGAAGCCCCACCGATCGAAGCAGCGACCGCCGGGTCGCCGATCGAGGCCTGGTCGACCCCGCCGCCGTTCGACGCCCGGCCGGCCACGTCGCCGCGCACGGGCTGGTCGGCCGCGCCGCCGTTCGACGCCCGGCCGGCCACGTCGCCGCCCACGGGCTGGTCGGCCGCGCCGCCGCTTCCAGCCCGGGGACCGGTCGTGGCGTTCACGTCGGGCGACGCGTCGGCCGCTTCGGTGTGGAGGCTCCCGGGGATCGACAGGGAGAGGCGGTGACCACCGCCCATGTCGAGCCGGTCCGCCGACCAGGGGCGACGGGCCGTGCCCACCAGCGCGGCCGACAAGAGATCCGGCGGTAGCTCGGGACCGCCGCCCAGGGCCGCCCGTGGCTCGCCCGGCGTCGCCGGAACGTGGCGTCCCTCGGGCCACGCGGCAAGAGGCCGGAAGCCCGTGTGGCCGTATTCGCCGGCCACCACTACCGGGCGCGCGCCCGCGGCCGCGATGAGCCACCACGGCTGGTGGTCGTCGGGATGCAGGGCGACCGCGTCGCCGGCCGGGTCGACCAGGTGGCCGTCGTCGGTCGGGGTGACGTCGGCGAGCAGCATCGGGGTCGACTCGCGCCACGGCTCGGCGGCGACCGCGCGGGCGTGCTCGGCCACCGCGGCACGCACCGGGACCGCGCCGGACGGTGTGGTGTAGGCGGGTTCCGGCTCGCCGTAGCGGGCCTTGACCAGTGCCCGGCGGGGGACCGCGGCCGGATAGAAGCAGAGGCCCGCGTCGACAACGGTGCCGGGCTCGAGGTCGGTCGGCAGCGTCTGGCCGCCGGCCGCGAAGGCCAGGACCAGCGCGAACCGCCCGCTCCGCTCGCCGCGTAGCCAGGTGCGCCGGCTGGTCAGCCGGTCGTCGGCGGTGTCGAAACGGCCCAGCACCTCCCACCGGTCGCGGACCTCGGGCTCGGCCAGCACGTCGTCGGTGGCCACGGGGTAGCCGACCCGGGTGCGTACGGTGGCCGCCAGACCCGGTGGCAGCACCGCCAGCCGGCCGTGGGCGACGATCAGCAGACGGAGCAGGGCCAGCTCGCCGAGCAGCCGGTCGGCCCAGTTCGTGCCGACGCCGACGACCCAGCCGAGCCGGCGGACCGCGCCGGCGATGCCGGGCGCCTGGGCGTCGACCAGTCGGGCGGCCATGGTCTGGAAGGGCCGGTAACCCGCCTGCTCGGCCGCCGCGAGACCCTGCTCGACCTGGTCGGTCAGCCAGCGATCGAGCTCGATCAGGCCCGCCTCGACCCGGTCGGCCCGTTGTTGGGCCCGCCTCGCCGCGGCCGCGGGATCGGCCAGACCCTCGCCTGGGGCGCGTGGTGCCCGCGCCGCGGTCGAGACCCGTTGGGCGCGTGTCGCCTGCCACTCGGTCGCCCACTCGGGTGGCGAAGCGTCCTCGGGAACGCCGCCGTTGGCCCAGCGCAGCAGCAACCCGAGGGTGTGTTTGCAGGGGATCTTGCGGCTCGGGCAGGTGCACCGATAGGCCGGACCGGTCAAATCGACACAGACCTGATAGGGCCGGCTGCCTGAACCCCGACACAAACCCCACAGCATGTCGTCGAAGTGGCCCTGACCAGCCCAGTGGGCAGCGGTGATCAGACCACGGCCGCTCTTGGCCGCGCCCTGGTCGGGCGCGAGCGAGAGCACCTTGTCGGGAGACCAGCGTTCGACGGACACGCGCAAACCTTAGAACTCATGTACGACGAATTTCGGCGGCCTGTGGATAACCGCGAGACACCAAACCTTATCCACAGGCTGGGGGTGCGGGCTTCCGCCACCAACCAGCCCTGCGAGAATCGACCGCGCAACGCCGTACCCAATGTCGAGGAGAGCGACCGTCGTGATCCGTACCCATGATGCCGGAAGCCTGCGTGCCACGGACGCGGGCAGCGCGGTGACCTTGGCCGGGTGGGTGGCCCGCCGCCGTGATCATGGTGGGGTCATCTTCGTCGACCTCCGTGACGCGTCCGGTGTGGTCCAGGTGGTCTTCCGCGAGGAAGACGCACACCACCTCCGCAACGAATACTGCGTCCGGGTCGAGGGTGAGGTCGCCGCGCGCCCCGCCGGCAACGAGAACCCCGACCTGCCGACCGGTGAGATCGAGGTCAACGCGACCGTCCTCGAGGTGCTGTCGGAGGCCGCGCCGCTGCCGCTGCCGGTCGACGACAACATCGACGCGGGCGACGACATCCGGCTTCGCCACCGCTACCTCGACCTGCGCCGCAGCGGGCCGTCCAACGCGCTCAAGCTACGCAGCAAGGCCAACCAGATCGCGCGCCGCGTGCTGCACGACCGCGACTTCAACGAGATCGAGACGCCGACCCTGACCCGGTCGACGCCCGAGGGTGCCCGCGACTTCCTGGTTCCGGTGCGGTTGCAACCAGGCAGCTGGTACGCGTTGCCGCAGTCGCCGCAGCTCTTCAAGCAGCTGCTGATGGTGGCGGGCATGGAGCGCTACTACCAGATCGCGCGCTGCTACCGAGACGAGGACTTCCGCGCCGACCGCCAGCCCGAGTTCACCCAGCTCGACATCGAGATGTCGTTCATCACCCAGGACGACGTGATCGACCTGGGCGAGGCGATCGTCGGTGCGCTGTGGGAGGAGCTGGCCGGCCACCGCATCGACCGCCCGATCCCGCGGATCACCTGGCACGACGCGATGGCGCGTTACGGCTCCGACAAGCCTGACCTGCGCTACGGGGTCGAGCTGACCGAGCTGACCGACTACCTGCGTGGCACCGAGTTCCGGGTGTTCGCCGGTGCGATCGAGGCCGGCGGCTACGTCGGCGCGGTCGTCATGCCCGGCGGCGCGGCGCAGAGTCGCAAGGAGCTCGACGGCTGGCAGGACTGGGCCAAGGCGCGCGGTGCGCGTGGCCTGGCCTACGTCGTGCTCGACGCCGAGACCGGCGAGGCGCGTGGCCCGGTCGCCAAGAACCTCAACGCCGCGCACCTCGGCGGGCTGGCCGACGCCGTCGGCGCGAAGCCCGGCGACGCCATCTTCTTCGCGGCGGCCGCCGAGGCGCGCGAGGCGCAGGAGCTGCTCGGCGCCGCCCGCATCGAGATCGCCAAGCGGGCCGGCCTGGCCGACCCCGACGCGTGGGCGTTCTGCTGGGTGACCGACGCACCGATGTTCGAGAAGGACGACGAGGGCGGCTGGACGGCCGTCCACCACCCGTTCACGTCGCCCAACGCGGAGTGGATGGACAAGTTCGAGGAGGCGCCGGACCGGGCGCTCGCCTACGCCTACGACATCGTCTGCAACGGCAACGAGATCGGCGGCGGTTCCGTCCGTATCCACCGGGGTGACGTGCAGCGCCGGGTCTTCACGCTGCTCGGCATCAGCGACGACGAGGCGGCCGACAAGTTCGGCTTCCTGCTCGAAGCCTTCAAGTACGGCCCGCCCCCGCACGGCGGCATCGCGTTCGGCTGGGACCGGGTCTGCATGCTGCTCGCCGGCGCCGACTCGATCCGGGAGGTGATCGCGTTCCCGAAGACGCGTGGTGGCTACGACCCGCTGACCGGCGCGCCGACGCCGATCACCGGGCAGCAGCGGCTGGAGGCCGGCGTCGACGCCAAGCCGAAGCCCGCTCCGGCCGCACACGTCGGCACGGCCGGGGTCGCGCTACCGGTCGAGCACACGCCATGACCGGGCGGGGGCCGGCGGAGCGATGACGCTGCTGGTCTTCGGCGGGAGCGGCTACCTCGGCGGTGAGGTGTGCCGCCAGGCGGTCACGGCGGGGTTCGACGTCGCGGCGACCTACCACCGCGAGCCCGGTGCGGTCCCGGGCACGCGATGGCACCGGGTCGACGTGCGCGACCGCGCCGCCGTAGACCGGCTCGTCGACGAGGTGCGGCCGCGGGTTGTGGTGGTGACGGCCTACGCGTACGCCGAGTGGGCCGTCACCGCGACCGGCGCCGCACACGTGGCGGCCGCGGCCGCCCGGATCGGCGCGCGGCTGGTGCACGTGTCCAGCGACGCCGTCCATGGTGGACGGCCGGAGGCCTACGGTGACGAGGTCGACCCGACACCGATCTACGCCTACGGGGCGGCCAAGGCGGCGGCCGAGACCGCGGTCCGGCTCGTCGCGCCTCAGGCGGCGGTGGTCCGCTGCTCGCTGATCATCGGGTCGGACGCCCGGTCGAAGCAGGTGGCGCTCTGCCTCGACGCCCTGGCACCGGATTCCGGCATGCGCCTGTTCACCGACGAGATCCGCGTCCCGGTCGGAGCCAGCGACCTGGCGGCGGCGCTGCTGGAGCTGGCGGAAGGCGACTACGCGGGCGTGCTCAACGTGGCCGGTCCCGAGGCACTGAGCCGGCTCGAGCTCGGCGAGATCGTCGCCCGTGCGCACGGCCTCGACCCGGCGGCCCTGCGCAGCTCGACGATCGCCGAGTCGGGCCTGACCCGCCCGGCGACGGTCGTGCTCGACACGACCCGAGCACGCGAGATCCTGAAGACCAGGTTCCGACCGGCCACCGAGATCCTCGCCGCCGCGAGGCGTTGAACAACAGCCAGCCCCAGGTGGTGCTAGGCCAGACCGACGCTCGTGCGCGGGAGCGAGGAGGTGTAGCCCAAGCGCGCGTACATCGTGTTCGCCGGGACGTTGTCCGTCATCACGCCGAGGGCGGCGATGCCGAACTCCTTTACCAGATTTCGGGTCAGGGCCGCCGTCAGCGCCGCTCCGAACCCGCGGCCGCGGGCCGAAGGGTGGACCGCGATGCCGGACAGGAAACCGACGCCACCACGACTGCGGTCGGCCGCGCACGCGACCACCTCGGCGCCGTCGCGGATGGCCCACCAGGCGCGTACCCGGGGGTCGCCCGGCCTCGTCGTCGTGCTCGGGAACGCGACGTCGAGCAATGCCGCGATCGCGGCGTCGTCGTCCAGCCGTGCCGCGTGACTCTCACCTTCCCGGCGCGGCGGCGGTGCTGACGTCCAGCGGAAGTCCCATTCGTCGCGGACCTCGACCTCGACCGGCAGCGCCCCGACCACCCGTGGCAGGTGCCACCAGCGCGTGTTCTCGGCGGCGACCAACGGAACCGCCGCTGCGGCCATGGCGCCGTCGCCCAGGGCGCACACCGTGGTGGCACCCCGCGTGACCCAGACCACAGTGGACCCGACCCGTACACCGTTGATGTCGTTGCTGTCGCCGGTGGTCAGGCGGGCGTATGGATGCGCACCCACCGCCGCCAGCACGGCGTCGCGGCCGACGAGGGGTTCAGCCATGCCGGCAACGTAGCCGATCGATCATCGGGATTGCGTGTTGACCCGAGTGGGTATTGACCCGGCCACCCGCTCGAACCCCTCGGGCGGAGCCCCTTTCAGGAGGATAGAGATGCTCGCCATCGCCGCGGCCATCGTCTTCGGTTTCGCCTTGCTGCTCGACCTCTTCGACACCGATCTCAACGCGCCTGACCTGTTCAACTGGAACACCCTCGTGCTCATCGGTCTGACGCTGCTCGCGCTCTACCTCGCCGGGATCGGCAGCGGCCCGCGGGCCGGCACCGGTTCGGGCCGTCGCTTCTACGGTCGCCGGCCGGGTCGCGGCTGACCGCACGCACCGGATCATTGCGAAGAACCCTCCGCCCGTACCAGGGGCGCAGGGTTCTTCGCATTTCCGGCACCCAATACCCGGCCGGTACTGTCTTCCTGATGGAGCCCGACGCCCTTTTCACGTTCGCTGACGGCGGTGGGGTGCGCACCGCACCCGCGCATACCGCCGGCGCTGACGGCTTCGCGGCGCCCGGTGCCGACGCCCCGCTGCCCGTGCGCATGCGGCCCCAGACCGTCGACGAGCTGGTGGGGCAGGATCACCTGCTCGCGCCCGGTGCGCCGCTGCGCCAGTTGGTCACCGGGGCGACGCCGCTGTCGGTGATCCTGTGGGGTCCGCCCGGCACCGGCAAGACCACGATCGCGCACCTTGTCGCCCAGGCGAGTGACCGCCGGTTTGTCGCGATGTCGGCCCTCAACGCGGGCGTCAAGGACGTGCGGGCGGTGATCGAGACCGCGCGGCGGCAGCGGCGGGCCGGTGGGCCGCCGACCGTGCTGTTCATCGACGAGGTGCACCGCTTCTCCAAGACCCAGCAGGACTCCCTGCTCGCGGCCGTCGAGGACCGGACCGTGACGCTGCTGGCGGCCACGACCGAGAACCCGTACTTCTCGGTGATTTCGCCGCTTCTGTCCCGGTGTGTGCTTTTGACCCTCCAGTCGCTGGACGAGGCGGCCGTGCGCGGGCTCGTGCGCCGCGCGGTCACCGACGAGCGCGGCCTCGGTGGCGCGGTCACCCTCACCCAGGAAGCAGAAGATCACCTGGTACGCCTCGCGTCCGGTGACGTCCGCAAGGCCCTGACCGCACTCGAGGCGGCTGCCGGGTCGGCGCTGGCCCGCGGGGCCAAGGAGATCGACCTCGAGACCGCCGAGCAGGCCGTGGACGTCGCCGCGGTGCGCTACGACCGGGACGGCGACGAGCACTACGACGTGATCAGCGCGTTCATCAAGAGCATGCGCGGGTCCGATGTGGACGCTTCCCTGCACTACCTGGCACGGATGCTGGTGGCCGGCGAGGATGCCCGGTTCATCGCCCGGCGGATCGTCATCTTCGCCAGCGAGGACATCGGCATGGCGGACCCGACGGCCCTGTCGGTGGCGACGGCGACCGCGCACGCGGTGGAGTACGTGGGGCTGCCCGAGGTGCAGCTCAACCTCGCGCAAGCGGTGATCCACATGGCCACCGCGCCCAAGTCCAACAGCGCGACCACGGCGATCTCTGCGGCGCTGAGCGACGTGCGCGCGGGCAAGGGCGGCCGGGTGCCGCAACACTTGCGGGACGCGCACTACCAGGGCGCGAAAGGGCTCGGGCACGGCAAGGGCTACCGCTACCCGCACGACGACCCGCGCGGTGTGCTCACCCAGCAGTACCCGCCGGACGGGTTGGTCGGCGTCGACTACTACGAGCCCGGCGACCACGGCGACGAGCGTGCGGTGGGGATGCGGCTGCCGACGATCCGGCGGATCGTGCGTGGCGAGCGCGGGCGGCGGGCGGCTTCTTCTTCGGACCAGAACGGAACTGCTCCCGCGGGTACGGATGGTGCGGATTCGGTCGTTCCCACGGATGCGCGGTTTGGCCGCACCGGGGTCGCGGAGGAACGCCCGATGGGTGACGCTGTTGCGGCGGAAGGCGATGCCCGCCCGGCGGGCGGCGCGGGCAACGACGACGAGGGCGAGGTTGGGTGAACCGGGTTCGCGGGTTTGGTCGCGATCTCGATCCAGCAACACCGCAGGTGTCCCATTGGCGCGGTATGTGGCGACGAACGGCGCCGTCATCAGGCGCCCTGACCAGTGAGGTGGGCGCGTGAGCGACGATCGGCGCGATCAGCCGGCGAAGGGCCGGCGATGGGGCCGCGGTCGCGAGAGCGCCGCCGAGGGGGCCGAGGAGATCCCCGGCGAGGAGCTCGGCTGGCTCGATGACCTGCGCACCGCGAAGGCAGAGCGCGCGGACATCGGCCCGGGCGGCGCGGACGCGCCGCCGCCCCCGCCTGCTCCGGACGGCCCAGGCTTTCCCGCCGGCCCGCAGGCGCCTGGTCCCGGCGTGGTGCCGGGCGGGCGTGGGGCCGGGCCGGGTGGTCCCGGCGCACCAGCCGGCCGGCCGGCCGAGACGGCGCCCGGTCAGTTCGGTGGTCAACGTGGCGCTCCAGGGCGGCCGGGGGAGGCCCCGACGGGTCAGTTCGGCGCTGAGGGCCCTGGGCGTGGCGGCCGAGGTGGGCGTCCCGCCGACCTTCCGACGGGTCAGTTTGGTGCTGAGGGGCCGGGGCGTGGTGCTCCGGCACGTCCTGGCGAGCCGCCGGCGGGTCAGTTTGGTGCTGAGGGACCGGGGCGTGGTGCTCCGGGGCGGTCTGGTGAGCCCCCGACGGGTCAGTTCAGCGCAGAAGGTCGTGGTGGCCGCGGTGGGCGGCCAATAGAGCCTCCGACCGGATCGTTTGGCCCGGAAGGACCCGGACGTGGTGCTCCTGGCGGGGGAACGGCCGAGGCCGCGCCAGGGCGTTTCGGTCGTGGCCGGGCTGGTGCCGAGGATGGGCGGGCGCCGGCCGGCGGGCCGGTGCCGACCGAGGAACAGACGCGTTTTGGCAGCGGACCCGCAGGCGGGCCGCCTGGAGCTCCGGGCAACGGGCCTCGCGGCGCTGCCGCGCCGGTGCCCCCGGGCGCCGCGCCTGGTCGTGGCGGCGCACAGGTGCCGCCCGGCGGACCGCCGCGCGGCGACGGCAGGCCGGTGCCGCCCGGTGGGCCTCAACGGGGTGACGGTGGGCCGGGCGTCGTGCTGCCTGGCCGGCCACAGCGGGGTGGTGGAGCGCCGGTGCCGCCGCGTTCCGGCGGAGCGCCCGATGGCGCGGGGCAGTTCCCGGGCGGTCGCCCAGGCATGCCACCGGGTCAGGACACCGGCCAGTGGGCCGCACGCGACCAGCGCGCCGAGGGGACCGGCGGGCTGCCCGCGGCTCCCGTGTCCGCGCCGCGTGGCCGCGGTGGTTCCGCGCGGAGTCGGTTCTCCGCACCACCGGACCAGTCGACGAGCGTGCCGCAGTCGGGTAACGCGCCGCCCGTGCCACCCACTGCGGGCGGTGAGCCCGGATGGCGAGCTGGCCGCGGCGACACGGGTGCCCACGGTCCGGCGGCTGCCGCGCCTGGCCGCCGCGACGCCGAGCCCGGCACCGGATCGGTGCGGCCGGCCGCTGACGGCGGCGGTGGCCGCCGGCGTGCGCCCGAACCAGAGGGCGCGGACCAGGGCGGCCAGACGTCCGACTGGGCGCAGCGCAACCAGCCGGGCCGCCCACCTGAGCCCGGTGCACCGGCCGCCGGCGGCGGGCCGGCCCGCAGCCGGTTCGGTGGCGATGCGGCGACGAACGAGCGCGACAACTCCGGTGGCTGGAAGGTGCCGGGTGCCGTGCCGCCCGGGCGAGGTGGTCCGCCGCCGGGCGGCCCGACCGCCACCGGCGGTCTGCCCCCGGTGATCACACCCCCGGTGGTACCGGGCCGCGAGCCGGGAGCGGGACGTCGTGCCGCGCCCGAGCCCCCGGCCGGTGCGCCGGAGACGTTCGGTGGCCGCGGTCGCGGCGCCGCTGGTTCGGATGTTCCGTCCGGGGACGTTGCCGGTGGGTCGTTCGCCGGTCGCGGTCGGCCCGGTGCGCCGGCCGGCCGTGGCGGCGCCGGAGGCCCGGAGATACCGGGCGGCGGCATCCCCGGCCAGCGGCCGGAGGGTACGGCCGGCCGTGGGCGACCGGGTGGCCCGGCGGGCCGCGGCGGCGTCCCGGGCGAGCCCCCGGTGGGCGACGGCGTTGCCGGGTCAGGCCCGGCATTCAGCGGACGCGGACGAGGCGGCGGCCCAGGTGTGCCGCCGGCTGACGGTGCAGGTCAGCCCGGCCCGGCCGAGGCGGTCGGTCGTCGTGGCCGTCCTGCCGGCCCGGGTGACGGTGCCGCGGGGCCAGCTCGGGCGGAGTCGTTCGGTGGTCGTGGCCGGCCTGCTGGTACGGGCGCGCCCGCCGGCGACGTAGCCGCGGGTGACGGTCTCACCGGGCCGTCGTTCGACGGTTTCGCGCGGCCCAGCGGCCCACCGGTGCCCAGCGGTGACAACGCCCAGGCCGCGCGACCCGTCAGCGGTGCGCGCAGTCGGTTCAGCGGCGGTGCGGCGGGCGGGCAGCCTCCCGCCGGGCGGCGGGCCGCTGCCGAGGACGTGCCGGACCCGGCCGCCGGTCCACGCGGACGGCATGGCGGTGCGGCCGACGTCGCCGGTGCGCCATCGGGCCAGGACGGCACCGGGCGGGTCAGCCGGCACGGTGCGGCGAACGACGAAGCGCACAACAACACCGGCGACGTGACCGCGGCCGGTGGGCGGCGCCGGCGGGCCGGCGACACCGAAGCCGGCACGCCGGCCGGTGCGCGCGGCAGGTTCAGCGACGACGCAGACCAGACGCCGCGTGGCGCTCGGCGTGCCGCCCCGGACAGTCCGGCGGACGGACCGGGTGGGGCGTCCCGCCTACGCGCGCCGGGTGGGCTGGACCGTCCGGGCCCCGCTGACGGGCCTGGCGGCAACCGCCCTCCCGCCGGGGGTCCGCACAGCACGGGTGAGGTGCGTCCACCTCAAGGTCCGGACAACGGCAGCAGGGGTCGTCGAGCCGCTCCAGACGGTCCGGACGGCACCGGAGCGGTGCGTCCGCCGCTCGGCCCGGATCAGTCCGGCCCACGCAGACCTGGCGGCCCGGACGGCACGGGCACGGTGCGTCCGCCGCTCGGCCCGGACCAGTCCGGCCCACGCAGACCAGGCGGCCCGGACGGCACGGGCACGGTGCGTCCGCCGCTCGGCCCGGAGGCCGGCGGTCGAGGCCGGCGCGGCCGACCGGACGCTCCCACGGGCCTGGACGGCCCGGCAGCGGTCCGTCCTGACCAGGCCGGCATGCCCGGCAACCGGGCCGGTCGTCCCGACGGCCCGGACGGCACGGGAGCGTTGCGTCCTCCGTTGGGAGCTGACCAGGTCGGCATGCCTGGCGGCCGCGGTGGTCGCCGTGGCGCGCCGGATGCGGCCGACGGGACCGGGGCCGTGCGTCCTCCGTCGGGATCCGACCAGGTCGGCATGCCGAACGGCCCTGGTGGTCGCCGAGGCGCGGCCGACGGAACCGCCGCCGTGCGTCCCGGCTCGGACCAGCCCGGCCCGCCCCGTGGCCCGGGCAACCCTCGCCGTGGCGGCCCGGAAGCGACCGGCACTGTCCGCCCGCCGGCCGGTCCAGGCGGCCAAGCCGCGCCCCCCGGAGCCATCCCCGGCATCCCCGCGGGTCCCGGCGCGCCGCCATCCGGACCGGCGGCCCGCGCCGCGGTGCGCCCCGGTGGCCGGCCCCCGCAGGCCGGCACCCCGGACGCCACCGGCTCCGTTCGCCCGCCTGTCACTGCCAACCAGCCCGGCCCCGACGGACCGACGTCAGGACCGCCCGGCCGGCCCGGCCGCGCCGGCGTGCCCGGCCCGACCGAGCCCCCGGACGCCCCGGGCATGCGCCCGCCGTCGCCACCCGTCCGGGCGGCAGCGGCCGCGGCCGTCGTCCCGCCGCCCGGCGCCCGCCCACCGGCCGCTGCCGGCACGGCTCGTCCACCGGCCCAGGGCGTACCCCAGGCAGACCCGGTCCGTCGTTCGGCGTCGGTCCCGGTCACCCCGGAGACCAGCCAGCCGATCGAGCCCGAAGGCCAGCTGGAGGGCCCGCGAAAGAGCACCCGGGTGACCCCGGCCCAGCTCAAGGAGCAGTTCCGGGAGCCACGCAACATCCGGCTCGGCGTGCTCGTACTCGGAATCCTGCTGGTCCTGGTCGCTCTGCCGCTCTATTCGTGGTCCAAGGCCGAGTCACGCGACCCTGTCTTCGCCTCGCTGGACAGCCTGTCGGTGCCTGACTGGGCCAACACGAAACCGGTCGACCAGATCGACGGCAACCGCTGGTGTCTGGAGGAGTGCCGGTTCCGGGAGCGGACCACCCACTCGGACAACGCGCCGGAGGAGACCGCGGCGGCGTACCAGGACGCCTTGAAGGCCAGCGGTTGGCAGAGCTGGAAGCCGGCGAAGTGTCCGGAGACCAAGGTCGACGGCAGCTATACGTGCTGGACGCGGGACGAGCTGACCCTGGACCTGTGGGTACGCGCCCCGGCCTGCGGCAACGTGCCGATCGGCGTCGAGCCCGAGCCGGGAGCCAGCCAGCCGGGTGCGCCGGTCGGGCTGAATCCCGAGGACTGCAAGGGCTCCGACGTGTCCATCAAGGTCCGCAACGCCATCGCGGACGAGCGCACCGGGCCGCAGCCCGACGTCAAGCCCGGAGATGTGGGAGAGACGCCTTACGGGCTCCTACCCACGGCCGCACCGTCGTGAGGCCGTAGGGCGTTACGGACGGTAGGGTCTGCACGTTGGCGCACGGGGTACGTCGTGGAGGAGGTTCGGGTGGACGGTGGAGAAGTCGCGTGGCTCGTCGTGGCCGGCGCGTTCCTGATGCTGGTGCTGGTGCTCGCGGTGCCCATCCTGCGGCTCCGTAAGACGATCGACGCCGCGACCAACGCGATCAACGATCTCAACGACCGGACCGCGCCGATCCTGGCCAACGCCAACACGACGATCGAAGGCGTCAACGTGGCGCTGAGCCAGGTGCACACCTCGCTCGACGGGGTCAACGTGCAGCTCGCCAAGATCGACACGATGACCGGGCACGCCCAGAACGTCACCGCGAACGTCGCCAACCTCGCCACGGTGGTCTCGGCCGCCGCGGCAAACCCCCTGGTCAAGGTCGCTGCCTTCGGTTACGGCGTGCGTCGGGCCGCGTCCGCCCGCCGCAACGCGGAGGAGGAGCGCGAGGTCCGCACCACCCTCAAGCAGCAGCGCCGCGCGGCCAAACGGGCCACTACGCGCTGATCATCGCGCCGCGAGGAAGGATGGAACCATGAAGCGGTTGCTCTGGCTGGGCGTCGGCCTCGCGGTAGGCGCCCTGGTCGTGCGCAAGCTGACCCAGAAGGCCAACGAGTTCACCCCGAGCGGCATCGCCGGCTCGGTGAGTCAGAGCGCCGGCGGCCTGGTCGAGTCCGTGCGGGCCTTCGTCGACGACGTGCGCGTCAACATGGCCGAGCGCGAGCAGCAGATCCACGAGGCGTTCGCCAACGGCGTCGCGTTCGAGGACCAGTTCGAAGACCTCCGGGGCGACGACCTCGAGGTCGAGTTCGACGAGCCGATCAACGGCCCGCACCAGCGCCAGCGCCACAACTGAAACGCCAGAACGCCATAACTGAGGAAGGCACCTGATGAAGACGGCGGAGATCAAGCGGCGGTTCCTCGCGCATTTCGAGGCCAACGGTCATGCCGTGGTCCCGAGCGCCCCGCTGCCCGCCATCGACGACCCGAACCTGCTGTTCATCAACGCCGGCATGGTTCAGTTCGTGCCCTACTTCCTGGGTCAGCGCACCCCGCCGTGGGACCGCGCGACGAGCGTGCAGAAGTGCATCCGCACGCCGGACATCGACGAGGTCGGCAAGACCAGCCGGCACGGCACGTTCTTCCAGATGAACGGCAACTTCTCGTTCGGTGACTACTTCAAGGCCGGCGCGATCCCGCTGGCGTGGGACCTCGTCACCAAGCCGATCGGCGAGGGCGGGTTCGGGCTCGACCCGGAGCGCATCTGGGCGACGGTCTACCTCGACGACGACGAGGCGATCGAGATCTGGAAGCAGACGGGCATCCCGTCTGAGCGCCTGGTCCGCCGGGGCAAGAAGGACAACTACTGGTCGATGGGCATCCCGGGCCCGGCGGGTCCGTGCTCCGAGCTCTACTACGACCGCGGCCCCGCGTACGGCCCCGACGGCGGCCCCGAGGTCGACGAGGACCGCTTCCTCGAGTTCTGGAACCTCGTGTTCATGCAGTACGAGATCACCAACGTGAAGAGCAAGGAAATCTTCGACACCGTCGGTGAGCTCCCGGCCAAGAACATCGACACCGGCATGGGCCTCGAGCGGATGGCCTCGCTGCTGCAGGGCGTCGACAACCTCTACGAGATCGACGAGGTCAAGCCGATCCTCGACCGCGCGGCCGAGCTGACCGGCAAGCGCTACGGCGCCGGCAGCGGGCACGTGGCCGCCGAGTCGCACCCCGACGACGTGCGGCTGCGGGTGATCGCCGACCACGTGCGCACCTCGCTGATGCTGATCGGCGACGGGGTCACCCCCTCCAACGAGGGCCGCGGCTACGTGCTGCGCCGGATCATGCGCCGCGCGATCCGGTCGATGCGGCTGCTGGGCTGGCAGGAGCGCTCGCTGCCGGAGCTGCTGCCGGTCGCGCGGGACTGCATGGCGCCGTCCTATCCCGAGCTGGCCGAGGACTTCGGCCGCATCGCCGACTACGCGTACGCGGAGGAGGACGCGTTCCTGTCGACCCTGCGGGCCGGCACGACGATCCTGGACACCGCGGTCACCGAGACCAAGCAGTCCGGCGGCACGACGCTCTCCGGCGACAAGGCGTTCCAGCTGCACGACACGTACGGCTTCCCGATCGACCTCACCCTGGAGATCGCGGCCGAGCAGGGCCTGAAGGTCGACGCCGACGGCTTCCGCCGGCTGATGGCCGAGCAGCGCTCGCGCGCCAAGGCCGACGCCCAGGCCCGCAAGACCGGCCACGTCGACCTGTCCGCCTATCGCTCGGTGCTCGACGCGGGCGGCCCGGTCGAGTTCACCGGGTACGCCGAGGTGAGCCGCGAGTCGCGGGTCCGGGCGGTGCTCGACGGTGGCGGCCGCGCCGTCGAGGTGGCCGGCGAGGGCGACACCATCGAACTCGTGCTCGACGCGACGCCGTTCTACGCCGAGGGCGGTGGCCAGCAGCCCGACATGGGCCTGGTCACGGTCGGCAGCGGCCAGGTCGAGGTGTTCGACGTGCAGTCGCCGGTCCCCGGGCTGGTGATCCACCGCGCCAAGGTGGTGCGCGGCGAGGTGCGGGTCGGCGAGGCCGGCTTCGCTGAGATCGACATCACCCGGCGCAAGGCCATCTCGCGCTCGCACACGGCGACGCACCTCGTGCACCAGACCATGCGTAACTTCCTCGGCGAGTCGGCGACCCAGGCGGGCTCGCTCAACGCGCCGGGCCGGCTGCGGTTCGACTTCAACACGCCCGCGGCGGTCCCGCCGAGCGTGCTTCAGGACGTCGAGCAGCAGATCAACGAGGTGCTGCTGGGCGACCTGGAGGTCCACGCCTTCATCACCTCGCAGGCGGAGGCCCGACGGCTGGGCGCGATGGCGCTGTTCGGCGAGAAGTACGGCGACGAGGTCCGGGTCGTCGAGGTCGGCGACTACGCCCGCGAGCTGTGCGGTGGCACCCACGTGGCGCGCTCCGGCCAGCTCGGCCTGGTCAAGATCCTTTCAGAGGCGTCGATCGGGTCCGGCGTACGTCGGGTCGAGGCGCTGGTCGGCATCGACGCGTTCCAGCACCTCGCCCGCGAGCACCTCATGGTGGCTCGGCTGGCCGAGCTCTACCGCGTGCCGGGCGACCAGGTCGCCGAGCGGGTCGCGCAGACGATCAGCCAGCTCCGCGACGCGGAGAAGGAGCTCGAGAAGCTCCGCGGCCAGCTCGTGCTCGGTGGTGCGGCGGCGCTGGCGGCCGGTGCGGTCGACATCCGCGGCGTCGCGTTCGTCGGCACCGAGGCGCCCGAGGGTGCCGCTGGCAACGACGTGCGTACGCTCGCGCAGGAGATCCGTGGCAAGATCGACCCGGCGCGGGCCGCGATCGTCGCGGTGGCAGCCAGGTCCGGAGGCAAGGCCTCGCTCGTCGTGGCGGCGAACGCCGCAGCGAAGGCGCGCGGTCTGTCGGCCGGCGACCTGGTCAAGGGCGCGCTGTCCGGGCGGGGTGGCGGCAACGCCGACCTTGCCCAGGGTGGCGGCGTGCCGGCGTCCGAAGCGGCCAACCTCCTGGCCGCGGTGGAAAAGGCTATTGACGGAGCGTGACTTTCTGAATGCCTTTCACCGGGGTGTACGACTCGGTGTCGATGTAGGTAACGTGCGTGTCGGGGTCGCGATGTGCGACCCCGACGGCATTCTCGCTACGCCGTTGGTCACCCTGCGTCGTGACATGGATGCCGGAGAAGAAGCTATTCCTGCAGATATCGCCGAACTTGCTCGACTTGTCGAGGAGCACGCGATCATCGAAGTGGTGGTCGGTCTCCCCGTCACGTTGGGTGGCAAGGACGGACCTGCGGCGGTCGGTGCGAGGGCTTATGCTCACCGGTTGGCGACGGTCATCGATCCGGTGCCTGTTCGCTTGTCGGACGAGCGGCTGTCCACAGTCGTCGCGACCCGTAGGCTCGCCGAGCGTGGCGTGCGGGGCCGGCGTCAGCGCGCGGTGGTCGACCAGGCCGCCGCCGTGGAGATCCTGCAGGGCTGGCTGGACGCACAGCGGAGGCGAACGTGACGATCGACGATCTTGACCTCGCGTTCGAGGACAGGGCCGACAAAGGTCGCCATCGACGCGGCTACCGAGAGCGAGCCGCCGGCAACGGCAAGAAGAAGCGCAAGGGTGGCGGCGGCAAGACCGCAATAGCCTTCTTCATGGCCTTCGTGCTTTTGGGCGCACTCGGCGCGGGTGCCTGGTACGGCTTCGACCGGGTGCAGGGCTACTTCACCACCCCCGACTACGACGGCAGCGGCACGGCCGAGAAGGTCAACATCGAGGTCAAGCAGGCGCAGACCGCGACCGACATCGCCAACACGCTGGTGCAGGTCGACGTCGTGAAGAGCGCCAAGGCCTTCGTGGAGGCGGCCGACGCCGAGCCGCGGAGCAAGAACATCCAGCCGGGCGTCTACGGGCTCAACAAGCAGATGAGCGCCAAGGCGGCCCTGGCGGTGCTGCTCGACCCGTCGAAGAAGATCGTCAACGGCGTCACCGTGCCCGAGGGTTTGACGGTGCTGAGCACGTACAAGCGCCTGTCCGAGCAGACCAAGATCCCGGTCAAGGACTTCCAGACGGCCGCGAAGAACGTCGACGCCTTCGACATTCCGCCGTTCTGGTTCGAGCGCCGCGACGGCAAGAAGGTCACCAAGTCGATCGAGGGCTTCCTCTTCCCGGACACGTACGAGTTCCCGCCGAAGCCCACCGCCAAGCAGGTGCTCGACATCATGGTCAACCGCTTCCTGACCGTGACCGGCGATCTCAAGTTCGCCGACAACGTGCAGAAGAACCGGGGCGGGATCTCGCCGTACGAGGCGCTGATCGTCGCGTCTCTGGCCCAGGCCGAGGCCGGCAACAAGGACGACCTCGGGAAGATCGCCCGGGTCGCCTACAACCGGGTGTACGTCAAGGACATGCCGCTCCAGTTCGACGTGACGCTCAACTACGGTCTCGAGATCGCCGGCAAGAAGACCAAGGCGTCCAAGGACATGGATGAGAACGACTACGCCGACGAGAGCAACAAGTACAACAGCCATCTTTACAAGGGGCTGACCCCGACGCCGATCAACAATCCCGGGAAGCAGGCGCTGGAAGGCGCGATGAACCCGCCGGCCGGCAACTGGTTGTTCTTCGTCGCGATCGACAAGGAAGGTCACTCGGCGTTCGCCGTGACCGACGCCGAGCACGAGGCGAACAAGGTCAAGGCGCGCGAGGCCGGGATCATCAATTGACGCGTGCGGCAGTCCTGGGCAAGCCCATCGCCCACTCGCTCTCACCGGTGATCCACAATGCCGGCTACGCGGCGCTTGGCCTGACCGACTGGTCGTACACCGCGATCGAATGTGACGAGGCCGGGCTGCCCGGCCTCGTCGCCGATCTAGGCCCGGAGTGGGCGGGCCTGTCGCTCACGATGCCGCTGAAGGAAACGGCCCTGACGGTGGCGACGTCGGTGTCGCGGCTGGCGGCAACGGTCGGCGCGGCCAACACCCTGGTCCGCCGGCCGGACGGCTGGTTCGCCACGAACACGGACGTCGACGGCATGGCCGACCTGCTCACCTCGGCGGGCGTCGACGGCGGCGCGCGCTTCACGATCCTCGGCGCGGGCGGCACGGCCCGCGCGGCCCTGGCCGCCGCCTCCCGGCTGGCGGCGTCGTCGGTCACGGTGGTGGCCCGCCGCCAGTTCGCGATCGAAGAGTTGGCCGCCGCGGCGGCGGAGCTAGGTCTGCCGCTGGTGCCGGCCCTGTGGCCGGACGCCCACGCCGCCCTCGACGCCGACGTAGTCATCTCCACGGTCCCGAAAGGAGTCGCAGACCCGCTGGCGGTCTCGGCCACCTGGCGCCCGGAGACGGTGTTCTTCGACGCCCTCTACGACCCGTGGCCGACGCCGCTGGCCGACTCGGCCGCCCGGGCAGGCTGCCACATCCTGTCGGGACTCGACCTCCTGCTGGCCCAGGCCCTGGGCCAGTTCCGCCTCTTCACAGGCGAAGAGCCCCCGGTCGGAGCGATGCGCGAAGCCCTGACCCAAGCCAGATCCTGAACCCCACCTGGGACAGCATTCGTTTACCTAGATCTCGTGGCGTGACCGTCGCGGGCCTGGCAGTGGAGCGGAGCGGAACGGTCTCTGGCGGGAGCGACGGTCGCGCCCACGGCGGACCCGAGTCAAGATCTAGCCCTTGATCTGTCTGGGTTGATGCCCGCCTTCTGGGACTGGGTGGCCGGATGGTGGGCGGTCGACGGGCGCGTGTCAGACTTGGGCCGTGTTGCGCTGGTTGACCGCAGGGGAATCGCACGGGCCCGCGTTGGTTGCTGTGCTCGAAGGGGTGCCGGCCGGGGTCGAGGTGACCACCGCGGAGATCGGCCGTCAGCTTGCCCGCCGGCGGCTCGGTTATGGCCGCGGCGCGCGGATGTCGTTCGAGCAGGATGTCGTCGAGATCTTGGGCGGCGTGCGGCACGGGGTGACGCTCGGCAGTCCCGTGGCGGTCAAGGTGGGCAACTCCGAGTGGCCCAAGTGGGAGACCGTCATGGCGGCCGACCCGGTGGATCCGGAGATCCTCGCCAAGCTCGCCCGCAACGCGCCGTTGACGCGGCCTCGGCCCGGGCATGCCGATCTCGCGGGCATGCAGAAGTACGGGCACACCGACGCGCGGCCGATTCTCGAGCGGGCCAGTGCGCGGGAGACCGCCGCCCGGGTCGCGGTCGGCACCGTCGCTCGGGAGCTGGTGCGGCAGGCGCTCGGCATCGAGATCGTGTCCCACGTCGTCGAGCTCGGCAGTGTCGCGGCCAAGCCCGGGTTGCACCCGCGGCCCGAGGACGCCGAGCGGATCGACGCGGACCCGCTGCGGTGCCTCGACCCGGACGCCAGCGCGCGGATGGTGGCCGAGGTCGACGCCGCCAAGAAGGACGCCGACACGCTCGGGGGGATCGTGGAGGTGCTGGCCTACGGCGTCCCGCCGGGGCTCGGCAGCCACGTGCAGTGGGACCGCAAGCTCGACGCTCGCCTGGCCACCGCGCTGATGTCGATTCAGGCGATCAAGGGTGTGGAGATCGGTGACGCTTGGACGCAGGCCCGGTCCCGCGGGTCCCAGGCCCACGACGAGATCATCCCTACCGCCAACGGGGTCAAGCGGGTCACCGACCGGGCCGGCGGCCTGGAAGGCGGCATCACCACCGGCGAGCCCCTGCGGGTCAAGGCCGCGATGAAGCCGATCTCCTCGCTCAACCGGGCACTGTCCACGGTGGACGTGACTACCGGCGAGGCCGCTACTGCGATCAACCAGCGGTCCGATGTCGCCGCGGTGCCGGCCGCCGCGATCGTGGCCGAGTCGATGGTCGCGCTGGTGCTGGCCGAGGCGGCCACCGAGAAGTTCGGCGGCGACTCGGTCGCGGAGATCCGGCGCAACCTGGCCGGCTACCTGGAAAACCTGGTGATCCGATGACCGGCCAGCCGCGGGCGATCCTGGTCGGCGCGCCCGGCTCGGGCAAGACCAGCACGGGACAGGCCCTGGCCGCACTGCTCGGCGTGGCCTTCCGGGATACCGATGCCGACATCGAGGCGACGGCGGGCAAGCCGATTCCCGAGATCTTCCTCGACGAGGGCGAGCAGCACTTCCGCGCCCTCGAACGGGCCGCCGTCGCTGCCGCGGCGAGCGACTTCGACGGCGTGCTCGCCCTCGGCGGTGGTGCGATCATGGCCGAGGAGAACCGCGCCGCGCTCGCCGGGCACCAGGTCGTGCATCTGGTGGTGAGCCTCGGCGAGGCGGTCAAGCGGGTCGGGCTCAACTCCGGGCGCCCGCTGCTGGAGATCAACCCGCGGGCGACCCTGAGGTTCCTGCTGGACCAGCGGATGCCACTCTACGAGTCGGTCGCGACGATCACGGTCGAGACCGACGGGCGTACGCCGGAGGAAGTGGCCCAGGAGATCGCCGGGCTGCTCAAGCCCTGAGCAGGTCGGCCAGTTCGACGGGGGCCGACAGCATCGGCCAGTGCCCGGTCGGAAGGCTCCGGATCACCACGTCGTCGGCCACCGCGGCGAAGAACGGGTGGCCGGCGGCCCGCATCTCGGCGATCTGCTCCGGCGAGAACGTGCAGGCGATCAGTGTCGCGGGCGGGTTGAGCGTGCCGCCTCGGTGCAGGGGCTGGGCCACCGACGCGTACGGGTGAGTGGTGGATCGCTTGCGCAGCAACGACAGTGCCTCGTCGTCCAACCCCGCGAGCAGCACCGGGTCGTCGGCCGGCTCCCAAGGGCGGGGCGGCACGGGCTCCGTGGAGGCGGGCGGAGGCCCCATGTCGAGCTGGCGCGTCCCGTCCGGCAGCGGGCCACTGTCCACATAGACCACCCGGGACACCGGAATCCGGGCGGCGGCCGCCGTGACCGGAAGCCCGCCGTAGCTGTGTCCAACCAGGACGACGTTCTCACGGCCCGTTGCCGCTTCGATGATGTCGGCCACGTGGCGCTCCAGGTCGGCGTCCTCGCCGGCCCGGTCGCCCACCCCGGTCAGCGTCACCGGGACCACCTCGTCACCGGCCTCCCGCAACCTCGCGGCCACGCCGTCCCACACCCAACCGCCGAGCCACATACCCGGCACCAACACGAAGGTCTCCGTCATGTGGTGAAGCGTAAAGTGGTATCCGGACAGTTTCGGTCCGGATAAGGAGCGTGACGGGTGTCACATCTAGCCTCCCGGGTCCTGGGCATGCTCGAGCTGCTTCAGACCCACCATCACCTGACCGGAGCCGACCTCGGCGCCCGGCTCGGGGTCGACGAGCGCACCGTCCGCCGTTACGCCACGACGCTGGCGGACCTCGGCATTCCGGTGGCGGCGGCCCGCGGCCGCTACGGCGGCTACCGGCTGAGCCCGGGTTACAAGTTGCCGCCGCTGATGCTCACCGACGACGAGGCCGCCGCGGTGGTGCTCGGGCTGATCGCGGCCGAGCACCTCGGGCTGACCACCGAGGCGCCCGCGACCGGGCCGGCGCTCGCGAAGATCCGTCGCGTGCTGCCGACGAGCCTGGCCGAGCGGCTCGCGGGCGTACAGGAGAGCCTCGGTTTCACCGTCGATCGCCGGGAGACCGCGGTGCGGCCGGCGACCACGACGTTGCTGACCCTCGGTGCCGCCGCCCGGTCGACGCGGCGGGTGAGCATCACCTACCGGTCGTGGAAGGGTGTCACCTCGTTGCGCGAGGTCGACCCCTATGGGCTGGTCTTTCATGCCGGTCGCTGGTACGTCACGGGGTTCGACCACCGGCGCGGTGAGATCCGGACCTTTCGGCTCGATCGGATCACCGCCGTGGACATCGGCGAGGCCACGTTCGAGGTTCCGGACGGGTTCGACGCGGTCGGGCACGTCACCCGATCGTTGGCCGGGGTGCCGTACACGTGGGAGGTCGAAGTGTTGTTCGAGGCGGATCTCGCCGCGGTGCGCCGCCGCGTTCCGGCGACTGTCGCGGAGATCACCGAGACCAGCGACGGCGTACTCCTGAGAGGTCGTGCCCAAAGTCTGCCCGGAATGGCGCAAATGTTGGCCGGTCTGGGGTGGCCGTTCCGGATCGTCGGCCCGCCGGAGCTGCGGGATGCGGTGCGGGAGCACGCGGAGCGACTGACCGAGCACGCGGCGCGGTGAATCTCCACAGAGGACACCCTTGACCCGATTGGGATCGAGCAAACGGGCGATCGGACGCCCACGGGACGGGTGTTAAAATCTTTGGAGATTGGCGTAAAGCGGGCGCCTCCGACAATTCGGACAGGTGCTCTCTCATTCGAGGATCGAGGCGCATGGGCAACCAGCGGTCCATCACCGTCAACGGTGACCTGGGAAGTGGCAAGAGCACCGTGTCGGTCGGGTTGGCGGAGCGGCTGCAGCTGCGCCGGATCAGCGTCGGAGATCTCTACCGGGAGATGGCCCGGGAGCGGGGGATGACCGCGCTCCAGCTCAACCTGCACGCCGAGCTCGACGACGTCATCGACGGCACGGTCGACCAGATGCAGCGGGAGATCGCCGAGTCGGGCCAGCGGGTCATCATGGACAGCCGCCTGGCCTGGTTCTTCTTCACCGACGGCTTCAAGGTGCACCTGATCACCGACCCGACCGTGGCGGCCCGCCGCGTGCTCGGGCGGCCGGCCAACGACGTGGAGAACTACGCGAGCCTCGAAGAGGCCAAGGACCAGCTGCGCAGCCGCAGTGAGAGCGAGCGCCAGCGGTTCCTCACCCGCTACCACGCCGACAAGCACGCGCTGCGCAACTACGACCTGGTCCTCGACACCACCCGGGCGCGGCCCGACGAGGTGACCGACCTGGCGGTCGCGGCGATCGAGGGGCGGATCGGCGCCGAGACCACGCCGCTGCTGCTGCTCGACCCCGAGCGGATCTACCCGACGGGTGACATCAGTGCCCTGCGTGGGATGGACGACGCCGAGGCCGCTGCGCTGTCCGGGCCGGAAGCTCTCGAGCCGATCTCCATCGGGTACGCGGACTCGCGTTTCTTCGTCGTCGACGGTCACCGCCGGCTCAGCGCGGCGTTGCGGGCGGGCTTCCGGCTCGTGCCCGGCACGCTGCTGGCGCAGGACAACGACCAGGTGGTCGGGGGGCTCACGGCCCGCGAGTTCTTCGCGTCGACGGTGACCATGAGCAAGGTGTACGACTGGCAGGAGACGCACGGCACGTCCCTCGAGATGCCGGCGCACGCCCTGGTCGATCCGGCGCCGGTGCACTCCTGATTTCTGTCGTACCCACCACCTAAGGTCCATGGCATGACTGAGCGTGCCGATCTGCTGGCCTCCCTCCAGCGTCACCGTGGGTTCCTGCTCTACACCGTTCGTGGGCTGACCGACGAGCAGGCGCGGTCGACGCCGACGGCGAGTGCGCTCTGCCTAGGCGGCCTGGTGCGCCACGTCGCCAACATGCAGCGCAACTGGTGCGCGTTCGCGACGGAGGGTGCCGAGGGGATGGCGGCGGTGCCGCAGGTCGACTGGGCTGACGCCTTCGCGATGCCGGCCGACATGACCCTGGCCGACGTGATCGCCGACTTCGAGGCCGTGTCGGCGGAGACCGACCTGCTGGTGGAAAAGCTCGACCTCGACCAGGCGCACGAGCTACCCAAGGCGCCCTGGTTCGAGTCGGGCGTGTCCTGGTCGGTCCGGCGGGTGTTCCTGCACCTGATCGCCGAGATCTCCCAGCACGCCGGCCACGCCGACATCATCCGCGAGACGATCGACGGCCAGAAGACGATGGGCTGAGCCGTTTGGACCGTGAGGTGTTCGCGGCGCGCTTCGTCGAGGCGGCCGCCTCCGCCCGGGCCTTCGCGCAGCGCCATGTCGTGGAGGACCTGCCGGAGGCGCTGGTCTTCCGGTTGCGGCTCAACCAGTCCTATGACGGTCATCCGCCCCGGCCTGGTGAGGTGCGGTTCCCGGCCGACAGCGGGATCGACCGTGCGACCGCGCTGCTTCGCTGCGACGCGGAGACGGTCGTGGCCGAGCTGTGGCGCGACGGTCGCGTTCCCGAGTGGGTCAACCTGAGCGTCGTCAGTGAGACCGGCGCCGCGACGGTGGTCGAGGTGGTCTGCTGTGGCCGGTTCACCGCTGATGAGGCCGTGCTCTACCACGCCCGCGAGGGGTGGCCGCCTTTTCACGTGCTCGGGCCGTCGCTCCCGGCGGCGCACGACGGGAGCCCGTTCAGCATTCATGATCGCTTCGAATGCGCGGACCGCGTCGATCTGGAGCGGTTGGCGGCTGTACGCGACCGGGTGTCCTTCCTGACCGTGGGGACACCCGCGGTGGGTGCGGAGACGCTGCCGGGGCTGCCCGGCCTGACGGTCCTCGAACATGACGCCTTCGCTGACGAGCTGCCGGCATACAGCCGTTTTCCGAGGCTGAGCCACCTGCGTCTCCGGCTCGCGGCGCCGGAGGAGTTCCGGGTCGTCGACTCGGGCGACCCGCTGCGGTCGCTGGAATCGTTGACGATCTCCAATCTGCCCGCGGACGACTGGGGGCATGGGGCGCTGGCCGCGATCGTCCCGGCGGTGAGCCGCGTCGAGCTGCACGCTGCGGGGCGGCTGTGGCTCGGTGCCTTCGGTGCGGCGGTCCGGTCGATCACCCTGCACGGCGACACGGTCGACGGCCCGGTCGCCGTGCCGCCGCATCTCGAGCGCCTCAGCCTGCGGCTGCGCGAGGCCGCCGACCGCGAGGTGATCGCGTTGCTCCAAGGGGAGATCGACTACCTGACGCTGACCGGCACCACGGTCAGCGAGGCGATCCTGACCGCGGCGGGGCGATCCGCGCGGCGACAGGTCGACCTCTTCAGGACCGGGCTCGGCCCGGAGGCCCTGGCTCGGTTCCGTGCCGAACACCCGGCGATCGACGTCTTCCCGACGGCTGTCCAACACGACGCGACTATGCTCAGCGCCGATGGATGAGATCACCCGCATTCCGGTCGGTGGTGAGCAGGCCTACGACGTGGTCGTCGGTCGCGGGCTCACCGACCAGGTCAGTGCCCTGTTGCCGGGCGCCGACCGGGTCGCATTGCTTGCCTCCGCGCCGCTGTCCGGGCGTGCCGACGCGGTCGAGGCCGCGCTGTCGGCGGCTGGGCGGCAGATCACGCGCATCGAGATACCCGACGCGGAGAGCGGCAAGACCGTGGAGACCGCGGCCGAGTGCTGGGACCAGCTCGGCGCGGCCGGGTTCACCCGGTCCGACGCGGTGGTGGCCGTGGGCGGCGGTGCTGCCACCGACCTCGGGGGCTACGTCGCGGCCGCCTGGCTGCGCGGGGTGCGCTGGGTGCCCGTGCCGACGTCGCTGCTCGGCATGGTCGACGCGGCGGTCGGCGGCAAGACCGGCATCAACACGGCCGCGGGCAAGAACCTGGTGGGCGCGTTCCACCCGCCGGTCGGGGTGCTGTGCGACCTCGACACGCTCGACACGCTGCCGCGCAAGGACCTGACCGCCGGCCTCGCCGAGGTGGTCAAGTGCGGCTTCATCGCGGAGCCGGCGATCCTCGACCTGATCGAGCGCGACCCGGATGCCGCGGCCGACCCGACAAGCCCGACGGTCCGGAGCCTGATCGAGTACGCCGTGCGGGTGAAAGCCGACGTCGTCGGCGGCGACCTGAAGGAGTCGGGCCGCCGCGAGATCCTCAACTACGGGCACACGCTGGCGCACGCGATCGAGAAGGTCGAGTTCTACACCTGGCGCCACGGCGACGCCGTCTCGGTCGGGCTGGTCTACGCGGCCGAGCTCAGCCGGTTGGCCGGCCGCCTCGACGCGGCCACCGCCGCCCGACATGGCGAGATCCTGTCGGCGCTGGGGCTGCCGACGAAGTACGCTGCCGGCGCGTGGCCCGACCTGCTCGCGGCCATGCGGGTGGACAAGAAGGCGCGGGGCTCGCGGTTGAGGTTCGTGGTGCTCGACCGGCTCGCCGAGACTGACCTGCTCGAAGGCCCGTCCGACGACCTGCTCGCCGAGGCCTACGCCGCCGTCGCAGGCTGAAGCGCTAGCGGGGTTCAGCCAGGTTCGCCAGCCCGGTGATCTCCGCCTGCCGGGCGAGTCTCGGTGGCGCGGCGTGCCGGCCGCGGTCCGTTGGGCCAAATCTCCGCGTGCAGCGCGGGTGGTGGGGCTGCGGCTTCTGGCGGCAGTCGGTTGGGCCATCGGGCCGGGGTCTTTGTGCCAGACGGGTCGCAGGAGCGTGGCCTCTGGCAGCGGGTTCGTCGCGTAGAGCCCGCCCAGCTCGCCGAAACGATCCGGATCATCGCGCTATGTGCAACCCGCAGTCAGCCGGCGACGAGGTCTGCTGCCCGCGGTTGTTGCCGTTCGACGGGCTGTGCGGGGTCGGCCACGCTGATCGGCAGGAAAGCCAGCAGCCCCAACGCGATCCAGACGTAGAGGTTGCCGCCCACGACCGCTGGCAGGGAGCGGCCGCCCTCCGACCACAGCCACACCGCGCTCGTGCACAGCAGGACATAGGCCGCCAAAACCAGCACCCGTCCGGGGCCGTGCCGCCGGGTCCGTTGCCACGACAGGTACAGAGCGGGCAGGAGCCATACCAGGTGGTGGACCCACGTCACCGGGCTGATCAGGCACGTCGCGACTCCGGTCAGGGCGAAGCCCGCCACGTGGTCGCCCGAAGAGGCTGCCCGGCGAGCCCGGGCGATCCACAGTGCGCAGACCAGCAGCACCGCCGCGGCCCACCACCAGCCCGGCAGGTCAGCCCGCGCCAGGACGCCTCGCAGCGACTGGTTCGACACGTAGGCCAGGTCGCCCACCCGGCCCGTGTTCCACAGCGCCTCGGTCCAGAACGTGCGCGATGCCGAAGGGGCGATCGCCGCCGCCAGCAGGATCGCTCCCGCCACCGCGCCCACCGCCACCAGGAAGGCTTGCCACCGCCGGGCCAGCGCCAGGTAGAGGATGAACAACCCCGGCGTCAGCTTGACCGCCGTCGCGATGCCCACGCCGACACCCGCACGCGGACCCCGGCGCAGGTCCCACCAGACTAGGGCCAGCAGCACCAGGTTGACCTGCCCGAAGCTCACCGTGTCGCGGACCGGCGCGAGGAAGACACAGAGCAGCGCGACCAGCAGCCACGCGCGCCCCCACGAGCCGACCAGCCAGCGGATGACCAACCCGCCGGCCATCACGTTGACCACGATGCTCGCCGCGATCGCCGTGTGCCAGGTCAGTGGGGCCAGCGGAGTCAGCAGAACCGCCGCGAACGGGGGATAGGTGAACCCGTACACGGTGCCGGGTCGCAGATAGTCGTAGAGGTCTCCGCCGCCGATCCAGTGTTGGACCGCGCCGTAGTAGACGCCCACGTCGAAGAAGCCCCGCCGCCCCGGCACGAGCAGCACCCATAGGAAAGCGAGCACAGCCAGCACGGTCAGGGTGCGGCGGGCCACGGTCATCCCGCCAGCCCCGGCGCCAGGTCGTCGTCCGGGGCGGTGGCGAACGCCGCCATCACCAGCAGGGCGACCGCCAGGAGACCGCCGGCCACGGCGAAGCCCAGCGGGCCGGCCCCGTGGGGCGCGAAGCCGTCCGGCAGCACCACCAACGCCAGCACCGCGGTCGCGGCCGCCGCGAGCCGGCCCGCCCGGCCGAACGGCGCCGTGGCGGCCAGCGGCACGACGGCCCAGAGCAGGTACCACGGCCGCACCGCCGGTCCGAACGCCACGACGCCGCCGAGCACCAGGCCCACACCCTGCACCGGGCCGACGGAACGCCGTCGGTGCCAGACCAGCAGCGCGGCAGCCACCGCGGCGAGAAGACCGGCCAGCCGCCAACCCGTCGTCGGTGCCGTGCCCAACGACGCGTCCAACGCCGAGAGCCACGCGCTCGTCGCCCGGCCGAGCGCGCTGGTCAGCGACCAGCTGTCCGCGGTCACCGGGGTGCGCAACGCTCCCACCCAGCCGAAACCGGTGCCGGCGAGCCAGGTCACGCCGACGGCCGTACCCCCGGCGACCAGGATCGTGCCCCCGAGAGCGCGCCCCCGCCCGGCCGACGATGCCCACACCAGGGCGACCGCCGCGAGCCCGACCGCGGCCGGCACCTTCACCAGCGCGGCCAAGGTGACGGCGACCGTGCCGAGCACGGGCCGCCCGGCGACCGCCAGCGCCAGCCCGAAAGCCAGCAGGCCGACCAGCACCGCGTCGTTGTGCGCGCCACCGACCAGATGCAGCAGGACCAGCGGGTTGAGCACCGCGAGCCAGAGCGCGGCCGCCGGCGAGACACCGAACCGCCGGGCCAGCGGTGGCAGGGAGAAGGCGAGCAACGTCACGCCACCGAGGGCGACGAGCCGCATCAGGAGTACGCCCAGCGTCACGTGCCCGCCGACCAGCGTGGCCACGGCGGTGGCCAGGAGCAGGAACGCCGGCCCGTACGGCGTGGCCGTGTGCTGCCAGATCGCCGGCACCTCGGCCGCGAACGGGCCGCCGAGCGCAGCCGGGCCGTCGCGGTAGACGTCGAGCCCCGCGCCGACCATCGCTCCCTGGGCCAGGTAGCTGTAGACGTCGCGGCTGAACACCGGCGGCGCGATCAACAGCGGCGCTGTCCACATCAGCAGCGTGGCCAGCAGCTCGTCAGATCGAGGCGGTCGCTGCCGCACCAGCCGACCCAGCCGCCACCACGCGACCACCAGCAGCACCAGGCCGAAATAAGCGACGGCGATCCCGGCGGTGAACAGGTCGACGGGCAGATCCGGCCGGGCCAACGGCCCGGAAGCCGGACCGGCTCCGGCGCCCAGCCCGCCCAGGGCCACGCACATCGTGCCGGCCACTCCCCATGCGCGGCACCGCCCTAGCTGGCCGGCGTCGGGGTTGGCGAGGACCGGCGCGGACACCCGACGAGGATGGCAGTCGTTGATGGCCGGTAGACTCGTCTGGTCTGTCCGCCGAGTGAAGATCAAGGCAGGAAATGGCCACCACCAACGACCTGAAGAACGGTCTGGTTCTCAACCTCGACGGCGAGCTTTGGTCCGTCGTTGAGTTCCAGCACGTCAAGCCCGGCAAGGGCGGTGCGTTCGTGCGCACCACGCTCAAGAACGTGCTGTCCGGGAAGGTCGTCGACAAGACCTTCAACGCGGGCACCAAGGTCGATACCGCGACCGTCGACAAGCGCACGATGCAGTACCTCTACGCCGACGGCGAAGACTTCGTCTTCATGGATCTGGACACCTACGACCAGATCAACGTCAACGGCGGCACGGTTGGCGAGGCGTCCAACTACCTGCTGCCCGAGGCCGAGGCGATGGTCGCCACCCACGAGGGCGTCCCGCTGTACGTCGAGCTGCCGACCAGCGTCGTGCTCGAGGTCACGTACACCGAGCCGGGTCTGCAGGGCGACCGCTCGACCGGCGGCAACAAGCCGGCCACGGTCGAGACCGGCGCGACCGTCCAGGTCCCGCTGTTCATCACCACCGGTGAGAAGATCAAGGTCGACACCCGCGACGGCCGTTACCTCGGCCGCGCCTGATGGCGGAGGGCCCCAAGACCTCGATGCCCGCGCGCCGCAAGGCGCGCAAGCGGGCCCTCGACGTGCTGTTCGAAGCCGACCTTCGGGACCGGCCGCCGGCTGACGTTCTCACGGACTACGTCGCGCGGCTGGAACGCCCGTTGCCCGGTCACCTCGACTACGCGATCGGCCTGGTCAACGGCGTCGCCGCGCAGCTGGACCGGATCGACGAGCTGATCGCCAGCTACGCCGAGGGGTGGACGATCGACCGGATGCCGGTGGTCGACCGCAACCTCGCCCGGATCGCGGTCTACGAGCTGCTCTACGTCGACGAGATCGACGACGCCGTCGCGATCACCGAGGCGGTCGAGCTGGCCCGGCAGATGTCGACCGACGACAGCCCGAGATATCTGAACGGCCTGATCGGCCGCATCGCCGAGTACGCATCGCGCTAAAACTCCCTTTCATCGACAAGGGCCCCTTCCGTCGCTCGTGGCAACGGGAAAGGGGCCCTTGTCGGCTGAACGGGTCAGGAGGCGAAGAACGCCCGCGGGTCGGCGACCAGCACGCCGTGCTCGTTGAGGCGCTCGATCAGGCCCGACGGTGACGAGTCGTAGACGATCGCGAGCGCGCGGAGGTCGTCCGCGCGGATCGAGAGGACCCGGCCGTTGTAGTCGCCGCGCTGCTGCTGGATGGCACGCGCGTAGCGGGCGACGTAGGCGAGCTCCTCCGAGGCCTCGTCGTAGAGGCGCTCGAGGTCGAGCACGATCTTGTTGGTGGGCTCGTGCCGGACACCGCTGCCGTCGGGCAGCAGCTCCGAGACGGGCACCCGGTAGAAGTCGGCGAGCTCGGCGAGGCGGGAGACCGTCACGGCCCGGTCGCCGCGCTCGTAGGAGCCGACGACGACGGCCTTCCAGCGACCGTTCGACTTCTCCTCCACACCTTGCAGGGACAGGCCCTGCTGCTGGCGGATGGAGCGCAGACGCGCGCCCAACGACTTGGCGTACTCAGAAGGCATTGACGACTCTCCCAGTGCTGGCACCCGGGGTTCTCCCCAGCTATCGCTACGGAGCGTGACGGTACGGGGAATGAGAGAACTGGTCAAGTGCTCATTACCCATTACTTGGGATGACTGTCGTGTCTTGTCCGAATTTTCCTGCACCATGCATCAACGACTCGCGACAGTGTTACGCACGGCACGCTGCGCTTACCCGCACCGTCCCCGCTGGTAACGTGATCGACGGTTCGCCGAAGACATCCTTTAACGACCCGTCCCGTGAGGCGGGGAAGGAGGTCCGCCGTGGCCTATCCTCAGGCCGCTTCATCCTCGACGACGTCCGGTTCACCACCGACTGTGAAGGTCATCCTCACAGAGACGGATCTGCAACGGGTCGTCGACCGCATCGCGCACCAGATCCTCGAGAAGACCGACGGTGCTGACGGCACCGTCCTGCTCGGCATCCCGACCCGCGGTGTCCCCCTGGCCCGCCGGTTGGCCAGCCGGATCGCCGCTTTCGAGTCGGTCGACGTGCCGGTCGGTGTGCTCGACGTCACTCTCTACCGCGACGACCTTCGGCTCAAGGCCACCCGCGCGATCGGCCCGACCGACCTGCCGCCCGGCGGCATCGACGGCCGGCGGGTCATCCTCGTCGACGACGTGCTGTTCTCCGGCCGCACCGTGCGGGCCGCCCTCGACGCCCTCTCCGACCTCGGCCGGCCCAGCTCCGTGCAACTCGCCGTGATCGTCGACCGGGGGCACCGGGAGCTGCCGATCCGGGCCGACTACGTCGGCAAGAACATCCCCACGGCGCGCTCCGAGATCGTCAAGGTGACGCTGGCCGAGACCGACGGCGTCGACGAGGTCAAGCTGCTCGGCGAGGAGAAGAAATGATCAAGCACCTGCTGTCCGCCGCCGACCTCGACGCGCAGCACGCCACGCTCGTCCTCGACACCGCCGCCGAGCTCGCCGCCGTGTCCGGCCGTGAGGTGAAGAAGCTGCCGACGCTGCGTGGCCGCACCGTGGTCAACCTGTTCTACGAGGACTCGACCCGCACGCGGATCTCGTTCGAGGCCGCGGCCAAGCGGCTGTCGGCCGACGTCATCAACTTCTCCGCCAAGGGCTCCAGCGTCTCCAAGGGCGAGAGCCTCAAGGACACCGCGCTGACCCTGCAGGCGATGGGCGCCGACGCGGTGGTCGTCCGGCACCCGGCCTCCGGCGCCCCGCACCGGCTGGCCAGCTGGGTCGACGGTTCGGTGGTCAACGCCGGCGACGGCACCCACGAGCACCCGACCCAGGCGCTGCTCGACGCGTACACGATGCGGTCCCGGCTCGGCAGGGTCGACGGCCTGCACGTGGCGATCGTCGGCGACGTGCTGCACAGCCGGGTCGCCCGGTCCAACGTCCTGCTGCTGACCACGCTCGGTGCCAAGGTCACGGTGGTCGGCCCGCCGACGCTGATCCCGGTCGACGTCGGCCCGGCGTTGTCGCCCGACCTGAGCGTCTCCTACGACCTCGACGCGGTGCTGCCGGACGTCGACGTGGTGATGATGCTGCGCGTCCAGCGGGAGCGGATGAACGACTCCTTCTTCCCGTCGACCCGGGAGTACGCGCGCCGCTACGGGCTCGACGCGGCCCGGATGCGCCGGCTGCCCGAGCACGCGATCGTCATGCACCCCGGCCCGATGGTCCGCGGCATGGAGATCACTCCGGAGGTGGCCGACTCGGCCCGCTCCACGATCGTCGAACAGGTCGCCAACGGCGTCTCCGTCCGGATGGCCGTCCTCTACCTGCTCCTGGGGGGCAAATGAGCAGCACCACGTACCTGGTCAAGGGCGTCAGCGTCCTCGGCGCCGAGCCGACCGACCTGCTGGTCCGCGATGGTGTGGTCCTGGAGGCCGGAAGCGCCCGAAACGCCCACGTGGTCGACGCCGACGGCCTCGTTGCGCTGCCCGGCCTGGTCGACCTGCACACCCACCTGCGTGAGCCAGGCCGCGAGGACGCCGAGACCGTCGAGTCCGGCTCGCGGGCCGCGGCCCTGGGCGGCTACACCGCCGTCTGCGCGATGGCCAACACCTCGCCGGTCGCCGACACCGCCGGCGTGGTCGAGCAGGTCTGGCGGCTCGGCCGCGAGGCCGGCCTGGTCGACGTGCAGCCGATCGGCGCCGTGACGGTCGGCCTGGCCGGCCAGCACCTCGCGGAGCTCGGCGCGATGGCCACCTCCGCCGCCAAGGTGCGGATCTTCTCGGACGACGGGCACTGCGTCTCCGACCCGCGCCTGATGCGCCGCGCACTGGAATACGTGAAGGCGTTCGACGGCGTGATCGCCCAGCACGCCGAGGAGCCCCGGCTGACCGAGGGCGCCCAGATGCACGAGGGCGAGGTCTCGGCGCGGCTCGGGCTGACCGGCTGGCCGGCGGTCGCCGAGGAGGCGATCATCGCCCGGGACGCGCTGCTCGCCGGCCATGTCGGCGCCCGCCTGCACGTGTGTCACGTGAGCACGGCCGGCTCGGTCGACGTGCTTCGCCAGGCCAAGGCCGCGGGGGTACGGGTGACCGCCGAGGTGACGCCGCACCACCTGCTGCTCACCGACGAGCGGGCCAGCTCGTACGACCCGGTGTTCAAGGTCAACCCGCCGCTGCGTACGCAGACGGACGTCGCCGCGCTGCGGAAGGCACTGGCCGAGGGCCTGATCGACATCGTGGCCACCGACCACGCTCCGCACGCGGTGGAGGACAAGGAATGCGAGTGGGGCTACGCGCGCCCGGGCATGCTCGGCCTGGAGACCGCGCTGTCCATCGTGCTCGACGTGCTCGGGCCGGACTGGCCGGTCATCGCCGAGCGGATGTCGCGGACGCCGGCCCGGATCGCCGGGCTGACCGACCACGGCCACGTGCCCGCGCCCGGCGCGCCGGCGACCTTCACCCTGGTCGACCCGGCGGCCCGCTGGGAGGTCGACCCCACGGCGTCGGCATCCCGCTCACGTAACACCCCGTACGCGGGGATGACCCTGCCCGGCCGGGTCGTCGCGACGTTCCTGCGCGGCGAACCGACGGTGCTGGACGGAAAGGCAACGAAATGAGGCGCCCCGCGCTGCTCGTCCTGGAGGACGGGCGGACGTTTCACGGTGAGTCCTACGGCAGCGTGGGCGAGACCTTCGGCGAGGCGGTGTTCACCACCGCGATGACCGGCTACCAGGAGACGCTGACCGACCCGTCGTACCACCGGCAGGTCGTGGTGCAGACCGCGCCGCACATCGGCAACACCGGCGTCAACGACGAGGACGACGAGTCGTCCAAGATCTGGGTCGCCGGGTACGTGGTGCGCGACCCCGCCCGCCTCGCCTCCAACTGGCGGCGCACCGGCGACCTGGAGGACCGGCTCGCCGCGGAGGGCGTGGTCGGCATCTCCGGTGTGGACACTCGCGCACTGACCCGCCACCTGCGCGACCGGGGTGCCATGCGGGTGGGCGTGTCCAGCGTGACCGACGACCCGGCCGCGCTGCTGCGCAAGGTCCAGGAAGCGCCCGAGATGGTCGGCGCGGACCTGTCGGCCCAGGTGACCACCGCGAAGCCCTACACCGTGCAGGCGGTCGGCACGCACGAGTTCACCGTCGCGGCCGTCGACCTCGGCATCAAGCGCAACGTCGCCCGGCGGCTGGCCGCCCGCGGCGTGACCACGCACGTGATGCCGGCCGGCTCGACCATCGACGACCTGCTCGCCACCGGCGCCGACGCGGTGTTCTTCTCGCCCGGCCCGGGCGACCCGGCCACCGCCGACGGTCCCGTCGAGCTCGCCCGCGAGGTGATGCGGCGGCAGATCCCACTGTTCGGCATCTGCTTCGGCTCGCAGATCCTCGGCCGCGCGCTCGGATTCGGCACCTACAAGCTGGCCTTCGGCCACCGGGGCAGCAACCAGCCGGTGCTCGACCGCACGACCGGCAAGGTCGAGGTCACCGCGCACAACCACGGGTTCGCCGTGGACGCGCCGCTCGACGGCACGGTCTCGACCGACTTCGGCGACGTCGCGGTGTCGCACGTCTGCCTCAACGACAACGTGGTGGAGGGACTGCGGGCGCACGACGTCCCCGCCTTCACCGTCCAGTACCACCCGGAGGCGGCCGCCGGTCCGCACGACGCCGATTACCTCTTTGATCGGTTCCGGGAGCTCATCGCGGGGGAGAAGGTCAGTGCCTAAGCGGACCGATCTGCAACACGTGCTCGTGATCGGCTCCGGGCCGATCGTGATCGGGCAGGCGTGCGAGTTCGACTACTCGGGCACGCAGGCGTGCCGGGTGCTGCGGGCGGAGGGGCTGCGGGTCAGCCTGGTCAACTCCAACCCGGCCACGATCATGACGGACCCGGAGTTCGCCGACGCCACGTACGTCGAGCCGATCACGCCGGAGTTCCTGGAGCTGGTGATCGCCAAGGAGCGGCCGGACGCGATCCTGCCGACCCTGGGTGGTCAGACCGCCCTGAACGCCGCGGTCGCACTGCACGAGATGGGCATCCTCGACAAGTACGGCGTCGAGCTCATCGGTGCCGACATCGAGGCGATCCAGCGGGGCGAGGACCGGCAGAAGTTCAAGGAGATCGTGGCGAAGGCCGGCGCCGAGACGCCCCGCTCGCGGGTCTGCGACTCGATGGAGTCCGTCCGGGCCGCCGTCGCGGAGCTCGGCCTGCCCGTGGTCGTCCGGCCGTCGTTCACGATGGGCGGCCTCGGCTCCGGCATGGCGCACACCGCCGAGGACCTCGAGCGGATCGCCGGCGCCGGGCTCACCGAGTCGCCGGTGCACTCGGTGCTGATCGAGGAGAGCGTGCTCGGCTGGAAGGAGTACGAGCTCGAGCTGATGCGCGACAAGCACGACAACGTCGTGGTCGTCTGCTCGATCGAGAACCTCGACCCGATGGGCGTGCACACCGGCGACAGCGTGACCGTCGCGCCGGCCATGACCTTGACCGACCGGGAGTACCAGACACTGCGTGACGTGGGCATCGCGGTGCTCCGCGAGGTCGGCGTCGACACCGGCGGCTGCAACATCCAGTTCGCGGTCAACCCGCGCGACGGCCGCCTGGTGGTCATCGAGATGAACCCGCGGGTGTCCCGGTCGTCGGCCCTGGCCTCGAAGGCCACCGGCTTCCCGATCGCGAAGATCGCGGCCAAGCTGGCCATCGGCTACACGCTCGACGAGATCCCGAACGACATCACCCTGGAGACGCCGGCCGCGTTCGAGCCGGCGCTCGACTATGTGGTGGTGAAGATCCCGCGGTTCGCGTTCGAGAAGTTCCCGGGCGCCGACCCGGAGCTGACCACCACGATGAAGTCGGTCGGCGAGGCGATGAGCCTGGGCCGCAACTTCACCGAGGCGCTCAACAAGGCGATGCGCTCGATGGAGACCACCGCCGCCGGCTTCTGGACCACGCCGGACCCGGCGGGGGCGACGCTGACCTCCACGTTGGACGATCTGCGTACGCCGCACGACGGCCGGCTCTACACGGTCGAGCGCGCGCTGCGCCTCGGTGCCACGGTGGCCGAGGTGTCGGCGGCGTCCGGTGGGATCGACCCGTGGTTCCTCGACCAGATCGCCGAGCTCGTCGACCTGCGCGCCGAGATCGTCGCCGCCCCGGTGCTCGACCTGCCGCTGCTGCGCCGGGCCAAGCGGGCCGGCCTGTCCGACCGCCAGCTCGCCGCCCTGCGGCCCGAGTTCGCGGGCGAGGACGGGGTGCGCCGACTGCGGCACAGCCTGGAGCTGCGGCCGGTCTACAAGACGGTCGACACCTGTGCGGCGGAGTTCGCCGCTCGGACGCCCTATCACTACTCGTCCTATGACGAGGAGACCGAGGTCGCTCCGTCCGACCGGCCCAAGGTGCTGATCCTGGGCTCCGGGCCGAACCGGATCGGGCAGGGCATCGAGTTCGACTACTCGTGCGTGCACGCGGTGATGGCGTTGCGGTCGGCGGGCTACGAGACCGTGATGGTCAACTGCAACCCCGAGACCGTGTCGACCGACTACGACACCGCGGACCGGCTCTACTTCGAGCCGCTCACCTTCGAGGACGTGCTCGAGGTCGTCCACGCCGAGAACGAGTCCGGCCGGGCCGCCGGTGGGCCGGGCGTCATCGGTGTCGTGGTGCAGCTCGGCGGGCAGACCCCGCTCGGGCTGGCGCAGCGGCTCAAGGACGCGGGCGTGCCGATCGTCGGCACGACGCCCGAGTCCATCAACCTGGCCGAGGACCGGGGCGCGTTCGGTGCGGTGCTCGCTCGGGCGGGCTTGAACGCCCCGGCACACGGCACGGCCACCTCGTACGAGGACGCCAAGGCGATCGCCGACGAGATCGGCTACCCGGTGCTGGTGCGGCCGTCGTACGTACTCGGTGGTCGGGGCATGGAGATCGTCTACGACGACCCGACGCTGTCCGCCTACATCGGCCGGGCCACCCAGATCTCGCCGGCCCACCCGGTGCTGGTCGACCGGTTCCTGGACGACGCGATCGAGATCGACGTGGACGCGCTCTGCGATGCCACCGGCGAGGTCTTCCTCGGCGGCGTGATGGAGCACATCGAGGAGGCCGGCATCCACTCCGGCGACTCGGCCTGCGCCCTGCCGCCGATCACCTTGGCCGCCTCGCACCTGGCCGAGGTCCGCCGCTACACGACGGAGCTCGCCCGGGGCATCGGGGTGCGCGGCCTGATGAACGTGCAGTACGCGCTCAAGGACGACACGCTCTACGTGCTGGAGGCCAACCCGCGCGCGTCGCGGACGGTGCCGTTCGTGTCCAAGGCGACCGCTGTGCCGCTGGCCAAGGCGGCCGCCCGGATCATGCTCGGTGCGACGATCGCCGAGCTGCGCGGTGAGGGACTGCTCCCGGCCGTCGGCGACGGGGGCGACCTGCCGGCCGACGGTCCGACCGCGGTCAAGGAGGCGGTGCTGCCGTTCAAGCGGTTCCGCACGCCGGCCGGGCGGGGCGTGGACTCGCTGCTCGGCCCCGAGATGAAGTCGACCGGCGAGGTGATGGGCATCGACCCCGCCTTCGGCAACGCGTACGCGAAGTCGCAGGCCGCCGCGTACGGCTCGCTCCCGACCTCGGGTCGGATCTTCGTCTCGGTCGGCAACCGCGACAAGCGCAGCATGATCTTCCCGATCAAGCGGCTGGCCGACCTGGGCTTCCAGATCGTGGCGACCGAGGGCACGGGCCAGGTGCTGCGCCGGCACGGGATCACCTGCGAGATCATCCGCAAGCACTGGGAAGAGGCGGGCTCCGGGCCGGACGCGGTGACGCTGATCCGCAACGGCGAGGTGGCGCTGGTCGTCAACACGCCGCAGGGCTCGGGCGCCTCGGCGCGCTCGGACGGCTACGAGATCCGCAGCGCGGCGGTCACCGCCGACATCCCGTGCATCACGACGGTGCCGGGCGCGGCCGCCGCGGTGATGGGCATCGAGTCGGTGATCCGCGGCGAGATGACCGTGCGGCCGCTGCAGGACCTGCACCGGGCGCTGCGGGCGGGTGGCGGGCGTGCTGTTTGAGCGGGTCGTCCGCCCCGCCCTCTTTCGGATCGGTGCCGGTGACGCCGAGACCGCACACGAGTGGACGCTGAAGCGGCTGGCGGACCTCCCGCCGGCCGCGCGGCGGCTGATGGCTCTGCGGTACGCGGTCCGTCAGCCGACCACGATCTTCGGGGTCGAGTTCCCTAATCCGGTCGGGCTGGCGGCGGGCGTCGACAAGAACGGCGTGGCCCTGGCGGCATGGCCGGCGCTGGGCTTCGGCTTCGTCGAGGTCGGCACGGTGACGGCCCACGCGCAGCCGGGCAACCCGAAGCCCCGCCTGTTCCGCCTGCGCGGCAGCGACGCGATCGTGAACCGGATGGGCTTCAACAACGAGGGCGCGGCCGCCCTCGCCGCCCGCCTCGCGGCGGCCTCGGGCGCCGGCGATTCGTCGGACGGGTCCGGCTCTTCCCCGCGCAATCACGCCGCGACGCGCGGCGAGGGGTCGCCGGCCGGGTCCGAGCGCGAGGCGGCGGCCGGTGGCGGTTGGTCTGCGGGGTCTGGCTCTTCGGCCGGCGGTCGCTCCGTGACGCCGTTCGGCGTGCCGTTGGGGATCTCGCTCGGCAAGTCGAAGGTCACGCCGCTCGAGGATGCGGTCGACGACTACCTCGCGTCCTACAAGCTGCTCCGGGACTACGGCGACTATTTCGCCGTCAACGTGTCCTCGCCCAACACCCCGGGGCTGCGGTCCCTCCAGGATCGGGACTCGATCGACGCGCTGCTGGGCGCGTTGGTGGGGGAGAAGCCCATCCTCGTGAAGATCGCTCCGGACCTCACCCAGGCCGCCGTCGCGGAGCTCCTGGAGGTCTGTCTGGCCCGCGGCGCCGCCGGGGTCATCGCCACCAACACCACCCTCTCCCGCGACGGCCTGGCGCCCGCCGACGTGGCCCTGGGGGCCGAGGCCGGCGGGTTGTCGGGAGCACCTCTCACCCAGAAGGCCCGCGACGTCGTGCGGTTCGTGCACAGCGAGACCGGCGGCCAGTTGCCGGTGATCGGGGTCGGCGGCCTGATGACGGCCGACGACGCCGAGAAGATGTTCGATGCCGGGGCGAGCCTCGTGCAGGTCTACAGCGGGTTCATCTATCACGGGCCGGCGCTGGTCCGGCGGATCGCGTCTGTGAAGAAAGGACAATCGTGACAAAAGCCTTTGGAGCGAGGCTGTACGAGGCCCTCGCGACCCGCGGTCCGCTCTGCGTTGGCATCGATCCCCATCCAAGTCTGCTGGCGTCCTGGGGGCTGCCGGACGACGCCGACGGGCTGGCCCGATTCTCTGCGACCGTGATCGAGGCGCTCGGCGACCAGGTCGCGGTGTTCAAGCCGCAGTCCGCGTTCTTCGAGCGACACGGCTCCCGAGGGGTCGCCGTGCTTGAGTCGGCTATCCGACAGTTACGCGATGCGGGCGCACTGGTACTTCTCGATGTGAAGCGCGGCGACATCGGATCGACGGTCGCCGCTTACGCGTCCGCTTATCTCGACCCGGCGAGTCCGCTGCGTGCTGACGCGATCACCGCGAGCCCGTACCTCGGCGTCGGATCGCTGGCCCCGATGTTCGACGCGGCGCGTGCGCATGATGGCGGCGTGTTCGTCCTCGCGCTCACGTCGAACCCGGAAGGCGCTGAGGTGCAACGCGCCGTCGGTCCCGGCGGTCGGACTGTCGCACAGACTGTGATTGACGAGATTTCCCAGCTCAACGCCGGTGCGGAGCCACTCGGAAGTTTCGGATTGGTCGTCGGGGCGACGATCGGGGATACCGGCCACGATCTCTCGCGCGTCAACGGCCCGATTCTCGCGCCCGGGCTCGGTGCGCAGGGAGCGACCGCCGCCGACCTGCGTACAGTTTTCGGCAATGATCTTGCTTGGGTGGTTCCGTCCTACTCGCGGGAGATCCTCGCCCGGGGGCCGTCGGTGTCCGATTTGCGGGCCGCGACGGCCGACGTCCTGGCCCAGTGCCGGGCAGTTTTGGCCCCCCGATCGAGGTGACACGCCGGATCAAGATTTCGTGATCAAGGCGCGCCGACGTTGCCGAAAACCAATCGGGCCGCTAGTTTTCCCGGCGCTGGGAACCACATGCCCCTTTGGTTCACGGCCACCCCACGTTTCACGACCGCGGCGGAATTTCCCGATCGCGGTAGGACCTGAGGAGAACTGGTGCCGCTCCCGTCACTGAGCCCCGAACAGCGCGCGGCAGCGCTGGAAAAGGCAGCGGAGATCCGCAAAGCCCGTGCTGACCTGAAAGAGCAGCTCAAGCAGGGCAAGACCACCCTCGCCGCGGTGCTCGACCGGGCCGAGGGCGACGATGTCGTCGGCAAGCTCAAGGTTTCGGCCGTGCTGCAGGCGATGCCGGGCATCGGCAAGATCCGGGCGACCCAGATCATGGAGAAGCTCAAGATCGCCGACAGCCGCCGGCTGCGCGGTCTGGGCGACCAGCAGCGCAAGGCGCTCCTTGGAGAGTTCGCCGGCAGCTGACCCGGCACCCGGGTACAAACAAGTTGTGACCATGCATGACGAGGCGCGCCCGGCGGCTCGGCTCACGGTCCTGACCGGTCCTTCGGAAGCCGGTCGGGCGGCCGTGGTCCGGCTGGTCCGGGCGCGCTCGCCATGGGTGCGCATGCCCGTCCTGGTCACCACTCGCCGGCGGCGCGACCACGAGGTCGACGGCGTGCACTACACGTTCGTCGACGAGGCCGCGTACGACCGGATGGTCGACGAGCAGGGCCTGCTCGAGTCCGCGGCGATCCGGCACCACCGGTACGGCACCCCCCGCCGTCCGGTGGAGGACTGGCTCGCCGCCGGTGAGCCGGTCCTGCTCTCCATCGATCGGCGCGGCGCCGAGCTCGTGAGCCGGGCCGTCCCCGACGCCCGGTTGGTCCTCCTGCTGACCCCGACCGATCGTGTCTTGGCAGGCGGCGGCATCTCCGGCGCGATCATCAACCACGCAGCCGGGCGCGCCGCCGATGAGCTGGTAGGATTGCTCGGTTCGACCTTCCTGACCCCGGCCCGACCGCCGCGCGGCGGTTGAGAACTTTGAGGTTTGTTTTCCGTGGGATCCATCGCCACCAACCCTGAGGGCATCACCAACCCGCCGATCGACGAGCTGCTCGAGAAGACCACGTCGAAGTACGCGCTGGTCATCTTCGCGGCCAAGCGCGCCCGCCAGGTCAACGCCTACTACAGCCAGCTCGGCGAGGGCCTCCTCGAATACGTCGGCCCCCTCGTGGAGACCACTCCGCAGGAGAAGCCGCTCTCGATCGCGATGCGCGAGATCAACGCCGGCCTGCTCACGGCCGAGCCGACCGACCAGCCCTGAGGTCATGACCACCCGGGTCGTCCTTGGCGTCGGTGGCGGGATCGCCGCCTACAAGGCTGCCGAGCTGCTCCGCCTGTTCACCGAGTCGGGGCATTCGGTCCGGGTGATACCGACCGCGTCCGCGCTGCGCTTCGTCGGCGCTCCGACCTGGGCCGCCCTGTCCGGCCAGCCGGTCGCCGACGACGTGTGGTCGGACGCGCACGAGGTGCCGCACGTACGCCTCGGCAAGGAAGCCGATCTGGTGGTGGTGGCTCCGGCCACCGCCGACCTGATCGCCAAGACCGCACACGGTCTCGCCGACGACCTGCTCACCAACACGCTGCTCACCGCGCGCTGCCCGGTCGTGCTGGCGCCGGCGATGCACACCGAGATGTGGGAGCACCCGGCGACCCAGGCCAACGTGGCGCTGCTGCGCTCCCGCGGCGTGCTGGTGATCGAGCCGGCGAGCGGGCGGCTGACCGGCTCCGACACCGGCAAGGGCCGACTGCCGGACCCCACCGAGATCTTCGCGTACGCCCGCCGGGTCCTGGCCCGTGGCGCCGACGCACCCCTCGACCTGAGCGGCCGGCATGTCGTCGTCACCGCCGGCGGCACGCGTGAGCCGCTCGACCCGGTGCGCTTCCTCGGCAACCGCTCGTCCGGCAAGCAGGGCTACGCGTTCGCCCGCACCGCCGCGGCTCGCGGCGCCCGGGTCACCCTGGTCAGCGCCAACCCGACCCTCCCGGCCCCGGCAGGCGTCGACGTCGTCGTGGTGGGCACGACCGAGGAGCTGCGCAAGGCGACCGTCGAGGCCGCCGCCGACGCCGACGCCGTGGTGATGGCCGCGGCCCCCGCCGACTTCCGCCCGGCCGTCTACGCCGCGCAGAAAATCAAGAAGGTGCCCGGCGTCGGTCCGGAGCCCATCGCCCTGGCGCTCAACCCCGACATCGCCGCCGAGCTCGGCGAGCGCAAGCCGGCCGGCCAGGTGCTGGTGGTCTTCGCCGCCGAGACGGTGGACACCGAGGACGCGCTGGCCAACGCGCGACAAAAACTAACTGTCAAGAACGCCGACCTGATCGTCGTCAACCAGGTCGGCACCGATAAAGTCTTCGGGTCCGACGCCAACACCGCGACGGTGCTGGGTGCCGACGGCACGGAGACGGTTTTCCAGCAGCAACCCAAGGAAGACCTCGCCGACGCCGTCTGGGATCTGATAACAACACGCTTGACCAGTACGTCTTAACCAGGGCGAGGCCGCCGGAGGCTTGCGGCGCGGCAGGCCTGGGGCCGGACCCGAGATTTTGTGAGGAGCACCGTGGCACGTCGCCTGTTCACGTCCGAGTCGGTTACGGAGGGCCACCCGGACAAGATCGCTGACCAGATCAGCGATGGCATCCTCGACGCGCTCCTGGCGCAGGACCCGCGCAGCCGGGTCGCGGTCGAGACCCTGATCACGACCGGCCAGGTCCACGTCGCCGGCGAGGTGACCACCCAGGCCTACGCGGACATCCCGACGATCGTCCGCGAGACGATCCTCGGCATCGGCTACGACTCGTCGAAGAAGGGCTTCGACGGCGCGTCCTGTGGCGTCAGCATCTCGATCGGCTCGCAGTCGCCCGACATCGCGCAGGGCGTCGACACCGCGATCGAGCTTCGCGACGGCGAGAGCGCGGGCGACGCGCTCGACCGCCAGGGCGCCGGCGACCAGGGCATGATGTTCGGCTTCGCGTGCTCCGAGACGCCCGAGCTCATGCCGCTGCCGATCGCGCTGGCCCACCGCCTGGCCCGCCGGCTGTCGGCGGTCCGCAAGGACGGCACGGTGCCCTACCTGCGCCCGGACGGCAAGACCCAGGTCACCATCGAGTACGACGGCCTGCGCCCGGTCCGCCTCGACACCGTCGTGGTCTCGTCGCAGCACGCCGCCGACATCTCGCTCGAGTCGCTGCTCACCCCGGACGTCCGCGAGCACGTGATCGCGCCGGAGCTCGACAGCCTCGGCCTCGACACCGACGGCTACCGCCTCCTGGTCAACCCGACCGGCCGCTTCGAGATCGGCGGCCCGATGGGCGACGCGGGCCTGACCGGCCGCAAGATCATCGTCGACACCTACGGCGGCTACGCCCGCCACGGCGGCGGCGCGTTCTCCGGCAAGGACCCGTCCAAGGTGGACCGTTCCGCGGCGTACGCGATGCGCTGGGTCGCCAAGAACGTCGTTGCCGCCGGCCTGGCCGAGCGCTGCGAGGCCCAGGTCGCCTACGCGATCGGCAAGGCCCACCCGGTCAGCCTCTTCGTCGAGACGTTCGGCACCGAGAACGTCCCGGTCGACCGGATCGAGAAGGCCATCGGCGAGGTCTTCGACCTGCGCCCGGCCGCCATCATCCGCGACCTCGACCTGCTGCGCCCGATCTACCAGCAGACCGCCGCGTACGGCCACTTCGGCCGCGAGCTGCCGGATCTGACCTGGGAGAACACCGACCGCGCGGCCGACCTGAAGAACGCCGCCGGCCTCTGAGCCTGTTCTGACGCGAAAGCGGCCCGCTTCGGCGGGCCGCTTTCGCGTTTGTCGATGCGGCCGCCGGGGGTACCCGTCGTTCGCATGGGGACATCACGGGGACGGTCGGTGACGGGACGCGACGTGGCACGGTACGCGATCGGTGGGCTCCTCGGGTGGCTCGCCGCCGCGCTGGTGGGGGTGGCACTCACAGACGAGTCGTTCGGCACGTCGCTGATCCGCTCCCTGCCGACGATCGTGCTCGTCGTGCTGCTCATGATCGTCGTCGAGCGGCTCGGCCTCTTCCAACGCGCCGCCCAGCGGGACGACCGATGAGCCGGCGTTGACGCCGGACAGCTCGCTGCCGCGGATCAGCCACATGTGACGGACGAAAGCGGGTCCCCGTCGTGTCCGGTCTCCTGCTCGGGAGCGGGCCTTGATCGTGTGCGGCTGATCTGGTGTGAGATCGGGCAAGCACATGATCGTGTGCGGCTGGCCTGGTCGCCGCGCGGTGTGTCGCCCAGACCAGCCGCACACGATCATGCGTGGCCTCGTCTCGTGACCAGCTCAGCCGCACACGATCATCTGCAACCGGGATGTTGCGGGCTCGGCGTGGCCTCGGGGGCCAGGCGCCGCCAGCCGGAGAGACGGTGGCCCGGCAGGGCGGTGAAAGGATGGTGCGGTGCCGAACCGAAGCGCCCGCGCCGAGCGCCGGCCAGCAGCCGAGCTGCCGGTCGCGCGCGTGTGCGTGGACGTGCCGTTGCCACACCTCGACCGGCTCTTCGACTACCTGGTGCCGGCCGACCTGCACGATACGGCGCAGCCGGGCACCCGGGTCAAGGTGCGCTTCGCCGGCCAACTCGTCGACGGCTGGCTCGTCGCCCGCGCCGCCGAGTCCGCGGTGCCGAAGCTGGCCTACCTGGAGCGCCTCGTCTCGCCGGAGCGGGTGCTGACGTCGGAGATCGCGGGACTCGCGCGCGCGGTGGCCGACCGCTATGCGGGCAGCCTGGCCGACGTCCTTCGCCTCGCCGTCCCACCACGCCACGCCCGAGCCGAACAGTCACCACCGGCCGAACCCGAACCCCCCGCGGCGTTCGGAGCCGGTCCGCTCCCGGCGGTCGGAGCCGGTCCGCACCCGGCGCCTCTGAACGAACCCCCCGTGGGCGGCTCTGGACCACTCCTGGCAGATGGGACCGAATCACCCTCCGCGGACGCGACCGAACCTGGGCCGGTGGCCGGAGATGAACCTCTGTCGGTGGTCGAGCCTGAACCGATGCCTGCGGCCCGAGACGAACGGCCGCCTGCCGAGGATCCGCACGCCGTCTCGCCGGACCGGCCACCGCCGCCGGTGTCCGGCACGGGATGGTCCGAGTACCAGGCCGGCGAGGGGTTTCTGCGCGCGCTGCGGGACGGCAAGAGTCCCCGAGCCGTGTGGTCGGCGTTGCCGGGGGAGGACTGGCCGGCGCGGATCGCCGAGGCGGCTGCCGTCGCGGCCGCCGCGGGAAAGGGCGTGGTCGCCGTCGTGCCGGACGCCCGTGACCTCGACCGGCTCGACGCCGCGCTGGCCCGCACGCTCGGCAAGGACCGGCACGTCACCCTGGCCGCCGGCCTGGGGCCGGCCAAGCGCTACCGCGCCTTCCTCGCCGCCAGCCGGGGCCAGGTCAAGGTCGTCGCCGGCACCCGCGCCGCCGCCTTCGCCCCCGTCCAGGACATCGGTCTCGTGGTGATCTGGGACGACGGCGACGACCTGCACGCCGAGCCCCGGGCTCCGTACCCGCACGCTCGCGAAGTGCTCCTGACCAGGGCGCAACGTGCCCAAGCGGCGGCCCTCGTCGCCGGCTATGCCCGCACCGCCGAGGCGCAGCTCCTGCTGGAGACCGGCTGGGCGCGCGAGGTCGCCGCCGACCGGGCCACCCTCCGCCGACGCATGCCGACCATCACCCCGACCGGCGACGACCCGCAGCTGGCCCGCGACCCCGGCGCGGCCACCGCACGGTTGCCCAGCCTGGCCTGGGAGGCCGCCAGAGCCGCCCTCAAGGCCGACGCGCCGGTGCTGGTCCAGGTGCCCCGCCGCGGCTACCTCCCGTCCGTCTCGTGCGCCACCTGCCGCGCACCGGCCCGCTGCACCGCCTGCTCCGGACCGCTCGCCCTGCGTTCCTCGCACGCGGTGCCGGCCTGCCGCTGGTGCGGTCGGGTGGCCGGCGACCACGTCTGCCCGCACTGCGGCAGTCGGGGGCTGCGGGCCTCGGTCACCGGCGCCCGCCGGACCGCGGAGGAGCTCGGCCGCGCGTTCCCTGACATCCCGGTGCGCACCTCCGGCCGCGACGAGGTGCTGACCGAGGTGCCGGCCACGGCGGCCGTCGTGGTGGCCACGCCGGGGGCCGAGCCGGTCGCCGAGGGCGGCTACGGGGCCGTGGTGCTGCTCGACACCTGGGCCCTGCTCACCCGGGCCGACCTGCGGGCCGGCGAGGAGGCGCTGCGCCGCTGGATGACCGCGGCGGCCCTCGCCAAGCCGAGCGGGCGGGTCGTCGTGGTCGCCGACGGTGGCGTGCCCGTGGTCCAGGCCTTACTGCGGTGGGACCCCGGCTGGTACGCCGAGCGCGAGCTGGCCGAGCGCCGCGAGCTGCGGTTCCCGCCGGCGGCCCGGATGGCCAGCCTGACCGGGTCGGCTCCGGCGGTGGCCGACCTGCTCGACGCCGTGCACCTGCCGCCGGACGCCGAGCTGCTCGGCCCGGTGCCCGCCGACCAGGGCCAGGAGCGCTATCTGGTCCGCGCACCCAGGGCCAAGGCCGCCGAGGTGGCCGCCGCGCTGCACGCCGCCACCGGCGTACGCAGCGCCCGCAAGGCGCCCGACCCCGTGCGCGTCCAGGTCGATGCCACCGACCTGTTCTGACGTCACATCGGGGGTCCGGGCGGTTCCGGGCGGGGCTCCGTAGACTTGTCGGGATTGCGCCTCGCCCGCCCCCGTGCGAGCGACCCGAACGAGGAGTTCCACGTGACCGTCCAGCCCATCCGTCTGTTCGGCGACCCGGTGCTGCGCACCCCCGCCGACCAGGTCGTCGACTTCGACGCTGAGCTGCGCAAGCTGGTCGCCGACCTGGTCGAGACCATGCAGGAGCAGTCCGGGGCGGGGCTGGCCGCGCCGCAGCTCGGCGTCGGGCTGCGGGTGTTCGCCTTCGACGTCGACGACGTGGTCGGGCACATCGTCAACCCGACGGTCAGCTTCCCCGACGACGAGGAGCAGGACGGGCCGGAGGGCTGCCTGTCGATCCCCGGGATCTACGTCGACACCAAGCGCCGCCAGAACGTCGTCGCCACCGGCTTCAACCAGTTCGGCGACCCGATCAAGCTGGTCGGCAGCGGCCTGATGGCGCGCTGCGTGCAGCACGAGACCGACCACCTCGACGGGGTGCTCTTCCTCGACCGGCTCGACGCCGCCGCGCGCAAGGAAGCGATGAAGGAGATCCGCCAGGCCGAGTGGTACGACGCCGGCGCGCCGCCGGTGATCAAGACCAACCCGCACAGCGGTGCGGTGTTCGGCCTGGGCGGAGCGCGCTGATGCGGCTGGTCTTCGCCGGCACACCGGCCGTCGCGCTGCCCGCGCTCGACGCGATCGCGGCGTCCGGCCACGAGTTGCTGGCCGTGGTCACCCGGCCCGACGCGCCCGCCGGCCGCGGCCGCAACCTGGTCCGCTCGCCCGCCGGGGCGTGGGCCGACGAGCACGGCATCGAGGTGCTGACGCCGGCCAAGCCGCGCGAGCCCGAGTTCCAGGAGCGGCTGCGCGACCTCGCGCCCGACTGCGTGCCGGTGGTCGCCTACGGCGCCCTGGTGCCTCCGTCGGCGCTGGAGATCCCGCGCCACGGCTGGGTCAACCTGCACTTCTCGCTGCTGCCGGCCTGGCGGGGCGCCGCACCGGTGCAGCACGCCGTGCTGCACGGCGACGAGATCACCGGGGCCAGCGTCTTCGAGCTCGAGGCGGGTCTCGACACGGGTCCGGTCTACGGCACGCTGACCGACGAGATCCGACCGACGGACACCTCCGGCGACCTGCTGGAGCGGCTGGCGACCTCCGGCGCCGGGCTCCTGGTGGCCGTGCTCGACGCGATCGAGCAGGGCACGGCGCGGGCGGAGCCGCAGCCCGCCGACGGGGTGAGCCTCGCGCCGAAGCTGAGCGTCGAGGACGCGATGGTCCGGTGGGACGAGCCGTCCTTCGCCGTCGACCGCAGAATCCGGGCCTGCACGCCGGCGCCCGGCGCCTGGACCACGTTCCGCGAGGACCGCGTCAAGCTGGGGCCGGTCCGCCCCGTCGCCAACGGTCCCGCGCTCAAGCCCGGTGACCTGCTGGTCGACCGCACCGGCGTGCTGGTCGGCACGGCCACCACCCCGGTCGCCCTCGGTGAGGTGCGGGCCGCGGGCAAGCGCGCCATGCCCGCCGCCGACTGGGCGCGGGGCGTCCGGGTCGAGTCCAACGAGCGTTTCGCGTGAGCGCCCCGGCACGCGGCCACGACGGCCGCGACGAAGGCGGCCGAGGTGGTCGTGACCAGGGCGGCCGAGGCGGCTACGCCGGCCGAGGCGAAAGGGGCCGAGGCGAAAGGGGCCGAGGCGAAAGGGGCCGAGGCGAAGGGGGCCGCGGTCAGGGCGCCCGGGGCGGCCGGCCGACGGTGGACCCCGCCCGGTTCGCGGCCTACGAGGCGATCGCGGCGGTGCACCGCGACGACGCGTACGCCAACCTGGTCCTGCCGCACATCCTCACCGATCGTGACGTGCGCGGCCGTGACGCGGCGTTCGCCACCGAGCTGACCTACGGCACGCTGCGCTCGCTCGGCACCCTCGACGCGGTGATCGCCCACGCGGCCGGCCGCGAGGTCGACCGGATCGACCCGCCGGCGCGCGACGCGCTGCGGCTGGGCGCCCACCAGATCCTCAACATGCGGGTTCCGGCGCACGCCGCGGTCTCGTCCACCGTGGACCTCGTGCGGATCGTCGCCCCGGGCGCCACGGGCTTCGCCAACGCGGTGCTCCGCGAGATCACCACGAAAGACATCGACACCTGGGTCGAAGAGCTCGCTCCGGCGTACGAGACGGATCCGATCGGCAACCTCGCCCTGACCAACAGCCACCCGCAGTGGATCGTGCGGGCGTTCCAGGAGGCGCTCGGCGGCGATCTCGAAGAGACCAGCCGGCTGCTGATCGAGGACAACCAACCACCGGCGGTCGTGCTCTGCGCCCGGCCCGGCCGGGTCGACGCGGTCGACCTGGCCGAGGAGGTCGGTGGGTCCCCGGGTGCGTTCTCGCCTTACGCCGTCTACCTGTCCGGCGGTGCGCCGGGCGACCTGGCCGCGGTTCGCCACGGACGGGCGCACGTGCAGGACGAGGGCTCGCAACTCGTCGCGGCCGCGCTGGTCGACGCGCCGATCGAGGGCAGCGACACGCGCTGGCTCGACCTGTGCGCCGGCCCCGGCGGCAAGGCCGGCCTGCTCGGCGCGCTCGCCGCGCAACGCGGCGCCGAGCTGACCGCGGTCGAGGTGACCGAGCACCGGGCCGGGCTCGTGTCCAAGGCCGTCGCCGGGTTCCCGGTGACCGTGCTGCACACCGACGGGCGCAACGTGGGCCGCGAGACGGACCTGCCGGAACAGGGCTTCGACCGGGTCCTGGTCGACGCGCCGTGCACGGGCCTCGGCGCGCTGCGCCGCCGTCCCGAGGCGAGGTGGCGCCGCCAGCCGAGTGACCTGCCGCCGCTGACCAAGCTGCAGCGCGAGTTGCTGACCGCGGCACTGCGGGCAGTCCGCCCGGGCGGGGTGGTCGGCTACGTGACCTGCTCGCCGCACACCGTCGAGACGCACGTGTCGGTCACCGAGGGCACGCGCCGCTCGGACATCGAGGTGGACTTCGTCGACGCCCGCCCCCTGCTCCCGGCCGGCATGCCGGGGCTGGGCGCCGGCCCGACGGTGCAGCTCTGGCCGCACCGGCACGGGACGGACGCGATGTTCCTGGCGGTCCTCAAGAGGACTAGTTGACCGGCATCAACGCGGTGCCGCCGGCCTTGATGGACTTCGTGTACGTGCGCCCGCTGTCCCACGAGAAGCACTTGACCCCACGGTTGCCCATGTCCCACTCGGCGGCCGTGGGGTAGTAGTAGATCGTGCCCGTGCGGAACGCCAGGTTGTCGTCCTTCGGCAGCTTGGCGTACGTCGCGACGGTGTTCAGGCACGCCTTGTGGATGGCCTCGCCGTCGTCGATGAACGTTTTGTAGGGCTTGTTCGGCGCCTCGTAGATGCCGACGAACTCGCTGCGGTGCGACTTGGTGCAGGCGATGGCGACCATCTCCTGCACGACCTCCTTGGAGATCTTCGGCGTGAAGCAGCCGTACTGCAGCCCGCCCGCCTTCGACAGCGCGCCCTTCAGCGAGGCGGAGCGGTAGGCGGTGCTGGTGTCGTCGAGCGAGGTCGTCTCGCCGACGTCGCAGCGGTACCAGCGGGAGCCGCCCTGCCACGCCTCCGGACCGGGCAGCGCGAGGCTGAGCGTGAGCCGGGCCGTGCGCCAGTCGCCGCCGACGTAGTCGCTGGCCTTGTCGCTGCAGTCGCCGTACGCGCTCTGGTAGGTCTTCTCGCCCGGTTTCGGGGGTTTGGTGCCGGCGTCCTCGAACGTTCCGACGTGGACCGTCTCGATCATGTGCGGGGAGTCGCAGTCCACCGGCGCGTACGCGGCCAGGTAGCCGGACTCCACCGCGGACGCGTGGCAGACCTCGGCGTCCGGCACGAACGGCTTGGGCTCGCTCATCGGCCGCCAGTCGTCGCTGATGTCGCCGTCGACCCCGGCCGGGTTGCCACCACAGCCCGCGAGGGCCAGGGTCGCCACCAGGCTCGCGAGGCCCACCGCCCACGACCGTCGCATCTGTGCATCCCTCCACAGGGCCGGGTTGAGGGCAACCCTACGGGGAACGGCCTCAGGTTCGTACACTGGCCCGGTGACCCGACCGTCGCCGATCGTCGCCCCCAGCATCCTCGCCGCTGACTTCGCCCATCTCGCCGACGAGGTCCGCCTGGTCGAGCAAGACGCGGACTGGTTGCACATCGACGTCATGGACAACCATTTCGTGCCCAACCTGACGATCGGGTTGCCGGTGGTGCAGAGCCTCCGACCGATCACGCAACTGCCGTTCGACGTGCACCTGATGATCGACGAGCCGCGCCGTTGGGCTCCGGCCTACGCCGACGCCGGCGCCTACAACGTCACCTTCCACGCCGAGGCGTCCGACAACCCGGTCGCGCTGGCCAAGGACCTGCGCTCGGCGGGCGCGAAGGCGGGCCTGGCGATCGACCGCGACACCCCGATCGAGCCCTACCTGGAACTGCTGCCCAGCTTCGACACGCTTCTGGTGATGACCATCAAGGCGGGCTTCGGCGGCCAGCGCTTCGTGCCGGAGCTGCTCGACAAGGTCCGCAAGGTGCGCGCCGCGCAGGAGAGCGGGCACCTGGAGCTGCGCATCGAGGTCGACGGCGGCATCGCCGCCGACACGATCGAGCAGGCGGCCGAGGCGGGCGCCGACGCGTTCGTCGCGGGCACCGCGGTCTACGGCGCCGACGATCCGGCGGCGGCGATCAGACGGCTGCGCGGCCTCGCCGCCGGTGTGGTCGGCCACCGATGAGCGAGCGCAACGAGGTCAGCCTGGAGACCGCCAACAAGCTCGGTCTCGTGCTGGTCGTCGACGACGACGAAGACATCGCCCGGTTCGTCGGCATCAGCCTCAAGCTGCACGGTTTCGACGTCATGCACGCCGCCGACGGCCAGGAGGCGCTCGACCTGATCGAGCGGGCCAGGCCGGACCTGTGCGTGGTCGACCTGATGATGCCCCGGATCGACGGCGTCGAGCTGACCCGGCGGCTGCGCGCCAACCCGATGACCGCCGCCCTGCCGATCATCATGTTGACCGCCAAGGGGCTGACCGTCGACAAGGTCTACGGGCTGACGAACGGTGCCGACGACTACATCGTCAAGCCGTTCGACACCTCGGAGCTCTGCGCGCGGGTCGAGTCGACGCTGCGCCGCAACCGCGAATATCGCGAGGTCTCGCCGCTGACCGGCCTGCCCGGCAACACGCGGATCGGCCGGGAGATCACCGACCGGGTCCGCAGCGGCACCGACTACGCGGTCGCCTACATCGACATCGACCGGTTCAAGAGCGTCAACGACGTGTACGGCTTCGGCCGCGGCGACGAGTTCATCAGCGCGCTGGCCCGCAGCCTCCACCGGGCGGTGATCGAGGCCGGCATGCCACCGGCCTTCCTGGGGCACATCGGTGGCGACGACTTCGTGATCGTCTGCTCGCCGCAGCAGGTCCGGCCGCTGTCCGAGAAGGCGGTCCTCGACTACGAGAAGACCACCGACGGGCTCTACGACGAGCGTGACGCGGCCCGGGGCTACGTCGAGGTGCGCGACCGCCGCAACAACATCCAGCGGGCCGCGCTGGTCACCCTCTCGATCGGGGTGGCGCTCTCCAGCGGCGACCGGAGGTTCTCCGACCCGCGCGAGATCATCGCGCTGGCCAACGAGATGAAGAGCGTCGCGAAGAGCCAACCTGGCTCGTACGTCGCCGTCGACCGCCGCCTGGCGGCCAGCTGAAGCACTCGCTGCCCGGTCACGCTGTCCGTTTTGTCGGAGTGTGTCCGTGACCGGCGCCGCGTGTGAGGTAGGTCGCCTGTCGATCGCTGTTCCGCGAATCGCGTGTAAGACTGGACCGTACCCACCACGCGCTGGCGGGACTCGGTGAAATTCCGAACCGGCGGTGATCCGGGGGCCTGGCCCCTGGTAAGCCCGCGACCCGGTCGAGGAACCTCTCGAACGGTGGACCTGGTGAGAATCCGGGGCCGACGGTTGGGCAGCCCCCATGGCCGCCCAGACAGTCCGGATGGGAGACAGCGCGAGGGCGGATGGCCGCGCCGTTCCCTGGCGCTGCCGTCGGGTCGGCGCGTCGTTGCCGTCCCGAGCCGCGCCTTGCCGCAATCCCAGACCCTGCCCGCGCCGCGCGTGACCATGGCGAACGGGAAGGAACGGGCATGGCGAGCGGCGGCGTCTCCATCGACGAGGCGATGCGGCGCGCGATCGCACTCGGTGCGCGCGGCCTCGGCACCACGAGCCCCAACCCGATCGTGGGCTGCGTGCTGCTCGATGCCGCGGGCGAGGTGGTCGGCGAGGGCTTCCACGCGTACGCCGGCGGACCGCACGCCGAGATCGTCGCGTTGGCGCAGGCCGGCGAGCGGGCCAGGAATGGCACCGCGATCGTCACCCTGGAGCCCTGCAACCACACCGGCCGCACCGGCCCCTGCACCCGTGCGCTGATCAACGCGGGCGTCTCCAAGGTCGTCGTCGGCGTCGCCGACCCGGACCCGGTCGCCCGGGGCGGCGCCGAGACGCTGCGCGCCGCGGGCGTCGAGGTCGAGATGGGCGTACGCGAGGACGAGGCCGAGGCCGGCAACATCGCCTGGCTGACCAGCGTGCGCCGGGGCTGGCCCTACGTGACCTGGAAGTACGCGGCGACCCTCGACGGCCGGTCCGCGGCCGCCGACGGCACCAGCATGTGGATCACCTCCGAGGCCGCCCGGACGGACGTGCACGCGCTGCGCTGCGCCAGCGACGCGGTCATGGTCGGCATCGGCACCGTGCTGGCCGACGACCCCCGGCTCACCGCCCGCAACCTGCGCGACGGCTCGCTGGCGATCCGGCAGCCGCTGCGGGTCGTGGTGGACAGCGCCGGGCGTACCCCCGCCGGCGCGAAGGTCCGTGACAACGCCGCCGCGACCTGGGTGGCGACCGCCGCGCAGGTCGGCACCGGCCCGGACGGCAAGGTCGACCTCCAGGCGCTGCTCGCGGCCCTGCACGTACGCGGCGTCCGGTCCGTGCTGCTCGAAGGCGGCCCCCGACTCGCCGGCGCGTTCCTCGCGGCCGGGCTGGTCGACAAGGTGGTCGGCTACGTCGCTCCGAAGCTGCTCGGCGCCGGTGCGTCGGCGCTCGTCGACGCCGGCGTGTCGACCATCTCCGAGGTCATCGACCTCGACCTCACCGATGTCACGCGGGTCGGCCCTGACCTGCGGTTCACCGCTGTGCCACGCAAGAAGGAGGGCTGACCCGCATGTTCACCGGCATCATCGAAGAGCTCGGCGAAATGGTCGGCTGGACGGCGACCGGCGACGACTCCGGCCTGATCGCCATCCGCGGCAAGACCGTCGTCGACGATCTCAAGCACGGCGACTCGATCTCGGTCAACGGCGTCTGCCTGACCGCCGTCGAGATCTCCGGCGAGGGGTTCACGGCCGACGTGATGGGCGAGACGCTGCGGCGTTCGTCGCTCGGCGAGCTGCACCCGGGTGACCCGGTCAACCTGGAGCGCGCGGCCCGGCTGGACACCCGGCTCGGCGGCCACCTGGTGCAGGGGCACGTCGACGGCGTCGCCCGGATCGTCGGTCGGGAGGCCGCCGAGCAGTGGACCACGGTGCGGTTCGAGCTGCCCGCGTCGATCCGGCGCTATGTGGTGGAGAAGGGCTCGATCACCGTCGACGGTGTCTCGCTGACGGTGATGGAGGCGGGTGACGACACGTTCTCGGTCGGGCTGATCCCGACCACGCTGTCGCTCACCACGCTCGGGCACAAGCAGGTCGGAGACCTTGTGAACCTCGAGGTCGACGTGATCGCCAAGTATGTCGAACGGCTGCTGGGGGAGAGGTCATGACGCTGTCCACTGTGGAAGAGGCCGTCGCCGCGATCGCGGCGGGCAAGCCGGTCGTGGTCGTCGACGACGAGGACCGGGAGAACGAGGGCGACCTCATCTTCGCCGCCGAGCTGGCGACGCCGGAACTCCTCGCGTTCACCGTCCGCTACACCTCCGGCTACATCTGCGCGCCGATCACCGAGGAGGACGCGGACCGCCTCGAGCTGCCGCCGATGTACCACACCAACCAGGACCGGCGCGGCACCGCGTACACGGTGACGGTCGACGCCCGGGCGGGCGTCACCACCGGCATCTCGGCCGCGGACCGCGCGCACACGATCCGGCTCCTGGCCGGGGCGGAGACGAACCCGGGCGACCTGTCCCGCCCCGGCCACGTCGTGCCGCTGCGGGCCAAGGCCGGCGGCGTGCTGCGCCGGCCCGGCCACACCGAGGCCGCGATCGACCTCGCGGTGCTGGCCGGCCTGCGCCCGGCCGGCGTCCTCTGCGAGCTCGTCAACGACGACGGCACGATGATGCGCCTGCCTGACCTGGAGACGTTCGCGGCCGAGCACGACCTGGTGCTGATCTCGATCGCCGACCTGATCGCCTACCGCCGGCACCACGAGAAGCAGGTCGAGCGGGTCGTCGAGACGCGCATCCCGACCGACCACGGCGTGTTCACCGCCATCGGCTACCGCGCCGAGCACGACGCGGCGGAGCACGTCGCGATGGTCTACGGCGACATCGGCGACGGTGCCGACGTGCTCGTCCGGGTGCACTCCGAGTGCCTGACCGGCGACGTGTTCGGCTCGCTGCGCTGCGACTGCGGCCCGCAGCTCAACGCGGCGCTCGCCCGCGTGGCGGCCGAGGGCCGCGGCGTGGTGCTCTACATGCGCGGCCACGAGGGTCGCGGCATCGGCCTGCTGCACAAGCTCCAGGCCTACCAGCTGCAGGACATGGGCCGCGACACCGTCGACGCCAACCTCGACCTGGGTCTGCCCGCCGACGCCCGCGACTACGGCACCGGCGCGCAGATCCTCTACGACCTGGGCGTGCGCTCGATGCGCCTGCTCACCAACAACCCGGCCAAGCGGGCGGGCCTGGAGGGCTACGGGCTGACCATCGTCGGCCGCGAGGGTCTCCCGGTGCGGCCGCACCCGGAGAACGTCCGCTACCTGCGGACGAAGCGTGACCGCATGGGTCACCTGATCGACGCGCTCGACGACGTCGACGTGGCGGAGGGATTCTGATGGCCGGTTTCGGCGAACCTGAGGTGGCCGCTGTCAACGCGGAAGGGCTGACGGTGGGCATCGTCGCCGCCCGCTGGCACGCCGAGCTGACCGACCACATGGTCGACCGCGCGGTGGCGGCGGCGAAGGCCTCGGCGGTCGCGGACGTGGCGGTCGCGCGGGTCGCGGGCTCCGTCGAGATCCCGGTGGTCGCGCAGGCGCTGGCGAAGAAGTACGACGTGGTCGTGGCCCTCGGCGTGGTCATCCGCGGCTCCACGGCGCACTTCGACTACGTCTGCCAGTCGGTGACCGAGGGGCTGACCCGGGTCGCGCTCGACTCGGGCAAGCCGGTCGCGCACGGCGTGCTCACCGTCAACACGCTGGAGCAGGCGCAGGACCGCGCGGGCCTGCCGGGCTCGGCCGAGGACAAGGGCTGGGCCGCGACCGTGGCCGCCCTGGACGCGGCCCTGGCCATCCGCGCGATCTAGAGGTCCAGGACCACCTCGCCGCGGGGGCGGGAGCAGCAGATCAGGGTGTTGCCCGGCCCCGCGGGCTCGAGGGGCTCCGGGTCGAACGCGACCTCGCCCGAGAGCAGGCCTGTCTCGCAGGTGTGGCAGACGCCGGTGCGGCAGGACCAGCGGGTCGGCACGTCGCACGACTCCGCCAGCTCCAGCAGCGAGTGACGGTCGTCGGACCACGGGACCGTCAGGCCGCTGCGGGCGAAGGTGACCCGCGGGCCGGTGCCCGGTGGGCCTTCCGGCGGGTGCGGCTGGCGGCGGGTCTTGTCGGTGATGCCGGGGTTGATCGCCGAGCGGGCCGCGAACAGCTCCGTGCGTACTCTGGCCGGCTTCATGCCGTAGTCGACCAGCGCCCTGCTGATGTCGTCCATGAAGGACTCCGGGCCGCAGACGTACGCGTCGGCGTCCTTGGGTGGTGCCAGCGCGTCCAGCACGGAACCGGTCAGCCGCGTCTTTGTCGACCAGAAGACGTGCTCCTGCGCGTTCGGCAGTTCGGCCAGCAGGGCGCGGGTCTCGTCGGCGAACGCCTCGTGGTTCGCGTCGTGCGCCGTGTGGATCCACCAGATCTGCCGCTGGTCGCGGTCGGCCGCCAGCTGGTGCAGCATCGCGAGCACCGGTGTCACGCCGATGCCGGCCGAGATCAGCAGCACCGGGTCCGTGCCATCGGCCAGCAGGAACTCGCCCCGCGCCGGCGCCACCTCGATCAGCGCGCCGGGCTTGCAGTGGTCGGCCAGGAAGCCGCTGACCGCTCCGTGCTGCTCGCGCTTCACGCTGATCCGGTACGCCACCGGGTCCGACAGCGAGTAGGAGCGCACCGGCACCGGGTCGCCGGCCTCCGGAACCCGCAGCGTCAGGTACTGGCCCGGCTGCACCGGCGGCAGCGCCTGGTCGTCGGTCGGGGCCAGGTAGTAGGACGTGATCGACGCGTTCTCCGGGACGATCCGGTCCACCCGCAGCTTCTTGAAGCCCGTCCACGCCGGTTCCTTGCCCACCGGGATCGGCGCGAGCCCGCCCCCGCCGGCCAGCATCTCCTTGAACGACGCCTGCCAGCCCGGGCTCAGCGCCGGGACGTCGAGGGCGTCGCGGATCCGATCGTGGTCGGGGTTCGGCAGGTAGAGCAGCGCGTCGACCTCGGCCACCGTGATCTGGTGCGGGCCGACCCGGGTGCGGACGATCTCGTCGCCGGCGCCGACCTCGCCCTCGGTGATCACCCGCAGGTAGAAGCCGGGGCGGTGGTGGCCGACCAGCAGCGCCGGGAGCCTCGGCTCGCCGAGCCGCAGGCCCACCCGGAAGCAGGTGACGCGGGGTTGGGTGACCTCGAACTCGGCGTCGCCGATCCGGTAGCGGTCGCCGACGTGCACCTTGTCGTCGGGCAGGCCGTCGACGGTGAAGTTCTCACCGAACGCGCCGTGCCCGCCGAGGTCCTTGTCGAAGAAGTCCGACCAGTGCGCGTACGAGTCGGTCTGGTAGACCAGCACCGCCCGCATCTCGCCGCCGTGGCCGGCCAGGTCGCCCTGGCCGTCGCCGTCGACGTTGAGCCGGCGGACCATCGTGCGTCCCGGCACCGGCGTCTTGAACACTCCCGTGTAGACGGTCCGGCCCTGCCACTCGACGTCCTTCGGCAGTCCCACGTTCACCGACACCAGCGTGGCCATGGCTCCCCCCTCGCCAACGTAGATCGGTGGCAGCGGGCCGACAACGGGCGTCACCGCCGCCGGGCCGCTGGGTTCGGTGCCACGCATGTCACACCAGCCTCTCGCCGCCGTCGATCCCCAACGACACCCCGGTCAGGAACGTGTTGGTCAACGCGAAGACGACCGCCTGAGCCACGTCGTCGGCCGTGCCGACCCGGCGGGCCGGGTTGGTGCCGCCGCGGCCCGCGAACAGCGCCGCCTTCCGCTCCGGGCCGAGCGCGTCGTACGCGCCGGTGTCGATCGTGCCCGGCGAGATCGCGTTGACCCGGATCGGCGCGAGCTCCACCGCGAGCGAGCGGACGATCGCGTCCACGGCGCCGTTGGTGGCCGCCACGGCCAGCATCCCCGCCGCCGGCTTGACCGAGGTCGCACCGGACAACAGCAGGAACGAGCCGTCCGCGGGCATCCGGGTGGCGAAGTGCTTGGCCAGCAGGATCGCCCCGACCGCCTTGGTGCGCAGGGACAGCGCCACCACGTCGGGGTCGAGCTCACCCACCGGCCCACGAGCCCGCGCGGACGCGGTGGTGACCACGTGGTCGACGGTGCCGAGGCGCGCCGCCAGCGCCGCCACGCTGGCCTCGTCGGTCAGGTCGACGGTCTCGGCGGTGATCGCCGGGTCGTCGTAGGCGACCGCGAGCTTGGCGGGATCGCGCCCGGCGACCACGACCGACGCACCGGCCTCGCGCACGGCGTCGGTGGTGGCCCGGGCGATCCCGCCGCCCCGGCCGATGACCAGCACGGTCCGGTCCTTGAGTGTCATCATGCCTCCCTAATGCATAACTCGACGCTAGAAGCATTAGGCAGTGGGGCGCAAGCGGTTCTCGCGATCGTCTCAACTAATGGATAGGCTGGGTAAATGAGCATCAGTCTGGCCGACGTCCAGGCGGCCGGCTTCCCGATGGGCGGCGAGCCGCTGGTCGCGCTCGACCTGGTCGACACCAAGATGCTCGTCACCGACCCGCCGCAGGACCTGATCGCCGACCCGGCCGCGGCGGAGGCCTGGTGGCGGCTCCAGGCGTCGCGCCTGCCCGCCGGCCCCACGCCGGACCTCGCCGGGACCCAGCGCCTGCGCACGGCGATCCGCGACCTGTTCGACGCCCACCTGGAAGGCCGCGGGCCGGCACCGGGCAGCCTCGACGAGGTCAACGCCGTGGCCGCCGCGGTGCCGACCAGCCTGCGCCTCACGGCCACGGACGGCGGCTACCGCGAAGAGACCGACTGGCACACCGAGCACGGCGGCAACGCGGCGCTGGCCTCGACCGCGCGCGGCGCTATCGAGCTACTCGCCGACGAGCGGCGGCTGGCCCGCCTGCGCCGCTGCGCCAACCCCGCCTGCTCGATGCTGTTCCTGGCCGAGACCACCCGCCGCCAGTGGTGCACCCCCAACATCTGCGGCAACCGCACCCGCGTCGCCCGCCACTACGCCCGCACCCACCACAAGGGTTAGCTCCTCCGGTAGTGGCTCGTGGTGGAGCACGACCAGGCCGGCGACCGCTCGGGTCAGGGTCACGTAGAGGCGGGCCAGGCCGCGGGGCTCGGCGCTGACGATGGCGGCCGGCTCCAGGACGATCACGTGGTCGTACTCGAGGCCCTTGACCATGCTGGCCGGCACCACGGCGGCCCCGGGCACGTCGCCCAGGGTCGCGGCCAGGTCGTCGGCGGCGATCACCGCGACCGTCGCGTCGGCCGGAACCTCGCGGACCGCCACCCTCGCCGCCTCGGCCAGGTCGTCGACCTGGCGCACCGAGAGCGCGCCGCCGGGCTGGTAGGAGCGGGTCGGCTCGATGCCGGGCGCCAGCGCGCGGGCCGCGTAGTCCGCGATCGTCTGCGGCACCCGGTAGCCCGTGCGCAGGTCCAGCGTGCGGACCTCGTGCTTGCCCAGCCGGGCGACCAGGTCCGACCACGAGTCGGCGGCCAGCGGGTGGGTCGCCTGGCCGAGGTCACCGACGATGGTCATCGACGCGTACGCCGCCCGCCGCGCGATCATCCGGCACTCCATCGGCGACAGGTCCTGGGCCTCGTCGACGATCACGTGGAGGTACGGCTCCTCCACGGGGGCGTCGTCGACCTCGGCGACCGGCAGCGGCTCGGCGAGCACCGGCACGTAGCCCTCCTCGCCGTGCGGGTCGAAGCCGTCGGTCCAGCCGACCACCTTGTGCCCCTCGCGGAGGATGACGGCCTCGGCCCACTGCTGGGCCAGGCCGGCCGCGTCGTTGTCGATGCCCGGGCCGGCCAGCGCCATCGGCGTCGCGAGGCCCGGAGCGTAGAGCTCCCAGCCCTCCTGGAGCCCGCAGCTCAGCACGAACGTGTCGGCGAGCCGCCGCTCGGTGGTCAACTCGCGTAGCTGCCACTCCGGCTTGGGTGCCCGGGGCGGCGGCGGTGGGTCGCCGAGCAGCCCGGTCAGCTCGTCGAGCAGCGGCACGTCGTCGACGGAGAAGCCGTCGCCTCGATAGGACGCGGACAGGGTCTCCGCATCCGGGCCGGTCACGCGGGCCGGGTCGGCCAGCCACGGCAGCACCGCCGTCGGCGTCAGAGAAGGCCACCAGGCGCGGAGGAACCGTTGGAACTCGCCCCGGTCGCCGACCTCGTGCACGAAGAGCTCCCGGTCGAGGTGGTCGGCGTCCACGGTGGACCACAGCTCGTCGAGCAGCACCGCGGCGGCGGCCCGGCGGGCGGAGTTCGGGGGCGTGCCGTCCGCCTCGCAGCGGGCGCGCACCCGGGTGCGGGCGGCCGACAGGTCTCCGGCGCCGATCGTGAGCACCTGACCGGCGTACACGACGCGCAGCTTGTCTGGCGCTCCCGGCGGTGTCTGCCACATCAGCTCGGTCAGCACCTCGCGCATGCGCTCGCCGCCCTTGACCCGGGCGACCTCGGCACGGTCGCGGCGCGTGGCCGTCACGCCGTCGAACAGCTCGCCGATGGCCCGCAGCTGCACGCTGTCCTCACCCAGCGACGGCAGCACCCGGCCGATGTAGTCGGTGAACACCGTCGACGGGCCGACCACCAGGATGCGGCCGCCGGTGAACCGGCCGCGGTCGGTGTAGAGCAGGTACGCCGCCCGGTGCAGTGCCACCTGCGTCTTGCCCGTGCCCGGGCCGCCGGTGATCAGGGTGACGCCGCGGGCGGGTGCCCGGATGGCTTCGTCCTGCTCGCGCTGGATGGTGGTGACGATGTCGCGCATGTGCGGGCCGCGGGACCGGCGCAGCGCGGCCAGCAGGGCACCCTCGCCGAGCACGCGCAGGTCGCCGGCGGCGTCGGCCTCGGGGGAGAGCAGGTCGTCGTCGAGGTCCACGACCCGCTCGCCCCGGCAGAAGATGACGCGGCGGCGCACCACGTCCAGCGGGTCGCCGGTGGTCGCGCGGTAGAACGGCGCCGCGGCCGGCGCGCGCCAGTCGACCAGCAGCGGCTCGATGCCGTCGCGGACGCCCAACCGTCCGATGTGGTACGTGTCGCCGTCGGTGAAGTCGAGCCGCCCGAACACCAGCCCGTCGGCCTCGGCGTCGAGCTCGTGCATCCGGCTGGCGGCCCGGTGGACGATGGCGTCCCGCTCCACCAGCCCGGTCGCCGACCTGGTCGTGGCCCGCTGGTGCCCCTCTCCCTCGAGCGCCCTGGCCTGCTCGCGCAGCACGTCGAGGCGCTGGTAGACCCGATCGACAACCTGTTGCTCAGCGGCGATCTCCTGTGTCCTGACTGCGGGCACGATGCTCCCCCGGGTATCCGCTCGTAGTGGGTCCCGACGAGCATATGAGCAGGTCAGAGCACGAAAATCAGCATCCGGGCCGATTCGTAGAGGTTGCGCCGCACGTATAGTGGAAGGGGCAGAGGGAAACACCGGTCGTGCGAGAGCATTGACGATCCACGGCCGAAGGGACGCCCCATGAGCGACGAGCTCGACGAGATGGCGCGCCAGATCATCGACGCCAACAGCTATCTGACTCTCGGCACCGTCGGCCCGGACGGGCGGCCGCGGGTGTCGCCGGTCTACTTCACGCACGTCGGCTATCGCGACTTCTACTGGGTCTCCTCGCCGGTGGCGCGGCACTCGGTCAACGTCGCCGAGCGGCCCGACGTCGCGATCGTCGTCTTCGACTCCACGGCCGCGATCGGGCAGGGTCGCGCCGTGTACGTGGACGCGGTGGCGGCCCTGGTGCCGGACCACGAGTTGCCGCAACGGTGTGCTTCGGCGTTCGGCGACGTCGCGCCCGGCGCGGTCGCGTTCACGCCCGACGAGCTCTCCGGCGACGCGGAGCTTCGGCTCTATCTGGCGCGCGCGACCGCGCTCGACGTGCACATCCGGGGGAGCGACCCGAAGTACGGCGCACCCAACGGGATCGACTCACGCCGCGGCGCGCGGCCCTGGGCCTGACACCCGTGCGGCGATGGCGCCCGGTCGTCGCCGGTCACGACAAGGGGCGTTACGGGTTCGCGCTGGGTTGGTCCGTCGTGGGGCTCGTGCCGGCGGTCGCGCCCGCGCTCACCGGCCGCACGGTGGCGGCGTTGGTGGCCCTCCCGATCGTGCTGCTCTGGCAGGTCGGGCTGTGGCGGACCGTGCTGGTCGGCGTCTACGTGAGCGCGCACGGCATCAAGATCCGCTCTCTGGCGCGTACCCGCGTCGTGCCCTGGTCCCGGGTCGACCGGGTCTGGACGGGCCAGGCCGAGGGCTACGACGCCTGGCAGATCTGGGTGACGACCCGTGAGCCGCGGCGCCACCTCCCGACACCGATCTGGCGCCGCGGCTCACAGTCGTTCCACGTCAACCGGATCGTGCTGCCGGCCGACCAGTTCAGCGCGGTGCTGGCCGCGCTGGAGCCGCGTCAGCTCGGCGCGGTGTAGCAGAGGATGTAGGCCGTTCCCGCGTGCACCTCGTCGGTGGTGTTGGTGAAGGTCGCCTGCCAGCCGAGCGGGCCGCTGCCGCCCGGACCCACCAGCGGCACGCTGCCGACCACGGTGAGGTCGGGGGAGTCGACCTGGAAGCCACCGCCCGTCGGCACGAGCCCGTCCGGGCACGAGACGCTGACGTTCTGGAACGCGCTGTTGGCCGGGATGTCCTCGGTCTCGCTGAGCACCTGGCTCGGGCCGGTCAGGCCGGCGGGTCCGGGCGGACCCTGCGGGCCGCGTGGGCCGCGGACGTTCCAGCGCACGCTCTCCTCGAACGGGCCGCACTCGGGCCGGAAGCCGGTCGGGATCCGCACGTCGCCGGTCGCCTTGTTGACGCAGGCGTTGATGACCCGCGTGCCCTCCGGCTCGGCCTGGGCCAGGCTGCCCACGGCCAACAGGGTCGCGGCCGGCGAGGCCGGTCACGCTCAGCGCGCGCAGCGCGCGGCGTCGACTAAGAGATTTCACGTCTCTCCTCGATGAGAACCGAATATGCCTCCTGATTGGAGGGCCAAAACGGTTATATCGCGAAGAAACTCCATATATCCGGTCTTTGTGCGGACCAGGCAGAGACGGCCCGGGCGAAGGTCGAGCGACGCGGCGAGGTCGCTAGGCCGGCGCCAGGCGGCCGAGGAACTGCCGCGTGCGTGGCTCGACCGGATTGTCGAGGACCTGCTCCGGCGGACCCTGTTCGAGGATGCGGCCCGCGTCCAGGAAGCAGACCCGATCGGCGACCTGACGCGCGAACGTCATCTCGTGCGTCGCCAGCACCATCGTCATGCCGTCGCGCTTGAGGTCGCGGATCAGGTCCAGCACCTCGCCGACGAGCTCCGGGTCCAGCGCCGACGTCACCTCGTCCAGCAATAGCAACCGAGGCGAGTTGACCAGGGCACGCACGATCGCCACCCGCTGCTGCTGGCCGCCCGAGAGGCGGTCCGGATACGCCGACGCCTTTTCCGCCAGCCCGATCCGGGACAGCAGCGCCAGCGCCTGCTCGCGGGCCTCCGCCACGGGACGTTTGTGGACCCGCACCGGCGCCAGTGTGATGTTGTCCAATACCGACAGGTGCGGGAACAGGTTGTACGCCTGGAACACGATGCCGATCTTCCGGCGTACGAGGTCGGGGTTGACCCGTGGATCGGTGATGTGTGCCCCGTCCAGGTGGATCATGCCGTCGTCGACCTCTTCCAGCAGGTTGACGCAGCGGAGCAGTGTCGACTTGCCCGAGCCGGACGCGCCGATCAGCGCCACCACCTCGTGCTCGGCGACCTCCAGGTCGAGCCCGTCGAGCACGACCGTCGGCCCGAAGACCTTGCGGACGCCCTGGCAGGCGAGCACGGCGGTCATCGGCCGGCCTGCCGGCGGGCGGCCCGCAGCGTCACCCAGTCGGTGACCGCGATCAGCGGGATGGCGAGCAGCACGAACAACACCCCCGCGACGATGTACGGCGTGTAGTTGAAGTGCTCGGCTGTCGAGATCTGCGCGGCGCGCACCGCGTCGATCGGACCCGCGAGCGAGACCAGGCCGACGTCCTTCTGCAGCGCCACCGTGTCATTGAGCAGCGGCGGCGCGACCCGGCGCACCGCCTGCGGCAGCACCACGTGCCGCATCGCCTGGCGGTAGGTCAGCCCGAGCGAGCGCGCCGCGGCGACCTGGCTGGGGTGCACCGACTCGATGCCGGCCCGGAACACCTCGGCCAGGTAGCCCGAGTAGGTGAGCACCAGCGCCGCGCCGCCGAGCACCAGTACCGACGGCATGCCCTGCAGGCGCAGCCCGGGCACGCCGAGGGTGAGCACGTAGATCACGATGATCAGCGGCAGCCCACGGAACGTGTAGGTGTAGCTGGTCGCCAGCGCGCGGACCGGGAAGAAGACCGGGCCACGCAGGGTACGCAGCAGCGCGATCACGAGGCCCAGCGCCAGCGACCCCAACGCGCAGAAGACCAGCAGCCGGACGTTGAGCCAGAGCCCGCGCAGGATGTCGGGCAGCGCGTCGGCCGCGATCGACGGGTCCAGGAACGACGCGCGGACGCGGTCCCAGCCGGGCGCGCCGGTGACCGCGACGACCAGCAGCACGCCGAGCACGGCGGTCGACGCGGCGGCGACCAGGATCGACCGGATCGTTTGGCGTCGCCGCCAGGCGACCCGGTCGAGCTGGACGGCCGAGAGCGGCGGTGCGCCGTCGGCCAGCCGGGTCACGAGAGCTCGGGCGCGCCCGCCGTGTCGGCGAGCCACTTCTTTTCGAGCTCGGCGAGCTGACCGCCGCTGCGGAGCTGGTCGACCGCGTCGCTGACGCACTTCGTCAGCGGCGAGCCCTTGTCGAGCAGCAGGCCGAAGGTCTCCGGCGTGCCCACCTGCGGCAGCTGTCCGACGATCTTGCCGTCGGTCAGCTCGGCGCCGGTGATGTAGAACGCCGTCGGCAGGTCGACCACGAGGCCGTCGATCTGGCCGTTCTCCAGCGCCTTCTTGGCGTCGTCGTTGGAGTTGTAGACCTGCGGCTCGCTGCTCGGCTTGATCAGCTCGGTCACCGCCTGGAAGCTGGTCGTGCCCACCTGGGCGCCCAGCTTCGCCGACGTGAGCTCGGCGACGGACTTCGCGTTGGCGATCTTCGACGACTTCAGCGTGATGACGGTCTGCCGGACCAGGTAGTACGGCGACGAGAAGTCGACCGCCTGCTGGCGCTCCGGCGTGATCGAGAACTGGTTGACGTCGAAGTCGAACGCCTTCGGGCCGGGCGCGATCGCGTTGTTGAAAGTGACCCGGGTCCACGCCACATCGGACTTGGCGAAGCCGAGCCTCTCCGCGACGGCGTAGGCCACCGCGGCCTCGAAGCCCTCACCGGACTCCGGCTTGTTGCCGACCACCCACGGCTCGTACGCCGGGTCGTCGGTGGCGATCGTCAGCTTGCCCGCGGTCTGCGTCTGGAGCGAGTCCTTGGTGCAGGACGCGGCGGCCGACCCCGAGGGCGTGGCCTCCGGCGTCTCCTCGGGCGCGCAGGCCGCGAGGGTCGTTATCAGGGCGGCCGCGACCGCGACCGCGAGAGGAAGTCGCCTGGACATGGGGGACAGCTTAGAGACGCGTCGGCGTACGTCCATCGAGTTCCCTATCACATCTATCGGGAATTTGGACATTCAAGGCATGGCGTACGGTGCCGTTGGCGGTAAACCGGATGCGTCCGTCGCGCGTCAGGATTCCGTGCGAGCCGACACGGCGCTACGTCCCCGGAGGGGCATGGCCGACCGACCGTCCACCGAATGGGACGCCGACCAGGCGGTCACCCATCTCTTCGGCGCGCACTACCGACCGATGGTGCGGCTGGCCAGCCTGCTGCTGCACGAGCGGGGCATCGCCGAGGAGATCGTGCAGGACGCGTACGTCCGGCTGCACGCCCGCTGGCACACGCTCCGCGATCCCGACAAGGCGCTGGCCTACCTGCGGGTGGCGGTGGTCAACGGCTGCCGCTCGGCGTTGCGGCACCGCCGCGTGGTCGACGCGCACCTGGCCGCGAGCCGTCCCCCGGCGGACGTGCCCAGTGCCGAGTCCGGCGCCCTGGACCTGCTCACCCAGGCCGCGGTGGTCGACGCGATCCGCCGCCTCCCGACCCGCCAGCGGGAGGCGATCGTGCTGCGCTACTACGCCGACCTGTCCGAGGCGGAGATCGCCGAGGCGATGGGGGTCAGCCGCGGTGCGGTCAAGAGCCACGCCGCGCGGGCCGTCGCCGCCCTGCGCCCGATCCTGGAGCGGCTGTCATGAACCCGGAGGAGACGATCCGGCGCGCGCTGGAGGCCGAGGCGTCCACGGTGGAGGTGCGGCCCGACGCGCTGGCGGCGATCCGCGCGCGCACCCGGCGCCGGCGCTCGCGAGGCTGGGTCGTGTGGGGTGCCGGCCTCGCCGCTGCCGCGGCGGCGGCCGTCACGATCCTCGTCCTGCCGGACGCGCCGCAGCCGGAACCGCCCCGGCCCGCGGCCCCGACCGTCGCCGTCACCCCTTCGCCCGTCGCGACCGGGCCGTTGGTGGCTGTCTACTACGTCGGCCCGGGCCGCGACCGTGCCCTCGTCCGCGAGTTCCACCGGGTCGCGCCCGGGTCGGACGCCGTGCGAGCCGCGCTCGGGCTGATGTTCGGCACGGCGCCGCTGGACCCCGACTACGCGTCGGCGTGGCCGCGTGGCACGACCGTCCGGGGTGTGACCGTGGCCGGCGACGTGGTCACCGTCGACCTCGGTGGCGCCACCCCGCCGTCGGCGATCGCCGCGCAACAGCTCGTCTGGACGGTGACCGCGGCCAGTGGCCTGCCTGGGGTGCGGATCGGCCCGGGCGGCGACGTGCTGCGCCGGGCACCCGCCGTCGACACGCTCGCGTCGGTCTGGCTGATCAACCCGCAGGAGGGCGACGTCGTCCGGGGCGGGCGGGTCTACGTACACGTGGCGGGCTTCGGATCCTCCGCGCGGTTGACGGTCGTTCCCGGTGGGGTTGGCCAGGATCTGACCCTCCGCGGAGGTAGCCCCGCCCAGCGTGAGGCGCACCTCACACTCTCGCTTCCCCCTGGGACGTACACGCTGACAGTGACCCTTGACGGGGTCTCCGACGACCACACCGTGGTCGTCGAATAGGGCGACCACCTCTTGGAACGGGGTCGGGTCGGTTCGGCGGCGGGGTCGCTGCCTGGTTGGATGGCTGCGTGAAGACGTTCGAGGAGCTCTTCGTCGAGCTGTCGGCGAAGGCCGAGGCCGGCACGCCGGGCTCGGGCACCGTCGCCGCGCTCGAGCGCGGGGTGCACGCGATCGGCAAGAAGGTCGTCGAGGAGGCGGCCGAGTCGTGGATGGCCGCCGAGCACGAGGGTCCGGAGCGGGCCGCCGAGGAGATCTCGCAGCTGCTCTACCAGACCCAGGTGCTGATGCTGGCCAGCGGCCTGAAGTTGGAGGACGTGTACCGACATCTGTGAGCCCCGCTCACGGACCGGCACACCCTTCTTCCGACAGGAGTCTTCGAAATGCTGCGCATCGCCGTGCCCAACAAGGGCACCCTCGCGAGTCCGGCCGCCGAGATGCTGCGCGAGGCGGGCTACCGCCAGCGCACCGACCAGCGCGACCTGGTCTGCCGTGACGAGGTCAACGACGTCGAGTTCTTCTACCTGCGCCCCCGTGACATCGCGACCTACGTCGGCTCGGGCGACCTCGACCTCGGCATCACCGGTCGCGACCTGCTGGTCGACGCCGGCAGCCCGGCCGACGAACTGCTCGATCTCGACTTCGCCGGCGCCAGCTTCCGCTTCGCCGCCCACCCGTCCACCATCACCACCGTCGACCAGATCGCCGGCCGCCGGGTGGCCACCTCGTTCCCCGGCGTGGTCAACCGCTACCTCGCCGACAACGGCATCGCGGCGGAGGTGATCCGGTTGGACGGCGCGGTCGAGAACGCCATCCGGCTCGGCGTGGCCGACGTGGTCGCCGACGTGGTGGAGACCGGCGCGACGCTGCGCCAGGCCGGGCTCGCGGTGATCGGCGACCCGATCCTGACCTCGTCGGCACTGCTGATCGGCCGGGACCCGACCACCGACGGCCGGCGCGGCGGCGCGGTCGCGACGTCGGCGGTGGCCCAGCTCGTCCGGCGCCTGCAGGGCGTGCTGGTGGCCCGCCGCTACGTGATGCTCGCCTACGACGTGCGGGCCGACCTGCTGGAGCAGGCGACCATGCTGACGCCGGGCATCGAGTCGCCGACCGTCTCGCCGTTGCACCGCGAGGGCTGGGTGGCCGTCGAGGCGATGGTCCTGCGGTCCGACGTCCACAAGATCATGGATGAGCTGTACGACCTGGGCGCCCGCGCGATCCTGGTGACGGGCATCCACAACTGCCGCCTGTAGATTGGGCTGCCATGGACAGCGCAGCGGTCACCTTCCGCCCCCAGCGGGCGCGCAAGGTCGCGATCGGCGCGGCCGTCGCGGTCGTCATCGTCTTCACGGCCGTCAGCTTCGGGCTGACCGGCTCGACCGGCGAGGGCAAGGCCGTGTTCCAGCGCGGCGACCAGACCGCGATGATCGGCCTCGGCATCGCGTTCGCCGCCGGGATCCTGCTCTTCCTCCGCCCGCGCGTCGAGGCCGACGCCAACGGGATCCGGATCCGCAACGTGATCGGCTCGTACGACCTTCCCTGGGAGGTCGTGCGGGCCATCCGCTTCGACGGCGGCGTCTCGTTCGCGGGCGCGGAACTGCACGACGACGAGCTGATCACGATCGTCGCCCTGCAGGTCGTCGACAAGGAGTACGCGCTGTCCGGCGTGCGAGCCCTGCGCGAGCTGCTGGCCGCGCACCAGGCCGCGGCCGCCGCACCTAGTCAGTCCTGAGCCGCCTGCATCGAGGCGTTGGCGAGTGGGGCCAGCTCGTCGTGGCTCCAGGTGAACGAGCCGTCCCGTAGGTCGGCCAGGGTGCTCTCGACCCAGCTCAGCTCCGCGCGCGTCATGGCCCGCGAGTAGTCGTCCTCGATCGCGATGATGCGCGGCAGCGGCGTCTCCAGCTTGGCGTCCTGCTCGGCGAGCCGGCGCGCGAGGTGGGCGCGCCGCTGTTCGAGCAGCTCCGTCGTGGCCTCCGGCGTCAGCATCAGCAGGAACGACAGGGCCGCCGGGAGCTCCGGGAACTCGTTGCGCGGGGTCGAGACGATCTCGGCCAGCCACTGCCTCGTTGCCTCGCGGCCCGCGTCGGTGACCTCGTAGGTCGTGCGCTCGGGGTAGCGCTCGTCCCGGTCCGTGCCGGTCGTGGAGATCAGGCCGGCCTCGTCGAGCCGGTCGATCATCCGGTAGAGGCTCGCCCGCTGGCCGACGTTCACCACCTGGTCCTTGCCCCATTGCTTGATCAACCGCTGGATCGCGTACGGGTGCATGGGTCCGGTCTCCAGCAGGCTCAGGATCGCGAGCGCCAGCGGGGATCGGCGAAAGGTCGACGTCACGTCCTCACGGTAGCAGCGCGACCAGTTTCTAAAGAACTAGTTGCATTGCAACTAGACACCATGCAACTATCTCGGCATGACAGAGATCGAGATGACCACCGGATCGGTTGCCTCCGCCGACGGCACGACCATCGGCTACTGGAAGACGGGTCGCGGCCCGGCCGTCGTCCTGCTGCACGGCAGCATGGAGTCGGCCCGCAGCCACACGCTGCTGGCCCGGGCGCTGGCCGACGAGTTCACCGTCTACCTGCCGGACCGGCGCGGCCGTGGCCTGTCCGGTCCGCACCGACCGGACCACGGCATCCGCACCGAGGTCGAAGACCTGGCGGCCGTCGTCGAGGCGGCCGGCGCGCATCTCGCGTTCGGCGTCAGCGCCGGCGGCCTGGTCGTCCTCGAGGCGGCGCGGCGGATCCCGGCGATCGAGCAGGTGGCCGTCTACGAGCCGGCGCTGTTGACCGACGGCACCCGGCACACCTCGTGGCTGGCCCGCTTCGACGAGGAACTGGCGCGCGGGGACGTGGCCGCCGCCATGATCACCAGCATGTTCGGGCTGGACCTCGCGCCGCCGATCTTCAAGGTGTTCCCGCGCCGGCTGCTGGCCGCCCTCACCACCGCGCTGATGAACAAGGAGGACCGCGCGGCGGCGCCGGACACCATCACGATGCGCAAGCTCGCGCCGACGATCCACTACGAGGGCGTGATCCTGGCGGAGCTCGCCGACTCGGTCCACGCGTACCGCGACCTGCGGGCCGAGGTGCTGTTGATGGGCGGGTCCAAGGGGCTGGCCTTCCTCGAGCCGGCCCGCGACGCGCTGGTCGCGTGCCTGCCGCGCAGCCGGCGCGTCGAGTTCCCCGGCTTCGACCACGGCGCGTCAAGCGACCCGAGCAGCACCAACCAGGACGGCAGGCCCGAAAACGTCGAGCGAATCGCCACCGAGATCCGGACATTCTTCGCACCGGTCCGCGTACGCCCCTGATGCGGCGCCGCGGAATGGTGTGATGGGACCTTGGCGGCGGTCCCTGTGAAGCCTCGGAGCGGCCCCGCCGGCACGATGCTGGCGGAGCCGTGGCTCTGGGCACTCCTGGTGATGTTCGGGGGCGCGACCATCGCGATCCTGGTCGGCCCCGCGCCGGTGATCGCGTCGTGGACGACGCAGGCGGCGTTCTACCTCGTGTTCGTCGCGCTCTCGTGGCGACTGGCCACCAGCGGGACGCGGTCATACCGGTCGCGACGGTTCTGGCGGGCCGCCACCGTCAGCGGTGGCATATATTTCGCGGCCTCGCTGCTGCGTACCGTCGACGAGATCGTCGCACCGGGTTTCCAGAGCACGGCCTGGACGGCGCCGTCCGCCCTGTTCACCGTCGGCTCGGCCTGGTTGCTGGCAGCCATGCTCACCGGGATTCCCTACGACGGCGGCATGGTGCGGCGCGACCTGTGGATAGACGCCGGCACGGTGATGGTCGCGGCGGCGGTCTTCATCTGGACCATCGCGCTGACCGGGGAGCAGAGCGCCGAGGGAGCGGAACAGCTGGTCTGGACCGGCGTCGGCGCGGTCATCCTGCTGGTCTCGGCGTTCGCGGTGACGCAGCTGCTGATCACCGGAATGGCGCCTTTCGCCGCCGCGGCGGGTGTGGTCATCGGGATCGGCGCCGCCCTGCACGGCCTGGAACGCGCGCTGAACCCGCAGGTCATGGACGCCGACGACGGGCTGCTGGTGCTGGTGCTGCGGCTGGTGCCACCGGTGCTGCTGGCGGCCGCCCCGGCCCTGGAGCGGGTGGGTCCGGCCACGCTGACGGTCCTGCAGGAGCGGCGGGCGCGGGTGCTGGCGCCGCTGATCGCGCTGGGCACGACCCAGATCCTGCTGATCGCCCAGCTGTCCGACGAGGGACTGACCGCGCGCAGCTGGGGCACCGCGATGGGCACGGTCGCGATCGCCGGCCTGATCATCCTGCGCCAGGACCTGCTGCTGGTGGAGAACGCCCGCCTGGTCGGCCAGCTCGACCGCACGGTCGACGTGGTCGGCCGCAAGGAACGCTGGTTCAGGTCGCTGGTCGAGCATGCCTCGGACTGCACGATGGTGCTCGACCGCCAGGGCGCGGTCACGTACGCGACGCCGGCCATGCACCCGGTGCTCGGCCGTGACCCGGAGGCGGCGGTCGGCATGCCGGTCGCCGACATGCTGCACCCCGTGGACCCGGGGCGGCTGAGATCCCTGCTCGCGCCGATGCTCGCCGGCTCGTCCGCCACGGCGGCCGACGAGATCGAGTCCCGCCGCGTCGACGGCACCACGGTCTGGCTCAACGTGATCGCGACGGGCCGGCTCGACGACCCGGCGGTCGCGGGCGTCGTGCTCAACATCCGCGACGTGTCCGACACCGTCACCCTGCGGAACCGGCTCCGGCACGACGCGAGCCACGACCCGCTGACCGGGCTGGCCAACCGCGCGCTGTTCAACGAGCGCGCCGAGGCGCTGCGGGACGCCGGGTCGCGGGCGGTCCTCCTGCTCGACCTCGACCAGTTCAAGGACGTCAACGACACCCTGGGCCACCAGGCGGGCGACGAGCTGCTGCGGGTCGTCGCGCAACGGATCCGGCACAGCGTGCGCCCGCAGGACACGGTGGCCCGCCTCGGTGGCGACGAGTTCAGCGTCATCCTCGCGGACACGACCGAGGCCGACGCGGCGGCGACCGCCCGGCGCATCGTCGACACGCTGGCGGGGCCGGTCTCGATCGGCGCGCACACCGTGCACCCGGCGGCAAGCGTCGGGGTCGCGGTCAGTGCCGACAAGCCGGTAGAGGCCCTGCTGCGCGACGCCGACGCCGCCATGTACGCGGCCAAACGGCGCCACTCGGGCACCGAGGTCTACGAGCCGGGCGTGTAGGGCCTGTCCTGTCGATCAACGCGGCCTGCGGTGGGCCGTCTCGGCTCACGTCGATCGACAGGACGAGCGCTAGGCCTCGACGGGGTTGCGCAGGCCGGTCGGCGCGACGTCCGGGAAGGAGCCGTCGCCGAACAGGACGCGGGCCGCAGCGGCCTGGCCGGCCGGGCTGTGCAGCAGTGCGACCGCCGCTTCGGCGAGCAGGGGCGAACGGATGCCGGCGAACGCCCGGCGCAGCAACAGCCGGCCGCGGAACCGGGCGCGCAGGGCACCACCGTCGTACCGGCGCAGCACGCCCTCGTCCCCGGTCCGCAGGAACTCGGCCGTGACCCGCGCGGCGAGGTCGGACATCCGCAGGCACGGGTCCAGGCCGCCGGCGGTCAGCGGCGACACGGCACCCGCCGCGTCCCCGACGACCAGCCCGGCCGGGCTCGCGAGCCGGCGCAGCACGCCGCCCACCGGGATCGGGCCGCCGCGCCGCTCGACCGGTCCGGTCGGCACCCCACGCCCCGGCGCGTCGGCGGCGAACTCGTCCAGCAGGTGGCGAAGGCCCGAGCGCATCGCGTCCGGAGAGCCGGCGATCCCGACGTGCGCGTGCCGGCCGTCGTCGATCACCCACCCCAGGTAGCCCGGCGCCACCCGAGGGTCCAGCACGCAGTGGAACACCGGCGCGTTGCCGGTGGCGGCGATCGGGTGGACGAGCTCGGCGCCGACGATGAACCGCCGGTTGACGTCGAGACCGAGGTCGCGGGCCACCCGGGAGCGGGCACCGTCCGCGCCGACCACGAACCTCGCCGCCACCGGATCGGCGCCGGCGAACCGCACGACCTCCGAGGAGGCGCCGAGGTAGCGGACCCCGAGGCGCACCTGGGCGCCGGCCGCTTCCGCCGTGCGCCGTGCGTGCGCGTAGACGCCGGCCATGTCGGCCACCCGGTACTCGTTGCGGTCGCTGACGAGCCGCACCGGCGCCCGGCGCGACGGCGGATAGATCAGCACCTCGCGAACACCGGGACCCAGCAGGTGGTCGGGCAGGTCGAAGTCGTCGAGCGTGCGGCGGACGAAGATCCCGGTGGTACGGATGCCCACGGACAGCGAGGAGCGGCGATCGACCACGAGCACCCGCAACCCACGCGCCGCCAGCCGGCGGGCGGTGTGCAGCCCGGCCAGCCCCGCTCCCACGACCAGCACATCTACGGTCTCCACAACCAGACCGTAGGATCGGCGGCGCGCCTCGGACAGGTTCTGCGCGCCATCCGCCACGAACCTTCACGAAGCCCCCACGGACGGGTGCTTTATCCGCTGACGTCCGATCCCGATGGGGTCGGTGCCCCTTTTCGCGGGTTCGCGTCCGACCTGGTAACCTTGTCGTCGTCGACCATGCCGTCTGTGTGCGTCAAGCACTCGGCCGGCGGTGAAGCGGAGCGCCTGCTCCCACCCGAGCCTCGATCGCAGAGAGCCGGGTCCGGTCACCGGAGGCGAGCCTATGGGCTGCCATCCGGAAGTGCACGTCCGCGTGCCGACCGGTCGAGCGGGCCCTGGCATGCGCCGGGGCCTTCTGCTTCTCCTCGGTTGGCACAAGCTGCGACCGCAGCGACAGACATGGCAACGAGGAGGCCTCATCAGCGTCGAACCACGCGTCAACGAGCAGATCCGGGCACGAGAGGTCCGACTGGTCGGTCCTGAAGGCGAGCAGGTGGGCATCGTCCCTCTGGAACGCGCACTTCAGCTGGCGGCGGATGTAGACCTGGACCTGGTCGAGGTTGCGCCCATGGCGCGCCCGCCGGTGTGCAAGCTCATGGACTTCGGCAAGTTCAAGTACGAGAGCGCACTGAAGGCTCGCGAAGCACGGCGTAACCAGCAACAGACGGTCATCAAGGAAATGAAGCTCCGTCCGAAGATCGACCCGCACGACTACGAGACCAAGAAGGGTCACGTGGTGCGGTTCCTCAAGGCCGGAGACAAGGTCAAAGTGACGATCATGTTCCGTGGTCGCGAGCAGAGCCGTCCGGAGCTTGGCTACCGCCTGCTGCGCCGGCTCGAGTCCGAGATCTCGGAACTGGGATATGTCGAAGCCGCTCCTAAGCAGGACGGCCGCAACATGATCATGGTGTTGGCTCCGCACCGGGCCACCAAGGCCGCTGCCGTGGCCGCGAACACCAAGGCGCCGACGCGCGAGCCGCGTCCGGAGGACGCCGAGGTGACACCGGCTGCTACGGCCGGGCCCGCCGGAAATCCCGGCGAGTGACAGGGGAGAAGACGTAACAAGATGCCGAAGATGAAGAGCCACACCGGCACGGGCAAGCGCGTCCGCGTCACCGGGGGCGGCAAGATCGTTCACGAGCCCGCCGGTAAGCGGCACAAGCTCGAGGGCAAGTCCTCGACCCGTACCCGTCGGCTGTCCGGCACCGAAGAGATTTCGAAGGCCGACACCAAGCGCATCAAGAAGCTGCTCGGGCGCTGACGCGCGCCACCGACCGAAGGAGAACACTCGATGGCACGCGTCAAGCGGGCGGTCAACGCCCAGAAGAAGCGCCGCACATTGCTCGAGACCGCGAGCGGATACCGCGGTCAGCGCTCCCGCCTTTACCGCAAGGCCAAGGAGCAGGTGCTGCACTCGATGCAGTACGCCTACCGCGACCGTCGCGACCGCAAGGGTGACTTCCGCCAGTTGTGGATCACCCGCATCAACGCGGCCGCCCGCGCGAACGGCATGACCTACAACCGGCTGATCCAGGGCCTCAAGCTCTCGGGGATCGAGGTCGACCGCAAGATCCTGGCCGACCTGGCCGTGCACGACGAGGCTGCCTTCGCGGCCATCGTCGAGGTCGCCAAGGCCGCCGTCGCGGCCGAGGGCACCGGGGCGCAGAAGGCCGCCTGAGCGACTTGTCGCAGCTCCACCAGCGACCCGGGGTAGCTCCGTTCACCGAACGGACGCCCCGGGTCATTGCTGCCCGGCGCCTGCAGAGGCGTCGCGAGCGGGACGAGAAAAGCCTGTTCCTGGCCGAAGGCCCCCAGGCGGTCCGGGAGGCTCTGGCCGCCGACGCGGTCCAGGAGCTCTTCGCGACCGCGGAGGCCATGCAGCGCCACCCCGGGCTCAGCCAGAACGCCACCCTGGTCACAGACAGCGCGATCGCCGCGCTGGCCGAGACCGTCGCGCCGCAAGGGATGGTCGCCGTCTGCCACCAACAGGGTGTACGCCTCGACGACGCGCTCGCGAAGACGCCAAAGCTGGTGGCCGTGCTGGCCGAGATCCGCGACCCGGGCAACGCCGGCACCATTCTGCGCACCGCCGACGCGGCCGGTGCCCAGGCGGTCGTGTTCGCCGGTGACGCCGTCGACCCGTACAACGGCAAATGTGTCCGGGCCAGCGCGGGCAGCGTCTTCCACACAGACCTGGTCCGCGACCCCGACGCCGGCCGAGCGGTGGAAGCCTTGCGGGCCAACGGCCTGACCGTGCTCGCGGCCACTGGCTACGGCGACACCGACCTCGACGACCTCGCCGACAACGGTGGCCTCGCGCGGCCCACCGCCTGGCTGTTCGGCTCCGAGGCCCACGGTCTCCCGGACGACCTGTTGGCCGCCGCCGACCAGCGGGTGCGGGTGCCGCTGCACGGCCGCGCCGAGAGCCTCAACCTGGCCGCCGCGGCCGCGGTCTGCCTCTACGCGAGCGCCCGAGCCCTGCGCCGCCCGGCCACCGGCCGCCCGTAGACTTGCGAGGTTGTCCCGAACCCGGCGTTGCCGGTTCGGTAGGTCATTCGAGGTGGGAGGTGGGTTGTGGAGGTCACGCGGATTGCCTATTCGGCCCGCCTGAACCCCGGCAAGTTCGAGGCTCTGCGAGAACAGGCGCGCCGTTTGGGTCGAGTCCGTTCGCTGGCGTGGCAACTGTTCGGCTCAATCAACGCTGCGCCGTGCACCGGTCAGGATCTGCGAAACCTGTGGATGCGCGACGGCACGTGCCAGACCTTCGGCGTGGCGGCAAACGCCTGGAAGGAAACGCTGCGCGACGCTCTCGATGACATCGTGGCGAGCCGCGAGTCAGCGAAGGCTGCGGTCAGACGTCGCGTGGCGAGACGGCCGGTCGTCGACCAGGAACGGTGCTACCGATTGCTGAAGGCGAACCGGTGGACCGAGGACCGGTGGCTGTCACGGCAGATGCGTCAGCAGTGGAAGCGCGGCAAGAACCACACCCATAACCAGATCATCATTCGGGCCGACAAGGTCAGCACGTTCGTCCTCGCCGAGGGCGGCGACGTGTGGCTGAAGGTCCCCGGCCTCGAGCCCCGACGACCGGTCGCCGTCCCACTCAACACCAAGATCGCACCGCAGGGGACGCTGCGACTGATCCTGCGCCATGGGCGGGTCGAGGTTCACCACCAGGTCGACGCCGACACCATGCATACCTCGCACCGGCCCTGCGGAACCCGCATGGTCGGAGTCGACAAGGGCTACACCGAGGTATTGACCGACTCTGACGGCGATCATCATGGCGAACGCCTGGGCATGCTGCTGACCAGTGAGTCGGATCGGATAACCGAACGCAACCGGCGGCGGGCTAAGCTCCGGTCAATCGCCAACACCGCCTCAGAGGCGGGTCGATGCGCGAAGGCAGCGCGGGTTCGGGCGAACAACCTCGGCACCATGAAGCGGGACCGGCAAGCTGCCAGGCATCAGGCGCAGGTCCGCACAGAGATCTTTACTGCCGTGCATCGGGTAGTGGACAAGGCAGCGATCGTTGTGGCCGAGGACCTGACCAAGAAATTTTCGGGCCGCAGGCCGTTTGGGAAAAAGATGAAGCGTCGCCTCGCGGCCTGGACCAAGGGCGTCACCGCAGAGGCCCTGACGAACGTGTCGGAGCGCAGAGGTTCTGCGCTCGTGCTGGTCAACGCCGCTTACACGTCACGAGTCTGTCCCAGGTGCGGTGGCCTCGGTAGCCGGGCCGGGGAACAGCTTTACTGCACTTCGTGCGGGGTCATGTGGCAGGCCGACCACGCCGCCGCGATCAACGTCCTGCGTAGACATGGTGATCCCGACATCACCCTCCGCACCCCGTACCAACGGGTCAAGGAGATCCTGCGGGAACGGGCCGATCGCCAACGGATCAGACTGCCGATCCAGGACTCCAGCCGGGCAGGCGACGGCGGAGAGCGAAGTATCCGTTTACGCCCACACCTAGATAGGTGTCCGCAATGAACAGGGAAAGCGGAAGCAGAGTCATGTCCTACCGCAACGACCCGTACGACCCCAAGCAGGTCGCCTACCTCGACCCCGCCGCGCTCGACGCCGCGGTGGCCGAGGCCGACAAGGCGTTCGCCGGCGCGGCCGACCCGGACGCCCTGACCCAGCTGCGCCACCTGCACCTCGGCGACAAGGCGCCGGTCTCCCTGGCCCGGCGCGAGATCGGCGCGCTGCCGCCGGCCGCCAAGTCCGACGCCGGCAAGCGGGTCAACGAGGCCCGGCGCCAGATCCAGGACCTGTTCGACGCCCGATCGACGGCCCTCGCCGCCGAGCAGGAGCAACGGGTCCTGGCCGAGGAGCGCGTCGACGTCACGCTTCCCTGGGACCGCCGCCCGCGCGGCGCCCGGCATCCACTGAGCACGCTCATGGAGCGCATCGGCGACCTGTTCGTCGGCATGGGCTACGAGATCGCCGAAGGCCCCGAGGCCGAGCTCGAGTGGACCAACTTCGACGCGCTCAACATCGCGCCGGACCACCCGGCCCGGGGGTTGATGGACACGTTCCACATCGCGTCGCCGACTGCGGAGCAGACGGTGCAAGCCAGCTCTGCGGGCAGCGGACTAGTTTTACGAACGCACACGTCGCCGGTGCAGGCGCGGGCGATGTTGACCCGCACGCCGCCGATCTACGTGATCGCGCCCGGCCGGGTCTACCGCACCGACGAGCTCGACGCGACCCACACCCCGGTCTTCCACCAGGTGGAGGGTCTGGTCGTCGACCGCGGCATCACGATGGCGCACCTGCGCGGCACGCTCGACCACTTCGCCCGCGCGATGTTCGGTCCGGACGCGCGCACCCGGTTCCGGCCGCACTACTTCCCGTTCACCGAGCCGTCAGCCGAGTTCGACATCTGGTTCCCGGAGCACCGCGACGGTCCACAGTGGGTCGAGTGGGGCGGCTGCGGCATGGTCAACCCGCGGGTGCTGCGCGCCTGCGGCATCGACCCGGACGAGTTCAGCGGCTTCGCGTTCGGGATGGGCATCGAACGGTCGCTGATGTTCCGCCACGGGATCAGCGACATGCGCGACATGGTCGAGGGTGACGTGCGCTTCACGCGCGCATTCGGGATGGAGCTGTAGATGCGGGTCGGACTGTCCTGGCTGCGCGAGCACGTCGACCTGCCGGCCGACATCTCCGCCGCCGACCTCGAGCAGGCGCTGGTCGGCCTCGGCATCGAGGTCGACTCCGTCGCCGACCTCCGGGCGAGCGTGACCGGCGGCCTGGTGGTGGGCCGCGTGCTGACTGTCGAGGAGCTGACCGGTTTCAAGAAGCCGATCCGGTTCTGCACGGTCGACGTCGGCAAGGCCAACGGCACGGGGCAGCCGCAGGAGATCGTCTGCGGCGCCGCCAACTTCGCGCCCGGCGACCTGGTCGTCGTGATCCTGCCCGGCGGCGTGCTGCCCGGCGGCTTCGAGATCGGCGCGCGCAAGACGTACGGCCACATGTCGGCCGGCATGATCACGTCGGCCCGCGAGCTGGGGCTCGGCGACGACCACGACGGCATCATCGTGCTCCCGCCGGACACCACGGCGACGCCCGGCGACGACGCCCGGCCCGTGGTTGGGCTCGACGACGTGCTGGTCGAGGTCGAGATCACCCCGGACCGGGGGTACGCGATGTCGGTGCGCGGCATCGCCCGCGAGCTCGCGCTGGCCCTGGGCCTGCCGTTCCGCGACCCGGCACTGGTCCCGGCGCCCGGCGCGACCGCCGAACCGGCGTACCCGGTCGACGTGCGTGACCCGATCGGTTGCGACCGGTACGCCGCCCGCGCGGTCCGGGGCGTCGACCCGGCCGCCGCGACGCCCGCGTTCATGGTCCGCCGGCTCACCCAGGCCGGCATCCGCACGATCTCGCTGCCGGTCGACATCACCAACTACCTCATGCTCGAGCTCGGCCAGCCGATGCACGCCTTCGACCTCGACCGGCTGCGCGGCCCGCTCGTGGTGCGCCGGGCGACGCCGGGGGAGAAGCTGACCACGCTCGACGGTGCCAACCGCAGCCTCGATGCCGAAGACATGGTGATCTGCGACGACAGCGGGCCGATCTCGCTGGCCGCGGTCATGGGCGGCGAGACCAGCGAGGTGCACATCGGCACGACGGACGTGCTCTTCGAGGCGGCGCACTGGGACCCGGTGATGGTCGGCCGCACCGCCCGCCGGCACAAGCTGTTCAGTGAGGCCGCCAAGCGTTGGGAGCGCGGCGTCGACCCGGCGCTGCCGCTGGTCGCGCTGGAGCGCGCGGTGACGCTGATGACGACGTACGGCGGCGGCACCACCGGCGACGAGATCCTGGACTTCGACGCGGTGCGCCCCCGCACGCCGGTCGACATGGCCCTCGACCTGCCCACCCGCCGGGTCGGCGTGGTCTACGAGCCCGCCCGCGTGGTCGGCCTGCTCGAAGCGGTCGGCTGCACGGTGACCGTCGACGGCGACCGGCTCTCCGCCGTGCCGCCGACCTGGCGCCCGGACCTCACCGACCCGGCCGACCTGGTCGAAGAGGTGGTCCGCCTCGACGGCTACGACAAGGTGCCGGGTCGGCTGCCGTTGGCCCCGGCCGGCCGTGGCCTGACCGACGCGCAGCGCCGGCGCCGCTCGGTGGCCCGCGCGCTCGCCGAGACCGGCAACGTGGAGGTGCTGTCGTACCCGTTCGTCGGCGCCTCGGCGCTCGACGCGCTCGGCATCCCGGACGACGACCCCCGGCGGTCGCTGGTCCGGCTGGCCAACCCGCTCTCGGACGAAGAGCCGTACCTGCGCACCACCCTGCTCCCGCCGCTGCTGGCGACGCTGCGCCGCAACGTCGGCCGGGGCGCCCGCGACCTCGCGCTCTACGAGGTCGGCGTGGTGTTCCGGGCCCGCACCGGCGCCGGCGCGCCGCCCGTGATGGGCGTCGACGACCGGCCGGCCGAGTCGGTGTTCGCCGCCGCCGACGCGGTGGTCCCCGAGCAGCCCTGGCACGTCGCGGTCGTCATGGCCGGCGAGGTCGAGCCGACCGGCTGGTGGGCCGGCGGTCGCCAGGCGAGCTGGGCCGACGCGGTGCAGGCCGCGCGGACCGTGCTCGACACCGCGGGCATCCCCGAAGCGCGGGTCAGCGTCCGGTCCGCCGCGGTCGCGCCGTGGCACCCGGGCCGCTGCGCGGAGATCGCGGTCGACGACGTGGTCGTCGGCTGGGCCGGCGAGCTGCACCCGGGCGTGGTCCGCGCGCTGGACCTGCCCAAGCGCACCGCGGCCGTCGAGCTCGACCTGGACGCGCTGCCGGCGGCACCGGTGACCCCGGCACCGCGGGTCTCCGGCTTCCCGCCGGCGCTGATCGACGTGGCGCTGGTGGTCGGCGAGGGCGTGCCGGCGGCCGACGTGCGGCAGGCGATCGTCGACGGCGCCGGCGACCTGCTGGAGTCGGTGCGCCTCTTCGACGTGTACGCGTCGGAGCAGCTCGGCGCGGGCCGCAAGTCGCTGGCCTACAAGCTGACCTTCCGTGCCCCGGACCGCACCCTGACCGTCGAGGAGGCGGTCGCGGCGCGGGACGCGGCGGTGGCCGAGGCGGCGAACCGGTTCGGCGCCACGCTCCGAGGCGCCTGACAGCGGTCAGCCGGCTGGCTTCTCGGCAACCACGAACATCTGCTTGCCGAGAAGCCGCCACGCGGGGCGCAGGCGCAGGTAGGCACGGACCATCGCGGGACGGACCTTCACCGGCGAGTCCTTGACCGTGTACGGCAGGAACCGCGGGATCACCTCGCGCGGCTGGTAGCCGGCGAGCTGGAGGCCCTCGACCAGGCTGTGGTGCGTCAGCGGCAGATGGTGGTCGAAGTAGTCCCAGTAGCGCTGGCCGACGAACCGCAGGTTCGGCATCAGCACCAGCAGCCGACCACCCGGACGGAGGACGCGGCGGCACTCGGCGAGCGTGCTCAGCAGCGCCCGCTTGTCCGGCATGTGCTCGAAGAAGTTGGACGTGAACACCACGTCGACGCTGCCGTCGCCGATCGCCGCCATGTCGTCACTCGGCGCGATGACCACCTCGGCGTCCGTGAACTTCGGTGTGTCCGGGTTGAGGTCAACAGCGATCTTGCGTTTCGCCCTGATGGCGTTGGTGAACTCGCAGGTCCCGGCGGCCAGGTCGAGCACTGTCTCCTCTGGACCCACGTAGCGGTCGAAGAAGCCGCGGCAGAGCGCCTCCCACAGGATTCGCTTGCCTTCGAGCTCGGCGGGATCGAAGCGGTTGTCGTAGAGCTGGGCCAGCTCGTCGCCCGAGAAGTCACGCTCATGCGTAGGCGCCACCCGAGAGACCTTAGAGGCACGACGCGTACGCGTGAAGCTGGGGTCGAAGGCGCGAAGCGGGGTTGGCCCGGTCCTCACGTTCGGCTAGCCTGCGATGGTTGTCGACGCGTGTCGGCGTCCACTGCGATCAGCGGGAGACGAAGTGGCCTCTGCGGATGCGTCGGCGACCGCCTTCGACGTCGATGTGTGCATCGTCGGTGGGTGCGGCCGGGTCGGCCTGCCCCTCGGCATCGCGCTGGCGTCGCGTGGTCTCGCTGTCGTCCTCTACGACATCAACGCCGACGCCGTGGACGTGGTCAACTCCGGCACCCTCCCGTTCGCGGAGGAGGACGCCGCCGACGTGCTGGCCGACGTCGTCGCGGCCGGCCGGCTGCGGGCCACCACCGACCCGGCCAGCGTCGGCTCGGCCGAGAACCTCGTCGTGGTCGTCGGCACCCCGGTCGACGAGCACCTCAACCCCGATCTGGGCGCGGTGCCGCGGGCGCTGGACCGGTGCGCCGAATACCTGCGGGACGGCCAGCTCGTGGTGCTGCGCAGCACCGTCTACCCGGGTGTCACCGCGCTGACCGAGAAGCTGCTCGCCGGCAAGGGCGTGGCGGTCGACGTCGCCTTCTGTCCCGAGCGGATCGCCGAGGGCAAGGCGATGACCGAGCTCTTCGAGCTGCCGCAGATCGTCTCCGCCCGCACACCCGTCGCGCTGGCCCGGGCCGAGGCGCTGTTCCGCAAGCTGACGACGCGGATCGTGCAGCTGGAGCCCGAAGAGGCCGAGCTCGCCAAGCTGTTCACCAACACCTGGCGCTACATCAAGTTCGCGACGGCCAACCAGTTCTGGATGATGGCCAACGACTTCAACCTCGACTTCGCGCGGATCCGGCACGCGATCGCCTTCGACTATCCGCGCGCCGCGGACATCCCGATGCCGGGCTTCGCGGCCGGGCCGTGCCTGTTCAAGGACACGATGCAGCTCGCGGCGTTCAACCGGAACAACTTCGTGCTGGGCCACTCCGCGATGCTGATCAACGAAGGGCTGCCGCTCTATCTGGTGTCGCGGTTGGAGGAGCGGTTCGACCTGTCCGAGCTGACCGTGGGCGTGCTGGGCATGGCGTTCAAGGGTGGCAGTGACGACCCGCGCGAGAGCCTGGCGTACAAGCTGCGCAAGATCTTGATGTTGAAGACGCGCGAGACGCTGTGCACCGACCCCTATGTCGCGGACGACCGGCTGACCCCGCTCGACGAGGTCCTCAAACGGTCGGACCTGCTGGTCATCGCCGCGCCGCACCTGGACTACGCCAACCTCGACACCGACAAACCGGTGATCGACATGTGGGGGCTGACCGGGCAGGGCGTGCGCGTATGACGCCCAGAGTGTCGGTCGTCATTCCCGTTTACAACGAGGGCGAGAACATCGTTCGTTGTCTCGACCGTATTCTGCGTGAGGTGTTGCTGCCCGCCGAGGTCCTGGTCGTGCACGACATGCCCGAGGACACGACGGTGCCGTACACCGAGGAGATCGCGCGCAAGGACCCGCGGGTCCGCGCCGTGCTCAACACCTACGGCCGCGGGCCGGCCAACGCGATCCGGTTCGGGATCGACGCCGCGCGGGCACCGGTGGCCGTGGTGACGATGGCCGACGGCTGCGACGACCCGCGGCAGATCGACGAGCTGGCCCGGCTGGTCGACCGCGGGGTGGTGGTCGCGGCCGCGTCCCGCTACATGCCCGGCGGTCAGCAGGTCGGCGGGCCGCGGTTCAAGCGGATGCTGTCGAAGTGGGCCGGGCGCAGCCTGCACGTGCTCGCCCGCGCGGGCACCCGCGACGCCACCAACAGCTTCAAGGCGTACGACACGGCGTTCGTGCGTGAGGTGGGCATCGAGTCGCGGACCGGATTCGAGATCGGGCTGGAGCTCACCGCCAAGGCGACCCGGCTCCGGCGCCCTGTCGCCGAGATCCCGACCATCTGGCTCGACCGCCAACTCGGCGAGTCCCGGTTCGACGTGGGCCGTTTTCTGCCCGGTTACCTACGGTGGTATTTCTTCGCGTATGGTCGCCGGTTGACGTCCGAGCGGCTCACCGCCCGCCTGCTCACGCAGCGCACCGCCGCCGTCGCGGAGAAGACCGACGAGTTTCAGGATGCCCGGTAAAGGAGAGCGCTGGCAGTGGCAAAGGTTCTGGTAACCGGTTCGGCGGGCTTCATCGGCGGTTACGTGGTCGAGGAGCTGCTGGGTCGCGGGCACGAGGTCGTCGGTCTCGACAACTTCTCCAAGTACGGGCCGGTCTCGCACAGCTACGACGACCACCCGAGCTATCACTTCGTCGAGGGCGACGCGCGTGACGTCGACCTGATGACCAAACTGCTCTCCGACTGCGACCACCTGATCGCCGGCGCGGCGATGATCGGGGGCATCTCCTACTTCCACGCCTACGCGTACGACCTGCTCGCCACCAACGAGCGCATCATGGCCTCGTCCTGCGACGCGGCTATCGCGGCGCACCGCGACGGCAAGCTCAAGAAGGTCACCTACCTGTCGTCGTCGATGGTGTTCGAGTCGACGACGACCTGGCCGAGCAAGGAGGGCGACGAGCGCACGGTGCCGCCGCCGCTGTCCTCCTACGGCTTCCAGAAGCTGGCCGTGGAATATTACGCACGGGCCGCCTGGGACCAGTACAAGTTGCCGTACACGATCGTGCGGCCGTTCAACTGCGTCGGCGTCGGCGAGGGCCGCGCGTTGGGCGAGGCCGAGGTGCTGTCGGGCAACGTCAAGCTGGCGATGTCACACGTCGTGCCCGATCTCGTGCAGAAGATCGTCAAGGGCCAGGACCCGCTGCACATCCTCGGCTCGGGCGACCAGGTCCGGCACTACACCTACGGTGGCGACCTGGCGCGGGGCATCGTCGTGGCGATGGAGCACGAGGCCGCGACCAACGACGACTTCAACCTCTCGACCGCGGAGTCCACCACGGTGCTCGACCTGGCGACCGTGATCTGGCACAAGATAAAGGGCCCCGACGTTCCGTTCCGCTTCGTGTCGGACGATCCTTTCGAGTACGACGTGCAGAAGCGCGTGCCCGACGTGGCGAAGGCGCGCGACGTGCTCGGTTTCGAGGCCACCACGAGCCTCGACACCATGCTCGAGGAGGTCATTCCGTGGGTCACCCAAGCGGTGCGTGACGGCCGGCTGTGACCATCCGGCACGACCGGGTCGAGTCCGACGACCAGGCGGCGCCCACCGCGCCGCCGGTCGTCGACCCACCGCAGGACCCGCCGACGAAGCCGCCCGCGGGTTCGGCGGCCAGGCTGCGCGATGCCCTCTTTCCCGTGGTCGCGGAGCAGTCCCGTCGGCGGCGGCTCGCGGTCTGGGTCGTGGTGCTCGTCGCTGCCGCCGTCTACCTCGCGTTCCGCACGCCGGGTGTGGGCGCGTTCGACACGGTGTGGGCCGAGGACGGCGCCGACTTTCTCGACGACGCCGCCAAGATGGGGACGCTCGAGGCGGTCACCCGGCCGGTCAACGGCTATTACCTGCTCTACCCGCGCCTGCTGGCCGAGATCACGACGCTGTTCCCGGTCTCCTGGTGGGCCGTGGTCAACACCGTGTTCGCGATCGCGACGACCTGTGCCATGGCCGCCGTCGTCTACCAGGCCAGTGCCGGCCATTTCCGCCGGCCGCTGGTCCGGCTCGCGGTGGCCGCACCCGTCGTGCTCCAGTGGGTCGCCAACGGAGAGGCCGTCAACAACGTCGCCACCGTGCAGTTCGCGGCGCTCTACACCGGGTTCTGGCTGCTGGTGTACGTGGCCCAGGGGCGGGTCGGCAGGATCGGCGGGCCGGTCGTCGTGGCCATGGTGTCGCTGACCACGATCCTCGCACTGGCGCTCGTGCCGCTCGCCCTGCTTCGGCTGGCGCTGCGCCGCGACCGCGACAGCCTGTGGCTGACCGTCGCCACGGGCGGCGGCGTGCTCGTGCAGGTGCTGGGCGCGGAGTCGGGCGCCGCGACACGCGACGGCATCGGTGAGACCACGCCCGACCCGGGGTGGGTGGTCGAGAGCTTCCGCAAGATCGCCGTGCCCGCCACCTTCCTCGGTGAGTCGGCGATGAAGACCATCGCTGATCATCCGAAGCTGTGGGTCGTCGCGTGGCTGGTGCTCGTCGCCGCCGTGCTGGTCTCCTTCTGGCGCGCGTTGCGTCCGGCCCGGCTGTTCGCGGCGCTCGCCTTCGCGTACGCGCTCGGGGTGTTCGCGATGGAGATCGTCGCGATGGGCCGGGTGCCCGGACGCTATCTCGTGGTGCCGAGCTTCCTGTTGGTGACTGTGGTTGTCGCACTGCTGCGGCCACAGGACGCGGCCCCGCCCGACGACCCGCCGACCGGCGGTCGACGCGGGCTGGCCTCGTACGTGCCGCTGGTCGTGCTCCTGGGGCTGATCGGCCACCTGTCCGTCGCCAACTACCGGGTGGACCACCAGAGCCGCACCGGTCTGCCGAGTTGGACGGCCCAGGTCGACGAGCGGGCCCACGAGTGTCAGGACGATCCGGCCCTGCGCAGTGTGGTCGTGCGGTCCGGGCCGGAACGAACGCCGTACAGCAGGGTCAACGTTCCGTGCGAGCGGCTACGGTGACCTCGAGCTGATCCGACGAAACGCATATACGGGGCCTAATTCGCGATGCGACCTGTCACGCTTACCGACGCTGAGAGCGACTCCGGCAGCCGTGGTGCGCCACCCGGGACGCGAGCCGAACGACTCGTCGACCGCGTCGCGATGTTGGCCGTCGTGGTGTTCGCGGTGGTCGGCATCGGCACTCCGCTGCTCGGCCTGGCCACGTTCGCCAACACCGACCTGCTGGCGGACAACAGCCCGTACATCAGCGCGGCGGAACCGGGTCCGGTCAAGAACGACATCGCCAACGACGTGGTCGCCTCGGTGCTGCCCAGCACGTCGCTGTTCGCCTCGGAGCTCAAGGACGGCCGCATCGCGGCGTGGAACCCGTACGTCGCCGGCGGCGGCACCCTCGGGTCCACACCCAACTTCGCGCTGCTCTCCCCGTTGACGCTGCCGACCTACGTGTTGCCGGCCCCGGTGGCACCGGCGTTCGTCAAGCTGCTGGAGATCCTGGTGGCGGCCGGCGGCACGTATCTCTTCCTGCGCCGGCTGCGGCTGGGCAGGGCCGCGGCGTGGCTCGGCGGCCTTGCCTTCAGCAGCAGCGCCTTCATGATCGTCTGGACCAACTGGCCGCAGACCCGGGTCGCCGCGTTCATCCCGGCGGTCTTCTGGGCCACCGAGCGGCTGGTCACGGAGCGCCGGGTGCGCGACGGCGCGCTGCTGGCGGCGGCCCTGGCGGCCATGCTCTTCGGCGGCTTCCCCGCCGTCACCGGCTACACGGTGCTGACCGCCGGCGGTTACCTGCTGGCGCGCGCACTCAGCCGGGGCCGCGCACTGGCGCCGGTGCTCGGCGCCGCGGGCGCGCTGGTGGGCGCGGTGATGATCACCGCCATCCAGCTTCTGCCGTTCGCGGACGCGATGCGGCACGCGAAGCTGAGCGGCCGCGGCCAGACCGGAGCCGACCACCTCGATCCGACCGCGCTGATCACCTCGTGGGCGCCGTGGTCGCTTGGCCGGGTCAACGACTTCGTGCTGGAGCCCAACGCGGTCGAGTCGCTGTCGTACATCGGTGCCGCCGGCCTCGTGCTGTTCCTCGTCGCGGTGGCGTTGCCCGCGCCGGCTCGCGCGTTCCTGCCCCGCGCCGTGTGGACCTACCTGGTGGCGGCCACCGCTGGTTGGCTCCTCCTGATCTACGTGGGCGGGCTGCCCTTGGCGGCCCTCCAGAAACTGCCGGTGCTGTTCGCCGACAACTTCGTCGGACGGTCCCGAGCGGTGCTGGGCTTCCTCGTCGCCGCGCTGGTCGCGGTCGGGTTCGAGATCGTGCTGCGGAAGGCCAAGGCGACCCTGGGCGCCACCGACCCGGACGGGGTTGTCGCGGCGGGCGGCGGGCGGCGGGCCTGGACCGTCGGTGTGGGAGTGCTCGGGCTCGTCTTCGTCGCTCTGACCCTGTTCGGCGGCTGGCGGGCCGTCTCCGGCCCGGACAGCGGGCTCAGCACGCTGGGATTCGTCGTGCGCTGCGCCGCCGGGTTGGCCATCATCGGTGTGACCGGCCTGGCGCTTTGGGTCCTGTGGCGACTCGGCTCCCGGGCCGCGGAGGGTCGCCGCCGTGCGCTGATCGTCGCCGCCGCGGCTGTCGTGCCGCTGCTGCTGCTCGGCCAGGCGCTGACGACGGTCAACGCCTACTGGCCGAGGCCGGACAAGGACACCTGGTATCCGCAGACCGACGTGCACCGCTTCCTGGCCGCCAACCTGGGCCATGAGCGCTTCGCGGCCGCTGACCGCGGCATGTACCCGGGCGCCGACAGCGAGGCCAAGCTGCGCTCGCTCACCGGGGAGGCGTTCTTCGAGAGCCGGTTCGCCGAGACCGTGCAGGGTCTGCCGGGTGAGCTGTTCGGCAGCACTCTGCTGCGCCTGCCAGCCACCCCGGAGATGGTGCGGAGCCCCGTGCTCGACCGGCTGTCCGTGCGGTACTTCGTGACCACGCCGTGGGAGAAGATCTTCGGCACCGAGCGGGTCGACGCCGGCGACGGTTCCACGGTCACGCTCGAGCCGGGCCGGCCGGTCTCCGTGCCCCTGGCCGTGCAGGGACCGATTCGTGGCGTGGGGATCACCTGGCCGGACAAGCTTCCCGAACGGAGCCGCGTCGACGTCAGCATCCGCGACGGGCGGGGCACGGAGCTCGCGAAGAACAGCCGGGTTCTGCTGGATTCCGATCCGGAGGCGGACACGCCGAGCTACATCGCGTTGGCGGGCGACGGCATCGCGGCCGGTACGCCGCTGACCGCCGTCTTCACGGTCGCGACGGCCGCCCCGGTGACTCTCGCCGCGAGCGGTGGCCGGCCCGCGGTGTCGACCGTCGTGCCCGGGGACGACGGGCTCGAGCTGGCCTACGCCGGCAACTCGACGGTCTGGGAGCGGACGACCGCGCTGCCCCGGATCCGGTGGGCCAGCGAGGTCTACGTCGGTCCCGACCTCGCGTCCCGGATGTCCGCGTTGACCGGCACCACGTTGCGGCGGGACCACGTGGTGCTGGACGGTCCGCCCGCGGTCGCGCCGGACGGGAAGCCCGCCTCCGTCACCGTGACGGAGGACGGCACCGACGACATCGAGGCCCGGGTCGACGCGCGGGGCGCGGGCTACCTGGTCGTCGCCGATGCGCTGCAGAGCGGTTGGGGTGTCACTGTCGACGGCGCACCCGCCACTCTGGTCCCGGCCGACAACGGCCTGGTCGCGGTGGCGGTGCCGGCCGGCACCCACACGGTGCGCCTGGGCTACCGGGTGCCGATGCACAACGTGGGCGCCTGGATCTCCGGTGCCGCGCTGATCGTGCTTCTGGGCATCTGGGTGGGGGTGTTGCTGCGGCGCCGTCGCTCGTCCGCGTGATTGGCCATACACCCGACTGCATGATCTTGCGTTCGGTGAACGCCTGCTGCTAGCGTTTACCGCATAGACATGCGGAGGTACACATGGGCATCCGGGTCGCGGTGGCCGGAGCGAGCGGATACGCGGGCGGTGAGCTCGTCCGCCTGATCGCCGGGCACCCGGAGCTCGACCTCGTCGCCGCCACCGCGCACAGCCAGGCCGGCTCCGCGCTGTCGGCCGTCCACCCGCAGCTCGCGGGCCTCGATCTGACCCTGTCGGCGACTGACCCGGCCGAGTTGGCCGACGCGGACCTGGTGTTTCTCGCTCTCCCGCACGGGCAGTCGGCGGCCCTGGCGGCCCAGCTGCCCGAGTCGGTCAAGGTCGTCGACCTCGGCGCCGACCACCGGCTGACCGACGCGGCGGCCTGGGAGAGCTACTACGGTGGCCCGCACGCGGGCGCCTGGACCTACGGGCTTCCCGAGCTGCCCGGTCAGCGGGCCGCGATCGCCGCCGCGAGCCGGGTCGCCAACACCGGCTGCTACGCAGCGACGATCACGCTGGCGCTCGCGCCGCTGGTCGCCGCCGGCGCGGTCGAGGCCGACGACGTGGTCGTGGTGGCCGCCTCCGGCACCAGCGGCGCCGGTCGGGCCGCCAAGCCGCACCTGCTGGCCACCGAGGTGATGGGCGACCTGTCGACCTACAAGACCGGCGCGCACCAGCACGTTCCCGAGATCAAGCAGGCCACCGGGGCGCGGTCGCTGTCGTTCACGCCGCTGCTCGCTCCCATGCCGCGCGGCATCCTGGCCACCGTCACCGCCCGGCCGACCGGCACCGCCGACGCCGCCGAGGTGCTGGCCGACGCGTACGCCGGGGAGCCCTTCGTCCGGGTGTTGCCCGCCGGGGTGTTCCCGCGCACCGCGGCCACCCTCGGCTCCAACGCCTGTCACCTGCAGGCCACCGTCGATCGCGACTCGGGCCGGGTGATCGTCGTCAGCGCGCTCGACAACCTCGGCAAGGGCGCCGCCGGCCAGGCCGTGCAGTGCGCCAACCTCATGCTCGGCCTGCCGGAGACCACCGGCCTGTCCGCCCTTGGAGTCATGCCGTGACCGTTTCGACCCCTCGCGGTTTTCGCGCGTCCGGTGTCGCCGCCGGGCTCAAGGCCAGCGGCAACGACGATGTCGCCCTGGTCGTCAACGACGGTCCCTCGGCAGCCGTGGCCGGGGTGTTCACCACCAACCGCGTCAAGGCCGCGCCCGTGCTCTGGTCGCAGCAGGTCGTGCGCGGGGGAGTGGTGCGCGCGGTCGTGCTCAACTCCGGCGGTGCCAACGCCTGCACTGGCACGCTCGGCTTCCAGGACACCCACGCCACCGCCGAGCACGTCGCGGCGGCCCTGGAGATCGGGGCGGGCGAGGTCGCGGTCTGCTCCACGGGGCTGATCGGCGAGCGGCTGCCGATGGACAAGCTGCTGCCGGGCGTGACCGCGGCCCTTGGCGCGCTGGCGGCCGACGGCGGCGACGCGGCGGCGCGGGCCATCATGACCACCGACACCAAGCCGAAGTCCACTGTGGTCTCCGGCGGTGGGTGGACCGTCGGTGGGATGGCCAAGGGCTCCGGCATGCTGGCACCCGGGCTGGCCACCATGCTCTGCGTGCTGACCACCGACGCCGTCGCCGACGCCCGGACGCTCGACGTGGCGCTGCGCGCGGCCACCCGGCTCACCTTCGACCGGGTCGACTCCGACGGCGCGATGTCCACCAACGACACCGTGCTGCTGCTGGCCAGCGGGGCGTCGGGGGTGTCCCCCTCGACGCACGAGCTGACCGAGGCCGTCACCGCGGCCTGCCGCGACCTGTGCGAGCAGCTCGTCGACGACGCCGAGGGCGCGACCAAGAAGGTGGCGATCGAGGTGACCAGCGCCGCGTCCGAGGACGACGCGGTCGAGGTCGGGCGGTCGATCGCCCGCAACAACCTGGTCAAGACCGCGCTGTTCGGCAACGACCCCAACTGGGGCCGGATCCTGGCGGCGGTCGGCACGACGTCCGCCGCCTTCGCGCCGGAGGAGCTCGACGTCGCGGTCAACGGGGTCTGGGTCTGCCGCTCGGGCGCGGCGGCCGAGGACCGCTCCAAAGTGGACCTCACCGGGCGCGACGTGACCGTTCGCGTGGCGTTGCACGCCGGCGAGGCGTCGGCGACGATCTGGACCAACGACCTGTCGCACGGCTACGTGCACGAGAACTCGGCGTACTCGACATGACGGCTTCGCTCTCCCGCGACCTCAGTGACGCGCAGGTCAAGGCGGCCACGCTGATCGAGGCGCTGCCGTGGCTGGCCAGGTTCCACGGCGCGACCGTCGTGGTCAAGTACGGCGGCAACGCGATGGTCGACCCCGAGCTCCAGCGGGCGTTCGCGGCCGACATGGTGTTCCTCCGCTACGCCGGCCTCAAGCCGGTCGTCGTGCACGGCGGCGGGCCCCAGATCTCCGCGATGCTGGCCAGGCTCGGCATCGTCACCGAGTTCCGCGGCGGCCTGCGGGTCACCACGCCCGAGGCGATGGACGTCGTGCGGATGGTGCTGGTCGGGCAGGTCGGGCGCGAGCTCGTCGGGCTGATCAACGAGCACGGCCCGTACGCGGTCGGGCTCTCCGGCGAGGACGCCCGGCTGTTCACCGCCGTGCGTCGTCCGGCCTTCGTCGACGGCGAGGCGGTCGACGTGGGCCAGGTCGGCGACGTGGCCACGGTCGACACCTCCGCGGTCGACGACCTGATCGCCGCCGGCCGGATCCCGGTCATCTCCACCGTCGCGCCGGACGCCGACGGCGTGCTGCACAACCTCAACGCCGACACCGCGGCGTCCGCCTTGGCCATCGCGCTCGAAGCGCGCAAGCTGGTCGTGCTCACCGACGTGCCCGGCCTCTACGCCGACTGGCCCGACACCGCCAGCCTGGTCTCCCAGATCACCGCCACCGACCTCGAAGCCCTGCTTCCGACGCTCGCCGCGGGCATGGTGCCGAAGATGGAGGCGTGCCTGCGCGCGGTGCGCGGCGGGGTGCCCGCCGCGCACGTGGTCGACGGTCGGGTCGCCCACTCCACGTTGCTCGAAGTGTTCACGTCGGAGGGTTTCGGAACCATGGTGGTGGACGCGTCATGACTCTGGTCGACCGCTGGCAGCGGTCCATGATGGACAACTACGGGACCCCTCCGCTGGCACTCGTGCGCGGCAACGGCGCGGTGCTCACCGACGAGGCCGGAAAGTCCTATGTCGACATGCTCGGCGGGATCGCGGTCAACGCCCTCGGGCACGCGCACCCCGCGGTCGTCGAGGCGGTCAGCCGGCAGATCGGCACGCTCGGCCACGTCTCCAACCTCTACGTCGCCGAGCCGCCGGTCGCGCTGGCCGAGCTGCTGCTGGCGCTGGCCGGACGGCCAGGCCGGGTGTTCTTCAGCAACTCGGGCGCGGAGGCCAACGAGGCGGCGTTCAAGCTGTCGCGGCTGACCGGCCGCGGCCACGTGGTGGCCACCGTCGGCGGCTTCCACGGCCGCACGATGGGCGCGCTGGCCCTGACCGGGCAACCCACCAAGGTCGACCCGTTCCGCCCGCTGCCCGGCGAGGTCACCCACGTGCCCTACGGCGACGTCGCCGCGCTGGCCGACGCCGTCACCGCCGAGACGGCGATGGTCATCCTGGAGCCGATCCAGGGCGAGAACGGCGTGGTCGTCCCGCCGCCCGGCTACCTGGCCGCGGCCCGGGAGATCACCACGAAGCACGGCGCGCTGCTGGTGCTCGACGAGGTGCAGACCGGCATCGGCCGCACCGGGCACTGGTTCGCGCACCAGGCCGACGGCGTCGAGCCCGACGTCATCACGCTGGCCAAGGGCCTCGGCGGCGGGCTGCCGATCGGCGCCTGCGTCGCGTTCGGCGCGGCCGGCGACCTGCTCGCGCCCGGCCTGCACGGCACCACGTTCGGGGGCAACCCGGTCAGCTGCGCGGCCGCCCTCGCGGTCATCGGCACGATCGCCAACGAGGGCCTGCTCGACTCGGTCAAGCGGGTCGGCGAGCGGCTGCGCCGCGGCATCGAGGCGCTCGACCACCCCTTGGTCGGCGAGGTGCGCGGCGCCGGCCTGCTGCTCGGCATCGTGCTGACCGACGCGGTGTCCGGCGATGTCGCCGGACGCCTGCGTGACGCCGGCTTCCTGGTCAACCCCGTCCAGCCCGGCGTGATCCGGCTGGCGCCACCCCTGATCCTGACCGCCGACCAGGCCGATGCCTTCGTCGCGGCCCTAGCCAAGGTGCTCCCATGAACCCCCGGCATTTCCTCCGTGACGACGACCTGTCCCCGGCCGAGCAGTCGGCCGTGCTCGACCTCGCCGCCGCGATGAAGGCCGACCGCTTCAAGTACCGGACCCTGGAGGGTCCGCGCTCGGTGGCCGTGCTGTTCGACAAGCAGAGCCTGCGTACGCGCGTGTCGTTCGCGGCCGGCATCGCGGAACTCGGCGGCAACCCGATCGTGGTCGACAGCGGCGGCACGCACGCCGGCCGGGGCGAGACCGCGGCGGACACCGGCCGGGTGCTGTCCCGCTACGTCTCCGCCATCGTGGTGCGGACGTTCGCCGACAGCCACCTCGCCGAGCTCGCGTCCGGTGCGACGGTGCCGGTGGTCAACGCGCTCACCGACGGCTTCCACCCCTGCCAGCTGCTCGCGGACCTGCTGACCGTGCGCGAGCGGTGCGGCGGCACGCAGGGCCGGGTGCTGGCCTACCTGGGCGACACGGCCAACAACATGTCCCACTCGTACCTGCTGGCCGGGGCCACCGCCGGCATGCACGTGCGGGTCGCCGGCCCGGACGCGCACACGCCGGACCCGGCCGTGCTCGAACGCGCCACCGAGATCGCCGCGAAGACCGGTGGCTCGGTGCGCACGATGACCGACCCGTACGTGGCCGTGCGTGGCGCCGACGTCGTGGCCACCGACACCTGGACCTCGATGGGCCAGGAGGAGGACGGCCACGACCGGACGACGCCGTTCCTGCCGTACCGGATCGACGCCGACCTGGTCGCCGAGGCCGCCACGCACGCCGTCGTGCTGCACTGCCTGCCGGCCCACCGGGGCGACGAGATCACCGACGAGGTGCTCGACGGCACCCAGAGCGCGGTGCTCGACCAGGCGGAGAACCGGCTCCACGCACAGAAGGCGCTGCTGGCGTACCTGATCGAGGAGTCGGCATGACTTCTCCGGTTACCCGCGCGGCGCGGCACGCCCGGATCGTCGACCTGATCCGCGCCAAGGCGATCCGGTCGCAGACCGAGCTCGCCGAGCTGCTCGCGGGCGACGGCCTCGTCGTCACCCAGGCCACGCTGTCCCGCGACCTCGAGGAGCTGCGCGCGGTCAAGGTGCGCGGAGCCGACGGGCCGGCCGTGTACGTGATCCCGGAGGACGGCGTGCGCCCGCTGCGGGACGCGGAGACCGCCTCGGCGAAGCTGATCCGGCTGCTCCGCGAGCTGCTCACGGGTGTCGACGCGAGCGGCAACATCGCCGTGCTGCGCACCCCGCCGGGCGCCGCGCAGTTCCTGGCCAGCGCGCTGGACCGCACCGGCCTGCCCGAAGTCGTCGGCACCATCGCCGGCGACGACACCATCCTCGTCGTGTCCCGCGATGCCATGGGCGGCGCGGCACTGGCCGACAAGCTTTCCGGCTGGGCCGGAGAACCACTCGAAGGGAGCAACTGATGACCGAGCGCGTCGTCCTCGCATATTCCGGAGGCCTCGACACCTCCGTCGCCATTCCGTACCTCGCCGAGAAGACCGGTGCCGAGGTCATCGCGGTCGCGGTCGACGTCGGCCAGGGCGGCGAGGACATGGCCGTCATCCGCCAGCGGGCGATCGACTGCGGTGCGGTCGAGTCCGAGGTGGTCGACGCCCGCGACGAGTTCGCGGCCGACTACTGCCTGCCGGCGATCCGCGCCAACGCGCTCTACATGGACCGCTACCCGCTGGTCTCGGCGCTGTCCCGGCCGCTGATCGTCAAGCACCTGGTCGCCGCGGCGCGCCAGCACGGCGGCACGATCGTGTCGCACGGGTGCACCGGCAAGGGCAACGACCAGGTGCGCTTCGAGGTCGGCCTGGGCGCGCTCGCGCCGGACCTCAAGGTGGTCGCGCCGGCCCGGGACTTCGCCTGGACCCGGGACAAGGCGATCGCGTACGCCGAGGAGAAGGGCCTGCCGATCGACGTGTCGGCGAAGTCCCCGTACTCCATCGACCAGAACCTGTGGGGCCGCGCCGTCGAGACGGGCTTCCTGGAGGACATCTGGAACGGCCCGATCGAGGACGTGTACTCGTACACGGCGAACCCGGCCGAGCCGCGCGACGCCGACGAGGTCGTGATCACCTTCGACGCCGGCGTGCCCGTAGCGATCGACGGCGAGACCGTGACCCCGTTCCAGGCCGTCGCCGAGCTCAACCGGCGTGCCGGTGCGCAGGGCATCGGCCGGCTCGACATGGTCGAGGACCGGCTGGTCGGCATCAAGAGCCGCGAGGTGTACGAGGCTCCGGGCGCGATCGCGTTGATCACCGCCCACCAGGAGCTGGAGGCCGTCACCGTCGAGCGCGACGTGGCCCGCTTCAAGAAGAGCGTCGACCAGCGCTGGGCGGAGCTCGCGTACGACGGCCTGTGGTTCTCGCCGCTCATGGGCTCGCTGAACGCGTTCATCGAGGACACCCAGAAGCACGTCAGCGGCGAGATCCGGCTGACCCTGCACGGCGGTCGCGCGGTCGTCACCGGCCGGCGCTCGGAGTCCTCGCTCTACGACTTCGGCCTGGCCACCTACGACACCGGCGACACCTTCGACCAGTCGCTGGCCAAGGGCTTCGTCCAGCTGTGGGGCCTGCCGTCGCGCATGGCGGCGGCCCGGGACGCCCGGTTGGGTGGCCCGTCGGCGTGACCGACAGAATGGTGTCCGTGACCGATCAGTCTGTTTCGCGCACGAGCCTGTGGGGCGGCCGGTTCGCCGGCGGCCCCGCCGAGGCCCTGGCCCGCCTGTCGGTGAGCGTCCAGTTCGACTGGCGCCTCGCCCCCTACGACCTGGCGGGGTCGCGGGCGCACGCCCGGGTGCTCGCCCACGCGGGTCTGCTCGACGCGGAGGAGCTGGGCCAGATGCTGGCCGCGCTAGACGACCTGGAGGCGGCCTGCGCCTCCGGGTCGTTCCGGCCGACGGTCGAGGACGAGGACGTGCACACCGCGCTGGAGCGCGGCCTGCTGGAGCGCCTCGGCACGCTCGGTGGCAAGCTGCGCGCCGGCCGGTCCCGCAACGACCAGGTCGCGACGGACCTGCGGCTCTATCTGCGCGACCACGCGCGCGGAGTGGCCGCCCGGCTCGTCGAGCTGGCCGACGCCCTGGTCTCACAGGCGGCGCAGCACGTCGAGACCCCGGCGCCGGGCATGACGCACGTGCAGCACGCGCAGCCGGTGACCTTCGGGCACTGGCTGCTGGCGCACGTGCAGCCGCTGCTGCGCGACCTCGACCGGCTGCGCGACTGGGACAAGCGCACGGCGATCTCGCCGCTGGGCTCCGGCGCGCTGGCCGGCTCGTCGCTGCCGCTGGACCCGGTGGTGGTGGCCAAGGAGCTCGGCTTCACCACGTCGGCGGCCAACTCGATGGATGCCGTGGCCGATCGCGACTTCGCCGCGGAGTTCCTGTTCATCACCGCGCTGGCCGGGGTGCACCTGTCTAGGCTCGGCGAGGAGGTCGTGATGTGGACCTCGCAGGAGTTCGGCTGGGTCGAGCTCGACGACGCGTTCGCCACCGGCTCGTCGATCATGCCGCAGAAGAAGAACGCGGACATCGCCGAGCTGGCCCGGGGCAAGTCGGGCCGGCTGGTCGGCGGTCTGGTCGCGGTGCTGACGATGCTCAAGGGCCTGCCGCTGACGTACGACCGGGACATGCAGGAGGACAAGGAGCCGGTCTTCGACGCGGTCGACACGCTGGAGCTGCTGCTGCCGGCGCTGGCGGGAATGATCGCGACGATGACGGTCCGCACGGACCGCCTCGCCGCCGCTGCCCCGGTCGGCTTCACGCTGGCCACCGAGGTGGCCGACTGGCTGGTCCGCAAGCACGTGCCGTTCCGTGACGCGCACGAGATCACGGGCAAGCTGGTGTCGCTGTGCGAGGCGCGGGACTGCGCGCTGGACGAGCTCTCCGACGCGGACCTGCAAGGCGTCAGCCCGCTGCTGACGCCGGAGGTGCGGCAGGTGCTGACGGTCGAGTCGGCGCTGGCCTCGCGCACGACTCCGGGCTCGACCGGCCCAGGCCCGGTCGCGGACCAGCTGGCGTCGGTGCAGGACAAGCTGGAGGGCTGGCGAGAGTGGACGGCGCAGCGCGTCGTCCCGCGCTGACCACGGTGTCGCCGTTCGGGTGACCTTGTGGCCGGCCACCACCGGCGTTGCCACAATGTCGGACATGACCGACTTCGAGGGACGCACGCGGTCGCTTCCGCGTCCCTCGAAGCGCGTCCTCCGATTGATCCTGGTCGTGTTGCTCAGCTGCGCCGCGGTTCTCGTCGCGGTCGCGGCGGGCCACGCCGAGTCGCAGGACCCGTCGGAGATCCCCGGGGTCGCCGTCGTCGGTTGTCCGTCGGTGTCGCCGGACGAACAACAGCCGCACGACATAGCCGGCTACCTCGACCGGGCCGTCGCCGCGGAGCGTCGAACGCTGGCGCCCACCGACGACCGCGTCGACCGACTTACCGGCCTGCCCGCTGACCCCTCCTCCGGTTGCGGGCGCTGACCGACTACGAGTGGGCCTCGACCGACGCCGCCGCCAACTACTGGCACGCCCGCTGCCTCGCGATCGGCCGCTGACGATTGGCGCGACCACGACGGGTCGCGATCCGCTGATGACCGCCCCACCCAGGTCGCCCGCCCCGGAACCGTCGTCGGCCCTCCGCCAGGCCGCCGAGACCCTCGCGGCGGCCCTGGCGCCGATGGCCGCGGTGACCGGGCTGCTCTACTACTTCGGGTGGGTGCGCACCGGTGCCCTGTTCGGCCAGTTCGGCGTCGACCAGCGGCTGCTGGGCTACTCGGCGCAGGACTACGTGCTGCGCAGCGCCGGCGTGGCGTTCCGGCCGGCGGCGGTCCTCGCACTGACCGCGGCGGGAGTCGTCGCCGGTGTGCGCAGCCTCGCTCGGCTGCGGGCACGCGACCCCGACCGCGCGTCCTCGGTCAGCCAGATCCTCGGCGTGGTCGTCGGCCTCTTGATCCTTTTCGGCGTCGCCGTCGTTTTCACCGACGCGTCGTACCGCATCGCCCTTGTCGGTGCCTGGTGTCTGCTGGCGGGAGCGCTGGAAGCGCGCCGATCACACTTCCGCGATCGTCCTGCGCGACGAAGCCGGCCTGCGCGTGGAGCTCGTCGCGCCCGGTCGGTGACGAGGGCGCTGTGATCTGATCGGCTGGTGAAAGATCTGCGAGACGTGCTGACCAGGGGTGGCGAACAGGCCGCGCGCGACCTGCTCGGCTGTCACCTGACCGCGGGTGGGGTCACGGTCCGGCTGACCGAGGTCGAGGCGTACGCGGGCACCGGGGAGGACCCCGCCTCGCACGCCCACCGGGGTCGCACCAACCGCAACGCCGTGATGTTCGGGCCGGCCGGGTTCTCCTACGTCTACTTCACCTACGGCATGCACTGGTGCATGAACGTCGTCACCGGGCCGCCCGGGCTGGCCTCGGCCGTGCTGCTGCGGGCCGGCGAGGTGGTCTCGGGCCTCGACGCCGCCCGGGCCAGGCGCACCGCGGTCCGGCGTGACGTCGACCTGGCCCGCGGCCCCGCCCGGCTCTGCTCGGCCCTCGGCATCGACCGCTCGGCGTACGGGCTCGACCTGTTCGACCCGGCCAGTCCGGTGCGGCTGTCCTGGGGCACCGCGTGCGTGCCGCGCGCCGCGATCGTGGCCGGCCCGCGGGTCGGTGTCACCGGCGCGCACGACCTCGAGTGGCGGTTCTGGATCGCCGACGACCCGACGGTCAGCACCTACCGGCGTCACGTGCCACGCAAACGCGGCGAATGACTCGCTGACACCACCTATCCTGGACGGACATCCACGAAGGTCTTGCTTTCGATCCGTCTGGGCCTGAAGATTTCCTTCAGTGCGACAGACCTGATGACGGAAATCTTCACGGAGGTACGCGCGCATGGTGGCTCGCAGACTCGGCGCGGCGTTGGGCGCCGCGACGTTGACCCTTTCCTTGCTGGCCGTCGTCGCGCCCACGCCGGCGTCCGCGGCCCTGACCACGGGCTCCGCGACGTGTGTCACCAACCCGGCCGCGCCGAAGCGGCAGTTCCGCGCGATGTGGATCTCGTCGGTGGTCAACATCGACTGGCCGACCAAGGCGTCGCAGACCGCGCCCGACCGGATCGCCGCGCAGAAGGCCGAATACCTCGGCTGGCTCGACCTGGCCCAGCGGCTCAACCACAACGCGGTCATCGTTCAGGTCCGCCCGACCGCCGACGCGTTCTGGCCCTCGCCGCACGAGCCCTGGTCGGAGTTCCTCACCGGCGTGCGCGGCCAGGACCCGGGCTGGGACCCGCTCGCCTTCGTGATCGACGAGGCGCACAAGCGCAACCTCGAGTTCCACGCCTGGATGAACCCGTACCGCGTGTCGATGCCCGACGGCGCCGGCGTCGACATCAACAAGCTCGCGCCCAACCACCCGGTGCGGCAGCACCCCGACTGGGTGGTGCCCTACCCGATCAACGCGGCCGGCGCCCGGCTCTACTACAACCCCGGCATCCCCGAGGTACGGGCGTTCGTGCAGACCGCGATGCTCGACGCGGTCGCCCGCTACGACGTCGACGGCGTGCACTTCGACGACTACTTCTACCCGTACCCCGCGGCCAACCAGGACTTCGCCGACGACGCGACGTTCGCCGCGTACAACCGGGGCTTCACCAACAAGGCGGACTGGCGGCGCGACAACATCAACCTGCTGGTCCGCGAGTTCGGCACGGCCGTCAAGGCGGTCAAGCCGTGGGTGAAGTTCGGCATCAGCCCGTTCGGCATCTGGCGCAACAAGTCGGCCGACCCGCTGGGCTCCGACACGGCCGGCTCGCAGTCGTACGACATCATCTCCGCCGACACCCGCAAGTGGGTCAAGGAGGAGTGGATCGACTACATCGTGCCGCAGATCTACTGGAGCATCGGTTTCACGGTCGCCGACTACGCCAAGCTGATCCCGTGGTGGTCCGATGTGGTCAGTGGGACCAAGGTCCACCTCTACATCGGCGAGGCCGACTACAAGATCGCCGCCAACGCCGACACCAACTGGAACGATCCCCGCGAGATGACCGACCACCTGGCGTTCGCGAAGGACTACAACGTCTCCGGCCACGTGCACTTCAGCGCGGTGCAGGTGCGGGCCAACAAGCTCGGCGCGACCGACATCTACGCCGCCGAGCACTACTCCCGCCCGGCGCTCGTGCCGACGATGAGCCACCTGCCGGCCCAGCCGCTGCTGTTCCCGGTCGTCACGTCGGCCCGCCGAGACAGCGCGGGGGCGGTCACCCTGCAATGGCGGCAGCCGGCCAACGGGGTCGGGCCGTTCGGCGAGGCCACCGGGTACGCGGTCTACCGGTTCAACGGGATCCGCGTGCCGACCGGATGCGACCGGGCCGACGCCGACCACCTGCTCGGCACGGTGCGCGGTTCCCAGTCCTTCGTGGACAGCACTGCGCAGCCGGGGCAGCGTTACACGTACGTCGTGACCGCGCTCGACCGGCTGTGGAACGAGAGCCCCGGGGTCCCGATGCCCGTGCTCTGACCTCGCGCGACGAAGGGACCCTGGTCAACGCTCCGCGCGTTGAGCGGGGTCCTTTCCGTGTGCGTGGTGGTCCGGATGGCCGAAGCTGCTGATCATCTCGGTCATCCAGGGAGTCTGCTCCACCGGGTCGGGGCCGATGACCCGCATCGAGGCGAGCACGGTCAGCAGCATGCCCTTGGAGATGAAGTCGACCGCCTCTTCGGCCGAGGCGCCGGTCAGGTCGCGCACCAGGGTGAAGATGTCGCCGTAGCAGGTGCGGGCCGTGCGGCCGATCTCCTCGTCGGCGTTGGCCGCGGCGAAGCCGTGCAGCAGCACCGGCAGCAGGTAGCGCTGGGCCAGCAGCCGGTCGAACCCGTCCGCCAGGTCGGCGAGCTGCGCGTTCTCGACCGGTGCGGCGTCCCGGAAGACCTGCTGGATCCGGTCGCTCACGTGGGTGATCACCGTGATGAACAGGGCGTGCTTCGAGCCGAAGAGCCGGATGACGTACGGCTGGGAGACCCCCGCCAGCCGGGCCACGTCGTCGGTGGTGGTGCCGGCGTAGCCGCCCTTGGCGAACGCGGTGATCGCCGCGTCGATCAGCTGCTCGCTGCGCTCGGCGGCCGTGAGCCGGGTGCGTGTCACTGGTGCGCTCCTCACTTCTCCTGTTGACAGGTTATCAGTCGATAACTACTTTCGAAGTTATCAGTCGATAACAACAAGGGGGGACCACCATGACCACTACCGCCACACCCGTGGCCGCCGGGCCGGGAGCAGCCCGGCCGAGGTCCCGGTCGCTGGCCTGGGTCCTGGTCGCGGTCGGCGTGCCGATGTTCATGGTCACGCTGGACAACCTGGTCGTGACCACGGCGCTGCCGGTGATCAAGACCGAGATCGGGGCATCGCTGAGCGATCTGTCCTGGTTCGTCAACGCGTACACGCTGCCGTTCGCGGCCCTGCTGCTCACCGCCGCGGCGATCGGCGACCGGGTGGGCCGGCGCCGGCTCTTCGTTCTCGGCATTGCCCTGTTCACGTTCGCGTCGGCGGCGTGCGCGCTGGCGACCGAGCCCTGGATGCTCACCACCGCCCGCGCGGTGCAGGGCGTCGGCGGCGCCATGGTGATGCCGCTGTCGCTGACCCTGCTGGCGGCGGCCGTACCCGAGAAGATGCGCAACGCCGCGATCGGCATCTGGGGCGGGATCAGCGGCCTTGGCGTCGCCGTCGGCCCGGTGGTCGGCGGCGCGGTCGCCGAGGGCCTGCACTGGACCTGGATCTTCTGGCTCAACGTGCCGATCGGCGTGCTGGCCGTCGTGGTGGTGTGGCTCGTGCTGACCGAGTCGCGGGGGAGCGCCAAGCGACTGGACCCGCTCGGCCTGGTGCTGGTCTCGCTCGGCATGTTCGGCCTGATCTGGGGCGTGGTGCACGGCTCGGACGACGGCTGGACCTCACTGTCGGTGCTCGGCACGCTGGTCGGCGGCTTCCTGTTGCTGGTCGCCTTCGTGGCCTGGGAGCGCCGCGCTCCGGAGCCGATGCTGCCGCCCCGCCTGTTCCGCTCGCGCGGCTTCTCGGTCGTCAACGTGGTGGCGTTCCTGTTCTCCGTCGGCGCCTTCGGCTCCGTGTTCCTGCTCGCCCAGTTCTTCCAGGTGGTCCAGGGTCTCGGCCCGTTCGGCTCGGGGGTGCGCACGCTGCCGTGGACCGCGGCCCCGATGGTGGCGGCCCCTCTTGCGGGTCTGCTGGTCGGCCGGGTCGGCAGCCGGGTGCTGATCGTGCTCGGCCAGGTGCTGCTCGGTGCCGGCCTGCTCTGGATCGCGCTGTCGTCGACGGTCGACGTCGGCTACGGATCGCTGGTGCCGGCCTTCGTGCTCGCCGGCCTCGGCATGGGCCTGACCTTCGCCCCGCTGAGCACGGTGGCGCTGGGCAGCGTCGAGGCGGGTTCGGAGGGGATGGCCTCCGGAACACTCAACATGGTGCGGGAGTTCGGCGTCGCGGTCGGCGTCGCGGCACTGGCCTCGGTCTTCGCGAGCCAGGGCAGCTACACCAGCGGCACGTCCTATGTGGATGGCCTGGTCCCCGCGGTGCTGGTCGGTGCCGCGGTGGTTGGCGCGGCGGCGCTCGCCGGCCTGCTGCTCCCGGGTCGCCGGTATTTGACGACACCTAATAGCCCTCACTAATATGTCTCGCATGACACCTGTCGAGGGCGGCGAACGGCAAACGCAACTGCTGCGCGGCGCCCTCGACATGTGCATGCTGGCGCTCCTGGCCAAGGAGCCCGCGCACGGCTACGAGCTCGTCCGCCGCCTCGACGAGGCGGGCCTGGACGCGGGCGGCTACGGCACGGTCTATCCGCTGCTGACCCGCATGCGCCGGCTCGGCCTGGTCGAAGACGAGGTGCAGGAGAGCCCGAGCGGTCCGCGCCGCAAGGTCTACAAGGTCACCCCGGCCGGCCACAACCGGCTGGTCGCCTGGCGGCAGCAGTGGCAGAGCTTCGTCACCACCGTCAACTCGACCCTCGCAGACACACCTGGAGGCGGCCTTGAATGAGTCCCAGCAGTGGACGATCGACCAGACGGTCCGCTCCGCCGAGCGCGAGTGGCGGCGCCTGCACGTCCGCGGCGCCGACGCGGCCCGACTGAGCCGCGACCTGCGCGACGACCTGACCGCGGCGGCGTCCGAGGGCGTCGCCGCGTCCGAGCTGGTCGGCACGGACGTGCGCGGCTTCGCGGCCCGGCTGGCCGACGAGGCCGGCGTCGACCGGGTGCCCTACGAGTTCGACCGCCTGCTGCTCACGGCGCTGGTGGGCGCGCTGCCCGGGCTGGCGTTCGCCTACGGGCTCCTCTATGGCTACATCCCGGTCCCGATGCGGCCGCCGTCGGACCAGCCGGACCTGGGCGCGGTGGTCGCGACGTACGCCGTCCTGACCGCGCTGGTCCTCGCGTCGTCCCTGCTGACGGTCTGGTTCCGGCTGCGCCACCTACCGGCGATGCCCCAGACTGTTCTGGCGATGGCCTTGCTTTTGCCCCTGGCCGGCGCGATCGCGACGCCACTGACGATGGCCTTCGCGTCGACGGTCAACTACAGCAACGCCCTCCCGGTGCTGGCCATCGAATGTGGCCTGTTCGGCGCCATCCTGGCGGTTTCCATCGTCCTGGCCCGCCGCTGGGCGCTGCGGGCCTGGGGTTCGCCGGCCGAATCCCGACCACAACTGCCTGCCACCCAATCCTGACCGCGGCTCGGGGTCGCGCCTGGCCGGAAGATCCGGCAGATCGAGGGCGCGCCATCGATCATGTGCGGCTCGGAACTCCGACCGCACTCGGCGCCCGCGAGGGGCGACCTCGCCGTCGACGACCGCGATTCGCGCGGTTCGGAGGCCCCGCGGACCCGGCAGCGCAGCGAAGCGGAGCGGTCTCCGCGGGAGCAACGGTCCGGACCACCGCGGACCCGGGACAGCGATGCGGTGATTCTTGGGATCGTGCCAGCAGCGATCCGGACCATCGTGAGCCCCGGGACGGGCTTTCGAAGTGACTGTTGGGACAGGTTGGATTCTCATTCGGACTTGGCCGGTTTTGGCCGTACCGGTGCGCAGTCGGCGCCGGTACCGTGTGTGGAGCGGTCCGGGCCGGCCGGACACCAGCTGTGAGGATTACATCACCGTGAGCAACCGGATTGCCGAGACGAAGAACGAGCGGCGGGCTGCTGCCAAGGCCGCGCGGCTGGCCGCCGAGGCGCGTGCGGCGAAGGCCAAGAAGCGCCGCCAGCAGTTGGCGATCGCGCTCGCGGGTCTGGCTGTCGTCGCCATCGTCGTGGCGATCGTGTTGTTCGTCCGGGGCGGCGACGACGACAAGTCGACGGCGTCGCAGCCCAGCTCTGCTCCGACGGCGACCGCTCCGGCGCAGGCCGGCGGCGTTCCGGCCGACGTCGACCCGGCGCTCAAGACCAAGCCTGAGGTCAAAGCAGGCGAGGGCACCGTCACCACGCTCAAGGTGACGCCGATCATCGAGGGCAAGGGTCCCGCCGCGCAGAACGGGCAGACGGTGACCGTCAACTACGTGGGTGTCACCTACGCCGACGGCAAGGAGTTCGACGCCTCCTGGAACAGCGGACAGCCGTTCCCGGTGCAGCTCGGCTCCGGCAGCGTCATCCAGGGCTGGGACAAGGGCCTGCTCGGCGTCAAGCAGGGCAGCCGGGTGCAGCTCGACATCCCGGCGACGATGGCGTACGGGGAGAAGCCCCCGGCCGGCTACCCCGCAGGGGCGCTGCGGTTCGTCGTCGACGTGCTCTCCGTGCAGTAAACCGGGTGTGAGCACCGCGGACCGGTGCGAGAGAATCGCAGCGTGAGCGAATTCATCGACGACCTGCTGTGGCGAGGCCTGCTGCAGGACTCCACCGACCTCGACGACCTGCGCAAGCATCTGGACTCGGGGCAGGTGACGTTCTATGTCGGTTTCGACCCGACGGCGCCGAGCCTGCATCTCGGTCACCTGATGCAGGTGCTCACCGCGCGCCGGTTGCAGCTCGCCGGGCACCGTCCGCTGCTGCTCGTGGGCGGTGCCACCGGGCAGATCGGTGACCCCCGCGAGAGCAGCGAGCGCACCTTGAACCCGCCCGAGGTGATCGCCGGGTGGGTCGACAAGATCCGGGAGCAGGTGCGGCCGTTCGTCACCTACGAGGGTGACAACGCGGCGACGCTGGTCAACAACCTCGACTGGACAGGGCCGATGTCGGCCATCAGCTTCCTGCGCGACGTGGGCAAGCACTTCCCGGTCAACCGGATGCTGGCCCGCGAGGTGGTCAAGGCGCGTCTGGAGACGGGCATCAGCTTCACCGAGTTCGCCTACCAGCTGCTCCAGTCGCACGACTTCTACGAGCTCCACCTGCGGCACGGGTGCACGCTGCAGTTCGGCGGCTCCGACCAGTGGGGCAACATCACCGCGGGGGTCGACTACATCCGGCGGCGGGGTGGTGGGTCGGTGCACGCCTTCGTGACGCCGCTGATCACCAAGGCCGACGGCACCAAGTTCGGCAAGAGCGAGGGTGGGTCGGTCTGGCTCGACGGTTCGATGACCAGCCCGTACGCCTTCTACCAGTTCTGGCTCAACACCGACGACCGGGACGTCACGTCCTACCTGCGCTACTTCAGCTTCCGCCCGCACGCCGAGATCGAGGAGCTCGAACGGGCGACCGCCGAGCGGCCGGGAGCGCGCGAGGCACAACGGGCGTTGGCGGCGGAGCTGACCACGTTGGTGCACGGTGAGGCGGAGACCGCCCAGGTGCTCGCGGCGAGTCAGGCACTGTTCGGGCGAGGGTCGCTGGCCGATCTCGCGCCGGGCACGTTGCGGTCCGCGCTTTCCGAGGCGGGTCTGCACGAGGTACGGGGAGAGCTGCCGACCGTGGCCGCGCTGTTCCGGGACGCCGGTCTGGTGTCCAGCCTCAACGAGGCACGGCGGGCGATCACGGAGGGCGGTGCCTACGTGAACAACGAGCGAGTGTCCGATGTGGAGGCCACGGTGCCCGCCGACGCCTTGCTGCACGGGCGTTTCCTCGTCCTGCGGCGTGGAAAGCGCACGTTCGCCGGCGTCGAACAGGTCTCCTGAACCGCTCTTGTGATCATGTGACGCGGGACGCAGCCCCCCGATTTGACGATCATCTCGGGGGCTGCGTATCTTTCTTTCTGCACGGCGGGAGCAACACGGAACGATCCGGACAACGGGTCGATTTGGTGAGGCGAAACCGACGGGGTAAGCTTTGCGAGTCGGTAGGGCACCGGGCGCGGGGCGGCGAAAGCCGCAGCGGACGGCCTACCAAATCCCTTGAAGCGAGAGTTCGGCAGGTTGACTGCTGCGCGCCCGCAGACGGGGGACCCGCCCAAGGCATGACAAACCGGGAAACACCGGGTTGACAACGCCGAAAGGACCGGGTAACGTAGTAAAAGTGCCCAGCGCGGAAGCGCCGGACACGGGAGCTAAACAAAGCCCTAGGATACGGGCTCGGAAACGAGCCAGTTTCTTGGTGTGTGTTTGTTCTTTGAGAACTCAACAGGGTGTTTGATAAGCCAGTGCCAATTGTGATTGATTTTGGCATCCGTTAATGGATTGTCAGGTCG
>NZ_JBFAPY010000003.1:0-928266 GCF_040676915.1 Asanoa sp. NPDC049475 | reverse complement strand
ACCATCGCCGGGACTAAGAACCAGCGCAGCCGCGACAGACATGCCCCATTGTCGCCCACCACAACCGTCAAATCACTTCAGACACGCGACACTAGGTCGGCCACAGGGTTCGCGGATGAACACATGTAACGGCGGGCGGGCAGAGCCTCGCTTGCCTGCCATGGCCTGCCCAGCGCCAGCAAGCCGTCGTCACACCATAATGCCGCTTATGTGGCATTCTCGCGTTCGGGTGTGCCGTGCCACCTGCTCTTAGCCTTGACGAACTTGGCCTGGCGCATGGTCGGCTTCTCGGTCGCTGGTGCCGTCCTCCGGCGGTTCCGGACGCCGGAGGTGACGTGTCGCTCGTCAATCGTGCGTCAGCCGGAACTCGCCGGACGGAACCCACCTGGCGTGGCCACTTCAACGCCGGCGGGCTGACCGATCGTTCCGTCCGCGCCCAAGGCACGATCGTTAGCGCACGGGATCGGACCCGCTGGCGCCGGCGCGACTTTGAGGGTCTCGCGCGCCCCGGGCCTTGGGAATGGGCCAATCACCGTCGTCACCCACGGCTGCGGGGAAGCGCACGACGTTATCCGGCTCCCCAGCCGGCTGAGCCGAGAACTCCGTATTCCACGAGATTTCAACGAGAAGCTTCTTCACCTCGGCATGTCGGAGCGCTGCGGCAGCCTGCAACGCTATACGGACGCCGAGTACGACAGCGGTCACGATGAAAGCCGTTCCCGCTGCTGCGGCGAACAACTGCCAGCCGGTGACCGGCCCGCCCGCGGATGCGAGAATCGCCAACCACGTCCAGCATGCAGCACCACACAGTCCTGCCTGGCTGGCGAAGAACCAGCTCACGGCGCCTGGATAGTACGGAAGCTGTCGGTCGTCGTGTCGAGCGATGGGATCTTTGATCAGTGCCCTGCTCCGCTGACTGCGGCCCCTATCTCGCGAGATGAATCGACGCCGAGACTTTCGCGTCACCCGGTCCTTCAGCATCGCGAACTCGGCGTTGACGTCGAACCACTCCGTTTCGGAGACCCTGGCCGGCAACTGGGCGTAGAGATTGGCCAGCGTGATGGACGTCCGGTGGTGGTCCGAAGCTTTACGCGGCCCTTTATCCATCACCAGGCCTCCTCAACCTCGTCGCTGGGTGAATCAATGATCGTGTAGCGTGGTTCCAACGCACGAAGAATCTCGGCACGTCCACGCTGCCGGTGGTCACGGACGGTGGACTGACTGATACGCAGCTGCCGAGCTATCTCCGCAGTAGTCAATCCCTGGGCAAGCAGAGCGCACACCTTCTGGCGGGCTAGTGGCATGGCTTTGATCACCTTCCAGACCGCATCGAGCGTCTCGTTGCTCAGAGCCACTCCCGCGGGATCGGTGCCGGCAGTGCGGGGGGAGAGCGACTCCTGTGCCAGCCTGAGGATCGCCGAGGCCTCTCGTCTGCTGCTGCGGTAGGAGTTGGCGGCCTTGCGTTTCAGGACAGTGAACAGCCAGGCACGCTGCTCGTCGATCTTCCGCCGCCGGATCACAGCCCATGCCTCCGCCGCGGCCGCGAAGGTGTCCTGAACGAGTTCGCTCGCCACGGCAGCGTTTCCACCCACCAGAAGCAAGGCATGACCGTAGAGATCGCGCGAGACGCGTCGGTAGAGTCGCTCGAACTCATGCTCCTGACTGAGATCACTCAGCATCTAAAGTCCGATCAGGAGGGACCGCAGCCTGGTCGCTTTGGTTGAGGACAAGAACGGCGCGATTTGGCGGCCGCGAGCGTTCGCCGACCCAGATCGCAACCGCCGGTGTACGGGCACAGCCACCGACAACCACCACGCTTCCTCCGGGCGCTTCAGTCAGGACCCGGGCCACGGTGCGCCGGCGCTGCCGCTCCATCAGCAGCGGACCAAGCCATGAGAGCGCCACGACTGCCACGCTGGCTACAGCCACCCCAACCTCGGTCATGCATATACATCACCAAAGCACGTTCAAGCGTCGAGTCCTCCGCGAAATTTGTGCCTCATGGGATCTTGACGGCGCCACCCACAAGGGACTCCGAACGGCTGACGAAGCCTCCCATGGCCACCACACTGTGCGTACGCCCTCGTCGATCACGAAATTTTCGCCCGTCTCGCGCGACCAAGAGGTCGCGACACGTACGGCAAGGCGCTCGGCGACGACAGGCAAACTCCAGCTGGCCGATAGCGCCGCGCTTCCCTGGCTGGTCGCGGTTGCGGCTTGGTGGGTCCTACGTGGGCGCCGTTGGCCTGGCCGGAGGCCAGCGAATCGAGAGTCCGCGTGACTGTAGCCACGGGGTTACGGATCGTGGCATCGTCGTGTATCACTGAATGGTGGATCGAGGAGACGTTCGCCTGGTCGTCGATTACGGCAGTGCGATGACCGCTGCGCTTCTGTCGGGTCCTGATGGTCGGTGGGCTCCGCTGACGGTGGACGGCGCGGCGATCCTCTCCAGTGCTGTGCTGATCGGCCCGGATGGGTCAGTGGTCGCTGGGCAGAAGGCGTGGCGCGCGGACCTCAACGGGCACGGTGGCGGCTTCGTCGCGGATCCGCTGCGGTTGGCCGGGACCAGGCAACCATCGGCGGCGTCGAGGTGACGGTGGCTGACCTGGCGGCTGCGACCCTGAGGCTGGTCGTGGAGGCGGCCCGCGGGATCGGCAGCGTGAGTGAGGTGCGGCTGGTTGTCCCGGTGGGTTGAGGTCCGAGACGGAGAATGTGGCTTCGACAGGCGGCGAACCGTGCCGGTCTTCGAGAGGCCAGCCTGGTCGACGCCCCGGTCGCCGCGGTCGATCTGCTGACGAACAGCGGCCAACCACGGGCTCGGGTCGGGGACTACCTGCTCGTTGTCGACCTCGGCGCCGGGTGTGACGCGACGATGCTGCGTCGAACCCCTGGTGGCTCCGAGACGATCTCCGCTCTCGATGATCGTGACATCGGCGGTGGCGCGGTCGATGATCTGCTGCTGACCCATCTGCGCGTCACGCGAACTGCTCTGCCGAGCTCGTTGCCCTCGCTATCGGCTGAGACCGCGACTGAATCTTGCGCTGCCGATGACCGGGCGGGGTTGGCAAATGTACGGGCCGCGTTGCAGGCGTTGTCGTCGACGCCCGCGCGGGGTTCGGCCACCGAGCGGCGAGCACGGGTTACGGAACGTGCCATCGTCGTGTATCACTGAATGGTGGATCGAGGCGGTGTCGGGTTGGTCGTTGATTACGGCACGTTGACGACTGCTGCCCTCGTCAGCGGCGGGGACGATGGATGGGCACCGCTAACGGTTGACGGCGTTGAGGTCTGTTCGAGCGCGGTGTTGGTGCAGCCGGACGGCTCAACGGCGGCGGGCCAGCAGGCGTGGCGAGGTGACGTCAACGGCCACGGAGGCGGCTTCGTCGCGGACCCTCTGCGGTTGGGGCGCGGGCGAGCCACTATCGGTGGTGTCGAGCTCGACGTGGCCGATCTCGCTTGCGCGACGTTAAGGCTGTTCGCCGACGCGGCTCGCGCCGATGGTGCCGCGGTGCGCGAGGTGCGGCTGGTGGTCCCGGTCGGTTGGGGACCGCGGCGGCGCAGATGGCTGCGTCAGGCAGCAAATCGCGCCGGCCTGCACGAAGCTAGCCTCGTTGACGCCCCGGTCGCCGCAGCGCAGGTCCTGACCAACTCCGCTCAGCTGCAGGCGCGGGTAGGTGACTATGTGCTGGTCGTCGACCTCGGCGCCGGCTGCGAGGCCACGATGTTGCGCCGAACCCCGGCCGGCTTTGAGACGATCTCGGCCTTGGACGATGCCGAAGCAGGTGGTCGCACCCTCGATCACCTTCTCCTCGACCACCTGGACGCGTCGCGGGGTGCGCTGGCCGCGACGCTCAATCGGGCTAGTGTGCCTACGGCCGTACCGCAGGTCGACGATGACCGTGTGGGGTTGGCCAGCGTGCGTGCTGCGGTGGAGGCGTTGTCGTCGGCTCCTGCGGTGACGGTCGCGATGTCGGCCCCGCATCCGCCGATGGTGCTGACCGCAGCCGCTGTCGAGGCCATGGCCGGCCCGGTGTGGAGGCGGGCAGGCGAGCTCGCCCTGGAAGCGATCGCCGCTGCGGACCTCGATCCCGCGCAGGTGTCCGCGGTGATCTGTGTGGGTGGGGCCGCCAATAATCCTGCTGCGGTGCGGGCGGTCGCTGATGCGGTCGGGCAGAAACCGTTGGTTCCGCATGATCCGGGCCGTGCCGCGTTGTGGGGCGCGGCCGGCGCCGCGCCGGCTACGGGCGATCAGGTCGATGCGTTTGATGGCTCCTGGGCTGCGGCGCGGGCCGTGGCCCGTCAGGTTCCCGCCTTGGTCGTGGCCGGCGTGGCGTCGTTGGCGATGTTCGGCCAGTTCGTCTTGCAGGCCGAGCCGAACAACGGCACCCCGTTCAACCACGACCAGACCTACTACGTGATGGCCACCTGGGGACAGCTCACCATCGCCGCGGTCTGCGCGATGATCGCCTGCCTGTCGACGGGCCTGGTTGGGGCGGCGTTCCTCGCCGACGAGAAACGCGTCCCCCTCGACGGGCCACGGGTCGCCGCGGGCCTGGCCGCGGGCACCGCCGGCGGTTTCGGGATTGCAAGCGCCTATGCCGTCGTCGGCAGCTTCCTCTTAGGCCTCGGACCGGCAGCGTTCCTACGATGGTCGGTTCTGCCGCTGCTGCCCGTGCCGGCCGTGATTGCCGTGACCGCGCTGGTAGTCCGGCGCCGCACCGCACCCGTCGGTGGGTGGATGCGCTGGCTGCGCTTCTCCACCATGTCCATCGTGTTCGTCGCGGTAGGGATGGCGTTGCTGCAATACACGTCCAGCATCACCCGCTGGAATGAGCTGATCCTCTACCTTGACCTGGCCGCCCGGGTCGCCGGCGTGCTGATGGGCATCGGTCTGACCCTCGCGGTGGTGTCCCGGCCCCTGTTCCGGATCATCGTCGGTATCCCCCTGACACTGTTCTGCTTCGCGATCGCCGACTGGCGCGGCGCGGGCATCATCGGCGTCATGTTCGCGGTCGCGACCGCGGCCTGGCTCGCCGCCCGGACCTGGACGCTGTCTCGCGAAACAACACCCCGAACTCCGCATGCCGGCTAACGCCAATCGCGGACGCGACCACCGTGACGACGTTCGTCGCGGCGCCAGCCCTGCCGCACAGGACCCGACGAAACGCCGAGGGAAGGCCTGCGCTGTCGCGGTCTCCTTTGCCGTGGTCATTGCGCCACCTGCGGTCGTGACCTGGCTGGCCCTACCGCACAGGCCCACGGTCGAGGATCTCCTGCTGGGAGCCGTGCAGGAGCCCTTGACGCCCGCAACGCTGGTGCTCGTCGCCGCCCTCGGTGTGGGTCTTCTCTGGTGCGCCCTGGTGGGCAGACTTGTCTTTGAGTTGACGTTCCGCCGTGCCCGACCCGGCCGGATGGCCCGCCTACGGCTACCCACTCCTGTGCAGGCGGCGACGGGTGGAGTGCTCGGCGCCTACGCCGTCACCGCCGCGACAACTCCGGCCGCCGGCCATCCCGTCGATGCCACACAGGTCTACCCCGACGACGCAGACCGCCCACCTGGCGGCGCAGCTGCCCCGCCAGCCGCGAGCTCGTCGCCCACCGGCATCGACCTCGCCGACGGAAGCTGGTTGCCCACACCGATCACCGACGCGGTCACAGCAGCCGCGGCCACGGTCTGGTTCCGCCGACGACGCGACTACCACCCCGATCCACACGGCACCCGCCGAAATAACGGACTCGACCCGCTGCCGCGCACCGTGGACGCCATCCAGGCGTTAACGGACCACGATGAGCCGGCGGATTCCGTCGACGGCCTACCCCCGGGACGCCTGGTCATCCCCAACGACCTCCCACCTGCAGGCATCGGCCTGACCGGGGACGGTGCCGACGCCGCGGCTCGAGGCCTCCTGGTCGCCCTGCTGCTCAACCATCCGCAGCCCACGGCAACCAGGGTCCTGACCACCACCGGGACACTCGACCGCATCCTTCCCGCCAGGAATCCCTCGACGACGATTCCAGGCCTGCGCGAGGCCGGATCCATTGAGGATGCCATCGCCGCCCTCCACGCCAACGGTCCCACGCCGCTTACCCTGATCGCTCTGACGCCCGACCCCTCGCAGCAGCCGGCGCTGGCCGACGCCGTCGCCGCCACGAACGCCACCGCGATCATGCTCGGCGGCTGGCCATCCGATCCGGTCTGGAACGTCGATCCGTCCGGACACATCGCCCAACGCCCAACGCTGACCGCCCAAGGGCCACAGCGGTTGTGCGTACTGACACCGGGCGCAGCCGCTGACCTTCTTGAACTGCTACAGCTAACTGCACAGATTCCCGATCTGAACCGCAAGGCACCGCTCGGCGGCGCCATTCCTGTCGCGCGCGGTCCGGGGATTCGCTCCACACCATCTCGGATCCGGCTTGTGACGCTCGGCCCGCCCGCCGTCGAACGCGACGGGGTCGAGGTCAAGGTGCGGCGGTCGGCGGCCTGGCAGGTCCTGCTGTACCTCGCCGTCCACCCCGCCGGCGCGACCAGCCACCAACTCGCCACCGCCATCTGGCCCGCCGAACGACCAAACACCACCATCGGACGCCTCTACACCACCGTCAGCGCACTCCGCCGATCCCTCACCGCCGCCGGCGCCGATCAGGTCGTCGAACACGACGGCGACCACTACCAACTCGACCCCGCCGTGGACGTCGACCTATGGGAACTCGAACGTGCCGCCACCACCGCACGCCACGCCCTCAACGACCAGGCCCGCCACGACGCGCTCACCGCCGTCACCGCCCACTACCGGGGTGAACTGGCCGCAGGACGGCGATGGCCCTGGCTGATCGCACACCGGGAACGGATCCGCCGCACCGTCATCGACGCCTACGTCGCGTTGGCCGCCGACGCCGACCCGCCCACTGCGGCCCGACTCATCGAAGAGGCATCGCAGGTGGACTCAGTCAACGCCTACGTTCGCGACCTTGTCCTGCACGGGCCTGAGCTCCGCTGACGTTTGGCTGCGGTGTAAAACGGCGACCATATAGGTCGTTTTATGCGTCAGCGACTCGATTGGTGGTGCGCTGGTTGAGGTGTAAGTCGGCCATTTATCGCGAGCGTTCCGCTGTGGTGTGTTACCACCTGATTTGGCTGAGAGACGTACCCACCACGCACTCCGGTTCTTTGTCGGCTTTGCGCGAGCTGAATTGTCGACTTTCGCCTGCATCGACGCCGCTACCTCGAAGCCGTTATCAAACCGTGACCGTCGTTTGTGGTCAGACTATTTGCGCTGACTGGGCGGGGTGCGGAGGTCTGGTCGTGACCTTAACGGGAATTCACTCGGTTGCTGGCGCTCCTTGACGGCGGCTGTGAGTCACCTGTGAGATGACCTTCAATATCGACAACTGAGGATCACGGGGGCTCGATGGCGCGGCAGAAATCCGCCCGTTTCCGGCTACGCGCACTCTCACTGCTGGGAACAGGCGTCATGGTTTTGTCTGTGTCCGCCACGGCGGCTGCAGAGCCCACACCCCAACCCCCGGCAAGGGCGACGGCCACACCGCAGGACACGCCCGAGGGACGCGCGCTGACGCAGGCGGCGGCATCCGGCGAGAAGGTTTTGGTTGAGGAGCTGACGTCACCGACTCGGCTGGTGTGGGCGTTGCCAGACGGCCAGTTCGAGGCAAGGCTCGATACCGCCCCCGAACGCCTTCGGCGTGACGGCCAGTGGGTTCCCGTCGATCTGACCCTGGAGCGACGCCCCGACGGCGTGATCGCGTCAAAGGCGCACCCGCATGACCTGCAGATCGCCGGGGCCGTAGGCGCTGGTGACCACGATCTCGCGAAGGTCGTCATTGATGGCGAATCAGTGGCGATGGGCTGGCGTGGGAGTCTGCCGGAACCATTGTTATCCGGCCCAAAAGCGACGTACCCCGAAGTGATGGCGGGCGTCGATCTCGTGCTGGAAGCGACGGTAGGCGGAGTCGAGCAGTTCTTCGTTGTCAGGAGCCCGGCTGCCGCAGCCATGGTGTCGCGGCTGACCATTCCGTTGCGCTCAAGCGGCTTACGTAGTGAGGCTGACGGCGGCGGTCTGATGCTTCGGAATCAGAACGGCGTCGCCGTCGCGGCGGTGCCAGAGCCCGAGATGTGGGACTCTCGTATAGATCCGCTCACGGGCGACCCCGCCCGTACTGCGGTGGTGAGCATGAGCCGGGCCGCCCCGACGGCACGTGGGACCACCGGAACCGACGAACTCGTGCTCACACCTGACCTGGCCTGGATGACGGACAGCGCCACGGTGTGGCCGGTCACAATTGATCCTGCCATCAGCTCGCTGGGAACGACTTTCGATACGTACGTTCGCGAGGACTTCACGGGTGACCGGTCAGGCCAAACCGACCTGCAGGTAGGCCGTGCGGGCGCGACAGGTCCACGGGCGCGGTCGTTCATCGGCTGGGACATCTCGACGTTCACCGGCGGCACTGTTAGTGCAGCCAGCGTGTTCCTTTGGAACTTCTACTCCCAGACGTGCACTCCGACCGAGTGGCAGGTATGGACGACCGGGACCGCGTCGACCTCGACGCGATGGACATCCCAGCCCGCCTGGGAGGTCAAGGAGTCAAGCTCGACGCAGACAAAGGGATTTGACAGCAGCTGTGACGATGCTGCGGTTTCGGCGTCGGCCACAAGCTTTTTCAACCGCGCCGCGCAAGCGGGAAAGACGACCGCCTTCATGGGCTTGAAGGCGGCCAATGAGGACGACGTCAGCTATTTCCGGCAGTACCGCTCACGCGACTACACCACCGCCGCGCAACGGCCCTATGCCACGGTTACCTACAACGCCGGCGCGACCGTGTCGAACCAGGAGACCGTCCCGGCGACAACGTGTGTGACCGGCGCGAGCCGGCCTGTCATCACGGCGGTGACACCCACGCTCTCGGCTAAAGTCACTGACCCGGAGGCCGCATCGGTCAAGGCCGAATTCGAGTGGTGGGCGACTGGCGGCTCGAAGATCGGCGGACTCATCACAGGCGCTGCCGCCTCGGGATCGACCCTTTCGGCCCCGATACCCACCGGCGCTCTGGCAAATGGCGGAACCTACTCCTGGCGCGCACGTGGCAACGATGGAGCTGGGTCGGGCAAATGGTCTTCTTGGTGTGAGTTCCAGGTCAGCGTCGGCTTCAGCATCCCCGTCGCCGGGTGCGCCGGCTCGCTGAGCAACGACTTCAACGCCGATGGTGTCAGGGACACCGCCATCGCTGATTATCGCGCCACGGTCGCCGGCCAAACGGCCGCCGGAGCTGTCTACCTGGTGGACGGCAACACCGGAACCGCGGTCACCCTCGATCAAAGCCTGCCGGAGGTACCCGGCAACGCCTCGGCCGGAGCAGAGTTCGGTCGTTCGCTTTCGGTGTTCGACGCCAACATGGACGGCTGCGCGGACCTGGCTGTCGGCGCCCCGAACGAAGACCTGGGAGGACTGGCCGACGTTGGCGCGGTCTACGTCCTCTATGGATCGCCGGCTGGGGTCGGCAAGGGCACTCCGTCGGCGACCACATTTCGGCAGGCAGAAGGGGGTGTGCCAGGAACACCGGCGACCCACGACCTGTTCGGCTTCTCGATCGCCGCGGGCGTGAGCTCCTCGGGCACCCCATTCCTGGTCGTGGGCGCACCGGGGGAGACCGTCGATGGCAAGTCGCAGGCTGGCGCCACCACCTACCTGCGGCCAGATGTGAAGACGGCGTTCGACCAGTCATTGAGCGGCGGTAGCCCCGAAGCAGACGACCAGGGCGGGTTTGCGATCACGGCCAGCCCGAGCCATTTCGCCGTGTCGTTTCCGGGCGAGAGTGTCGACGCCGGCACAGAGTTCGGTGGCACGGTGTGTGTCTTCAGCCACAGCCTGTCAAGCGGCAAGCCGGCCTCGATCGGATGCGTGACGCAGAACTCCGGCGGGATCAGTGAAACCACGGAGGCAGGCGACCAATTCGGGCGGTCCATTGCGATGGCTCCTTACTGGCCGGAGGGTGACTCACTGCTGGCAGTAGGCGTACCGGGCGAGGACGCCGACGCGATCAGAGACGTCGGGATGGTGCACCAGCTGCGCGTTTCGGGCGCCTCGATCACCGAGGTGACGGCCATGAGCCAGGGCAGCGCCGGCCTCGGGGGCTCGCTCGAGGAAGGTGATCAATTCGGGCAAGCTGTCGCCCTGGTGAATACCAACCCAGCGGTGGCACCCAACGCGACCACCTTGCAGATCGCGGTGGGTGCACCGGGTGAAGACAACGAGACAACGTCTGCTGGAGTCGATAGCGGCGCCGTGCATGTGTTCGCCGCAGGCGCCACACTCATCGCGGCGAAGACGATCGAGCGGGCACCGTCGAAGCTGCCTGGCAATCCCGCCGAATTGGAGTTCATCGGCATATCGATCGGAGCATCGCCGGACACACTCTTGGTCTCCGCTCCCTTTGGCGCGGCCAAAGCCGTATGGGCACTGCGCTGGGATGACCTCGCCGTCGGGACCACCATACCCTCGGGCACCTTCACCCCTGGCAACGGCGGTATTCCTGCCGACGCCATCGCTTTCGGGTACCAGGTGCGGTGAGCCAAATGAAACCAACCGGAGAATCGACGAGCCCGAACGAAGGCGGCCAAGCAATGACAACGGGGAAACCTAGGCTGCGCTGGAGGCGAGGCGCTGCCGTTGCTGCGCTCGTTGCCCTCACGGGAGCGACGCTCGTGGCGGTCCGCCCGAGTGACAGGGATTCAACCGAGATCCGAGCGATGGGGCCAACCACCGAAACCGTGGCGTGGACCGAGGCGCAGGCACAGAAGGCAGCGGCCCGGTCCGGAGCTCGGGTGGAGGTGGCAGGTAAGAGCACCGCGTCCGACGCGACCTGGGCGAATCCCGACGGGACGTTCACGCGCGAGACGCACGCCCAGCCGTACCGGGTGCGGCGAGGCGGCAACTGGGTGCCTATCGACACCACCATGGTTCAGAACCCGGACGGCAGTGTGGGCCCGAAGGCAGCTGCCACTGCAATGCGTTTTTCCGGCGGCGGAGACATGCCGCTGGCCACCGTCTCCAGGGCAGGCCGAGTAATGAGCATATCCTGGCCCGGCGGGCTTCCAGCCCCGATGCTGTCCGGCGACACTGCTACGTACGCCCTCGCTGACGATCTCGATCTCGTCGTCAGGGCATCCGCCACCGGCTACAGCCACGTCCTCGTCGTGCAATCTCCGGCCGCGCTCAAAGACTCGAGGCTGACTACCATCCGCTACGGCCTCAATGGCAAGGACTTGAAGTTCACCGCGACAGAGGACCGGCTCCAGGCGATCGACGCTTCCACGGGCGGCCTCGTCTTCGAGGCGCCCGCGCCGAAGATGTGGGACGCTGGCGATCCGGCAGAACGGGCAAGTGGGGTCGCTGCGACACAGATGCCTCACACAGCCATTCGGGCGTCGATGTCGGTGCGCGTCAAAGGGCAGTCGCTGACCCTGGTTCCGGATCCACAGATGTTGTCACGTTCTGATCTTCGTTTCCCGCTATACCTGGACCCCTTCACTAACCCGACCAGCAATAGCGCGTGGGCGATGGTCGACTCTGGGTATCCCGACGAGGAGTACTGGAAGTTTGACGGCGAACGCGATGAGCGTATCGGCATGTGCAACGTAGGCGATGCAAACAGCCACTGCAACGACTCGGAAGTCAAACGCCTCCTGTACGCATTGCCGACTCCATATCAGAACGATTCCATCTCTGTTCTAGGCGCGTCGTTCAAGATAACGATGATCCACACCTACGACGGTTCGGCCCGTAACGCATCGTTGTACCGCATGGGGTCGGGAATCACCTCGGCAACCAACTGGCGCAATCAGCCCGCCTGGTCAAAGTGGCAAGACACCCGGAACCCGACCGTCTCGCGGGACTCTTGCACATCGACGAATCAGAACGTCACCTTCACCGCCACTCAGGCCGTACAGGACGCAGCCAAGTACAACTGGTCCACCACCACCTTCGGCATCCGCTCGGATAACGAATCCAGCAAGCTGTTCATCAAGCACTTCTGCGACAACGCGGTGCTGTCCGTCAACTACAACAGGCCGCCGGCGGCGCCGACGACGCTCACCTCCAACCCCGGCGGGGGATGCCACACCGGAACGCCAAACAACTCATGGTACGTCTCGAGCGTGCCGAAGCTGTCGGCCTACCTGGCCGACCCGGACGGCGCAGACGACGAAGAGCCGCTCACGGCACGCTTCACGGTTACCTGGACACCGGCCGGCGGCACCCTGCAAACAAAGCAATGGGTCTCCGGCACGAAGGCCAACAAGAGCACTTTCGATTACAACCTCGCCACTCCAACAACAGGCGTGCCCAACCTGCCCGAGAACGTGGTCGTTTCGTGGTACGTCGAAGCATCCGACGGGACAACCTGGAGCGCGAAATCGGTCACCTGTGGCTTCATCCTTGACAAGACGAAGCCGACCGGCGCTGACATCGACTCCCCCGAGTACCTTATGGCCGACGCCGCGGACGCGACCCCCGCTTGCGTCGAAGAAGACGAATGGATCGCTGGTGTCGGTCGCTACGGCACCTTCACCTTCGACTCGGCCGCCACCGATGTCGTCTACTACAAGTACGGGTTCGACGCCTCCCCGACCACGGTACTGACACCGGCCACAAACGGCGGGCCGGTCAGCGTCTCCTGGATTCCGCTGACCGAGGCACCCCACTTCGTCAATGTCATCGCCGTCGATGTAGCGGGCAAAGAAAGTGACGTCTCCTCTTGCACCTTCCGCGTGGGGCCAGGTGCGGCCCCGGTTGGTCAGTGGAAGCTCGACGACCTGGCCGGGTCAGCCCAAGCCGCTGACTCAGTCGGCACCAGCCCAGCAACCGTCGGCAGCGGCGTCACCTTCGAGTACGCAGGCCCCGGCGGCCCCGCGCACCGATCAGCTCTACTCGACGGGTCGGACGCCGGCTACCTCACGACGTCGAACGTTCGCATCGTGGACACGTCAAAGCCGTTCACCGTTGGCGCATGGGTGAAGATCAATGACCTAAGCACAACTGCGGCTGCGGTCTCACAGGACGGTACGGGCGAGCCGGGATTCGTTCTCGGCTACAGCGCCACGACCAACAAGTGGACCTTCCGCATGGCGGCGACCGATCTTGACACAATCAGCGAATGGTCCGTCTCTAGCGCCGGGCAGGCGACAACGGCCTGGACCCACCTGGCAGGTGCGTTCGACCCATATACGAAGACGATCCAGATCTATGTAAATGGTCATCTGTCAGGGTCAGGCTCAGCGCGATCGGCGTGGGCGTCGCACGGTCGCCTCCAGATCGGGCGGCAGACTAGCAAGACCGGATACACCGCGACCTGGCACGGCGGGATAGCCGACGTTGCGGTTCATGGACGGCTTCTCATTCCTTCGGAGATCAGCCTGCTCGCGGAGCCGCGGTTGCAGCGTCAGGTCTACTGGGCCATGGACAGCAACGTCGCCATCGACGACAGCCCGGGAACGTGGAGTATCTCCGAGGACGTCTCCGAGGGGGCGCAAGCTGATCCAGCCAAGGACCTGACGCTTCATGACGCTGACGGTCTTTACACCCCCGACCTGGACAACGAGCCCTGGCTCGAGTATCCACTCGTCGGCGCCGGTCACATGAACCTAAACGGAACCGACGAGTACGCGTCGACGAGCCTGCCGCTGGTCGGGACGACGGGCAGCTACTCGGTGACGACACGAGCGAAGCTCGCCGCCGACTGCACCTCGAATCAGGTAGTGCTGTCCCAGCCAGGCGTCAACGTCAGCAGATTCGTCGTCCGCTGCGCCGACATCGGTGGAGGGCAACGGCGCTGGCAGCTCGCGATGGCCGAGACCGACAGTGCGACGACCGCATGGACGGTGGTGACCAACGACCTGGTGATTCCGGATCCCGCAGACACTGACGGATCGCATTTGGCAGTGGTCTACAACGCCATCGCCGAGCGCGTCCAGCTCTACGTCGACGGCCAGCTAACAGCCGCCGCGAACGTGCCGCACCACGCGGCGGAGTTTGGAGCGGACAAGGGCCTGCAGGTCGGGCGAGCACTCACTGGCCCACAATCCTACGGTTCCTATTTCTCGGGCGTGCTCGACGAGGTCCGCGTCTACGCGGGCGCGCTGGACCCGGTCACGATCATCCGGCTCGCGAGCTTGACCCCCCAGTCCGATATCTAGCCCGCTTCCGTGGGTGGCCACCGGGGCTGGTGGCCACCCAGGTCAGGATCCTTCGGCGCAACTCGCCGTGCCTCATCCCTTCCCTCACAGGTGGTGTTTGACGATGAGTCTGTCCGGCGGGCGATCCCGCACAACCTTTTCCCGGTTCACTAGGTACGTTGCCGCCGCAGTCACGGGCATGGTGGTCGCCACCACTCTGATGACGATGCCCGCGGCCGCCACAGCCGTCGCGGTGGTCGATCGACCGGCCCCGGGGGTGCCCGCGCAGCCCGCACCAGCCGCGGGAGTGCGGCTGAAGGCCGAGAAGCCTAAGCCCGACCCCACAGCAGAGAAGACCATGCGTGTCGCAGACAACGTGGCCTGGCCCGTCGGCGGCGCCGCGGAAATTGACGCCGCACAGACTGACAGCCGACTCCAGAACGTCGGCGGCCTCTCCATCGACGTCGCGACAACAGGCAGCGCTGGGAGAGCACGGGTCGACGCGCCGCGACGTGCGAGGGTGCAAGTGTTCGGCCAAGCGACGGCCAAGTCGCTGAGGGCTGACGGGCCGGTGTTTCGATTGCACCGTCCGGACAACGCCAACGACGCCGCGGTACGGGTACGCGTTGGATATGAGCAGTTCGCACATGCGCGCGGCGGTGACTGGGGAGCGCGGCTGCAACTGGTCGCGCTACCAGCTTGTGCGCTGACCAGCCCGGAAAAATCCGAGTGTCGGACCAAACGCGTCCTACCCACGGTGAATGAAGCCGGCGGCCAGGTGTTGTCGGCCGACGTCAACCTATCCGCGAATGAGTCCAGCGCGATGCTGCTGACCATGGCGGCCAGCCAGTCCAGCTCCCAGGGCAGCTACAAAGCCACGACACTATCTCAGTCGTCCTCGTGGTCCGTTTCGATGGCCTCGGGCGCTTTCGCCTGGACCTATCCGATCAGCGTACCCACCACCGCTGGAGGCTTCGGTCCACAGGTCGGACTCGCCTATTCCTCCCAAACTGTCGACGGCCGCACAGCGGCGACTAACAACCAGGGCTCCTGGGTCGGCGAGGGGTTCGGATACGAGCCCGGTTACATCGAGCGGCGTTACAAGCCGTGCAAAGACGACGGGCACGACAACTCCGCCGAGCAGTGCTGGGCGTTCCAAAACGGCGTCATGATGTTGTCTGGCCACTCCGGTTCGCTGATCAAAGTCAATGACGACCAGTGGAAGCTCTCATCCGACGACGGATCCAAGGTAGAGCGCCTCACCGGGATGACGAACGGGGACGACAACGGCGAGTACTGGAAGGTCACTACGACCGACGGGACACAGTACTTCTTCGGGCGCAACCGGCTACCCGGATGGGTGGCCGACAAGGAAGAGACCAGGTCCGTCTGGACGATGCCGGTGTACGGCGACGACGCAGGCGAGCCGTGCAACGACTCCTCGGGCTTCAGCTCCTCGTGGTGCCAGCAAGCCTGGAGATGGAACCTGGACTACGTTGTGGACCCACGCGGGAACGTCATCTCGTACTTCTACGGCCGCGAGACGAACTACTACGCACGCGAAGGCAAGACCAACGTCGACGGCACCATGTACCACCGCGCCGGATACCTGAGTCGGATCGACTACGGCCAGCGTCACAACCAGGTGTACTCCACGAACGCGCCCGCTCGGGTTGTCTTCCACACCGACGAGCGTTGCATCAGCACGCCTGACGTCGACTGCGATCCGCAAGACCTCAACGAGAACACCGCCGCCTCCTGGCCGGATGTCCCGGAGGATTTGGTTTGCGCCGCGAGCTCCCACTGCGAATGGACCCAATCGGCCGCCACATTCTTCACCAGAAGACGGCTGACGAGTGTGGAGACCCAAGTCCGTCAAGGATCCGGATGGCAGCCAGTCACTTCCTGGACGCTCGACCACGAGTTCAAACGCAACGACGACAACTCGCGCACGTTGTGGCTCAAAAGCATCACGCAGACAGGACACTGGGGCGGCACCGCCGTACCACTTCCGCCGACCGAGCTGTACGGAATCCAGCTAGACAACCGCATCGTGCGCGACAGCGATCTGCTTGGCCCGTTAATCCGATACCGGCTCGCCACGGTGAAGACAGATTCAGGCGCGCAGATAACGATCAACTACAAGGCCGCGGACTGCAACAAGGACAACCTGCCAGCGCCGGGCAGCTCCACCCGACGGTGCTTTCCCGTGATCTGGAATCCGCTCGGCGGTGACGAAGAAGACGAAGACACCGACTGGTTCCACAAGTACGTGGTCGCGAACGTCGTGACCGACGACCTCGTCGGTGGCAACGACGACATGGTCAGCTCCTACGACTACAAAGGCGACGCCGGCTGGCGTAAGACCGAGCCGGACGGCATCACCAAAGCCGAAGACCTCACGTGGTCGGACTGGCGTGGCTACGGTCAAGTGATCATGCGCACGGGCGACAACCAGACTCTGTCGACGCGCTCGGATCATTTCTTCTTACGCGGGTTGAGCGGCGGAAAGAAGGCAGATGGCAGTCGCCCACCCGTAACGAGGACGGACTCCACCGGCACGTCCTACACCGACTACGACGAGTGGTCTGGCCACGAGCTCGAAACCGTCATCTACAACGGGTCCTCCGTCGTGTCCAAGGAGATCAGCCAACCTTGGCGGCGCGTCACCCACACACAGAACGAGACCTGGGGAGACCCGCTCGCCGTTCTCGTCCGGACCGCAGCGGTCCACAAGCTGGTGGCTATGCCCAACGACCCACAAGGCAACGAAGTCTGGCGGGAGACGAAGTCGGCTTCCGCCTTCGACGCTCGCGGTCGGATCACCGGACTCGAAGATCTCGGCGACTTGAACAAGAGTGGCGACGAAACCTGCACGCGTACCTGGTTCGCCGACGCCCCCGACAGCAATATGTACACGTTGGTATCCAGGATCCAGACAGTCTCTGTCAAATGTGACGTCGCCGACCCCAACCTGGCGACGCACCTGCTATCCGACACCCGTACCAGCTACGACTTCAAGCCCTGGGGTGCCGTTCCAACGACCGGTACCGCCACATTGACCGAAGATCTCGACAAGTACGACGGCGCCAAGATCGTCTACATCCGGAAGTCGGAGACCCTCAGCGTCGACGACTACGGTCGTCCCACCGCGACCAAGAACGCGCTCGGAGGGACAACCACCACCCAATACACCGACACCGACGGACTAAACACTCAAGTTAAGGTCACCAGCCCGGCACCGTTCAACTTCGTCACAACCACGACGAACGATCCCGGAATCGGTCAGCCGACGTCGATTGTGGATGTCAACCTAAACCGCACGGACCTGGTCTACGACGCCCTCGGGCGGCTGTCCGCAGTGTGGCTCGCGGACCGCGACAAGTCCCAGAACGCCCTGCCGACAATGAAGTTCACATACAAAGTCGCCAACGACAAAGCCACCGTGGTCACAACGGAGAAGCTTCGCAACGACGGCACCTACAGCAAGTCATACGAACTCTACGACGGGCTGCTCCGGCGCAGGCAGACTCAGTCGCCAGCCCCCAACGACGCATGGACCTTGACCGACACCTTCTACATCGGAACTGGCCAGGCGGCACGGACGAACGACCCTTACGTAGCGACGGGCACCGCCGGAGAGATGCCGATCGTTACCGCGGAAGGGTCGGTCAACGGGCACACCACGACCTACTACGACGGTGCTGGTCGCCCGATCCTCGGCGTGTACGGCGTTGCGGGTGACACGCTATGGTCTACGACCACAAGTTACGAAGGCGACCGTACCCATGTCAGCCCGCAGAACGGTGCCGTACCAACGACCGTCGTCACCGACGCCAAGGGTCGGACGATCGAGCACCAGCAACACTTGGGCGACACCGCGAGCGGGCCTGCCCAGATCACGCGATACACCTACACACCATCGGGAAACCTCGAGTCGGTTACCGATCCGGCGGGTAACCGCTGGGTCTATCACTACAACCAACGCAACCTACGCGAGTGGACCGAAGATCCTGACGCGGGCGACCTGCGGTTCGCCTATGACGCAGCGGGCAATCTCACTACCAGCACCGACGAGCTCGGCAATGTGCTCTCGTACAAGTACGACGAACTTGGTCGTAAGACCGAGATGTGGCAGGGACAGGTCGGCAGCGGGACCAAGCTCGCTGCGTGGATCTTCGACAGCCTGGCAGGGAGCAAGGGACAGCTGCACTACAGCCAGCGATTTGTTGGCTCTGGCACATACACAAATGTCACTGCGATGAGGGACAAGCTCTATCGGCCGACGAAGGTGTCGTACAGCTTCCCGTCAGGTGATGTCGGACCGCTCTTGGGCAAGACCTACCAGTTCACTACCGCATACAACGTCGATGGCACGGCACAGTCAGCAGGTTTCCCAGCCGCCGGAGGGCTTCCTGCCGAGGCGGTCGCGGTCAGCTACGACGGCCTGATGCGGCCGACATCGCTCACTGGAACAAGCACCTACGTGACCTCGACGCTGTATAGCGACCTGGGGGAGCTCCTACAAGCAGAGCTCTACACCGGTGGAGCGAGTAAGAAGGCTTGGCTGGGGTGGGAGTATGAGCGCGGGACATCTCGGCTCAAGCGTGCGAGGTTCGACCGGCAGGGCGTTCCCACGACCGACATGGACATGCGATATGCGCACGACGACGCCGGGAACGTCCTGTCCATCACGGATTCCGCCACCACGCCCGGCACAACGGATACGCAATGTTTCGTCTACGACGATCTGCGCCGACTCTCGGAGGCTTGGTCGCACAACAGCAACAAGCCCTGTGATGACGGCGCGGCGCAGACCGGGGTCGGCGGGCCGGCGCCCTATCACCAGTCGTGGACGTTCGACGCTGCTGGAAACCGGGACTCGGAAACGATTCACTCCGTCAGCGGTGGCGTCGACACCGTACGTGACTACAGCTATCCGAACTCGGGACAGCCTCGACCTCACACGGTCACTAGCATCGCCGAGACCGGACCGGCAGGAGATCGCAGCTACGTCTATCAATACGATGGTTCGGGTAACACTACCTGTCGTCCGTCGGGCGCCACTAGTAACAGCTGCCCTGACGCCGCGGGATCGCAGAAGCTGACCTGGAACGCTCAAGGACAGCTCGCCACGAGCAAGAACGCTGGCGGACAGGAGACCACATATGTGTATGACGCGGATGGCAATCGCGTAGCGGTCAAGGAGCCCGGTGGCAGGACGACGGTATACATGCCTGGCATGGAATTGGCGTCCAACGGTGTCACCGTCACCGGTACCAGGTACTACAGCTTTGCCGGCAAGACGGTGGCGGTTCGCACCCCGTCGGGTGTGTCGTTCGAGGCCGCCGATCATCACGGAACCTCAAGCGTCTCCGTCAACGCCGTTAGCGGTGCACTATCCGTGCGGCGCACGACCCCCTACGGCGCAACGCGTGGCACACCGCCCGGATCCTGGCCCCACCAGAAGGGATTCGTCGGAGGAATCCAGGATCCGACGGGTCTCGTACATCTCGGCGCCCGCGAGTACGACACGACGACGGGCAGGTTCGTCAGCGTCGACCCGCTCGTTGATCCGAACAACCCCAACGATTTGGGCGGCTATTCGTACTCGGCGAACAACCCATCTAGTTTCAGCGACCCAGATGGCCGGAAAATTGCCCCGGATGACGACGACGGTGGCTACATCCCGTTGACGCAACCCACCAAGTCAACCGTGGTCGATCAGAATGGAGTTCCCCACGTTCTTTCCGGAAAAGCCGACAGTGATGGCGCCGAGAAGGGTCTCAACTTCCTCAATGAACAACTCAAGACGAGCGGAAACTACATCGACGAGAACCGAACCGGATCAATTTATGTGCTCCAGAACGATGCCGAAACCGAGAAGCTACACCCAAAGGGCGTCATCACCGGAGCTGACGGACAGCCGACGGTAGCCGGCACCACTGCTGATGCGGTCAAAATTTCGTACATTAATGGCGAAATTGTGAGCGTCGACACGTACGACCTTACCGGCGGTGGCGAGGGCCGCACCGATGAACACGTCAAGACGGTCATGAAAAAAATGCGGCTCGATGCGAAGCAGCAGACGCAGAACGTTGTATTCGTTGCGCAGAGCGAGGGCCAGTTCGGCGAGATGCGGCAGCGGTTCGCGGGGAATGAAAACGTCCGTGTCATCTACCCGGAAGGCGGCTTGGACACCGGCGAGCTCATCAGCAAGACGCACGCGGCTGCGATGAAGACGCGAGGCGTCTCACCCCGGACGGCGGGACAGGCCGGCAAGGTACGAATAGGTCCCAAGTTCATGGGCGCTCTCGGTGCATTGAATCTGGTTAGTGACATCTACATGATGTACCAGGTTGGCGGAATCGTCGCCGAAGAGGATCCAGTAGTGAAGGACATCAAGGTAAACATGTTGGCGTGCAGCATGTGGATGCCGACGTGCAAAGACATGAACTTCTCTGACGGATACGTTTACACGTACGACGGATGGGAGTGGGTCAACACCGGGAAGAGGTCGAGTTCGGGGCTCCATGATTAGCTAGTCCAAGATCAGGGTCGCCTTCGCCCCGAGCGTGCCAACGGGTACGCTCGGGGCTGCCTAGGTTGAGGAAAGGTACGTAGTGAGTATTCTCGGTTCGCTTGTCCGCGTTTCCCCGAACTTGGTCGAAGAGCTGCGCTCGCCCGGTGCAGATCCATACGACGTGATCAGCGAGCTCGACACTCAAATCGATCTAGACAGGTACTGGGATGTTCTGCGGTTCCTATTGGATGCCGTAGATGTCCCGATCAACCCGATGCACAGCGGCAGGCCCTACCCGAATGCCGAGGACGCCTGGGGCCATGACCGTAGTTCGTGCCTGCTCACCACGGACGAGGTGCGCCAAGTCTCGCACTTCCTTGAGAAGACACCCTTCTCGGAGGTCGCAGTTCATTTGAAAGACGCGACCAAGGTCCAGCTTTACCCGATGAACCGACAATGGAACAGTGAGCTCATGTTCGACCGGGTAAAAGTTTCGTACGATGAGATGGTGGAGTTGTTTCGAGAGGCTGCCCGCAATGGCGAATGCATCGTCTACTTTGCAGCGTGAGAAGCACATCTTGGACGACATGACCGCCGTAGTCTTTCTCTCGAACTGTGTATTGGGCCTACGGCTGATCGATCGGCAACCGGTCCGGTGCTCGCCTGGCCGAGATGCTTAACAGATCCTTCAACGGACGGGGCGGGGCTGGAGCGCCACCGAGATCGGGCTCATGCGCAGCCCCGCCGATGCCGGAACCCTGTGCTACGGCTGGCTCGGCGGCAAGCAACGCGCCGCCGACACCCCCACCGGCGTCATCCTCATGGGCGTGCGACTCTACAACGCCACCACCGCACGCTTCCTGACCGTCGACCCCGTCACAGGCGGCAGCTGCAACGCCTACGACTACGCATGCGCCGACCCGATCAACGGCTTCGAGCTTGACGGCAAGCGATGCGCCAAATGGCTACGGTGGGCCTGTCGAGCCGCGTCCGCATTCGCCTGCGGCTGGACCTGCCGACACCAATCGTGGATCGCCGGCAAGGCCGCCCAGGGATACGCCCGGCTCGGCGGAGGCAGCTGCTCGATGCGATACGGTCTTCGCACCTGCTCGGGGACGACCCCGTGGATGTATCCCCGGGCCGGCATTACGATCGGCGACACCTACATCACCGGTCGCAAGCGCAGCGCCATCAGCCGCGGCCGGATCGCACACGAGAGCGTCCACCGCTCGCAATGGCGCAAGTGGGGATTCTCCTTCATCGGGCTCTACGCCGCGTCCGGCTCCAACCCGTGCAAGAACCGATACGAGCGTCAAGCAGGTGTGAGGCGAGGAGGCTACCGGTGCTGAACCGCCGCACATCCGGCCTGCTGTTAGCCGCCGCTGCGGGGCCACTCTTGCTGGCCGGTTGCTACATGGGCGATCCGGAGGGAGACGCCGCCGGCGTCGTGTCCGTTGACGGGCACATCGCGGCTGCGGTCCCACGATGCAGTGACGAGTACGTCGAGGGTCTGAAGGTTGAGGAAGGGCCTGCTCGGGCGAAAGATATTGCGCCGTGCCGATCACCGGTTGGTTGGGGCGGCGGCCATCCGCGTACCTGTTCCGGGCGGCGGCACCCGCGGCTATGGGGTCGACGCCGTCCGGTACCTGGGTCGGGCAGCAGCGCGCTCTCTGCGCAACGCCTCGAGCACCCGACCCGGCGGCAGTGCGCACGCGGATGTCAGCGTTCGGGCCAGATTGTGGATCAGGTCGTCTCCGAGCAGGACGAGCAAGACGCGCCACGGATCTTCCGAGTCGGGGGCGGGTCCAATACCCTGTGCGCGCGCTACGGCGGAGAGAGGCGAAGTCGCCGTGCCGGGCTGGCGGATCGGCGCGACATCCATCGCATCGCACCAGGGCTCGAAGAATTGGATCTCTGGACGGATGTCGACGCCGCCGTCGCCATCTGGCAAGGGGAGGGTGTGGCCCAGGCGGACATGGGCCGCTAGCTGGAAGCCCGACGGCAACACGACGCCGTCCAGGAGATCAACGCCCGGGATGCTCACCTTGAGGTCGAAACCATTGCCGTCGGCCATCCCTCGCACTGCAGTCACGACCTGCCGGCTCAAATAGAGCCCGCGGACCACGGCGGGGCCCCGCTCGTGCACCGCATCACTGGCCACGGTGAAGGGCTCGGTGTCGTCGTCTGGAAGATCATCATCCCAGTCGTGGCTGACGGTGGCATCGTTGAGCGGCGCGTCGCCGTATGAGGCCGGCTCGTAGTCGCCGTCCTCACTGCCCGCGTCCTCTCGCGGTCGGTCGCCGCTATCGAAGCGGTCCACGTCTGCCATCGTCGCAACAACTATCGATCTGCGGCCATACTGCGCTAGGCAACGCGTCGCAAAGAATGTCTTTACCTCAGTGTCGGGCAGCATCTGCAAGGTCCTTGATCGCTCGCAGGAGGTCAGCGAGCGCACCGGTCGCGGGCTGCATTCCGTTGGCGGCGAGGGCCAAAGCGTGAGCGACGCGCAGGATCTTGCCGCCTTCTTCAGCATTGCGGGCCTCACGGAGTACCGGGATGAGTAGGGCAACTGCCTGCAGCTGGTCGGGTTCTGGGCGCGAAGTGATGGCGCGGGTGTGTCGGTCCCAGGCAAGTAGGACGTCTGCGGCCGCGCTGTGCCGGAAGCCCTCGTCAAGGGCTCGGTCCCAGCTGTTCTCTGTCACGGCTCTACGCAACTAGGTGCCGGATGGACGCGTCAACCCACCATCGACTCCTGTGGATAACGTTGTGGATTTCGCGGGGTTCCGTGCTCGTGTGAGGTCGTGTCAGGTCGTGTGAGGCGGTGTCAGGTCTGGATCTGTGCTGGTCGGCCTTGTGCTCTCCTACGGTCGGGCTACTAGGTCCCAAGGCTGGGGCATCGTCGAGAGCGCGGCGGCCGAGGAGCAGCGATGTCGTTTCTGGCAGGCACGAGAACGCTGGTGCCGATACGTGATGTTGCGCCGGGGTGGGATGGAGCTCCGGATCTGCTTGACCAGCCGTTGACTCCGCGGACGCTGGCCATCGCGGCGGTCGTGGCGGCGACGTCGTTGCTCATCCTGCCGGTGGTGGCCGTCGTCTGGATGTGGATCTGTCGCCCGCGGCGTGCCCGGCGACGGCGGCTGCGGCTGCGTCCGCCGGGGGTGGCGAGGTCGATGTCGGCCGCTCTGGTCGGGACGGCGTCGGTGACCACGGTGGGAATCGTCCATCCGGCCAGCGTCACAGCGGCGGTTGCCAGCCTGGCCGGCCACAACACGGCACCGGTAGATGCCACCGCTGGCGGCACCGTGGCGGGTCACAGTCAGCCGGTTTCGGTCACGGCGGCCGCTGGCGGGCCGGTTCTGCGTGATGGAGGTGGGCGGGCCCCGGTGTGCAGGGTCCGCTCGGGTGACACGTTGTCTGGGATCGCGCGCGAGCGGCTTGGTGACGCGGACCGTTGGCCGGAGATTTTCGCGTTGAACCGCGGCGCCCGTTTCCCCAAGGTAGGCGGGCGTCTCACCGACCCGGACGTGATTTACCCGGGATGGACTCTCACGCTTCCGGACGACGCTGGCGCCGGGCCTGCCCGCCGCCTACCGTCACCGCCCAGACGACCGGACGCGCCGGCACTGCCAGCGGATCCCGCACTTATCCCGCCGGGGGCGCCAACCGCGACTTCGGCGACTGTCGTAGTAACGCCGACACCGCTTACGCCAGCAAATGACGCGTCAACGTCACGTCCAGATGGCGGGGTAACTCTTGATGACGGCAGCTGGCTGCCCGTTGGCGTCGCGGCCGCCGTCGCCGCGCTAGCGGCGCTGGTCTGGGCCCGCCGCCGGCACCGGTACGTACCGCGTCCGCTGTCTGCGGTCGCCGGCCCCGAAGACCCGGGGCTCACACCGCTGCCGGCCACGATCGCGACGATCCAACGCCGCCTCGCGGCCGCCCGGGTCTCCGCAACGCAGCCAGGCAACGAGCTGCGCGACCGCGTCGCGGACGATTCCTCCGCCGGCGGTGACATCGCCGCGTACGGCGCCGCTGCGCGGGCGGAAGTCGACGCGCTGGGCGAGCTCGCCGCGGCGGGTGGGGTCCTGGCGGTGACCGGCGACGGGGCCGTCGCAGCTGCCCGCGGTCTGCTTGTTGCCGTACTGACTGGCGGTGGCGGCGGACACGTGGTGATGCCCGCGGCGACCGCCTCCGTGCTGCTTGGTCCGGCACCTTTGCCACCTGTAGGACAGCTGACCATCGCGCCTGACCTCGACCGGGCCCTGACGATTCTCGAGGCGCAGATTCTGGGCCGCCGCGTCCGCTTCACCGGTCCAGACCTCGACGCCGTCGAGCGCGACTCGGTCAACGACGGCCAGCAGCAGCCAGTCCTGTTGCTCACCGATCCACCAGGCGACCCCGACCAGGCCCGCACCACCGCCGTCCTGGCCCAAGGCCGCGGGCTCGGCATCTACGGGTTCGTGCTCGGCCGGTCCCCACAGTGGCCTGTCGCCGCCGTCGCCGGCGACGGCACGGCCGACATCGACACGGCCAACGACCTGGACTCGAGTCCCTTCGTAACGCGGCTCCCGCTCCTGTCCTACGACCAGGTACGCGACATCCTCACCGTACTCGCCGAGGCCCGTCCCAACCCGGCCCCGCTCGCGTCGCCACCGCACGACGATGCAGCAGCCTCTGACCCGGCCTGCCCTCAGGACGGAGACGAGCCCGCCTCGCCTTCGACCGTAAACAGCAAAAGGCCGCAATCCGTGCGGCTGGCGGTGCTGGGGCCCGCGGGCATTGTCGGTGCTGACACGAGCCGGGGGCCGCTACGGGCCAAAGCCCTCGAGCTGATCGTGTACCTGGTCGTCCGGGACGGACAGGCGCATCAGGAGACCATCCTGGACGACCTGCTGCCCGACGCCCCGTCCAGCCGCGCCGCACACCGGTTGCACACCTACGTCTCCAACCTGCGTCAGGTGCTGCGCCGCACCGGCGGTGACCAGCCCTACCTGAGCCACGCCGGGCACCGGTACACCCTTAACCGCGACGCCTTCGACGTCGACCTGTGGCGGCTACAGGACGCTATCCGCGACGTGAACCTCGCGGAGACGCCCAGCGAGCGGATCGCAGCCCTACGGGTAGCGGTCGACTGCTACCGCGGCGAGCTCGCAGCTGGCGCCGACTACGAATGGGTGGAGGCGTACCGGGAGGCGATCCGCCGCCAGGCGCTCGACGCCACCGTTGCCCTCACCGACGCCCTCTCCGACCAGCCAGCCGCCGTCATCACCGTGATCGACCAGGTCCTGCCGCTACACCCGTACACCGAGGCGTTGTACCAGGCCGGGATGCGCGCCCACGCGGCCCTGCGAAACGTCGATGGCATCCACACGCTGCGTCGTTTGCTCGCTCGCCGTCTAGCCGATATCGACGCCGAGCCTGATCCGGTCACCGTTCGTCTGGCCGACGAGCTCGTCGGTCGCCTGCGAGCCGGCGTGCCCGCCGACGGCGCCGACGCTATTGGCGACGGGAGTCCGCGATGACAGCGCGGTGGGACCGGCCGGTGCCTGTTCGGCCGTTGGTGCGGCTGCGGTGGGCGGTACGTGCCGCGTTCACCCTCGGGATGGCCGCCTCGGTGGCCGCGAACATCCTGCATGCGCAGCCGCACCCGGTCAGCCAGGTCATCGCCGCCTGGCCGTCGGTCGCGCTGATATGCACGGTCGAGATCATGTCCCGCGTGCCGTCGACCGGCCGTGGCCTGGCCGCCGTTCGGTTGACGGTGACGACCGTGATCGCGATCATCGCCGCTTACGTGTCGTACGGGCACATGGTTGGCGTCGCCACCCGCTACGGCGAGACTGGCGTCGCCGCCTATCTGCTGCCGCTGTCCGTTGACGGCCTTGTCGTCGTGGCCAGCATCAGCCTGGTCGACATCACCACCCACCTCGCGCGCAACGATCCACCGGGCGCCCGCACCAACGCGATCATTGCTGATGAAGAGAGGCGGCCACCGCATCCGGAAGCGAGGCCCGGAGACCCACCGCCCCTTTCGCACGCGACCCCGCACTCACGGTCACGATCAACGCCGCCCAGTACCCAGCCGCCGGTGAGCCGCTCCTCAGGGCCTACGGAGGGAGGTGTCCCGGAACGGTTTACGGTCAGCGTCGACAGCCCAGCCGCTGCGGACCGAGCAGGCTCCGAAGGCCTTACGGAGGTGCATGTCCCGGTTCTCGATGCGATGGCTTCCGCGCCGCCGGCTGATACCCGCGAGGCTGTCGAGTTCTGGCGGCGGCGTGATGCGACGTTGCACCCTGCGGAGATCGCGACACGGATTGGCCGGTCGGAAAGGACTGTCCGCCGACACTTGCGCGCTGCCGCCCGCTGAGTTCGCGAACCGGGTTCCTCGGCCAGCCGGGCGGGACGCGGCCTATCGGCGGCGTCGTTGTTAGCGGTCAGACCGCGGGCCACGGCCGGCGGGTGATGTGTGCGCCGAACATGGGATCGGTGGCGACGCTGGATCCGCACTGCCCGCAGATGGTCACGGTGTCGTAGCCGAAGCCGGCCATGGACGGCAGCTGGTGGTACTCGGTCTCGTCGACGGCGCCGCAGACCGTGCAGACGGTCATCGGCTCGCGCCGGCCGCCACCGGGATCGCCTTCGAGGGCGAACAGGTCGAAGAGGTCTTCGATCGGGTTGAGGTGGTAGAGCCCGTGGCGGAGCCAGGTGTGGTGGACGGTGGCCTCGTGGACGTCGAGCAGGTGCCGGTCGACATGGATGAGGTACAGCCACTCCACGTCCGTGCCGATCCGCTCGTTACGCATCCCAGGGGTCTCACCGATGTCCGCGCCTGGTGACGGAAAGCCGAGGCCGGGAACCGGTGGAGCGGCGCCGTCGTGGGTGGGCCGCGGGTCCGCGTCCAGCGCGTGCCAGTCACGGGCGAGGAGGGCAGTGGTCATGTTCTGGGTGTTGTGGGCGAAGGTCTGGGTCCAGATGCGGCGGAGCACGGGGACGAGGGTGGACGGGTGGCCGCCGTGGGCGAGGCTGCAGGCGGTGTAGCCGCCCTTGGCGAGGCTGCGGGCGGTGTAACCGCCGCCGGGTGCGGGGACGGCGATGAGGGTGCGTGCGGGCATGGGCGCTGTGTCTTCCACGAGGTTGGCGTCGCCGGTCGGGCCGGCAGGTGCTGGTCGCCAGTCGAGGCTCGGGTGGGTGCCCCGGTCAGGGGCCGGCGAGGGCGGCTTCGGCGGCGCGGGTGATCTGGTCGATGGCGTCGACGGGGTCGGTGACGGTGATAGTCGTGGTGTCGGTGAAGGTGTGGCCGGGTCCGTCGGGGCGTAGCCAGAGGACGCCGCATCCGTTGCGGTCCAGGGTGGTGATCAGTTGTTGGGCGGCGGGTTTGTCCTTGAGGTCGCCGTCGGAGACGACGGCGAGCATCCGCCTGCTCCGGGCGTGGCGTAGGTCGAGGAGCTGGTCGGCGACTTTGACGGCCTCGGGGAAGGTGTAGGTGCCGCCTCCCGCTTGCATCTGCAGGATCTCGGCGGGGCGGGTGCCGGGTGGGGTGAGGATGGTGACCTGATCGCCGAACGCGATGGTGGTGGTGGTCGCGTCGGCGTGGTGGGCGCCGTGGGCGAAGATCCACGCCGCGGTCGACATCGGTTCGGCGTAGGTGCGCATGGAGCCGGACAGGTCGACCAGGATCGCCAATCGCAGGGGCGGGTTTTCCGGTGGAAGGGCCGCGCGCTGCTGCCACGGGGCGGCGGTCGGTGTCACGCCGGCTGCGGCTTGGGCGTCGGCGGTGATCGCGTGCCGGGTCCGCAGCCGCCCGGGTGGAATCACGGAGGGTCGGCTGCTGGGTTCGGGTGGGCGGGTGCGGGCCTGGCGCAGGCGGGCGCCGAGCCGCCGGGCGGCGGCCCGCTGCGCGTCGGTGGGCCTGTCGCGGGGCCAGTCCCGGGGCGCGCGGTGCCGGTGGACGAGGTCGCGGCGGACGTACTCGGCGACGGTGACCCCGGCGGTGGCGGCGAGGTAGGCGGTGATGGCGGCGGCGAGCCGCCCCGGGAACAGACCGGGGTCGGCGGTGGGTGCGTCGGTGGTGATGGCGGGGTCGATGCCGAGGGTGTCGCACCATTGCCGGGCGAGCTCGACCATGCGGGCGGCGTCGGTGTCGTCGGTGGCCTGGGCCTGCCGCCAGATGTCCCGCAGCCGCCGCAGCCGCTGCTTTCCGAGGATGGTAGTGACGGCGGCGCGGGCCTCGCGGACGTCGCGGGCGGTCAGGACGCGGGCGTCGACGCGGGCCAGGAGCAGCGCGGCGAGCTGGCCGGCGTGCCAGGCGTCGTCGACGGGTGCGTCGTTCGGGTTGATCAGGGTGGTGACGGTGTGGCGGAGCCAGCGGCGGTCGCCGCGGCGGCGGCCGCGTTGCCGGTACTCGGCCCGGGATTCCTCGAGCAGCGCCGCGACGTGGGCGAGGATCGGTGCCGTTGCGGGCGGTGGCCGCCAGCGGCTGTGGGTGGCGTGTGCGGCGGCGTGGACGAGCAGCCCGTATCCGGTCGGGACAACGTGTTTGTGGCCGGCCCGGCGTGGGTTGGTGACGTCGGGGTTGTCGGCGATGTAGGTGGCGTCGATTTCGATGCGGCGGTGGTCGGGGTAGAACGTTTCGGGGGCGTCGCCGGCGGCGCCGGGGGCGACGACGACGGTCAGGTCGTGTCGGCCGGTCAGGCGGGGGATGTGGCGGGTCCAGGCGTCGCTCCAGGCCTGCCAGGCGGGGTCGCCGGGGTGCAGACCGCCTGCATCGAGATGGGCTCGCGGGTCAGGCATTGGTTCCTCCGTTCGCGGTGGGGTTGCCGAGGGTCAGAGCGGTGACCGTCGTGTTGAAGTGGACGGCCAGGACCTGAGCGACGTCGGCGCGGTCGATGTCGGGGGCGCGGCCGGCGAGGTTCGCGACTGCTGCGCGTTGACCGAGGATGGCGCGGACCTGGACGAACCCGAGGAGCTCGCGTAGCTGTGGTGCCCAGGTCAGCTGCCCGGCGGCGAGGCGGGTGTTGAGGTCGATGGCGGCGGCGATCGCCGCGGCGGGGACGCCGAGGCGGCGGGCGAGGTCCCAGTCGGTGGTGACTTCGAGGTGGACGCCGAAGCGGGAGGCGAGGGCTTCGGTGAGGACGGCGCCGTGGACGCCGGGGTTGTGCCCGGCCACGATGTAGAACCCGGGCACCGCTTCGACGCGTTCGTTGCCGTGGGAGGCGATGGTGATGACGCCGCGGCCGTCCATGGCGGGGTATGCGACGGCCAGCACGCGCGGTGGGATGAGGGTGGCGTCGTCGATAAGCAGCGTGCGGCCTTCGCGCATGGCGGTGACCAGGGGCCCGTGGACGAAGTCGTAGCCGCCGCCGGGCAGTGGGGTGTAGGTGCCGACGAAGTCGTCCACGACGGTGTCGCCGGTCCCGGCGACGGTGAGCAGATCCGGGAACGCGGCCTCGACCATCGCGGTCTTCCCGGTCCCGGGCGGCCCGTAAAGCAGGACGGGGACCTGCTCGTCGCGTAGGCGCCGTAGTTCGGTGATGTCCCATCCACGGCCGAGACGCCGGGGGTAGTACAGCTGCCCGTTCGGGCGGACCAGCGGCTGCGGCCGGCCCGCCCGGCCACCGCCGCCCCGATGGGGGCCGGGTGGTGTGGCGGGGATGGTGCCGGCGGCGGCGACACCGTCCGGGGTGATCTGGAAGCGGTGCGGGCCGGTGTGGTGGGTGGCGTGACCGGCGGCGGCCATCCGCTTGAGCGCCTCGAACACGGCGCCGGTGGACGGAGCGCCGATGGCGCGGGTGATGTCACCGACCTTGAGGATCTGGTCGGGATGGGCGGCGAGGTACAGGCTGACCCGCTGGTACAGGTATCCGGCGCGGCGGCCGCCGCTGCCCTCGGGTGCGGCGCTGGCCGGTGGGGTGGTGGTGGACATGGCGGCTCCTCCCACGGTGGGGGATAGGCCCGCGCGCCGCTCGTCGCGGCGCGCGGGCGTGGATCACGCGCAGCGAAGCGAGCGGTGCCGGCCAGCCGCCGGGCCCAGGGCCCGGGTGCGGGTGGCAGCGCCATCGAAGTGATCAGGTTGAGGTTTGGTGCGGCGGCGATGCGTGGACGGGCTTGACGATGAACGCATCCACCGGCGATTCGACCAAGTCGCCGCCCGGGTCGACGTCGTTTCATGCTTGTCGGGCTCGGACTCACTCGTGCCTTACCGAAGGTCGGTGTCGGCGGTGGACGCGATCCGGACCAGGCAAAGACGTTCTGTCAGGTGGTCAGGAGGTAGGTGATCTGGTCGAGATGGTCCGAGATGACTTCGGCGGCCGCGAACTGGTCGGCGCGGGGGTCGATCTCGTTGGCGGATTCCCAGTCCCACTGGCCGCTGCCGAGCGAGTTCACGAACCACAGGTGGCCGGTGTCGGGGTGCCGGAACAGGGCGCAGTTCCAGTTGATGGCGAGCAGGGTGGTGGGCTGGGTCGCGCAGGTGATCGCGCACGCGCAGCCGATCGTGTCGAACACGAAGCGGGGTTGCCCGTGGTGGACGGGACAGCGGCAGTCACAGCGCGCGTTCGCGGATGGTTGAGTCACAGGTCGCTCCGATCGGGTCGATAGGCCGTTCGGGCGGGTGGAGGCCGGCCCGCAGCGGCGGTGTAGCCGCGATGTCATGCGACATCCCGGCGCTCGTGGTCGGGTTGATAGCGAGTACTGGCGCGGCCGTGTGGAGATCGGACGCGGCGTGTCACGGCTGGAAACGGGTCTCGACGGTGGGCCGGCGGGAGGCTTGGACGGTCAGGCCGAAGACGCTGCCGTCGGACAGTTCCAGCCACACGCCGCGGTCGAGGGTCAGGACACCGGCGTCGGCGTAGGTGCTCGCGGTAGGGGTCACGGGCTGGCCGTGGGTATCGGTAGGCCTGGAAAGGCCCGCGTCGCGGCACAGCGCGTCGAGGTGTCGGTGGACAGCAGGTGCCGGACGAGCGCTTCGAGGAGTTGTTCGTGCCCGAACTCCCCGGCGTCGTCGTGACTCACGATGGTTTCCTTCCGTCGTAGGGGCTGGCGTCTGTCTGGTGTGGATTCCTAGGAGGCGGTGACGGTGCGGATGATCAGGGTGAGGAGCGCGTCGTAGCTGTTACAGGCGACGGCGTCGGCGGTGAACGCGTCGGCTGCCTCGGGGCTCTCCTGGTCGCGCAGCGCGGCGGCGACTCGTCCGATTAGGGCATGGGCGTTGCCGTCGGTGCCGGACAAGGCGACGGTCACCGCCGGGTACTGGACAGGCGGCTCGGGTGGCCGATCGATGGGCATGGGTGATCTCCTTGTACGCGGTGTGACCCGGGGATAGAGATGTGGCGGCTACCCGGTGGCCCGATGGCTGCGCGGCGCGGCGGCCGGCGAGAACGGTTCCGGCCGTGCGGCCTGCTGGTGCCGCGTCGGCGCAGGTCGGTCACGGTTGTCCGGCGAGCTGTCCGGTGGCCGCGCACGTGGTGCCGGGCCGTCAGTTCGCGGGGTCGACGCGCGGGTCGTCGTCGGGGTCCCAGGCGCCGGTGGACTGGCCGCCGAGCCGGTAGTGGTCCACGACAGCGGGCATCAGCGTCCGCATCGGCTCTTTGAGGTGCTCGTCGATGGTGTTGACGGTCGCGGTGGACGGGACGAGTGCCGCTACCAGCGCGGTGTCGTCACCGCGGTGCCCTCCTCTGCAACGGGATCGTGGTGGCGCTGGGCGGCGCCGCTGGGCTCGAGCGGTTGTCGAGGGGGCGGCTGGTCAGTGGTGCGCCGACCGCGGCCATGAACGCGACGGGCTCGACAGCGTTTCCCGCGGTGGCGTCAGTGCCGTGATGGACTTCGAAGTGCAGGTGCGGGCCGGAGGAGTGTCCGGAACTGCCAGCGAAGCCGACGACGTCACCGGCCTGGACCCGGTCGCCCTCGGCCGAGGTGGGGCGGCGGATCAGGTGGCAGTACCGGGTGATCACGCGCCCGGGGTGGGCGATGTCGAGGTACCAGCCGCACCCTCGGGTCAGGATCGGGTCGCCGGGCCGGTCGCAGCCCCACGCGCGGCCGGTGCGGGCGTCGACGGCGTCGCACCGCACGGTCAGGACGGTTCCGGCTGCGGCCGCGTGGACGGCGGTGCCGGCCGGGACGGGCAGGTCGACACCGTCGTGCCCGGGACGGTGCGGGGTTCGGAATCCGGATCCGGGGTCGGCGGCCACCGGCCGCGTCCAGCCGTCGCTGCTGACCGTGACGCCACACACCTCATAGGCCTCGGCCGAGGCCGACACTGCTGGTTCGCTGCCGCGCGGCGGGGTCGACGGTGCCGGACCGTTGCCGCGATCGTGGCGCGTAGGGAGGGTGGCTGCCGAATGGGAAGCCGCACGGGTTGGCAGGCAGGCGCCCGCTACGGATGCGCCCAGTGAGCCGATCAGCGTCGCGCACGCCACGACCAGCAGGGTGCAGGCGGCGGTGGCCGCCGACACCACGCGAAGGTTCACCGCAGAACTCCCGACGACAAGCAACCCTGCATTATTGGCCGTCCGATGTAGATCGTCATCGTCTGTGTCTCCATTGGTTGAGGGCTTCGTGGTCCGGTCGCACGGGCGCCCGTGTGCAGGACCGGTCTGGATGAGGCTTGGGGTCGCCGCCCGGCCCTGGGCCTGGGACGCCGCGGTCCAATGGACTGGACGGCGACGACACGATGGACCTGCACGACCGGGCGTTGGTCAAGCCCGTCGACCGTGGAACGTCGAGGCGCTACCGCGCAGCGGTGTGATGTGCCTGTCGGCTGCGCGTCGTGGACGCGGCGCGCGTGTTAGGCGGCGGCGAGGATGGCGGCCAGGGCCGGTTGTGTGGCAGGGATGTCGTTCGGGTCGGGAGCGTTGTCGACGGCGATCCATGGGTGGCCGCCGTCGATCCGTACGACCTGGTAGACGCGCCCGTCGATGTCGACGGCGTCGATGCGTTCGATGGGGACGACGTCGTGGCCCATGGCGGTGATGTCGGTGTAGTGCACGCCGATCGCGGTGAGCTCCAGGCCGTGGGCCGGGTCGGTGACCGCCGCGGCAAGGTGGTCCAGCGGCGGCTGGGGAGTTTTGGTGACGATGGCGTCGCGTAGGTCGGTCAGGAGGCCGGGCACGCCGGTCTGCCAGGCGCTCAGGTCGCCCATGGGCGCGGTTTGGACCTGCATGGCGTATGTCGAGGGCGAGTCCGCGTCGGGTGCGGGGCCGCTGTGGATCACGATCAGGGTCGAGGCGGGCTCGTAGAGGGCCTCGTCGGCGAGACGGCCGACCAGGACGTGGATGGTGTCGTGGGACAGCATGACGTGCGCCTCCTTGCGGGTAGGCGGAAAGCGGGCGTTCGTTTAGCGGTCGTCGCGGGGGCGGCGGGTGGGCGTTGTCGGGGCCATCGAGGGCTCGTAGCGGCGGACACCGCCGCCGGCGCGTTTGGCGTGGTACATGGCCAGGTCGGCTTCGGCGAGCAGGCCGGTGACGTCGACGCCGAGGCGGGCGATGCTGTAGCCGACGCTGGCCGCGACGGGCCAGGCCCGGTCGGGCAGGAGCACGGGTGTGGCCATGATGGCGCGTTGGGCGAGGTAGGCGGCGCCGGCGGTGTCGTCGAGGTCGCCGTCGACCAGGACGGCGAACTCGTCTCCGGAGAGGCGGGCGGCGACCGTGACGGGTCGGCGCAGGGCGGTGAGTCTTCGGCCGATCTCGGTGAGGACGTCGTTGCCGGTGGCGTGGCCGAAGGTGTCGTTGACCTGTTTGAACCGGTCGAGGTCGATGATGATCAGCCCGAACGGTCGTCCCGCGCGTAGGCGTCGCTGCGCGGCGGCCAGCAGGGCCCGGCGGTTCGGTAGGCCGGTGATGTCGTCGTGGCGGGCGTCGCGGCAGGCGCGGGCCAGGAGCCGGCTCTGCTGGACGAGCAGGGCGGCGGCGCAGGCGATGCCGGCAGCCAGCCCGCCCACGGCGGTCAGGATCTGCTGCAGGGTGTCGGACATGACGGTTCCCCTTGATCGGAACGCCGGCTGGGGTGGGGCGGGTGGCGGGTGCCGGGTGTCATGTCGGTGGGTGGAGTTGGAAGCTGGCCGGGTGCTCGACGACCAGGACGGCCCGTCCTTTCGTGACCAGGCGGTGGGCGGCCAGGACGACGGCTCCCGGGCTTGCCTTGCGCACGTCGCTGCCGTCGTTGGCGGCGTCGATGAGCTTGCACAGTTCGGAGACCTTGAAGACCCGGCCCGGTTCAGCCTCGAGAACATCAAGCACCGCGCCGTCCAATGTGCCCTTCGCTCGCCGGGCCGCGACAGCTGCGAGCGGCTGGCTACTATCGCCGCCGGTTTCAGCGACGACACCAGGCGAGCCAGCGTCCGCGTCCGTAACGGCGTCGGCCGTTGGGGCAGCGCTGTTTTCGTCGGCGTCGTGGGCGTCTGCGGTGATGGCGGCGGTCGGGGCTGGCTTAGCGGCGACGGCAACGTCCGCACCCGGGTCGGGGGCAGGTTGGTTCTCGACGACGCCAGGGCTTCCGGGTGCGGGTTCGGGGGCGGAGGTAGTGCGCGGTGGGTTCGGCTCGTTCTGGTGGTAGGGGCCGGTGAGGGCGGCGCGGCCGGCGTCGGTGAGGCGCCAGAGGGTGCGGTTGTCGTCGGCGCGGAATCGCTCGGCTTCGCCAGCTTCTTCCAGGGCGCGCAGTCGGGGTGTGGTGGTCGAGTAGGCCAGCCCGGCCTTGGCGCCGATCGCGGCGGCGGTGGCATCGCCGAGGTCAGCGATGGCGGCCCGGACGGTGCCTAGGGCGGGGTTGGTGGTGAGTTGACGGTCGTGCGGTGTGTCGGTCATCGGAGGTCCTTTCATCGATGCGGTCGCGGTGGCGACGTCGATCGACGCTTCGTGGCAGCGCACAGTCAAGTCCGCCTCGCTTCGCCGATCCGCTGTGCGGCGTGCGGGGCGCGGGGGTTGTGGGGCGGCGATGGTGACCGCGCCGCCGGCGGGTGCCGCACAAGGCACCCGCCGAGGGCGTCGGGGTCAGTGCAGGACGTTGGTCAGGATCGGCAGGTTCTTGGCCGCGGCGAGCACGGTCAGCGCTGCGAGGTGTAGGGCGATGAGGGCCAGAACGTGCGCTGCGGGATGCAGCGCCCATCGCATGCCCCGCCCGATCCGGGTCCGCCGGCGCGTGACGAAGGTGGCCCGGTGCCGTCCAGTGGAGGTCTCCCGCCCGCTGTTGCCGGGCTGGCTGTTCGGGAGGTGGCCGCGGTCGCTCATCGGGCCACCGCCAGGGCGGTGGTGCCGAGGCCGAGGCGTGCGCCGATGGCAGCGCCGCGGGTGATCGCGTCGTGGACGGCGGGCAGGTACCGGCGTTGCCAGCCGCCCAGTGCGGCGCCGAGGTCGGCGCCGAACTTGTGGTGCTGGTGCAGCGCGGCGGCCAGGCCTGCGGCTTGTTCGATGCCGTTGTTGGCGCCTTTGGCGATGTGTGCCCGTACGGGTGCGAGGGCGTCGCCAATCAGGACGGCCCAGCCGTCGCCGACCGGCCACACCATCTGCTGCGGCGGGTCGATGTCGATGACGGGGACCGCCATCCGCTGGGTGGTGGTCCGCACGACCTCGGCGTGGTCGGTGGGTAGCAGCGCGGTCGCGCAGGCGTCCACGACGGTCCGGGCCGGCCCGCTGACATGCCGGCCAGTTGCCATCAGCCGCCGGGTTGGTGGCGCGCCGAACCACGCCTCGTACTGGCCGGCGGTGGCGTTGAGGTAGAACGTCCAATCCAGGGCGCCGGGAATCGGGGCGATGTTGAATTGTGCGCCGGGCCACGGCTGCATCCGCAGGAAGTCGGACAGTGTCAGCGTCGGCGGTTGGGTGGTGCCGCGGTGGGCCACGTATCCGGCGTAGCGCAGCGCCCGGTCGGGGTCGAGGATGCGCCGGCCGGTCGAGGCGCGGCCGTCGGCGAACACGACCAGGTCCGCGGTGGCGGTGTCCCCGTTCGTGAACCGCAGCCGCGGACGGCCGCCGCTGGTGTGCAGGTCGGTCAGCCGGTGTCCGGTCCGGACCGTGCCTGCGGGCATCCGCTGGGCCAGGGCGGCGTGCAGCAGGGTCCAGGTGGTGTTGCGGCCGGGGTACGTGCGGGTCAGTGTCCTGGTGGGAATCCGGTCCCGGATGTCCATCTGCACGATGTGCTCGGACGGGCAGGCGAGAACCTCGGACTGGTCGATTCCGAGCCGGTCCAGGACCTCCAGCGCCGGGTGTTCCAGACTGATGAGGCCACCGGCCAGGGGCACGTGCGCGGGTGCGGCCTCGTAGACGGTGACGTCCGGGAAACCGGCGGCGTGCAGGAGCATGGCGGTGACGGGGCCGGTCAGCGATCCGCCGACGACCGCGATACGCAGCGGGGACGGCCGGTGGTGGCCTGCGTCGGCTGGGCTGTGCGGGGTGGTGTTCAACGGGTGCTCCGTTCATCGGGGCGGGGCACCCGGGCGCGGTCGTGCGGCCGGCCCGGGTGCTCGCGCGGGGTGCGCGGAACGGCCGGGCATCGGCCGTGTGGAGCGTGGTTCTGGTGGTCGGTGGTGGTGCGGTTAGCGCTGGGCGGCTGCGATCAGTCGGTCCAGGCTCGCTGGGATTGCCGAGGTCGCCGGTCGCAGGTCCACGGTGGTGACGGTGCGATCCGGCGTCGCCCGGTCGCGGATGATCTGGTAGGTGCGGCCGTCGATGTCGCGCGCGATCAGGGCCCGGACCGCGATCCCGTCGGGCGTGGCCGCCGGAACGTCCGGGTCGCGGGTCCGTTGTGTGTCGAGGTCTTCTCCGCAGTAGACGAAGCCGACACAGGACCGCATCTCCCGGCCCGCGGCGCGGCCAAGCCAGCGGTGAAGGAAGGCGATGCCATCACCGCTGAGGTGCCGCGCGATGAAGTCGACGGTCACCCAGTTCGGGACCGCGGTACCGGCGGCCGCGGCCATTCGGGTCCAGACGCTCGGCGGCAACGACAGTGCGTCGAAGTCCAAGGATCGGTCGCGGTGGTTTTGGAACATGCCCCACAGGTAGGGGGTGGCGTCCCAGCCGTCGCTGTTCACGTCGCGTTCCATGACGGTCAGGGTTCCGGTGACGGCGGTGACGAAGGCGTCGGTCAGCATGATGGTTCCTCCTCTTCGGTGGGTGTGGGGAAGTCGTGGGGGCGTTCTCCGACCTGCTGCCAGCCCTGGGCGTCGCAGGTCCACATCTGGCCGTGGACGGTGACGGTGTCGCCGACCGACAGCGACCGCAGCGGCCAGCGGGCCTGCCCGGCAAGGGCGAGCTGGATGGCCCGGGCGGGCCCGGACGGGGCGCGATGGGGGTGGTTGCAGGCGACGAACGCGGCCTGCGCCCACTGCTCGGCCGTGAAGGCCCGGCCGTCGCCTTCCAGGACGATCGTGATCGAGGTCTGCCGTATCCCGACGATGTAGCCGGCGGTGTAGGACAGATAGTTGGCGTCGGGGTCGGACTCGGTGAAACCCAGCGTCAGCAACACCGTGGCACTCCCTTCGAAACCTGGGGTTGAGTGGTGGTGGAACCGGTCGGGCAGCACACGCGCGTTCCCCCGGGTACAGGGAGTGCGGGCGTGGCTGTCCGACCGGATCCGTGTAGATGGGTGGCGTTAGACGGCGACGGCGAGCAGCCGCAGGTCCTCGTCGAGTCCGTCGAGATAGCGGTTGGCGTGCTCGAAGTAGGTGATCCGCTGGGCCAGGAGGTCTCCGTCCGGGCCGATGCGGTCACCGTCTACGGTCACGATCATGTCGCCGGCCACCGCCGCGCTGGCGGCGTAGTACTCGTAGGTGAACCGGCCGGCCTGGAACATCTCGAGCTCGCCGAGGGCGAGGCGGCCGGCGCCGTGGGTGACGGCGTTGTGCATCCGGATCGCGTTGACCCGGGGCTGGTTGTAGAAGACGCGGACAACGGCGTCCATCGGGAACCGGTCCGGGTCCTCGACGTGCCGCTGCCGCATCACCGGCCACGGCGTGGCCGGCTTGGTGTCGTGCACGACCGTCGACCACTGCTGGTGACGGATCGCGGCGCCGACCATGGCGGCTCTGCGCAGACCGTCCAGGTCCAGCAGCTTGACCGGCCCGCCGGCGCAGCACGTCGGCGCGCCTGGGCGCGGGGCGAGCAGCTGCCGGCGTTGCCAGCGGATACCCGACCGTGCCCAGAACCGCGGCACGATCTGGCCCCGGACACTGAAGTGCCGGTCCAGTTGGCGGCTGGTCAGTGCCGGCGACGGGACCTCGTCCGGAACGCAGACGGTCACCGCGTGAACCGTGACCGCGGGCGTACCGGTCGGCGTCGGCTTGGTCGCCGGATTGCGGTTGTGCTTCTTCGTCATGCGGTTCTCCCTTGAGTCGGGGCGCCGTCTTTGGGCGCGCGGAAACGACCGGCCCACCGGGTGCATGGGTCGGTTCGCGGGTGGAACACGGTGCGGTTGGTTCAGCGGGCCATCACGGGGCCGCCGCAGGCTCCGGGCACCGACCGGCCGGCAAAGGCAGGTGGGCGACAAGGACCGTCAGATGCGGCGGATGGCCGAGGGCGGACCGAACCGGGGTGGAAATATGTGAGTGCTGTAGTGCCGGAACCGTAAAACGCGACGCTCACACGCCGTGCTTAGCGACGCCGAAGTGCGCGGATGTGTGCCTCTGTGAGTCGGGACGCCTGGGATGCAGCTCGACGGGGCTACGAGCGCTAGCTACGGCCCCTACCCACCAGTGGATCACTGGGCTTCGTCATGGTCGCGCAGGAGGCACCCGGCTTCGGCTCTTCAGACCACGACGAGTCGACGACCCATCACTCATCAGATCGTCGGACTGCAGGCCCGGACGGAATCCGCCGGTTTGTGGCCGACAAACGTTGCCGCGAGGGGTCAGCAGGACGCTGCGGCGACCTCGTCGATGATGCGCAGTCGCGCTCCAAGAACCGCCTCACCGCCCATTGAAACGTTGGCTAGCCGCTCCGCCGGCGGCGGCTACAGCCGCAGCACCGTCGGCCGAGCGTCGGGCCGTCCATAGGTCAGGATGTGGCCCAGGTACTCCCGCAGAACCTCAACGGATTCCGGCGGCACCGCTAGCTGGACCTCAATCACGCCCTGGTCCAGACCGAGGTCGGCGAGGGCCTCGTCGCTGACAACAACGCGCAGGCGATCCCCTTCGATAGAAACCTCCCGGACACAGCCGTAAGCCGTCCCCTGGTCTTCCGTGACCACGCAGTAGGTGTCCATGCCCAGCTTGACGTCCTGCTCATCTGGCGGTTCCTCGCCAGCCTGGAACATGAGCGCACGACCCGTGCCGTCCTCCCATTCCGCCACAGCGGCGACCAGGCAGTACTCATCATCAACGCCTGCTACCCGGGCAATGAACTCGATCGACATAGCCCGGTTCATAGCACAGGCCTCGACCCTTCAAGGTGAACCGCGCTGGTCATCAGAACCGACCAGCTCTGCAAGATCAGCCGTACCTACCTCTGCACATGAACGAGTACCCCGACACCCGGCGAAACGACGCTGGTGTGCGCGGCTGTGTGCCTCTGTGAGTCAGGACGCCTGGGATGCTGCGCTACAGGCGTTGGCGCGACCCCATGCACCCAAGGATCTGGACCGCCCCGGCGGCTTCGGCGTGATCGCGACGGAGGCACCCGGCTTGGGCTCTGAAGACGGCGATGAGTCGACGGCCCATCACTCGTCAGATCGTCGGACTCGTGCAGTCCGGAATGGAGATCCGGCAGTTTGTGGCCGATAAGCGTTGCGGCGGGGGGTCAGCGGGACGCGGCGGCCTCGCCGATGATGCGCAGTCCCGCTCCAGGGGGCAGCGGCAGATCAAGGCGCGTAAACGTAGCGTGCAAGCGTTCTTCGCCGTCCCGCCATCGCCGTGCTGCGGGACCGAAGAAGCCGTCGTCGAGCGCGAGACGCACCGTTATCCTCAGGTCGTCGAAAACCCTGCTCGTGCCCGATGACTCTCGGCGTGCAGTGCTCAATGGCGCCTTGGTCAGCGTGAACCGTTGCTGAACTGGCCAGCTGGATCCACCACATCCGCTCGCGCACGATCTGCGCTACCGGACGCGGCCGCGCCCATGCCGGCAGCGTCAATCGGGCGTCGGTGGTCTCGGCTGACAGGTCACCATCATGGTGGAGCACCATGGTCGTTTGAGACGTAGGGGTGGAGGCGCACTCCAGCATGGTGTGCGCGGTCCATGCCGCGACAGCCAGAGGCCAGTCGGCGATCGGGGTATCGGCGAAGTACATCCGTGGCCGGAGTTGGACTGCCTCACGCAACGTGCGCACGGTGATGTCCGAGGCCGTGTACGCGCGATCGTCCGCCACACCAACATTCTGCCCGCACGCCCGGATCCGGCGGGGTCCGCTGCTGCATCCGGAGCGCGGCAGAGCCGCGCGTCGCGCGCCCATTCGAGCCGGGGCTCAGGTTGGTGTTGCTCTCAGGACAGCGGGCGGTCGTAACGGCTCGGGTTGGTCGCGGCCCGGGGACCGTGATCTGAGGGCAGCTCGTCCAGACGCCGGCGCCGTCCCGGATCCGCGGCCACGGCCCAGATCGGCCCGGCCGGATCACTGCTGTGGAGCGCGGTCGCGATCGGCATGGCGGTGGGGACACCGGCGAGAAGGGTCAGGAGGTTCGCCTCGCGCGCGGGCTTGGATAGCCACAGCAGCACCGGGTAGCGGGGTCCGAACGCCGCGAGGCGTTCGTAGCCGCGCAATTTGGCGATCACCCGGGGTCGGGCCGGCCGGAGGCCGGTGGGACACGCGAGCTCGCAGATCTAGAGCGGGATGTGGGCATGATGGGTTCGGCTCCTTAGCGGAGGAGAGTTGCCCTCCGTTCGGAGGGTGTCTGGCAGGGCGGACCCGGGTGCGACCGGCGGTCGCACGCCACGTCCCGGCACGAACACCGCTGGTGGGAGCCCTTCCGCGCGGCGATGTGGCAGGTACCGGTTGACGAGCCACCGAACGAACAGGTAAACGAGCACCTCGGGGTGTCGCAGCACTTCGTCGACGCTAACGACAGCGCAGGCATTGAGTGCTTCCAGACTGATGCCCAGAAGGCGCACCCCGAGCGAGGTACGCGTTCGGCGGCACGATCGTGCACCGCCAGACTGAGCGACTCTTGAGCAGAGGCCTGGCTGGTTCCAGGACAACCACACGGGCGTGGACGACCTGGACAGAAGGGCCTGCCGTACGAGCTGACCACATTGGGCGATCACGGCAAGCACTACAACAACGGCGGCGATACAAGACCTGCGATGATGTCTTCTGTGAGCTCCCCCGGGACTGACCCACAACGTGAGCAGCTACGGGTCCGGGCCGTCAGCAAGATAGCCGTTGACCCGGCCCAGTACCAGCAGCTCCACGACGTTGATGAGACGGACGCCGATTTCTCGGGTCGCACCTTGAGCGGTTTGTCGATCGCCGGGTCTCGGTTTCGTCGTTGCCGGTTCGACGGGTTGCGTGCTGGCACGTTGTCGTTCGGCGGCGGTATGACCGTCTCGGAGTACGTGGAGTGCTCGTTCGACGGGCTCCGAGCCACCAATCCGATCGGTGGCTTCAGCCGGTTCGTTCGCTGCTCGTTCCGCGATGTGGACATCAAAGGCTGGAGCACGGATTACCTCGAGCTCGTCGACTGTCGCTTCAGTGGCAGGATCCGCTCGACGGTCTTCTTCGGCAGTCGTCTGCCGGCGGCCAAAGGGATGTACGAGTCGATGCTGCGGTTCTTGGAACGGGAGGGGCGGCAGCAACCACCGGGATACCGGGAGCTGATGCTCCGCCCGACCAACGAGTTCCGCGGTAACGACTTCAGCGAGGCACACCTCCTCGACGTCGCATGGCATGGTGTCGACCTGAGCATCCAGACGCTGCCTAAAGGCCCGGACTACCTCTACATTCCCGACGCGGTCGACACGCTCGAGCGAGCTCAGCGACTCCTGGCCGAGCAGCCGCCGGGAGCTGATACCGCTTGGGCACAACACTTCTACCGCGACGTGCTCGGCGCGCGGATCGCCGCCGGGCAACGCCAGCTCCTGCTTCGCGAGAAGGACTTCTCCCGCAAACGCGACAAGGCCGCGATCCTGCTGGGATTCGCTGTGCTGCGGGAGGCGAACGCATAGTCATCATTCGACGGCAACTCGATAGGTAGAGCACGATGCCGTGCTGCGAGCCGGCTGCGGGCGAAACGGTGCAGAGTCGGTGCAGATCCTCAGGTTGTGTTGCGCGGAAGGCAGGTCCGTGAAGAACGCGGGCCGCGACCTACGGCGTCGATAGCAGGTAGCGCTCGGCGAGCACGGCCAGCATGTTCCAGTCGCGGTGCGGTCGGCGATGCGCCGGTACACGGCGAGGGAGCGGAGTCGACCGGGGCTGGCGGAACTCGTGAGCTGGCGGATCCGGAGCTGGGGGACATGAGGGTTTGGGTTCCTTAGTCGTCGTAGATGTGCGGGACGACGGCGAGTCGCGCGAACGCCGGATCGAGTTATTGGTCGTAGCGGTTGGGGTTGGTCGGGGCGTGTGGTCCGTGGTCTGACGGGAGCTCGTCAAGGCGTCGTCGGCGTGCCGGAGAGGTTGAGAGCGCCCACACCGGTCCTGCCGGGTCGTCGCCGTGGACTGCTGTCGCGATCGGCATCGCCGTGGGCACACCGGCGAGGGCGGACAGGAGGTTCGCTTCTCGTGCGGGGCTCGGCAGCCACAGCAGGACCGGGTAGCGGGGACCGAACCCGGCGAGGCGTTCATAGCCGCGCAGCTTGGCGATGACCCGTGCGAGGTTCTCGGTGCCGTTGTCGTGCTCGAGGAAGAACCCGACCGTGTGGCCGCAGGCGTGCCAGACACCGTGCCCGTCCGGATGGATACCGGCCTGAGCGTAGACATCCGTGGCGTGCTGCTCCGACCACCACCGCCCCAACCGACAGCCGTCACCGTCCGGCGCGGTCGTACGGGCCGTGCGGATGAGGTCGATGAAGAACTGGTTGACACCCAACAGGTGCGCCAGCTTGCGGCTTGCGGCGATCCGCCGCGCGCGTTCCAACGAGCTGCGCGGTGCGCGGCCGTGGACACCGTCAGGGTCGTGGTACGCGGACGGGTACAGCTGGAGCCCGACCGGGCCGAGCGCATACAGGAACGGTGCCGCGCCTGGATCGGGTCCGGGAAGGGCGAAGCGGTGAACGACGCCGAGGCGGTGCAGGATCGTCAGCCGCCGCTGCGCCGTACGCAGCCCGGTGAAGAACGCGGCCGCTATCTGCGGTGTGGACAGCAGATAGTGCTCGGCGAGCAACGCCAGCAGGAGACGGTCCCGGGCAACGATACGGCGGTAGACGGCCAGCGGATCCGGTCTGCTGGACGCGGCGGGAACACGGGAGCTGGCGGTCTTCGGTCTGGGCACGGAAGGGCGGGTGGACGCCATCAGGCTGATGCTCCTTAGCGGAGGAAGAGGTCCCTCCGTACGGAGGGTGTCTGGCGAGGAAGCCAGGATCGGTCTTGTGGCTGCACGCCGACGTCCGGCATGAACGCCTCAGCAGGCCGCGGGTCGTGGCCGCTGTCGGGCAACGGGTGACGAGCCGCCCAACGACCCGGTCAACGATCATCGGATGAGGCAATCCGACGGCCGCTCGTCGAGCTCATCCGGGCGAGGCTGACTGTTCGTGCGCATCGGCCCGGCGATGAGCTCGAGGCATCGGCCATCTTGGCCGTGAGATGTGACGCCGCGAACGCGCAGCAGCTTCTGAGGCAGGCGCTCCGGGAGACGGTCGGCCCGAATGCTCGAGTGCACGGCTACAAGGGCACGAGTCCGACGTGGCGGAAATCGAACACCAGCGAGTGGCTCTGTTCGTCGGTTCGGCGCCAAATGTTCGTGACCTTGGATCCAGGCCTCACTGAGGGATTCATGTGTTCGTGAGTTTCGACCACGCGGAGATCTGACGGGATCGGCCCCGTCATGGAACTGGGATGCGTTGGAGATCCGGGGTCCGGCAGCATGACAACGTGAGCGGGTTGCGATGGGACGACGTCCAGGTTTGGTTCGATCTCGACCTGAACGGGTCGCTGCCTGATGTGCACGTGCCGGAGACGACCGCCGAGGACTGGCGACGGCTGATCGCCTTGGTGCAGGCGGAGGGTTGGCAGTGGGCGTACCTGGTCGAAGGCGAACTCAGTGAGCTTGCGGCGGTCGAGGATATGCTGAGCCGCCGCGGCGCAGGGGTCGCGTTGCATGTGTGGCCGGCGCCGGATGTTCTTGCGATCTTTTGGCCGTATGGGGCTGAGCAGATCGACTTCGATGTCGACCTTCGTGAGCTGCAGGGACAGGAGCGGTTGGATGTGCTCTGCCGGTTCTTCACCACGATCGGCCGCGGGCTGCGCAAGCCGGTGCTGATGACTCCCGAAGGGGTCGGCAACTACCCGGTCCTCGGGTATGACCCGGCAGAGGACCGGGTGGTGGTGCTGGCGAGCGAATGACCCGGAGGAGTGGCCGGCCGGAGGGCACTGACCGCTTGGGCGCGGTTCTTCTACCGGGACGTTCTCGGCGCGCGGATCGCTGGTGGGCAACGCCAGTTCCTTCTCCGTGAGAGGGACTTCGGACGTGAGCGCGACAAGGCCTCCGTCGCACGGGCCTTCGCTGTGCTGAGGGAGGCGAACGCGTGAGCCTTGTCTCGTGTAGCTCAGGGTCAGCTGGTTCGTTCAGGGTCCGAGCCCGCGCGGCGAGTTGGCGTCTGGGCAGCGGGTGTTGTCCGCTTCTCGCGGTCGAGCAGCCGGCGCGTGAGGCGCTCGACGATCGCGTCGACAGCGCTGGTGTCCTGTGCCGGTACTGCGGCCGCGGCTGCCTGCCGGATCGCGGTCGCTTCACCGACGACGGGCTTGGCGGGTCGGGTCCGCATGGTGAACGCCGGGGTTTGTCGGCCGTCGACCATGAGGCGGGCGGCGACGGTGTACCGGTCGAGGTTGGTCAGGTCGTGTTCGTCGAGCTCGGGGAGGGTGTGCCGGGCCAGGGTGCGAGCGTCCTCGGGCGAGGACGTGAAGTAGACCTTGTTGCGGGCGTTCGCGGACGCGGCCGCCAGGAGCTCGCGTGGGAACTGGGCGAGGTCCTGATGGCCCAGGGTGAGGCTGACGCGGTATTTGCGGGCCTCGGCGAGCATCGTGTCGAGGCTGTTCGCGAGGGTGAGGAAGTTCTGCGCCTCGTCGATGTACAGCGATGCGTCGCGGCGGCGGTCGGGGGCGATGGCGGCGCGGGCGGTCGCGGCCTGCCACACCTGCGCCAGGATCAGGGATCCCAGAAGCCGGGTCGTCTCTTCCCCGAGCTGTCCTTTCGGTATCCGCACCAGCAACGCCCCGCCGTCGAGGATCCGGCGCATGTCCACACTGGAGCGCGGGTACCGCATGGTGCGTTTGACGAAGTCCCGTAGTAGGAACGCGCGCAGGCGGGCCAGGACCGGGCCGATGACCTGGGAGCGTAGGGCTGGGGTGAGCTCGTCGTACCACTGCCAGAACCCGGACAGGCCGGCCGGGTCGTCCAGGTCGGCGGTCATCGCGGCCCGGAACCGCGGGGAGTTCAGTAGCGGCGGGATGTGTTGGAGGGTGACGTTGGCGTGGCGCAGCAGGGTGAGGCAGGCGACTCGCATGACGTCGTCCATCCGGGGACCCCAGGCTTTGACGAAGATGTTCCCGAAGATCGACACGAGGTTGTCGACGACGAGGTCGGGGTCGTCGCCTTCGAGGGGGTTGATGGTCGGCGGGTTCGGCTGGTCCGGGTCGAAGATGACGACGCGGTCGGCGACGGTGGCGGGGAGCCGGTCGAGGATGTCCAGGACGATGTCGCCGTGGGGGTCGATGACGACGGTGCCGCGACCTGAGCGGATGTCGTCGACGGCCATGTTGACCAACAGCGTGGTCTTTCCGGCGCCGGTGGACCCGATGACGTGCAGGTGGTAGCGGGCATCCGCGACGGACAGGCCGACGGCGTGGCCTCCCATCTCAGCGTTGCCGAGGATCTTGATGGCGCGGCCGCCCGCCGGGATTGACGGTGGGGCGGGCATGGGCTTGGCCGCGGCGCGGGCCAGGCCGGGAACGGCCAGGTCGGTGGGCAGGGCGGCGAGCGCGGCGACCTCGGCGGTGCCGGCGAGGAACCCGCCGCGGTGGGCCCGCGCGTCCAGGGCGCGGTCCGGCGTGCGCAGGCGGGTGCGGTGGGCGAGGCGGTTGGGTCCGTCGTAGGCGGCGAACGACGACGCGATCGCGTCCCCGACGCCGTGCAGTCGCCCGGCCGGGTTCGTGCTGCGGCGGGTGTCGGCGGTCGCCACGCCGTAGCGGACGGCGACGGTCCAGAGCGGCTGATGAGTTTTCTCGAGGCTGGCGCGGACGTCCCGGTCGGTGTGCGGGTCCCGGCGGCTGGTGGTGGTGCGGTGCGGTGCCGCGGCGGGCCAGATGGCGTCGAGGACCCATGCCAGGGGTGTGAGGGGGTGAGCGTGGGGTGCGCGGCCGTCACGCAGACCGGTGACGGCTCGGCGGGCCCGGCGGATCCGGCGGGCGGGGGCGGGTCGGGCGAGGACCTGGACGCAGGCGTGTTCGCCGGTGCGTAGCTGTCCTGCGGCGGAGGTCAGGGCCCGCAGCGGGTCGGTGTCGTGGTCGGTGCGCAGCGGAAGCCATTCCCCCGAGCGCAGCCGCAGCTGCCCGCCGGCGGTGTGGCTCGCGTCGGCCGGCAGGGGTGAGGTTGCCGGGCTGGTCGTGCAGGCGGCGCCGGGCCAGGCGGCGCGGATCGCGGCCTCGACGGTGCCGGGTGGGATGGTGCCGGGCACCCATGCGCTGATGACGAGCTGCCGGCCGGTCCACGTGTACTGCCAGACGAGGTGGGCGACGCCGTATCGCCGGCGGCGACGGCGCGAAGGGGTGAGGACGCCATGGACGTTGGCCCAGAACGAAGCCGCGCTGTGCGGGTCGACCTGCGGTGGCGGGGCGACGGTCACCAGGCGGGCGCCATTGGTGTGCCGGCGGTGCCGCCACCGGCCAAGCACCGCCCCGACAGCGATCGCCACCGCTGCCGCAGCGGCGGCGACGAGCAGGAGGCTGGCGGCGCGTCCCGGGGTGACCCAGTCGACGGCGTCAGCGATCCATCGCAGGTCCGGTGGCGAGATCCCCGCGTGGGGCTCGGGCGGTCCCGGAGGCGCCGGAGCGCTCGACGGTCCTGCGGGCGTGATCATGCCGCGCCCTCGCTGTCATCGGCCAGGTCGGCGGGGGTGGTGGTCGCGAGTCGGTGTTCGGTAGGGCTGGCAATGGCGTCGAAGGCGCAGCGGTGGGTGCCGGCCACGAGCAGGGCTTGGCCGGTGCGGGCGGTCAGCAGGAGTCGTTTCTCGCCGTCGGTGAGGCCGAACGCGTCGCCGACGCGGTCGATGGCCTGGGGTGCTTGCTTGAGCAGGATCTGGGTGGCGGCGTTGGACACGACCGAGGTCCCGAGTGCGCTGTCCAGGACGTCCGCGACGTCCTGGGTGGCGACGGTCAGGCCCGTGTTGCGTTTGCGGGCGGCCTTGGCCAGGGACTGCAGGAACCGGGCGCCGTGCCCGTCGCGCAGCAGCAGCCATGCCTCGTCGACGACGACGAGCCGGCGGGTCTTGAGGCGAACGGGGTCGGGGGTGTCGACGTCGCGCCAGATGGCGTCGAGGGCCAGCAGCGTCCCGGCGGTGCGGAGCTCGTCCGGTAGGTGCCGCAGCGACCACACGACCAGGTGCCCAGCGGGGCTGGTGGTGGTCGGGCCGTTGAACAGGTCGGCGTACGACCCGTCGACCCACGGTCCGAGCCGAGCGGCCAGGTCCGCGCCGGCCGGGTCTTCGGCCAGCGTGGCGGCCAGGTCGCGCAGCAGCGGTGCGGGTCGGTGGTGGGTGGCCGGGTCGGCGGTGATCCCGGCCCGCCGGTAGGTGCCCAGGATGGCCCGGTCCAGGGCGGCCCGCTCGTGCGGGGCGGGCTGCGCGGCGAGGAGAACGGCGACGAGGGTGTGCAGGAAAAGGCCACGGCGGGTCAGCACGTCCGGGCGCGGATCCGAGGCGGGCAGGTCCAGGGGGTTGATCGTGACCCCGGGCTGGCCGAGACGGATGACCGTGCCACCGACGGTGTCGGCGAGGCGCACGTACTCGTCTTCGGGGTCGATGACCGCGGCGTGGACGCCGTGGTAGAGGTTGCGGAGCAGGTCGCATTTGACGAAAAAGCTTTTCCCGGCGCCGGAGCGGGCCAGGACGATCATGTTGTGGTTGTCCTGCGCCCACCGGTCCCACCAGACGATCCCGCCGGAGTCCGGGTTCACCCCGTACAGCACCCCGCCCGCCGGTGGGTCGCCGGGCAGTGGGGCGGGCAGGTCGGGGCTGGCGAGGGGGAACGCGGCGGCGAGGGCGGCGGTGTCCATGGTGCGGCGGGCGCCGATCAGGTCGGCGCCGAGGGGCAGGGTGGTGGTCCAGCCGTGCAGGTGCCGCCACGTGGTCGGCTGCAGGTCGATGAGCGTGGACGCGGCCGCGGCTCGCACCTGGGCGCAGGCGTCGACGAGGTCGGGTTCGGTGCGGGCGTGGACGGTCAGGTAGACGCCGACGGAGAACAGGTTCGCGCGGCCTTGGGCGAGGCGTTCGGCGAGGTCGGCGGCGTCGTCGGCGGCGGCGTCCACGACCGGGTCGGGGAGTCTGCCGCGGTGGGCGTCGACGCGGCGCGACGACTCGTAGCGGGCGCGTTGGGTCCGCAGCCGGGCGGCGGCGACCGGGGCCGGTAGAGGGTCGATGTGGATGGTCAGGTCGAGGCGGCCGGGCCAGGACAGCAGAGGCTCGAGCCACGCCGGTCCGACTTCGGCGGGGTAGCCGGTGACCATGAACGTGGCAGTGTGTCCGTCACCGACCCGCACACCACGCGCGGTCACCTCGACCGTTGACGGCGCGACGGCGGCGGCGACCCGCTCGGCCCGTCGCGGATCAGAGGCGGTGGCGGCTGTGGCTGGGCGGATGAGACGGGGGAGGAGTGTCATGAGGGTCGCCTTCTGGTAGGTGGTGGTGGGGCGGCGGTGATGACGGCCTGCGGCACCGCCAGCGGAACCGGTCGGGGCGTCCGGTAGGCGTCCGCGGCTGCGGCCAGGGCGGTGGTGGCCGCCGGGCCGTCGAGCGGGCGGACGGTCACCCCGAGGCCGGACAGGGCGCGGACGGTGTCGTCCGCGCGGCGCAGCGCCGCGTGGGCGGCCGTATTGCGGGTGACGATGAGGACCTGCCGCTGGAGCGGGTCTCGGCGCTGGCCGAGGTCGGCGAGGAACGCGGCGTGGTCCCGGCAGGCGTCGGCCAGGGCAGGGTGGGTGAGCTCCCCGGCGGTGCGGGTGAGGCTGTCGGCGGCGGCGTGCAAGTCGAACGGCTGCCCGGACACGAGAATCTGTGTCCGCTCGGACAGCGAGTTCAGCCAGCGTCCGAACCCCTCGATGACAGCGGTCTGCTCGCCGGGCGTGCGCAGCGCGAGGTTGACGGTGGTCGCGGCGACGATCACCGCGCTGCCGCCGGCGACGCTGATCCGCCCGTCGTCGCCGATCGCGTCCGCCGGCAGTCGTAGGGGCGCCGGGATCGGCGTCCTCGCCGACGGTGTCGGCACGAACGCCGGGACGCGGATCGCCGTGTCGGTTGTGGACAAGGCGTGGGGTGCGCGGGCGTGGCGAACCGCGGCGAGGAGCCACCGGTCCATGGTCAGGCCGTCACGGCGGCCGACCACGGTCGCGAACACCAGAGCGCCGGCGACCAGCCCGACGGCGGCGAGCAGCAGCGGCGGAACCATGGTGTGCAGGGACCGCCAGGTGCTGTAGCCGGCCAGGGCGGCGACGGCGAGGATCGCCAGCTGCCGGAATGTCAGCCCGTAGACGACCTTGTCCGGGGCGTCGACGTCGGCCGGCATCCGCGCCCGTACCCCGTCGGTCGATGGATCACGAGCAGGGCGGGTCACGGGGTCACCGCCCGGACCGCGCGGCCGACGCCGGGCAGGGCGCGGGTGAGTTGCTGCACGACGACGACGCGCATTAGCGCACCCATCGGGTTCCTGTTCGGCCCGGCGGCCAGGACGTAGCGGCGCATCAGGTTCGGGATCTTGACGGTGATCCAGAGCAGGACCATGACGACGAACAGGTTGATGACGCCGCCGGGCTCGGCCGGCAGCCCCAAGGCGGGAAGCATGTGGGTGGGGTCGGTCAACATCCACTGCCCGGCGTAGAGGGTGAACCCCTGCGCGACCGGGACAGCGAGGGTGCCCAGGTAGGCGCGCCACCACATCCGCGCGACCGGGTCGGTTTGCGGCAGGGCATGACACGCCAGGGCCAGCGGAGCGGCCGCGGTCAGCACGAGGACGACCGCGAACCGCACGATCATCGAGAACGCGGTCGCTGCGAGCAGGACCACGATGATCGCCGCGCAGACCACGAACAGCAGCGCCGCGTCCTGCTGGTGTGCCACGGCCAGGTGGGCGCGGATACCCGCGACCGCGCCAGGACGACCGCCCGCCGTCGAGGATGGTGTGGTCAGCGCCGCGGTCAACGCGTTCGCCAGATTGATCATGGTGTGGCACCACAGCTGGCAGAAGTGGGCGGCGACGAACCCGACCACCAGGCGCGGCAGCAGGTCCTTGGCCGTGTAGCAGGAGTGGGCGTCGCCGCCGGCGATCATCGTCATCACCCCGGCAGCGACGAACGCCAGGACGTAAACAGCGTCGACGACCAGCATCGACCGGCCGGTCAGGGCCTGTACCTGCGGCAGGGTGGTGACGTCCGGGGTGACCAGCAGCACGTCGGTGATCACGGCGATCAGGGCGTCGAAGCAGGCCAGGATCGCGGTCGCGAGCCAGCCCAGGATCGAGTCCTGAATCCCGGAGACGAAGTCGGGTCCGAACATGTCAGCCCCCGACGATGCCCTGGACGATCTGCAGCAGCACCGGCGCCAGGACCGCCAGGGCGTAGCCGATCAGGGCGTTACGCAGATACATGTTGGCCCGCTCCACCTGGGCAGGGTCACCGCCGGCCAGAAGCCGGAAGACACCGCCGAGGACGGCGTAGAGCGTGGCGATCGCGGCCAGGATCCCCATGACCCAGGCCCGCAGGTTCGCGATCACCTCCGGCAACGAGTTGACCGCCAGCACCGGGTCGACAACGGCGGCAGCTGCGACCGCGGGCGCGAACGCCACCTGTACGGCGACGACCGCGGCCACCGTGCAGGCGCGGATAGCAGCGACATGCCACCGGCGACGGTGCGGTCCGCCGGCAGGTGTCGACGGGCGGCCAGCGTCGGCCGGGCGAGGCGTGGTCGGGATACGCGGGCGGACCCGCAGGGTGCGGAGCATGGGTCACCTCCCGCCCCTGGCGCCTGAAAGGGCGGCCACGGGGCGATGCGAGCAGCGGCAGGGAAGGCCGCCGCCGGGCGACACCGGCTCGGGGTGCTGGACCGTGGGGTTCCGGGGTGAGCCTGTCCTCCCTTGCGGTCGGAGGCGTCGATGAGGTGTCAGCGCATCGGATCGCGGCACCCGGAACCCGGCGGTCGTGTCACCCCGGACACGTGATGGTGCGCCGGCGGCGGACGGGAATCCCGGACCGTTCCGAGAAGTCCCGCACACCCCTATCGGCGTTTGTGAGTCCTGGCGAACACCTCGACCGCTCACACCCACTCACAACCGCTCGACCACCCAGCCAACGCGGGCTTCCCACGGCCAGGTCGACCAGGCGACGGGTGCGAGGTTGGCATGTCACGCCGGTTACTGAGGGCAGCGGTCCGGTGACTGGCGTTGCTATCGTGCCGGCATGGCGCGACGTAGGCGTGAGGTCTCGGACGAGGACCGCCGGCAGGCAATCGAGGACTACCGCGTCGAAGTCGCCCAGTTCCAATGGGTGGCCCGCCGCAACGCGCGGTGGGTCGTCGCGATCGGCTGCATGTTCTTCGGCCTGCTGGGCCTGTGGTCGCTCATCGACAGCAGCGACAACCTGGCCGGGAACATCCTCATGCTCGCCGGCGGGCTGGCCGCGGCGGCGACGTTCTTCGTCCGCAGCTGGACCGTGCTTTGGGCAGCGGTCGTGGTGACCATCGCCGGGCTGGTGTGGATTCTGCTATGAGCTTTCGGGTCGAGCCGGATGCGCTGGTCGGCTACGCGCGGCAGGTCGAACGCGCCGCCGACGACGCCAGCGAGGTTCGTACCTACTTGAACCGGTACGTTGACGCCCCGAAGGCCGGCGGTGAGGTCTTCCGCGTCGCGAAGGAAGGCCACACGCACGCGGCCGACACCATCGACCGGACACTCGTGCGGATCATCGCTCTGCTGCAGGAGTCGGCGCCGGAGCTGGACCGGGCGGCCGCGTACTACCGCCGATCCGACCGCAACGCCGCCGCGTCCCTGGACGGGTTCCTGCCCGGTGGCCAGGCGTGTCCCACCACCGCCGTGGAGATCGAGCTCGCGCAGAACCCCTGCCTGTACACCACGTTCGTCGATCCCCGCGATGTCCGCGCGCAGTTGCAGCCGCCGAGTCCGGCCGACATTCCGGCGAACCCGCTGGGGTTCATGGACCTGGTCAGCCCCAGCCACTGGGCCAACGAGGCGTTCTCGGTCGTGTTCGGGTTCAACCCGATCGGCTGGCTGCAGGAACGCCTCGTCGGGGACTGGGAAGCGTTCGCCGCGATGGCACCGGTGACCACCAACGTCGGCGACGGGCTGTCCGCGATGGCGTACAACATGCAGACCGGGGCCACGCTGCTGCATTCGGCGTGGAACGGCAACGCCGCCGACGGCGCGTTCCGGTTCTTCACCGACGCCAACAACGCCGTCTTCACCTTGCGTCCGCCGCTCGGCCAGATCAGCGCCTCCTACACGGAGATGGCCGAGGCGGTGTGGTCGATGGGCGAAGCGCTCAGCGGCGTTGTCAAGAGCATGCTGGACACCGCGATCATCATCGGGATCGCCGCAGCCGCAGGGACCGCCACCGCGTACACCGGGGTCGGCGCGTTCGTCGGCTACGCGGTCGCCGCCGGCGAGATCGCTTACCTGCTCAAGCTGCGGGGTACCGCGACTGGCCTGTACCAGGCGATCTATGCGGCCGTGCTGGCGTTTAAGGGGAAGCTGGAAGCCGAGCTAGCGAACTTGGATCAGGCCAAGCTCCCCGACCTCGGTGGCCGCTACGACCACGCGGCCATCTAGTGAGCGACCTGTCCGACATCGCCGCCGGCGACCCGCGTCGCGAGCGGTTGCTGCGTGAGTCCCTGCACCGGTTGGCCGACGGCGACAACGAGCTCCTGCGTGAGATGGCCCGTACGGTGTTGGACGGCGACGTGACGTTGCGGGAGGTCGCCGCCAGCCAGGTCTACGGAACCGCGCTCGCCGCGTCGTTCTCGACGTTCTGGTCCGCCTACGAACGGATGACACCCGAAGAGCAGGAGGCGTTGCGGGAGCACGGCGAGAACGCCTAACCGGTCAGCGACATCCCAGCGTGCTCGCGAGTCGATCACGTGGCCGCGTGGGACGCGATTTGGTCAACCTTGATCTGGCGATCACCTCGACGTCGTAGCCGCCTGCGGCGAACGGCGGCGATCCGCAGCCTCCGCAGGGCGAGCGGGGACCCACCTTCGTCGTCGCGGAGGCCGAGGTCGAAGACCGGCTCGATCAGCGGACCGCTAACTTGGTGAGCTGCCGAATGCTGGCGTGGCGTGAATGCCGGTGCCGTACTCGTATCGCAGGTTTGCTTCCTCGATCAGGCGAGCGGCCGCGGGCAGCACTGGATGTGAGTTGACTTTGTCGACGGCCAGACGGCCGATCGCACGGTTCAGCTTGCTCGAGGCGCTGGTGACCGCTTTCCAGTCCCAGGCGGCTGGATCTCCGATCCGCGGCGTGGTCGGCGCCCAGGCTGCAGCACGCTTCTCCGTGTTGTGATTCGTGTGGCTCCAGCGCAGCTCCTGTTCCCGGAAGAAGCCGCCGTAGTAGAGCTGGATGAGGCCCCACCCCTCGCAGGTATACCGGAACCCGGCGTTTGATGCGTCAGCCGCGAAGTCGATGCGTCTGGCGGTCGGTTCTGGGCCGGCCCCGGTGACGAACAGCATTAGGCGCCGCTCACCAGCTCCAACGGTCTCGTCGACATTGTGGAACTCACGCAGCTCATGGCCGGGGCGAGAGTCGGCCTGCAAGACGCGGAAGAGTCCTGAGTCGAAGACGGTGTCCAACACCGCTGACCAGTCATCGTCGACAGCGTAGAAGTCGAGGTTTGGCACCCGCTCACTATCCCAATCGATTCCTGGTCAACGTCCCGAATACTGGCTCATCTGCGGACGGGGCGTGGCGGGGGCCGATGCCACTGTCGTGCAGGTGGAGTGAGGATGCGCGGTGACCAGGGTTTTGGTCATCAATTCGGGCGCCGGCATGTTGGTGCGAGCGATGGCCGCCGAAGCGATTGCGGAATCACTGGCGCAGGCTGCCCCCGCCAAGGCCGCCCGCCGAGAAGATCATCGCCACCATCGACCAGGCCTGAGCCCACCGGTCATGGCTCGTCGAAACGAAGGGCAGATCGCGTCAACCATGGGAACAGGATGGTGCTGCTCGGCGGCGGCGTGCGCCACGGATGTGGGTCCGGCGGCGGGCCTGTGCCGCGAGTTCGGCGCGGGCCTGTGGTGACGGCGCGCCGGTGAGCATCCCGTCCGCGAGGGCTATGGCGAGGCGGGTGTCGATCCGGGTAAGCCTGCGGCGCAGGGTGTCGGGGGCCAGTCCCAGGCGGGCGGCGATGGGCTCGATCGCGCGGTGCCCTAACCGCACGTCGATGTATGGCTGCTCGTCGCAGGCGTCTATTAGCCCCAACACGACGGCGCGGCGAATCAACAAGTCGGGGTGCCCCCACGGCGGTCTGGGCGTGTGGGAGGGCAGCGAGGCTACGGCTTCGACGTCGTCGACGGTCATGAACCGGCGTTGCTGCCGGACCAGGGCTAGGCCGGCCCGCCAGGCGGCACGGCACAGCGCGCGGTGCGGCGCGGGTCCGGTCACGTCTACCCGGTCACGGAGCGCGGACAGGAACCCGGCGAGGACCTCTGCGTCCACGTCATCCGGATCGCCCGTCCAGCCCGCCCGGGTCAACTCCGCGGCGATACCGACCAGGGCCGGCAACGCGAACGCGGTCGCGGCGATCACCCACGCCGGCCCGTCGAGGCGGGCACGACCGATCAGGTCACGCCACACCGCGTCGCGGGCCGCAGGCAGTCCCGGGTGCGCGGTCAGCCATTCCCGTAGCACCGGCAGTGTCACCTGACCGGTAGGCAGTCCGAGGCGCTTGTCGAAGCGGTCACCGTCGACGGCCAACGGGTTCGGTCCGTTAGTCAATGCCGCGAACGCCGTGTCCACGCACGCGAACGGGGACGTTGGCCACCTACCCGCATCCGTGTCCGCGCCGGGGTCAATGTCTGTCAGTGGGATGTCCGGGTCGTGGCCGGGTGCGACGTCCTGCGGGGGCGTGTCGGTGATGTCGTGCGCGGTCATGTCATCTCCCAGCGACCTGGACCCGCCGCCAGGTGGCGGTGTCCGAGATGGCCAGTGGGACACGGCCCCCTCACAGGCGACTGACAGCGCCACCGTGTGAGCGCGGCCGCGGCCTCACGCCATGTCTGCGGTGGCCATCTCCCGCGCAGCGCGTTCGCCGCCGGCGCCGCATGGTGGCAGTGACCATGTACGGCCGGACACCGAGCCGGCACACACGGACACACCGCGACTCACAGCCGATGTCAGAGCGGTGTTTGGGGCCGGACAGCGATGTCATGGCGACGGACACTGCCGGCGCAGGCGCCAGGCAATCTCTGTCAGCTGTGGTGTTCCACCAGCCACGGGCAGAGGCGACCGGGTTGGCTGTCCGTGGCCCGTCACGCCGGACAGATGGGCGCCCCGGGTGCCAGCGACGCCAGGTCGTCGCGCGCGTGGGTGAGGGGCTGTGTGCCGGTGTGAGCGGCGGTGAGCGCGTGAGGTGTTCGCTGCGGCTCACAAACACCGATAGGGGAAACGTCAGCGCAACGCCCGCGGCGTGAGCCGAACCCATCTATGACCACACACCCGCCCCACCACACCCCACCCGACCAGCCGGGCGGCCCGCGCGTCGCCCCGGTCGTCGATGCCGTTCCGGGTGACCCGCCGGTTCCGATCACCGTCTGGCGGACCGCCCGCAGCAACGACGACCACGCGGCCACCATCCCCGCCCGCCTGGCAGCACGCTTAGTCGCCGCCTACAGCAGACCCGGCGACCCGGTCGTCGACCTCACCGCCGACCACGCCCTGGCGCCGTCGTGCACCGTCGGGCGGCGCCGGCACCACCGGGCCTGGTTCACCGACACCCCGAGCCTGGTCATCGGCCCGCCCTCGGTCCCGCCCGTACCACCTACCACCACGCCACGGGCCCAGGACCGCGCGAACGCGCACCGCGAGCTCTGCGACGGCGACCGGGGGCATGGTCGCAGTGTCGAGCCGGCCGAGATCCGGGACTGGTTCGGTGACGACCTCACCGACCCGCACCTGCCACCCACCCCAACCGACGACAACCCACCACCTGCCGGGGAGGTCGGGCTGTGGGGACGGACCAGCCTGGTCGTCGCCGGGTGGCCGCTGCACGCCGACCCCGCGAGCAACCGCGTCCGGCTGGCGTGGCTGCTGACCATCTGCCAGGACCTGCTGCGCGCCGGCGGCTGTCTCGTCCTGGTCGTCGCCGCCAGCGTCGACCGGCCGACGCCCGAGGACTTCACCCCGATCGTCACAGCCGCGACCGCGGCCGGGCTCGGCTACCTGCAGCACATCGTCGGGGTCGCCGCGGACCTCGACGGCGACACCTTCACCTTCCACGCCACCGACGAAGAGCTCCTCGCCCTCGCCGCCCAGGCCGGCCGGCGGTTCGCTCACCTGCGGATCCACGCCGACCTGCTCGTCCTGACCCCTCGCCCCGCCCCATCCGACGCCGCCGCCCGGGAACGAGGCGACCATGGCTGAGCGCCCCGACCGGCCGCCGCCGGCTGTGCATACGGCGGGGCTGTCGGTGTGGGCGACCGCGCAGCGGACCGGGCCCGTCCAACGCCGCGGCCGCTACCTGCCCGCGTCCACCGCCCACCCGGCGCGGATGCTGCCCGCGATCGCCGACCACGCCATCGCCGCTTACAGCCGGCCCGGTGACCTTGTCCTGGACCCGATGTGCGGGATCGGCACCACCCTCGTTGAGGCGATCCACGCCGGCCGCGACGCGATCGGTGTCGAGTACGAGTCCCGCTGGTCCGACATCGCCGACGCCAACACCGCCCACGCCCACACCCAGGGCGCGGCCGGCCGCGCCGCCGTCATCCGCGGCGACGCCACGCGCCTGCTCTCCCTCGTCCCGGCAGCCCTGACGGGGCAGGTCGCCCTGGTGGTCACCTCGCCGCCGTATGGTCCGACCGTCCACGGGCACGTGCGCCCCGCCGCAGACGGGATCGGGAAGACCGACCATCAGTACAACGACGGCGACGACCGCGGCAACCTCGCCTACCGCGACCTGACGGGCCTTGCTGACGGCTTCACTCGCATCCTGCACGGCTGCCACACCTTGCTACGCCCGGGCGGGACCGTCGTGGTCACGGCCCGACCCTGGCGCAAACACGGCGAGCTCGTCGACCTGCCCTCCGCCGTCCTCGGCGCCGGCATCCGCGCCGGCCTGACCCCCACCGAACGATGCGTCGCCCTTCTCGCGGCGATCCGCGACGGGCACCTCGTCGCGCGCCCGTCGTTCTTCCAACTCCACACCGTCCGTACCGCCCGCGCCGCCGGCACACCGATGCACCTGATCGCCCACGAAGACGTCCTGATCTTCACCAAACCCAGCCCATGACGACACGACGCGCTTGAGGAGAACATCGGTGTCCACACCAGATATGCGAAACGACCCGTCGCCGGCCGCTGGGACTGCGGTATGGACCGCGGAAGCGATCCGCGCGCTCGGCACCGTCACCACTGTCCCGGTCGCCGCGTCGATCTTCGGCCTGTCCCGATCGGTCGCCTACGACCTGGTCCGCACCGACCAGTTCCCCGTCCCGATCCTGCGGTTCGGCACCCGCTACCGCATCCCCGTCGCCGCGATCCTCGCCGCCCTGCGCATGCCCGCCGAGGCGCCGGCGCGACTTGAAATCGCGGCCGCGCCGAGCGTCGATCGAACCCACCCCACATCCGGCCGGCGGCCTGCCGGCCCTACCCCGCCGTAGGAGGCGTCGTGGCGGAAGGATCCATCTTCAAACGCTGCAACTGCCGCGACGACGACAACCGCCGCCTCGGACCCCGATGCCCGCAACTGCGGCGGCCCGGCGGTAGCTGGAGCCCGACGCATGGCCGCTGGGCCTACCAGCTCGAGCTCCCTATCCGCCCCAAGCAAGCACGCCGCCAACTGCGCCGCGGCGGATTCGACACCCGCGAAGCCGCCGCGGGCGACCGTGACCACGCCCTCACCCTGCTCGCCCTCGCTGGTGACGACGGCACCCTCGCCGCCGCCATCGGTGACCTCCTCAAAGCCGTCAAACCCGGAAAGTCGCTACCCGCCCGCGACACCGTCGCCCGCCGCGTCCGCGCCGGCGTGGCCACCACCGACACCACCGTCGGCGACTACCTGTGGAGCTGGTTCGACGGACGAACCCGGCCCGACGAAACCACGCTGCGGGCCTACGAAAGCCACATCCGCGTTCATCTCGAGCCGCATCTGGGTCACATCCCGCTGCACCAGCTACGCGGCGCCCACATCCAGGCCATGTTCGACGCGATCCGTGACCGTCACACCGCCATCAAGGAAGCCCGGGCCAGCGTCGATCCCGCCGTCCGCGCCAGCGTCAAGGGCCAACGAGCCCCGGACGTGACCACGATGCACCGCATTCGCGCCACGCTCCGCAAAGCCCTCAACGACGCGATCCACATCCATCGGATCCTCGACTTCAACCCCGCGATCGGCGTCGAGCTGCCCTCCGCGACACGACCCAAACCGAAGGTGTGGACAGGTGCGGCGATCACACGATGGCGGGCCACCGGAGAGCGGCCAAGCCCGGTCATGGTCTGGACACCCGCCCAAGCCGGCACGTTCCTCGACTACGCCCAAACCCACGACATCGTCCTCTACGCGATGTTCGCCCTCATCCTCCACCGCGGCCTGCGCCGCGGCGAAGCCGTCGGCCTGCGTAACACCGACGTCGAACTCGAGTCCGGCACGCTGACTATCGCCGAGCAGATCACCACCCTCGGCTACCAACCCATCCGCAAAACCGTCAAAAGCGACGCCGGAGACCGGATCGTCAGCACCGGCACCGCGCTCACCACCGTCCTGCGCGAGTACCGCGACATGCGCGACCGCTGGCAGCAGGTCAGTGGCCGCGACTGGCCAGACGTCGACGAGTTCTTCGTCAAACCCGACGGCACCCGCTGGCACCCCGACCTCGTCAGCGAACGCTTCGACAAACTCATCACCGCGGCTGGCCTGCCACCCATCCGCCTGCACGACCTACGCCACTGCGCCGCCACCTACGCCAAAGCCAGCGGACTCGACATGAAAGACATCCAAGAACTTCTCGGCCACGCCACCGTCAGCCTCACCAGCGACACGTACACGTCCGTGGTGCACGAGCTCGAGACCGAACGCGCCAAAGCCGACATCGCCGAATCCATCGTCCCGCGTGACCCTCCCCGCGCCGCCTAACAAAGCCGGATTCAGCGTGGCCAGCAGACGAGCGCGTACGGCCGTGCCATGCTGGGCTTTCGAACACACGTCCGAGCGAGAGAGAGGGTGGGGCATGAATGCTGCAGATGCGGTGGCCACCTGCTGCGGACAGGACGGAACCTGGTCACCGAAACCCGGCAGCCCTGTCACCGCAGCCTGCTTGCTGTGTCCCCGATCGCCAACCTACTGGCGAAAAAGCTCAACGGACCCCTCAGTCGGCGAGCCGCTCCGCAACGATGTTGATCCTGCTCGGCTCATCACGCGGCTGACCTCAATCGCTGCCGACCCCGACTGGCCCGACGCCCTTCGAACCGAGGCTCACGCCGCCTCGCAACAGGGCCTGGACGTCGACGACCTTTCCGACAACGCGATCGTCACCGCTCTGAACGCCCGGATCGTGGCCCGCACCACGGAACCTCAAACGACTCGTCATCCGACCAGCGCTAAGCGCGGACTGTGACGTGACCCAACCGTCAGCAAGCCAACTCGTGGCGCTGCTAGGAATCAATCCGAGCACCCTGCCGCTCGCCCCAGCCGACTTGACCGCCGCCGGCGATCGCCTCTGCGGCCAATGCGTGCGCTGCGGCGCCGCCGCGTCCATGATGCTCATCGCAACGACCGCGCTCGGCCACCGATGGGTCGACCTGTGCGACCGTTGCTTCCGCTGGGGGACTGCACGCCGCAGTTAGCTCGACGCTCGTTGAAGGCTCGCGGCGTCCGACGAGGATCAGCTGGCGACGCGCCAGAACGTGCGACCGGCCCCGACGATGCTGGGTCCGATCTTGTACCGTCCCTCGTAGCAACCGAAGGGGGAGTCGTGGGCGCGCTAAAGCCGTGGCACCTAGCGGTGCTATCGATCTGCTGCCTAGGGTCAACTGCAGTGGTCGCCGGCGTTGCCTTGCTGCTGTTGCGGCGGAAACGCTAGTCATTGCCTCGTTCGGAACGACGCAGAAAGCACGAGCCAAAGAACGCTGGGCGATCGCGCGATTCCACACAACGGTTTCGTGATACACGAACGACCACACGGCAGGAATTTATCGAGCACTGGACAATTCGCTTACATCGACCACGCGATGCATCCGACGCATTGTGGGCCGCCAGGGACTCGAACCCTGAACCTATGGATTAAAAGTCCACTGCTCTGCCGGTTGAGCTAGCAGCCCGCGGTGGTCAGGGTACCTGACCTGCGGTGAAACGTGGAGCCGGTTACCGGGTTCGTGCCTGTTTCGGCAGGTCAGCCGAACACTCGAGCAACTCTCGAGCAGCTGCGCCCGCGCTGGTCGGGCAGCTCGAGGCGGGTCCGTGGAGTGCTGAGGGCGGCGCATGGACGGGCGCTGGCCGGTGGTGTGGGCCAGGCCACGTCCCTACGTCGCTTGCTCCCTCTTGGTTAGCGGCCGGCTGTGGCGTGGTACTCGTCGACGATCTCCTGCGGGATCCGGCCCCGGTCGGAGATGTCCTTGCCTTCCTTCTTGGCCCAGGCGCGAATGGCCTTGTTCTGCTCACGGTCGGCGGCAGCACCGCCACGACCACGAGCCGCGCGCCCGCCAACCACGACCCCGCCCCGACCCACCTTGGAGCCGGCCGCCAGGTAGGGCGCGATTGCGTTCCGCAATTTGTCGGCGTTCTTCTTCGAGAGGTCGATCTCGTACTGAACACCGTCGAGGGCGAACTTCACCGTCTCATCGGCGTCGCCACCGTCGATGTCGTCAATCAACTTTTGAATGACCTGCTTGGCCACGGAGTGCCGTCCTTTCACATGGTCCGACGCGCAAACATCACAACCCTAACCGATCCTGAATCGGTTGCTGATTGCCGCATGAAATCCGGTGCCGCTGAACGTGGCACGGAGTGAAAAGTACCCTCTCCATCCGTTGGTACGTCCTCCCGGCAAGCGGTTTACCGATTGTCGAGGTGGATCCGTCGGACGGCGCAGGTTGGTCGAACTCGTTCGCCGCCGGTGAGGGCGCCTGTGCCGGGGTGCGTGGATGAGATGGATCCGACATCGGCGGTAGCGGTGAGCGGTGTGACTTGATCGGTGGTGGCGGCGAGCGATTGCGTCGGGGAAAACCGAGCCCGGCAACTGGCCAGTTCGACCGTCCACGGCCCAGCCGCACTCTTCGCGGGCGGGCCGATGGCTGCCACCGACCGGATCTGGGCGATCAATGATCAGTTAGCGTATGAGCAGCGTGAGCGCTCGTTCGACCAAGTGAGGAATCGGCCTTATGGCGAAGAGAACCATCGTCAACCTTGTCGACGACATCGACGGCGGGACCGCGCACCAGACGGTGACGTTCGCCCTCGACGGCGTCACCGTCGAGATCGACCTATCCGACGAAAACGCCGCCAACCTACGTCGGGCGTTTGATCCGTTCGTACGGGCGGCGGCGAAGGTGACGTCGACCGGGGTGCGCCATTCCCGAACCGTCATCTCCGCCCAGGGAGCGAGTCTGCGCGAGCAGACCCAGGCGATCCGGACTTGGGCTCACAAGTACGGCCCCCAGTTGGGACTCGACCCGGTCGGTGACCGCGGCGCCATTCCTCAGCGGATCCGCGACGCCTATCAACAGCACGACGGCCGCGCACCACGCACCGCGCTTGCGTCCCCGTTCCTGGCTCCCACCGTCTGAGACCCGTACCGCGCGGGGCCGGCCGGCTTGTCGTCTCCGACGACTGCCTGGGAGGACGGGCGACATGTTCAGCACACCTAAGGCGGATGCCGCGTAGGTCGACCGCCCGTGTTCGGGCGCAATACGAGCGTGTGTCGTCTATCGACGGCTTCCGCATTCCAGGCGCCTCCGCTGCCCTTCTCGGCGTGATCACACGCCTGGAGCAGCGGCACCTGTGGCCCGGCGCCGTGCAGACCGCGTACTGACGCTGGTACCAATCCGTCCATCACCGCCCGTTACGCCACGGCAGCTCAAACAGGAACCGCTACGTCGCCTCCGATACCGCCTGCTGTGAGTACTGCACGCCAGAGGTCTACCGCACCGACAGCCGTGAAGTGCTGGCCGCCGCGATCCAGCTGCTGCCCTCACGAGCGAGCCACGAACTCAAACGGCACGTCCAGCATTTCGATGACCAGCTGTTCGCCCGAGGACGCGCCGACCCGACCATCATCACCGAAGGACCTTGGTGGCTCTGAGCCTCAAACCGCTGCGGCCGGCTGGTCGAGAGGATCGAAGCGCCGGCATCCAGGACGTGCTACAACGCTGAACGGTTGAGTCGACCGGGCGACCGCGCGTGACGCTGGCTCGGTGGGTCGGGCTGGGTGGCCTGCGCAACCCAGATCTGCGTCACCGCCTACGCAGGCGGCTATCGCCGCCGCCTGCGCATCGGCCGCACGCCACCGTCGTGTGGGTGCCCGGTGCGCACGCGGATGGCAACGTGGCGCGTTGATCGCCACCATCCGTCGACCGTACAAGCCGGCCGCTATTCGTCGATGCCGATGACGGGGACGTCGTAGATGGAGATGTCGCGGCGGACGCGGATGTGTTGGACGGGGTGGCGGTAGCGGCCGTGTTCGAAGGCGGTGTCGACGAGAACCTCGGCGACGATGGCGGCTTCGACCTGGACATAGCGCAGTGGTGCCCTAGTCTCCCAGTTCCCAGCCCAGGACGTGGGTAGCGGTTGCGGCCAGGGGTGTGTGACGGGTTGGCCGCGGCGTTGCGCGACGGGTCGGGACAGCAGCGGGGCGAGCTCGGCGCGTTGGACGTCGGTCAACGGTAGGGACCGGCCGATGTAACTTTTCTGGACCACGATGCTCATCGATGTCCTGGCCTTTCTGTCGCCGCGTTGGCAGCCGAGTATGTCTTTGAATCGAAGGCTCGGCCGTTGGGCGTGTTCGGTTGCCGGTCGGGATTCACGGGCCGCTGCCCCTTTCCGATCGATGCCACCATTGGTCTATGACCACCGATGCCAACGCCGGCGCCGGTCCTGGCCCGATCACGCCGGACGGCTGCGCGGTGGACCTGTATGCGCTTCTCCCGCCCGGCGGCGAGGCCGAGATCGCGCATGAGGCGATCCCAGCCGGCAGCGCCGTGCTGGAACTCGGCTGCGGCACTGGACGCATCCTGCGACGCCTTGCCGAGCTCGGCCACTCGGTGGTGGGTGTGGACGAGTCACCCGACATGCTCGCGTACGCGGTCGGCTTGGACACGGTCTGCTCACCGATCCAGACGCTCGACCTGCGTCGTGGCTTCGATGCCGTGCTGCTAGCCAGCGCTCTGATCAACACCGCGGACCAGGAACTCCGCACCGCCATGCTGCGCACCGCCCGCCGTCACACCGTGGCAAGCGGGTCGTTGGTGGTCCAACGGCATCCCACGGACTGGTTCGACACCCTCGTTCCGTCGAGCGAGGAGCAGGATGGGATCCGCTTCTCCGTCGGTGCGGTGGAACGCGATGGCCCGTTACTCACCACGACGATCGAGTATCAGGTCGGCCGCCGCCGATGGACGCACTCCTTCACCGCCTGTCGCTTGACCGACGATGACGTCACCGCCGCCTTATATGGCGCCGAGTTCGGACACATCCGTTGGCTCACCGAGGATCACTCCTGGCTCGCTGCGACCGCCACTACCTGAGCGTCTTCCACCAGGTGATGCTGGCCGGCCGATTATGGCCGGTATGCCGAGATCGATCGGGCCTCCGTCGATGCGGCGTTCCAGGTCTCGCAGCTTGGTTTCGGCGGCGTTGAGGCTGACTTGGAGTCCTTGGACTTCGCCGAGCCAGCCTTGGGCCTGGGCTTCCTGGATTCGCTCACTCAGGCTGTCAATGATCTCCATAAGCCGGGGCCGTTGCGTTGGATCGACGCGGAGCATGGGGCATCGGACGCAGGCGTGTTCGTGGTTGCAGGGTGTGCCGTAGGGGCGGCCGCAGGTGCCCAGTTCGAGCGTGCGGAGCCGGAAATGCTGGCAGAACTCGTCCCACTCGGCGTCGGTTGGTTCTCGGTACTCAGCTGCGGGGCGGGTGGCACGGCGGTGGGAGATGTGCGTCCGGTAGGCGCGGATCACCTCGTCTTGGAACACAGCGAGGTATGCCTGGGTAGTCGTCAGACTCTCGTGGCCGAGGATCTTGGCGGCGATGTGGACGGGTAGTCCGCCGGTCACGGCGTCCGTGGCGAACATCCGCCGGAAGTCGTGCGGCGTGTAGCGCAGCGGCTTGCCGTCGGCGGTGGTGAGCCCGGTCAACCCCAGGGTGGCGTTGAGGAGTTTCTGGACCGTGCTCTCGCCGAGCATTTCTCGGCGCCATCCCCTTCTGGTTTGGAACAGGTGGGGTAGGGCTGGTCCGGTTGTCCTCTCGTGGGTGTCGTAGCGGGCCACCGCTGGGACGCGACCGGACGCGTCGCGCACGCGGTTGACGACGACGGCCAGGACGCTGGCCAGTTCGGGCGTGATCAGCAGCAGCCGCTCCCGGTTGGACTTGGACGGCACGATCTGGAGTAGCGGGACGGTCTCTCCGGTGTCCGGGAGTCGGTAGGAGATCAGAGCTAGGTGGGTGATCTCCAGTAGCTCTTCCAGCCGGACGCCGGTGTGTCGAAGGGTTTCGATGATTGCCCAGCTCCAGAAGGCACGGTCCTCTTCCAGCGTCGTATTCAGGCGTTCGCCGGTTTCGACGTCCTCGACGTGGACGAGGTCTGGTCCTCTGCTTCGGGCACTGCGCCTGTTGTCGCTGGAGATCACCCGGCGGAACATCCGGCTGCGGTGGCCGAAGACCTCGCCATCGGCTGCGACGGTGGCTGCGGCTAACAGCGCTTGGGTGTGGTCGCGTTGCCGCTCTGCGGTGGCCACGAGCAGTGGCAGGTGCGGTAGCCGGTCCCGGACCCTTTGGTGCATGTCAGCCTCGACCCGCCGGCGGTGTTTAGCGACCTGCCCGTAGGTGTCGTTCTTGCGGACTGGACTCGGTGCGGCCCAGCGGGCCCACCACGGTTCAGTCAGTGCCCATTCCTGGATGTCGAGGTAGAAGGCACGGACCTGCATCAGGATCTGCATAGGAGCCCGCCGCTCGCGCTGGTGGCCTTTCGCGTCTACTACGTAGCGGCACCGTTCTTTCCACGCCTGCGCGACTTCGGCTGGCAGGTGCAGCGAGTCAATGCCGGCGTGGTGCTTCTCCAGATCGGCCCAGAACCTGCCCGCCAATGTCGCCATCAGGTCGCAGAAGCTGCTGTAGTCCATGGCCGGGCGCCGCTCGTCGCCGTAGCGCACCAGCAGGTCACGGATCGACCGGCAGCGCAGGCTGTAGCGGTCCACGAGGTCGGCGGTGGTCCGTTGCCCCTCGCGCATCGTGACGCGGAATGGTTGGCTCGACGGCAGAATCGCCACCACAACGCAGAGGTCCCACGCGCTGCTGAGGCCACGCAACAGCGTGCCGCGTGGGGTTCGGCTCGAGTCACGAAGCTCAAGGAGGTCCTCGGCCTCGATGTCGTCGAGAGATTTCCCCGTGTGCAGAAGGATCTTCGACAGTGCGATCATCGGCTGCGCCATGTGCTGGCCAGTCAACCCTCGCTGCGCCGCGGCGTCGGCGAGGTCGGCGAACCGTTGCTGGCAGCGAGTCTTCTGGACGCGGTCGTAGAGCGTCTTCGCGCCGAACTGCCGCAACGCGGCGTAGCTCGGCGCGACCGCGCGCACCAGGAAAAGGGCGGCCAGACCGTCGATAAGCTCCTGCCGCGACGTCTGATAAACACGTCGGTCAGCGGCGGCGAGGCCGGCAATCCAGCCCAGGTCGTCGCCTCCGGCCGAGAACCAGCGGTCCTGCCATCCCTGACCCGGGAAGCCTTCCAGCCATGCCAGAATTCGCCATGCTCCCCGATACGCTGCGCGGAGATCACGCTTGCGCTCGCCGGGCAAGCCCCGCACCAATTCCAGCACGGTGCTACTCGGCTCGGCGTCGATACGGTCCACAACATGGATGTGCGGCAGGCTCCAGTCGCGGACCTGCCGCCGCGCCTCGTTGGCGACGCTGATGTCGACGGCTGCGCTCACGCGGTTGTCCCGAACAGCGTCGCGAGGTCCTGCCGGTTGTATGGCAGCAACGACACCGCGGGTGGGGTGGCAGGGCGCTCGTGCAGTTCGGCGTGGTGTCGCCGTACCCGCGCGATGATTTCCTGGTCGTCGTCCTCAAGATAGATCTGCGTCGTCGTTAGGTGTGCATGCCCAAGGATCGTCTGCACATCGCGCAGCGACAGATCCCCATCACGGGTCATCCGTAGCGCACAGGTGTGTCGCAGATCGTGCATCGTCCAGTTCGTTCCCAGCAACGCATTCGCCCGACGGAGCACCGCTCTCAGCGCGTCATAGTCCAGCGGCACCCGATGTGCTCGGCCATCCCGATGTCGACGGCGAAGCGTCCACCACAACGCGTCGCTGCCCGCAAGCCGCGGAAGCTCGGCCAAGTAAAGCCGCAGCCAGACGAAAGCGTCGGGACTCGCCGGTAGCCACTGCTCAGCATCGGTGCCCTTGCGGCGCACCCGAACCAGCTGCTCGCCCCAGTCAACGTCGCCTGGACGCATCTTTAAGAGTTCACTTGCCCGCGCGGCCGTCGAAACTGCCAACGACAGGATCGCGCGGTCCCGGTGGGAACGCATCGCGGCGAACAGGTCCGCCCACAGAGCGTCGGGGACCGAACGCGGACGCCGCTTCGGGACCTTTGGGTTGTAACGCAGCCGGCCCTGTGCCTGAACGAATGGCTCCAACGGATTGTGGTGCGCGTCGGCTCGCCCACCTGCCCTGGCCAGCGGGACCGGATTGACGAGGGGCCTGGCGCCCTCCTCGATCCAGTAGTCGTAGAAAGCACGCAGCACCGCGTTGGAGTGCCTGATCGTTCGTGGGCCGTACCCGTTACCGAGGTACTGCTTGCGGGTCACCGGATTGATCGTTCCGGCCAACCGCGCCGACGCCGTGCGGCCTTCCGCAGCCGGCTTGGTCGCATGACCAAGCCAAAGCACGAAGTCCCGCACCTCGATTGAGGTTGCCCTATCCCACTTCACGTCGACCACGCGTAAGAAGCGCCACCACCGCAGCAGCCCGTAGCAGTAACTACGGACCGATCCAGGACGATTGCCTCGAGCGGTGAAGTCCCGTAAGAAGCCGCTCACCGGCGCGACAGCCTGCCCGGCGTCATCAACAACCTCGAACGGCACCACACCTTCGCCCGCAACCACGGCACCCCACCCAGGCAGCACGAGACGGCTCAGATCCCGATCTAGTTCCATCAGCGCCTTCCGATCGAGGGAACCACCGCCCACTACCGCGAGCAACTCCCCATGCCGTAGCGCGGACACGCTGCGTATACCGAAAGAGACCGCCAAATCCGAGCGCCGTAATCCGGTCAACACATCGCAGCCGGTCGTAGCTGTCGTAGCGGCCGATCAGGACGGTTTGCGGGGCGGTGATCCAGCCGGTGACGCCGGCGACGACCGCTTCAGCGGTGGTTCGCACGCGCAGTTTTCGCCAGCCGCTGCGCCCGATCCGGTAGGGCTGGTCTCGGCGTTTGGCGACGACGCCTTCGATTCCGGTGTCGGTCCATGTCTCGATCCATTCCCGCGCCACGGCGGGATCGGTGGTGTGCGGGCACAGCACGAGGTTCGCCGGTGTCTCGGTCATGAGTTCCTCGAGCAGGGCGCGTCGTTCGACGAGGGGGGCGGGCAGCCATGACGCGTCGCCTGTGGCGAGAACGTCGAAGACGACGTAGTGCGCCGGGTACTGACGAGCGAGCTGCAGCACGCGCCGGCCGGCGCCGGCGCGGCGTTGCAGCAGGGCGAAGCTGCTGCGTTGGCGGCCTTCGTCCCAGACGACGAGCTCACCGTCCAAGACGACACCGGGTGGCAAGCTCTGACGCAGCGCGCGGGTGATGTCCGGGAACTGGCCACCGATCGGTTTGCCGTTACGGGTCTGGAGCTGAACCCGGCCGTCCCTCACCCAGGCGAGGCATCTCCAGCCGTCCCATTTCGGCTCGTACGCCCACGCCGCCGCGACCGGCAGCTCATGGGTGGAGGCAGCGGTCATCGGCTCCACCGGGTAGTGGAGACTCGCCCGGTCACGCCGGCCAGGTGCGGTCACCGCGACCGGTCGACCGCCTGCCGCGCCGTCTGCGCCACCTGTTGATCGTCAGCCGGTTCGACGCGGGCCCGCCGGCACATTCAACGGAACCGATCCGTACTCGTACGTGTGTTCTAAGCTGTCCCGGATCGAGATGGCGGGCGAGGGAGACACGGGCGTGGTGTACATCGGGGGTCTGCCCCGCAGAGAGGGCATGGCCTTGGCCAAGGCGACGGGACGGGCCGAACGCGTGACGTTCGGAATGGACCGGCACCTGCCCCTGGTGGAGAAGATCGCAGCGCTGGACGCGGTGTTCGACGAGGAACGGGTTCCCGCCGGCCGGCGGCCGTTCCTGCTGGGCGTGCTTCTCGGAATCACCCGCGCCAACGGCGAGTCGCAAGACCTGGCCGACCTGTACGCGGCCGCGGGCGCCGACCCACAGGCCGCGGCAGCGCAGGAAGCCCACCAACGCGACGTACTGAGCGGCTGGCGCGGCGGACCGCGCCACTGACCCGGACCAAACGACGCAGGCTGCGGGATCGCCGAACCGGGCCCGGCAGGGCTGGATGCCGGCTCATGATCGGGTGGTGAGCGACGTTGTCGAGATTGCGTGCGTCGACGGCCCGATCAACGGCCGCGATGCGTGGGTGCGTCTCGATGACGACGGCATCCCACCCGCCGAGCTCGACCAGACCTGGCTCTGGACTGAGTACGGCAGCGAACTGCTCGACGCCGACGTCGATGGCGTGTATGTCCTGGAACCGGTTGCCGGGGCGGGACCGCCGTGGCGGTATCTGTGGATTTCCCACCACAGGCCGGATGGGCGACTCGCGGCTGAACCCCACGACAGGGCGGGGTAGAGGTTGGTGTTGCTGTGCGGGGCGGCGGTCAGGCGCCCGGGTAGCGGGTCAGCCAGTCGGGGTCTGTTGCTGGGGTGTACTCGCCGCCGGAGGGGTGCTCGGTTACTTGTTGGACCAGGTCGCGGGCGAGGGTGTCGCCGGGCCAGGTGAGTTCGAGGCGGGCGACCCAGTCGATGGGGAGGGCGTCTGGCCCGTGGATCGTGCCCAGCAGCGCGCCGGTCACGGTGGCCGCGTGACCGCCGTCGGCGGCCGAGGCGGCGAGCAGTAGGGCGTCGCGGACGTGCCGGCGTTCGACGTTGACGGCGGCGTAGACGCCGCCGGCGAGCGCGCTGGGCGCGGTCGCGTCCTTGGCCAGCGTGCGCAGGATGCCGACATCGCCGGGGCTGGTGGATCCGAGTGCTACGAGGTGGGGCAGGTCCAGGTCCAGGGGCGGCAGGTCGCGGCTGGCTAGCGTGCGCTGCGCGTGTGATGCGGCCGCGTCGAGGTCCTCGCCTCGGGACAGGGCGGCGAGGAGGTCCGCGCCGAGTGCTGCGGTTGTGATCGCTGCGCCGGCGTGGGTCAGCGCGGCGAGCTCGGCGGCGATGCCGGTATCGGTTTTCCACCAGTGGATCAGGGCTGCCGGCAAGGTGCGTGTGAGCGCGTGCGCGCCAAGACTCGTTCCCACGGTTTCGCCGATGGCGCCTCGCTTGCCGCCGCGGATCGCGGCGACGGTCGCGGGGGCGGTCCCGCGCCGGTGCGCGAGGGCGGGCACGTGAACCAGCCACCCGGAGTGGCGCCACCATCCATCGTCACGGCCGGTGGCAGGCACGTCGCCCCGTATCGCGGCCCGGCGGCGATAGGCGTACCAGGTCACCCCTGATGGTGTGGTGATGCCTTTGTGCATCCCGCGGACGTGGGCGCGGATCAGTCCTTCAACAGTCCAGCAGGCCAGCTGTCCACCGGCTCCCGCCGCGATGGCACCCTTTCCTGGCAGCTTGCCCTGGGCTGCGCCGAGCGCGTCTCCGAGCAGCAGGCCAAGATGAGACCTCGGGCCACACGGATTGACGGTTGCGCGGGTTTGGGCTCGGTATCGGTCACCACACCTCCAACCACGGTGATCCCGCACGCTATCGAACCGGTGCTCATGGCCGGCCCGCACACCGCCCAAATAGTTGATCGTTGTCGCTGTTTGCCTACTCATCCGGTGTCGTTGCCGGCCTGCCGGCCATACGGTGAGGCGCGTACAGGCCTCGGGGAAACGGGAGGACGGCTGTGCGGTTCGTGCTCAACGGAGTCGCCCGGGATCTAGACGCCGAGACGGTCATCACGAGGCTCCGACAGGTCGTGCCGGAGCCTGTGCGTGAGCACGGGGTCCGGGTTAGCGGGATCGTGTTCCCGGTCAAGCAGGCATTCGAGCGTGCGGTGCGCGTGCCACGAGCCGAGTTCACGAGCCACATCGCACTGCGGCACCTACGAACGCTGGGATTCGAGATCGTCAGCAGCACCGCGCGGCCGTCATCACCGGACCAACAACCGTCGGTCGCGCTACTAGGGGGAACCTCGACGCCGCTGGCGAACGCGGGCAGCCGCTGGCCGTGGGAAGGGGCGGTGCAGCAGGTGTTCGCCGATCTCCTCGAACGGCACGGTTGGTCGGTCACCGCCATGGCCGACACCGCCACCAAGGCCCGCGGCGTCGACCTGCTCGCCGAAACCGATACCCGCAGGCTTGGTGCGGAGGTGAAGGGCTGGCCCTCCGACACATACGCCGACCCGCGCCGAGCCGGTGAGACGAAACGAACCCAACCAAGCACGCAGGCGGGGCATTGGTTCAGCCAAGCCCTCTGTAAAGCGATGCTGCTGCTAGACAGCCACCCCGGACGCGAGTCACTCATGGTGCTGCCCGCCCACGACCGCTACCGCGACCTGGCCACCCGCACACGCACCGGTCGCTGCGCCGCGAACATCCACGTCGTCCTTCTCGATCGGGACGGCACTTATGCGAGCGAATGGTGGAAACCATGACCGGATCCCTGCCACTGAGCGGCAACCGGGCGATTGAGGATGCCGCTGTCGCTTTCGTCGTGCGGTGGGAGAGCGATCACGGGCGTCCCGCTGAAGACACCCGCGGCAGGGGTGCCGCAGCGGACGTCGCCAGCCGCGGCCGCACGATCGAGGTCAAAGCCTACGGACAGTTCTCCCGCGGTCAGGAGCTGTGGCTCGAGCCCCGCCAGAAGGTCGAGGCGGCCAGCAACCCAGATTTCTGGATCTACGTCGTGGAGAACGTGCGTCAAGGTGACCCGGCCAACTTCCGCCTGATCCAGATCGGAGGCGATGACCTGCAGCGTCTCATGCAGCGGGCCGTCGAACGCCGCTACTTCACGGTCCCATGGCCCGTCGCCGCGTACGACGCACTCATCGTCGAGCCTCCGACCTGAGCACCGCCGTCAGGCCGTCACCATGCGCGCCAGGGCAGGCATGGCCTGCGAGACCACTGTCGCTGCGGGACCATCCATCAGGCGCCGACGTCACGTAGTCCGGCGAACGTGGACCGGCCGGAGGACTCTGCGGCGGTCGCGATCGCGCGGTGATCGGCGGTGACGTAGACACCCCTGCCTCGCTGCCCGACGATCAGGCCTAGGGTACGCAGCACGACCATCGCCGTTGCGATGGTCTGCCGACTGACGCCGTACCTGTCACACAACTCCCGACCCGTCGGGAGAGCGGCGCCAGGCACTAACTCGCCAGCCGCGATCTGCCGGAAGATGTCGTCGACAATCAGCTCGTAGCTGTGGCGGGCCGTGCTCACGACACCTCCCACCGACGCGGTTCGCATACCTGCATCAACACAGCCACGTACCGGTCCCTCCCGCAAAGGAGTGGACGGCACGGCACCATCGGCGGTGCACATGCCGACGACTCCAGATCCAAAATCAAGCGTTCCCTGCGGCGGTCGCGGACTTGTGAGCCGACAGCCCAGACTGTTCCCCGTGGCTTGCCAATGCCCGCACATCTCGGTCAAGGAATGTCGCGCACGGATAGCGACGAGCAAGCCTGCATCCGCGCCACCACGCGGGAAAGCCACAGCTGGCTAACCCGAAGATCGACGAGTCGCACAAACACCCCCATCGACGGGCGCCGGGCGAATCCCACGGAACCAAGCCCGCGGGCATCGTCGTCCTTGCGTGCAATGCCGGGCAGCGGAGTCGATCGCTGACGCCCGCCGCTCCGCCCAAAGACCCGCGCTAGATCAGCCGAGTCCGCGGTACTCGGACAGCGACCCGGTTGCTTGGACAACGTCCGCGGTCCGCCCAGCGCACGCCCGTGACGCGACCGCCGTCGCGCGACACCGTGACGGAGCCGGCGGCGTCGCGATCCAGGCCTGACGGTGCGACGTCGGCCGTTGCCGGTGACAGGAGGTCTTGCGCAGGTGGAGGGAATCCTAGGCGCCATCCCGGTACGCCCGCGATTCCCACCAATCGCCAGAAGCATCCTGGGAAGCGGCAAGCCAATCGCAGGAAGTCTCGGCGGTCGCCGCCGCGCTCGCGCGCGTGACTGAACTGGGCTGTGCATCTGTAGTCGAGCAACGAGCACGGAGCGCTCACCCCTTCGAAATGGGTCAGCGTGATGCGAGATCAACGCGGAGCGGACGCCCGGCCAGGACTGGGTCTAGGTCCTCGCGGCAGGCCCGGGCGCGCATTTATCCCACTCCACCGCTGGCTGCCGCATTGTCTGTGTCCTGGTCCCGCGTCGCCACGTGTCCGGCCGATGTTGCGGTCCGCCAACCGTTTGCGTTTCGGTGTGTCCACGATTGCGAAATGACCGCACGAACGGGAAGCCCATTCCATCGCCAACCCGGTCACCAGGCCAGCCACCAGGAATGCCGGACCCGCCACGCCTGGGGTTTCACATGAAAGCAACGACGGCCTCGCCGACTTCATCGAGAGCAAGGACAGACCGGTCAAAGTGGGGCGCGCGCCTGTATCGGCAAAGGAACGAACGTCAATCTCCGAAGTGGAGGACCCCAGTCAGAGCCTCGCGGGAGAGATGGCGGCTACTGCTGAACAGTGCCCTCGACCTCGTCAGTGATGAGCCGGCGGAGCCGGGCTGGAACAGGCACGGGCCAGGGTCGTGACGGATCGAGCCAACCGCCCACGATCAGCTGCTCGAGCGCGTCGAGCCGCGCGCGGTGCGTCCGCGGCGGGCCATCATGCCGGCACAAACCACAGGGACCCGCCCAGTGGAGCTCAAGGCGGATCAAAAGCTCGGTCAACGTGGATCTGTTATGAGGGGCGACTGGTGCGACCATCGTCTACTCCATCGGCAAAGGGAGCGGTTGGCGTATCCAGCGGGGGTCTGCACACGCCAACCACTCCAGATGCGGAGCCCTCACACAGCCGCCTGATCGCGCCCGTCGGGGTACCGACAAGGGCCTGCCTTATCGGCGACAGGCTTGCGTAGGCAGGAGGGCAGGTTGCCGGTCGCGCACACTGGCGGCGAACGCCTCCATCTGCCCGTGTTCGAAAACGAGCATCGGGGACGCGTTGCCTGGCATCCGTACCTCGGCGCCATCGCGAAGGACGATCACCCAAGGCGGCCAGCTTCCCGCCTCGACCGCTACGAGCAGATCCGTCCACTCCTTCGAGGTGAACTCCAAGACCGGCCCCCGACCACCGTCCTGCGCACGGCGGACAAACCAGAACCCGTCGTTGGACAAGACCTCCCAGCCCGAGTCCGCGCCGGATAGGCGCGGCCTGACCCAGCCACTCACGGAAAGCTCCGAACGACCGCCGCGCCTCGAGGAGACTCACCCAACGGCCGGCTCGCCTGCCCAGTTGCCACAACCCACGTGATCAGGACAACCGCCATGACCAACTGGAACGGGACGAAGAACCACGCCCACCGAGTTCCGGAAGCCAGGACCACATCAAGTTCGTCATCAGTGAACCGCTGACGAATTCGCTCCGGCTGCCCGAAATGAACGCTCACCCGAAGCGGTGTGGCGGCCGACGAAGCGCCAGGCCCGACGGCCGGGACGGCGACCGCCACACCACCTTTCACCGTCGCCTGATCAGGTGCAGGCATCGCGGCGCCGGCAGGATCACCGTTGCTCGACCGGTTCGCCGCCATCCACGTCACCTCCGCAGACCATCAGGCTCACCTACGCGATTCGGCGACGGCAGGAACCGCCGTTGCCATCGGATCGCGTTGGTGGCTCCATGATCAGGGACATTCACGCGGCCGGGAATCCCCATCCGCCGCTGATTCTGTCGCCAGGATTAGCGCCAGGATTGCCTCTGACCTGCGCCGTAACGGTCTTCACCGACTTGAGAACGATGATTCTGATCTAATCCTCGGACCGTGGTTGAGAGAACGGCGACGCTGGGTTTCGCCGCTGACATCGATTACGTTCCAGAGGCGCGCTTACGGGGGAAACCACATTGCCGAGAGAGACGGCATATTCTGTGAATCACGGCTGGCGAAGGCAGGTGGGGGTTGACCGAAGAACGAGTTCGAGAGCCCAACCACGACCTGGCACGCGCGCGGCATGCAGAGGTCTCGCCGACGCGGCCGCGTCGACGGCTGTCGCGCCAGGAGGTGGCGGACGCGTGTAACGCCGTGCTTGCCGAGCTCTACCGCGCAGAGGGCCGTCGTCAGCTTCACGCCGGCGTCACTGCCGGATACGTCGGAGCGCTTGAACGCGGGGAGATCCGCTGGCCCAACGATGACTACCGATACGCCCTTCGCGCGGTCTTCGACGCCAGCGACACCGAGCTCGGGTTCTACATCGATCGACCAGACCGGCCGGCCGGCCATCACACTCCCGTGTCCCTGTCATCGGCAGGGCTGTGGCTCGATCCGCTACGACAAGCGCTGCTCGTGCGACAGCTTGATCCCCTTGAGCCGTTGACCGAGGCTCGGATCGTCAGCGCGGTCAACGCCGCGCACAACGCCTACCAGTCCGCGCGCTACCGCGATGCCCTGAAGCACCTTCCGACGCTGATCCATGGGGCAGAAAAGCACGCATACGCGGCTCCTCAGCGGCAGCGACTTCGCGCGTACCAGGCACTAGCCGGCGCGTATCTTGTCGCCTCCAAGCTGGCGGCAAAGGGCGGTGACGGCACCCTCGCTTGGCTCGCTGCCGACCGTGCAGCAAACGCGGCTGCGCAGCTGGACAGATCCAGCCATGCACTTCAAGCTCTGACTTCGTATCAAGCCGCCTGTGCGTTGGCCCGGATACCAGGACGGACCGATGACGCCCAAGCCGTCGTGATGAACGCACTCGATACCCTCGCATCGCGGCATGCGGATGGAAGCACAACCGCCCGATCTGTCCAGGGAGCCCTCCTGCTCCAAGGCTCGATGATCGCAGCGCAAAGCGGTCAGGAACAGGCATCCGGCAAGCTGCTTGCCGCTGCCACAACGCTCGCCTCAGCACTTCCCGGCGACCAGAACGAGCTGTGGACTGCGTTCGGCCCCACGAATGTCGAGATTCACCGCGTCGCGATCGCCGTCACGCTGCACCAGCCGAGCTTCGCTATCCGCGCCGGTGAGCAGCTCAACACGGACAGGCTTCCGGCCGTGCTGGTGAGCAGGCGCGCTCAGGTCCACATTGATCTAGCGGTCGCATACACCCAGGTCGGTGGCGGCCCATCCGCAGTGTTGCACTTACTCGAAGCGGAGCGGATCGCGCCGCAAGCTCTGACACACAACGCTGACGCTCAGGCGGCCATTCGCATGCTTCTACGTCGAGAGAAACAAGCGCGGACGCCTGGCCTGCGCTCACTCGCGGAGCGGGCGACAGCGGCAGACTGATGATTCAGCCATCATCGCAGCGCAACGTTGTAGTCGTGGTCTGCGCTGCTCCTCCGGCGAAGGACGCAGCCGGGCTGGTCGATCTTTTGCTACAAGATCTGTGGGACGTGCAGGTCGTCATCACTCCCACGGCAGCGGAGTGGGTCGACGTCACTGAGCTGGAGACCATCTCGGGCCATCCCGTCCGCTCTAAGCCGCGGGCGCCCACCGATCCACGTCTAACCCCTGATCCCCACGCGGTGGTCTTAGCGCCGGCGACGTTCAACACGATCAACCAATGGGCGTCCGGGATCAACAACACGCTTGCGCTCGGCATCCTCAACGAAGCGCTCGGGACAGGAATCCCAATAGTCGCGTCCCCGTACGTAAAGAAGAGCCTTGCGGCACATCCCGCGTTCGGCAACAGCTTGCGTCTCCTCTCCGCCAGCGGCGTCGTCCTAACGGGCATCGAGGAACTGCGACCACCGGAAGCCGGTGACCTCTTCCGCTGGCACATCGTGCGAGACGCCCTCCGTCAAGCGACCACCGGCTGACCCGCCGTCTCCCTCAGAGCCGAGGCACCACTGCGCCGGGCAGGCGAGGTCATCGTATGCGTCGCGCCAACCCTGCCGGCGCGAAAGTCGCCGATCGGCGTGATCATCAGCCGCCATCGAACGCCAGGTGTGAGGTAGTCATTCGAGGGTCTGTTGACCCTCCCTGGACGTCAGATGGACCTTCTACTCTCATCTGGTGAAGGAGCGTGACGAGGGCTATGTGTTCTCGATGGCAAGCAATTGCCGCCTGTGGGAAAGCGATCCCGATCCCGCGTTGATCAATATTGGATCCGAGCGGGAGCCGTTTATGGTCAGCCGTGTTGAGGCCTTTCGTACCTCCTATGCGCGGGCTGTCCTGGAGCGCCTGGACGCCGACCCGCAGCGACTCGCCGCAGCAGAGCAGTACTGCCTGGCGGAGCTGGACCGGATCGAGACACGGGAGTACTGGATCGAGGTCCGCGACCGGCGCGCCGCTGCAGGAGATCCTCACGCCGACGACGCGCTGTCCCACGGCGAAAGGACCAAGTGGACGGAACTGTGGGAGTGCGCACGCGACCTGTGTCACTCGGCCAGCACCCACCTCGGTGACGCCCAGATCCTTGATGAGCGGAGCCGACAGAAATTCCTCGCCGCCTTGCGCCACCAGAACACCCTCGATGTCCTTGGGGACGTCGCGGGCGTGGCCGGGGCCAGTGGACGCCGGCTGACGCAACGCCTGGCCGACCTTGACGACTGAAGCACCGAAGCCTGAACCGCGATACGCGCAGCGTGCGTCGGCGGGGATTTCGGCTGCGACGGGCACGGCGCCGAGCTCACCGGCGGGATCGCACGCGGCTCTGGTCTGGCCTTGCGTTGCTAGAACGGACCCCATCCTTTGACCGCGGCCACGAAACCGGTTAGGGCGGCCAGAAGTGCGGCTACCGCGGTGACCAGGGCGGCCACGGCGTGGATCCTGGCTGGCAGCCGGCCCGGCGGCTGTCCATCGTCACTGCTCATGAGCAACCCTCCCGCGTAGCCATAGTAACCACGATGTTTCGGGTGGGGAAGCTCGCGGATCCCTGCATGCCGTGGCCGATGTCTACGCGACGCGGGTTTCGATCACGCTGGCGGGCGGTTGTGGTTCGAGGCGACCGGATTTCGTGACCGGCCGCAGGCGGGCGGGGTCTGCCGCCCGCCTGCGGCGTTGGTGCGGATTGTCAGTCCCGCGTGACGGCCATTGCGCAGCATGTCAGCGTCGCTAGGTCAATGCGTGTGGGTCAGCAGGTGGCGAGCATGCCGTCCTGGTCGTTCTTGGGCTGGTCGACGTTGTCGGTGACCGCCCACAGCTCGGGGCCGCCCAGGTCGTTGGCGTAGGTCTACCGGCGGGCGGTGGTCCACACCCAGGCGCCGGAGGACGAGTCCGCGCCTGAACGAGACGGAGAAGGCGGGCAGGCCAGAGCCGTGGCGTTGGCCACCGATATTCCGGCACACACAGTTTTCAAGATCAGCTAATGTCTGCGCCATACACGTACTCTGGTTTCGGGGAGCGGTCATGCGGCGCGCAATCGCCACGCTGGTCTTGGTTTCGTCGGTGACATTCGGCGCTGCCGCGTGCGGATCGGGCGGTACGGCGCTGGCGGCACCCACCCGGGCGCCCGCGGCGTCGGCATCGCCGTCACCGTCGGCCGCGCGGACCTCGGCGCCGGCTTCAGCGCCGGCTTCGATTGACGCCGCGACGAAGAATGCCTGCCAGCACGCGGTCAAATACAGCGACAAGGCGGCCGCCAACGTCAAGAGCGCCCTGGACGAACTCAAGGGCCTCGCGTCGATCAAGCATAAGAACACCGACGTCAAGGACCGGATCGCCTACCTCAACAAGTACGACGACAATGCCCTCAAGCAGTGGGCGTACCGCCTCTACGACCTTTCCGACGTGTCTACGGACGCGGCTATCAAGACCGCCCTGGCTGACGCGTCACGGAACGTCCTGTTACTCACCGATGGGACCACGATCGACAAGGCCTTGACCACGACCGCTGCTGCCCGTAAGACGGTCAGGGCCGCCTGCACCGGTTGAGCGAGCGTCCGCCTGCATGCCGTCCGCTGGTAATTCTGTGACGGCCACTTGCTCGAGCACCCGACGAGTCGGACCAGCCAGTCGCGGCACCCTGCCACGGTCCGACGTTGCTGTTCGGGCTGAGAGGACTCAATGACTGCCAGCGAGATACCCGCCGTCGTGTTGGATTCGATCGACGAGATCCGCACCCTGCACCGGATGCTCATGGTCCGCAAGTTCGACGGCACGGAAGACGAGTTCTTCGGCAGCCCGTTCGTCGCGAGCGTCCAGCACAAGCTGGCCGATGCCCTCGCCGTAGCGGAACCGTCCAAGCCCTGGGCTGCCTGGCGAGATGCCGATGGTCATGACGCGGAGCTTGAGAAGGTTCGCCAACACATCGCGGGACTAGGCAGCTTCTGGACTAACGCCGACGCCACAACTCGTCGACGGTATGTCTGCGATCTTCTGGCGCCTCTGCTGCCGGACGACGACCTCCTCCGCGAGCTCACCTCCTGACCGACCAGGTTCAGACACCGAGCGGGCGGATAGCCAAGACCGCTGCCTTCCGCCCGCCTGCGGCGTTGGTGTGGGTTCGTTGGGCGCGCGTGGCAGCCATCGCGCCACGTGTCGACGTCGCTGGGGCGACGGTCAGCAGGTGGCGAGCATGCCGTTGAGGGCGCTCTTTTCGGCGGTGTCGACGGTGAGGCTGTAGTACCACTTGACCTGGATCCAGGCGCGGGCGTAGGTGCAGCGGAACGAGGACAGCGAGGGTTGCCAGGTGGCGGGGTCCTGGTCGCTCTTGGACTGGTTGACGTTGTCGGTGACCGCCCACAGTTCGGGTCCGCCCAGGTCGTTGGCGTAGGTCTGCCGCCGGGCGGTGGTCCACGCCCAGGCGCCGGAGGACCAGGCCTCGGCGAGGGGGACCATGTGGTCGATGTCGACGTCGGAGGCCGCGGTCCAGGTCGCTCCGTCGTAGGGGCTGTACCAGGAGCCGGAGGTAGCGGCACAGCTACTGTTGACAACGACGCCGGCGCCGTCGCGTTTGAGGACCTGCTCGCGGGTGTTGCACGCGCCGGTGATGGTGATCCAGTGTGGGAACAGGTCACGGTTGTAGGTGGAGTGGTGGGACTCGGCGGCAACCGTGAGCGCGTTGAGCCGGCTCACCGCAGTGCTGTAGGACGGGATGTTCGGCGGGGCGGCCTGGGCGGGGCTGGCGGCAAGGGTGATCGTGAGGGTGGCCACGGTGGTGGCTGCCACGGCGATGGCGGCCCTAAGGGTGCGGACCATCGTGTCTCCTGACCTGTGGCCGTGGCCGAACAGGGGTGTTCCGGCGGGGACACGACACACGTCCCATTGATAGGAGCAGATGTCATGGTCGTCTGTCCACGTCCTCGACGGACGGGTTCCTGACCGCCGCGCCCGACTTCATCCTCGGGCGCAGGTCCAATACGAGGCCCGCGTCTGCCACGCCTCGGCGCTTCCGTGCAAACGCTCCCGGTAGCGGACTTGACGCTTGACGTCGCGCGAGCGTCGATCGTCGTAGGCGTCGACCAACGGGCGTCATCACGGGTCTAGGAGGGGCTCTTGATTGTCATCGACGCGGCCGAGCCCGTGCATCGCGAGGTCCAGCTGTTGGCTGCGGCGTGGGCTCTGGGCCCGGTCGACGCGGTCGGCCGGCTGTTGGACTTCTACTACGCCCACACCACGGAGCCAACGAGCTCCGTCGACGAGGTCGACGTCGCTGTCCACGCCATCTATGGCGGCGTGCGGCTGGAGGGCCGTTACGGCCGCCGCACCCACGTCCTGACCGTCACCAGCGAGCCGCTGGCAGGAAAGTCCTTTACCAGTCCGAGCACTGCCCGTACGGGTGGTGACCGCGTTGAATCCCTCGGGCACCGGCCACGGCTCCGGATGGCAGTTCTGGAGGATCAACGCAACGGGAGACCGTCTGGAGGCCATTCGCCGGCGCGCCTAGTGCGCCTGACGTTGCACGTCTTTGGCCGACGTCTGGGTCGCAGGTAGCTACCTCGGGAGCTGATCGCTGATCGTGCGGAGTGCGGCCTCTAACGCGACAACGTCGGGTCGCCGTCCACCGCGTCGGCTGATATCCCTGATGAGGTCATCGCATGGCGTACCGAACACATCCATCCTGTGAACAGTGATGTCTGTAAGGGGGTGATCACCGGGCTTCCCATTGGGCATGGATCAGATCTTCCCCGGTACCGCCGTCCAGCGCTGACGGCAGCATCTTTGTCGACGGCGTTGCACGGGGTCGTCGACCAACTCGATCGTGACGCCCCGTCCTTGCTGTGCGGCGTCCGGGGATGGCGGCTGGCGATGTGCCGGTGGGATCATCTTGGGATGGACGTCGCCCTGGTCCGCTCCAACGTTCGGAGCGTTCTCGGGCTGGCGGGTGTCGGACTTGTGCTGACCGCTGTTGTGAGCCTGGCACCGCGCCAGGTCGATGATCAGATCCGCTCATGGCAGGCCCCGGCGGGTTACGCGGTCGCCGAGACCGTCCCGGTAGGCAATGACCGTGTCTTGCGGCTCTGGCTCGGACCGACAGGCTGGTACGTCGAAAGCGTGTTCTCTGGGACGAGCGAATCGGCGGTTGGCGGCAACCGCGGCGGTGACCAGTTCACAGTCAGCGAGGTCCTCGACGGTTTCGTCGGTACCGTTCCAACAGCCGGTGTGAGCACGGTTTCGATCCGATCGGCCGGCGGCCCGAGTTCGTCGTGAACGTGCACGAGGGAATGTTCGTTGTGCGCGCCGACGTCACAGCTACGGCGGAGTCGGAGCTTCTCGTCACGCCTCTGGACGTCAGCGGAGCACCCCTTGCCGACGAGACGTCTGTGCCGATCGCCGGCCGTCTCTGACCACCGTGGAGGGGGCCTGCGACGTCCTGCCACGGCGTTCGCCTGGACATGAGACCCCGCCCCGGTTGCGGCGTTGCGGGCGATGCGACGCAGCGGAGGCTTGACAGGTTGCTATGGCGGACCGTCCTCGCTAGGAGGTACCGCGAAGGGGTCGTCGGGAATGAAACAGCCGTAGTCTTGGAGCGGCTGCGGATCGTTGAGTATCACCTGTTGCAGCCGACCAGCGGGCGACAGACCGTCGGGTCGATCCGTGACCCGCACCCCGGGCAAGAGTCCTCCGGCACCTAGCATCTCGCCGTCGAGGGCGTCGGCAGCGAGGTCTCCGTCCCGATCGAGCAGCGCGTGTACCGCGTCGTATACGTCGACGACTGCCTGGGCCGCCTCAGCGACGGTCAAGCCCGGGTCACGGTCACGCAGAGCCTGCCGCGCCGCAGACAGCAATCGGTCGGGGTCCACGACGACGACATCCCGTCGTGTCCGGATGCTGATCGTCATGCCCGCCTTCGGCCCCACGGAGCCCGTCATAACGCCAGGGTAGACCGGCAATCCCCGCGGGTCAGCCTCCGCGTGAACGCGACTGGCGGCATAGGCGGATAGCGGACGAGGCGAGCGAGTCTGATTGCGTTGGCAGGTCTGTACCCTGCGCCGCATGGCACGCAATCCGCTTACCTACCTTCGACACGACTCGGGCGGCGGTTACCTCAGCCTTGACCTCCCGATAGGGCGAGCCGTGCACGAGACCGACGCCGGGATCCTCGACGAGCCGATCCTGTGGATCAGCGACACCCGTCCGGACGCGGGTCTGTGGGGATCACTTCAGGCGAGCCATGCCCGGACGGGTCTGTGGCCTCTGCTGCTCGGAGGGAGCTCGCACGAGCCAGGTAGTCCCTGGACGACCGGTGAACTTTTCCCGGGTCTCATCAAGTCCAGGCCGGGCGATCATGACGCCGCCGTGCTGCTCGCTGGGTGGTGGTCGGTCTACACGACCGCGGATGATGACGACGACATGCTCAGCGCGCCGGAGCGGCTGGCCATCACGGCGCCGTTCGGCGATCAGTGGCCTGGGCTTGCGCATGCCGGAACAGTGCAGGAAGACGCCGCGGTTCGGGCCGCGGCGTTCGCGGAACATCTGATGGCCGACTCGTGGCTGACTGCACCGCGCCTCGGGCTCAGTGCCAGTGCCCGCGGTGCTGATGCCCCGGCCGATCTGGGGTGGGGTGGGCCAATGAACTACGAAAACGACACTGCGCTGTTCAGCACGGTGCTGCGCAGTTGGGAAGAACGTTTCGGTGCAAGAGTCGTCGCCCTCGGACCGGCCGAGCTCTACCTCAGCGTCGGCGCTCCGCCCACCGACACAGACCACGCGCTGCGCGTCGCGGCGGAACACTTCGCGTTCTGCCCCGACAACGTGTGGCGGTCCAGCACGGACTCCCTCGTCCTTTACGCCGACAGTCTCGTGAACCGGGCCTGGTGGTCGTTCTGGTGGGACTGAACAGCCTCGTCCGCCGGCAACCGAGCTCGCTTCGGTATGAGCGTCACACACCACTGCGCACCCCGGCCCGTCAGACCGAAGTAGCCGAACTCCTCGAGTTGCTGCGATCCCGCTTGGACTTGGCCCGGAGTGACGGGACCGGGGTCGGATGCGGGTTCACCGAGGAGTCTGCTGCTGGACGGCTTGGCCGCACTGGTGCGGGATGGATACGTAGCCATCGGATGGTTTCGGTAATGCTCGCACGCAGGCGGTCGAGCACGCATTCACGAGTAACGGCAGCACGTCGGTGGCAACGCGAAGAGAAATCCACACTTGCTGGAGCCTGGCCGGGTCGATCCGCCTGTCGCAGACACTGCAGGCGCGGATGCTCTCGACACCCCATACCTGCGGGTCTAGATCGTCGTGTGTTGGCAGTGCGGCCAGCGCCCCTCGCGGTTTGCAGCCTCGGGAACGCAGGACGGTATTTGACGTTCCCGTACAGGGCGCGGGTGCTGACGGTGCTCTCACGCAGGTTCGGGCACCGGGTCAGCTCGTATGGGAACCAGTGCAGCGAGTACGAGGTGTACGGTTCGAAGACTTCGAGGCTGGTCATCGCGCCGATCTCACGGGAATCCGTACCAGCGGGCTGCCGTACAGCAGGAAGCGTTTGACCCTGGTGAGCTTCGCGATCGTAGGCGGTAGCGTCACCAGGTCCGCCCGCTCGCTCGGCGAGAGGTCAACCAGCGGCCGGAACACTTCCCGTCCGTCGCCCGCGGCCTCATTGATTAGCTCGAGTAGTCGCCTCCATCCGCCCGCAGACGTGTCCTGGCGCTCACCGTGGAACCTGACCCGTGCACCCGGCCGGTCGAAGCATCTCTCCGTGGCTCGCAACGGGCTGCGGCCGGCCGCATCGGGGCCAAAGCGGTTTGGCACCAGCTGCGGCGTCGGCTCGGGCTGATCGTTCATGGCAGCAACTAACCAGATACAAATGGCGGCTCAGCAACGGTCGGCGCGCTGTGCAGTTTGCTGGCCGGTGCGCGGACCGCGGCAGATCCGTGCACGTGGCCTTGCCGAGTCAGACCCGCGGCGTCATCCTTGCGGCTAGTTCGAGTGCCGGTGCGGCACTTCGGGCGATTCCTGGAGCTGCCTGATGCCGTCAAGCAGTTCGTCCCAAAAGCTCTCCGCAGCCTTGCGTATCTCCGGATTGAGATTGCGGTGGACAACCCACTTCGCTTCGCCCAAGCCCATGCCGGTCGCGTCGGCAACGGCCTTGATTGCCGAGATCGGGGAATCGGTGCGCCGAAGCAGTTCCTGGGCTACCTGATCCGCGTCGGCACCGGATGCCAGCATCGCCCGCGCCACCTCTGTCAGGAGTCGAATCCGCTCCGCCCTGCCGGTCACCCAGTGAGCGTATCGCCAGGCCGTCTCGGGGCTGGGCGTGGCCGAGCCAGCTCACGGCCTGTTCTCGACACGACCGGGCGCCGACCTGAACGAGGGCCATGACGTTACGCAACGTCCGGTCGGCGACAGAAGCGGGCGTTGCGTCGTCGCTGAGGTCGTCGGCGGATACTCGATCCGTGGCACGAACTGAGCGAGGTACCGGCGACGCGATGGGTCGAGCCGCTGTCAGCAGCGTGGCGGCCTACCTTGCGGACGAGGACGCCGACGTCTACAACATCATCGACGCTGCGGCCCGCGAGGACGGCTTGGGCCTTGCGCTGAATCTCACCGCACTCGCCGCGAAGGCAATGACTGAATTGGCTACGGCAACCGGCCACACGCCCATGGAGGTGCTCCGGTCGATGGAGTCCGACGGACCGGCTTTGCGGGCGTCGGGCTGGCCGCGGGACAGGATCGTGCGATCGCCGGATGGAGAAACCTCGTAAGTCGAGCTTTGGCCCCTGGGGCGACGCAATCCAGCGGCTCCCAGGCGATCAGTGGGCGTCAGCTCTGCGAGCCCTACGCGCTTTGTGACGGCTGGATGCACCGTATTCCCGATGGCTGCTCGACTGCTGGCATAGCCGGCCCGTCACAGGAGTGAGGGCATCGGCGCTCGGGAGGGGCTGAGCAGACAGACGGTCCTGTCGGCATGAGTGAGCGGATGTCGTTGCCGTCCTGTTGATGGCGCTACTGTCGGGAGCACGGAGGCGGCGTGGCGAAGATCGTGATCGTTGGGGATGTCGGCGGGTGCGTAGACCAGCTCATCGAGGTGATCGGACCGATAGTCGAGGACCCTGGCACGCTGGTGATCCAGGTCGGTGACCTGATCGACCGAGGCCCGGACAGCTCGGCGGTGTTGGCGTTCGTACAGCAGCGGCTGGACGCCGGCCCAGGTCGCTGGATCCAGCTAATCGGCAATCACGAGTCGCAATACCTTGGCGGCGAACCGTTCTGGCCACAGCAACTCACTCCCAGCGACGCTGAGCTGCTGCGAGCGTGGTGGATGAAGGAATGGGTGCGGGTCGCTGCCGCAGTGCGTACTACCGAGGGCGAGGAACTTCTGGTCACCCATGCCGGCCTGAGCGCCCAGGCGTGGGAGGACCTCGGCGAGCCGGTGACCGCCAGCACGGCCGCGGACCTGCTCAACACCAGACCGGAGGATCTGCTCTGGAATGATCGGGGACCACTGTGGGCCGAAGCCGGACCGGACGTCTACCAGTCCTGGCTGCAGGCCAGCGAACCCGTCCCGTTCGGCCAGGTCCACGGCCACTCGACCATCGTGAACTACCGGCGAGAGACCTGGTTGTGCGGCGAGCGGATCCGCCAGCGGTCGACCGTAGACTGGTCCGCCCGGCACACCTTCACCCGCATCGGTGGCTGCCGGTTCATCGGCATCGACCCCAAGCACGGCACGACCGGTGCTCCGACGTGGTCGGCGCTTATCCTCCACGATGCCGTGCTCCTAAGCTGACCCGCCAACCCAATGCTGCGGCTCAACCAGCGGCATGTGCGGTCATTCACCGACTCGGCGTGACGAGCTTCTCGCCGCTGATCACCGGACACCCGAACACGTCGCTGAGGACAGCTCGTTGGTGTGCGGTAAGCGAGTTTACGAACACGGCAGCGCCGACGTTGGACGCCTGGCACGCCTGCCCAATCTCGCGCGCTTTGCCCGGGCTCAGCAGCGTCCGCGGCGAGAACGGCGCGGCCATCTTGTGCGCACCGCCGTGCGAGACACCCCGCCGCTGGACGTGCCGGCTCACGACCCGCCCACCATGGGCCTCCACAGCGGCAGCCAACACATCAAGCTTCGCGCCGTAATCCCGATCGTTCGCCGAGAACAGGCCTACGAGCGCCACGTCGGTGCCCGCCAACACGGCGGCTGGTGGCTCCTTCGGATACTGCCGCACGAGGTCATGCTGTCAGACGCCTCGGGCACGCGCTCATCGGCACGAGCGCGCGACGGCCGTGCACATTCTCGGCATGTCCGGCAGCCGGAAACTCGAGGGATTGACCGCCACGCCGCGTAGCGAGCCTCCTCACGGCAGATCCGGATACCTGAACGTTAGCCTCGGCATATCGACGACGACGGCGTCGGGTCCCCGATACGGTCCTCGTCGCCGGGGTGGTCGAGATCGGCGGGGGTTTCGGATGACGTTGGCAATCAAGGGCTCTCGAGGAATCACGGTGGACGGCGTGGCCTACCGCTGGTCGGTCCGGCGCAGGCCCACCTACTGCCAAGCCAACGGCTGGTCACCGCTGACCTTCGTCGTCGCGCATGCCGAGCAGGCAGGCTCTGTCCTGGTGGTATCGATGGCCTGCGCTCATCCCGGCAACTGGATCGGGCTACCGAGTCGGCCGGTGCTACCAGGCACAGTCGCCTCATGCATTCGCCAAACGGTGGCCACCGGCTGGCGACCCGGCCAGCCAGGACCAGCCTTCAAGCTGTTCCGGATACTTGATCGGTGACGGAGCAACGCGGCGATGAGATCGATTGGCTTCTGCGAGGAGTGGATTGGACCGCGCTCGGTGCGGATCCTACCGTGGTCACGTCCGCGTTCAGGCACCTTAGGCAGGTGGGATCGAGGGAGGCGGGTCAGGACGCGTATGACGAGGTTCTTGACGCCATCGGACACAACCACTCGGGCTGGCTGTTCGACGCTGCCGGACCGGCCGCCACGATTCTGGTGGCCATCACCCGCGCAACACGAGGCTGGGCGCGCAGGACAGCGATAGAGATACTTATCGACTGCCTCGCCTGGGTTCGGCCTGAGCAGCGATTCGTAGACAGCTACGGCCGTGCCTGCAGCGTGGACGCTGCCCTGGTCGACGCTATTGAGAGCTTGGAAGCCGAGCTCCGCGTCATGGCTGCCGATGCGGACACAACGGTGCCCGTCGGCAAGTCGGCCACGGACCTGCTAAAAGCTCTTCGTGAGCACGAGGCGTGACTTGGGACGATTCCCTTTGGCCCGGATGAGCCTCGGCGCGGACGTGAAGACTGTGCGTCGCTACGCGGCCGATCCGTGCGTCGTATCGTGATGGCGGCCCGGTTGTCTGATGACGGAACGTGGCAGCCCCGCTTGGACTCCTTCGTTGCCCGCACGGCCATCCGTAGCATGTCCCGCCATGAACCGCATCGTCATCAGGCCACGCATCCAGATCCCGATCATGGTCGTCCTGTTCACTGTGTGGACCCTGCTGGGTGTCACGTACTTTTCTGCGGACGCAGTGGCCAAGCGCGCCTGGTTCGGCCTGGTGCTGGGATGCGTTCTCGTCACGAGCGGCGTGGCCGGGATCTGGCGGGCTCTTCGACTCGGCGTGGTGATCGACTCAGGCGGTGTCCGCGTTCGTGGCTTCGACAGCCGTGACAAGGTCACCCCGTGGAGCGCGATCCAGTCGGTCGACTGCGCGCAGGTCGACGTACGAGCAGGCTTGCCGCTCTACGCTCCGGTCCTTCGCCTTGGTGACGACGCCGACGCCGCTATACCTCTTTCGGCGCTCGGCTCGTATTCACGGCAAGACGCCGAACGCAAGGTCCAACAGTTGCTGAAGCTCAAGCATGCGAGCCGCGATCCTGATCGGGATGCGGAGGTGGACGCCTGACCAGCGGGATGTGAGCGCGAACAGGCCTACGAGCGCCATGTCAGGCCCGCATTGCTCCGACCGCGCTATGCGCCAGCGCGGGAGGGCATGAACAGCCGCCAAGCACCCTGCAGCTCACTCCATGCCACGGTCGCGGCTACGGCGGAAAGAATGTAAAGAGCGAGCGGGACGGCCAGCACCCAGACGGGTTCGAGGCTCAATGGATGCCACAGGACCACACAGGCGATGGCCGTGACGATGTTCAGCCCGACGTAGAACAGGGCCAACCACCCACCCAGCCGTAGCGCCCAGCGCCGCTCAGAGCGCACCCCGACGCTTGCGACGGCTGTCGCGACGGCCAGCAGCACGGAAACGGTGATGTCGCAGATAGTTATTGCCTCCGCGGCGGACCTGCCCGCGGTTTGCCAGAGATACAGGTCGAACGGCCCGAACAACGGCCCGAAGGTCAACATCGACAGAACCCAGATGGCGCCACGCAGGAGTACGGACACGGCGAGACCACCTACCAACCAGGCGCACTTGAACACGTTCAAATGCTCGCCGTCGACTGGTCCACCGTCAAGTCCTTCGACCTGTGATCGGCGGCGCACCTGCGCCACCACCATCTAGCTGGCAAACGCCACGACGCAGTCACAATCGTCAGGTCAAGGTTGATCGAGTACAAACCTGCGCGCGAGGTGCAAGGATCCAGGGCCGTCTGCGTGCCGCCCCACTTGGATCGGGCCACCGTCGGGGAGATCGTCGAGCGCAAACCATCTCGCCCCGACAAAGACCTTGTTGCCTTCGGTCTTCTGCGTCGCAGCGCGGGCGTTCTGGGGGCCACCGCCATTACAGGCCATCCGCGAACCGGCGCCACGGAGCGGGAGCAACCGCCGCCACGGCGACGCCGGATGACTTCGAGCAGCATCCGGATCGCGGCAGATCCGGATGCCAGGCGGCTCTGCGTCACATTGATGGCAGACCGCCCCGTCGACGGGACCGGACCGGTCGGTCCAGACCGCGAAGCGGACGTACCGGTGGACGGTACCCGGCTGCGCACTACCGGTGTTGGCGTTCGGCCGGGAGCACGCGATTCGCACCCCACCGTTACCGGCAGGGCACGTGCCGCAACGGCAAATCCGTGCGTCGGATCAAGCTCGACCGGCCTTGATCGCGAGCCTGACGCGAGGCGCCGCGCCGGCAGGTACCGGAGTGACGTTCATCGTACGTGGCCTCCTCCGCAGAACCGGAACGTCATGCAGGACAGGCATGAAGGGGATGCCGAACAGGTCTTGGACGCGTGAGTGCGGCCCTTCGTAGCGTCAGGCCGTGATCTCTCGAGCCGAAGAGGAGTGGACATGGCTACCCAGATGCAGGCGGTCGTCGTTCCGAAGGTGAACGCCCCGTGGGAGCTACAGAACGTGGACCGGCCGGAGGCCGGCCCCAACCAGGTGCTGGTGCGCGTCCACGCCTGCGCGATCTGCGGCACGGACGTGTGGATGGCGAACGGCACGCTTTCGTTCCGCGAGTTCCCCTTGGTGCTCGGGCACGAAGGCGTCGGCGAGGTGGTGGCCGTGGGCGCAGGTGTTACGCAGCGCGCGATCGGCGACCGCGTCGGCCTCCCAATGGTGCAGAAGCGGTGCGGTAGGTGCGACTTCTGCCGTGAGCAGCACCCGAACAGCTTCGTCACCGCCGCGAACTGCGCGGCCCCGATCCTCACGGGCGTCAACGTCGACGGCGCGCACGCGGAGTACATCGTCGCCGACGTCGATGGGACCGTGCTGCTGCCCGACGGGGTCTCGTACGAGCTCGCAGCGCCGACCCTGTGCGCCGGCTTCACCGTCTGGGCCGGCCTGCGCCGGGCGGATGTCAAGCCGTCCGGTCGGGTCGCCGTGGTCGGCATCGGCGGGCTCGGTCACCTCGCGATCCAGTACGCGACGGCCGCGGGTTACCACGTCACCGCGGTGACCCACAGCCCCGACAAGGAGGACCTCGCGCGGCAGCTCGGCGCCGACAAGGTCGTCGCCGACGGCGCGGGGCTCAAGGCCGCCGGCGGCGCTGATCTGATCATGTACACGGGCAGCAACCACGCGGCGCTCGCCAGCGCGATGGACGGCCTGCGGCCGTGGGGCAAGGTCGTCATGATGGGCATCGCCACCGACGAGCTGACGCTGCCCGCGCTGCCACTGGTCTCGAACAGCCACCAGATCATCGGCTCCGCCCACAACGGTTACGAGTACCTCGTCGAGGCGCTCGACTTCGTCGCGCGGGGCGCTGTCAAGCCGATGATCGAGCTCTTCCCCAAGGATCGCGTTGCCGAGGCGTACGACAAGGTCGCCAACGGCGACGTCCGGTTCAAGGCTGTGGTGACCTACTGACTCTTCCCTACCATGTGTGCATGGCGGACCTCGACCTCCGACTGGTGCGGTACTTCACGGTCGTGGCCGCTCATCAGCACATCGGCCGGGCCGCTGCCGAGCTGCACGTCGCGCAACCGTCGCTGAGTCGTCAGATCCGGCGGCTCGAGGAGCAGCTCGGTGTGCGGCTGTTCGACCGCACCGCACTGGGCAGCCAGCTCACGCCGGCCGGCCGTGCCTTCCTCGTGCAGGCGAACGAGCTGCTCGGGGCCGCCCGCCACGCGGTCACGAACGTCCGAGCCGCCGCGACGTCGGGAACGATCACCGTTGGCTACATGCCCGGCCTACCGATCACCCCGGCGGTACGCGACCTGCGCGAGCGCCACCCCGACGCGGAGATCCACACGCGCTACCTGACGTGGGAGGACACCCGGAGCCTCGCGGAGCACCGCGTCGACGTGGTGATCGCCTGGCAGCCGTTCGTGTTCCCGATGGAGGGTTACCGCGTCACGGTGCTGTACGAGGACCCCCGGCTGCTCGTGGTGCCCACCACGCACCGGCTGGCCGGGCGCACGTCCGTCATCTTGGCCGACTTCGCCGACGAACCGCTAGTGGAGTTCCCGATGCCTGGCGCGTCCGCGGAGTGGCGGGCCTTCTGGTGGCCGGAGCGTCCGGACGGCGGCCGGCGCCCGGTGGGCCCGGCCGTGCACACCGTGCAGGACAAGTTCGAGGTGGTCGCCTGCGGCAAGGCCGTGATCATGCATCCGCGCAGCGACCAGGGCGGTCTCCTCCGCCCCGACCTGACCTCGATCCCGATCGACGACCTCCCGCCCTGCCAGGCCGTGATGTTGACCCGCACCGTCGAGTACAACAGCATGGTCGACGAGTTCCGCACGTCGGCGCTGAGCTGTCTCCCCGGCCAAGAAGACAACGTCAGCGCCCGGGCGATCTGACCGGCGGCAGCCGAGACAGTCGGGATCGTGTAGTGGTTGCCGCCGGGCACTAGGTGGACCCTGAGCGGGCTCTCCCGGGTCCAGTGGTCGACCGGTGGCTGCGGTAGCAGGCCCGGATCCGGGCCGAGCATGCCGCGCGGTACTGACCGCAGGTCCTCGCCGAACGCGGCGGCGCCGTCGATCAGGTCGCGGTCATCGGCGGTGACGGCCTCAGGGTCGACCCATGACCGGACCGAGCCCGGGCCGCCGGCTCCGGCGGTTGGTCGCCTGGCTCGGCCTGCTGTCAACGCAGTCAGTGGGGCAGATCGCGCTGCCGCAACTGCGCGCCGCGACCGAGCTCGGCGTGCGGGGCGGCCAGTTCTTCGGATCATCGGAGTTCTGGCAGACGGGGGCTTTGTGACTCGTGGTAGTGAGCGGATCGCGGCAGCTCAGGATGGGCGACCATGCGTAGTGTGCCGACGATCGGGGACGGCACGGAGGCACCACCAACGGACCGGGCAGCCGCACGGAAACGTCGCAAGGTCCACGGTGTTCGGACAGGTGGAGGAACTATGGGGACGGACTCGCGGGACCGGAGCTCGGCGCGAGCGCGAGCCGGGCTAAAGCACGTCTACTGGATAGGCGCCGCGCGGCGCCGACGCGCGGAGGTCCTGCGCCGGCAGTGTCTGCGCCGGGCGGATGTGGGTGTGCCGGGCCGCCGCGGCGGCCCGGCACTTGTCCCTCCCGGAGGGGAGTCAGATCATCCAGCGGTTCTTCTGGACGATGGGTAGGCGGGCCCAGACGCGGCCGAGGCCCCAGGTGTGTCCGGCGTAGGTGAGGGCGAGGACGATCAGGACGATCGCGTAGATCAGGTGGTAGTCCATGAACGGGTTGGTCGACCCGGACGGCTCGCCGGCGGCGGTGAGGGTGGCCGGTGGGAACTCCGCCGCCCACATCAAAACCATGATCAGCGTGCCCGCGGCGGCGGCGACGCGTAGGCCGATGCCGGCGATCAAGGCGACGCCGACGGCGGCCATGCCGGTCATGAACAGGGCGTCGGCCCACCAGGCGCCGGCGATGTTGTGGGAGATGGACTGGAACGGTCCGACCTCGACGTGGGACAGGAAGCCCTTGGTGGGTGAGCCGCCGTTGATCCAGGCCCGCTCGGTCGGGGTGGAGAAGCCGAGGCCGAAGGTCTTGTCCAGGAACGCCCACAGGAACACGAACCCGGTGGCGATGCGCAGGACCGCGAGGGCGCGGGCGGCGGTGGTGGTCAGCATGTGGCCGGGGGCTTCGGCCTTCTCCAGAGCGTGGATCGGGACGTGGGCTCGGCTGGTGTTGGTGGTCATCGTTGCCTCCGGGGGGTGATCTCTCTTCGACAACCACAGCCTGCCCGCGAAACCCATGCGGGCACCCGGGCCACAGCTCCCCACTCGCCCAGGACCAAAGTCCCCCGTGCCGGGTTACCACCGGCCCGGCCGCACAACGCGTCGCACCTCGCCGCCGGCGGCAAACCACCGTCTAGTGTGGAGTCAAAAGGACTAGCCGCCCGCGCCGGTCAGATCCGAACTCGGACATCCACGGTAGGGCTGCGCGCGCTCGGCCCGCCCGCCACGGTAAGGGCGCGCATGCGGAGCTCACCAGAGGCCGGGTGTTTGTTGTCCCAGATATCCGCAATGGCCGCGATACGGAACGCGCGTCGAAGGTGCGAGCGTCTGCGGGCCGTACGCGCGGCGTTCGATGTCCGCGACCGTCCTGGCCGTGACGCCGGCCCGAAGTATCGAGCTTTGACGCGCGACCGGCTCAAACCCCGTTCCTGAGCCGAACAAGCCGTAGAAGCCTGCGGTATCGCGCTTGCTCTATCGAGGATCACTTCGCCCGGATACTCGTACGGACACCGCCAACCGCGCCATCAGGCCCCGGCCTGTGCCGAGGAAGTCCAGTAGCGGCCGACGGTCAGCAGGCGTGACAGGTAGGTCGCCGCTCTCGATCCGCATCGCCTTAGAAGGATTCCAACCAATGGCATGGCGGCCTCTTTCTGGTGAAGCCCTGGGCCTGTCCAGCCCGCCGATTCGACAGCCGCCTGCGAAGGCGTTCGATACACGGCGAGCCGGTCGACGTCCGAGCGACGCCGCGCATGCTCTGCTGACCGCGCCCATACCAGTCCGCATGGTGCTTGCTCGGGTCGGCGGCTCGCCTGGTGCCATCGACGGCAGGCGCTGCATGATAGTCCGGTGACGGCCGGGTTCGGGAGCTTTGAGGCATTGGGCCAAGCTGCGGCATCGATGGCGGCGTCGGCCGGAGCGGGCCGACCGGAGCCGTTGTTGGGATGGTTCCCGGCCGAGGAGTACGAGGCCGCGTTACGGACGTGGCCCGATCTGACCGAGCCGGGCGGGATCGCCGCCGCAGGCCGCAGCCACGCCGACTATTGCAAAGCGTTCCAGGCGCGGCTTCGGGAGGCTGCCGCCGCCGGGATGACCGGGATCAAGATCGTGCCGATACGAGCGGTCCCGCTACAACCACCACATGGGACCGCCGACGACCCCGGGCTGCTGCGCGCCAACCACGCGCTCGATGTCGCGCAGGCTCACCCGGAGCTGCTGATCTCGTGGCCACCCGGCCGCAACGAGCCGTGCTGGTGTGGGGCACAAACCAAGTACAAGAAATGCTGCGCCGCACCGTAAGACGGCGTTGGAGGCGTAATGCGAGCGGATCCGGCGCGGTTCGTGGTCGGTGACGAGTGGGTCTACCGGCTGCGTGACAACTCGGCCTCAGAGCGGGTGCGGATCGTGGCGGTGACGACGAAGAAGACCAGCACCCGCGTTGACGTAGCGTTCGTCGACGACCCGGACAGGCGTCAGGAGAACGTTCCCGCGGCACGGCTGCGGTTCCTGTGGAACGAGGTCGCGTCCTTCGACGAGCTCATGGCGAACTGGCAACGCATCGACAATGCGGACCTCGACGACACCGAGCAGGCATGTATCGAGGAAATCTTCGAACTGCTGATCCCCGAAGACGTCGCGACCTGGGTCCACCGTCCAGTCGAGTTCGCGACCGCCATCAAGGACACGGCGCAGCTGACGAAGATCATCCGCGTGCCCACCGACGAGATCCTCGCCGGCCTGGACTGGTTTCACCACGAGGGCGCCGATATCGCCTCGCCCGCCGCCGCACTGCTCATCGCGGAAGCGGCGTGCCGGGCCCATCCCCAGCCGGTCCTGGACCTCGTCATCGAGCAGGAGAAAAAGTCGCGTCACAAGTGTAAGAACGGCGGCGAACGCCTGAGCATCGACACGGGCAAGCAGGAGTCCACCTCACCGGAGTGGGAGTACTACTGGTACCGGCGCCTTGACCGCCCCCGACACGAGCTGCTGCGGCAATGGTGCGGACGTCGCGCCGTCACAGCCCACGAACGCATGCTCGCCGCCGAAGCCGAAAACCAGCGCCTCGACGTGCTCGTCACCGACCTGATCAAAGCGCTCGAACGCGCCGGCGACGAGACCATGGCCCGGTACTACGCGGAACAACACGAACGCGACCGCATCACACCCTGGACCGCCCGCCCGACCATCGACCGGCCACTCGACCCGTCAGAGATCCCTGTGCGCGAAGTCCGAGTACGACGTTGGTGGGCACACTGACACGACCTGGACACAACGATGCGTGCACGACGACCGCTGGCGCCAACCGAGAAAGGCACCGAGGTCTACCGCGCGGGCCAGAAGAGGCGAACTCCCGCCCGAGCCACATAGGAGTGCTTATGGTGCGATCGAGGCCCGTACGGATTCAGGAAACCAGCGCGCGGATGCTCCTAGAGTTCGGTCCTACGACGGTCAGCCGGATGGCGACGTCCGATGGTCATTTGCTAGGGCGCCTCTTGCGGCCTCGGCGCAGCTCGTCTATTACGTCCTGAGGACTGAAGGTTATTCGGCTCCGTGAGGCAGGACGGCCGGTTGGCGGCGAGGAGCCACCGCCCGGCCGTCCGCGTGTCGGTCAGAGAAGACGGCGGAGTCAGCTGGTGGTCAGGCTGAACTGTTTGGTGAGCAGGGTGGTCGAGCTGTAGTTGCCGGTGTCACCGTCGTACCGGCCGACCTTGATCTCGACTGTGTAGAACCGGGTCGTGCCCGAAGGCGCTCCCGAGCTCAGCCCGTCGCCGTCCGCGTTGATGCTGACCGACTTACCGGCTCCCAGGGTGTTGTCGTAGTGCAGTGCCCGGGCACGGTACGTCGCGCTAGTGCAGTGGCAGGTGTAGATGTTGAACCACACGCGAGCGCGGTATCCGTCGGCGCTGCGGTCCGTGATGGTCAGCTGGACGGGTCCGACGCCCTGGGTCCCGTTCGTGGCGTACGTGTAGTAGCTGCCGTTGACCGAGGATCGGAGCGTGCCGCCCTGCGAGTGGTCACCGGCGTAGTACCAGTTCTGGTAGGGGTCGGCCTGTGCTGGCGTCGCCGCGAAGGCCAAAACGCCGACCATTGCGAGCAGAACCCCCACTGCTCGACGCGACCAGGACTTCGATGCATTTGAGACGATCACTCGAAGCATCATAGCGATCGTGGTCGACACGTTCTCGCGCAGCAGGTCGTCGCCGTGCACGGTGATCGCCAGGCGTTGTACGTCGCGGTACCGGACGACGGCACGACGATGAGTAACCTGACCGGCTCCGTTGCGTTGATCGGATGATCAGGCAGGCTTGATCTGGTGAGGTCCACTTCTGGGCCTCGCCCCTGGTCTTCTGCCCGTTCGGCGTTCGCCGGGTTCCGTTTCCCGTCAGAGGTGATCGTCTTGGCGGTGCGCTGGTACCTGCGCTACGGCTTGTCCTACCGCGACGTCGGGGAACTGCTCGCCGAACGCGGCATCGAGGTCGACCACGTCACGGTCTACCGCTGGTTGCAGCGGTTCACGCCGCTTCTCGCCGATGCCGCCCGGTTCTCTAGGCACGCGCCGGGTGATCGGTGGTTCGTCGACGAGACCTACGTCAACGTCAACGGAGCCTGGCGCTACGTCTACCGGGCCGTCGACCAGCGCGGCCAAGTCATCGACGTCCTGGTCTCGACCCGCCGGGACGCCACGGCGACGCGTCGGTTCTTCACCCAGGCATTGCGGACGCTGAAGGTGATGCCGACCGAAGTGGTCACCGACGCCGCGCCGGTCTATCCAGGCGTACTCGATGAGCTGGTTCCCTCGGCGTGGCATCACGTCGAGCAGTACGCGAACAATCCGATGGAATCGGATCACGGTCAGCTCAAGCGCCGACTGCGACCGATGCGTGGACTACAAACAGGTCGAACAGCCCAGGTCGTACAGGTCGAACTCGACCCGGACCTGCAGGTGATGGGGATGCTGGCCGACCGCCGCGACGAGCTTGGCCGCGCGAGGACGCAGACGATCAACCGGCTGCACCGGCTGCTGCTGGAGCTCTTCCCCGGCGGGGCAAAGCAATTCCTGTCCGCACGCAAGACCAGAGGCCGCATCGCCGTCGAACTCATCGGTGAGCTCGAGGGCATCGACAAGAAGATCAAGACCGCCGAGAAGGACCTCAAGGAGCTGGTGGTCGCCCGCGGCTGCACCCTGATGGACCTGCACGGCATCGGCCCCTCAGGGGCAGCCCGTCTACTGGCAGACGCCGGCCGACATCCGCCGCTTCGCCGACCGCGACCGGTTCGCCTCCTGGAACGGCACCGCCCCGCTGGACGCCTCATCCGGCGACCAAGCGTCACCGGCTCTCCCGCGCCGGCAACCGGCGGATCAACCGAACGCTGCACATCATGGCCGTGGTCCAGCTACGCAACCGCACCGAAGGCCGCGCCTACTTCGACGCGAGGAAAGCCGCCGGGAAGACGTCCATGGAAGCCATGCGCGCGCTGAAACGGCGACTGTCCAACGTCGTCTACGCCCGCATGGTCGCCGACCAGAGACGCAGGCAGGCGGCGGATCCGGGAGGGCACTCGGGGGCGACTCTGCAATCCAGCGTGACCGACCTGACCCCGGACATCGGCCCTTCGGACAAGCCACTTCCCGGACCCGCCACCAACCAACCTAAACCGCACTCCGAGCGGTGTCTTGACATAAAGGGGTGCCATGAGCGGGCGTCACGCCGGGCCCTCGACGGCGGGTTCCCGCCAGGGTGGTCGGACGCCTGCTTTCGGCGCCAAGTGGACGAAACGTGGAGCCAGTTCCCAGGCCGGGCCAGAATCTGGCGCGTCGCAGGTCAGGTGCCGGGCCGGTGCGGCTTTGGTGATCAAATAGTGACTGAGCGTTATTGTGAGATCTCGAACTCGGCCGGGCCGGACGGTTGTTCCGGTGTTCGGGCGTTGCGGCGGAAGCGGCCCAGCAGTGGTGGGCTGTACCACGCGGTTTCGCCGCCGAACCAGTTCGCCAGGGATGGGCTCGGGGGCTTTACCCGGGCCGCCCAGTAGAGGGCGATGCCCGTCAGGGCGCCTGCGCCCGACAAGCCGAGACAGATCCACAACGCTGTGCGTACGCCGCTTTCCGTGTTGCTCATGACTGTCGTCGCGATGTAGACCAGGATCGGCGCGATCATGAAGGCGGCCACCGCTCGCAGCAGCTCGACGATCGCGAAGACCCGCTGCAATGCGGCGTTGCGGAGCGAGAAACCGGCGATGAACAGCGCCGGCGCTACCGACGCGCCCACGCCGACGCCGATCAGGCCCGTGCCGACCAGCGTGATGATCGTGCTGGGTGGGAGGGCGCCGGCGATCAGCGCGATGCCGGCGCTGAGGCAGAGCAGACCCGTCAGGGCGAAGTAGTGCAGGCCCTTCGTGGTGAACAGGATCGCGAACAGGATCGTGGTGATCACCGCGCCGCCGAACTCGGGTAGGAAGAGCAGGCCGAGCTTCAGCGCGGAGTAGCGGTCGGCCAGGATCAGGCCCGACAGGGTGATCGCGGAGATCGACGCCGCCGCGGCCGACATGGCCGCCACGATGCCGGACACCGGCAGCGTGCTCGTCAGAGGTCGGACAATCAGCAACGGTCGTTTGGAGAGGTACTGGTTGACGAGGAGCACGAGGATCACCAGTACGCCCGCGGTCAACGGTGCCAGCGTGGCGGCGTTGAGCTCCCGGTGGGTCAACAGCTGGGTCGCGCCGTAGAACGCGGCGATACAGCCCGTCGCCGCCAGCGCCACGGCCAGCGGCGAGCGGGTCGCCGTCGGGTCCGCTGCCGGCACGTCCTGGTAGGTCAGCACGATCAGCAACAGCGCCAGGATGGAGATGCCGGCGATCGCCCAGAACAGCGGCCGCCAGGCGTTGGCGTCGGCCTGGATGCCGCCGATCAGCGGGCCCAGCGCGACGGCGCCGAAGATGCCCATGTTGAGGACGACGGCGGTGTAACGGATCTTCGACGGTGGGAAGCCGGTGACCAACGGTGGCACGGCGGCGATCAGCAAGAGGCTGGTGCACAAGCCCTGAAGGACGTGACCGGAGATGAACATGACGGCACCGGTCGCCGATGCGGCCAGGACGGACCCGATCACCAGTAGCACGCCATAGATGATCAACATCCGGCGTTGCGGTAGGTGCTGGGCGAGCTGGACGGAGAGCACCGTGCCCAGCGCGTACCCCGCGTTGGCGAGGCCCGTCGCCAGGTTCGTCTCCTCCGTGCTCATGTGGAGCTGTGCGCCGATGATCCCGGTGAGCGGCTGCAGGGCGGCCGACAGCACGAGATAGGGGATCAGGGCGGCGATGACCATCGTCGCCACCGCGGGATAATGGCCTGACAGCGGACCGTGCCATTTCATGCCGCGAGCCTCTCCAGTGAACAGAGGGGAGCCGAGTGGCGAAAGGCGAACGGGCCCTTTGGCGATGGGCCGGGCACTCGGCTCGGGCGTCACCATCAAGCTACTTGGGGAGCGATCACTCCGTGGCGACATTGGCCGGACAACGGCCGAACCGTCACAGCTAGGCAGCGTGATGTCCGTTTGCCGCGACGGACCTCGCGAAAGTCCCGTTCGTCCCCAACCGGCAGCTTCACATGATCACCTCTTTCCGGGTACGAGTGCGACGTGCGGACGCTCGTGCCGCCACGCAGCCAAGCGTCCTCATAGGACATCGAGGGTGACCGACGTCGCGTCGGATGCTCGATCCTGTGAGCGTGCCTGCCGGTCGGCCGCTCGTCGGGCGGAACGACGAGCTGCGATCCCATGTTTCGCCGGCCGAGGTGGCGACCGACGACCAGACCGCGGTTGCTGATCGCGAGCGGCAACGACCCGGTCACCGACACGGTCACGCGGGCGACCTTCAAGCAGTACCGGCACTCCGAGGCGGTCACCGACATCGAGACCTTCGCCGACCGCGGGCACTCGCTGACCATCGACTCGGGCTGGCGAGGAGGTCGACATCTGTCTGACCTGGCTCGGGGGACAGTCGCTCCGAACGTGCCTCAGGTCAGCAGGCGCGGGGCCGCGGCCACGACGCTGAGTCTGATCGCGCGGCCGGCGAGGCAGGTGGCGGCGAAGACGGCGGCCTTCATGGGCGTTTGGCGGGCGGGGACCAGTTCCAGCGGTGGATGGCGGGGCTGACCCGGTCGAAGTAGTTGGGGCTCAACAGCGGCCAGCGCAGGAAGGCCAGACTGAGCAGGTTGTCGACCACCATGAACTGGACGAAGAACACGGCGATCGGCACGGCCATGTCAGGCCTGAGCACCAGCAGGCCGGCCGCACACACGGAGGTGCGGGCACGGTCGGCGAGGATGTCGAACACGGCGCCGGCCCGGGTCTCCTGCCGCAACAGCCGGGCCATGAGCCCGTCGAGCATGTCGCCGACCCAGTAGGTCAGGTAGGCGGCGACCAGCAGCGCGGCGCTGGCGGTGGACACCGCGGCCGAACCAAGAACCCACCGCGACCAGGGCCCGCACGAGCGTGACGGCATTGGGCACGTTGAGGACAGGGCCGAGCTCTCTGCCTCCGATCACAAGGGCAACGGTGCCGGGAGGACCGTCTTCGGACATCGGGCCGCGGGCGGCAATCGCTTGGACCGGTTCAGCCGCCGGACGTACTACTCCAGGTCGAGCTGGCGCAGGTTCGTGTGGGCCAGTTCGACGATCTCGTCGGCGTTGCCGGAGAGGATGGTGCGGGTGGCGTACAACGTGAAGCCTTTGATCTGGCCGTAGGTGAGCTTGGGCGGCAGCGACAGTTCCTGGCGGGCGGTGCGGACGTCGACGACCGCCGGCCCGTCGTGGGCCAGGGCGTCGCGCAGGGCCGGTTCGAGCTGGTCGGCGCTGTCGACGCGTACGCCGAAAAGCCCTGCCGCTCTTGCGATCGCGCCGAAGTCCTGGTCCGGCACGTCGGTGCCGTAGGTGACGATGCCCGCGGCCTTCATCTCGAGCTCGACGAACGACAGCGCGCTGTTGTTGAACACCACGACCTTGACCGGCAGTCGCTGTTGGCGCAGCGTGAGCAGCTCCCCGAGCAGCATGGAGACCCCGCCGTCGCCGGACAGCGCGAAGACCTGTCGACCTCGGTCGGCGGCCTGCGCGCCCATCGCCTGCGGGAGCGCGTTGGCCATGCTGCCGTGGGTGAACGACCCGATCAGCCGCCGGCGGCCGTTCAGGTGCAGGTACCGGGCGGCCCAGATGCTCGGTGTCCCGACGTCGACGGTGAACACCGCGTCGTCGGTGGCGAGTTTGTCGATCATCGCGGCCACGTGTTGGGGGTGCAGCGGCCGGCCGCCGCGACCGGGTTCGGCCAGCCGGTCCAGCCGGGCACGGGCTCGGCGGTAGTGGGCGGTCATCCGGTCCAGGTGTGCGCTGTCGGTCTTCGAGGTGAGCAGCGGCAGCAGCGCGTCGACGGTGTCCTTGACCGTGCCGACCAGCGGCACCCGCACGGGCACGCGGCGGCCGATCCGCTCGCCGCGCACGTCGACCTGCACCACGGGCACGTCGTCCGGATAGAACGGCTGATAGGGGAAGTCGGTGCCGAGCATGAGCAGGGCGTCGCAGTGCTCCATGGCCCGATAGCCGGAGCTGAACCCGATCAGACCCGTCATGCCCACGTCGTACGGGTTGTCGTGCTCGACATGCTCCTTGCCGCGCAAGGCGTGCACGACCGGAGCCTTCAGCGCACCGGCGATGTCGATCAGCTGACCGTGCGCGCCCGCGCAGCCCGCACCGGCCAGGATGGTCACCCGCTGGGCGCGGTTGAGCACCTCGGCGGCCGCGGCGAGCGACGCGTCGTCGGGCCGGACGACGGCGTCGGCCTGGCGCACGGCGACCGGCCACCGCCCCTCACCCTTCGCGTCGTCGGCGTCGGCGAAGAAGATCTCGCCGGGGATGACGAGGACGGCGACACCGCGCTTCTGGACGGCCGCCCTCATGGCCATCTCCAGCAGCCGCGGCATCTGCTCCGGGATGCTGGCCAGCTCGCAGTAGACGCTGCATTCGGAGAACAGGTTCTGCGGATGGGTCTCCTGGAAGTAGCCGCTCCCGATCTCCGGTGTGGGGATGTGGGCCGCGATCGCGAGGACGGGGACGTTGCTGCGGTTGGCGTCGTACAACCCGTTGATGAGGTGGAGGTTGCCCGGCCCGCAACTGCCCGCGCAGACGGCCAACTGCCCGGTCACGCCGGCCTCACCGGCGGCGGCGAACGCGGCGGCCTCTTCGTGGCGCACGTGTTCCCAGGCCAGGCCTCCGTCACGACGCAACGCATCCGTGAAGCCGTTGAGGGAGTCACCGGGGATGCCGTACACCCGCTGGACTCCGGACGCCTTGAGCGTGGAGACCATTGCCTGAGCCACCGTACGCGCCATGTCCGTCCCCGATCTTCCGCTCTTTGACCGATTCTGGTCCTCTGCGGCGGTCGGGCCGGGCAATATCGAACGGCGTCAGCGCTCAGCTTCGGGTCGTGATCCGGCGGCGGAACTCGGCGTGCGCCGACTGGACCACCTCGTTGAGCCGTTCGAGCTCGTCCTTCGCGGGCTCGCGGCGCAGCTCTACGTCGATCTTGAAGTCGTGGTCGACGATCGTCACGCGCAGGTCGGCCAGCAGGTCCTGGGGGATGGCCATGACGAAGTCGCGGAACGCGTCGCTGATCGTGCTCGGCAGATCGCCGCAACCGCACGTGCGGCCTTCCCGCACCGCGCCGAGGTGGCTGCGACCGATGAGAGCGTCGGGGTGCACGGGATCCAGCGCGGACAGCCCTTCCTCGATCACCTTCTCGGCCTCGGAGAGGCGCCCCTCGTGCTGGAGGAACAAGCCGAGCGCGACGCCCGCGCGGCCGAGGGTCTCGCGGTCGGCACCGCCGCGGGCGACCGCGACCGCTTCCGCCAGTCGCTGCTCCGCCGGACCGAGCTGGCCGACCTCCTTGAGCGCCAGCCCCCAGTTGCGCAGCGTCTGGCTCACGAGCTCCGGTCGACGGAGCCGGTTGGCCAGGGCGTACGCGGACTCGTAGCTGGCCAGCGCGCCCGCGTCGTCGCCACTGTCGCTCTGGGCCAGCGCGAGGCCGAGCGTCGCCATGAGCGCTTCCTCGTCGCGGCCTTGGCGGTCGTAGGAGGCGAGCACGCGCTGGATGGCGTCGACCCGGCCGTGACCGGTGTTGGCGAGCGCGGACAGCACGTTGAGGGTGGCCTGGTGGTCCGGGCCAAGGCGAGCTTCGAGGGCGGCGGCGAGGTCGGTGAGCACGGCGGGGTTGCCCTGGCCCTGGCTGATTACGGCCGCCGCGACCTGCTCGACGACGTGCTCGGGCAGCTGGTCGAGGCCGAGGAAGAGCGGGCCGGTCTCGCCGCCGGCGGCCATGATCTCACCGCGAAGCGCGATCGCGGTGGCCACCCGCTCGTGCCCGTTGCGCCAGAAGTTGTCGACGGTCTCGTCGACGACCTGCCTGGCCTCGGCCAGATTGCCACGCTGCAGCAGCACGGCGGCGAGCGGTTCGAGCCCGAACCCGTAGCCGGCGTGCTCCTTGCCGTAGAACGCCAGCCGCTCGCGCAGCCCCTGCCGAAGCTCGGCCTCGGCCTCTTCGATCCGGCCGGCCAGCCGCAGGACGATACCCAAATTCATGCGGTACGTGATCTGATCTTTGCGCGCCTCGTAGTCGCTTCCGGGGTCAACGGACGCGGCTGCGCGAAAGGCATCGACGGCGCGGCCGAGCTGGTCGCAGTTCATCAGCACAGTCCCGAGATCACACTGCGCCTCAGCCCACCGCACACTGCCGCGACCGTGCTTGGCCGCGACAGCCTGCACCTCGCGCACCATCACGTCTTCGGCCTGGGCCAACTGACCCTGCCGCACGAGAGCGACGGCACTGTCGAGCGCAGAGGTTTTCGATCCCACGCTGCGGGAGTCTAACCACAAGATCACGGCCAGAGGAGGCGCCCGCGGGCGCCCGCAGGGCAGCGAAGGGCAAGGCCGCTGGGCTCCGCAACCGGCGGGCTGATCTACGGCTCTGTCGCGCCTTGACCGCCGGAGCTACTCGCCGTGAAAGTCAGCGGTTGGGGCGAGACGTCTACTTCGCACCGGATCGGCTGCTGTCGTTGAGCAACTGCGGCCGGAAGCCACGGCTTTGGGACTTGCGACCGGGGCGCTTCGAAGTCAATCGGCGTCGGAAGTCTGGACACTGTGGACAAGCGCGGACTCGACGGTTTTGCGCGCCGCGGGGCCGGTATCGCCGCGAAGTCGCCGGGTGGCCGGTCGTCGTCCTGAGCCACCGGCGAATCAGGCAGGTCGATGCCGGCCACGATCAGGAGTTCGGCCGCTTCCACGCGGAAGGCGCACGGAAATTGGCCCGGGCAGCCGGCGATGGCGCACCGGGTCGGGTCGTTTGGGTTGCGGCCGTGGGTCAGGTAGGTGCGGTTCCATGCTTCGACTCGGGCCGGGTCCGGTGGGTTTCCGAAGAACATCGTCAACTCCTCCTGCGATAGCCGCGGCAGACAGCGGCCCGGAGGTCTCGTCGCGGACCGCTGCCGCCGCAGGCCGCTGCCCCGATCCCGGTGCGGGCTGGGCGGCGCCCGCGATGACGCTGGGGCGTACCCGGGAGAAGGGCATGGCCATCTGGGAGCGCCGGGGCGGGTCGGTGACGGGACTCCGAACCGCCCCGGCTCGGCGCGGGCGGGTGCCCGAACCGGGGGTGAAGGAGTCCGTTCGCAAGGGCCAACTCGGAAGCGAACGCCTTCGGTGATACATGCTGCCAGGGCAACTCTGGCACGTCTACCTTGCCTCGCAACTTTGGTTAGTCGTCTTGTGGTTGCAAGATTGCAACAGGGGTGATCTACTGGACAGGCCAACTCGGAAGTGAGCCGATGTCCCCTTACAAGCCGGACTACCGACGCGTCGCTGACGACCTCCGTGAGCAGATCAAGGACGGTCGACTGGCGCCGGGTGCCAAGCTGCCGACCAAGCGCGAGATGTGCGCGCAATACGGCGTGAGCAGCCAGACCATCGAGTCCGCCATGCTGGTCCTCAAGACCGAGGGCCTGCTCGACGGCCGCCAGGGCAAGGGCGTCTACGTCGCCCGTCCGGAGAGCGAAGGGTGACCGTCGACCTCATCTCGGTCGACGACGTCGAAGCGGCGGCCCGGGCGATCGCCGGCTCGGTGGTGCGCACCACCGTGCTGCCGGCGCCCTGGGCCCCCGGTCTCCACCTCAAGCCCGAAAGCCTCCAGCCCGTCGGCTCCTTCAAGCTCCGCGGCGCCACCAACGCGATCTCGCGGCTGAGCGCCGAGCAACGCGCCCGCGGCGTCGTCACGCACTCTTCGGGCAATCATGGGCAGGCTCTGGCGTACGCCGCGAAGGTCTTCGGATCTCCCTGCGTCGTCGTCATTCCCGAGACGGCGCCCGACATCAAGATCGCGGCGGTACGCGACCTCGGCGCGGAAATCGTCATGGTCCCGCCGAGCCAGCGGGTCGTGGTGGCGCAGAAGCTGGCCGACGAGCGCGGCCTCACGCTGATCCCGCCCTACGACCACCGCGACATCATCGCCGGTCAGGGCACCGTCGGCCTGGAGATCCTCGAGGACTGCCCCGACGTCGACGTCGTGCTGGTCCCCGTCGGTGGCGGCGGGCTCGCTTCCGGCGTGGCGACAGCGATCAAGGCCCGCCGGCCCTCCGCGAAGGTGTTCGGCGTCGAGCCGGACCTGGCCGGTGACGCGCACGAGTCGCTGCTGCGCGGCACGATGGTCACCTGGGACGTCGCCGACCTGATCAGGACCAGCGCCGACGGCCTGCGCGTGCCGCTGAGCGAGCTCACCTTCGAGCACCTGCACGCCCGGCTCGACGGCATCGTCACCGTCACCGAAGCGCAGATCACCGCGGCGACCTCACTGCTGGTTCGGCGGTCGCGCCTGGTGGTCGAGCCGAGCGGAGCGGTGTCGAGCGCCGCGTTCCTGTTCCGGCGCGACCAACTGCCGTCCGGAAAGACGGTCGCCGTCATCTCCGGTGGCAATGTGGACCCTAAAGTGCTCGCCGCCGCAGCAGCGGCCTGAATATCCTTCGGCCCGGTTGGGTACTGCACGCTCCATCCACAACTTGGAGGAGTGACGGCATGTCCTACCCGACCAGTCCCGCACGGCCGCGTAGCTCGGCCGCCCGTATCTGCACGATCATCGCGTTCGTCTTCGCCGTGCTCGCGCTGCTGATCTCGCCCCTGATCTTCGGCATCCTCGGCCTGATCCTGGGCGTGGTCGGCGCGGTGTTGGGTGACAAGCCGCTCGGCTGGTACGCCGCGGGCGCCAGCGTGCTCGGGGCGGTGCTCGGCATCATCATCGGCGCCGCGCTGATGAACTGACGTTCACGAGGGACCCTTGCTCGCCTGGCAAGGGTCCCTCGGCGCGTTCAGTCGGCGAGGCCGACGCGGTCGAGGATCCAGGCGGCGATGAACGCCTCGTCCTTCCAGGCGTCGTAGCGGCCGCTTGGGCCGCCATGGCCCGCGCCCATCTCGGTCTTGAGCAGGTAGTGCCCGCGCGGCGAGGTGGCTCGCAGCCGCGCCACCCACTTGGTCGGCTCGTGATAGAGCACCCGGGTGTCGTTCAGGCTGCTGGCGGCCAGGATCGCCGGGTAGTCCACATCAGACACGTTCTCGTACGGCGAGTACGACTTCATGTACGCGTAGACCTCGGGGTCGGCGAGCGGGTTGCCCCACTCCTCCCACTCCATCACGGTGAGCGGCAGCGATGGGTCCAGAATGGACGTCAGCGGGTCCACAAAGGGCACTTCGGCGACGATCGCGGCGAAGGCCTGTGGCGCGAGGTTGGCGATCGCACCCATCAGCAGTCCGCCCGCCGATCCGCCCCGGGCGACCAGTCGGTCCGCCGAGGTCCAGCCGGCCTTCGTGAGGTGCTGCGCACAGGCCACAAAATCGCTGAACGTGTTCTTCTTGGACAGCAGCTTGCCGTTCTCGTACCAGTGGCGGCCCAGCTCACCGCCACCGCGCACGTGCGCGACAGCGAAGACCATGCCCCGGTCGAGCAGGGAAAGCCTCGGCACCGAGAACCACGGGTCCATCGAGGCCTCGTACGAGCCGTAGCCGTAGAGCACGCACGGCGCCGAGCCGTCGCGCGGCGTGCCCTTGCGGCGGATCAACGAGATCGGTACGCGCGTGCCGTCGTCGGCCATCGCCCACTCGCGGTGCTGCTCGTAGTCGGCCGGGTCGAACTCGCGCCCGTCCGGGCCGGGCTTGACCGGCTTGCGCTTGCGCAGCACGAGGTCGCCGGTGGCCAGGTCGTAGTCGTACACGGACTCCGGCGTCGTCAGCGACGTGTAGCGCAGTCGTACGGCGGAGGTCTGGTATTCGGGGTTGGCATCGATGTTGACGCTGTAGATCGGTTCCGGGAACCGCATGTCATAGCCCTCGGTCTCGCCGAGGGGCATGATGCGCAGGCCGGACAGGCCGTCGCGGCGCAGCGAGATCACGAGGTGCTCGGCGAACGCGTCGACCGACTCCAGCCGGGTGCCGGGTTGATGCGGCACCATCGTGGTCCAACCGATCGGGTCGTCGACCGAGGTGTACGCGAGCTCGAAGTCCTCGGCGCCGTCGTTGTGCAGGATCAGGAACCGGTGGCCGTGGTGCTCGACCGAGTATTCGACGCCCTGCCGGCGGGGTGCGATCAGCGCGGGCTCGGAGGTCGGGTCGTCGGAGGGGATCACCCGTACCTCACTGGTGATCTTGCTTCCCGCCTCGATCAGGATGTAGCGCTGCGACCGCGTCAGGTCGACACCGACCCAGAAGCGTTCGTCGAGCTCCTCGTACACCTTGACGTCTTCGCTCGTCGGCGTGCCGACCTGGTGACGCCAGACGCGATAAGGGCGCCACGTCTCGTCGACGGTGAGATAGAAGAGCGTGTTGCCGTCGTACGACCAGGCGGTGCCGTAGAAGGTGTCGGGCACCTCGTCGGGCAGCACCTCGCCGGTGCGCAGGTCCTTGATCTTCAGCGTGAAGCGCTCGTCGCCGGTGAAGTCCGTCGAGTAGGCGAGCCGGTTGCCGTCGGGGCTGACGTCGAAGGCGCCCAGGGAGAAGAACTCGTGCCCCTCGGCGAGGGCGTTGCCGTCGAGCAGGATCTCCTCGCCGGGCAGCGGTGTGCCGTCACCCGTCGCCGGCGGCTCGGTCTGCGCGGGGTCGTCGAGCGGGACCCGGCAGTGGATCGAGTACTGCTGACCCTCGACCGTGCGGGTGTAGTACCAGTAAGCGCCCATGCGGGTCGGCACCGACAGGTCCGTCTCCTGGGTGCGCATCCGGATCTCGCCGAACAGCTTCTCCCGCAGCGGGGCGAGATGCGCGGTCACCGCTTCGGTGTACGCGTTCTCCGCCTCCAGGTGCGCAAGCGTGTCGGGATCGTCCTTTTCCGCGAGCCATGCGTACTCGTCGATGATCGTGTCGCCGTGGTGGGTGCGTTCGTGCTGGACCCGCTTCGCGACAGGGGGTTTCGGCTCGTCGGTCACGGTCGCCACGCTACCCGGCGCCGCGTTCGACGGCGTTGCGGGTCGTTCGAACATGTGTACGATTGCGCCATGACTGTGCCGGGGGGCTCCGACGTGCGGAGGCAGCTCGCCGCGATCTGTGGCGAGGGTTTCGCGCGCGAGGCCGGCCCGGCCGACGACGTGGTCGGGGTGCCCGCGCGGTGGGTGGCCGCGCCCGGCACGGTGGAAGCGGCCGGCGCGGTCCTGGCCCTGGCCGCCGCCCATGACCTCGCGGTGGTGCCCCGCGGCGCGGCGACCAAGGTCGACTGGGGAGCGCCACCCGACCGGCTCGACCTGGTGGTCGACACCGGCCGCCTCGCCGGCATCTGGCATCGCGACGCCGGCGAGCTCAGCGTCGAGGTCGGTGCCGGCACGCCGGTCCGCGCGGTGCAGGCCACGCTGGGCCAGCGCGGGCATCGGTTGGCCTGCGACCCCCGCTCGATCGGTGCGACCGTCGGCGGCATCCTGGCGGCCGACGAGGCCGGGCCGCTGCGGCACCGCTACGGCACGCCGTGCGAGCAGGTGGTCGGGGTGAGCTACGTGGATGCCGAGGGCCGGCTGCACCACTCGTCCGGCTGGTCGATGCGCGGCGCCGACGGCCCCTCACTCAACCAGGTGCTGTGCGGCTCGCAGGGGGCGCTGGCCCTGCTGGTCTCGGCGACCCTGCGCACCCAGGCGGCGCCGGCCGCCCGGGTCTGGTTGACGCGCTCGGTGTGGACCCCGCTCGAGGTGCACGATCTGGTCCGGCAGGTGCTGGCGGCGTCGCTGGCCCCGTCGGCGATCGAGGTCGACCTGCCGGCACACCGGGCGGTCCTGATACCGCGCCAACGCAGCCGCCAGGGTCCGGGCACGGTGGCGCTGCTGCTGGAGGGCACGCGGGCCGACGTTCTCGACCGAGCCGAGCAGGCGGTCGGTGTGCTGGGCGGGGATGCCCGAGCGGTGGAGACCCCACCGCGGTGGTGGCATCGCTATCCGTTCGAGCCTGGTGAGGTCGCGCTGCGGCTGTCGGTGCCGATCAGCGACTTGCACGCGGCCATCTACGCGTTGCGTGACGCGGTGGGCGGGCCGGTTCCGGTGCGCGGGGCTGCTGGCATAGGCGTGGTCCATGCGGCGCTGCCGGCGAGCCTGGGGGCCGAGCGGGTGTCCGCGATCCTCAACGCGGTCCGGGGCGTGCTGCTGTTCCGGGGAGGCACGTGCGTGGTGACCTCGGCCCCGCCGGCGGTCCGGCAGGCGGTCGACATGTGGGGGCCGGTGGCGGCCCTACCGACGCTGCGGGAGGTGAAAGAACGCTTCGACCCACAACGCCGCATGGCCCCGGGCCGCTACATAGGCGGCCTATGAGCCTTCCCGCAGGGCGCGCCTTGCGTTGCTCGTCGCGGTTTGTGAGGCCTTCTTGCCGGCGGAACGATGGCTGGCGGTCGGCCGTTGCGCGGTGGCTCTTGGGGGCTTCTTGTCGCGGACGATGTGTGGCTGTGGGCCGCCGTGTCGGTGGCTCACGAGGCCTTCCTGCCCGGCGCGACGATCTCGTGCACGAGGCCATACTCGCGGGCTTCCTCGGCGGTGAGCTGGCGGCCGCGCGACAGGTCGTCCTCGATGCGGCTGCGTGGCTGGCCGGTGGCGCCGGCGATCCGCACGATGAGGTCGTCCAGGGCACGCAGGTGGTGACCAGCGGCGTGGGCGACGTCCTCGGCGGTGCCGGAAACGCCTGCGGCGCGGGGCTCGCGGAGGCGGAACCGGGCATGCGGGAACGCGCGCCGGTGCGGTGCGACGGCGTAGAGGCCCAAGGCCGCGCCGCCGATCTCGGCCGACGCGAGGGCGTGCACAGGTGCGTGCATCACGTCGATCGCGTCGATGACGGCGAAGACCGCGTCCAGGTCACCGTCGGGGCTGCGCAGGTGCAGCTCGACCGGGTCCGCGCCCTGCGCGTCGAGGGTGAGCAGGGCAGCGGCGGTCCGGGTAGCCGCCGCGCCCGTCACGGTGCCTTGGAGGAGGACGATGCGCCGATCGAAGAGCTTCTCCTCGAGCCACGGAGCCAACGGCGGCGTGCTCTCCGCCGGCGGCTGATCGGACCACGGCGGAGTCGTCCCGGGCGGCTGGTTCCAGCGGCGCGGGTGGTCGTCGAGGGGCATCGTCAGTCCCTTCCGTCGCGGGCGTGACCAAGTCACCGGCTGCTCCGATGTCGACGGTCGTCGGCGGTGGGCAGCCGGGCGGTCGGCTGGTGCCGGACCGCCGCGCGGCTGCGTCGAGCCCTCCGCCGACCGTATACCGGCGAAGGGCATCGGACCCCGATCGTTCGCGCGCGGCGAACACCTTGGCCTGCGCTTGGCCAGCGAACACCGGCGACGGATTGATCTTGTGGTCGTTGCCCGTCGGGTTGGTTGGGGTCAGGCTGGCGCGACCGGGGGACCGAGAGGGCCGCCGGCGTCGTCGTCTCGGGTCGAGGTGCGGGCGGGGCTTTCGACCGACTCGGTGGACTCCTGTTCGACCTTGCCGCCCGGGTGGAAGATGGCGAAACAGAGGGCCACGAACAGCGCGACCGCCATGCCGTAGAAGACGACTCGGCTCGCTTCCGCGTAGTCGCGTTCGATGGCGTCGAACGCGGCCTCGCGGATCGAGGGCGGGAGCGCCTCCGCCGCGTTGCTGGCGCCCGTCGACGTCATCAAGGAGTTGGCGGCGGCTGCGGCGTCGGCGCTGGGTACGCCCAGGCCGGACAGTGACGTCGAGATCTTGTCGCGGCCGACCTGCAGCAAGACGGTGCCCAGGATGGCCAGGCTCAGGCTCGAGCCGTAGTTACGCAGGGTCTGGGTGATTCCGGTGACCTCGCCGTACGACGCGTTGATCGCGCGGTTGACCGCGTCCGTGCTCGCTGGGCCTAGGAAGAAGCCGATGCCGGCGCCGGAGAGGATGATCCAGTACCACTGGCTGCCCTCGGACAGCGTCGTCAGACTGCCGGCCCAGAAGGCGAAACCGATCGTGCCGAGCACGCAGCCCAGGATCATCGGCCGGCGGGCGCCGCCCTGGTCGAGCATGCGACCGCCGATCTGGGCGGCGACCACGAAGCCGCCGAAAAAGATCAGGAGGTACAGGCCGGCGCCGCTGGCGGACTGGCCCAGCGAGATCTGCGAATAGACGCTGGCGAAGAAGAACAGCGGCACGAAGGCCATCAGGCCGAAGAACAGCACCGCGTTGTCGATCGTGAAGGCGCGGTCCTGGAAGATTCTGACCTTGATCAGCGGGGTCTCGGTGCGGAGCTCGACCAGCACGAAGACCACCAGGATCGCGAAGCCGGCGACGATGCACAGCCACGTGCGCCAGCTGTCCCAGCCCCACGAGCTCGCCTGCTGCAGACCGAGCACGCTCAGCGCCATGCCGGCGACGATCAGAACGGCGCCGCGCCAGTCGAGCTTTTCGCGCCGGTGTGCCGGGTTCACCCGGGCGAGCCAGGTCAGGACGACCGCGATGATCGCCACGGGTACGTTCACCCAGAAGATCGCCCGCCAGGTGTACTGGGTGAGCCAGCCGCCCAGGATCGGGCCGATCGCGGTCAGTCCGCCGGTGACGCCGAAGAAGATCGCCAGTGCTCTGCCGCGTTGCCGCAACGGGAAGGCGGCGACCACGATGGCCAGCGCGGCCGGAAACAGCAGCGCGGCGCCGAAGCCCTGGATGACCCGGAAGATGATCAGCCACGCTTCGGCCCCGTCGCCCTTCGGCGTCGCGCCGCACAGGGCCGACGAGACGGCGAAGATGGTGACGCCGATGAGGACCATCCGGCGGTGGCCGAGCAGGTCAGCGAGCCGGCCGCCAAAGGCGAAGAAGGCCGACAGCGACAGCAGATAACCGTTGATCACCCACTGGATCGCGGACGCCGAGATGCCGAGCTCGCCGGAGATGTCGGGCACGGCGATCGACACGATCGTCTGGTCGATGAAGGTCATCGCGACCGCGAACACCATCGCGGCGAGCACGGTGTACTTGTTCGACCCGGGCTCCGCGGTGGTTGTCATTGAACACACGCTAAACGGACATAGCCCTCAGCGTGTCGTATTCACGGGCGTGGCGGCCACGCACTGCAAGCCCTCGGCCGAGGTCACGGAGGTATCGAAGCCGCCCGCCACAAACCGTGCCGCCGCCCGCGCCGCGATCTCGTCGGACCGGCCGGGCGTGGGTCCGCGCCCCCAACAGGCGTACATGGTGCCGCCCGGCACGAGCAACCGGCGCAAGAGGTCGAGCTCCTCCCGCGCGGGCGTGGTCCAGAACAGGTTCACGTTGATCGAGAAGATCTTGTCGAAGGGGCCGAGCTTCCCGACACCGTCGAGGGTGAAGGGCGCCTGGACCACGGTCAGCCGCCCGGCCTCGACACAGTCGGCGTTGCGGGCCAGCGTCTTCTTCACCGCGGTCAACGAGCGATCGATCGCGGTCATCGACCCGGTACGCAGCCGCCCACAAACCAGCGCCGCCGCGGTCCCACCGCCGCAGCCGACCTCCATGATCCGCTCGGCCGGACCGGGATCCACCTGGTCGACGGACCACCGGATCCGATCCACGAGCTACCCCCTCATGCGCCAAGTCTCACCGATCATCGCAGCCTCCGCTGAACCCGACCGCCGTCCGCCAAGCCCCGAACCGACCCGGCCGGTCCGACCCCGACGATCGAGAGTGCGGCGACCGGGCCACCGGCCCTGCACCCTCGGCAGGTGGCTTCCGAGCGACTTGGAGAAGGATGGCCCGACCGATTTGGCGCCGTCCGGCAGGTGGCCTGGCGCCAAATGCGCCAGGTTGCCGGCCCGGCCCACAGCGAGCGCCGCCGGGCTGGTGCGCCACCGCAGGCGGCACCGCGCGAGATCAGCCGCAAGACGCTTTCGACCCGGGCGAGGAGCCGGTCGGTCGTGAAGCGGCTAGCTAGGTACGACGTCGTTGCGGAGTACCAGGATCGCGATGTCGTCTCGCGGGGTGTCTGCCGAGAAGCCGATCACCGCCGTCTTGAGTCGCGCCGCGACCACGTCGGCCGAATACCCTGCCAACGGCGCCGCGGCGTCGCGTAGGCGTTCCGGGCCGAACAGGTCGCGACCGCGGCGCCGCTCGGTCACCCCGTCCGTGTAGAAGACCAGCGAGTCACCAGGGCGCAGGGTCAGCTCCGCTACCGGGGTCGCTACCTCGTCGAGTAGGCCCAGCGCCGTTCCGCCCGTACCCACGAAGGCTGCTCGGCCGTCCGCGCGGACCGCGACCGGGCGGTCGTGGCCCGCCAGATGCAGCGAGACCGCGAGGTCGCCGTCGCCCGACGGGGCCGGGCCGACCGCGGCCAGGGCCAGCGTGCAATAGCGCCCGCCGCCCCGGTCGACCAGCGTCTCGTTGAGTCGGGTCAGCGCTTCCGGCAGCGGCCGCGAGTCGTGGACCAGCACTCGGATCACGTCGCGGACCAGGCCGGTGACCGCCGCGGCTGGTACGCCCTTGCCCGACACGTCGCCGACCACCACCAGCCAGCGGTCGTCGCTCAGTGGCACCACGTCGTAGAAGTCGCCGCCGACCTCGGCCGCGTCGCCAGTCGGCACGTACTCGGCCGCGAAGCCGATGCCCTTCACCACCGGAAGGACCGGTGGCAGCAGCGACTGCTGAAGGGTGTGTGCGACCTTGCGGCGCTCCTCGTGGATCCGGGCGTTCTCGATCGCCAGGCCGGCCCGGCGGGCCACGTCCTCGATCACCGCGATCTCGTCCGGGTCGTGCCGGTGTCGCTGGTGCCGGCCGACGGCCAGCGTCCCGAGCCGTTGCCCGCGGGCCACCAGCGGCACCGCGAAGCCTTCCATCGGCGGGCCGAGCGGCACCTGCGACTCGGTCCGCGACGCCTCGCGCAGCCGGGACACCATCGACTCCGGGCCCGACTCCGCCAGCACCGCGTGCAGGCGGGGGAGCATCGACTCGTCGGCGTGGCTCGCCGCGGCCAGGTGCAGCCGGCCCCACTCGTCCGTGGTGTGCACCGCGCACCACTGGCCGAGCCGCGGCACGACGAGCTGAGGAATCAGAGCCATCGTCAGCTGTACGTCGAGCGACTGGGCCAACAGCTCGCTCGCCTCGGCCAGGAACGTGAGCCAGCTCTGGCGCCGCAGGTCGGCACGGCGCAGCCGGTCGTTCTCGACGTAGAGCGAGAGCCGTTCGGCGACCAGCGCGGCGAGCGGCTGCGCATAGGTCGACGGCGCGGCGTCGAGTTCCAGTTCGCCGTTGTACGGCCGGTTGACCGCGAGCGGCATTCGCAGCAGCTCGTCTTCGGGCCGCGGCGGGCGGCCGAAGCGCGCGAGCACCCGCGAGCCGGCACCGTCGCCGCGGTCGAGGCGGACCACGCCTCCGGCCGCGCCGACCATCTCCGCGACGCGGGACAGCAGGTCGTTGGCGAAGTCGGGAAGCGGATCATCGGCGTACGGGTCCGGGGCGGTCTGGCTGAGCTGCGCCATCTCGGTCGCGGTGGGGGTCGGGCCGGGCGCGGGCTGGGCGGCGACGGGCACGCTGCCGAGCGTGGAACCGGTCGCCAACTGCCGGGGTACGACCACGTGTGGCGAAGTTGACCCGTCGGATCTGTCGAGCCGGAACCAGACGCCCTTGCGCGCGCCTTCGTGAATAGTGCCCCAGCGAGAGGCGAAATGGTCAACAAGCAACAATCCACGCCCCCTTTCCGAAATTTCGGAAATGTCCGAAGCGTCCGCCTGGGGTCGGGCCAGCACCGTCTCGATCGGCCCGCCCGCGAAGTCGGTGACCGTCACGGTCAGTCCGACCCCGTCCGCTGTGACTTCGATATCAAGGTCAGTCCCAGCGTGCACAACCGCGTTCGTGGACAACTCTGTGGTCAGCAGCAACGCCTCGTTGCTCAGGTCGTCCAGCCCGGCCTCGGCCAGCACGGCACGCACCAGAGCCCGCGCCGCGGCCGGCGTGCGGCGGTCGGCGGGCAGCCGCACATGACGGACGTGCTCGACCTGGCCCGCGACGCCCTCCCCTGACACGCTTAGCATCCTGCCCCGAAGCGGCGGAATGTTCCAAGCCGCCCGGTCTGGCAGCGGTAATCCGGACGCGTAGCCTCGCGCCCGGCATGCGGCAAAGGCCATGATGGGAAGGCTGCCGGCGGCATCCCCCCGCCGACACGCTCCCACGCAGACCGAGCGATCTCCCCACGCAGACCGAGCGAGGAACCATGACCACGGCGAAATCGAACACCGCCGCGGACCAGTCCGCCGCCGAAGGGCCCAAGCGGGCCAAAGCGCCGAAGCAGCCCGGCGAGGCCCACGAGGCCGAGGCCAGGCAGCCAGACCAGGAGCTCACCGACGCCAGGCGGCGCGAGCGGGAGCTGGCCGATGTCCAGCAGCAACAGCAGCAGCAGGAGCTCGCCGACGCCCGGCGGCAGCTCGAAGAGCTGTCCGAGGGCCTGCGCCGCGTAGCCCGGGGTGACCTCAAGGTGCGGCTGCCGCGCCGGGCCGGCCTGGCCGGTGAGGTGGCCGACGCCTTCAACGACGTCGTGGCCACCCAGGAGCGGCAGCATCTCGACGTGCGCCGGATCGCCCGGATCGTCGGTCGTGACGGCCGGCTGACCGAGCGGCTGGACGAGGAGGGCTACGACGGCTCGTGGGCGGAGAGCCAGCGCGCCATCAACTCGTTGATCGACGACCTGGGCCGGCCGACCACCGAGATCGCTCGCGTCATCGTGGCGGTGGCCGACGGCGACCTGTCGCAGCACATGGCGCTCCAGATGGACGGCCGCCCGCTGCGCGGTGAGTTCCTGCGCATCGGGCGCACGGTCAACACGATGGTGGACCAGCTCAGCAGCTTCTCGAACGAGGTGACCCGCGTCGCCCGGGAGGTTGGCACCGAGGGGGAGCTCGGCGGCCAGGCCGACGTACGCGGCGTCGCCGGCACCTGGAAGGACCTCACCGACTCGGTCAACACGATGGCGTCCAACCTGACCCACCAGGTGCGGTCGATCTCGGCCGTGGCGACCGCCGTCGCCCGAGGCGACCTCAGTCAGAAGATCACCGTGAGCGCGCGCGGCGAGGTCGCGGCCCTCGCCGACACCATGAACTCGCTCACCGACACGCTCCGCCTCTTCGCCGAGCAGGTCACCCGGGTGGCCCGCGAGGTGGGCACCGAGGGCAAGCTCGGCGGCCAGGCGGCGGTGCCCAACGTCGCCGGCACCTGGAAGGACCTCACCGACTCGGTGAACTCGATGGCGAGCAACCTGACCGCCCAGGTCCGCAACATCGCCCAGGTGAGCACCGCGGTCGCCAACGGCGACCTCAGCCAGAAGATCACCGTGGCCGCGCAGGGCGAGATCCTCGAGCTCAAGGACACCGTCAACACGATGGTGGACCAGCTCAGTTCGTTTGCCGACGAGGTCACCCGCGTGGCCCGCGAGGTGGGCACCGAGGGCAAGCTCGGCGGTCAGGCCCAGGTGCGCGGGGTCTCCGGCACCTGGCGCGACCTCACCGAGAACGTGAACCAGCTCGCCGGCAACCTGACCAGCCAGGTCCGCAACATCTCCCAGGTCAGCACCGCGGTCGCGAAGGGCGACCTGAGCCAGAAGATCACGGTCGACGCCCGAGGCGAGATGCTCGAGCTCAAGAACACCGTGAACACGATGGTCGACCAGTTGTCGAGTTTCGCCGACGAGGTCACGCGGGTGGCCCGCGAGGTCGGCACCGAGGGCAAGCTCGGCGGTCAGGCCCAGGTCAAGGGCGTGTCCGGCACCTGGCGCGACCTCACCGACAACGTCAACTCGATGGCGAGCAACCTGACCAGCCAGGTCCGCAACATCGCGTCCGTCACCACCGCCGTCGCGAAGGGTGACCTCGGCCAGAAGATCACGGTCGACGCCCGCGGCGAGATCCTCGAGCTCAAGTCGACGGTCAACACGATGGTCGACCAGCTCAGCAGCTTCGCCGACGAGGTCACCCGGGTGGCCCGCGAGGTGGGCACCGAGGGCAAGCTCGGCGGTCAGGCCCAGGTCCGGGGCGTCGCCGGCACCTGGCGCGACCTGACCGACAACGTCAACTTCATGGCGTCCAACCTGACCAGCCAGGTCCGCAACATCGCCCAGGTCTCCACGGCGGTGGCCCGGGGCGACCTCAGCCAGAAGATCACGGTCGACGCGCAGGGCGAGATCCTGGAGCTGAAGAACACCGTCAACACGATGGTCGACCAGCTCAGCAGCTTCGCCGACGAGGTCACCCGCGTCGCCCGCGAGGTCGGCATCGAGGGTCAGCTCGGTGGCCAGGCCCAGGTCAAGGGCGTGTCCGGCACCTGGCGCGACCTCACCGACAACGTGAACTCGATGGCGTCCAACCTGACCGGTCAGGTCCGCAACATCGCGTCCGTCACGACGGCGGTGGCCCGCGGCGACCTCGGCCAGAAGATCACGGTCGACGCGCAGGGCGAGATCCTGGAGCTGAAGAACACCGTCAACACGATGGTCGACCAGCTCAGCAGCTTCGCCGATGAGGTCACCCGGGTCGGCCGCGAGGTCGGCATCGAAGGCAAGCTCGGCGGTCAGGCCCAGGTCAAGGGCGTGTCCGGCACCTGGCGTGACCTCACGGACAACGTCAACCAGCTCGCCTCGACGCTCACGACCCAGCTCCGCGCGATCGCGGAGGTGTCCACGAGTGTCACCCGCGGCGACCTGACCCAGCGGATCACCGTCGAGGCCCAGGGCGAGGTCGCGGACCTCAAGGACAACCTCAACCAGATGATCGTCACCCTGCGCGAGACGACGAAGAAGAACGCCGAGCAGGGCTGGTTGGACTCCAACGTGGCCCGCATCGGCGGTCTGTTGCAGGGCCAGCGGGACCTCGGCGAGGTCTGCCGCATGATCATGACCGAGGTCACCCCGCTGGTCGACGCCCAGCTCGGCGCGTTCTTCCTGGCCGACACCGACGAGGGCGTGGTGCGACTGAGGCTGACCGCCTCCTACGGGTACGTCGCCCGCGACCACCACGTGATCTTCGGCCCCGGCGAGGGCCTGGTCGGCCAGGCGGCCCTGTCCCGCCGGCCGATCCGGGTCGGCGCGGAGCCCACCGGCACGCTGACCCTGCGCTCCGGCATGCTCGACGCCCGCCCGCGTGACCTGGTCGTGCTGCCGGTGCTGTTCGAGGGCGAGGTGCTCGGCGTCATCGAGTTCGCCTGCATCGACGCGTTCTCCGACCTGCACCTCACGTTCCTGGAGCGGCTGGTCGCGACGATCGGCATCGCGCTCAACACCATCCAGGCCAACCGGCGCACGGAGGAGCTGCTGGCGCAGTCACAGCGGTTGGCCCACGAGCTGCAGGAACAGTCCGCCGAGCTCCAGCGCACCAACAACGAGCTGGAGGAGAAGGCGAAGCAGCTCTCCGACCAGAACATCAACATCGAGACGAAGAACCACGAGATCGAGCTGGCCCGGATCGGCCTGGAGGAGAAGGCGCGGCAGCTGTCCGCCGCGAGCGCGTACAAGACCGAGTTCCTGGCCAACATGAGCCACGAGCTGCGTACGCCGCTCAACTCCCTCCTACTACTAGCCCGGCTGCTGGCCGACAACACCGAGGAGAACCTGACCCCGAAGCAGATCGAGTTCGCCCGCACCATCCACAGTGCGGGATCCGACCTGCTCTCGCTGATCGACGACATCCTCGACCTGTCGAAGATCGAGGTCGGCCGGATGGACGTGGAACCGACGGAACTGCGGTTCGACGAGATCCGGGGGTACGTGGAGCAGGCGTTCGCGCCGCAGGCCGAGGACAAGGGGCTGCGCTTCGAGGTGATGGTGGCGCCGGAGCTGCCGGACATGCTGATCACGGATGCCCAGCGGCTCCAGCAGATCCTGCGCAACCTGCTCTCCAACGCGGTCAAGTTCACCGACAGCGGCGAGGTGACGCTGCGCATCCAGGCCGCCGAGCCGAGCCCGGAGCTCGACGCGCCCACGTTGCAGGCGGCACACACCGTCTTCGCGTTCTCCGTCACGGACACGGGCATCGGGGTCCCCGACGACAAGCTGGGCCTGATCTTCGAGGCGTTCCAGCAGGCCGACGGCACGACCAGCCGGCGGTACGGCGGCACGGGGCTTGGCCTGTCGATCAGCCGCGACCTGGCCCGGCTGATCGGCGGCACGATCACGGTGGTCTCGGAGCCCGAGGTCGGGTCGACGTTCACGCTGCTCGTACCCGATGTGCTGGCTCCGGACGCGGTCGTGGCGCCGATGCCGGCGCCCGCACCGCCGCGCACCACCGTGCCTCCGCTGCTGCGGCCGAGCACCGACCCGGCCCGTCAGCCCAGCGCGGCCAGCCGGGCGCTCGACGGCGCCACCGTGCTGATCATCGACGACGACGTCCGCAACGTGTTCGCGCTGACCAGCGCGCTGGAGCTGCACGGCATGTCGGTGCTCTACGCCGACAACGGCGGCGACGGCGTGCGCACCCTGGCCGAGCACCCGGAGGTCGACATCGTGCTGATGGACGCGATGATGCCCGACCAGGACGGCTACGAGACCACCCGGGTGATCCGCCGCAACCAGCACAACGCGGGGCTGCCGGTGGTCTTCCTGACCGCGAAGGCGATGCCCGGCGACCGGGAGTCCGCGATCGCGGCCGGCGCGACCGACTACATCACGAAACCGGTCGACCTCGATGAGCTGATCGACCTGATGGCGAGCTGGGTACATGGCACGGCAGGCCGGGCAACCCACGAGGGCGGCAGCGTTTGACGGTTAGGGTGGGGCGGTGAGTGGGACCGCGAAAGCACTTCTGGTCGATGACCGTAAGGAAAACCTCCTCGCGTTGGAGGCGATTCTCCAAGGGCTGCCGGTCAAGTCCGTGGCGGTCGAGGGCGGTGAGGCAGCGCTGAAACAGCTGCTCGTCGACGACTTCGCGGTCATCCTGCTGGATGCGCAGATGCCTGACATGGACGGCTTCGAGACGGCCAACCACATCAAGCGCCGCGAGCGGACCCGGCACGTCCCGATCATCTTCCTGACCGCCGCCGACCGGGACGCCCAACTCGCCCTGCGTGGTTACGCGGCGGGAGCGGTCGACTACCTGACGAAGCCGTTCGATCCGTGGGTGTTGCGGGCCAAGGTCTCGGTCTTCGTCGACCTGTGGACCAAGAGTCGTCAGCTCGCCGCGCACAGTGAGGACGTCCGTGAACGGGAAGCCCGTTGGAAGGGCCTGACTGAAGCAGTCGACGCGGCCACCGCCCTGCTGCGCTCCGACGAGGAGGGCGCCAAGGAGCGCGCGATAGCGATGCTCGAACAGGCCCGCTGGGGATAGCTAGGCGGAGGGCTCGCCGTTCTTGACCATCAGCGCTGAGCGGAGGCCGGTGATGTCGAGCACGCGCATGAGGAAGTCACCCACGTTGGTCAGCACGAGCACGCTCTGTGCGTCACGCGCCTTACGGCTGAGCACGACGAGGGTGCCGAGGCCGGTGGAGTCGCAGAACGTGACGCCGCCGAGATCGAGCGTGATCCGCGGAGTCGGCTCGGTCAGCACCTCGGTGATCGCATTGACCAGACGGTTGCCCGTGAGCATGTCAATCTCGCCGACGAGACTGAGCACGGCCTCCTCGGGAGTGCGCCGCACAGTGATCGACAACTCCGGACGTTCCACGCCAGCAGCCTATCGCGATCTACCCGGCCCGGCCTGTCGAGCGTGTCCGAGAGGGGCGCCTGCCTGCCATCTCCTACACGCTGTCAGAATGGCAGCACCGTGACCGAAACATATTCGGCCGGCACCGCGCCGGCATCCGAGGCCCTGTTCCGCCGCGCCCGTGAGCTCACTCCGGGCGGGGTCAACTCACCCGTGCGTGCGTTCCGCGCCGTGGGCGGCACCCCCCGCTTCATGGTCCGCGGCGAAGGCCCCTGGCTGTTCGACGCCGACGACCGCCGTTACCTCGATCTGGTCTGCTCCTGGGGTCCGCTGATCCACGGCCACGCGCACCCGGCCGTGGTCGACGCGGTCCAGTCGGCGGCCGCCAAGGGCACCAGCTTCGGCACGCCCACCCCGGGCGAGGTCGAGCTCGCCGCGGAGATGATCGCCCGGACGCCGATCGACCAGGTCCGCCTGGTCAACTCCGGCACCGAGGCGACGATGTCGGCGATCCGGCTGGCCCGCGGCTTCACCGGCCGGTCCAAGATCGTCAAGTTCGCCGGCTGCTACCACGGCCACGTCGACGCGCTGCTCGCCTCGGCGGGCTCGGGTGTCGCGACGTTCGCGCTGCCCGACTCGCCCGGCGTCACCGGCGCGGCGGCGGCCGACACGATCGTGCTTCCCTACAACGACCTCGCCGCGGTCGAGGCGGTCTTCGCCGCCGACGGCGCGGAGATCGCGGCCGTGATCACCGAGGCCGCGCCCGGCAACATGGGCGTGGTCGCGCCCCGCGACGGCTTCAACGCCGGCGTCGCCCGCATCGCCCACGCCAACGGCGCGCTCTTCATCGTCGACGAGGTGATGACCGGCTTCCGGGTCTCCCGGTCCGGCTGGGCCGGCATCGAAGACACGGGCGCCGACCTGTTCACCTACGGCAAGGTGATGGGCGGCGGCCTGCCGGCCGCGGCGTTCGGCGGTCGCGCCGACATCATGGCCCGGCTCGCCCCGGCCGGACCGGTCTACCAGGCCGGCACCCTCTCCGGAAACCCGCTGGCCTGCGCCGCCGGCCTGGCCTCGCTGCGGCTCGCCGACGACGCCACCTACCGTCGACTGGACGAGACCGCGGCCACGGTCGGCAAGCTCGCCGCCGACGCGCTCGCCGCCGCGGGTGTGCCGCACCGGCTCTCGTACGCCGGCAACATGTTCTCGATCTTCTTCACCGACGCGGACGTCGTCGACTTCGACGGCGCCCGCGCCCAGAACGTCGAGGCCTTCAAGGCCTTCTTCCACGCGATGCTCGACGCCGGCGTCTACCTCCCGCCGAGTGCGTTCGAGTCCTGGTTCGTGTCGACGGCGATCGACGACGCGGCCCTCGAGGTGTTGGCCGCGGCCCTGCCAGGCGCGGCGCGGGCGGCGGCGGACGCGGGGGGCGCGAGTTGACGACAACGGTGGTGCACGTGCTGCGGCACGGTGAGGTGCACAACCCGGACAAGATCCTCTACGGGCGCCTGCCCGGCTTCAAGCTCAGCGAGCTCGGCGGGCAGATGGCCAAGGCCGCCGCCCAGTCGCTCGCCGAGCGCGACGTCACCTACGTCGTGGGCAGCCCGCTCGAACGGGCGCAGGAGACCGCCGAGCCGATCGCGGCCCAGTTCGGCCTGCCGGTCGCGGTCGACGAGCGCCTGATCGAGAGCGCCAACTGGTTCGAGGGCAAGCGGGTCTCGCCCGGCGACGGCTCGTTCAGCGACCCGCGCAACTGGTGGGTGCTGCGCGACCCGCTGACCCCGTCCTGGGGTGAGGCCTATCGGGCGATCGCCGAGCGGATGTTCGCCGCCCTGCACGCCGCGCGGGTGGCGGCCGAGGGCCACGAGGCCGTCTGCATCTCGCACCAGCTGCCGATCTGGACGCTGCGCCGCTACGTCGAGCGCAAGCGGCTCTGGCACGACCCGCGCAAGCGCCAGTGCGGCCTGTGCAGCCTGACCTCGTTCCACTTCGACGGCACCAAGATCGTCGGTATCGGCTACTCCGAGCCGGCCGCGCACCTGGTCGCGCTGTCACCCAACGCCAAGCACGCCAAGGGCGCCTGACGTGCGCCGTCGTGGGCTCCTCGTCGGGATAGTGGTCGCCGCGGTCGCGGTGGCCGCCATCGTCTACGTGATCACCGGCCGCGGCGGCGACAGCTGGAAGGACCTGTGCGGCACCTCCAGCGAGGGGTTCATCGAGTGCACCGCCGGCAAGCGACCGGCCGCGCCGGAGGTCAAGGGCGAGCTGCTCGAGGGCGGCACGTACGACTCGGCCGCGAGCGCCGGCAAGGTCGTCGTCGTCAACTTCTGGGGATCGTGGTGCGCCCCCTGCCGGGCCGAGATCGACGACCTCGAGGCCGTCTACGAGACGACCAAGGGCAGCGGCGTCGAGTTCCTCGGCATCAACATCCGCGACAGCCGGGACGCCGCGCTCGCCTTCCACAACCAGCGAGTGGGCTACCCGAGCGTGTTCGACCCGTCGAGCAAGCTGGCGCTCGGGTTCCAGATCCCGCCCAACTCCATCCCCGCGACGATCATCCTCGACCGGTCCGGCGACATCGCGTACGTGATCCGCCGAGCCGTCACCAAGGACCAGCTCCAGCCGGTCGTCGAGCGGGTCGCGGCCGAGGCGTCCTGATGGGCGACACGTTCGGCAACCTCGCCACCAGCGGTCCGCTGTTCTTCGCGATCGGCGGGGCGGCGCTGGCCGGGCTGGTCAGCTTCCTGTCGCCGTGCGTGCTCCCGCTGGTTCCTGGCTACCTGTCCTACGTGACGGGCCTCGCCGGCACCGAGCTGGAGCGCAAGGTTCGCGAGCGCAGCCGGGTGCTGGCCGGCACGATGCTGTTCATCGTCGGCTTCACCACGGTCTTCGTGCTGGTCGCGGTGCTGGTGAGCCGGGTCGGCTGGGTGATGGTCGAGCACCGCCGGGTGCTGGAGATCGTGGTCGGCTCGCTGATCATCGTGCTTGCCCTCGCTTTCCTCGGCGTGATCCCCGGGTTCCAGCGGGAGCTGCGGATCCAGGCGCTGCCGAAGGCCGGCCTGCTCGCCGCACCGGTGTTCGGCGCCGTGTTCGCGCTGTCCTGGGTGCCGTGCGTCGGCCCGACGATGGGATCGGTGCTGCTGCTGGCCGGGACCTCCGGTCAGGCCGACCGTGCGGTCGTGCTAGCCGTCGCGTACTGCCTCGGGCTCGGGATTCCGTTCGTGATCTTCGGGTTGTTCTTCACCCGCCTGCTCGGGCTCTTCAAGCTGATCCGGCGCAACAGCAAATGGGTCACCCGGGTCGGCGGGGCGCTGCTCATCCTGATCGGGCTGGCGCTGGTCACAGGCGGTTGGAACAGCTTCCTGATCTGGCTCCAGAGCAGCGTCGGCCCGGGGAGCATCGGCATCTGATGACGACGACCGAGACGCGACCCACTTCGGAGGCCGCCCCGAAGCGGCCCGGCTGGGGCAACTGGCTGATCGGCCTCGCCCGCGGCCTCTGGCGGCAGCTGACCAGCATGCGTACCGCGCTGGTGCTGCTCTTCCTGCTCGCCGTCGCGTCGATTCCCGGCTCGGTGCTGCCACAGAGCAACGTCGAGATCGAGAAGGTCCAGAACTTCTACCGCGAGCACCCGACGCTGGCCCCCTGGCTCGAGAAGGTCGACGGGTTCAACGTCTTCGGATCGCCCTGGTTCGCGGCGATCTACCTGCTGCTGTTCACGTCGCTGATCGGTTGCGTGGTGCCGCGCCTGCGCGACCACTACCGGGCGATCAGGTCGCAGCCGCCGAAGGCACCGTCGCGGCTCGACCGGTTGCCGCACCACGCTGTCGTCCAGGACTTCGACGGCTCGCTGGACGAGGTCGCGGCCTCGCTGCGCAAGCGGCGCTGGCGGGTCGTCGTCCGCGACGACGCGGTCTCCGCCGAGAAGGGCTACCTCAAGGAGACCGGCAACCTGGTCTTCCACTGCTCGTTGCTGGCCGTGCTGATCGCGGTCGCGCTCGGCTCCTGGTACGGCTGGCACGGCAACCGGATCCTGGTCACCGGCAAGGACTCGAGTTTCTGCAACAGCCTTCAGCAGTACGACGAGTCGAAGCTCGGCCCGCGCGTCGACGAGGGCAAGCTGCCGCCGTTCTGCGTGACGCTGGACGACTTCGAGGCGACGTTCCAATCCAGCGGGCAGCCCAAGCAGTTCCGCGCGTCGGTGACCGTCGAGGGCGACGGGCCGACCCACAGCTCCAGCTTCTCCGTCAACGACCCGCTGCGGCTGGACGGCGCCTCGATCTACCTGCTGGGCCACGGCTACGCGCCGATCCTGCGCTACACCGACCGGTTCGGGAAGACGCAGACCAAGGACGGTCCGTTCCTGTCGATCGACGCGATGCAGACCAGCACCGGCGCGATCTCGTTCCCGGACGCCAACGTCGACCCCGCGACCGGCAAGCGCGACGCGAACCTGCAGATGGGTTTCGACGGCATCTACATGCCGACCGCGCCGGCCCAGGCACCGTTCCTCCGCTCGGACTTCCCCGCCGAGAACAACCCAGGGCTGTTGCTCACGGCCTATCGCGGCAACCTCGGCCTGGACGCCGGCATCCCGAGCTCCGTCTACCGGCTCGACCAGGCGCAGATCGACTCGGGCCGACTCAAGCCGGTCGGTGAGGGCAAGCTGCTCAAGCCCGGCGAGACCTGGACGCTGGACGACGGCTCGACGGTGCAGTTCGTGGGCACGAAGAAATACATCGTGCTGTCCGTGCGGCACGACCCGGGACAGGGCATCGCGCTGATCGCGGCGGTGCTCGCCCTCGGCGGCCTGATGGGCTCGCTGTTCGGGAAACGCCGCCGCGTCTTCTTCCGGCTGGCTTCCCCGTCTCCGACGTCGAGTAGTAGATTGCTCGAAGCCGGTGGCCTGCCGCGCACCGACTACCCCGGCTTCGCCGAGGAGTTCGCTTCGACCGTCGCCGCCGTGAGAGAGAAGACCTGATGGCCGCCTTTTCGGACGCGCTGCTGGTGGTGGCCATGCTCGGCTACCTCGTCGCGATGATCTGCTACGCCGCCGTGTACGCGTTCGGCGACCGCGGCGTGGTGGCCAAGGTGGCCACACGGGAGCTCGTGGGGGCCGGCGGCCCTCCGGTGGTCGAGGTCGTTTCAGAAGTGCGCAAGCCAGCGCCCCGTCAGTCGTGGGCCGGCCGCATCGCCGGGGCGGTGCTGGTGCTCGCCGGTGTCGCCCAGTTCGGCTCGCTGGTGTTCCGCGGTGTCGCGGCCGACCGGCTGCCCTGGGGCAACATGTACGAATACGTCCTGGCGGCCACCTCGGTCGCCGCCGTGGCGTGGATCGTCGTGATGTTCCAGCGCCCGGCACTGCGCCACCTGGGCCTCTACGTCGCGTTGACCCAGGTGGTCCTCCTCGGCGTGGCGGCGCTGTTCCTCTACGTGCCCGTCGGTCCGCTGGTGCCGGCCCTCGACTCGTACTGGCTGGCCATCCACGTCACCGCCGTGGCCATCTCGTCGGGCGTGTTCCTGATCGGCTTCGTGCCGGCCGCGCTGTTCCTCCTCAGGTCCGGCTGGGACAAGGGCCGCCACGGCTTCCCGTTCAGCCTCGGCGAGAAGCTGCCGGCCGCGGCGGTCCTGGAGCGACTGTCCTTCCGCCTGCACGCGTTCGCGTTCCCGATCTGGACCTTCGGCGCGTTGATCGCGGGCCCGATCTGGGCGGAGTCGGCGTGGGGCCGTTACTGGGGCTGGGACCCGAAGGAGGTCTGGGCCTTCATCTCCTGGATCGTCTACGCGGGCTACCTGCACGCCCGGGCAACACCGAGCGTGAAGCAGACAACGGCGACCTGGATCGCGGTGCTCGGCTTCCTGACGATGCTGATGAACCTGTTCGGCGTCAACATCTTCTTCACAGGCCTCCACTCGTACGGCGGCCTCTGATCCTCGACCGATCGGCCAGGCGTGCTGGCCGTATCGACTTGTTACGATCCCGTTGATCATCTTGGGCAACGGGGAGAACGAGATGCGGGTTGTTCGCGGCATTGCGCTGCTTGGCGTCGGTGTGTTGCTGACCGCAGGACTGTCTGTGGCCGGTGGAGCCGCCGCGGCGGCTGACCCGCCGTCCACCATCCACGTGGCGCAGTCCTGTGGCGGTGTCCAGGACGGCAGCGAGACCAAGCCCTACTGCACGATCGGGCAGGCGATCGCGTTCGCCGTGCCCGGGCAGACCATCGCCGTGCGCGAAGGCACGTATTTCGGCACCGAGGTCCCGCGCTCAGGGGAGGCCGGCAAGCCGATCACGTTGGCCGCGAGGCCAAGCAGTCTGGGCACCGCCGTCACGATCATCGGTGAGCCGGCGTTCCGCTTTTCGGGTGTGCACGATGTCGTGGTCGACGGTTTCATCACCAACACCGGTGGACCCGGCGTCGTGGTCGAGAATTCCAGTGACGTCACGTTCACCAACGGCCGGATCAGCGCCGTGTCGGGGCCGGGTGTCGAGATCAAGGGCGACTCGCGTCGGGTCACTGTCAGCGCCACGCTGGCGAACGTCACCCGCGGACCGGCCTTCGCGGTCGGCGGGGGCGCCACCGACACTCTGTTGGCCGCCAACAGCATCCGTGGGATCCGGTACACCGGGGTCCCGCCCTACCCGGCCGTCGCCGTCGCCGGCGCGCCGCGGACCACGATCATCAACAACACGATCGTGACGGACTGCCTCACCGGCGTTGACGTCAGTGGCGACTCGGCGGGGTTCGCTCTGGTCAACTCGATCGTGCGCACCACGACGGTCAGCACTCCGGGCCGGTGCGCCGGCTCGCCCGCGCCCGATCCCGCGAGCGTGCTGCCGGTGGCGGTCACCGGCGCGGCGACCTCCGACGGACAGATCGACTACAACGTCATCGATCCCGGACACGGCGGGGCGCTCTACTCCTGGGCCGGCATGACGTTCCCCGACCCGAGTGCCCTCCACGCCGCCACCGGGCAGGCGGCGCACGACCTCAGGGCGGACCCGAAGCTGGGCGCCGTCGCCGACACCTCCTTCGGCCTGCGCCCAGGCTCGCCGGCCATCGACTCCGCGAAGGCCACCGCCCCGAGGCTCCCGGCGATCGACCTGCGAGGCAACGCACACGCCGACAACCCCGACGCGGGCAACAGCGGCGGCGGTTACGTCGACCGTGGCGCGATCGAGATCGTTCCGACCCCCACCGTCACCACCACGATCGTCCACGCGCCCGGCGGTGGCGCCCTCGATGCGGTCGTCACGAGCAGCCGGACCTACCCCTGGCCGACCGATGGTCCGATCGGAACGTTCAGCTTCCGTGGCGACGGCCCGGCGTCGGTGATCAACCGGACCGGGACTGCGCGACTGACCTTCGGCAACGCGGGCGCGGCCTGCGCGACGACCATGCTCAGCCTCGACGGGTTTCGCAGCACCAGCCTGGCCTATTCCGACGCGCCCTGCGTGATGCTCGGCGGCGGCTATGCCGCTGTCACGCCGCAGCGGGTGCTCGACACCCGGTCGGCGATCGGCCGGCCCGGCACCACGCCGCTGTCAGGCGGCCAGCAGGTCGACTTCGCCATCCCCGGCGCGGCTGCGACGGCCAGCGCGGTCGTTCTCAACGTCACTGTGACCCAGCCGCAGAGCTCCGGCTCGCTTCGGGTCATGCGGTCGGACCTGTTCGAGCCGGTCGGTGCCAACCTGCACTTCGTGGCCAACCAGACGATCGCCAACCTGGTGACGGTCCCGGTCCGCAACGGCAAGGTCTCGATCTACAACGACAGCCCCGGCACCTCGCACGTGCTCGCTGACCTGGTCGGCTACTACGCCAACACCCCGAACGGCCTGACCGCCGCGACGCCGGCGCGCGTGCTCGACACCCGATCCGCGATCGGCGTGCCGGGTACGAGCCCGGTGGGCCCGCAGGGACGGGTCGTCGTCGACGTTTCTTCGCGCGTGCCGGCCGGCACCACCGCGGTGGTGCTCAACCTGACCGTCACCCAGTCGACCCAGAGCGGGCACATCACCCTGTTCCCGAACGGTTCCGCGGTGCCGACGGCCTCCAATCTCAACTTCGTCGCGGGCCAGACGGTGAACAACATGGCGATCGCCCCGGTGGTCGAGGGGAAGATCGCGTTCGCGCACGGCGGCTCGGGCACCGTGCACGTGATCGCCGACCTGGCGGGTTGGTTCGCTCCCGGGGCCGGCAGCACGTTGCTGCCCACGTACCGGAGTCATCTCTTCGAACCTGGCCAGAACGCGGGTGGGCTCATCGGGCCGGGTCAGTCGGTGCGGATCTTCGTGAACAAGACCTGGTGCGGATCCTCTGCCTGCGAGCCACGCAAAGCCGTCGTCGCGAACCTGACCGTCGACACGGCCGGGGCGGCGGGCTACCTGTCGATCTACCCGTACGGCCAGCCCAAGCCGGTGGTGTCCGTCCTCAACTTCACCAAGGGGCAGACGGTGTCTACGCAGGCCACCGTCGGCGTCGCCGAGGACTCCTTCATGGTCTTCAACAGCAGCTCGGCCACGGTCGAGGTGTTCGTCGACCAGTTCGGCCTCTACTTCGGATCGATGGCCTGACGCACGTCAGTATCCTGTCCCGATGCGACAGACGTGGCGGGTATCGCCGGTCGGGCGGGTGAGCGGGATCGTGTTCATGGCCTTCGGGCTGTGGGTCATGGTCCGTGCGGTGCTGGCCGGCTCGCGCGGCGGCTACGACCTCGGCATCGTGTACGGGTTCGGCTTCGGGCTCGCCGCCGTCCTCGTGCCGCTGCTGTTCGCGCTGCGCCCCGCCGTGACGCTGACCGGCACCGAGGTCCTGGTGCGCAACCCGCTGCGCACCAGGCGCGTGCCGCTGGCCGAGATCACCGACGCCAAGACCGGCTACGGCGGCCTGCGCATCGAGACCCGCGACGGCCGCGCGGTGACCGCCTGGGCCGTGCAGAAGTCCAACGTGGCCAGTTGGTCCGGCAAACACACCCGGGCCGACGACGTCGCCGACACCATTCGCGCACAGGCGACCGCCTGACCCAAGCAGCAGCGGCCGCGACGGCGGCGTTGTCAGGGGTATGAAGGACAAGCATGGACGCTGATCTCGAAGCGGAGTTCAGCGAGTTCGTCGGAGCCAGGTCGCACGCGCTGTTCCGCACCGCGCTGGCGCTGACCGGCCACCGCCAGCAGGCCGAAGACCTGCTCCAGACGGTGCTCATCAAGGGCGCCCGGCACTGGCCGCGGATCCGGTCCGGCGCGCCCGAGGCGTACCTGCGCACCGCGCTCTATCGCCAGCAGACCAGCTGGTGGCGCAGCCTGCGCCGGCGCGCCGAGGTGGCCACCGGCGCCGTGCCGGAGCGGGCCGTGGTGGGCGACCCGACCGAGACCGTCGACCTGCACCTGGCGTTGCGCCAGGCGCTCGATCGACTGGCGCCCAAACACCGGGCGGTCCTGGTGCTGCGCTACTTCGAGGATCGGCCCGACAGCGAGATCGCGGAGATTCTCGGCTGCGCCGAGTCGACCGTCCGCAGCCAGGCGGCTCGCGCACTGGCCCGGCTGCGCGAGCTCGCCCCCGAACTGACCATTGGCGACACCACCACCCAGGAGGTGGCACGATGAACGACCGCGTCACGGGCGCGCTGCGAGAGACGTTCGAGGAGATCGCCGACGACGGACCGCCACCGGAGGGCCTCGCTCGCACTGCGCTGTCCTGCGCCCGCCGCAGCCGCCGGCACCGCGCCGGTGGTGCGGTCACCCTGGCCCTCTGCGCCGCGTTGGCCGGCGGTTTCGCGGTCAGCGGTGTCGGCGAGGGCGACGGCGACGGCCAGGGCAGCCCGGCGCTCGGCGGTCCGGTCGGTGGGGTGGTCATGGCCTACAGTGGCGTCCGCGACCTGGCCATCGAGGACGGCAGCCCGGCCTTCAACTACTCGCTCCTGCTCGATCGCGAGACGGGCACGTACAAGCGGCTCGCGTACCGATCCGTCACGCCGTCGCCCGACGGCGAACAGGTGCTGGTCGCGGTCGGCGACAACAGCGGCGCCCATCCGAACAGGTACGGCGTCATGACGAGGGCGACGGGCGAGGTGCGCTGGTTCCCGGACATTCCGGGCAACGCCGGTGAAGGCGTCTGGTCGCCGGACGGCCGGCGGGTAGCGTTCCGGAACCCCTCCAAGGACGGCATGATCACCGCGGTCGTGGCCGACGTCGAGACGTTGCGCAGCGAGGAGGTTCCGCTGCCGGACTTCCGTTCGGGCGATGTGCGCATGCGCTGGACGCCGGACAGCAACGGCTTCGCGATCACCCTGGTCACCTCGCAGGGCGAAGGCTCGCTGGAGCAGGCGAGCAAGGTCGGCTACTACGATTTCGCCGGCCGGCAGCGACACTCGGTCCCGGTGCCGGACGCCTCGTTCACGGCCGCACCGAACTTCTCGGCCGCCGGCCAGTTGGCGCTCAGCGGACCCGTCGGTGGCGTCGGGCCACTGACGGTCGCGGTCGTCGACCCGCAGTCCGGCGCCGTCCGCTCGCGCTTCGCGATGGCCGACACAGGCCAGATCGTCGACTGGGTCGGCGAGGACCACCTCCTCGTGCGGACCTTCGCCGGTCACGAGCAGCTCCAGCTCGTCACGCTGGACGGCGCGGTCCTCAAGCGGTTCACGCCCCCCGACGACGTCTTCGCGCAGGAGATCCGTGTCGGGCCGGCCGAGGGCCTGCCGGCGTCCGCCGCCGACCTGATCTTCTGACTCCCGGGGGCCGAGACGGTGCGGCGCGGGTCATAGGCGAGACTGCTACCTATGGCCCGCGCCTTTCCGTACCCCGACCTCAAGGACTTCATCGCTGCCCTCGAGAGCGCCGGTGAGCTGCGGCGCGTCGGAGTGCCGGTCGACCCGACGCTGGAGATCAGCGAGGTGGTGACCCGCACCGTCCGGGCCGGCGGGCCGGCGCTGTTGTTCGAACGGCCGACCCGCGGCGAAATGCCGGTCGCGATCAACCTGTTCGGCACCGAGCGGCGCACCGCGATGGCGCTCGGCGTCGAGTCGCTCGACGAGGTCGGCGACCGGATCGGTGCGCTGGTCAAGCCCGAGCTCCCGGTGGGCTGGTCGGGGATTCGCGACGGGCTCGGCAAGGTCCTCCAGCTCAAGTCCGTGCCCCCGAAGAAGGTCAAGACCGCTCCGTGCCAGCAGGTGGTCTACCGGGGCAAGGACGTCGACCTCAACCGGCTGCCGGGGCTCCAGGTCTGGCCGGGCGACGGTGGCATCTTCCACAACTTCGGGCTGACCCACACCAAGCACCCGGAAACAGGCAAGCGCAACCTCGGCCTCTACCGCCTCCAGCAGCACTCGCACAACACGCTCGGCATGCACTGGCAGATCCACAAGGACTCGACCGCGCACCACGCGGTGGCCGAGCGGCGCGGCGAGCGGCTGCCGGTGGCCATCGCGATCGGTGCGGACCCGGTGGTCAGCTACTCCGCCAGCGCCCCGCTGCCCGGCGACATCGACGAGTACCTGTTCGCGGGCTTCCTGCGCGGCGAGCGGGTCGAGATGGTCGACTGCCTGACCGTGCCGCTCCAGGTGCCGGCGCAGGCGCAGATCGTGATCGAGGGCTACATCGAGCCCGGCGAGCGGCTGCCGGAGGGTCCGTTCGGTGACCACACCGGCTTCTACACCCCGGTCGAGCCGTTCCCGGTGCTGCACGTCGAGTGCATCACCACCCAGCGCGACCCGGTCTACCAATCGATCATCACTTCGAAGCCGCCGCAGGAGGACCACGGGCTTGGCAAGGCCACCGAGCGGATCTTCCTGCCGCTGCTCAAGCTGCTGATTCCGGACATCGTCGACTACGACCTGCCGTCCGCCGGGGTGTTCCACAACTGCGTGATCGTCTCGATCAACAAGCGCTACCCGAAGCACGCGCAGAAGGTGATGAGCGCGGTCTGGGGCGCGCACCTGCTCTCGCTGGCCAAGCTGATCGTGGTCGTCGACGACGACTGCGACGTGCACGACTACGCCGAGGTGGCGTTCCGCGCGTTCGGCAACGTCGACTACGCGCACGACCTGGTGCTCACCCAAGGCCCGGTCGACCACCTCGACCACGCGTCGTACCAGCAGTTCTGGGGTGGCAAGGCGGGTGTCGACGCGACCCGCAAGCTGCCGACCGAGGGCTACACCCGCGGTTGGCCGGACGAGATGACCATGTCGCCGGAGATCACGGCGTTGGTCGACAAGAGGTGGAAGGAGTACGGCATCTGATGGTCGCCGTGGCGGCACCGGCCCCGAACCGGGTCAGGGCCTTCATGCGGCTGGTGATGATCGAACACTCGATCTTCGCCCTGCCGTTCGCCTACGTCGCCGCCCTGGCCGCCATGCGGCTCGACGGCGGAAGCGTGCAGTGGGACACCCTGGCGCTGATCACGATCGCGATGGTCGGCGCCCGCACGGTCGCGATGGCCGCGAACCGGATCATCGACCGGCGGATCGACGCGCAGAACCCCCGCACGGCCAAGCGCGAGCTGATCACCGGCGAGGTGTCGCTGCGTACCGCCTGGATCGGCCTGTTGCTCTCCCTGGCCGTCTTCGAGGGCGCGGCGGCGGCACTGAACCCGCTCTGCCTGATCCTGTCGCCGCTCGCGTTGTTCCTGCTGGTCATCTACTCGTACGCGAAGCGCTTCACCAACTATCCGCAGTTCTTCCTGGCGGCAGCGCAGGCGGTGGCCCCGGTCGGGGCTTGGATCGGCGTGACCGGCGAGTGGTCGTGGCCGGCCTTCGTGCTCGGCGTGGCGGTCGGCACGTGGATCGGCGGCTTCGACTGCATCTACGCCGTGCAGGACCTGGAGGCGGACCGCCGCATCGGCATCGGCTCGGTCCCGGTGAAGCACGGCGTACGCGGCGCCCTGATCATCTCGGCGGTGACCCACGTGGTCACGGTCGCCTTCTACATCTGGTTCGGCGTCCTCGCCGACCTGGGCTGGCTCTGGCTGACCGGCGTAGCGATCACGGCGCTGGTCCTGGTCTACGAGCACTCGATCGTGAAGCCCAGCGACCTGTCGCGAGTCAACAGAGCCTTCTTCACCGCAAACGGCGTGATCGGCATCGTCCTGTTCGCCTTCGCCCTCCTGGACCTGGTCGCCCTCCAGGGCCTGCGCGCCTAGCCGACGTCTTCGCGCGCCAGTCGGTCCCGCATCCAGGGGAACGGATCTTGGAGGGGTCGGCGGCGTTCCTGGCATCGCGTCCGCAGCTCGTTCAAGACATCGCCCGCGACGTAGTGACGCCCTCGCGTCTCGCCGCGTGGCACCAGGATTCCGAGGTCCACGAGGCGTCCCAGATCCCTGCTCGCCGTGCAGTCCTCGGTTTCGGTGGCCTTGGCATAACCGGAACGCCGAAGCCGGTAACCCAACACCGCGTCGTACAGCTGGGCTGTTACGCGCTCGGGCAGCGCGTTGTCGCCCACGAGTCGGTCCAGCTCCGCCCAGATCGCGATCGCTTCGTCCAGCCGGCGTTGCGTCGTCTGTGCCTGCATATGGTGCGCGCGTAGATTGAAGTCAATCCACAGGTGCGCGTCCGGGCGGGGTTTCCAAACGCCCTGACCTGTGATGGCGAGAACGCGGTAGTAATCGTCGGTGTTGTGTCCGAGCCATTCTTCGATGCTGGAGAACGCTGGCTCCGCGATCGCCTGACGGGACAGCACGAGCGTCTGCAGCGCCCTGGACATGCGGCCGTTCCCGTCGCGAAACGGGTGGATCATCACGAGGTTCAGGTGCGCCATCGCGGCCTGGACGATCGGATCGTTTCCCACTCCCGCATGGAGGCTGTCGGCTAAAGCCTCGACCAACAAAGGCACCTCGGCGGCGTCCGGCCCCTCGTACACGTTGCGGCCCGTGCGCTCGTCCTGAACGTAGATGGTCCGGGTTCGGTACTGGCCGGGGCTTTTCCCAAGCTCGTGCTGAAGCATCATGAAGTGCATGCGCCGCAAGGCGGTGCTGTTGAAGGAGAAGTGCGAGTCGTTGGCCATCTGAAGCACGTAACCGAGTGCTTGTCGGTAGCCGCGAATCTCGGCCCACGTGCGCTGGTCTGCCGACAACGGCTCTTCATCGTCGAGGGCAGCGGCGGCGTCATCCTCCTCGACGTGGTAACCCTCGATGCTGTTCGACCCTCGGATGGCACGCGCGAGCATTGTGCGGCGAAGACCGCCGTTCCACCGTTTCGGTACGCGCAGAGCGATCGCCAGATCGCGGCGCATGTTGCGGATCTCGGCAAGCACCGATAGATCCTCCGACGTGAGTGGCGGAGGCGTGTACAGCATGGGGAGATGTCCCGATGTCGCTGTCATCCAGACATCGAACCCCCATTGTGTCTCAATGATTGAGCCACTAGGCCTGGCGGTCGACCCACTCCTCGACCACGGCGGGCATCGGGTAGCGGGGTGACTCCAGTGACCAGTCGATCGTGCCGCGGACCGAGTCGGCTACGCCCTCGACGTAGCGGCGGACCGCGGCGTCGATGCGGGCGCCGAAGGCCGGCACCGCCGCTCGTAGCTCCACGAACCGGGTCATCCGCTCCTGCCAACGGTCGATCACCTCGCGGATGGCCGCCTCCCGGGCCAGGCCCCGCTCCCGCGCCGTGGCCAGCACCAGGTTGTGGCCGGCCGACGTGTCCTCGTCGCGCTCCAGCGACAACAGGTCGTTGAACCACGAGAGCAGGTCGTTGCCCGCCGCGCTGATCTCGCGCAGCACCGGATGGTGGTAGACCGCCTCCGGGATCCGCACGCGGCCCGAGCCGGCGAACTCGATCAAGGCGTACGACACGTACGCCGCCGAGGTGGCGCGGCGGAGCTGGATGTATTCCACGATGCCCGGGCGGCGGCCGACCCACTTGTTGCTGGCCTCGACCAGGATGCCGTCCAGGTGGTGGCGCAGCGCGTCGTTGATCCGGTCGACCGACGTCTCCGACAGGCCGCCGGTGATCGCCCGCCACGAGTCGAGCAGCATCGCCCGCATCGGGGCGCTCAGGCCCGGCGCGGGATGCCGGCCGTCGGTGTCGATCGTGGCGAAGACCCCGTCGACGGTCGCCCGCACCCGGTGCAGTGGCGGTATGGCGTTGCCGTCGACCGTGTCGTCGAGCAGGAAGAACCAGGTGAACAGCGCCGTGATGAGGCGCAGATCGAGCTCGGAAGCGTCCGGGTAGAGACGACCGGCGTAGCGGGCGAAGCCGCTGTGGTGCAGTCGCTCGGCCGTCTCGGCCTCGACGCCCCGCTCCACGAGCCAGCCGGTCAACCAGTCCTGCGCGGCGTCCGCGTGCGGCGAGATCCGCGGCGGGATGGGGCAGAACAGACCGGGCGTCACCATGGGCAGCGGCCTCCCGAGTGCGGGCCGGGTGGGGCTAAGCCCGGCTCATAGGCTTGACCGTATGCGAACGCCGTGGGTAGTAGGGGTCTCGGGAGCATCTGGTACGCCATATGCGGCTTCGGTGCTGCGCGGGTTGCTCGACGCGGGCGAGCCGGTCGATCTCGTCGTCTCGCGGGCGGCGCGGCTGACGATCCTCGACGAGACCGGGTCACCGCTGCGCGACGGGCACTGGAAGGACGACCTGGCCCGCTGGCTCGGCCGCGACCTGGCCGGCGCCGACCTGCTGTTCTGGCCGGCCGGCGACCTCGCCGCGGGGCCGAGCAGCGGTTCGTACCCGGCGCGCGGCATGGTGGTCGTGCCGGCGAGCACGGCGGCCTGCGCCGGCATCGCCCTGGGCCTGTCGAAGGACCTGCTGCAGCGGGCGGCGGAGGTCAGTCTCAAGGAGCGGCGCCCGACGGTGCTGGTGCCCCGGGAGACCCCGGTGACCCGCAGTCACCTGCTGCACCTGCTGGAACTCGACGCCGCCGGCGCGGTGGTGCTGCCGGCGAGTCCGGGTTTCTACGGTGCGGGTGCCACGGCGACCGCGGCCCAGTTGGTCGACTTCGTGGCCGGCAAGATCCTCGACGCCATCGGCGTCTCACATGATCTTTCGCCGCGCTGGACAGGAGCGATCGGCGGTGCGTCCGGTGGCCCGCCCAGCGGGCCCCAGCCGGACGCGTGAACGGTCAGTGCAGGCCGGCGTTCGTCGGCCCGTGGTTGCCGCTCTGCGACGGCCCTGAGTTCGGCGAACGGCCCGCGCCGTCGTCGAGGTCGTCGAGCACGCCTTCGCCCTCGAGCAGGGCACGTACCTCGGACTCCCGGAAGCGCCGGTGTCCACCTGGTGTCCGGATGCTCCCAATTCGGCCCGCCGCAGCCCATCGCGTCACGGTCTTTGGGTCGACCCGGAAGAGTGCGGCCACCTCGCCCGGCGTCAGCAGACGGTCTCCAGTGTCCACGGTCCCCTCCTCGCGTCAGCGAAAGCCTCTCGAACTGGTCTCAGATGTGCGCCCCGGCAGTGCGCGAGAGGCTTTCATAGGGACGTACGGCCATTAGAGCACCGTGAGAGTGCACTGTCCTGGAATCGGGGAAAACGCACTGTGTGGGAAGATCCCCGGTAAAATTGCGAGCCGTACTCTCCTTTGACCATGTTTCACGCGGACCGGCGAATCGTCCACTCCCGGCCCCCGTTAGGGTCTACAGGACGTGGATGCCATCGACCTGCGACTCGTGGAGTTGTTGCGTACCAACGCCCGGCTGTCCTTCGCCGAGCTCGCTCGACAGGTCGGGCTGTCCGCGCCGGCGGTGCACGAGCGGGTCGGAAAGCTCGAATCGTCCGGTGTGGTCCGTGGCTACCGGGCCGACGTCGACCCCGAGGCGATCGGGCTCGGCGTGACCGCGCTGATCGGCGTCGTCGAGGAGTCGACCACCGACGCCGACGACCTCCAGGAGCTCCTGCGCGAACTGCCCGAGATCGAGACCTGCTACTTCATGGCCGGCGTCGAGTCGTTCCTGCTGACCGTGCGGGTGGGCACGATCGCCGAGCTCGAGCGGCTGATCGTGCGGCTGAACCGGACACCGGGGGTGGCATCGACGCGCACCGCGATCGCCCTCTCGGCCAAGTGGGAGAACCGCCCGCGTCCGGTGTCGCCGCCGTCGGATTAGCCTGCAACCCATGGAACAGCTCGACCGATGTGACGACGCTGATCGGGCGTGGGTGACCGAAGCGGTCGCCGCGGTCGAAGCCGACGCGAACCGTTCCGCCGACACCCACCTGCTGCCTTTCCCGCTGCCCCGGGAGTGGGGGGTCGACCTCTACCTCAAGGACGAGTCGGTGCACCCGACCGGCTCGCTCAAGCACCGGTTGGCCCGCTCGCTGTTCCTCTACGGGCTCTGCAACGGCTGGATCGGCCCACGCACCACGGTCGTCGAGGCGTCGTCCGGGTCGACAGCGGTCTCCGAGGCGTACTTCGCCCGAATGCTCGACCTGCCGTTCATCGCGGTGATGCCGGCGTCGACCTCCGCCGAGAAGATCGCGTTGATCGAGTTCCAGGGCGGCAAGTGCCATCTGGTCGACGACCCGTCCACCACGGTCGACACCGCCCGGCGGCTCGCCGCCGATCTCCGCGGCCACTTCATGGACCAGTTCACGTACGCCGAGCGGGCCACCGACTGGCGGGGCAACAACAACATCGCCGAGTCGATCTTCAACCAGATGTCGCGTGAGCGGCACCCGCTGCCGACCTGGGTGGTGGTGGGCGCGGGCACCGGCGGCACCAGCGCGACGATCGGCCGGTACGTCCGGTATCAGCGGTATCCCACCAAGATCTGCGTGGTCGACCCCGAGAACTCGGCCTTCTATCCCGCGTACGCCACCGGCGACTGGTCGGTCAGCACCGGTCTCGGGTCACGGATCGAGGGGATCGGCCGTCCGGTGGTCGAGGCCTCGTTCCAGCCGCAGGTCGTCGACCGGATGTTCGAGGTGCCGGACGCGGCGTCGCTGGCCGCGATGCGGGCGGCCTCCGCGGTGCTCGGCCGCCGCGTCGGAGGCTCCACGGGTACGAACCTGTGGGGCGCTTTCGCCCTGATCGCGGAGATGCGCGGGGCCGGCGTACGCGGCTCGGTGGTGACCCTGCTCTGCGACGGCGGCGAACGCTACGCCGACACCTACTACGCGGACGAATGGGTGGCCGCGGCCGGCCTCGACCTGGCACCCCACTTGCACGTGCTGGAAAGCTTCCTGGCCTCGGGTGACTGGCGGGGCTAACCCCGCTTGGCCAGCCCCGGATAGTCGATCACGAAGCCGGAGTCGTCGACGGTCAGGTCCGCACGGAAAGTGTCGCTCTCGTAGCGGATCCGTTTGCCGCCCAGCGGCGTGTACGTGTGCTCGGCCGCGATGATCTCCAGGCTGGGCAGCAGCACCCAGGCCGCCATGATCGTATTGGGCCGGTCGGGCGTGGCGTTGAGCAGCCCGAGACGGCGGATCACCAGCGTGTTGGTCAGCGGTGAACCGCCGAGGTCGACGTCGAGGGCGCGTTCGAGCCGGGAGGAGTCCTCGATGCCAGGAAGGCCGACCCGCCGTTGACCCGCGGCGACCAGCGCCGCGTCGAGGTCACCCTGCTCGCCGGTCGTGGCGCGCCAGCGACCGGTGGCCCGCTGCAACCGGACCGTGCGCATCCAGCCGGCGCCCTCGACGCTGACGTCCAGCCGGGCCGTCTGCCAGTTCTCGTCGACGGCAAGCTCGTAGCGGGCCAGGTAGGGGATGGGGTCGACCGCCTGCTGGGTGCCCCGCGCGACCAGCCCGCGCCGATCGTCGAAGACGACGGTCTCGGCGCCGGGCAGGTCGGTGCGAGTCCACAGGAGAACCTTCGGCAACGTGGCCATGCGATCACGTTACCGAAGGTGCGCCGATCTAGTGGGTACGGCGCGGGCCGCTGCGAGGACCGCTGCGCGGCCCGCGGGACCCGGCGTGGCGGTGCTCGCCACCGTGGCGGTGGTCGCTGCCGTGCCGGTCGCCGCTGGGGCGCTGCGGCCGGCGCGGCTGCTCCAGGTCCGGCTTGACCGGGACGCCGCTGGGCTCCCGCGCGCCGGTGAGCTCGGTCAGCGCGGCGTCACCAGCGCGGACGCGGGTCTCGGCCGGCTCGACGCCCGCCTTGCCCAGCATGGCCAGCGTGCTGCGCCGCTGCTTGGGCAGCACCAGGGTGGCCACCGAGCCGGACTCGCCGGCCCGGGCGGTGCGCCCGGCGCGGTGCAGGTAGTCCTTGGCGTCGCGCGGCGGGTCGATGTGGACGACCAGCGTGACCCCGTTGACGTGGATGCCGCGCGCCGCGACGTCGGTGGCCACCAGCACGGTGGTCCGACCCTCCTTGAACTCGGCGAGGGTACGCGTGCGCGCGCGCTGGGTCTTGCCGCCGTGCAGGCCACCGGCGCGGACGCCGACCGCCGCGAGCTGCTCGACCAGCCGGTCGACGCCCATCTGGGTGCGGGCGAACATCATCGTCCGGCCCTCGCGGGCGGCGATCGACGCGGCGACCTGGAACTTGTCGTGCGGCGGGATCAGCAGGAGGTGGTGGTCCATCGTCGTGACCGTGGCGACGGCCGGCTCGGTCGAGTGCGTGACCGGGTCGTTCATGAACCGCTTGACCAGCGAGTCCACGTCGTTGTCCAGGGTCGCCGAGAAGAGCAGCCGCTGCGTGCCGGCCGGCGTCTTGGCCAGAAGCTCGGTCACCTCGGGCAGGAAGCCCATGTCGGCCATCTGGTCGGCCTCGTCGAGGACGGTGACCTCGATGTCGTCGAGCGAGCAGATGCCGCGCTGGATCAGGTCGCCGAGCCGGCCCGGCGTCGCGACGATGATCTCGACACCGCGCTGGAGCGCGTCGATCTGACGGTCGTACGGGACGCCGCCGACCGCGGTCTTCAGGAAGACGCCGAGCGCCTTGCCCAGCGGCAGCAGCGCGTCGTTGACCTGCATGGCCAGCTCGCGCGTCGGCACGAGGACCAGCGCGCGCGGGTGTTTGGGCCGCGCCCGCTCGCCGCGGGCGACCCGGGCCAGCACCGGCAGGCCGAAGGCGAGCGTCTTGCCGGAGCCGGTCTGGCCGCGGCCGAGCACGTCCTTGCCGGCCAGCGCGTCGGGGACGGTGGCCTTCTGGATCTCGAACGGGGTGACGATGCCTTCGCGGGCCAGTGCCCGGACCAGCTTGTGGGGCAGGCCTAGCGCCTCGAAGCCCTCCTGGGCCTCTTCGGTGCCTTCGGTCGCGGCAGTTGCGTCAAAGATGGACGGAAACGTGCTGGGGTCAGCAAACGCGGTCAAGTGGGGCCTCTCGTGGGCGGGCCATCTCGCGCGTCAACATCAAGTTCAGGGTGCACGCTTCGCAAGATCGCCCATGGGGCGCGGAAGCGCGCCGGTCGATGAACTTGACGAGTGTACGGTGTGTGGCCGCCCGACGTCATATCGAGGCGGCTACCCGTGTGCGGCATCACGCGCGCGAGTTACCCGAGGAACCCCGTGATCGAGTTGCTGACGAACAGGACGACGAGCACACCGATGCCGATCAGGACGCCGAGGCCCACCGCGAGGAACAGGCCCACCTTGGCGTAGCTGCGCTTGGCCTGGGTCGGCTCGGCCCGCCCCTGGGCCAGGATGTGGCCGGTCAGCGAGCCGGAGTTGTCCATCGTCGCGGCGGGATAGGCCGTCGTCATCTGCGCCGGCTCGTCCGACTGGCCGTAGAGCCGACCGGGCCGCTGGCCCTGTGCCCACCGGTGGTAGTCGGCCGCGGCCGGCGAGGCGCCCGGCGCGGTCGGGTTGATCGACTCCGGCCAGCTCGGCAGCGCCGGAGCGGGCGTCGGGCCGGCGCCGACGACCGCGGGCGGCGGTGGGAACGGCGGGGCGGGCGACGGACCCGGCGGCGGACCGGGCGGCGGCACCGGCGGGCCAGGCGGCACGGGCGGCTGCGGCTCCGGCACGGGTGGGACCGGCGAGGGCGGCGGCTGCGGGATCGGCGACGGCGGCACCGGCGGTGGGCCGGGCGGCGTCGGACCCGGGCTGGGTGGCGTCGGTGTCGGGCCGGGCGGCGGGAAGGGCGACGGGGCCGGCTCCGGGCCGGGGAACGGCGGCTGCGGACGCAGCGGCGGCTCCGGCTGCGGCTCCGGGGGCGGCGTCGGCCGCCGTCCGGGCGCCGGGCGATCAGGACCCGGCTCAGGCTCAGGCTCGCCGGGCGCCGGCTCAGGCTCAGCAGGCGAGGGCTCGGGCTGGTCAGGTCCGGGCTCGTCCGGTCGTGGGCGCTCGGGTTCAGGCTCAGGGTCGGGATCGTCCGGGCCGGCCCCTGACGGAGAAGCACCTCCCAGGTCCGCGTCGCCGGCGCGGTAAACCCGGGCACTGCCACTGGTGACGGACGGCACGCCGTAGGGAAGGTCGGCGGCAGAGGGCCGGCGGGCGCCCGGCACGATGACCCGCGCCTTGACCCGGGCCGCGCGGCCGTGGTCGGACGGCTCGGGCTCGGCGGGAGCCGGGATCGGCGCGACCGAGGCCGGCGTGCTCGCCGACCAGCCGGCCCGCTGAGCGGGGATGGCCGATGCGGCCGGCTCGCCCTCGGCGGAGACCGGCTCGACACCGGGCAGCGAGTAGCCGGGTGCGGCCGGCGGGGCGGCCGGGCCGGCCGCCGGCTCAGGCCGGACGTAACCGGGCGACGCTTCCTGCTCGGCCTTGTTGAACGGCACGGAGAAGCCCGACCACGGCGACTCGTCGGCGACCGGGACCTTGGGCACCCGCCGGTCCAGCGGCGGCACCGGCCCCTTGGCCGCCACCGGTGTGATCGGCGTGGGCCGGGCGGGCAGCGGCGCCTCGGCCGGCGGCTCGGCGGGCGGTTCGGCCGGTGCTTCGGCCGGCGGCGTGCTCTCGCCGGCCCGGTAGGTGCCGGGCACCGAGGGCGCGGCGACGTGCTCGGCGTCCGGCGCCGTGCTGGTGCGCACCGATGCTCGCCCGACGGCCGAGGTCGCTGTGCCACCCGCCGGCGCGGTCGGGATGTGCGAGATCTCCGAGACCGGCGTCGGTCGCGTCCAACCGGGCGCGGGGTTGGGCCAGAGCGCACCCTCGTCGGCCGGTGGCGCCGGCGGCTCGTACGCCTCCGGAAGCTCTTCTTCCCCACCGGCCTCGGGCAGCGCTGTGCCCACCGGCGGTGGCGCCGGCAACGGCGGCAGATCGCTGGGCAGCACAGACTCGTCGCTCTGTGCTTCGTTGGACTGCTGCGGCTTCTCGTCCATCGCTGCCTCCCTGCCCGCCGCCGGGCGCGCGCGTGTTCGCCCGGCGCGGCGTGCCAATGTCACATCGTGGCACAACCGCACACCCCCGTACGTCGGGAAGCGCCCTCAGCTCCCTGACGTGCCGGTCGGCGTGGCGGCCGAGTCGGTCGGTGGCGCGTCCTCCTGTGTGGCCGGAGGCGTGGTCGGGTCCTTCTCGTCCTGCGCGGGTGGTGTCGTCTCTTCCGGCGGAGTCGTCTCCTCGGCCGGCGGATCGGTCGGCTCCTCCGGGGGCTCGGTCGTCGGTGGCGGCTCCGTCGGCGGCTTGGTCGGAGGCGCCGTGACCGGAGGCTTCGTCCCGCCCGGGTTCGTCGGCGGCTTCGTCGGCGGCTTGGTCGGCGGCTTCGTGACCGGCGGCTTGGCCGGCGGGGTGGTCGGCGGCGGGGTGGCCTGCTGCGCCGGGAAGATCCGGGTGGCGCCGTAGAACCGGGACCACCAGACCGTCGACACCTTCACGACGTCGCCGGTGGTGGGCGCGTGCACCATCTTGCCGCCGCCGATGTACATGCCGACGTGGTGCACGCTCTGCCAGCTGGACCCGGAAGCGAAGAAGATCAGGTCGCCGGGCAGCAGCGCCGACCGCGACACGCTGCGATTGCGGCTGTAGAAGTATTGGTCGCGCGCCACGCGGGGCAGATCGCGGAAACCGGCCGCCCGGTAAGCCGCCCACATCAGGCCGGAGCAGTCGAACGAGTCAGGGCCTTCGGCCGCCCAGACATAGGGGTCGCCGAGCTGGGCCAGCGCGTAGCGGACCGCGACCATCGCCTTGTTGTTGGCCTTCATCCCGGCGACGCTCTCGCCCGAGATGTACTGCGCGCCGATCCGCTGCTCGGCGCGCTCCTGCTGGCGCTCGTAAGCCTCGACCGCTTCGATGTTGTCGGCCCGGAGCGCGCGCAGCGCGTCTTCCTTGGACTTGCGGGTCTTCTCGAGCGCGCTGACGTCGCTGAGCAGCTTCTGGTGTTTCGTCTGCATCGCGGCGTAATAGGCGGTCGCGTTCTGCTCGGCGAGCCGTGCTCGTTCGACCTCGTCGCCGGCGATCTCCGGGTGCGGCCCCGTCGTCTGACCCGTCAGCATGCGCTGGAGCATGCCGAGATCCTGCAGGTCACGGTCGTACCTGCCCGGAGGCAGCGCGGCCGCGGCCTTGAGCGCGTCGGCGGCGGCGCTGTCGGCGTTGCGCTGGGCCGCGGCCAGCTGGTCGCGCATCTGGCGCAGGTTGGCATCGGCCAGCGACACGTCGGCCGCCGCCAGGTCACGCTCCTGCTGCAGCGCGAGCACCTGCTCGCCGAGCGTGGCGACCTCGGTCGCGCTCGCGTTGATCCGGGCGGCCAACGGGCCACTGGCGACCACGGACGGCAGCTGCGGAACGCTCGTGGCCGGCGGCTGGCCGGGCAGCTGGATGGTGCCGAGCGGCTCCGGGCGCGAACCGGCGTCGGGCACGGTGTTGGGCAGGGGCGGATCGGCCGCCCGCGGGACGGCCAGCGCGGGTGTGCCGAAACCGGCGGCCGCCGCAGCGGTCGCCGTCAGCAACGCGGCCCACGCCACTGGTCTGATGACCCGCATGTCCGGGCCGTCGTGGCGGTTGGGCTGCCGGCGCGTCATGATCCTCCCCGGTTGTCGCGTTGTGACGACCGAACACCGGACGGCACATTACGTCCCGGTTGAGACGCGAGGAGCCCTCTGGTGTATCCCGTCACACTCGTTACTACCGCAAAACTGTGGTCACTGTCGATGGCAGCAGCGGTAACGAGACGCTGAGAACCGATGAACGGTGGTGGCCAATCAGTGATCATCGGACGGCGGCACGTACGCTCGCCTGCATGGACGAGGCACGTAAGCACGAGCTCGAGGAAAAGGTCTACGCCGGCATCCGACTTTCCCGGCAGGACGGTGTGGACCTCTACGAGTGCGACGACCTGGCCTGGCTCGGCCGGCTGGCACACCACAAACGCACGGAGCTCAACGGCGACCGGGTGATGTTCAACATCAACCGGCACCTCAACCTGACCAACGTCTGTTCGGCCAGCTGCGCATACTGCTCGTTCCAGCGCAAGCCGGGCGAGAAGGACGCGTACACGATGCGCATCGACGAGGCCGTTCGCAAGGCCAAGGAGATGGAGAGCGAGCAGCTCACCGAACTGCACATCGTCAACGGCCTGCACCCGACCCTGCCGTGGCGCTACTACCCGAAGGTGCTGCGCGAGCTGAAGGCCGCGCTGCCGAACGTCAACCTCAAGTGCTTCACCGCGACCGAGGTGCAGTGGTTCGAGAAGATCAGCGGGCTGTCGGCGGACGCGATCCTCGACGAGCTGATGGACGCCGGCCTGGAGTCACTGACCGGCGGCGGTGCGGAGATCTTCGACTGGGAGGTCCGCCAGCACATCGTCGACCACGAGTGCCACTGGGAAGACTGGTCGCGGATCCACAAGCTGGCACACAGCAAGGGCATGAAGACCCCGGCCACGATGCTGTACGGGCACATCGAGGAGCCCCGGCACCGCGTCGACCACGTGATGCGGCTGCGTGAGCTGCAGGACGAGACCGGCGGTTTCGCGGTCTTCATCCCGCTGCGCTACCAGCACGACTTCGTCGACTCGAAGGACGGCAAGGTCCGCAACAAGCTCCAGGCGCGCACCACGATGGCGTCGCCGGCCGAGTCGCTCAAGACGTTCGCCGTGTCCCGCCTGATGTTCGACAACGTGCCGCACGTGAAGTGCTTCTGGGTGATGCACGGCCTCTCGGTCGCCCAGCTCTCGCTCAACTTCGGCGTCGACGACCTGGACGGCTCGGTGGTCGAATACAAGATCACGCACGACGCCGACTCGTACGGCACGCCCAACACCATGCACCGCGAAGACCTGCTCGACATGATCTGGGACGCCGGCTTCCGGCCGGTCGAGCGGGACACCCGCTACAGCGTCGTGCGCGAGTACGACGCGCCCCCGTCGCTGGCCGAGCGCCGCGCGCAGCCGCAGGACGTGATGTCGTGAGCCCCACCGTCAAGTACACGCTGGCCCGGCTCGGGCTCTTCGTGGTCATCTTCGCCGCGCTGCTGCCGATCCCGATGGGCCTGTTCCTCAAGTTGATCCTGGCCCTGGCGTTATCGGCGACGATCTCGTGGTTCTTCCTGCGCACCTGGCGCGACCAGATGGCGCAGCAGCTCGCGGACCGGGTCGACAAGCGCCGCGCCGACAAGGCCAAGCTGCGGTCGGCGCTGGCCGGCGACGACGAGCCGCCGGCCACCGCTTCGTAGCTACCAGTTGGTCGAGCCGGCCACTGTCGGCCAGGACTTCCACCACGGCTTGATCAGGTAGGCGATGCCGCCGGTGCCGCCCGAGGTGCCGCCGCTCGCGTTGATCCGCTTCGTGCGGAGCCAGATCTGCTCGAACTGGCTGCGCTTGTAGACGTTGCGGACCACGTCGTTCGACGAGCTCGCCGGGTCGTTGACGATGACGTCGCCGTCCTTGGTGAAGCCGACGATCACGAACAGGTGCCCGGACGTCCCGTAGTTGGCGCCGTCGAGCTCGCTGGCCAGGAACGACTGCGAGGTGACGATCGGGATGCCGGCGGCGATGAAGCGTTCGGCCTCGTCCAGTGAGTGCAGCCGGGTGACCTTGCCTTCCAGCCCCCGGAAGGACGCCGCGTACGCCGTGTTGAACGGCCAGTTGCCGGCACCGTCGTACGCGTAGTCGTAGGTCATCCGCGCCGCGTGGTTGACCGACGGGTCCGGGTAGGTCGGGTCGACCCACGCGGTGTCCTCGGCCGATGGCTTGCGGCCCCAGTACTCCACGACCATCTCGGTCGAGGTCGGCGAGCACCAGGCCTCGCCGCCGCCGTCGTACTCCGGATAGTGCCCCTCGTGGATGTTCTGCGAGTAGGCTGGCACGGCCAGTTCCTTGCCCCAGGCGATGTGCCCGGCGCTCGGCGGCACGGTGAACCGGTCAGGCACGTAGGAGGACATCGCGCCCAGCGCCCACACCCGCGGCGCGGCGAGCTGGCCCGGCGCCTTGTAGAGGGTCAGCCGCATCTGGTACGAGCGCAGCATCACGCCGTTGGCGACGTCGTCGATGGAGAACGTGTCGGTCCAGATCGTCGAGTACGGGTCGCCCTGCCGGTTCACCGAGGTGCGCCGGATGTCCTCGTCGCCGGAGGCCCAGCGGCCCATCACGTACCACGGGGTCTGGTTTCCGGTGTTGTACGTGCCCTGCATCTCCACCTGGATCCAGGTGCCGCGCGGCGTCTCGGCGTTCCACGAGGCGATGAGCTCGCTCGCGTCGAACCCGACGTCGCGCTTCGGCGAGGTCCAGGTGGCGTAGTTCCAGCTGCGGGTCACGCCGGTGTGCGGGTCGGTGTAATCGGTCGTCCCCTGTGGACGCAGGATGGTCACGCCACCCTGCAGACCCGGAACGCCGGGAATGCCCGGCAAGGCCAGGGTGCCCTGGTGCGTGCCGGTACGCCAGTCGCGATAGGTCGACCAGCCCTGGTACGTGATCTGCTCGTCATGGACGGGCACTGAGGTGGCGGCGCCGGCCGGTGCCGCGAACCCGGCAATCAAGGCAACCGCGCCGAAAACCGCGACGGCCGCCCGCGCTGATGCGTTCATGGCTGTCACTATCGCTGCTGAAAGGAAGTTTCACCAGACCGCGATGCGCTGGAATTCATTGCCGGCGGGATGATCGACCTGGCATGGTCACGCACAAAGACCCATATTGATATGACCATGAATCGGGTGGTGAGGTTCGACCAACGTTCCTCCACCTACCCCCATGGAGGTCATGCATGGCCATCCCTCTGGGCCGGCGCCGCGCGCTGACCGCACTGGTCAGCTCCGCGATCGTCGGCCTGCTAGTCGCCTCGGCGAACCCGGTCGCGGCGAAACCGGCGCCCGGCGGTCTCGGCGCCGCCGCCGCGCCGTCGGTCGAGTACCGCGTTCTCGGCCCGAAGACCCTGGCCGAGCGCAACGCCGTCGCCCGCACCGGTGCCGCCATCGACTATGTCGAGCACGGCGTACTCAACGTCACCGCCACCGCCGCCGAGGCCGCGGCCATCGGGCGGCTCGGCTTCAAGCTGGAACGGGTGACGGCACCCGCGACCAGTGGTGGGCCGTCGACGCTGGCTTTCCCGCCCGCGGACTCCAACTACCACGACTACGCCGAGCTGACGGCAGTGGTCAACCAGGTCGTCGCGGACCACCCGTCGATCGCCCGCAAGCTGTCGATCGGCAGCTCGTACGAGGGCCGCGACCTGATGCTGATCAAGATCTCCGACAACGTCAACCTCGACGAGGCCGAGCCGGAGATCCTGTTCAACCACCAGCAGCACGCGCGTGAGCATCTGACCGTCGAGATGGCCATCTACCTGCTCAACCTGTTCACCGACAACTACGGCTCGGACTCCCGGATCACCAACCTCGTCAACAGCCGGGAGATCTGGATCGTGCCGACCGTCAACCCCGACGGCAGCGAGTACGACATCGCCACCGGCTCCTACCGCAGTTGGCGCAAGAACCGGCAGCCCAACTCCGGCTCGTCCAATGTGGGCACCGACCTCAACCGCAACTGGAGCTACCAGTGGGGTTGCTGCGGCGGTTCGTCCGGCACGACCAGCTCGGAGACCTACCGCGGCCCGTCGGCGTTCAGCGCCCCGGAGACCCAAGGCCTGCGCGACTTCGTCAACAGCCGGGTCGTAGGCGGCCAGCAGCAGATCAAGGCCAACATCGACTTCCACACGTACTCGCAGCTGGTGCTCTGGCCGTACGGCTACACGACCGCGAACACCGCGACCGGCATGACCGCGGACCAGTACAACACCTTCGCGACCCTCGGGCAGCAGATGGCGGCGACCAACGGCTACACACCGGAGCAGTCGTCCGACCTCTACATCGCCGACGGCACGAGCATCGACTGGATGTGGGCGGCCCACAACATCTGGGCTTACACGTTCGAGATGTACCCGGGGTCGGCCAGCGGCGGCGGCTTCTACCCGCCCGACGAGGTGATCCCGGCGCAGACCAGCCGCAACCGGGAAGCCGTGCTCATGTTGCTGGAGGCCGCGGACTGTCCGTACCGAATCATCGGCAAGGAGGCGCAGTACTGCGGCGGCGGTGGCGGCACGACCGTCTACTCCGACACCTTCGAGACGGCCACTGGCTGGACTACCAACCCGTCCGGCACCGACACCGCGACCAGCGGTCAGTGGGTGCGCGGTGACCCGGCGGCCACCACCTCGAGCGGTGCCAAGCAGCTCGGCACCACCGTCAGCGGCAGCAACGACCTGGTCACCGGCGCGTCGGCCGGCAGCGCCGCGGGCGACTTCGACGTCGACGGCGGCCTGACCAGCGTCCGCTCGCCGGCGATCACCCTGCCCGCCAGCGGCACGCTGACGCTGAGCCTGTCGTGGTACCTCGCGCACGGCTCGAACTCGTCGTCGGCTGACTTCTTCCGGGTCAGCGTGGTCCACAACGGCGGCACGACGGCCGTCTTCACGCAGGCCGGCGCGGCCGCCAACCGCAACGGTGCGTGGGCGGTCGCGAACGCCAACCTGTCCGCGTACGCCGGGCAGTCGGTCCGGATCCTGATCGAGGCGACCGATGCCTCGACCGCTTCGCTCGTCGAGGCCGGCGTCGACGACGTCCGGATCACCCAGAGCTGAGCATCGACGTCACCGGCGTCCCGCGTTCGAGCGCGGGGCGCCGGTGACGCGACTAACGGCGGCGTAACAGTCCTGCCGACCATGGTGACCTGTGCGTTACCGTGCTCCCGACCCCACGCAGCGAAGCCGGTGTGAACCCGGCGCTGTCCCGCAACTGTGATGCCCCTTTTTCCGGGGGACAAGCCAGGTCGCCTGCCAAGGTCGCGAACCAGCGCTCTCGAGGAAGGGCGCCTCGCGGGCCGGGCGAACCCCCTGTCGGCGAAGCACCAGACCTCGACCGACAGGAGGCTCTGATGCGATATCCGGCCCGTTTCGTCGCCGTCGCCCTCGGCGCGGCCCTCGCGCTCGCCGGCTGCGGGTCCGGCGGTGGCACCGAGAACGGCGGCACCCCGCCGAACACGAACGTCAGCGCTACCCCGGACTTCCCCGTCACCGTCGGCGACCTCACCGTGGCCGCCAAGCCCACCAAGATCGTGGCGCTGTCGCCGACCGCGACCGAGGTGCTCTTCGCGATCGGTGCCGGCCCGCAGGTGAAGGCCGTCGACGACCAGTCGAACTTCCCGGCCGACGCGCCCAAGTCGAAGCTGTCGGCGTTCCAGCCCAACGCGGAGGCGATCGCCGAGCAGAACCCCGACCTGGTCGTGCTCTCCAACGACATGAACAACGTGGTCGCACAGCTCACCCAGCTCAAGATCCCGGTGTACGTGGCCCCGGCCGGCAAGACGCTCGACGACACGTACCAGCAGATCACCGACATCGGCGCGCTGACCGGCAACCGCCCGGCCGCCGAGGATCTCGCCAAGCGGATGCGCGAGGACGTCGACAAGCTGGTCGCTGACGTGCCGAAGCGCGCGACCAAGCTGACGTACTACTACGAGCTCGGGCCGGAGCTCTACTCGCTGACCTCCAAGACCTTCGTCGGCTCGCTGTTCGCCCAGCTCGGCCTCGAGAACGTGGCGGACCCGGCGGACGCCGACGGCAGCAAGGGCGGCTACCCGCAGCTCTCGGCCGAGTCGCTGGTCAAGGCCGACCCTGACCTGATCTTCCTGGCCGACACGGTGTGCTGCCAGCAGAACGCCGACACGGTCAAGGCCCGGCCCGGCTGGTCCGGCATCACCGCGGTGAAGAGCGGGCAGATCGTCGGGCTCAACGACGACATCGCCTCGCGCTGGGGACCGCGCACCGTCGACCTGCTCCGGCAGATCGTCGACGCCGTCTCGAAGGTGCCGGCCTGAAAACCAGCAAACTCCCCGGCGTACGGTGGCCGTGGCTGCTCGGCGGCGTTGTCGCCGTGGTCGTCGCGGCCATCGCCGGGTTGGCGTTCGGCCCGGTCTCGCTGCCGCCCGGTGGGGTCGCGGCCGAGCTGCTGGACCTGATCCCGGGCGTCGACATCCACAGCGGACTTTCGGAGCGCGACGCGGCGATCGTGCTCCAGCTCCGGCTGCCCCGGGTCGTGCTCGCGCTGCTCGTGGGCGCGATGCTGTCGCTGGCCGGCGGCTGCTACCAGGGCGCGTTCCGCAACCCGCTGGCCGACCCGTACCTGTTGGGCGCGGCGGCCGGCGCCGGACTCGCGGTCACCGCCGTGGTCGCGCTGCGCGGCGCCGACCTGGGCTCGCTGCCGCCCAGCGTGCCGCTGGCGGCGTTCGCCGGTGCGCTGATCGCGGTCGCGCTCACCTATCTGCTCGGCGTCGCCGGCCGGGACCGCACCCCGGCGTCGCTGATCCTGGCCGGTGTCGCCGTGTCAGCGTTCCTCGCGGCCGGGCAGACCTACCTGATGCAGCGCAACGCCGACGACATCCGGGCGATCTACTCGTGGCTGCTCGGGCGGCTGGCCACCAACGGCTGGCACGAGGTGCGGCTGCTGCTGCCGTACGCGGTGGTCACGACTGTCGTGGTGCTGGCCTTGCGCCGCGAGCTCGACGTGCTCTCGGTCGGCGACGACGAGGCGAGCGGCCTCGGCCTGCACCCGCAGCGGTCGCGCTACATCCTGATCGCGGCGGCTTCGCTCGGCACGGCCGCGGCGGTCTCGGTGTCCGGGCTGATCGGGTTCGTCGGCATCGTCGTGCCGCACATCGTGCGAATGCTGGCCGGCAGCAGCTACCGGGCGATCCTGCCACTGTCGATGCTGTTCGGCGCCGCCTTCCTGACCCTCGCGGACCTGGCCGGGCGCACCTTCGCCGCACCCGCCGAGATCCCCATCGGCGTGGTCACCGCTTTCGTCGGCGGGCCGTTCTTCGTGCTCGTGCTGCGCACCGCCAAGCGGGTGATCACATGAGCGTCATCTCGGTTCGCGACCTGCACGTCACCCTGGGCAGGGCGCCGATCCTGCGTGGGGTCGACCTCACCGTCGCGGCGGGGGAATGGGTCGCGGTGATCGGGCCGAACGGCGCGGGCAAGTCGACGTTGCTGCGGGCGATCGGCGGCCTGCTGCCCGCCGGGGGCGCGGTTTCCCTGATGGGTACGCCCATCGAACGCCTGCGGCGCCGGGCTCGAGCCCGGACCGTGGCCACCGTCGCGCAGTCGCCGGTCGTACCCCCGGGGATGTCGGTCTTCGACTACGTGCTGCTCGGCCGCACGCCGTTCGTGTCGCTGCTCGGCCGGGAGTCCGCTGCTGACCTGGCCGCGGTGACGGCGCTGCTGGATCGCTTGGACCTGACCGGGTTCGCCGACCGCGAGCTCGACACCCTCTCCGGCGGCGAGCGGCAGCGGGTGTTCCTGGCGCGGGCACTGGCCCAGGAGCCGTCGCTGCTGCTGCTCGACGAGCCGACCAGCGCGCTCGACATCGGCCACCAGCAGGAGGTGCTGGAGCTCGTCGACACCCTGCGCCGCGACCAGGGCTTGACGGTGCTGGCGACGATGCACGACCTCTCGATCGCGGGCGGCTACGCGGACCGGCTGGTGCTGCTCGCCGAAGGCCTCGTGGTCGCCGCCGGCACCCCGCGCGAGGTGCTGACCGAGGAGATCCTGTCGCGCTTCTACCGGGCCAAGGTCCGAGTCGTGGACGGCGTCGACGGGCCGCTCGTCGTACCCGTCCGTTCGGTCAGCGCAGACTGGCCGAGCGGTTCTTAGGTATTCGCCATAATCGACGGCTTTCGTGATTACCGTCGGGGTTTGTGAGCGTTCTTACGCACCGCACCGCATGGGTGCCCAGCGACGACCACACCCCTCGTAGCGACGCCGCCGAACTGGCGGCCGCGTGGGTGCTCGAACAGGCCCGAGCCCACGCCCTCCAGCCCGTCCTGCGCGACCCCGGCAAGGTTGGCAATCCTGGACGAGGCCATGCCGTGCTCGCCTACCTTCCCGACTACGACGACGTGCACCACTCGCTCCAAGCCGCCCGCCACGGCGCTTTCGCCGCGGTGGAGTCGTGCGCACACCCGCTGATCGGCTGGGCGATGGCGACCGGCGCCGTCGACCTGACGACCGGACAGATCACTGTGGACAGCCGCAGTGAGACCCTGAAGGAGGCCATCGAACGCATCCACTTCTTCGACAACAACGGCTGGACGCGCGGCTTCGGTGCCGACAGCGCCAAGCGCATCCTCGCCGACCTGCCGCCGCCCGACCGTGACAAGGACCTGCTCCTCGGCAGCCTCTGTGCGCTCGGCTCGCGCGGCCGGGCGCTCGAGCGTCTGGGGGAGCTGGCTCAGCGGGTGTGGAAGAAGATATCCACAGGTGCTGATCCAGGGTAAGTTCGGTCGGCATGTGGATGCGGAAAGCGTCGATGGCCGCCGTCTCACTGGGCGTGCTGGCCGTCTCGGCGGGGTTCACCCATACCCCGTCACCGTCCTGGGACCTCTCGCCGACCGACAGCACCGCGCGGCTGCGCGGCCTCTCCGTGGTCAGTGCGGCCACGGTCTGGGCCAGCGGCAGTGGCGGGACCGTGCTGCGCACGGTCAACGGCGGCCGCACGTGGTCGTCGGTCGGCCCCGCGGCGGCCGTCGAGCTGGAGCTTCGTGACATCGAGGCGTTCGACGCACGGCAGGCGGTCGCGCTCTCGATCGGCACCGGCGAGGACTCCCGCGTCTACCGCACGTCCGACGGCGGCCGCACCTGGACGGAGGCGTTCCGCAACACCGACCCTGCTGCCTTCTACGACTGCCTGACCTTCCTCGACGAACGGCACGGTCTGGCCCTGTCGGACCCGGTCGACGGCAAGTTCCGCATCCTGGCCACCAGCGACGCGGGTCGCTCGTGGTCGGTGCTGCCGTCGGCCGGGATGCCGGCAGCCCTGCCGGGCGAGTTCGCGTTCGCGGCCAGCGGCACGTGCCTGGTCGCGTCCGGCGGGCGTGCCTACTTCGCCACGGGCGGCGGCGCGACCGCGCGGGTGTTCCGAAGCGACGACCTGGGTCGCACCTGGAGGGTCTCGGAGACGCCGGTGCCGAGCGGGCCTTCGGCGGGCATCTACTCGCTGGCGTTCCGCGACCGCGACCACGGAGTGGCAGTCGGCGGCGACTACGCGACTCCTGCTGCCGCCCCCGACGGCGCGGCCGTCACCCGCGACGGCGGCCGCACCTGGACGCGGGCCGCGGAGGAGCCGGGCGAGTACCGCTCGGGCGCGGCCTGGATGACCCGCCTGGGGCCGGTGCTGGCGGTCGGCCCGACGGGCAGCGACATCTCCTACGACGGCGGCCGCAATTGGTCTCCGTTCGACGGCGGCAGCTTCGACGCGGTCGAGTGTGCCGGGTTGGCGGTCTGCTACGCGTCGGGCGAGCAGGGCCGGATCGCTAGATTGCGTTGGTGACCATCGCCGCGGCCGACATCCTCGAACAGCTCGACGGGACCGACTTTCCCGATCTCGACAACGGCTACTACTACCCGGTCGACGTGCGCCTGCACGCCTTCCGTGACGATCGCCGCTGGGCGCTGGTGATCGAGACGGTCGGCTACTCGCCCCGGGTCGGCAACCTCGAAGACGTCCTGCACGTCTTCGGCAACTGCCTGACCCAGGGCGAGCCGGGCATGGACAACGCCGACTTCCTCGAACGCGTCGACAACTGGGACGAGATCGAGGACGTCGACGAGCCGGAGACGTACGCCGGCGGTCCGCTGGTCGTTCGCGGCACGGCGATCGAGCTCGGCGCGGCCCGGGGTGCCGAACTCGTCGACGTGTTCCGGCTGTTGACGCCCGCCCACCGGGAGGCGTTGCTCGCCGACGAGGCCGAGCTGCGCCGCCGGATCCCGGCCGACCTGCCCGAGATCCTTCGGCTCGACGAGTGGCGCCAGCCGGTCGACGACGAGCTGCCGAGCGAGTGCGCGACGTTCCAGCAGCTCGCCGAGGTGCTGGCGACCGGCGACGCGACCCGTTATCGGCCGTCGCCGGTGCCCAACACCCACTGGACGCACTGGCCGGAGGCCGGCACGCTCTAGTCGGTCAGCACCGCCGGGAGCGCTGCGGTGTGCAGGACCGCCAGGCGGCTGACCGCTCGGGTGAGCACCACGTAGAGGCGGTGCAGGCCGCGGGGCTCGGCCGCCACGATGGCGGCCGGTTCGACGACGACCACATGGTCGTACTCGAGGCCCTTGACGACCGAAGCCGGCACGACGGTGACCCGCGCTTCGGACTCCACGTCGTCGGCGGTCGCGTTCTCGATGCCGGCTTTGGTCAGCGCTGCGCGGAGGCCGTCCACCGCGGCGTCGGCCGTGATCACACCGACCGAGCCGTCGTGCCGCAGCGCGTCCCGGACCTCGTCGACCGTCGCCGCGGCGAGGTCGGCCACGTGCTCGATCGTCAGCCCGCCGTCGTGACGCAGCGAGCGGGCCGCCGGCACGTCGACCGCCAGCGCGGGCAGCAGGCGGTTGGCGAACGCGACGACGGCCGCCGGCACGCGGAAGCCGATGGTCAGCGGGACCACCTCGGCGTCCGGCTTGCCGAGGTGGCGCAGCGTGTCGCGCCAGTCGGCGGCGGCCCACGGCGCGGTGCCCTGGGCGAGGTCGCCGAGCAGGGTGATCGAGCCGTGCTCGCTGCGCCGGGCGATCGCGCGGGCCTGCATCGCCGACAGGTCCTGCGCCTCGTCGACGACGACGTGGCCGAAGCTCGGGCGCCGTTCGATCAGGCCTGCGGCCTCGTCGATCAGCACCAGGTCGGCGGTGGTCCACTTGGCGGCCTTGAGCGACCGGGGTGCCGCCGGCCAGCGGATCAGCTCGCGCTCGTCGTCGGTCAACACCCCCGCCGGCGGTTCGGTGAGGATCTCCGCGACCAGGCCCTCCGGCGTCACCGCGGGCCAGACCTGGTCGAGGAAGTCGGTGACCTGCTTGGCCTTGCCCATCCGGCGCAGCCAGGCGTCGTTGGGCGAGTCACCGCGGCGCGCCTCGGACTGGCGTTGCAGCAGGCTGACCACGCGTGCCCGGATCCGTTCGCGGGCGGTGCCGTAGGGCAGGTTCTCGGCGCGCACGTCGTCGACCAGGCGGCGCAGAACTTCGGCACCGATCCGCCAGCGGTACGAGCCGTCGGGCACCGTCATCGGCTCGACGTCGCCGCCGATGTGGGCGTCCAGGGCGGTGGCCAGGACGGCGGCCATCCGGGCGTCGTGCTTGACCGTCGCGGCGGCCGGGGAGTCCTCGGCGCGCACCCGGACGGCCGCGATCAGGTCGTCGACCGTCGCCTGCTCGACCTCGACCTCGCCGAGCGCCGGCAGCACCGCGGAGATGTAGGACAGGAACGCCCGGTTCGGCCCGACGACCAGCACGCCGGACCGGCGCAGCCGCTCCCGATGCAGGTAGAGCAGGTAGGCGGCGCGGTGCAGGCCGACCGCGGTCTTTCCGGTGCCGGGAGCGCCCTGCACGCAGATCGAGACGTCCAGGTCGGCCCGGACCAGTTCGTCCTGCTCGGGTTGGATCGTGGCGACGATGTCACGCATCGGCCCGACGCGGGGCCGCTCGATCTCGGCGGTCAGGATCCGGCTGGCGGTGCCGAGCTCCTCACCCCGGTCAAGGTGCTCGTCCTCGAAGCTGGTCAGCAGCCCGGCGGCGAACCCGAACCGGCGCCGCACGGCGATGCCCTGCGGTTCCTTGGCGCTGGCCCGGTAGAAGGCGCGGGACACCGGCGCACGCCAGTCGAGCACCATCGGCTCACCGTCGTCATCGGTGACGTGCCGGCGCCCGACGTGGTAGCGGTGCCCCGCGTGGTCCTCGGCGTCCGGCCCGGTGCCGAAGTCGAGCCGCCCGAAGAACAGCGGGGTGTCCGGGTCGTCGGCGAGCTCGGCGACACGGCGGGCGAGCGTACGCCCGAGGGTCTCGGCGGTGTAAGCGTCACCGGCGACGTTGCCGCCGGTGCTGAACAGGGCCTCGGCGCGGTTGCGCATCCGGCCGAGGGCGGCGCGCGACGCGGTCAGGTGCGCCCGCTCGGCGTCGAGGTCGGTCTCGAGATCGCTGGCGGGCTCGGTGGCATCGGTGTTGACAACGGGCAGGGTCATCCGAGGAAACCTTCCGGCGGTGGTCAGTGGGGGACTCGGGAAGACCTGGGCCGCCCGGAACTCCGCGCGAAGCGCTCAACGCCCGCCGGTGCCGGCAGTGCCCGGTAACCACGCCTCCAAGCGCGGCGGCGCTCCACGTTACGCCCGCCCCGGACCGCCGGCCAGGCATTTACGGCGGCGGTGGGACGATGTTCGTATGGCGGAGGTCGGGCAGGAGCGGCGTCAGATCACGGATCCCAAGATGATGCGGGCGTTGGCGCATCCGGCTCGGTTGGCGATTCTGGAGCACCTCAACTCCACCGGGGAGCCGACGACCGCTACCGAGTTCGCGGAGATCGTCGGGTTGTCACCTAGTGCCACCAGCTATCACCTTCGGGAGTTGGCCAAGGTCAACATGATCGAGGAGGCGCCCAGCCGGGGGGACGGGCGTGAGCGGGTCTGGCAGAGTCCCGTGCACTCCTTCCAGATCGACCTCGAGCAGGGCCGCGGCGACCCGGAGGCGCGGGCGGCCGAGGACGCGCTGATGGCCGTCTACCTCGAGCGGGACCAGGCGCGCCTGCGGACGTTCCTGTCCCGTGCCCGCGACGAGCCGCAGGAGTGGCGCGACGCCGCCGGGCTCACGAGCTCGACGATCTTCGTCACCGCTGACGAGCTCAAGACCTTCCTCGAGCAGGTGCACGAGTTGATCGACCCGCTCAAGAGGCGGCACCGCGAGGCGCCGCCGGACGGAGCCCGCACGGTTCGCGTGCATTTCGCCGCCTTCCCCGACGACTAGTCCATCGAGGGGGTTGCCCCGGCAGATGTGAAGGATTATTTTCGAAGCATGTCCTTCATATCTGCCGGTTCTTCGCGCTGGAGTGACGTCTACGTCACCGCCGGCTCACGTGCTCTGTCCATGGCCGGTGACACGCTCGCCGCCACCACACTCGCGCTTGCCCTGCAGGAGCGCGGCGCGGGCGGTGTCGCCGTCTCCGGGCTCTGGCTGGCCGCGACGACGCCGTTGGTCGCGCTCGCTCCGCTGGCGGGCCGGCTGGCCGACCGGCTTGACAGCCGCACATTGCTGGTCGGCATCGGCGTCGCCCAGGCGCTGGTCTGCACCGCGCTGGCCTTCGTCACCGCGCCCGTCGCGTTGATCGCCCTCGTCGCCGTGCTGGCATCCGGGCTCGCGATCACCAACCCGGTGTTCGCCGCGCTGGTGCCCTCGATGGTCACGCCGGACGACCTGCCGAGAGCGAGTGCGATCGGGCAGACCGCGTCGATGATCGGCATGCTGGTCGGGCCGGCGGCGGCCGGCTTCCTGGTTGGCGGTCTCGGCTCCCGGCCACCCCTGCTGATCGGCGCCGCCACGTATCTGGCCATAGCCTGCGCGGGGCTGCTGCTGAAGACCCGTCGCGGCGCCGCACCCGAAGCGGCCGCGGCAGCGGCCAAGACGGCCTGGACGCTGCGTGGCGACGGCCTGATGCTGGCCACCTTCCTGGCCTTCGGCGCCGTGGTCGCCGGCGTCGGCGGCGTCAACGTCGTCGAGGTCTTCTTCATCCGCGACACCCTGGGCGCCTCCGCCTCTGCGTTCGGGCTGGTCACCGCGTCCTGGACCGCAGGCATGGCGGCCGGTGCCTGGGTGTTCGCCAAGGCGGTCCGCCGCTTCGACGACGACGCCAACCTGGTCGGCGCGTTGCTCATCCTGCTCGGCTCGACCTGTGTGCCGGTCGTGATCAGTGCGGCCGCACCTGGTGTCTGGCTGGTCGTGCTGCTCTGGCTGGCCGGCGGCCTGCTCAACGGCGGTCTCGGCGTGTTCAGCACGATCCTGGTCTCGCGCCGGGTGCCGGAGCGGGCGCGCGGCCGGGCGTTCGCGGGGCTCAACGCGGCGGCCAACGGCGGTGCGATGTTCGGGTACCTGCTGGCCGGCGCCCTGCTCGGCCCCTTCTCGCCGCGTGCCCTGGTGTTGGGGTTCGGCCTGGCCGGAGTGCTCGCGGTGGTCGCCGTCGCGGTGCCGGTCGCGCGCGCGATCCGGCAGGAGCGCGTCACATCCCCGGCGGTCGCCTGAGCGGCATCCCACTGCTCGGGATACGGTGAGGTCACCATGACGGAGATTCGCAGACCCCGAGTCGGGCACATCCAGTTCCTGAACTGTCTTCCGATCTACTGGGGCCTCATGCGCTCGGGTGCCCTGCTCGACGTCGACCTCCACAAGGACACCCCGGACAAGCTCAACACCGCCCTGGTCGCCGGCGACCTCGACATCGGCCCGATCTCGCTGGTGGAGTACCTGCGCCACGCCGACGAGCTCGTCCTGCTGCCCGACCTCGCGGTCGGCAGCGACGGCCCGGTGCTGTCCGTCAACATGGTCTCGACCAAGCCGCTCACCGACCTGGACGGCGCCCGGGTCGCGCTCGGCTCGACCTCGCGGACCGGCGTGCTGCTCGCACAGATGCTGCTGACCCAGCGCCACGGCGTGACACCTGAATACTTCCGGTGTCCGCCCGAGCTGACCCAGATGCTGCTGGAGGCCGACGCCGCGGTGCTGATCGGCGACGCCGCCCTGCGGGCGCTCTACGAGGCTCCGGGTCGCGGCCTGACGGTCACGGACCTGGGCCAGGCCTGGCGCGAGTGGACCGGTCTGCCGATGGTGTTCGCCGTCTGGGCCGCCCGGCGCGAGTTCGCCGAGCGCAACCCCGGCCAGGTCAAAGAGGTGCACGAGGCGTTCCTGCGCTCGCGCGAGCTGTGCCTGTCGGAGCTCGACGAGGTGGCGGCCGCCGCGGCCCGCTGGGAGCCCTTCGACGCGGAGACGCTGGCCGAGTACTTCCGGGTGCTCGACTTCTCCCTGGGCGACCGGCAGATCGCCGGGCTGCGCGAGTTCGCCCGCCGTGCGGCGATCGCGGGCGAGGCGCCCGAGCTACCGGCGACCGGCCCGGCCTTCTACACCGACTAGCCTCCGGCCGCCTTGCGGAGCTGCGCGCCGACCAGCTTGCAGATCTCGGCGCCGTACGCCGGGCCTTTCTCGATCTCGTAGCGGGCCATCGCGCCGACCACCCAGCCGGTGCCGATGGCCATGCAGCTGACGTGGTACTCCTGCTCCTCCTCCCGGTCGACCCAGCCGTTCTTCGTCGCGATCGTCCTCTGCTGGTCTTCCGGGAACGCCTTGCGGATGCCGAAGTCCCCGTCGTCGCGAACCGCCCGGAGCTGGTCGAGCAGGTAGTCGGTCCAGACCGGGCCGGCCGCGCGCCCGTCGGCGATGCACGCGCCCAGTCGGGTGATGTCGGCCGGTGACATCAGGGTGCCGCTCCAGCCGCCGTCCGAGGCGGCCATGCTCTCGTGGAGGTCGCAGGTCGAGATCAACCGCCGGATCGAGTCCTCCCGACCGACGGCGTCGAAGAGTGCGTCCGCTGCCTCGTTGTCACTGTCGCGGATCATGGTCTCGAGCTGTTCGGCCTCTTCGTCGGTCGGGCGCTGGCCCCGCTCGGCCGTCCGGTGCAGGAAGTCCGCCCCGATCCACGACTTGATCAGCGACGCGGTGGTGCTCAGCGCGGTGCGGTCGGTCGGACCGGACAGCTCGCCAGTACGGGTGTCGAGCAGCGCCCACGAGTACCAGCCGCTGTGCGAGATCCTGATCTCGGTCGCCTTCACCGGCAGCGGCGAGAGCCCGGTCTTGGGTGCTGACTCGGGCACCCGGCTCGTGGCGACGGCCTGAGGAGCGATCCGCGTGCGGGCCGCCGACCGCGAGGCGAACGGTGACCCCGGCCAGAACCGTGCTCCGGCGAAGCCGACGACGGCGAGTACGCCGATGAGGGCGATGACGGTCGTGGCGCGGTGGTCCCGGCGCCGCCTATGGCTAGTGCTCACAATCAGCCCCGGATGCGCCGGACGAAGGGTGGCAGACCTTCGTTCTGTCCAAGATTCCCTGGGTCAGGTTAGCGAGCCGGCGCGGCCCGCACCCGGAAACTTGGAGATCTAGCTCGCGGCCGCGCGGAGTTGCTCGCCGACCTGCTCACAGATGTCGGCGCCGTACGTGTAGCCCTTGTTGATCTCGTACTTGGTCATCACGCCGATCACCCAGCCGTCCCCGATCGCCATGCAGCTGACGTGGTACTCCTGCTCGCGCTGCCGGTCGACCCAGCCGTTCTTGATGGCGATCTTCTTCTGGTCGGCCGCCGGGAAGGCCTTGCGGATCCCGAAGTTGCCGGTGCCGCGTACCGCCCGCATCTCGTCGAGCAGGTACTTCGTCCATTTCGGACCAGCGGCGGTGCCGTTCGCGATGCAGGCGCCGAGGCGGGTGACGTCGGCCGGGGAGAGCAGCGTGCGGCTCCAGCCACCGTCGGCCGCGACCTTGCTGTCCTGCAGCTTGCACATGGAGATCAGGCGCTTGATCGACGGGGACCCGCCGTTGGCTTCGTAGAGCGACTGCGCGGCGTTGTTGTCGCTGTCCCGGATCATCGTCTCGACCTGGGCCATCCGCGACGCGCTCGGCTCGGTGCCCTGCTCGGCCGAGCGGCGCAGGAAGTCGGCGCCGATCCAGGACTTGATCAACGAGGCGGTCGTGCTCAGGTCGGTGCGGTCGGCCGGACCAGACATCTTCCCGGTGCGGGTGTCGAGCAGCGCCCACGAGTACCAGCCGGTGTGGTCGATCTGAACGTCAGTGGCGGCGACCGGGAGGGGCTTGAGCGTGGGCTTGGGGGAGGCCGACTTGGTCGGGGGGTTGGTCGGCGAGGCGTCGGGGTCACCGGTGGCGCCGGTCAGGCCGGGCGGGGTCTCCCAGCGTGCGGCCGCGCGGGTGGCCATCGGCGAGCCTGGCCAGAGGCGTATCCCGGCGACAGCCAAAGCTGCGAGAACGACGGCTATGGCGACAACGGTCGTGGTGCGCCGGGCTCGGCGCCGCTTAGGACGAGTTGCCAACGGTCAGCCCTGGCTGCCACTGGAAGCAGGGATCTTCAGCGCTGCGCCGACCTTCGGGGTCACCAGCTGCGTCGCGGTGTCCTGACACACCTTCGCACCATAAGCCAGGCCCTTCGAGATGGGGTAACGCGTCTGCACGGCGAGTACCCAGTCCTTGCTGATGGCCATGCAGCTGATGTGCCAGTCGTTGTCGTAGACGAGCGGGGTCCAGCCGTTCTTGATGCTGATCGGGCCCTCTTTGGCGACGAGCTCCTTGGGCAAACCGTCGATGATGCCCCAGCGGCCGCCGCCGGACGTCTTCGCCTGCTGCGTGACCTTGCCCGCGACCTTGGTCATCTCGCTGAGCACCAGCGGCGTGTATTTCTTGCCCGCCGCCTTGCCGGACTGGATGCACTTGCCGAGGCGCGTCACGTCCTGCGCGGACATCTCGGTGAAGCTCCACCAGCCTTCGTAGCCGGAGATTCTTCCGAGCTGGGTGTTCTTCAGCCCGCACCACGTGATCATGCGTTTGGTCTGGGCGGTGCCGCCGCCCAGCTTGTTGATGGTGCCGGCCGCGTCGTCGTCGCTGTTACGAATAGCCCGCTGAATCATCGTCTTATAGGTGGAATCAAGCGGCTTGCCCGATTCGTCCAATTGACGGAGGTAATCCGACACGATCCACGTTTTGATCATCGACTCGGTCGAGCTCGTCTGTGACGCGCTGTTCTTCGAGCCGGAGATCTTGCCGGTCTTGAGATCCATCAGGGCCCACGCGTAGAACCCGCCGTCGACCTTGACCGACACCGGCTGGGCCGCGAGGGTCGGCTGCGGCGGTTCGACCACCTTCGGTGGGATCGTCGGGACGGGTCCGGCAGCCGTCGCAGCGGTGCCACCGTCACCGCCATCGCTGATCTTGGCGTATGCGGCGGGCACGAGCAGCACTCCACCGAGCAGCAGGGCTGCGATGGCGAGCACCATAACCACGCGTGGACGCATGAAGGGTGATCTCCGGTTGTTTTCTGGCCGGGGGGTGGCTCTCGGTAACCGATCGCAGGGGTCGGCGATCTACCGCGGTCGAGTCTACGACCGTCCGCAGGTCAATGGCACGGGTGGAAACTGCGTTAGCAGCCCGATATAACGCTGTTTGGGGGCCATTCGCCTACAGAGTTAAGGAAATCTTAGACATCCAAGTGAGGCGGGTCATTGTCCATAGTGGAAGAAATGATTTGCTGAATGCACGGTCCTGGTCACTCAGGGTGATGTCGCGCCACGGGTTTGTTACAGATGCTGGCTTGTGTGTCAGGAAGCTGTAACACTGAGGGCATGTACGGGAATGACTTCGCCGGCCCGGAAGCCGGGTCCGACGGTGGTCTCCTCGGGCAGGTCGAGGCCGCCGAGGCGGCGTTACGCGCCGCCGCACACCGTGGTCGGGTCGAGGGCGATCCGGCGGCACTTCAGGACTACTTCGACGCCGTGATCGACGCCGACCAGAAAATCGAGCCCCGCGACTGGATGCCCGACGCCTATCGGCGCGGCCTGGTCCGGCAGATCGCCCAGCACGCCCACTCCGAGATCATCGGAATGCAGCCCGAGGGCAGCTGGATCACCCGCGCACCCTCGCTCAAGCGCAAGGCGATCCTGCTGGCCAAGGTCCAGGACGAGGCGGGACACGGCCTTTATCTCTACGCGGCCGCGGAGACCCTCGGCGTCACCCGCGCGGAGCTGGTCGACATGCTGCTCGACGGCCGGCAGAAATACAGCTCGATCTTCAACTACCCCACGTTGACCTGGGCCGACATCGGCGCGATCGGCTGGCTCGTCGACGGCGCCGCCATCGTCAACCAAGTGCCGCTGTGCCGCTGCTCCTACGGGCCGTACGCGCGGGCGATGATCAGGATCTGCAAGGAGGAGTCCTTCCACCAGCGGCAGGGCTACGAGATCCTGCACACCCTCTCGCACGGCACGCCCGAGCAGCACGCGATGGCCCAGGACGCCGTCGACCGCTGGTGGTACCCGTCGCTAGCGATGTTCGGCCCGCCCGACACCGACTCCACCCACTCCGCGCAGTCGATGGCGTGGAAGATCAAGCGCTTCTCCAACGACGACCTGCGGCAGCGCTTCGTCGACATGTGCGTCCAGCAGGCTGGCGTACTGGGTCTGCGGATCCCGGATCCCGACCTCCGCTGGAACAGCGAGCGCCAGGCACACGACTACACCGCACCGGACTTCGACGAGCTGATGCGAGTGATCAAGGGCGACGGCCCCTGCAACGCCGAGCGGATGGCGCACCGGCGCCGGGCTCATTCAGACGGTGCCTGGGTACGCGAGGCGGCCGCGGCGTACGCCGCGAAGCAGGAGGAAGTGGTGGCTGTATGACAGGCGAGCCTTTGTTCGAAGTGTTCGTGCGACCGCGCCGCGGGCTGTCGCACACCCACGTCGGCAGTCTGCACGCGCCGGACGCGGAGCTGGCCCTGCGCAACGCCCGCGACGTCTACACCCGGCGCGAGGAAGGTGTCTCCATCTGGGTCGTGCCGGCCACCGCCATCACCGCGTCCAGCCCCGACGAGAAGGACTCCTTCTTCGACCCCGCCGCCGACAAGGTCTACCGGCACCCCACCTTCTACGACGTACCAGACGGAGCGAAGCACCTGTGACCACGGTCGACTACGTCCTCCGGCTGGGCGACGACGCACTCGTCACCGCCCAGCGGCTCGGTGCCTGGTACGCCGCCGGGCCGGAGATGGAGGAAGACGTCGCGCTGGCGAACATCGCGCTCGACCAGCTCGGCGCCGCGCGGCTGCTGCTGACGTACGCCGGCGAGCTCGAGGGCGCGGGCCGTGACGAGGACGCCCTGGCCTACCAGCGCGGCCCCGCCGAGTTCCGCAACTGCCGGCTGGTCGAGCAGCCCGAGCCCGACTTCGGCATGGTGATCGCCAAGCTGCTGCTGCTCTCGGCGTTCCAGCTCCCGTTCTACGAGGCGCTGGCGGGTGCCGGCGACGACCGGCTCGCCGCGATCGCCGGCAAGGCGCGCAAGGAGTCGGCCTACCACCTCGACCACAGCACACTGTGGACACTGCGGCTGGGCGACGGCACCGACGAGTCCCACCGGCGCATGCAGGCGGCCTTCGACACCGTGTGGCCGTTCGTCGACGGCCTGTTCGCCGGCGACGACGGCGGCCCCGTCGACCCGGCCGAGATGCGCAAGACGTGGACGTCCACTGTGGAAGACGTGTTCAGCCGCGCGACGCTGACGGTGCCGGCGCCGGTCGCCGAACCGACCGGCGAGCGCACCCACCTGGTCGAGCTGCTGGCCGAGATGCAGCAACTGCACCGGGACCATCCGGGAGCGCGGTGGTGACGGCCGCGCGCGAGGCGGTGGCGGGGGTCGTCGACCCGGAGCTGCGCGTGGTCACCATCGACGAGCTCGGCATCCTGCGCGAGGTCGAGACCGACGAGCGCGGCCACGTCATCGTCACGATCACGCCGACGTACACCGGCTGCCCGGCGATGGACGTCATCCGTGCCGACATCGGCGCCGCCCTGCGCGCCGCCGGGCACGCCGACCACGAGGTCCGCACCGTGTTCGCGCCCGCCTGGAGCACCGACTGGATCTCGGCCGGCGGCCGGGAGAAGCTGGCCGCCGCCGGTGTCGCACCGCCCGGCCCGGCGCGGCCGGTGGCGCTGTCGCTGGCCGTACGCTGCACGAACTGCGGTTCGCCCGACACCGAGCAGCTGAGCCGCTTCGGCTCGACCGCCTGCAAGGCGCTGTGGCGCTGCCGCGCCTGCGGCGAGCCGTTCGACGCGATGAAGGCCTACTGACGATGAGCGTGACGATCAGCCGACCGACCCGCCGGCGCCCGGTGTTCCACCCGCTGCCGGTGGCGGCGATCGACCGGCTCACCGACGACGCCGTCGCGATCACCTTCTTGGTGCCCGCCGAGCTGCGCGAGCAGTTCGCCTTCCGGGCCGGGCAGCACCTCACCGTGCGCAAGGTCGACGACGACGCGCGGCGGTCGTACTCCATCTGCTCGACGCCCGCCGACCTGGCCGACACCGGGCTGCTCCGGATCGGCGTCAAGGAGATCCCCGGCGGCGTCTTCTCCAGCTACGCGGCCGGCGCGCTGCGGCGGGGCGACGCGATCGACGTGATGCCCCCGCTGGGGAAGTTCACCTCCGCCTTCGAGGCCGGCCGGCGACGGCACTACGGCGCGATCGCCGCGGGCTCGGGCATCACACCAGTGCTCTCGCTCGTCGCCACCGCGCTCGCGACCGAGGAACACAGCCGGTTCACCGTGCTCTACGGCAACCGGTTCGCCCGCAGCGTGATGTTCGCCGACGAGCTCGGTGACCTCAAGGACCGGTACGCCGCCCGCCTGCACCTGGTGCACGTGCTCTCGCAGGAGCCCGGCGAGTCCGAGCTGCTCTCCGGCCGGATCGACGCCGACCGCCTGACCCGCATCCTCGACCGGCTCGTCCCGGCCGGTGAGGTCGACGAATGGTTCCTGTGCGGGCCGTACGGGCTGGTCACCGACGCGCGCAACGTGCTCGCCGGCCACCGCACCGTGCACACCGAGCTTTTCCACGTCGACGAGGCTCCCGAGCCGCCCCGGCGGCCCAGCACGGCCGACGACGCCGCGCCCGTCGAGGTGTCCGTGCTGCTCGACGGCCGGGTCTCGACCCTGCGGATGCGCCGCGACGAGCGGGTCCTCGACGCCGCGCTGCGCGTGCGCTCCGAGCTGCCGTTCGCCTGCAAGGGCGGGGTGTGCTCGACCTGCCGGGCGCGGGTGGTCGAGGGCGAGGTCACGATGGCCCGCAACTATGCGCTGGAGCCCGACGAGCTCGAGCGGGGCTACGTGCTGACCTGCCAGTCGAGCCCGGTCACCGACAAGCTGGTCGTCGACTACGACGCTTGATCCTCGCCGAGATCCCGGTAGACGGGCCGGAGCAGGTCGACCAGGGGAATGTGCCGCACCCGCACAGCCGGCGGATCCAACACGCGCAACAGCAGCTCAGGGGGTGCGGTCGACCCTCCGGGCAGTTCCTTGAGCTTCGCCAGCGACACGCCCGGTTGGTAGAAGTCGTCGACGCGCAGCGGGCGGTCGGGCACCTCCAGCGGATCGACCGGTGGTTCCTCGACGACCGGCCCGCGCAGCGCACCCAGCAGCTCCTCGCGAGCCCGACCGCGCCAGGCCAGCACCAGGAACGGGTCGTCGTCGAAAGCCTCGGCGAGCAGATACAGCACCGCCGACAGGTGCTTGCAGGGAAAGCCCCAGTCAGGGCAGGAGCACTTCATGTCGAGCTCCGCCGGGAACAGCGGCAGCCCGAGGTCGTCGAAAACGGTCACGATCTGCGTCGGCATCTCGCCGGCCAGCAGCTTGGCCCGGAACACCGCCTGGTGTGCCAGCGCCTCCTCGACGCGGGTCCAGGCAGCCCCGTCGAACACCGGGATCTTGACTTCCACCTGGTACGGCTCGGCGCGCGAACCCTGCACGCGGGCGCCCAGCCGGCCCGGCTCCAGGTCGAGGTTGAGCACCTGGCCCTGGCGCGCGTACCGGCGGCCCCGGTCCAGGCGGCCTTTGTCGCAGATGCCTTCGAGGATGTCGATGAACCGCCGGGACCACCACTCCTCGCCGATCGTGCCGCGGCGCGAGCGAGCCTTGATGCCGCCCTCGACCTTGATGGTCTTGCCGCCCTCGAACCAGCCGTCGGGACCGATCGGCATCAGCCCACCGCCTTCGGGTCGAGCGCGAACAGGTCGCGCAGCTCCTCGGTGGACAGTTCGGTCAGCCATTCCTCGCCGGTGCCGACCACCCGTTGCGCCAACGCCTTCTTGCGCTCGATCATCTCGTCCACCCGCTCCTCGATCGTGCCGGTGCAGATGAACTTGCGGACCTGCACGTTGCGCGCCTGCCCGATCCGGTACGCGCGGTCGGTCGCCTGGTCCTCGACGGCGGGATTCCACCACCGGTCGACGTGGATCACGTGGTTGGCCGCGGTCAGGTTGAGCCCGGTGCCGGCCGCCTTGAGCGACAACAGGAAGATCATCGGCTCCGGGTCGTTCTGAAACCGGGTGACCAACTCGTCCCGGCGCTGCTTCGACAGTCCACCATGGAGCCAGAGCACCGGCCGGTCGAGGTGCGCGGCCAGATAAGGCTGGAGTAGCGTGCCGAACTCGGCGTACTGCGTGAAGACCAGGCCCTTGTCGCCCTCTTCGACGATCTCCTCGGCCAGCTCCTGCAACCGGGCGAGCTTGCCGGACCGGCCGGCCAGCTTGGACCCGTCGCGCAGCAGGTGCGCCGGGTGGTTGCAGACCTGCTTGAGCCGGGTCATCGCGGCCAGCACGTTGCCCCGGCGCTCGATGCCCGCGCTAGACCCGATCTTGTTCATCATGTCGTCGACGACCGCCTGGTAGAGAGCAGCCTGCTCGGTGGTGAGCGGACACCAGACCTTCATCTCCAGCTTCTCGGGCAGGTCGGAGATGATGGTCTTGTCGGTCTTGAGGCGCCGCAACACGAACGGCCCGGTAGCCCGCTTCAACGCGGCGGCGGCGTCCTCGTCCTGCCGCACCTCGATGGGCTCCTGATAACGCCGCCGGAACGTCTTGGCCGGCCCGAGCAGCCCCGGGTTGGCGAAGTCCATGATGGACCATAGCTCGGCCAGATGGTTCTCGACCGGCGTGCCGGTCAGCGCGAGTCGGGTGCCAGCCGGGATGGCCCGCACAGCCTGTGACTGGCGGGTCGCCGAGTTCTTGATGGCCTGCGCCTCGTCGCACACCACCCGACCCCATTCGACCTGCCGCAAAGCGTCGAGATCCCGCAAGGCCGTCCCGTACGTGGTGATCACCAGATCGGCGTGCCCGAGCCGCCCGACGTCCCGCGTCGCACCGTGGTGCACGTAGACGTCGAGCGAGGGAGCGAACTTCTCGGCCTCCTTGCGCCAGTTGCTCACCAACGACATGGGACAGACCAACAGCGTCGAGCTTTTGACGCCGCGTTCCCGCTCCGCGAGCAGGAGTGCCAGTGTCTGCGGGCTCTTCCCCAGGCCCATGTCGTCCGCGAGGATGCCGCCGATGCCCAGGCGCGAGAGGAAGTCGAGCCAGGACAGGCCGCGTTCCTGGTACGGGCGCAGCGTGCCTTGGAAGGATGGCGGCGTCGGGGTCGGTTGGAGGCGGTGGTCCGCGTCCCCGGAGAGCAGGTCGCCGAGCCAGCCGTCCGCGTCGACCGCGACCAGGGGCAGGTCCTCCTCGCCGCCCGCGGCGACCTGGCCCAGCACCTCGGCGACGGTGAGCTCGCCCGTGCGGTGCTGCTCGACCGCCCGGATGGCCGCCGTGAGCTGGCGGTCGTCGAGCTCGACCCAGCGGCCCTTGACCCGCAGCAGCGGCACCTTCAGGCGGGCCAGGTCGTGCAGGTCAGCCGCGCTGATCTCCTCGTCGCCGACCATCAGGTCGACCTTGAAGTCCACCAGTTGGTCCTTGCCGACACCCTGCGCGGCCAGCGCCTTGCCGCCGTTCGCCGTCGACTTGGTGCGCGTGGTCAGCTTCAGGCCGAGGCTCTTGCGGCCCGCCCAGGCCGGCAGCTGCACCCCGTAACCGGCGGCTTGCAGCAGTGGAGCGGCCTGGCGCAGGAACGTGAACGCCGCGGCGGTGTCGAGGATGCTCTCCGTGGGTTGCGCTTCGCGGAGTGCTTCGTCCAGCGGCGGGAACAGCCGGACCGCCCGGCCGAGGCCGGCGAGCAGGGTCTCGTCGGGGCGCGCGGGCAGGCCGGGCACACGCTGACCGGCCCAGATCACCTCGGCGGGTACGTACAGCGACGGGTCGTCGACCGACTGCAGCGCGAACTCGAGGTCCCAGCGGTCGGTGGTCGGCAGCGGCTCGACCAGCCGGAAGCACACCCGTACCGGCTCGTTGGCCTGGTGCGCCGCGCGGTGCCACGCGTCCAGCGCGGTGCGCAGCGCGGCCAGCTCGGGGCGTTGCGTGGTCGTCGCGGTGACCGACGGGTCGTCCGCCGTCAGGGCGCGCATCCACCGGTCGGCGACCGGCGCCTTCGGCCCGGGGCGGTGGCCGAGCAGCAGCCGCTCCGGCAGGGCGCGGCGGGCGGCCGCGTCGGTGAACGCGTCGAGCAGCTCGCGCAGCACCTGGCCAGGCGGCGCGGCGTCGACGGCCCGGACCGCGCCCGGCATGGCCGCTGCCAACTCCCGGAAGGCGGCGGCGTCGCGGCCGGTGAGCACCGGTCGCCAGCGGGCCGCGTGCGCGCCGTCGGCGGTGACCAGGGCGGGAAGCAGTCGACCACGGTTGAACAGCCCGTTGGCGTACGCGGCGACGACCGCCAGGTAGCGCAGGTCACTGCCTGGCGTCCAGTCCAGATCGTCGAGATCGGCGAGCAGTTCCAGGGCCGGCCCCGGACCGAGCAGCACAACTGAGACGGGCCACGAAGCCAGCGTGGCGTCGGCGGGCGGTTCGTCGGAGGCGGGGACCGGTCGGCCGTCGGCCGTCGGCAGGGCGAGCGTCAGCGTGGCGGGCTCACCGGGCACGTCTGGCAGCGCTTGCTCGCCCCACAGACCTAGCCGCCCGCCGGTCCAAACGCCGTGAATCACCAGCACCCCCTACGCGACGCTCGACACTACCCGCGCGGTCCGGCGTGCGGCCTGATCGGCGCGGGCTAGGCTCGGTCCGTGGATAACCGGCGGGAGATCGACGAGGTTCTGCAGCGGGGCGCCGACGGTGGGCGGATCACCGCCGAGGAGGCGTTGCTGATCTACACCGAGGCGCCGTTTCATGCGCTCGGCGAGGCGGCCGACGCGGTGCGTCGTCGCCGCTATCCGGACGGCATCGTCACGTACCTGATCGATCGCAATATCAACTACACGAACGTCTGCGTGACGGCCTGCAAGTTCTGCGCCTTCTTCCGGGCGCCGAAGCACGCCGAGGGTTGGACCCACCCGACCGAGGAGATCCTGCGTCGCTGCGGCGAGGCCGTCGAGCTCGGCGCCACGCAGGTCATGCTCCAGGGCGGGCACCACCCGGACTACGGCGTCGAGTACTACGAGGAGCTGTTCAGCTCCGTCAAGGCCGCCTATCCGCAGCTGGTCATCCACTCGATCGGCCCGTCGGAGATCCTGCACATGGCCAAGGTCTCCGGTGTGTCGCTGGAGGAGGCGATTTCCCGGATCAAGACGGCCGGTCTCGACTCGATCGCCGGCGCCGGTGCGGAGATGTTGCCCGACCGGCCGCGCAAGGCGATCGCGCCGCTCAAGGAGTCCGGCGCCCGCTGGCTCGAGGTCATGGAGATCGCGCACGGGCTCGGCCTCGAGAGCACCGCGACGATGATGATGGGCACCGGCGAGACCAACGCCGAGCGAATCGAGCACCTGCGGATGATCCGCGACGTGCAGGACCGCACCCGCGGCTTCCGGGCCTTCATCCCGTGGACCTACCAACCGGAGAACAACCACCTCAAGGGCCGGACCCAGGCGACCACCCTGGAATACCTGCGGCTGATCGCGGTGGCCCGGCTGTTCTTCGAGACCGTGCCGCACCTGCAGGCGTCGTGGCTGACCACCGGCAAGGACGTCGGCCAGCTCGCCCTGCACATGGGCGTCGACGACCTCGGTTCGATCATGTTGGAGGAGAACGTCATCTCTTCCGCCGGTGCGCGGCATCGGTCCAACTTGCACGAGCTGATCTGGATGATCCGGTCCGCGGGCCGCATCCCGGCGCAGCGGGACACCCTCTACAACCACCTGCGGGTGCACCACACGCCGGCCGACGACCCGACCGACGACCGCGTGGTCTCGCACTTCTCGTCGATCGCGCTGCCGGGTGGCGGCGTCGGCACGGCCCTGCCGCTCGTCGAACAGCACTGAAAACGTTTCATCGACGGGCTTCGGCAACATTTCGGCAACGGTCAGCACACGATTGGTACCGCCTGCTAGCGGGCGGTTTTCGACGGTCGATAGCGTCCCTGACGTCGCGAGAACGTGACCACACGCATCGCCCATGAGACGCCGACCGCGAGGCGGTCGTACATATAGAGCCGAGGCGGGATGGGAAACCATCCCGCCTCGGCGTTTTTCTATCCGATCACGCTCTAGCGCACTCCAACCGGCTGTGGTTACCGTGCGCTGTTCCCATTCCCAGCTGTCCCACAGGCAACTTCTGCCTCACAGCCCCCACGAGGAGCCGATGAACACGCGCTTGCGCGCCGTGGTCCTCCGCGCCGGTGCGGCCGCCGCTCTCGCGGTCGGCCTGGTCGCCGTCGCCGCTGGACCGGCGCTCGCCGCCGACGGCCCGGACGTCGCCGTCACCCCGATCAGCCTCCACCTCGCCAAGGGCGTCAAGGAGGCGAAGGCCAAGCCGTTCCAGGTTGAGTTGCGCAACTTCGGCAACGCCGCCGCCAAGGACGTGTCGGTCAAGCTCGACCTGTCCGGGCTCAAGGGCAAGGTCGGCTACGTTACGCCGGACGGCTGCACGAAGTCGGGGCCGGCCGCGTACGCCTGCCCGATCGGTGACATCGCCGCTGACCAGGACGTGGTCATCGGCATTCCGCTCTTCAACGCCAACGGCAAGAAGGGCGACGGCGGCTTCTTCTCGATCATCGCCATCGTTCCCGGCGACACGAACGAGGAGAACAACTCCGCGGACGTCGACGTCACCGTCGAGCCGAAGAGCTACGACCTGACGGTCTGGGCGCAGGACATCTACGCCGAGGTGGTCGCCGACGGCGACGAGGCCGGCGAGGAGACCCGCACCCCGGTGCCGCCGGGCGGCACCGCGCCGCTCGACTCGGCGATCTTCAACCACGGCAGCAAGCGCGTGGTCGGCGTCGGCTACTCGGTCAAGCTGCCGGAGGGCGTCACCTTCGCAAGCGTGCCGGGCAACTGCATCGAGTGGGAAGACGTCAACGGCATCATCTGCGAGGACGACGAGATCGTGCTCAAGCCGGGTGAGGTGCTGCTGCCGGAGATCAGCGTCAAGGTCGCCGACGACGCGAAGGCCGGCGTGATCACGGACGGCATCATCGACGCCCGCGCGCTCGAGCCTGGCGCGACCGACCCCGAGCAGCCCGGCGACGAAGCGCGCGCGGCCACCGCCGAGCAGCGCAAGGAGCTCACCGACGCGGACGAGGCCGACAACCAGGCGCGCTTCGACATCTTCGTCGGCGCGGCCGCGACAGGCGAGCCGAGCACCCCGCCCGGTGGCGAGCCCGGCGAAGGCGGCGGCGGTGGCCTCCCGGTGACCGGCGCCAAGGCCGGCATCATCGGTGGCGTCGGCGCCTTGGTCGTCGTCGCGGGTGTCGTGCTGTTCCTCGTCGCCCGCCGGCGCCGGATCGTCACGGTGACCCCGGACAGCTGACGGACAGGCAACATCCTCGGCCCGCTCCCGACCAGGGAGCGGGCCGAACCATAGAGTGGCCGGGTGACGCGAGCCAACCTGGACAAGCAGCCGCACGAGGTCGCCGAGATGTTCGACGGGGTGGCCGAGCGGTACGACCTGACCAACACCGTGCTGTCGTTCGGCCAGGACCGCGGCTGGCGGAAGGCCACCCGCGCCGCGCTCGGACTCCAACCGGGGGAGAAGGTGCTGGACGTCGGCGCCGGCACCGGTGTCTCCACCGAAGAGCTGGCCCGATCCGGCGCCTACGCGGTCGGCGCGGATCTGTCGGTCGGAATGCTGCGCGCCGGCCGGCACACCAGGCCGACCGTTCCGCTGCTCGCCGGCGACGCATTGGCGCTGCCCTTTGCCGACGCCACCTTTGACGCGGTCACCATCTCCTTCGCGCTCCGCAATGTCGTCGACACCCGCGGCGCACTGCGCGAGCTGGCCCGGGTGACCAGGCCCGGCGGCAGGCTCGTGGTCTGTGAGTTCAGCCACCCCACCAACTTCACCTTCCGCACCATCTACCTCTCGTATCTGATGCGGTCACTCCCCGCGGTCGCCCGTCGGGTGTCCAGCAACCCGGACGCGTACGTCTACCTGGCCGAGTCGATCCAGATGTGGCCTAACCAGCGAGATCTCGCGGCACGGATCCAGGAGACCGGATGGGGTGCCGTCGGCTGGCGGAATCTGTCGGGCGGAATCGTCGCGCTGCACCGCGCCATTCGCGAATGAGCATTTTTCAGAAATGTCGGATTGGCGAATCGGACATCGATCGACAACTCGGTTCTGCTCCGAGAGTTAGGTATACCTAACCGGCCGCCCACAGTATCCCCGGTTCTAGACTCCAAACAGGGGAGCTTGTGAAGCATTTCACGAGCCCCCGAGGAGCGAAAACAGCCGGAACCCGAGGGGGAGTCGTGGTAGCCGCCAGCAGGGACAACGACGCCGACGTGATCGTCGTCGGCGCCGGACCGGGTGGCTCCACGACCGCGTACCACCTGGCCCGGCACGGCGTACGCGTGCTGGTCCTGGAGAAGTCGCAGTTTCCCCGCGAGAAGGTCTGCGGCGACGGGCTGACCCCGCGCGCGGTCAAGCAGCTGATCAAGCTGGGCCTCACCGCCGACGGCTCCTTCGAGGAGCAGGGCTGGCTGCGCAACAAGGGCCTGCGGGTGATCGGCGGCGGCGTGCGCCTCGAGCTCGACTGGCCGGACCTCGCCAGCTACCCCAACTACGGCCTGGTGCGCACCCGCTTCGACTTCGACGACCTGATCGCGAAGCAGGCCGTGAAGGCCGGCGCCGACCTGCGCACCGGAGTGACCGTCACCGGCCCGGTGCTCGACGACACCTACCGCGCGGTCGGCGTGACCGCCGAGGGCGAGGGTGGCGAGCCGCTGGAGTTCCGCGCGCCGCTGATCATCTCGGCCGACGGCGTCTCCGGCCGCTTCCCGCTCGCGCTCGGGCTGGCCAAGCGAGAGGACCGGCCGATCGGCGTGGCCGTCCGCCGCTACTACCACTCGCCGGCCAAGCACGACGACGACTACCTCGAGTCCTGGTTGGAGCTGCGCAGCAAGGAGGGCGGCGACCGCCTGCTGCCCGGCTACGGCTGGATCTTCGGCATGGGCGACGGGCGGGTCAACGTCGGCCTCGGCGTGCTCAACTCCTCGGCGGCGTTCGGCAAGACCAACTACCGGCGGATGCTGACCGAGTGGCTGGGCGCGACGCCGCCCGAGTGGGGCATGAACGACGAGGCCAACGCCGACGGCCCGATCCTCGGTGCCGCGCTGCCGATGGGCTTCAACCGCGTGCCGCACTACACCCGCGGTGTCCTGCTGGTCGGCGACTCCGGCGGCATGGTCAACCCCTTCAACGGCGAGGGCATCGCGTACGCGATGGAGTCCGGTGAGCTCGCGGCCGAGGTGGTCGCGCAGGCGTTGGGCCGCACCGGTCTCGACCGCGAGCGCGCGCTGGCCGCGTACCCGACCGAGTTGAAGGCCCGCTACGGCGGGTACTACCGGCTCGGCAACATCTTCGTGAAGCTGATCGGCAACCCGCAGATCATGCGGGTCGCCACGAAGCACGGCATGCCGCACCCGACGCTGATGCGGTTCGTTCTCAAACTGCTGGCCAACCTGACGGATCCTCGCGGTGGCGACGCGATGGACCGGGTCATCAACGCGATGACCAAGGTGGTGCCAGCCGCATAAGCACGGCAACTGGGCCCGACCCCGCCAAGCGAAGGCCTGCACAACGGTGAATACTCAGACGCTGATTCTCGACAGAGGGCAGGAAAGGACGAGCAGGGAAGACCATGACGCTCTCGCCGTACGCACCGATCCTGGGGCTGTTCGCCCTGGCTGCCTTCTTCGCGCTGTTCTCCGTCGCGTCGGCCCGGATCGCCGGCCCGCGCCGGTACAACCGGGCCAAGCTCGACGCATACGAGTGCGGCATCGAACCTAGCCCGCAGCCTGTTGGCGGCGGCCGGTTCCCGATCAAGTTCTACCTGACGGCGATGCTGTTCATCGTCTTCGACATCGAAATCATCTTCCTGTACCCGTGGGCCGTGAGCTTCGACTCGCTCGGGCTCTTCGGGTTCGTCGAGATGGTCATGTTCATCGGCACCGTGTTCATCGCCTACGCCTACGTCTGGCGTCGCGGCGGCCTGGACTGGGACTGAAGGGAGGCACGCCAGCATGGGTATCGAAGAGAAACTTCCCGCGGGCGTTCTGCTCACCTCCGTGGAGAAGCTCGTCAACTGGTCCCGCAAGTCGTCGGTCTGGGGCGCCACGTTCGGCCTGGCCTGCTGCGCGATCGAGATGATGGCGGCCGGCGGCCCGCACTACGACCTGGGTCGCTGGGGCATGGAGGTGTTCCGTGCGTCGCCCCGCCAGGCCGACCTGATGATCGTGGCCGGCCGGGTGTCGCAGAAGATGGCGCCCGTGCTGCGGCAGATCTACGACCAGATGGCCGAGCCCCGCTGGGTGCTCTCGATGGGTGTCTGCGCGAGCAGCGGCGGCATGTTCAACAACTACGCCATCGTGCAGGGCGTCGACCACGTCGTGCCGGTCGACATGTACCTGCCCGGCTGCCCGCCGCGGCCCGAGATGCTGATCGACGCGATTCTTAAGCTGCGCGAGAAGATCAACCACGAGCCGCTCGGCCCCAACGGCCGGCGCATGCTCGAGCAGCGCAAGGAGCGCGGTGACGTTCCGCTCGTGCCGTACGGCTCGATGCCTTCGTCCTACCGCAACGACAAGGCCCGGCGCGCCGAGTGGACCCAGGCGGTCCGTGACGGCCGCGAGGAACAGCTGCGGATCGAGAACTGGATGAAGGAAGAACGGCACCTCCAGGGAGGTGGACGGTGGTGACGACCAGTCCCGACAAGGACCCGGTGACCGACGCTCAGCAGCACGCCGAGCGCCCGAAGCCGGCGGACGAGTCGGCTAACCCGACCAACCAGGACCCGCAGGCGCCCAGCGCCAAGCCCGGCGGCGGCGTGCCTGTGCAGGCCACTCCGGTCGGCGCGACCACAGGCGCTCCGGCCGAGCTTCCGCCGTCCTCTGTGGCCGGTCGTGGCATGTTCGGCATCTCCGGCTCCGGTGACACCTCCGGCTTCGGCGGCCTGGTCCGCCGGCGGGTCGGTGCCGGTGGGAGCGAGCGCCCGTACGGCGGCTACTTCGACGAGGTCTACGACGCGCTGGCCGAGGCCTTCCCGGGTCTCGACGACGCCATCGAGAAGGTGGTCGTCGACCGCAACGAGCTGACCCTGCACGTCAAGGCCGAGCGGATCCTCGACGTCGCCCGCGCGATGCGCGACGACGAGTCGCTGCGCTTCGAGCTCTGCTCCTCGGTGTCCGGTGTGGACTACCTCGGCTCCGACGAGCGCCGGCTGCACGTGACCTACCACCTCGCGTCGATGACCTACCGGCGCCGGGTGCGGCTCGAGGTCGCGGTCGGCACGGAGCACCCGCACGTCCCGTCGGTCACGCCGGTCTACCCGACCGCCGACTGGCAGGAGCGCGAGACGTACGACATGTTCGGCATCATCTTCGACGGCCACCCCGGTCTGACCCGCATCCTCATGCCGGATGACTGGGAGGGCTACCCGCAACGCAAGGACTACCCGCTCGGCGGGGTTCCGGTGGAGTACAAGGGCGCCGAGATCCCACCCCCGGACCGGCGGAGGAGCTACCAGTGAGCACTAACCCGACTTACGCCACCGAGCGCGAGACGTCCGAGGGCAAGGTCTTCACCGTCACCGGCGGCGACTGGGACACCGTCGTCAGCGGCACCGACCCGGTCAGCGACGAGCGCATCGTCGTCAACATGGGTCCGCAGCACCCGTCGACGCACGGCGTGCTGCGGCTCATCCTCGAGCTCGAGGGCGAGACGGTCCGCGAGATGCGGTCGGTCGTGGGCTACCTGCACACCGGCATCGAGAAATCGATCGAATACCGCAACTGGGTGCAGGGCACGACGTTCGTGACCCGGATGGACTACCTCTCGCCGATCTTCAACGAGACCGCCTACAGCCTGGCGGTCGAGAAGCTGCTCGGCATCGAGGACCAGATCACCGAGCGGGCGTCCACCATCCGCGTGCTGATGATGGAGCTCAACCGGATCTCGTCGCACCTGGTCTGGCTGGCCACGACCGGCATGGAGCTGGGCGCGATCTCGATCATGTTGTACGGCTTCCGCGAGCGCGAGTACATCCTCGAGATCTTCGAGATGGTCTCGGGCCTGCGAATGAACATGGCCTACGTGCGCCCGGGCGGCGTCGCGCAGGACGTGCCGGACAGCGCGATCAAGAAGATCCAAGAGTTCCTCACGATGATGCCGAAGCGGCTCAAGGAATACGAGGACCTGCTCTCCGGCCAGCCGATCTGGACCGAGCGCACCCAGGGCGTCGCGGTGCTCGACGTGACCGCCTGCGTGGCGCTCGGCGTCACCGGCCCGGTGCTGCGTTCCGCCGGCCTTCCGTGGGACCTGCGCAAGACCGAGCCGTACTGCGGCTACGAGAACTACGAGTTCGACGTGCCGACCTCCAACGACGGCGACGTGTGGGGCCGTTACCAGGTGCGGCTCGCCGAGATCCGTGAGTCGCTGAAGCTGATCGAGCAGGCACTGGACAAGCTCCGGCCCGGCCCGATCATGGTCGCCGACAAGAAGATCGCGTGGCCGGCGCAGCTCGCGCTCGGTGTCGACGGCCTCGGCAACTCGCTGGAGCACGTCGCCAAGATCATGGGTCAGTCGATGGAGTCGCTGATCCACCACTTCAAGCTCGTCACCGAGGGCTTCCGGGTGCCGCCCGGCCAGGTCTACGTGGCGATCGAAGGCCCGCGCGGGGAGTTGGGCGCCCACGCGGTGTCCGACGGCGGCACCCGGCCCTACCGGGTGCACTTCCGCGAGCCGAGCTTCGTGAACCTTCAGGCGCTTCCCGCGATGGCCGAGGGCGGCCTGATCGCCGACGTCATCGCCGGCGGCGCCTCGCTGGACCCCGTGATGGGTGGGTGTGACCGATGACGACGCCAACGACGGTCTTCGACGAGGAGATCCGGCAGCGGGCCCGGGAGATCCTGGCCCGCTATCCGGCCGACCGCACCCGGTCCGCGCTGCTGCCGCTGCTGCACCTCGTGCAGTCGGTCGAGGGGCACGTCTCCCCGGCCGGCGTGGAGTTCTGCGCCGAGGTGCTGGGCATCAACAAGGCCCAGGTCGGCGCGGTCGCGTCCTTCTACACGATGTACAAGCGCCGCCCGACCGGTGACTACCTGGTCAGCGTCTGCACCAACACGATGTGCAACGTGCTCGGCGGCCAGGAGGTCTACGACACCCTCAGCGAGCACCTCGGCGTCGGGCACGACGAGACCACCGCCGACGGCTCGATCACGCTGGAGCACGCCGAGTGCCTGGCGGCCTGCGACTACGGCCCGGTCGTGACCGTCAACTACGACTTCTTCGACAACGTCACCCCCGGTGCCGCGGTCGACCTGGTCGACGAGCTCCAGCGCGGCAACCGCCCGCAGCCCAGCCGCGGCGCCCGGCTCTGCACGCTCAAGGAGATGTCGCTCCAGCTGGCCGGCTTCCCGGACACCCGGGACGACGCGGTCGCCGACGGCGTGGCCGGCGCGGCCACCCTGCGCGGCCTGCACCTGGCCCAGGAGCACGGCATCGCGGTGGCCGGCTTCAACCCGGACACCCCGATCAAGAAGAAGGAAGACGCCGGCTCGGGCAAGGCAGCGGCGCAGGCCGGTGCCGCCGCCAACAAGCCCGCGAGCGACGCCAAGCCGGCCGGCGACGCGCCGAAGCCGCAGGAGGACAAGCTCCGCGGCGCCAAGGAGGCGAACAAGTGACCACCACTCCTCGGCGGGAAGTTCTCGAGAAGCTCACCCCGGTCCTGACCAAGCGTTGGCTCTCGCCCAACGCCTGGACGATGAAGACCTACGAGCAGCTCGACGGCTACGCGGCGCTCAAGAAGGCGCTCAAGGCCAACCCCGACGACCTGATCCAGCTCATCAAGGACTCGGGCCTGCGCGGGCGCGGTGGCGCGGGCTTCCCGACCGGTCTGAAGTGGGGTTTCATCCCGCAGGGAGACGGCAAGCCGCACTACCTCGTCGTCAACGCCGACGAGGGCGAGCCCGGCACCTGCAAGGACCTGCCGCTGATGACGCACGATCCGCACTCGCTGATCGAGGGCGTCATCATCGCCTCGTACGCCATCCGCGCCGAGCGGGCGTACATCTACATCCGCGGCGAGGCGGTGCACGCCGCCCGCCGGCTGCGCAACGCGGTCGTCGAGGCGTACGACAAGGGTTACCTCGGGCAGAACATCCTCAAGTCCGGGTTCAACCTCGACGTCGTGGTGCACAGCGGCGCCGGCGCCTACATCTGCGGTGAAGAGACCGCCCTGCTCGACTCGCTCGAGGGCTTCCGCGGCCAGCCCCGGCTGCGTCCGCCGTTCCCGGCGACCCACGGCCTCTACGCCTCGCCCACGGTGGTCAACAACGTCGGCACCATCGCCAGCGTGCCGTACATCGTGCTCGGCGGCGCCGACTGGTGGAAGACGATGGGCACCGAGAAGTCGTCGGGTCCGATGATCTACTCGCTGTCCGGCCGGATCAACAACCCGGGGCAGTACGAGTGCTCGATGGGCATCACGCTGCGCGAGCTGATCGAGCTCGCCGGTGGCATGCAGCCCGGTCACGAGCTGCGCTTCTGGACCCCGGGTGGTTCGTCGACCCCGCTGCTCACGGCCGACCACATGGACGTGCCGCTCGACTTCGAGGGCGTTGCGGGTGCCGGCAGCATCCTCGGCACCACGGCGACGCAGATCTTCTCCGACCAGGACTGCCCGGTCTACGCGACGTACCGGTGGCTGGAGTTCTACCACCACGAGTCGTGCGGCAAGTGCACGCCGTGCCGCGAGGGCAACTACTGGATGGTCCGGGTCTACCAGCGGATCCTGAGCGGTCAGGGCACCCACGAAGACCTCGACACGCTGCTCGACACCTGTGACAACATCCTGGGCCGCTCGTTCTGCGGTCTGGGCGACGGCGCGACGAGCCCGGTGACGTCCTCGTTGCAGTACTTCAAGCAGGACTACCTCGACTACATCGAGGGCCGGACGGCTCCCCGGCTGTCCGAGAAGGCTCTCGTGGGGGCGCACTGACATGACGGATGTAGCCAAGAAGGCCGACGAGGTCACGCTGACCATCGACGGCGTCGAGGTGACCGCGCCGAAGGGGACGCTGCTCATCCGCGTCGCCGAGCAGCTCGGCATCGCGATCCCGCGGTTCTGCGACCACCCGCTGCTGGCGCCCGCGGGCGCCTGCCGGCAGTGCCTGGTCGAGGTCGAGGGGCAGCGCAAGCCGGTCGCCTCCTGCACCCAGGCGGTCGCCGACGGAATGGTGGTCAAGACCCAGCTCAGCTCTCCGGTCGCCAAGAAGGCGCAGGAGGGCATCATGGAGCTGCTCCTGATCAACCACCCGCTCGACTGCCCGATGTGCGACAAGGGCGGTGAGTGCCCGCTGCAGAACCAGGCGATGTCGACCGGCCGGGCCGACTCGCGGTTCCACGAGCACAAGCGCGAATACCAGAAGCCGATCAACATCTCCTCGCAGGTCCTGCTGGACCGCGAGCGGTGCGTGCTCTGCCAGCGCTGCACCCGGTTCTCCGAGGAGATCGCGGGCGACAAGTTCATCGACCTGATGAACCGCAGCAGCAACGAAGAGATCAACGTCTACCGCGACGAGGTGTACGACGCGGCGGCCGGCGACGAGGCCGAGGGCGACGTTCCCTTCAACTCCTACTTCTCCGGCAACACGGTGCAGATCTGCCCGGTGGGCGCGTTGACCGGTTCGCAGTACCGCTTCCGCTCCCGGCCGTTCGACCTCGTGTCGAGCCCGTCGACCTGTGAGCACTGCGCCTCGGGCTGCAGCATGCGCACCGACCACCGGCGCGGCAAGGTGCTCCGCCGGCTGGCCGGCGACGACCCGGCGGTCAACGAGGAGTGGAACTGCGACAAGGGTCGCTGGGGCTTCCGCTACGCGACCGCCACCGACCGGCTCACCACGCCGCTGGTCCGCGACGCGGCCAGCGGCGAACTGCGCGAGGCGTCCTGGAGCGAGGCGCTGAGCGTCGCCGCCGAAGGGCTGCGCACCGCGCGCGACGGTGCGCACGGCGTCGGCGTGCTGACCGGCGGCCGGCTGACCGTCGAGGACGCGTACGCGTACGCCAAGTTCGCCCGGGTCGCCCTCGGCACGAACGACATCGACTTCCGCTCGCGGCCGCTCTCGACCGAGGAGACGGAGTTCCTGGCCTCCTCCGTGGTCGGCACCACCGATGTCACCTACTCCGACATCGACACGGCGCCGGCGGTGGTCATCGTCGGGCTGGAGCCCGAGGAGGAGTCGCCCATCCTCTTCCTCCGCCTGCGCAAGCAGTTCACCAAGCGCAAGCTGCCGATCTACGCGCTCTCGCCGTACGTGACGCGGGGCCTGGAGAAGCTCGGCGCCAAGGTCGCCCGGATCATCCCGGGCGAGGAGGCGCGGGTCCTCGCCGAGCACGACGTGGTCGCCGAGGCGCTCAAGGCGCCGGGCGCGCTGCTGCTCGTCGGCGAGCGGCTGGCCTCGGTGCCCGGTGGCCTCTCGGCCGCCGCGGCGCTGGCCGAGCGCACCGGCGCGAAGCTGGCGTGGGTGCCGCGGCGCGCGGGTGACCGCGGCGCGGTCGACGCGGGCTGCCTGCCGAACCTGCTGCCCGGTGGCCGGCTGGCCGTCGACGCGGCGGCGCGGGCCGAACTGGCCGGCGCCTGGGACGTGGCCGCGGGAGTGATCCCGAGCCAGCCCGGCCGCGACACCGACGCGATGCTGGTGGCCGCCGCCGGTGGCCGACTCGGCGCGCTGGTCGTCGCCGGCGTCGACCCGGCCGACCTGTCGGACCCCAAGCTCGCCGAGCAGGCCCTCGACGCGGTGCCGTTCCTGGTCAGCCTCGAGGTCCGGCTCAGCGCGGTCAGCCGCCGGGCCGACGTGGTCTTCCCGGTCTCGCCGGTCGCCGAGAAGGCCGGCAGCTTCCTCGACTGGGAGGGCCGCCTGCGGACCTTCGAGGCGGTGCTGCCGACCGAGTCGATGAACGACGGCCGGGTGATCGACGCGCTCGCCGCGGCGCTGGGCGTCACGCTCGGCACCGGCGACGTCAACACGGTCCGCCGCGAGCTCGGCGGCCTCCCGGTGACCCGGGCCGACCGCCCGCACGCTCCGCTGCACGAGCCGACCGACGTGGTCGAGCCCGGCGACGGCGAGGCCGTGCTGGCGACCTGGCACCAGCTGATCGACCTGGGCAGCCTGCTCGACGGCAACGAGGAGCTCGCCGGCACGGCCCGGCCGCCGGTGGTCCGGCTCGACAAGGCGACCGCCGAGGCGATCGGCGTCGCCGACGGCGAGGCGGTCACGGTCGGCACGGGCCGCGGTGCGGTGACGCTGCCGGCGATGATCACGGACATGCCGGCCGGCGTTGTCTGGCTGCCGACCAATTCGCCCGGTTCGACCACTCGGCGGACGCTCGGCGTCACCTCCGGCGCGGTCGTCTCGATCTCGGCTGGAGGGGTTCGATGACGCCTGCGGTGTATCTCGCGCAGGACCCGACGCTGTCCGACTTCGGGCACGATCCCTGGTGGATCGCGCTCATCAAGATTGTCTTCGCGTTCGTCTTCGCGGTGCTCGCCACGCTGCTCGGCGTCTGGTTCGAGCGGCGCGTCGTCGGCTTCATGCAGGTGCGGCCCGGCCCCAACCAGGTCGGCCCGCTCGGCCTGCTGCAGACGCTGGCCGACGGCCTGAAGATGGCCTTCAAGGAAGACATCCTGCCGAAGGCCGCCGACAAGGTCGTCTACTTCTTCGCGCCGACGATCTCGGTGATCTGCGCGGTGACCGCGCTGGCGGTCATCCCGTTCGGCCCGATCGTGAGCATCTTCGGGCACCAGACGCCGTTGCAGGTCACCGACGTCTCGGTGGCCGTGCTGGTGATCCTGGCCGCGTCCTCGATGGGCATCTACGGCATCGTGCTCGGCGGTTGGGCCTCCGGCTCGACGTACCCGCTGCTCGGTGGCCTGCGGTCGAGCGCCCAGATGATCTCGTACGAGGTCGCCATGGGCCTGTCGATCGTCGCGGTGTTCATGACGGCCGGCACGATGTCGACCAGCGGCATCGTCGCGGCCCAGGCCGGCAGCGACCGGAGCGCCTCACTGGGGGGCTTCGAGTTCTTCGCACCCGGCTGGTACGCGATCCTGCTGCTGCCGAGCTTCATCATCTACTTCATCTCCGCCGTCGGTGAGACCAACCGCGCGCCGTTCGACCTGCCCGAGGCGGAGTCCGAGCTGGTCGCCGGCTTCATGACCGAATACAGCTCGCTGAAGTTCGCGCTGTTCATGCTCGCCGAGTACGTGAACATGGTGACCGTCTCGGCGGTCGCCACGACGCTGTTCCTCGGCGGCTGGCGTGCGCCCTGGCCGATCAGCATCTGGTCCGGTGCCAACGAGGGTTGGTTCGGCATGATCTGGTTCTTCGCCAAGGTCATCCTGCTGGTCTTCGTCTTCGTCTGGCTCCGCGGCACGCTGCCCCGGCTGCGCTACGACCAGTTCATGCGGCTCGGCTGGCGCGTACTGCTGCCGATCAACCTGGTCTGGATCCTCGCGCTGGCCGGCATCCGCGTCCTCCAGAAGGAGAACAGCGACGCCGTGCGCTGGGGGATCATCGGCGGCGCCCTGGTCGTGGTCCTGCTGATCACGCTGCTCTGGCCGGACCGCAAGAAGCAGCCGCAGGTCTCGCTGCAGGAACAGGTCAACCAGCGGCCGCAGGGCAGCTTCCCGCTCCCGCCGATGGACCTCGTGGTGCCGCCGAGCCCGCAGGCCCGGCGCGGGGTGGCGGAGCGGCAGCCGGCCAACGTGGGCGGTGGCGCACCCGACGTCATCGAGTCCACCACGTCCGAAGAGAAGGAAGGCTGAGATGGGCGCCATCACGGGCACGTTCAAGGGCTTCGGCGTCACGTTCTCGCACATGTTCCGCAAGATCGTGACGACCGACTACCCGTTCGAGCCGGCTCCGGCGGCACCGCGCTACCACGGCCGACACATCCTCAACCGGCACCCGGACGGGCTGGAGAAGTGCATCGGGTGCGAGCTGTGCGCCTGGGCCTGCCCGGCCGACGCGATCTATGTCGAGGGTGGCGACAACACCGACGAGCAACGCTTCTCGCCCGGTGAGCGGTACGCCAGCATCTACCAGATCAACTACGCCCGGTGCATCTTCTGCGGCCTGTGCATCGAGGCGTGCCCGACCCGTTCGCTGACCATGAGCAACGAGTACGAGCTCGCCCGCGACTCCCGCCAGGACCTGATCTTCACCAAGGAGCAGCTGCTCGCGCCGCTGCTGCCCGGCATGGAGCAGCCGCCGCACCCGATGCGGCTGGGTGACACCGAGAAGGACTACTACGTCGGTGCGCTCACCAACCCGGGCACCTCGGCCGGAGCCGAAAAGGCGCCCTGGTCGGAGACCGGCACCAAGGACGCGACGGGAGAAGCGTCATGAGCAACATCGCGTTGGCGGCTACCGTCACGACGGGTGAGGCGGTGACCTTCTGGATTCTCGCCCCGCTCGCGCTGCTCGGCGCGATCGGCATGGTGGCCGCCCGCAACGCCGTGCACTCGGCGCTCTGGCTGGTGCTGACCATGCTCTGCCTGGGCGTGTTCTACGTCGTGCAGGCCGGTCCGTTCATCGGCATGGTGCAGATCATCGTCTACACCGGCGCGATCATGATGCTGTTCCTGTTCGTGCTGATGCTGGTCGGCCGGGACGCGTCGGACTCACTGATCGAGACGCTGCGCGGCCAGCGCGTCGCCGCGGTCCTCGTCGGGCTCGGCTTCGCCGGCCTGGTCGGCACGCTGGTCGCCCGCGCGGTCGGCGACACCACGGCGGTGGGTCTCGAGGCCGCCAACCGCGACGGCAACGTGCAGGGCATCGCGGCACTGCTGTTCACCAACTACGTCTTCGCGTTCGAGGCGACCTCAGCGTTGCTGATCACCGCGGCGGTGGGCGCGATGGTGCTGGCGCACATCCACAAGCCGAAGAGCGAGCGGCTGGCCCAGCCGGATCTCATGCGGCTGCGCTTCCGCGCCGGCAACCACCCCGGGTCGAAGGCCGGCCCCGGCGTGTACGCCACCTCAGACTCGGTCGCCACCCCGGCGCGGCTGCCAGACGGCACGCTCAACCGGGCGAGCATCCCCGAGATCCTCCCGACGCGTGAGCTCAGCCCGCGCGAGACCGCCCCGAAGGGCACCGAGAAATGAACCCGAGCTACTACCTGGTGCTGGCCGGCATCCTGTTCACGATCGGGGCCGTCGGCGTGTTGATCCGCCGCAACGCGATCGTGCTCTTCATGTGCATCGAGCTGATGCTCAACTCGGCCAACCTGACTCTGGTCACGTTCAGCCGGATCAACGGCAACCTCAACGGCCAGATCATCGCGTTCTTTGTCATGGTCGTCGCCGCGGCGGAGGTCGTGGTCGGTCTGGCGATCATCATGACGATCTTCCGGACGCGGCGCTCGGCGAGCGTCGACGACGCGAACCTGCTGAAGTACTAGAGGGGCCGCATTCGTGGAACAGACGATCGAGTACGCCCACGCGACGGGCGTACTGGGCAGCGTATGGCTGCTCATCGCCATCCCGCTGGTGAGCGCGGCGGTCATCCTGCTGCTCGGGCGGCGGAGCGCGAAGTTCGCGCACTGGCTCGGCACAGCGGCCATCGGCTCCGCCTTCGTGCTGACGTTGATCTACTTCTTCTCGCTGCGCGACCAGCCCAACCGGGAGGTGGAGCGCAACCTGTGGGAGTTCATCTCGGTCGGCAACCTCAAGGTTGACATCGGTCTGCTGTTCGACCCGCTGGCCGCCGTCTTCTGCCTGCTGATCACGGGTGTGGGTTTCCTGATCCACCTGTACGCGGTCGGCTACATGGCGCACGACGACCGCCGGCACACCTTCTTCGGCTACTTCAACCTCTTCGCCGCCGCGATGTTGCTGCTGGTTCTCGGCAACAACTACGTGATGCTCTACCTCGGCTGGGAGGGCGTCGGCCTGGCGTCGTACCTGCTGATCTCCTTCTGGTACACGCGTCCGGCCGCGGCGACCGCGGGCAAGAAGGCGTTCCTGATGAACCGCGTCGGCGACGCCGGCCTGGTCATCGCGATCTTCACGATGTTCGCGTACCTCGGCTCGACGAACTACGAGGACGTGTTCAACGGCGTCGGCGGCCTGTCGTCGACCGTCGTGCTGCTGATGGGCCTGCTGCTCCTGCTCGGCGCGACCGGCAAGTCCGGCCAGTTCCCGCTGCAGGCGTGGTTGCCGGACGCGATGGAGGGCCCGACGCCGGTCTCGGCCCTGATCCACGCGGCCACGATGGTGACCGCGGGCGTCTACCTGATCGCCCGGTCCAACGCGATCTTCTCGGCCAACGAGGTGCTGCAGACCGTCGTGGTCAGCGTCGGCGCGCTCACGCTGTTGATCGGCTGCATCATCGGTGCGGCCAAGGACGACATCAAGCGCGTGCTGGCCTGGTCGACGGTCTCGCAGATCGGCTACATGTTCCTCGGCGTCGGCCTGGGCGGCGGAGCGTACGCGCTGGCGATCATCCACCTGCTCGCGCACGGCTTCTTCAAGGCCAACATGTTCCTCGGTGCCGGCTCGGTCATGCACGGCATGAAGGACCAGGTCAACATCCGCCGCTTCGGCGGGCTGTGGAAGCTGATGCCGTGGACGTTCGGCACGTTCACCGCGGGCTGGCTGGCGATCGTGGGCTTCCCGGGCTTCTCCGGCTTCTTCACCAAGGAGCCGATCATCGTCGCCGCCTTCGAGCGGGAGGGCTGGACCGCCTGGCTGTACGGCTGGGCCGCGCTGCTCGGCGCCGGGCTCACCGCGTTCTACATGACGCGGCTCTGGGTGCTCACCTTCCTCGGACCCAAGCGGTGGACCGAGGACATCGACCACCCGCACGAGTCGCCACCGATCATGGTCGGACCTCTGGTGCTGCTCGCGATCGGCTCGGCGATCGCCGGTGGCCTGATGGCCACCCCGGTCGCCAAGTGGCTCGAGCCGCCGCTGCCGCCCGAGGCCGAGGGCCTGCACCCGGTCATGTCACACGGGCTGATCACCGCGCTCTCGCTGGTGCTCACGTTCGCCGGCATCGGCCTGGCCTACCTGCTGTTCCGCCGCGGCACCGCGATCGTCGAGCAGCCGGCCGGTGTGGTCGTCACCGCGGCCCGCCGCAACCTCTACGCCGACGCCTTCAACGAGATCGTCTTCGAGAAGCCCGGCATCTTCCTGACCCGCGCGCTGGTCTTCTTCGACAACCGGGGCATCGACGGCGCGGTCAACGGCCTCGCGGCCGCGGTCGGCGGCGGCTCCGGCCGGTTGCGCCGGCTGCAGACCGGCTTCGTCCGGTCGTATGCGATGTCAATGATGGCCGGCGCGCTGCTCGTGGTCGCCGCGTTCGTCGCCGTGCAGATGGGATGGCTGAGCTAGCGATGCAGGACTTCCCGTACCTAACGGTGCTGACGGGGTTGCCGCTCCTCGGAGCGATCGTCGTCTGGTGCCTGCCCAAGTCCAAGCCGGAGCTCGCCAAGCTCGTCGCCCTGGCCTGGTCGCTGGTGGTCTTCGTGCTGTCGGTGGTCATGTGGATCGCCTTCAGCGCGGGCGGCGAGCGGCTCCAGCTCCGCGAGTCGTACCAGTGGATCCCGACCTGGGACGCCCGGTTCACCTTCGCGGTCGACGGCATCGCGCTGGTCATGCTGCTGATGGTCACGGTGCTGGTGCCGATCGTGATCCTGGCCTCGTGGCACGACGCCGACAAGAGCCGGCGCAGCATCCCGACGTACTTCGCGCTGCTGCTGGTCCTCGAGTTCACGATGATCGGCGTCTTCGCTGCCGCCGACGTCTTCCTGTTCTACGTGTTCTTCGAAGTCATGCTCGTCCCGATGTACTTCCTGATCGGCAGCTTCGGCGGGCACCAGCGGCAGTACGCGGCCGTCAAGTTCTTCCTGTACTCGCTGGTCGGCGGCCTGTTCATGCTGGCCGCGGTGATCGGCCTGTGGGTGGTCGGCGGACACACCTTCGACTGGGTGGCGCTGACCAACAGCGACTTCGCCACCAACACCGGTCGCTGGCTGTTCCTGGGCTTCTTCATCGCCTTCGCCATCAAGGCGCCGTTCTTCCCGTTCCACACCTGGCTGCCGGACGCCGGTGGCGCAGCCCCCGCGGGTGCCGCCGCGCTGCTGGTCGGCGTGCTCGACAAGGTCGGCACGTTCGGCATCCTGCGCTACTGCCTGCCGCTCTTCCCGGAGGCGTCGCGCTGGTTCGCACCGTGGGCGATCGCGCTGGCGGTGATCGGCATCATCTACGCGGCGCTGCTGGCGATCGGCCAGAACGACCTCAAGCGGCTGGTGTCGTACACGTCGATCGCGCACTTCGGCTTCATCGGCGTGGGCATCTTCGCGTTCACCACCCAGGCCGGCACCGGCGCGGTGCTCTACATGCTCAACCACGGCCTGGCCACCGGCCTGCTGTTCCTCGTGGTCGGCATGCTGGTCGCCCGCCGCGGTTCCCAGAACATCCGCGACTTCGGCGGCGCCGGCAAGCTCGTGCCGGTGCTGGCCGGCGTGCTGTTCTTCGCCGGTCTGGCCTCGCTGGCCCTGCCCGGCACGGCGCCGTTCGTCTCGGAGTTCCTGGTGCTGATCGGCACCTTCACCGTCAACAAGCCGGTGGCGGTGATCGCGACGCTCGGCATCATCCTGGCGGCCGCGTACGTGCTCTGGATGGTGCAGCGGACGACGCAGGGCAACCTGAACCCGGCGCTGCTCGAAGAGCCACGCATGCGCCGTGACCTGACGGTGCGGGAGAAGCTCGTGGTCGCACCGCTGATCCTGCTGATCCTGTTCCTCGGCTTCTACCCGAAGCCGGTGACCGACGTGATCAACCCGGCCGTCCAGGCCACCATGCAAGACGTGGGCAAGTCGGATCCGGCCCCCATCTCCGGCACCACCACGGAGGCAGCAGTCAAATGACGATCAAGTTCCCCGGCATCGACTACGCCGCGATAGCGCCGCTCCTCATCATGTTCGGCGTGGCGGCGCTCGGTGTCCTCGTCGAGGCGTTCGTGCCGAAGCGCAGCCGCCACCTGACCCAGCTCGTGCTGGCGCTGGCCGGTCTGGTCGCGGCCCTGGTCGTTCTGGTCACCCAGGCGGAGACGCGGGTGGTGACGGCCGGCGGCGCGATCGCGGTCGACGGTCCGGCGCTGTTCCTGCAGGGCTCGATCATCGTGCTGGCCATCATGGCGGTGCTGCTGATCGGTGAGCGGTCGCTGGAGAAGGGCGGCCCGTTCGTCGCCCAGGCCGCGATCACGGTGGGCTCCGAGGAGGACCGCAAGCAGGCGGCCCGGGCCGACGGCGCCACCGAGGTCTACCCGTTGGCCACGTTCGCCATCTTCGGCATGATGCTCTTCGTCTCGGCGAACGACCTGCTGACGATGTTCATCGCGCTCGAGGTGCTCTCGCTGCCGCTCTACCTGATGTGCGCGCTGGCTCGCCGCCGGCGCCTCGTCAGCCAGGAGGCCGCGCTCAAGTACTTCATGCTCGGCGCGTACGCGTCGGCGTTCTTCCTGTTCGGTGTCGCGCTGGTCTACGGCTTCACGGCGTCGGTGGAGGCGGCCCCGGGGCGGCAGGCTGGCGGCGTCGACTTCGCCACCATCCACGCCGCGGCGACCGCTTCCCCGGCCAACCGCGCGCTGCTCTTCGCCGGCCTGGCGATGATCGCGATCGGCCTGCTCTTCAAGGCGGCCGCGGCGCCGTTCCACGTGTGGACGCCGGACGTCTACCAGGGCGCGCCGACCCCGGTCACCGGCTTCATGGCGGCCTGCACCAAGGTCGCCGCGTTCGGTGCCCTGCTCCGGATCCTCTACGTCGCGTTCGACGGTGCGCGCTGGGACTTCACCCCGGTGCTCGGCGCGATCGCGATCCTGACCATGCTGGTCGGCGCGGTGCTCTCGGTCACGCAGACCGACCTCAAGCGGCTGCTGGCCTACTCGTCGATCGCCAACGCCGGCTACCTGCTCGTCGGTGTGCTCGCCGGGGTCCGGGAGGGCATCTCGAGCACGATGTTCTACCTCGTGGCGTACGGCTTCACGGTGATCGCCGCCTTCGCGGTGGTGACGCTGGTGCGCGACGCCGACGGGGAGGCCACCCACCTGTCCCGCTGGGCCGGCCTGGGCCGCCGCTCGCCGGTGTTCGCGGGTGTCTTCACGTTCATCCTGCTGGCCTTCGCCGGCATCCCGCTCACCAGCGGCTTCATCAGCAAGTTCGCCGTGTTCGGTGCGGCGCTGGACGGTGGGCAGACCTGGCTGGTGATCGCCGGTGTCGTCACGAGCATGATCCTCGCGTTCCCGTACCTGCGCGTGGTGGTCATGATGTGGCTTTCCGAGCCGGGTGAGACCACGCCGACGATCGCCGTGCCCGGTGCGCTGACCGCGGCGGCTCTGGTGATCGGTGTGGCCGCGACGCTGGTGCTCGGTGTGGCGCCGGCACCCCTGCTCAACCTGTCCGACACCGCTGGGCAGTTCATCCGATAATCCCGGTTTCCTTGGGTGGGGGTCGCTTTCGCGGCCCCCACCTGCTTTTTTGGGTTGCCACGCCGGTGCTGGCCGGGTACCTCCGCGCGCTGAGTCGATTTCGCGGTGTGGCATCGTGGGTTACGTGGTGAGGGGGGCGCAAGAGCTGACGTCGATCGGGCTCGACTTCGTCGATCCAGAGGTCGAGGCGTCGGCGCGTGAGGTCCTGGCCGCGGTCGAAGACGAGTTGCGTGCGTGCGTGACGAGTGCCGACCCGATGGTCACGGAAGCGGCGCGGCATCTCGTCGAGGCGGGCGGCAAGCGGTTCCGGCCGCTGCTGGTCGCCCTCGGCGCGCAGTTCGGTGACCCGACGGCGCCCATGGTGGTGCCGGCCGCGGTGGTGATGGAGCTGACGCACCTGGCGACGCTCTACCACGACGACGTGATGGACGAGGCGCCCGTGCGGCGCGGCGTGCGCAGTGCGAACTCGCGGTGGACCAACTCCGTGGCGATCCTGGTGGGCGACTACCTGTTCGCCCGGGCCGCCGATCTGGCCGCCGACCTGGGCACCGAGGCCGTCCGGCTGCAGGCGCGCACGTTCGCCCGGCTCGTGCACGGGCAGATCGCCGAGACGGTCGGTCCGCGGTCCGGTATGGACCCGGTCGCGCACTACCTCGACGTGCTGGCGGAGAAGACCGGCTCGCTGATCGCGACCTCGGCCCGGTTCGGCGGCATGTTCGGCGGCGCGGGTCCGGAGGCCACGGAGGCGCTGGCCCGCTACGGCGAGAAGATGGGCATCGCGTTCCAGCTCTCCGACGACCTGCTCGACATCGCGTCCGAGTCGGAGCAGAGCGGCAAGACGCCCGGCACCGACCTGCGCGAGGGTGTGCCGACGCTGCCGGTGCTGTTCGCGCAGGCCTCGGACGACACGTCCCCGGCGGCCGCGCGGCTGCGCGAGATCCTGGCCGCCGGCCCGGTCACGGACGACGACCTGCACGCCGAGGCACTGTGCCTGCTTCGCGAGTCCTCGGCGATGAAGCAGGCTCGGGAGACCGTGCGCAGTTATGCGGAGGAGGCGCGGGAGCGGCTCGCGCCGTTGCCTGACAACCCGACCCGCGCGGCTTTGGAGTCGCTCTGCGACTTCATCGCGGACCGCACCGGCTGACCGCCGGCTTGGCGGCGGTCGCGGGCTTGTTGGCGGCCGCACCCGCGGCGGTTGCCGCCTTGGCGGAGCCGCTGCCCGTCGCGCTGACAGTAAAGGGCCGGTGACCGACGGCGAGGCTGGCAGCGACGCGTCAGCGAGCGGTCTCCGGCGGGAGCGACGGTCAGGTCCACCGCGAACCCGGGACATCTTGATCTTGCTCTTGATCGGTCAGCTGTCCGACAGAGCGAGTAGAGGAAACTCCGCGTATCGGGCGCATTGACGCTCCGTGTCGAGAAATTTGGCGTTCTCGATACCAACAGGCATTTCGCGGACGGGAGCTTTTTCATATGGTGTAAGCCCCGGCCCGCGGAGGTGGGTGTGCGCGACCCTCTGGCAGAACCATCGGATCTGATCCGCAGCGTGTCCCGCGCCCTACGCGTGCTGGAAGCGGTGGGTCGAGCGCCGAAAGGGCTCACCGTCAAACAGGTCGCCCGCCGGTGCGAGCTCACCGTCGCGACTACCTATCACCTCGTGCGGACGCTGGCCTACGAGGGCTACGTCATCCGTCGGGAGGACGGCACCTACATCGTCGGGCTCGAGGTCGCCGATCGTTATCGCGAGCTCGTGGCCGCGTTCCGTGGGCCGCCCGCGGTCGGTGACGCGCTGCGCAAGGCGGCCGTCGACACCGGCTACAGCCATTTCCTCGGCCGATTCGTCGGCGGGCAGGTCGCCATCACCGCGTCGGCGGAGGGACCGCGGTCACCGTACCTGGAGGAGATGGTCCCTGGTTTCGACGAGGGAGCGCACGCGACGGCGCTGGGGAAGGCCCTGCTGGCCACGCTGACGCCCGATCAGCGGTTCCGCTACCTCCGGGAATACGGCATGCGGCCGTTCACGCAGCAGACGCTGACGACGACCGAGGCGTTCGAGAGCGACCTGGCCGCCGGCGAGCGCCGCGGCATGCACCTCGAGATGGGGCAGTACCGACCCGGCGTGGCCTGCGCCGCGGTCATCGTCTCGCCCGACCGCGACATGGAGCGGCGGGTGGTGCTCGCCTGCGCGTTGCCGGCCGCCGAGATGATGACGTCGGCCCGCGTGGTCCGGGCGAAGCTGCTGGCGGTCGCCCGCACGGTCTCTGACGCGTTGGGTGCACCGGAAAACGGAAACGGCTGAACCGCTGCCGCCTCCCGTACGTGCACTCGGGTGGACACAGACCAGGGGAGGCCGGGAGCTTGGCCGACGACGACGCTGAGCTGCTGCGCGCGCTCAACGAAGAGCACGGAGACGCGCTCTTCGCGCACGCGCTGCGGCTGGTGAGCGGCGACCGGCAACGGGCCGAAGACCTGGTGCAGGAGACGATGCTGCGGGCCTGGCGCCATCCGGAGGCGCTCGACCCGGAGCGCGGCTCCGTGCGGGCGTGGCTGTTCACGACCGCACGACACCTCGCCATCGACGCGTGGCGCCGGCGGACGTCGCGGGTCGGCGAGGTGGTGACCGACGACCTGCCCGAGCCGCCGCCCGAGGTCGACGAGGCCGACCGGGCGGTGGAGGCGTGGACGGTCGCCGAGGCGTTGGGCCGCTTGTCAGCCGCGCATCGCGACGTCCTCGTCGAGTGTTTCTACCAAGGACGCTCGGTGTCCGAGGCGGCCGCCCGGCTCGGCGTGCCACCCGGCACGGTGAAGTCCCGCACGCACTACGCGCTGCGGTCGTTGCGCCTCGTACTGGAGGAGATGGGGGTGACCCAGTGACCAACTGCCCGCACGCGCTCGACGACGGCGCCTACGTTCTGGGTGCCCTGTCGCCGAGCGAGCGCGCCGAGTACGAACGCCACCTGGCCGGCTGCCCGGAGTGCCGGGAAGCGGTCGCGGAGATCGCCGTGCTGCCCGGACTGCTCGGGCGGCTGGCCGACCCCGCTCTGTTGGACCCGTCCTCGGCGGCGCCCCAGCCGGACCGGCTGCCCGGGCTGCTGACCCGGGTCGGCGACGAGCGGCGCCGCGCCCTTCGGGCTCGCCGCCGTCGGACCGTCGGCGCGGTGCTGGTCGCGGCCGGCCTCGCCGCGGTGGTCGGAGTCGGGGTCGCGGGTGTGGAGGCCGGCTGGTTCGGCGGTCGCTCCAACGCCGGCACGGTCAGCGCTGCCCGGGGCACGCAGGTCACCGGCAAGCTGGTCGCGATGCAGCCCGTGGGCAACACGGTGCCGGTGACCGCGGAGATCGGCATCAACGGCGTCAAGTGGGGCACCGAGATCGACATGCGGTGCACGTACAAGGCCGGTGGGGACAGCTCGAAGTCGTGGACGTTCCGGCTCGTGGCGTACGGCGCCGACGGGGCCAAGGAGCAGGTCGGCTCGTGGGTGGCGGCCGCGGGCGAGACGGTCGAGATGAACGGCGCGACGCGGTTCACCGGGCGTGAGCTGGTGCGGTTGGAGCTGACGCGGTACGACGGGACGGCGCTGCTCGCGTACGACGTGCCCTAGATCGTGGCTCCCGCGAGCTCCCTGTTGGCGCGGGCCGTGCGTCGTGCGGTGCGGAGGCCGTCGGCGGTGAAGACGATCAGGGCGAGCCAGACGAGCGCGAAGCCGGCGAGCCGGGCCGGCGGCATGGGCTCGTGGTAGAGGAAGACGCCGAGCGCCAGTTGGAGGATCGGCGTGAGGTACTGGAGGATCCCGAGCGCGGTCAGCGGGATCCGGTTGGCGGCGCCGGCGAAGAACAGCAGCGGGATCGCGGTCACGGCGCCGGCCAGGACGAGCAGGATCGTGATGTGGGCGTCGTCGCCGAAGGTGCTCGTCGGGGTGCTGGTCAGGTAGAGCAGGTAGGCGAGGCTCGGCAGCGCGAGCACGCCGGACTCGACCAGCAGCCCCTCCGCGGCGGCCAGCCTGAGCCGCTTCTTCACGAGGCCGTAGCCGCCGAAGCTGACCGCCAGGGTCAGCGCGATGTACGGGAGTCGGCCGTAGTCGATGGTGAGCACCGCGACGGCGCCGGCGCCGATGCCGACGGCGAGCCACTGGAGCGGCCTGAGGCGCTCCCGCAGCACGGTGACGCCGAGCACGACCGTGACCAGCGGGTTGATGAAGTAGCCGAGGGCGGTCTCGACGACGCGGTCGCTGTTGACGCCGTAGATGTACATCCACCAGTTGACCGCGAGAAGCGTCGCGGCGAAGGCGATGGCGGCGAGGGCGCGCGGTCGCTTGAGCAGGGCTACCAGTTGCTTGCCTCTGCGCAGCGCCGCCAGGAGAAGCGCGACCAGCACGACCGACCAGACGACGCGGTGGGCGAGGATCTCGACGGAGCCGGCCTGGTGCAGTTGTTTGATGTAGATCGGCATGAACCCCCAGAGGAGGTACGCGCCGAGGCCGAACAGGTATCCCTTGCGCAGTTCGGTCATGGGGTGTTCCGCCGGTCGATCTCCATCCACCGGTCCGGCCGGGCGACGGGCTCGAAGCCGGCCTTGGCGTAGACCCCGTGCGCGTCCAGCGTCGCGAGGATGATCCGGAGCACGCCGATGTCGGCGAGCAGGTCACGGGCGGTCTCGGCGAGCCAGGTGCCGAGGCCGTGGCCGCGCTCGGCGGGGTCGACGTAGACGTCGCACAACCAGCCGAAGGTCGCCCGATCGGTGACGACCCGCGCGAAGGCGACCTGGGTCTGTTCGCGGTAGACGCCAAGGACCACGGAGTGTTCGAGGGAGCGCTCGACGATGTCGCGGGGGCGGTTGGCGGCCCAGTAGGAGTCGGTCGAGAGCCAGTGGAACACGCGGTCGACGTCGATGAGGCTGGGGTCGGAGGAGAGCAGATGCTCGCCACGGACCTCTTTCCAGACCGGAATCGGGGCGCTGCCAGCGGATGCTGTCGCGGTTCCCTCGACGGTCGGTGCTTCGGTCCGTTCAGCGGTCGGCGCGGCGGTTCGTGCGGTGTCCAGGGTGCGCGGCGTCGTTGTGCCCTCGCTGTTCACGGGTTCGGTCGTGCGCGCGCTGTCCCTGGTGGTCGTATCCACACAGCCGACGTTAGCCCGCGACCGATATGCGGTCGCGGGCCAATGCCGTGCCCGCGGCCCCGGCAGGGGCCGCTTTCGTCGCTTTTGCTGGCGGGATCAGTCGCGATCGAAGATCAGGCCGAGGACCCAGGTGACGAGGCTCACGAACAGCGCGCCCAGCACCGCCGCGGGCCAGAAGCTCTCGACCTCGAACGGCAGATCGACCTGCTCGGCGATCCACCCGGTCAACATGAACAGCAACGCGTTGACCACGATGGCGATCAGCCCGAGAGTCAGGATGTAAAGCCCGCACCCGAGCGTCTTGATGATCGGCTGCAGCACGGCGTTCACCACACCGAAAATCACCGCGACCAGCAGAACGGTCAGCACGACCTGCCCGGTCGAGTCGGTGTCCAGCGTGATGCCGGGAATGATCAGAGTCGCCAGCCAGAACGCGAACGCCGTGGCCAGCAGCCTGACAAGAACACCTTTCATGAAACCCATGCGCGGCATAGTGCCATGGAGATCGCCGCTAGTCGCCCCCTCACAGTGAGTTTCCAGCCCTGGTCACGTGCTGCGACCCATCGACGTCGCTCGGTGCACCGATCAACGACTGCTCGACCGGCGTCGCGGCCAGCACCGCCCACCGCAACCTGCCGCCACAGACGACCGCCACCATGTCGTCCCGAATCCGAGTCAGCCAGTCAGCGGCGGCGGCAAACCCGAGCGCATCGGCCGCGGTTGCCGCCCCCTGCGGCGGAAGGGCGCCCAACACGACCAGGTCCGCGGTCGTCAGCAGGTCGACATCGGCCTCGGTGACCTCATCGCGCACGGTGAGCATGGCGTGCCACCTCGCGTCCGGGTCGATGCCCTGACTACCGGCCGCCGCGTTGCTCTCGACCTCGAGATCGTCCTCCCAGCCGACCTCGAGCACGTGCCGCCTGACCTCGCGACTCCTGACCGGACCGCTGCCCTGATCACGTCGGTGCCCGCCGCTCGCCTTCTCGCCGACGTCGCGTCCGAAACTCCCGACCACGCCCACACGGTCGCCGCGAACCGAAGTCCCACGAGTAGCAACGTCGAAAACCGTCAACCGGGGCTCCCATGGCGTTCCCCGCGGTCCGGCGTCTAGTGAGTCCGTCGCTGGCCCTTCAACATCCGGCCGGTACCTTCCGGCGGCGGGCTGGCGCATCTCGAGCTGGCCTGTGTCTCGCGGGCTCGGACCAGGATGTAGTCGGGCCGCGCCTGCCTCGTCGGTTGCGGAAGGTAGCTGGCTGGGCGGCGGTTCGCGTGATTGGGCCCAGCGCTGGAGGTGCGTCGCGTCTGGCGTCACCGTCATGGTGCCGGCCGCCGCGCCGAGATCCTCGGCGAACTCGTGCCAGGCTGCCCACCTGCGCGTCCGCACGTCGATTCGGGCACCGAGCGCCAGCGAGCGCAACGTGAGGATCTGCGCGGTTGCCAGCTCTCCCACCACAACCATCCGGGTCCCGGTCGGCCGAAACACCTGGGCTACCACCGGGACACCGTGTCGGTCGTAGCCCAGGATCATCCCGGCGGGTGGCAGCGCGTCGCCGACCGGGTCGGCGACCTCGGGTGGGTTCGGCTCTCTCCGCCGGCGCGGGCTCGGCCTTGGTCGACCGGGATTGCCGGGCGTCCCCGGCGTCGCCGGGGCTCCCGGCGTCGCCGGCGCTCCCGGCGTCGCCGGCGTCCCCGGCGTCGCCGGCGCTCCCGGCGTCGCCGGCCCAGCCCCCTGGCGCAGGCTCACCGCTTTTGCGTAGCGGGTTGGCAGACCGAGCGTCCTGGAGTGCCCAGTGAACGGCAGCGTTTCGGCAACCGCGAAGCGGTGGTCACCGTCGAGCCGCTGGACGGTCGCATGGGCGGCGGCCGCCAGCTCGCCAAGGGCTTGGTCGGCGTGCGCCAGATGCTGTGGCGACTCGCCGGCCAGGCGAACGCACAGGCGCACCTCCGAGGCCGCGGTGACCGCTACTGACACCGTGGTCGCGGCTGCCGGCAGGCTGAGCAGTCCGGCTACGATCCGGGCCTGCTGAGCCGCGCCCTCGGCCCCGGGCAGCGCCATCCGGTAGCAGGCCTGCCATAGCCCGCCCATCGCGACGAAGGGCCAGCGTTCGTCGACGCCGTGGCGGCCGTCGTGGTGGGCGAGCTCCGCCACGGTGGCCAGCGCGTCGTCGCGGTCGAGACGCCGGTGCGGGCCGATGCGTCGGGCGATCCGCCGGCTGATAGCAGACATCGTCGGGCGTAGGGCGGTGTCCGACCATCCCGGCGGCCGCACCACCCGGACTACGACGAAGGTCCGCCGCTGCGTCAATACCCGGTCCTGGGTCAACTGCCGGTAGGACGCGGTCGCGGCAGTGCCGGACAGCCTGGGCCGGCCGGCGGCGACCAGAACCTCCAACCTGGCGTGCGGCGGATCGGCGACCGGACCGACCAGGGCCGCTAGGTCGGGCAGCACGGCGGGCTCGGCCAACTCGAAGACCGCCACCAGGCCTTCCGCGTCGAGGAAGCAGCCGTCGTCGGTTGTGGCCAGGTCGGGCGCCAGAAAACGGAGCAGCTCACCCGCGCTGGCGTGTGCTGGCAACGCGCGCCGCCGTGTCGCGTATCGGACGCCCGCTGTCAGCCAGTCGAACAGCCATCGGCCTTGTACACGGGCAAACGCGACGACGACCGTCGCGGCGGCGGCCACGCCGGCGGCGCTGAGCAGGAGCGGGCCTCGGCCGATGGCCGCTAGTACCAGAGCGATCGCGACCTGGGCGGTGATCACCTGGCCGGCCCGAATGCGCTTCCATTGTGGAGTTGACCGCGCGGTGTTTCGCGACGGGTCCACCGTCATCGATGTCATCGCGGTAGCCTCCCGTCCGTATTCGGCGCGGTTACTGACCGCATCCTAGGGCCGGCACCGACCACAAGGGAGTCCCGATGCCAACGCGGCAGGACCAGTTGCAGTCGCACCAGTTCATGGTGCAGCGCGTGGTATCTGCCCTGGTCACGCACGAGACCGACCCGGCGCAGCCGCCATTTCGCCGAGCGGTCGGCGCGACCTTGGCCGGAGTGCTCCTCGCCGCGATCGCGTTGGGCGGATTCGTCGTTTATGGCGCGCTCGTCGACGGCGGCGGCACAGCATGGCGTGACACCTCGGCGATGATCGTCGAGCGTGAGTCCGGCGCTCGCTACGTGTATCGCGAGGGCAAGCTGCACCTGGTCGTCAACTACGCCTCGGCGCTGCTCGCGGTCGGCTCGCCGCAGCCCAAGACGGTGCTGGTGTCGCGCCGCTCCATCGAGGGCGTGCCACGCGGCAGCACGCTGGGCATCGCCGACGCCCCGGACTCGTTGCCCGCGGCCGGACGCCTGCTCGGTCCACCATGGACCGTCTGCGCTCTGCCTGGGCCGGCATCGGCCCTGCTCGTCGGCGCCACCGGGACGGGCGGCACGCGGCTGGGTGATCGCGGAGTGCTGGCACGGCATTCGGACGGCTCCCTGCATCTCGTCTGGCAAGGGCATCGTTTTCGGGTACGCGATCCGGGCCTCGCGTTGACCGCGCTCGGCTGGGCGACCGCGCCGGTGCTGGCCGCTCCGGCGTTGCTCGACGCGCTGCCGGCCGGCGTCGACCTCGCTGTGCCGCGCATAGCCGGAGCGGGTGAACCTTCCACCGGGGTGCCTTCGGCGTTGATCGGCGAGGTCTTCGTCGTGACCAGTCAGGGCGGCGGGCGGCAGTATGTGGTGGCGGTGCGCGAGGGCCTCGCCGGCATCACGCAGGTGCAGGCCGACCTGCTGTTGACGGCGGGCCGGCAGGACCGGCCGACGGACCTGAGCCAGGGGCGACTCGCCACCAGCGCGAAGGCGCCGGATCTCGTGCCCGACGGTCTCGTGCCCACCGTGACCCCTTCCCTTCTCGAGTCGGTCGGGCGTGCGCTGTGTGCCGAAGTGCGGGACGAGCGCGCCGTCGCCGATGTGGTGGTCGATGCCGACCTGCCTGATGTCGCGGATGCCGTCAGATCGCGACCGGGTGACGGCGTCGACCACGTGGTCGTGGCGCCAGGCCGGGCCGCCCTGGTGGAGGCGGTCGCGCCGGGCGGCCAGCCCGCCGGAACGGTCAGCATCGTCACGGACCGCGGCCGCCGGCATGCGGTGGTCGGTGCGGAGACGCTGGCGATGCTCGGTTATGGCGGCGTGCGGCCGCTGCGCCTGCCGTCGGCGGTGGTGGCATTGATCGAGGAGAGTGCATCCCTCGATCCTGCCCGAGCGCGGGAGCCGGTCTGAGGTTATCCACAGGCAGAAGTTGTCCACAGCCGGTGGTCTTGGGACTACCGAACGTGTGCTCACGGGTCTAACGTCAGCGACGGCATGCGAGACATTCGCCAACTTCGACGCGAGAGCGGGGTGACGTCCGGGTGTCCCAGACCCAGGCCCAGGCGGCGGTGATGCAGCAGACCGCGGCCAGGTTCGAGCAGGTCGACCAGACGCTACAAAGCATGCTGAGCAGCCTCATGGCCGAGCTCGCCGTGCTGCAGTCCGCTTGGCGTGGTGCCGGAGGCCGCTCCTTCGAGCAGGTCAAACAGCAGTGGTCACAGGATCAGGCCGCGATGCAGCGCGCCCTCCGCGAGACGGCCGGCGCGATCCGCACCGCGGGAAGACACTACGAGGCCGCGGACGGCGACGCCGCGAGCCGGATCGCCACCACCAACCGCGGCATCCAGCTGCCGTTGTAGAGGAGAGATGTGATGAAGGACGACGTCCTGGTCGTCAACTTTCCCGCCCTGCAGCAGGCGAGCTCCGACATCCAACGGGCGTTGAACACCCTCGACACCCAGCTGGGTCAGCTCGAACGCGATGCCGCGCCGCTCATCGCCACATGGGACGGCGAGGCCAGGCAGGCGTACGACCAACGGCAGTCCCGCTGGCGCACCGCCTCCGCGGACCTACAGTCCATGCTCCGCGACATCAAGCGTGCGCTGGACGATTCCGCGGCCGACTACCTGAGCACGGAGAAGAAGAACACCAGCCTCTTCCAGTGAACGCGCGGTGGCCCCGGAGGTCCGTGGTGTCCAGAAAGTCCGTGCCGCTTGTCACCCGGTCGCGGCGTTGCGGGTGATCTGTATCCACGGCGAGGTCAACTACCGCTAGCGTCACGCCGGTGTTGGTTGCCAGGTCGGGCGGGTCGCACGCGGGCGAAGAGTCCGTGCGGTCGCCGGTTCGAGGCGCCAGGACGGGCTCGGGAGGGTGTCCGCGCGCGTTGGCGGGGACGGTGACGGAGACCTGGGCAACTGGCAAGATGACGATTGGCAGGGAGAAGGCGGCGGCGACTACGGTCGCGAAGGGACGTGGTGCGCAGCCGGCGTTCGTCGAGCACCTTTCGGGTCTGCCCTGGGGGTCCGAATCGGGAGGGTATCGACGGTGGGCACGGTGAGATCGCCCGTGACGTCCCTACATCGTGATCTAGCCGACACCTTGTAGGTTGTACGCGATGCGTCTGGCCTGTCCGGGAAGGAGGTGGCCGTGACCGATTGGGAACCGGCCACCGAGGTCGAGGCCGCGATGCGAGACGCGCTCCGTGCCGGAGACCAGGAACTCTACTTCCGCATCCTGGCACGGTCCGAGCTTCTGTTGCCGGTGTCGTCCGACGCGCTCGCCGGGCGGGCACAGGTCGGTTGGGGCACGTGGACCACCAACGGCCGCACGCACGTCCTCGCCTTCACGTCGGGTGATGCTCTGCGCATCTGCCTGGCCGACAACGCCGGGTCGGCGCGGCGCATGCCCTACCACGACCTCGCCGCCACCTGGCCCAACCTCGAATGGTGGCTCGCGGTCAACCCGGGCCTGCCGATCGAGGGCTACCTGCCCGCGTGGTTCGTCGCCCAACTGGCGCGCGGTGACGTCAAGCTGCCCGGCCGCACCATGGGTGCCCGTGCCCGCCTCGACCGCGCCGAGTCCGCCGCACGCGCTCGGGCCAGGGCGTCCGTTCCCGGGCAGGTCGTCCAGGGCGAGATCATCGAGCCTCCGTTCGTCGACCGGGCCGCCGCCGTGACCGGTCCCGTGCTCGAGCCGGACAGCATCGAGCCGCCGCAGCGCAACCGTCCGACCCGGCCACCCGGGTTCGACTCGCCGATCGCCTCGATGCGCCGGCGCGGCGGGGTGCCGTCGCCGACCGATGCCACTCCGTCGTCGCCCGCGGCGCCGCCGCCTTACCGGCCCGTTCCGACGCCGCAGGTGACCGACGTGACGCCGGAGCCCTATCGCCCGCCGGTGCCGCCGTCGCAGGTCACGGACGTCACTCCGGAGCCTTATCGGCCGCCGGTGCCGCCTCCGCAGATCGCCGATGTCGTCCCGGAGCCTTACCGGACGCCGGCCCCGCCTGCGCAGGTCGCCGATGTCGTCCCGGAGCCCTACCGGACGCCGCTCCCGCCTGCGCAGGTCGCCGACGTCACTCCGGAGCCTTATCGGACCCCGGTCGCCCCTGGGCACGTCGCCGACGCCACTCCGGAGCCCTATCGGGCGCCAGTCCCACCTGCGCCGCTCGCCGACGCCACCCCGGAGCCCTACCGCGCGCCGATCCCGCCTCCGCCGGTGGGCGACGCCACGCAGCGCCAGGTCCAGCGGCCCGCGGCCAACGGCGAGTCGGTCTGGCCACCCCCGGTGGTCCATGGTGACCAGACGCCGCGGCCGTTGCGCCAGCCCGCCGATTCGCCGCGGGAGGCGTCCGAACGTCCGGCACCGCCCATGCGGCCGCGATCACCGTTCCGCGACGACCCTGCGAGGTCCAGTCCGCCGCGGCTCACAGGGCCGCCGCGGCCCCCGCGGCTACAGTCCCGGCCTACCTCGGGCGGGGGCTTCTTCGGCGCACCCGATCAGGTCGAACAGGGCAGGATCGGACGCGACGACCAACGCCAGGCGAACTGGTCGCCCGCCAACGGCGCCGCCGCGAGCGCGCCGCACGAGACCGGACCATCAGCGGGTACGCCGAACGGGTCCGCCACATCGCCATCGCCCCGGCCGGCGGCTGACCGTGACGCGCCCGGCTGGGCCGACAGCACACCACCAGCCCGTCCGGCACCGTCGTGGCCGGCCTCGCCCGCGCCACCCACGACCCAGCCGCCCGACGGGCCGCCCGCGCATTCCTGGGCTGCCCGGCAGTCCGGGCCGGCGGGTCCGGACCTTTCGACTACGGGCGGGCGCCCCTTCGGAGCCGGAGCCACGCCGTCGTCCGACCTGGGCTCGGTGCGCCGGACTCCTGGCCAGTCCTGGCCCGAGACTTCCGCCGCCGGCTCAGCGCGACCGACGGAGCCGCCGGCCGCTCAACAGCGGCCAGGTCAGCCGTCCGGCTCGGCTGCCGGCGCGGGCGACCCGTCGTGGCCCTCCCGCGCCAGCGGCTCCGCACCCGCGCAGCGATGGGTCGACCCCACCTCGGACGCGTCGGCCGCTAGCAGCCCCGCACCCTTCCAGCCCGTCTCCGGCGCGCCGGCGGCCACGACGCCGGGGGGTGCTGCCTCGGCTGACCCGCAGGCAGGCGCGGTTCCGTCCGTGGCGGGGCTGTGGCCGGACAGGCAAGCACCGTCGACGCCGGTGGAGACCGAGTCAGCGACCGGCGCCAGGCCCGCTCCGCGCGCCACCGACCTCTGGTCGGACCAGAAACGGCCCGACGCGGCCGCCACTGCCGAACCCGCGGCACGCGCAACCGACCTGTGGTCGGGGCAGCAACCCGCTGGCGGGCCGGGTGCCGGGTCGGAGAGGCCCCGAGCTACCGACCTGTGGTCCGGTCAACGGACGCCGGCCAATCCGTCCACCGATGCGGCGGCAACGACGGGGTCTGACCAGGCGCGTGCCACGGACTTGTGGTCTGGCGACCGGTCGGGCTCGGACAAGCCGCCGACCACCGACCGGTGGTCCGGCGAGCAACCGGTCGCCGGACCGACGGATGGGGCCTCCCCTCTGGGTGCGGACAAGCCACGGGCTACAGACCTGTGGTCTGGCGGGTCGGTCGACACCGCCCAGCAGCCGGGTTCCGGCCCGAACCTGTGGTCGAGCGAACGGCTCGCCGACGGTGCACCGCAGGCGGGTTCGGAGCAGCCGCGAGCCACGGACCTGTGGTCGGGGCAGAAGCCGTCCGAGACGGCGGAGCCGGCGGCACGCGCGACCGACCTGTGGTCCGGTCGGCAGGGTGCCGAAGGGGAAGCACCGGACCAGCCGCGGGCTACGGACCTCTGGACAGAGCACAAGCGACCCGAGGCCACCGCCGCGGAGCCGCCGGCGCGTGCGACCGACCTGTGGTCGGGCCGGCAGCCAACCACGGGGGCGGCTGCGGCCGATGGACAGACCGAAACCGCCGCACCGCAGTCGCAGGAGCGGCAACCGTCCACCGAACAGGACAAACCCGCAAAGTCGGTGCCCCGCGCCGGTCAACTGTGGTCCGAGCAGAACCCCAACGAGTCGGTCGCCGCGGCCAAGTCCGTAGCGGACCTGTGGTCCGAGCAGAAGCCCGACGAGCCGGTGGCCGCGGCCAACTCTGCTGCGGACCTGCGGTCCGGGCAGAAGTCCGACGAGCCGGTGGCCGCGCGGAAGCCTGCGCCGGACCTGTGGTCAGGGCAGAAGTCCGACGAGCCGGTGGCTGCGGCGAAGCCTGCTGCGGACCTGTGGTCAGGGCAGAAGTCCGACGAGCCGGCGGCTGCGGCCAACTCTGCTGCGGGCGACTGGTCGGATCAGAAGCCGGCCCAGTCGGTGGCTGAGGGCAACTCTGCTGGGGACCTGTGGTCGGATCAGAAGCCGGGCGAGTCGGTAGCTGCGGGCAACTCTGCTGGGGACCTGTGGTCGGATCAGAAGCCGGATCAATCGGTGGCTGCGGGCAGCCCTGCCGCGGACCTGTGGTCCGAGCAGAAGCCCGACCAGTCGGTGGCCGCGGCCAAGCCCGCTGCCGACCTGTGGTCCGCGCAGGACGCGAATCCGGTGGCCAACGCCGAGGAGCCATCCGCCGGGTCAGGGTCGCTCAGCGCGGACCTGTGGTCGGCAAGAGAGACGGCGTCCGGCACGGAAGGTCCCCGCGCAGATCTCTGGGCGGACCAGCAACCGGCACAGACCAGCGACCAGTCGACCACGGCAGCCCCAGGCTCGCCCGCAGTCGACCTGTGGTCCGCCGAGCCGAAGCCCGGAGCGACGGCGCAACCAGGCGACCCGCGTCAGGAAGACTCAGCCGCCCAGGCGAGCCCAGCCGACGCCCCCGCACAGTCGTGGTCGGACAGTGCCTCCGCGGGCACGGCCGAGAACCCGGTGACCAGCTCCCCGCAGTCCTGGGCGGGCCGAGCCTCGGCCGACCCGTCCCAGCAGTCGTGGACCGACCGCACGCCGACCACCGGCACCGCGGCACCGTCCTGGTTGGAGCGGCCCGTCGCACCGCAGGAGGCGTCGGTCTTCGCCGCCGCGGGCGGTCCCGTTCCGGCCGACTTCCAGCCGGCCAACGACGTCGAGGAGAGCCTGCTCACCGCCGCCGGAGCCGGCAGCACCGACACGTTCCTGTCGACCTTGTTGCTCGCGCGCGTGTTGCTCCCGGTATCCACCGAGTCCAGGGCCGGCGCCCAGCCCGGCAGCGACGGCTTCGTCTGGCGCACCGAGACCATCGACGACGAGCCCTACGTCGTGGTGTTCACCTCGGCCGAGCGGATGGCCGAACACCTGGACAAGAGCACAGAGACGGTCACGGTCAAATTCGTCCGGCTGATCAACAGCTGGCCACAGGAGAACTGGTCGTTCGCGGTCAACCCGGGCACGCCCGTGGGAGCGAAGCTACCCGGCGCCCAGATCGTCGCGCTGGCGAGCTGGGCGGCGGAGGTCGGGCTCGACGCCGGCGACGACGAGCCGGTGGTCGCGGCCGCGCCCAAGGAGGAAGCGCCGGCGCCGGAACCCGCTCCGGCCGCCGTCGACGCGGCGTTGCCGACGATGATGCAGAAGACGATCGCGCCGAGCCAGGTCGACTACTACCTGGAGCGGGGGTACGACCGGGTCTCGGGCTTCGTGCACCGGGTCACCGAGGTCGCGCACCTGCGCACCCCGGCGCAGCTGTTCACCGCGCTCGGGCTCGGCTACGCCAACAGCCCGTTCGCAGCCGACTCGACCGAGGTCTACGTGTTGCGCTGGCCGGCGTACCGGCCGAGTCTTTACCGCATCCCGTACGGCGGTCAGAACGAGAACGCCATGCGGGCCATGGAGGGCTGGGTCATCGAGCGCTCGCCCTTCCGCGGCAACGGGTTCGCGCCCGGCGAAGGCACCGACGTGATCGCGGAGTTCAAGGTGGACAGTGCCCGGCTGCCGCATGGCGCCCAGCTCTGGCTGATCCGCGCCGACGGTTCCGAGACGGTGGTCGCCACCCTCGACGCCGACGCGCCCGGCTGGAAACGGGCTGGTGACCAGTGATGCGCGACGGTTACGTGGCCCGTTGGCAGGACCGCGAATACGACGCGAGCCCGGACGGTGACCAGGTCCGGATCTACCAACCGGATCCGGGCGAGGGCTTCACCGAGGTACGCGCCGGCAGGCACGTCCGGGTCGTCCCGGTGGCCGACGTGGCCGAGCTCGCGTACGTGCGGACCACCTGCTCCTGGAAGGGTGAGCCGTTCATCGTGCTGGCCGAGCACGACGGGTGGCTGCGGGTCGAGTACACGGGTGGCCGCGCCCCGATCGCCGAGTCGTTGGGCCTAGAGGCCTTCGACTTCGGCGTCTACCAGGGCTGGGCGCCGGCCAACGAGGTCACCGACCTGCGCGAACACCGCGCCTAGGGCCTTTCCTGCCGCTCAACGCGGCCTGCGACGAGCCCAGCCGCGGCGTCCCGGGATCACCGAGATACAACACCGGTATCCCGGCAATCCCGGGCCACTGCCAGACGACACCTGGACTCCGTCTCGGCTCACGTTGATCGGCAGGAAAGGCCCTGTCAGGACTTCGCCCACCGCAGCACCTCGCCCAGCACCAGATCCGGCGCCTCCAGGTGCGGATAGTGGCCGACACCTTCCAAGAGGCGCCACTCGTACGGCGCGACACAGTAACGCCCGGAACCCTGCGCCGTACGGGGCAGCACGGCGGTGTCCAACGCACCGTGCAGCTGCAACGTCGGCGTGGTCAAGGGCGTCTGCATCTGCTTGACGAACCGGTACCCGTGCAACCGCAGCACAGACCGGAACGCCCACCGGTAGCCCTCCAGCGCGCAGAACGCCGCCTGCGGGATCCGCATCGCCGACTGGCATCGAGCCACGTAGTCGGCGAAGCCGGGCGTCGACGGCCACGCCGGCCCGGACCAGCGCCGCAGGAACTCGCCGACCATCGCGGCGCCGTCGCGTACCAACACGTGCTCGTAACGCGGCAGCTGGAACTTCAGCGTCGGCGTCGCGGCGCTGAACTGCCCGCGCGGATCAGCGAAGATGGCCGCCCGCAACCGCAGCGGGTGCGCGGCGCCGAGCACGACCAGTCGCCGCACCATCTTCGGGTGGAACGCCGCGGCGGCCCAGCCGACCATCCCGCCGAAGCCGGCACCGACGATCGTCGCCTGCCGCTCGCCGAGCGCCCGGATCAGCCCGGCCACGTCGGCCGCCATGGTGAAACCGTCGTACCCCCGCGGTGGCTTGTCGCTCGCACCGTATCCGCGCATGTCGACCGCGACCGCCCGGAAGCCGGCGTCGGCCACGGCTGGCAGCATCTCGTGCCACGCCCACCAGAACTCGGGGAACCCGTGCAGGAACAGCACGAGCGGCCCGGCGCCGGCCTCCACGACGTGGAAGCGGTTGCCGTTGGCGCCGACCGACCGGTGCGTCCACGGCCCGTCGACCAGCACGCTTGTCTCGTCCACCTGCGGTTCCATTCGGCCAGCGTAGGTCAGCGGCGCCCCTGACCGGCTCCGGAGATCTCCCGGAGCGGGGGCTAAGGGATTACCGTCAGGGGTATGACACTGCCTGTCCCTTACGTCGACGTCAGTGGTACGCCGGGTGAATGCGGCTTCGCGTACGGGCGGGCTGCGCGCGGCCAGATCACCGCGAACCTGGACCTCTACGCGGGCCGGTTCCGTGCGGTGGGTCTGACCGCCGAAACGACGAGAAGCGCCGGCGAGACGTTCCGCGCGCAGACCGCGAACCTCTACCCACGGATCGCCGAGATGCTCGACGCCACCGCCGAGGGGGCGGGCGTCAGTGCCGGTGACCTGTACGCGGTTAACGCCCGCACCGAGTTGATCTACGGGACCCCGCCGGACGGCGCCGCCGGCGGCTGCACGGTGCTCGGCGCGCTCGGCACCCACACCGCCACCGGGCACACGCTGATGGCGCAGAACTGGGACTGGCACCCCGACCAGCGCGGCGCGATGGTCCTGCTGGACACGACCGACGAGCGCGGGCACCGGATCGTCGCGCTGACCGAGGCCGGCATGCTCGCCAAGGCCGGCCTCAACTCGGCCGGGCTCGGCATCTGCGTCAACATGCTGACCACCGACCGCGATGGCGTCACTAAGGACAATCCGGGCGTTCCGTACCACGTGGTGCTCCGTGCCGCGCTCGAGAGCGACACCATGGGCCGCGCGCTGAAGGCTGTCGTGCCCAGCCCGCGCAACGCCTCGATGAACCTGCTGCTCGGCCAAGCCGGCCCGGCCGGCGGGGAGCTGATCGACCTCGAGCTCGTGCCGGGCGTGGCGGGCTGGCTTCACCCCGAGGCCGGGGTGCTCGCGCACGCCAACCACCTGGAGACCGCGCTGCCGGTGCGCGACCTGGTCAACGACTTCGGCGGGTCCACGCTGTTCCGCGCGGCCCGGGCCAGGCGCCTGCTGACCGCCGCGGCCGAGCCGGGCAAGCTGACCGAAGACGACCTGGCGACGATCCTGCGCGACCATCAGAGCTACCCGAACGCGATCTGCCGGCACGTCGACGAGCGGGACGTCTATGGCGAGCGGTCCGAGACGGTCTACGCGGTGCTGATGGACCTCGACGAGCGCCGCATCGGGATCGCCGAGGGGCCGACCTGCGACCACGAGTTCACCTGGGTCGAGCTCACAAACGCTTGAACGAGACCAGCTCGTAGGGGATGCCTTCGCCGCAGTCGATCTTCGCGGTCAGCGGGGCGACCTGCGCGGTGATGTAGCTGCCCTCTTCGAGGGTGAGCCCGGCGGCGCTGTGCAACGCGAAGCGCTGGTTGTCGTCGTTGACGACCGCGTAGCAGGGGCCGGACCCGCCCTTGACCACCCGCCCACCGATCGTGCCGCCCTCGATGTAGTCGCTGGGCGTCGACGGGCCGACCTTCGGCGGAAGCGGAGGACGAGGGCTCGGCGACACCGTGCCGCCACCGCCCCGGGGGGCGACCGACGAGGGTGCCGGCACCGCCGGCCCGTCAGGCGAGGATGACGCGGCGGGCGGCGTTGGCATGGCGGTTCCTCCCTGCGCGCCGCAGGCAGCCGTCAACGCGACCAGCAGCAACACGGCGGCGACGGCGACGGGACGGCGCTTCACGGGCACCTCCTTTGGACGCTCTCGGGTTACCCCCGGTTCCTGGAAATAGAACGCCCCCGCACCACCGAAGTGATGCGGGGGCGCCTACCGCAAAGAGCTTCAGGGCGTACCCGCGAAGATCAGTTGACCCTGATCTTGACGGACGTGCCCTTCTCCTCGAGAACCTTGATCTTCACACCGATCGCAGGCAGCTTGACGCCGTGGTTCGGCAGCGCCTCGTCGAAGTAGTCCTTGGTGTCGTCGAAGAGCGGGTTCGCCTCCGGCCCGCGGACGTACATGGCCTGGTCGAAGTGGTGCAGGGTGAACGAGTCGGCCTTGCGGAGGCTGAACGGCGCGTCGTAGATCTGGACCCGGGTGCGCCACGGCTGGCCGTCGAGGCGGTACAGGGTCTTCGGACGGGCGTCGACGTAGAGGTTCAGACCCTCACCGGGGTGCTGGCTCACGTCGTTGTCGCCCTGCGAGGTGTCCCAGTAGGAGACCAGCAAACCCGTCTGGTACGGGAAGTGGTCCACGCGGTCCTCGGTGGGCCGGTTGAAGTAGTACGGGCCGTACTGCAGGTACTTGTCGTAGCTGACGTAGGTCCGCCAACCGGCGATGTAGTAGTGCGGGTGCTGCGTGATGAACGACGACGTGATGTTCTGGAAGCCGTCGACCGTCCAGCCCATGTTGCCGGCAGCATCGCCGTCGGCGAACACCGTGGTGCCGCCGTTGGTGATCGCGACCTTGTCGACGAACAGGCCGTTAGGCAGGTCGACGCCGTCGTTGCCGCGCTGGGCCGGGTCGGTCTCGTAACGGAACCGCAGGCCGACCGTCTTGTTGGCGAAGGCCGACAGGTCGAACGTCGCGTCGGTCCACGTCTCCTGGACACCGTCGATGCCGGCGCCACCTTCGGCCTCGGTGGCCGTGGCGATGTTGCCCTTGATCGGCACGAAGCCGCTGCCGGAGTCGATCTCGACGTACGCGTAGTCGCACGGGTCGGCACCGCAGTCCTCGATGTCCCAGCGGGCCTTGAAGGTCAGCGTGGACGTGCCGGCGGGCAGGGTGACCTGACGCGTGAGCGTGTTCGCGTTCGCGTTGGTCAGGTCGTCGGCGTCGCCGCTCCACCACTGGTAGGTGCCGTCGGCGGCGGGGCCGACGTCGTGGCTGACGTCCTTGAGACCCAGCGGAACGACCAGGGCCTGCGGCTTGTCGGAGTTGTACTCCTCCGGGCCGAGGGTCCAGGTGTCCTTGACTCCGGCGGGCGTCACCACGTAGTCGAGCCAGCCGAGCTGGAGCTTGTTCCAGGCGCCCAGGTCGCCGGCGCGGTCGCCGATGAACTGCTCGCCCTTCGCGCCGAGGCGGCTCTGCGCCATCAGCGTCCAGTACTCGTTGGGGTTGTCGCCCGCGCCGGTCGTGTCGTAGTCGTCCGGCAGACCGAGGTCGTGCGAGTACTCGTGGTAGAAGACGCTGCGACCGCCGTTTTCCGGCTGGATCGTGTAGTCGTAGATCCAGACGCCGCTGTTGCCGATCTGCGCGCCACCGATCGGGAAGTCGACCGGGCCCTGGCCGGTGCCCTGGAAGGCCGCCCAGCGGTGGCTCCAGATGGCGTCCTCACCCTGGTGCGGGTCACCGTCGGCCTGGTCGCCGCCGGAGTGGACGATCTGGAAGTGGTCGATGTAGCCGTCGGGCTCGTTGAAGTTGCCGTCGCCATCGTGGTCGTAGCGGTCCCACTCGTCGAAGCTCTTCAGCTCGGCGTTGACCTCGGCGGCCGGACGGCCCTGGGCGAGCTGGTCGTTGTACCACGCGTTGGCGGCGTCGCGGATCAGCGCCCAGGTGTTGCTGCAGACGTTGCCTGTGCAGACGGCGGGGTCGTCACCGGGCTGGCCGTCGCGGACCGGGTCGTTGGAACGGCCGTAGCGCGCCTCATTGTAAGGCACCTTCACCCAGTTGGTGACCGTGCCGTCGACGGTGTAGCGGCCCGACGACTGCTGCTCCATGTACTGCTTGAGCGACTCGTCGTTCTTGCCGGTCCCGAAGTACAGCTTCTGGAAGTGCTCCTGGCTGAAGTCGGGCTGCCAGATCGTCGAGTTGTCGGTCACCCGGTTGGGGGCCGGGATCTGGTTGTGCAGCGGGCCCTCGAACGTGGTCGGACCCGACACGGCCGGGTTCATGTCCTTGTCCGGGTAGCTCGGGTGGCGCTGGTTGCCGAACTCCGTCAGGATCACGAAGATCTTGTCGGACTTCTCCCGCTGGAGCTCGACGTACTGGTCGACCTTGGCCTTGCCGGTCCGCTTCTGGGCCGCCTTGCTCAGGTCCTTCTGACCGACCTTGACGACCTTGCTGCCGTTGAGCATCTGCGGCTGGGCCTTGCCGGCGATGACGTCCTGGATCGCACCGTCGCGAAGTTCGCGACGCTTCGACTCGAGCGGGTTGGACAGCTCGTCCGAGACCAGTTGGGGCTCGGACTGCGTGGGGGCTTTCGCCGCCGCCACTGGCGACTGGCCGAGCGCCGCACCGCTCAGCGCGAAGCTGGTCGTTGTCGCGGCCAGCGACAGACCCAGCAGCCCCACTGCGACTTTGCGCACGTGGATACCTCCGGTATGAGGGAGCCGTCCTCGGGGGGTAACGGGGACGGACGAACCGACCCCTAATAAGGGGCCAATGAGGAAACTAAGCATTACTGAGCCAGGAGGGAAGCGGGACGCGTCGATTTATTTCAAAAATCTTCGTGACGCGGACACTCACCGTCACATCGACGCCCGCGACCTGCACGCGAAAGCGGGCGGGTCCGGTAACGGACCCGCCCGCTCAACTTGTTGGACCGGTATTTACTCGTCGTCGGATTTGGCCGACTTCATGCCATCCGAGATGAGATCCATAACTGTCGAATCCTGCAAAGTGGTCACATCGCCGAGCGACCGATGTTCGGCCACGTCACGCAGCAGCCGGCGCATGATCTTCCCGGATCGGGTCTTCGGCAACTCGGCCACCAGCATGATCTGTCGGGGCTTGGCGATCGGGCCGAGCGTCTTGGCCACGTGGTCGCGAAGCTCCTTGATCAGCGCCTCACCCGCGTCACCCGAGCTGTCGACCGATCCGCGCGGGATGGTGAACGCGACGATCGCCTGGCCGGTCGTCGGGTCGGTCGCGCCGACCACCGCGGCCTCGGCCACCGACGGGTGCGACACCAGCGCCGACTCGACCTCGGTGGTCGAGATGTTGTGTCCCGACACCAGCATCACGTCGTCGACCCGGCCGAGCAGCCACAGGTCGCCGTCGTCGTCCTTCTTGGCGCCGTCGCCGGCGAAGTACATGCCCTGGAAGCGGCTCCAGTAGGTGTCGACGAAGCGCTGGTCGTCGCCCCAGATCGTGCGCAGCATCGACGGCCACGGCTCGCGCAGCACCAGGAAGCCGCCGCCACCGTTCGGCACGCTGTTGCCCTCGTCGTCGACCACGTCGGCGCTGATGCCCGGCAACGGCCGCATCGCACTGCCCGGCTTCGTCGCGGTGACACCGGGCAGCGGCGAGATCATGATGGCGCCGGTCTCGGTCTGCCACCAGGTGTCGACGACCGGCGTGTTGTCGTGGCCGATGTTCTTCCGGTACCACATCCAGGCCTCGGGGTTGATCGGCTCACCGACGGAGCCGAGCACCCGCAACGACGACAGGTTGGCCGTGGCCGGGAACTCGTCGCCCCATTTCATCATCGTGCGGATCAACGTCGGCGCGGTGTAGAGGATCGTCACGCCGTACTTGTCGACGATGTCCCAGAACCGTCCTTTGTGGGGGGTGTCCGGCGTGCCCTCGTACATCACCTGGGTCGCGCCGTTGGAGAGCGGCCCGTAGACGATATAGGAGTGGCCGGTCACCCAGCCGATGTCGGCCGTGCACCAGTAGACGTCGGTCTCCGGCTTGAGGTCGAAGACCGCGTGCTGCGTGTACGAGGCCTGCGTCAGGTAACCGCCGGTGGTGTGCAGGATGCCCTTGGGCTTGGCCGTCGTGCCGCTGGTGTAGAGGATGAACAGCGGGTGCTCGGCGTCGAACGGCTGTGCCTCGTGCTCGTTGCTCGCCGTCTCGACGGTCTCGTGCCACCACAGGTCCCGCTCGCCCCAGGTCACCTCCTGCCCGGTGCGGCGGACGACCAGCACGTGCTCGATCGTCGGGCACTGCGCGACCGCCTCGTCGACGATCGCCTTGAGCCCGGACGGCTTGCCGCGGCGGTAGCCACCGTCCGCGGTGATCACGACCTTGGCGCTCGCGTCCTGGATCCGGCCGGACAGCGCGTCAGCCGAGAACCCGCCGAACACCACGCTGTGCGTCGCACCGATCCGGGCGCAGGCCAGCATGGCCACCGCCGCCTCGGGGATCATCGGCAGGTAGATCGCGACCCGGTCGCCGGCGCGCACGCCGAGCTCGGTCAGCGCGTTGGCCGCCTGGCAGGTCAGCGCGTACAGGTCGGCGTAGGTCAGGGTGCGGGTGTCGCCCGGCTCGCCCTCCCAGTGGATGGCGACCTTGTCACCCCTGCCGGCCGCGACGTGGCGGTCGAGACAGTTGTAGGCCACGTTGAGCTCGCCGCCGACGAACCACTTCGCGAACGGCGGGTTGGACCAGTCGAGCACCTGGTCCCACTCCTTGGCCCAGTCGAGCCGCTGCGCCTGCTTCGCCCAGAACGCCAACCGGTCGGCGTCCGCCTCCGCGTAGGCGTCGGCCTTGACGTTGGCTGCATCGGCGAGCGCGGCCGGTGGCTCGAAACGTCGGTTCTCCTGAAGCAAGTTCGCCAAGGTCTCGCTCATCGTCACGCTCCCTGCGCAGGGGTTGGGGTCTGTGGAGGAATCTAGTGTCCGGGCCGCCTGGGCTGGGAGGGGTCGGTGGGGCGGTGTGCGCGCCGAGTGGACCCGCCCGCGCGCCGGTTGGAGACGGCGACGTCCGTACGTGTTCGAATCTTGCCACTACCGCGCGCTTTCGCGCAGCCTTCGTACGCTCCGCTAGCGTTGCGTCGTGACCGCTCTCGCTGATCCGCTCGCGCCACTGCTGGCCCTCGCCGACGTGCGGGATGCCGTCGGGGAGGCCCGCGCCGCCGCCGATGCCGCGATGCGACATCGGGCCTTGCGCCGGCAGGGTGGGGTGGTCGCCGCCGAGGTCAGCTTGCGGTCCGCGGTCGCTTCGGCGGCTTTGGAGGGGTACGCGCATGATCGTGAGCTGGTTCGCTCCGGCGTGGTGACCGACACCGTGGTGCAAGGCTGCCTGCGGGTCGCAGCAGCGCTCCCGTCGCTGGTCGACACCTGGTCGAAGGCGCCGCGACAGGTGCTCGCGCGGCTGCACGTGCTGGCGGCGCGGGGGTCGGTGCCCACCTCCTCGCTTGGTCATCCTCTCGACCCGGCCGCCGGGCCGCGGCTGGACGCCCTGGCGTCGCTGGTGGCCGGCGGCACGGCGGCGCCGCCACTGGTGCTGGCGGCCGTCGTACACGGTGAGCTGTTGGCTCTGCGGCCCTTCGCCGGCGTCCCTGGTGTGGTGGCGCGGGCCGCGGCCCGGTTGACGCTGATGTCGTCAGGCTTCGACCCGCGTGGGCTGATCGCACCCGAGGTGGGGCATCTGGCCCGGGAGCCGGAGTATGTCGGCGCGGCGGGTGCGTTCGCGACCGGCACGCCGGACGGGGTGCGGTCGTGGCTGCGGCATTGCGCTTCGGCGGTCTCGCTGGGAGCGGCGTCGCTGGAAGAGGTGGCCGAACAGACGTGGACGGCGCCTCAGGGCTGAGGCGCCGTCACTCACGTCCGGCCGGGTTACCAAGCGTGCACCTTTAGTCGTCGTCGGCGGTCGCTTGCTTGCGATCCGCCGGGACGTGCCTGCCGCGGCTGGTCGCGCGTGGGTGCCCGGTGGCCGTGCACGGAGCCCGTCGTTGGTTGGGGTCCGCATCCCCTTTTCTACGCCGATGACCGCTTGATCGGAACCCTCTGTCCCCGTTGTGATTACGCGGTGCTGGGTGCGGTGCGGGTGCGGCGGTGGCGGCCGTACCAGGCGATGCCGATCGCGACACCGACTCCGACGCCGATCGCCGCGGCGGCGACCGGGACGGCCGGGCGTTCGCGCAGCCGGCGGCCGATCGGGATGGGGTGCCGGAACTCCAGCACCGGCCAGTTGTTCTCGGCGGCGAGGCGGCGCAGCGCGCGGGGCGGGTTGACGGCGCTCGGGTGGCCGACGCACTCGAGCAGTGGGATGTCGGAGGTCGAGTCGGAGTAGGCGTAGCAGTCGGCCAGGTCGTAGCCGCGCTCCTTGGCCAGCGCGGTGACGGCGTCGACCTTGGCGGAGCCCGCGGCGTAGAACTCGACCTCGCCGTTGTAGCGGCCGTCGGTCACGCCCATCCGGGTCGCGATCACGTCGGTGATGCCGAGCAGCGCGCCGATCGGCTTGACGATCTCCTCGCCGGAGGCGGAGACCAGCACCACGTCGCGGCCGGCCGACTGGTGCTCGTCGATCAAGGTCGCGGCTTCGGCGTAGATATACGGGTTGATCAGCTCGTGCAGCGTCTCGGTGACGATCTGGCCAACCTGGTCGACCGGCCAGCCCTTGCAGAGGGTAGCCAGATAGTCACGAATCCGCGCCATCGACTGGTCGTCTGTGCCGCCGAGACGGAACATCAGTTGCGCGTACGCCGATTTCACGACGTCACGGCGCGTGATGAGGCCATCACGATAGAACGGCCGCCCAAAGGCCAAGGCGCTTGACTTGGCGATGACGGTCTTGTCGAGATCGAAAAACGCGGCGCTCCGGCCCACGATCGAAAGTCTAATGTGCGGCGCGAAACCTGCTGCCCCTACCGGGGTGCGACATCTACCGCATAGCCTGGTACAACTTGGTACCGCCCCCAGGACGCGGCGACGGATGTCACGGATCTCCATCGGCGTGTCGTGCGAGTTGGGGCAAACGCCACTCGACGCGCACCGCGCATATCAGGCATGCTAGTTGAGACACGATTTCCAGTCGTGTTTCCGACCCTCGGCGGTTGCACCCCCCGTAACCGCTGAGTGGGTTCGGCTCGACCCCCCCGGAGCCGAACCTCAGGCGACCCCCGTCTCCCCCCGACGGGGGTCGTCGTTTTTTCGTCCGTCCTCTGTGTCCTCGGCGTATCACATCGTGGTTCTCCGTGGCTGGTTGTCCACAGGTTCTGGGTTATCCACAGCGGTTGGCATTGGCCTGGAACAGCCATGTCTCCGCATCAGAAGGTGGGCGGGTCCTTTCCCGCTCCGATCTTCTTGTTGGAGGCCCCCGATGCCTGCTACTCGGCTGCCACTGGTCGTGACGGCCGATGCCGATCTGCTCGACGAGCTGCTGCGGATCGCGGCCGCCGCCGGCACCGAGGTCGACGTCGCGTCCGACCCCGCCGCGGCCCGACCACGCTGGTCCAGGGCGCCGCTCGTGGTGGTCGGCGCCGACCAGGCCGCGTCCTGCCTGCGGGCGCGACTGCCACGCCGCCAACGGCTGGTGCTGGCCGGTCCCGAGCCGGCGTGGGAGCTCGCCGAGTCACTAGGCGCGGAATATGTCGTGCGGTTGCCGGAAGCCGAGGAGTGGCTGCTGCGGCGCCTCGGCGAGCTTGCCGCCGACGGTGCCGGCCGGGTGGTCGCCGTGGTCGGCGGGCGCGGCGGCGCCGGGGCGAGCGTGCTGGCCGGGGCGTTGGCGGTGGTCGCCGCGCGAGACGGCCGCCGCACGCTGCTGGTCGACGCGGACCCGCTCGGTGGCGGCCTCGACCTTATCCTCGGCTGGGAGAGCCTTGACGGGCTGCGCTGGCCGGGGCTGGCCGACACCGACGGCCGGCTTGATCCGCTGGCGTTGGTGCGTTCGTTGCCGCAACGCGGCGACCTGGTGATCGTCTCGTTCGATCGAGGTGAGCCGCTGCCGCTGCCCGTGCCCGCGATGACAGCGGTGCTCGACGCGGGTCGCCGGGCACGCGACGTGGTGGTGGTCGACCTGCCCCGGCGGCTCGACGACGCGGCGGTCGCGGCCCTGCAAGGCGCCGATCACACGCTGCTGGTGGTGCCGGCCGAGCTGCGAGCGACGGCGGCGGCCACGCAGGTCGCCAAGACGGCCGCGCTGCATTGCTCGTCGGTGTCCGTGGTGGTCCGCGGCCCGGCACCGGGGCGCCTGTCGGCACAGGAGGTGGCGCGGTCGGTGGGTTTCCCGCTGACCGGGGTGCTGCTGGCGCCGGAGCCGGGGTTGGCCCGCGGGCTCGAGCACGGAGAAGCGCCGGCCGTGGGCGGCCGAGGGCCACTCGCGGACCTGTGCCGGGTGGTTCTTGCAGAGGTCTTCGAAGCGTCTTCGGAGGCGGCGGCATGACCGCGTTGCCGGCCAACCCGCCGCCCTTCGGCCGTCCGGCTGCGTCTGCTGGTCGGGTGCGCCAGCGGTTCGGTGCGGGTGGTCAGGAGGTCGGCTCGGCTGCGGCCTTGCCGGTCGAACGGGCGCCGTTCGGTGGGTCAGTGCCCGATGACCTGGCCGGTCGGGTGCGTCGGCGGTTCGCCGCGAGTCGCGACGAGGTCAGCCCGGCCGCGGTTGTCGCCGCGGTGCGCGACACCGGTGGCCCGGTGCTCGGCGACCGCGACGTGTTGCGGCTTGCCGCCCGGGTGCACGACGAGCTCGTCGGTGCGGGGCCGCTGGCTCCCTTGTTGGCTGATCCGTCGGTCACCGATGTGCTGGTCAACGGCGTCGAGGTGTGGGCCGACCGGGGCAACGGGCTTCACCGTGAGCGGGTCGGTCTTTCGTCGGTCGAGTGGGTCCGCGGTCTGGCTCAACGGCTCGTCGCCGGTGCCGGTCGGCGGCTCGACGACGGGTCGCCCTACGCCGACGCGATCCTGCCCGACGGCACCCGATTGCACGCCGTGCTTCCACCGGTGGCCACGAGCGGCCCCTATCTTTCGTTGCGCACCTTCCGCGGCCGGCCGTACACGCTGGCTGATCTCGTCGCCCGAGACACCGTGCCGGCGCCGGTCGCCGACCTGCTGGCCGCGGTCGTCGCCGCTCGCCTGGCGTACCTGGTGATCGGTGGCGCCGGCTCAGGCAAGACCACGTTGCTCAACACGCTGATCGAGCTCGTGCCTCGCGACGAGCGGATCGTGCTGGTCGAAGACGCGGCCGAGCTGCGGCCGGCCCACCCGCACGTGGTCGGGCTGCAGTGCAAGCGCTCCAACGTGGAGGGTGCGGGCCGGGTCGAGATGACCGACCTCGTCCGGGAGGCGCTGCGGATGCGACCGGATCGCCTGATCGTCGGCGAATGCCGGGGTGCTGAGATCGTCGACCTGTTGCGGGCGCTGAACACCGGGCACGAGGGTGGCGCGGGCACGTTGCACGCCAACGCGATCTCCGACGTACCTGCGAGGTTGGAGGCGCTCGGCCTGCTGGGCGGCCTGCCCAGGGTGGCGTTGCACGCCCAGGCGGCGGCGGCCCTGCAGGTGGTGCTGCAGATGCGGCGGACCGACTCCGGCCGCGTCCTGGACACGGTCGGGTTGGTCGGGACGGAAGGTCCGGACCGGTTCGTGACGGTACGGCCGGCCTGGGAACGGTCGACTGGCGTCGGTGTGGCGGCGGGCGAGCTGGGCTCGTTGCTGGCGGCGCGTGGTGTTCGGGTTCCGGATCTGTTGTGGCCGGGTGCGCGGTGATGTCCTCTCGGCGCTTGCGGCGACGGCAACGGCTGGTGCTGTCGCCGCCCGCTCCTCGGGTTGGCGTGGCGCGTCGGTCGTTCCGGCTGCCGGTCGGGTCTTCCGCTCTGGCCTTTCCGCTGGGCATCGGCGTCCCCGCGGTTGTGGGATACGTGCTCGGCGGTGTGGTGGCCGCTGTCGCCTTGGGCGCCTACGGTGCCGTAGCCGTGCTGTTCGTGCGGCGGCGTCGGGTAGCTGCGGCTGGGCGGGCAGCCAGGTCCGCGTCGCTGGATCGGTTGACCGGTCTGGCCGCCGACCTGCGCGCCGGTCTCCCGGCCAACTCGGCTTTCGCCGAGGAATCGCCCGGGGATGACGGTCTGATCACGCTGGCTCGGTCGGCGGTGACGCTGGCTTCCCACACCGGTGCACCGTTGGCGGACCTGGTCGACCGCATCGAGGCCGACGCGCGGGCCGGCGATCGTGCCCGGGCCGCGGCAGCCGCGCAGGCGGCCGGCGCACAGGCCACCGCGGTGCTGCTGGCCGCGTTGCCCTTGGGCGGTTTGATGTTGGGCTACGCGATCGGGTCGGACCCGTTGGCGGTGCTGTTGCACACGCCGCTTGGTGCGCTGTGCGCGCTCGGTGCGGTCGGGTTGCAGATCCTCGGGCTGGCCTGGTCGCAACGCCTGCAGCCGAGGCTGTCATGACCCCTTTGCTGCTGCGCCGAACGACCGCGCGCCGTCGGCTGGCGCGTCTCGATGGTGGTGCCTCGCCTCGGCCGCGGCGTCGTCCATCGTCGGCGAAGGTCGGCGCATTGGCGACGGCGGCCGCCACCGCCGTGATCGTCGACGGATGGTGGGGGCTGGCGCTTGCCGCTCCGGCGGCGGTCGTCGCACACCGGGTCATCGGGCAGCTGGAACCCGCTGCGGCCAAGCAACGGCGACTGCGTGAAGAGGCCGACGCGCCCATCTGCGCCGACCTGCTCGCCGCCGCACTGCGAGCGGGCGCGCCGGTCGACGTCGCGGTGCTCGGGGTGGCCGAAGCGCTGGGCGGTCCGCTGAAGGAGCGCCTGACCACTGTGGGCCGCTCGCTGCGGTTGGGCGCGGAGCCCGTCGAGGCGTGGTCGCACCTTGCCGGAATGCCGGGCGGTGACCGGATCGCCGCAGCGGCGGTCCGCTCTGCCGCGAGCGGTGCGGCGCTGGCCGGTGCGCTGACCCGGCTGGCCGACGACCTCCGCGCCGACCGAGCGGTGGCGATGGAGGCCGCTGCGCGCCGCGCGGGCGTACTCATCGTGCTGCCGCTCGGCTTCTGTTTCCTGCCGGCCTTCATCCTCGCCGGTCTAGTACCGGTGATCGTCGCCATCCTCGGCGACGTCCTCTGACCGACCGAAAGGAGTCACAAACATGCGCATGCTCCTCGCCCGGCTGCGCGCCGACGACGGGATGACCACGGCGGAGTACGCGGTGGGCACCCTGGCGGCCGTCGCGTTCGCCGCCGGGCTGCTGAAGGTCGTCACCTCCGACAAAGTGATCGCGGCGCTTTCCGCGGTCATCAGCCGAGCGCTCGGCTGATGACCATGGCCCGTCTCACGCAACCCGCAACGGCGCGTCGACTCCCAGACGGCGAACCTCCGACGCCGCCGGGAGTCCTCCGGGGCCGACGCGACCGCTCGCGGCCAGGCTGGACGGGCCGTGGCCGCGACCGCGGTTCGACAACGGCAGAGCTGGCAGCCGCCACACCGGCGTTGGCGTTGCTGCTCTTCGTCGGAGTCGCCGCGGTCGCGGTCACCCAAACCAAACTCCAATGCGCGGACGCCGCCCGCGACGTGGCCCTCGCCGCCGCCCGAGGCCAGGAAGGAGGCCTGTCAGCGACCCGAACGGCCCCGGACGGCGCCACTATCACGGTGTCGGTGAACGGCGACATCGTGACCGCCACGGTCCGAGCTCCGGCTCGCGTCGTCGGCACCCGCCTACCGCCGATCGAGGTCTCGGCCACGGCCACTGCCTCGCGCGAGCCCGACGATGCGGACCTCCCATGGTGACCGCGGTCGGTTGTAGTGCGACAGATCGGCCACGTGAGGCGGTGCTTCGCGATGGTGTCGTCGTGCGTTGGCGGTCGGTTCTGGCACATCGCGATCGGGGTGCGGCGACCATTTGGGTGCTTGGGGTCGGGCTGGGGTTTGTGCTGCTGGGCCTGGCCTGCGCGGCGGTTGGTGTGGCGGCGATCGGCCGCCACCAGGCACAAACCGCCGCCGACCTCGGTGCTCTCGCCGGTGCCGCACGCACGCTGGAAGGGCGCGACGCCGCCTGCGCACGGGCGGCCGAGATCGTCTCGGCCAACGGCGGGCGGATGAGCGGCTGCGTGGTGCAGGGCTTGGACGTGGTGGTGACGGTCGCGGTTGAAGTCCGCCTACCGCCAAGGGGATCGGCGCGGGTCGCGACGGCTCGCGCAAGGGCCGGCCCGGTCGGGTGGGCGCCGTGATGAGCTGGCCTGCGCGTGGACGGACCCTGCTTCGCGAACGCGCGACGCAGGCGAGTTCTCGCCGCGCCAGGCCGATCGCCGCGTCGGCTAGTGGTTGTGCGTTGCGCCTTCGGACCTTGTCAGGGAGCCGCGTCGCGGTGGTGGTGGCCGTCTCGGGCGGTCTAGAGCGTGGTCGCTGGGTCGCGGTAGGCGCGGGCGATCAGGGTGACCCAGTCGTAGACGGCGTTCTCGTTGGGCGCCAACGGCCCCGGCACGAAGTGAGGTGACGAGACACCACGTTGAACGGACTCGCACGCTGCCCAGTCTTGGCGGTTCGTGAGGTCCCAGAAATCTACGGCGTAGGAGGGGTCGGTGACCTCGTCCAGGAACAGCCACTCGCAGGTGACGCGGGTGCGGCTCGGTGACAGCGGTTGGAGGAGGTGGGTCATCACGTAGTCCGGATGCAGCGAGATGAGCATGTTCGGGAACAGGCCGAGGTAGCGGACCAGGCGCTGGTCGACGTCCGGCAACCGGACACCGTGTGAACGGCCGTCCAGCGACATGGTTTCCGCGTGGTCGCGTAGGTCCATCGAGCCGCCGACCCAGGCGGCGCCCGGGTCGCGCCAGTTGTTGCCGGAGTTCGGCGGCGATACCGCGCACAGTTCGGGGTGGATCAGTGGGCAGTGGTAGCACTCGTGGTAGTTCTCCGCGATGACCTTCCAGTTGGCCGCCACCTCGTAGTCGTGTCGGGCCTTAGGGACCAGCGATTCCGGTCGGTACGGCTCGACGTGCGCGGCCAGCGTGCCGATGTGCGCACTGAACGGCCGCGCGGTGCCCGTGGCGTTGACGAACAGCCAGCCGTGCCAGTCGACGGTTGGCAGCTCGACCAGGCCGTAGGCGGTGCCGGTGAAGTCTGGGCCCATTCGCGGCGCGGTTCGCAGGTGGCCGTCGAGGCTGTAGGACCAGCCGTGGTACGGGCACAGCACCGTTGGTCGGTCCGCGGCCTCGCCTTCGGCCAGTAGCTCGTGCCCGCGGTGCCGGCAGACGTTGGCGAACGCTCGGGGTGTGCCGGCTTCGAAGATGAGCAGCACGCCGACGTCGCCGACCGTGGTCGCGCGCTGGTTGCCGCCCTCCGCGAGCGCTGCCGTGCGTCCGAGCGACACCCACGACCCGGCGAACAGATGGCGCTGTTCCCAGGCGAACACGTGCTCACCGACGTACGCGGCCGCCGGCAGCATCGTTGACCGCCCGAACGGGCGGAGTGCCTGCTCCAGCGCGGAAGCTTCGATCGGCGCGCCCATCATGCGGTCATCATCACCGACGACCGCAAGCGGAAACCCAGGAAGGGGTCAGGCTGCGGCGTCCTCGGCGGACCCCTGCGCCAGCGCCGGGCGAGCCGGGGCCGCCAGCCCGTCGTCGCCCTGCTCCTCGATGCTTGAGCTCTCCGTGCGGCTCGCGGGCACAGCGGGGTGCGCGCCAACCGTCCGGCGGCGCTTGGCGACGGGCGGTGCCGTGTCGTGTCCATCGGCGACAGGCGTCGCGGCGAGCTTCGCCCGTGCTCGCGGAACCCGCGCGGCAGCAACTTCGGACGCCTTGTCGGTGGGCGCGAGCTTCGCCCGCCTCCGCGAAGCTCGCGCGGCCGAACCTTCGGCTTCGGCGGCTCCGGCCGTGCCGTCGGCGGGCGCGAGCTGCGCCTGCCCCCGCGAAGTCTCTGCCGCAGCGGCTCCGCCCGTCGAAGCGGTCTTCGCCGTCGCCCGCTTGCGCCGTGGAGCTACCCGCTCACGCGATTTGTCCGGTGCGGCCGGAGCCGCGCCATCCGCAAGAGCCACGTCAGTCGTGCCGTCGCCGTCCGCCGCAGAGAGCGCGCCATCCACCAGCCCGGCGTCGGTCGCAGCGACTTGGTCGTCCGCGGCCTTTCCCCGGTCCGGACTTGCGTCAGTCACCGCGCCGGCAACGACGCCCTCGGGCAGCGTGCCCACGGCCGTTCCGATGGCGGCTGGCGCCGCGTCGACCGGTGCGTGGGTCGCGGCCAGGTTCGCGAGGACTATGTCCAGGACCTTCACGGCCTCGGGCTTTGCCAGGGGGTTGTTACCGTTCCCGCACTTGGGAGACTGAACGCACGACGGGCAACCAGCCTCGCAGGCGCATTCGGCGATCACGTCGCGGGTTGCCTGTAGCCAGGACGACGCCGCGGCGAAGGCTCGTTCGGCGAAGCCTGCTCCGCCGGGGTGGCCGTCGTAGACGAAGACCGTGGGTAGGCCCGTGTCCGGGTGGTTCGCCGTCGAGATGCCACCGATGTCCCAGCGGTCGCACGTGGCTACCAGTGGCAGCAGGCCGATGGCCGCGTGTTCGGCGGCGTGCAGCGCCCCCGGTATGTCTGCCTCGGCCACCTCCGACAACGCCTCCGGGGACACCGTGAACCAGACCGCGACCGTACGCAGCTCGCGGGCCGGCAGATCCAAGGGCCGCGTGTCGATGACCTCGCCGGAGCCGTGGCGCCGCCTCTGGTACGACACCACCTGGCTGGTCACGTCGACCTCACCCAGATGCATGGACACCGGGCCGGCGGTCACCGACGAGCCGACCCCGGCCACCGACAGCGTGGTCACGTCGCGGGCGTGGGTGGAGTAGTCCGGCTCCTCCGCATGCACCAGCGCGCAGCCGTCCTCGAAATCCAGGGAGTCGACCACGTAGGACGCGCCCTGGTGCACGTACACGGCGCCCTCGTGAAGCATGAAGTGCGACGACGACGCGTCCGTCATGCCCAGCAGGCGGCCCGTCGACGACTCGACGATGCAGATGGGCTGGCCGCCGCTGCCCCGCAGGTCCACGTCGGGGCGCTTGTAGGGGCGCCAGTACCAACCCGACGGGCGCCGGCGCAGCAAGCCCGCAGCGACCAGCTCCTCCAGCACCGGCACGGCGGCCGGGCCGAACAGCGAGAGGTCCGCCTGGGTCAGCGGACCCTCGGCGGCCGCGCAGCAGAGCTGTGGACCCAGGACGTACGGGTTCGACGGGTCCAGCACCGTCGCCTCGACCGCCTGGCCGAACAGGGCTTCCGGGTGGTGCACGAGATAGGTGTCGAGCGGGTCGTCGCGGGCCACCAGCACCGCCAGCGCGTCGTCACCGGCCCGGCCCGCGCGGCCCGCCTGCTGCCACAGCGACGCGCGCGTGCCCGGATAGCCGCAGATCAGCACCGCGTCCAGGCCGACCAGGTCGACGCCGAGCTCCAGCGCGTTGGTGGACGCCAGGCCGAGCAGCGAGCCCGAGAGCAGACCCTCCTCCAACGACCGCCGTTCCTCGCGCAGGAAGCCGGCCCGATAGGCGGCCACCCGGCCGGCCAGGTCGGGGGAGACCTCCTCCAGCGACCGCCGCGCCACGGTGGCCACCGTCTCCGCGCCGCGCCGTGAGCGGACGAACGCGACCGTGCGTACCCCCGCGGTCACCGCATCGGTCAACAGCGACGCCGTCTCGCGGACCGCCGACCGCCGCACCGGGGTCGCGGACGTGGCCGACGTCTCCAGCGGCGGCTCCCACAGCGCGAACGTCACACCACCGCGCGGGGACGCGTCCTCGGTGACGGCCTCGACCCGCAGGCCGGTCAGTCGCGCGGCTGCCGTCTCCGGGTCGCCGGCCGTCGCGGACGCGAGAACGAACACGGGGGTACGCCCGTAGCGAGCCGCCGCCCGCCGCAACCGCCGCAGCACGTGCGCGACGTGCGACCCGAACACCCCGCGGTAGGTGTGGCACTCGTCGACGACGACGAACGACAACCGGCGGAGGAACGTGCCCCAAGCGGCGTGCCCCGGCAGGATGCTTCGGTGCAACATATCCGGATTTGTCAGGACGAAACGCGAGTGTTGGCGGATCCACTCCCGTTCGGCGCGGGGCGTGTCCCCGTCGTAGGCCGCTGGGCGTACACCATCGACAGCAAGGCCGGCGACGGAGCGTAACTGGTCCGCGGCCAACGCCTTGGTCGGCGCCAGATAAAGCGCGGTCGCCCGGGGGTCCAGGACCAACCGCGACAGCGCCGGCAACTGGTACGCCAGCGACTTGCCCGACGCCGTGCCGGTCGCGACGACCACGTGGCGACCCTCGAACGCCAGGGAGGCCGCCGAAGCCTGGTGCCGCCATGGCGCCGACACGCCGCGTGACGCGTACGCCGAAACCACCGAAGGAGGGACCCACGACGGCCACGGAACGGGGTCACCGACCCGGGCGGCGACCTCTTCGACATGGGTGACCGGAGGTCGGCTGAGCAGGCCGGCGAGCAGGGCAGCCGGCCCTTCAACCGCTGTGGTCATGCCTGCACTCTCGCACTGATGTACTGATCAGTCGACGGCGGGTCAGGTCGTCGCTGCATACACCGCGTGTCGATGGTTAGATCGCAGGGACAAACAACGACTGCGGGAGGCGTTCGATGGAGCTGTCGCTCTCGACCCGGACCCAGGGCGAGCACACCGTGCTGGAGGTCGGCGGCGAGGTCGACGTCTACACGGCTCCGCGCCTGCGCGAGCGGCTGATCGAGTTGATCGACGCCGGTGCCACGCAGATCGTCGTCGACCTCGGCCGGGTCGACTTTCTCGACTCCACCGGGCTGGGTGTGCTGGTCGGCGCGCTCAAGCGGCTGCGCGCCGCGGGTGGGGGCCTCAGCCTTGTCTGCGACAAGGAACCGTTGCTGAAGATTTTCCGCATCACCGCCCTCGACCAGGTCTTCCCCCTGTTCGCGACCGTCGACGGGGCGACCGAGGCCGGTCCGGCCGCGTGATGGCGACAGTTCGTCTCGCCTTTTCACCCGCTCCGGCGCACGTCCGGACCGCACGCCTGGTCGGCGTGGCGGTGGCCCGGCGCGCCGGGGTCCCGGAGGAGCTTCTCGACGAGGTGCGCATCGCGATCGGCGAGGCGTGCACCCGCGCGGTCGCGCTGCACCGCCAGTACGGACTGCCCAACCTGGTGCAGGTCGAGATGTCCGACGGCGGCAACTACATCGTGCGGGTCATCGACCGCGCGCCGATCGAGGCGGGTCTCGGCATCGCGGTGCTGCCTCCGGAAGAGCTGGCCAACACGTCCCTGACCGACGAGGCACTGACCGTCGGTGTCGGATTCGCCCTGCTAGCGGGATTGGTCGAAGATCTCCAGGTGCGTCCGGTCGACGAGGGCATCGGCACCGAAGTCCGCATGGTTTGGCCCGTCGCGCGCTAGCAGAGATCACGTTTTGTGCGCGACAACCCCGCGCCGATGTGAATACCGCCACGGTGTACGGCTAGAGTACGCGGGTTATCAGCTAGCGCCCTGACCTCGCCATCCGTCCGGTCAGGTGCGTCATTGCTCTCCACCTGGAGACGTCCCACGCCGGGCTAGTCCTCCGGCGGGACGCGTTGGTCGGTTATTGGAGGACATAGATGTCCGGGTCCGGGACCTTGGCCGCCGAGGGCGGCGGGCTGTCCCTTTCCAGCGCGAACTTCTCGTACGTGATCGTGGCTCTGGTCATCGCCCTTGTGGCGCTTGGCTTCGCGGCCGCACTACGGCGGACGGTTCTGGCGACTGGTCAGGGCACCACCAACATGCAGGAGATCGCCGGCGCCGTCCAAGAGGGCGCCTCGGCCTACCTGCGCCGCCAGTTCAGAACGCTCGCGATCTTCGTAGTGATCGCGGTCGTTCTGCTCTTCGTCCTGCCGGTGCACGGCGCGGACGGCAACGAGACGATGGTCAAGCTCGGCCGCTCGGCGTTCTTCGTCGTCGGTGCGGTGTTCAGCGCGTTCATCGGCGGCGCCGGCATGGCTCTGGCCACCCGCGCCAACCTGCGGGTCGCCGCCGCGGCTCGGGAGGCCACCGGCGGTCGTGAGAAGGCGATGCAGATCGCGTTCCGCACCGGCGGCGTGGTCGGCTTCCTCACCGTCGGCCTTGGCCTCGTCGGCGCGACCGTCGTCGTGCTGCTCTACAAGGGCGACGCGCCGACCGTGCTCGAGGGCTTCGGCTTCGGCGCCGCACTGCTCGCGATGTTCATGCGGGTCGGCGGCGGCATCTTCACGAAGGCCGCCGACGTCGGCGCCGACCTGGTCGGCAAGGTCGAGCAGGGCATCCCCGAGGACGACCCGCGCAACGCGGCGACCATCGCCGACAACGTGGGCGACAACGTCGGTGACTGCGCCGGCATGGCGGCCGACCTGTTCGAGTCGTACGCCGTGACCCTGGTCGCCGCCCTGATCCTGGGTCGGGCCGCGTTCGGCCAGGACGGCCTGGTCTTCCCGCTGATCGTCTCGGCCATCGGCGCGATCATCGCGATCATCGGTGTGTTCATCACCCGCCTCCGTGCGAGTGACCGCAACGGCCTGCAGGCGATCAACCGGGCCTTCTACATCTCGGCGGCGATCTCCGCGGTCGTGGTCGCGGTGGTCTCCTGGTTCTACCTCAAGCCGTCGTTCGCCGAGTTCGACGGTGTTTCGGAGGAAGTCGCCGGCATCACCCGCGACCCGCGCTGGGTCGCCATCGGCGCGGTCGTCATCGGCATCGTGCTGGCCGCCGCCATCCAGGCGCTGACCGGCTACTTCACCGAGGTCGAGCGGCGTCCGGTGCAGGACATCGGCAAGAGCTCGCAGACCGGTGCCGCCACCGTCGTGCTCGCCGGCATCAGCGTCGGCCTCGAGTCGGCCGTCTACTCCGCGCTGCTGATCGGCGCCGGCGTGTTCGGCGCGTTCCTGCTCGGCGGCGGTTCGCTGATCCTGTCGCTGTTCGCGGTCGCGCTGGCCGGCATCGGCCTGCTGACCACCGTCGGCGTCATCGTCGCGATGGACACGTTCGGCCCGATCTCCGACAACGCGCAGGGCATCGCCGAGATGTCCGGCGACATCGACGAGGCCGGCGCCAAGACGCTGACCGAGCTCGACGCGGTCGGCAACACCACGAAGGCCATCACCAAGGGCATCGCGATCGCTACGGCCGTCCTCGCCGCGACCGCGCTGTTCGGGTCGTACACGAGCTCGATTGCCACCTCGTTGACCGACGCCGGCATCTCGGACGTCGACAACTACATCCTCAACCTGCTGAACATCAGCAACCCGCGGAACCTGGTCGGCCTGATCGTCGGCGCCGCGGTCGTGTTCCTGTTCTCCGGTCTCGCGATCAACGCGGTGGCCCGGTCCGCCGGCGCCGTCGTCGTCGAGGTCCGTCGCCAGTTCCGGGAGTTCCCGGGCATCATGGACGGCACCCAGCGGCCCGAGTACGGCAAGGTCGTCGACATCTGCACCCGCGACGCGCAACGCGAGCTGCTCACCCCGGGTCTGCTGGCGATCCTGGCCCCGATCGCGGTCGGCTTCGGCCTCGGCGCCGGCGCGCTGGCCTCCTACCTGGCAGGTGCGATCGGCGCGGGCACCCTGATGGCGGTCTTCCTGGCCAACTCCGGTGGCGCCTGGGACAACGCGAAGAAGCTGGTCGAGGACGGCCACTACGGCGGCAAGGGCTCCGAGGCGCACGCCGCGACCGTCATCGGCGACACCGTCGGTGACCCGTTCAAGGACACCGCCGGCCCGGCCATCAACCCGCTCCTCAAGGTGATGAACCTGGTCGCGCTGCTGATCGCCCCGGCGGTCATCACGTTCAGCGTCGGCGACGACGCGAACACCGGCCTGCGGATCGGCATCGCGGTCATCGCGGTCGCCGTCATCGTCGGTGCGGTGCTGTTCAGCAAGCGCAAGCCGATCGCCATGTCGGAGGCCGATTCGGGAAAAGCCGAAGCGGGCACTGACACCTCCGAAGAGGAGCGCGTGAACGCCTGATCGGCGGACAACGGGTCAACGGCCCCCGGTCGACGCAGGCGCGTCGAGCGGGGGCCGTTGCTTCTATGCTGCTCGACATGCGTACCCCCCGCGCAGTCCTGTCGGCCGTGCTGATCGTGCTGGCGCTCGCCGGCTGCGGTGGCGACCGGTCTGCCCCGCGGATCTGGGCGGCGGACGTGTGCGAGGCGTTGAGCCCCTGGCGCGAAGAGATCGACAGCCTCTCTTCCGGCACTTCGCAGCAGATGACGGCGCGGACCACCCCGGCGCAGGCGAAAGAGAACCTGATCCGGTTGCTCGGTGGCGCCGAGCAGGCCAGCGAGACCGCCCGGTCGCAGGTCGAGCAGGCGGGAGTGCCCGACGTGGACGAGGGCGCGGCGATCGTCGACGGCTTCGTCGGCTCGCTGGCCGGCGTCCGGGACGCCTACGGCAAGGCCAAACGGGCCATCGAGGACCTCGACACCGACCCCGCGTTCTACGACGGGGTCGGTGCGGCCGTCGAGACCCTCAACAAGGAGTACGACGCCAGCGCGCTGGACACCAGCAAGCTCAACTCGCCGGAGTTGGCGCGCGCCTTCGACGAGGTACCGGAGTGTCGCTGACGCCGCGGCAGCTCTCGCTGTTCGGCGTCGAGGCCCGCGAACCCACGCCGGGAGACCTGGCGGGCCTGCTCGCCGGGCCGGGCCAGGTGGTGCGGATGGGCGGCACGGCCAGGGTCTCGGTGGTGGTCGACTCGGCCTGGCGGGTGCACGTGCTGGTCGCCGAGCTCACCCGGCGCGGCCTGGCACCGACCTGGTCGCCGACCGAGGTCGAGGGTCACCTGGGCGTCCGCACCTCTTATTCCACTGCGCTGGCCGGACTCGGCGTGGCGTGGCTGCGGGGAGCGGTCAAGCGCCCACCGCCCGGTTTCTTCCTCGATGGGCGCAGGCTCCGGCTCTGGGTGGCCGCAGCCGGTGCGCCGGATGAATCAGGGTTTGCCCTGAAATTAGGGGCTAACGACGAAGGGCAGTGGGATCAGGTCGGCGCCGCGTTGGCCGCGGTGGGCCTGCCCGCCGCACTGCTCGGCCCGCGGGCCGGCGGCCCCGCCTACCGGGTGACCGGACGTCGCCGCCTGGCCCGTCTGGCGGAGCTTGTCGGAGATCGTCCACTACCGGCACCAGGGGAATGCTGGCCTGGGTGAACGTGTTGTTCAGCTGTTCGATCGACACCGGTTCCGGTGCGGTGGCACCCGTCACCCTTCTACCTGGGTGTACGGTGTCGCCGTTCAGCGTGACGCTCCGCCGTCGGCCGGCTCGCCTGGAGTATCGCGACCTCGCCGCCGTGCCGCGCGTTACCTTGGACATCCACGAACATGTGAGGGAGTGCAGTGCCGAGCAACGCCAGGAGCACCCGTCTCGTCATCGTCGAGTCACCGGCGAAGGCGAAGACGATCTCGGGCTATCTCGGCCCGGGCTACGTGGTGGAGGCCAGCCTGGGCCACATCCGTGACCTGCCGCGCAACGCCGCGGACGTCCCAGCCAAATACAAGGACCTGCCGTGGGCCCGGCTCGGCGTCGACGTCGACAACGGGTTCGCCGCGCTCTACGTCGTGTCCGCCGACCGCAAGCAGCAGATCACCAAGCTGACCAAACTGGCCAAGGAGGTCGACGAGGTCTTCCTCGCGACGGATGAGGACCGCGAGGGCGAGGCGATCGCCTGGCACCTGGTCGAGACCCTCAAGCCCAAGGTCCCGGTCAAGCGGATGGTCTTCCACGAGATCACGCGGCAGGCGATCCAGGCCGCCGTGGCCAACCCCCGTGACATCGACCGCGACCTGGTCGACGCGCAGGAGGCCCGGCGCATCCTCGACCGGCTCTACGGCTACGAGGTGTCGCCGGTCCTCTGGAAGAAGGTCATGCCGCGGCTCTCCGCCGGCCGCGTGCAGTCGGTCGCGACCCGCATCGTGGTCGAGCGCGAGCGTCAGCGGATGGCGTTCCGCTCCGCCGGCTACTGGGACATCCAGGCGACGCTCGCGGTCGACGCGGCCGCCGCCAAGGAGGGCCCGCGCACCTTCACCGCGACGCTGGTCGCGCTCGACGGTGACCGGATCGCCACCGGCAAGGACTTCGAGCCCACGACCGGTCAGGTGCGGCCGGGCGCCGCGGTGGTCCACCTCGACGAGGCCGGTGCCCGCGGGTTGGCCGCCCGGCTCGAGGATCGGCCGTTCACGGTCACCCGGGTCGAGGAGAAGCCTTACCGGCGCCGGCCGTACGCGCCGTTCATCACCTCGACGCTCCAGCAGGAGGCGGCGCGCAAGCTGCGCTTCTCCTCGCAGCAGACGATGCGCACGGCGCAGCGGCTCTACGAAAACGGCTACATCACCTATATGCGTACGGACTCCGTCAACCTGTCGGAGACCGCGATCGCAGCCGCCCGCCGGCAGATCGCCGAGCTCTACGGCCAGGGCAGCGTCCCGCCGGAGCCGCGTCGCTACACGGGCAAGGTCAAGAACGCCCAGGAGGCGCACGAGGCGATCCGCCCCGCCGGCGACCACTTTCGCACGCCGGGCGAGGTCGCCAAGGAGCTCTCCGCCGAGGAGTTCAAGCTCTACGAGCTGATCTGGCGGCGCACGATCGCGTCGCAGATGACCGACGCGGTCGGCATGTCCGTCTCGATCCGGATCCGGGCGGTCTCGTCGAGCGGCGAAGAGGCCGACTTCGGCGCGACCGGCAAGACGATCACCGACCCGGGCTTCCTGCGCGCCTACGTCGAGTCCTCCGACGACGAGTCCGCCGAGGCCGAAGACGCCGAGCGCCGGCTGCCCAACCTGGTCAAGGACCAGCCGCTGACCGCCGACCAGCTCGAGGCGCTGGGTCACACCACCCAGCCGCCGTCCCGCTACACCGAGGCGTCGCTGGTCAAGCAGCTCGAAGAGCTGGGCATCGGCCGCCCGTCCACGTACGCGTCGATCATGGCGACCATCCAGGACCGGGGATACGTGGTCAAGCGCGGTCAGGCGCTGATCCCGTCGTTCCTCGCGTTCGCGGTGATCGGCCTGTTGGAGGGCCATTACCCCCGGCTGGTCGACTACAACTTCACCGCCGCGATGGAGAACGAGCTCGACGAGATCGCCGGCGGCGACATGGCCGCGGCCGACTTCCTGACCTCGTTCTACTTCGGCAGCGACGTCTCCGCCGACGGCACGATCGCCGCCTCGGGCGGGCTCAAGCGGCTGGTCACCGACAACCTCAGCGAGATCGACGCGCGCAGTGTCAACTCGATCCCGTTGTTCCGTGACGACCAAGGGCGCGACGTCGTCGTCCGGGTCGGCCGCTACGGCCCCTACCTGCAGCGCACGCTGCCCGGCGCGCTGGTGCCGGCGGCATCCAACGGCCACGCCGAAGGTGCCGACGGCGAGGATCATCCGGAGGCCAACCAGGGCGACCGCGCGTCCATTCCCGAGGGTCTGGCGCCCGACGAGCTCACCCCGGAGAAGGTCGACGAGCTGTTCCTCGGTGGTGGTGGCGAGCGCTCGCTGGGCACCCACCCCGAGACCGGCGAGGACATCGTGCTCAAGTCCGGCCGCTACGGGCCGTACGTGGCCAGCGGCGAGCGCAAGTCGTCGCTGCTCAAGTCGCACACCCCGGACGCGCTCTCGCTCGAGGAGGCGCTGCGGCTGCTGTCGCTGCCCCGGGTGGTCGGCAAGGACGACGACGGCACCGAGATCCTGGCCGCCAACGGCCGCTACGGGCCTTACGTGAAGAAGGGCGACGAGTTCCGCTCCCTGGAGAACGAGGAGCAGCTCTTCACGGTCACGCTCGAGGCGGCCAAGGCCTTGCTGGCCGCGCCCAAGACCCGGCAGCGCCGGGCCGCCGCTCCGCCGTTGCGTGAGATGGGCAACGACCCGCTCACCGAGAAGCCGCTGGTGATCAAGGATGGTCGGTTCGGGCCGTACGTGACCGACGGCGAGGTCAACGCCTCGCTGCGCCGGGGCATGACGCCGGAGTCGCTGTCGATCGAGCAGGCGTCCGAGATGCTCGCCGAGAAGCGGGCCAAGGGTCCGGCGCCGCGCAAGAAGGCGGCGAAGAAGGCCGCCGCCAAGACGACCACCGCCAAGGCCACCACGGCGAAGAAGACTGCGGCGACGAAGACCACCGCGAAGAAGGCGACGGCGGCCAAGAAGACGACCGCAGCGGCGAAGAAGGCGGCGCCGAAGAAGGCGAGTGCGGCGAAGAAGACGACGGACTAGCCTTCGTCCGATGTGGTCCACCACGTCGGACGTCGGTGAGTTCCAGGGCGCCGTCGGAGCTGCTCTGTCAGCGCGCCCGGTCGAGAACACGCTGTTGCTGACCATCTCGGCGAAGGTGGCCGACGTCGGCCCGGGCGCCGTCGGTGGCAGCCGGCCGGTCTTCGGCTGGCATCCCGACGGCAGTGCCTTCGTCTGGACGCCGCCACGGCCCCTCCTGCTCGGTGGGCCGGCGACGGTCGCGGCCGCGATCGAGCTGGCCGAGACCCTCGACGACGTGCCGGGCGTCAACTCGACCGACGAGGTGGCGCGCGCGTTCGCCGACGCCTGGTGCCGCCGGACCGGCGCCACCGCCCGGCCCGGCATCCGGTCCCGCCTCTACCGGCTGGGCGAGCTCGTCCCGCCCGTGGTGAAAGGCCAGGCGCGGGTCGCCGGCGCGGCCGATCGGGATCTGCTGGCCGCGTGGCTGACCGCCTGTGGCGAGGAGCTCCACGAGCCGCTCACGTCGGCGCGGGAGACGGCTGAGGCCGGTGTCCGGGACGGCGCCTACGGCCTGTGGGAGGTCGACGGCACCCCGGTCGCCCTGGCCGGGAAGCGGCGGCCGGCCGGTGGCGTCGTGCGGATCGGCCCGGTCTACACGCCTCGGGCTTCGCGCGGCCACGGCTACGGTTCGGCCGTCACGGCCGCGGTGAGTGCGTCGGCGCACCCGCACGAGGTCGTGCTGTTCACCGACCTGGCCAACCCGACGAGCAACTCGATCTACGCGAAGATCGGCTACCGACCGGTCGAGGACCGCCAGGTTTTCGTGTTCTGACCGCCGCGACTGCGGCATCCTGACGGTTATGGCCGCCAAGTTCGCGAGCGTCGACGACTACATCGCCGCGCTGCCCGCCGACCAGCGGGAGATCACCCAACAGGTCCGCACGACGATCCTCGACGCCCTGCCGGACCCCGGAGAGAAGATCTCGTACAACATCCCGGCGGTGACCGTTGACGGCAAGATCCTGGTCTACTTCGCGGCCTGGAAGAAGTTCGTCTCGCTCTATCCGGCACCCCGCGCCGACGACGACTTCGAGCGGGCCGTGGCGCCGTACCGGGGAGCCAAGGACGCCCTCCAGTTCCGCTGGGCCGAGCCGGTCCCATGGGATCTGGTCACCCGGGTCGTCCGCGTGATGCTCGACCAGCGCGGAGCATGAGGAAGGGCCCCCTCCGCGGAGGGGGCCCTTCCGTTCAACTCAGCCGAGCAGGTGACGCATCGCCCGCTTGACCAGGTCGTCGCGCTGCGCGGGCGCCAGGCCCTCGAAGCCGAACCCGGAGTAGAGGCTGTCCCGGGTGGCGATCACGGCGCCTTCCTCGAACCCGAGCTGGGTCCGGGTCCAGTCCGTGACGTTCGGGCCGGAGCCCGCCGGGGGACCGGGCACCGCGAAGCCGCCGAGGTCGGTCTCGAACCCGGTCGACGCCAGCGGCTGACCGTCGCGGTTGATCCGGACGTTGTCGACGAACACGCCCAGGCCCTCCGTGCCCCAGTCAGTCATGTACGTGATGGACAGTTCGACCTGCTTGCCGGCATAAGGCGTCAGGTCGCTCACCCACTCCTTCCAGCCGCCGGACGAGCCGGTGGCCGCGTGCCAGCTGCCGCTCGTGCCGGTGTTCAGGCACGGCTGGTCGGCGCCCTGGTACGTGACGTAGTGGTTGAGCTGGGGGTGCAACCGGGCAGGCGAGTTGGCGGAGCAGCTGTCACCCGGGTTGTCGCCGGTCTTGCCGTTGGTGTCGACCAGCGTCGTCCAGTTCTCGGTGCCCACCTCGCGCGCCTCGACGAACATGAAGTCCCAGTCCGTCTCGATGTCGTACGAGGTCCAGAAGCGCAGCTCCCCGCTGGACGCACCGGCCATGTCGACCGTGCGGCTCAGCCGCTTGTAGGCCTCGTCACCGCGTCCGCTGAAGGCGTAGTAGTCGCCCTCGTACGGGTCGAACGGCGGCGCGCCCGGGCGGACCCAACCGACCGGGGCCGAGCTGGGGCCGAACCACGGGAACTCGGCCTCGGGCAGGACGCTCGACGTGGCCAGGAACGACGCGGTGTGGTCCTGGTTCTGCGCGGAGCCTGGTGCGTTGAGGTCACCCGTGAAGCCGGTGAACCGGCCCTTGCTGCCGCTCAGCGGAAGCGGGTTGCCGTCGTCGTCCGAACCCGAGCCGTCGATGTACGCGTACGCACCCAGGTAGTACTGCTGGAAGTCGTTGAACAGCGGCAGGCACGGCGGGTCGCTCGGGCTCGTGCACTCGGGCTGGCTCGGGAAGTCCGGCTCGTAGTAGTAGGAGCCGTTGATCCCCTGGGCGTACATCGCGTACTTGCCCGTGATGAAGAGCTTGCCGCCCTCGTTGAGGTAGTCCCGGACGGCCAGCTCGGTGTCCAGCGCCGCCTTCGTCGCCGTTCCGCCGACCTGACCCTGCGACCGCGGGATGATGTCGTCGCCGGTCTCCCAGACGACGGCCTTGTAGTGCGACAGCACGCCCAGCGGGTGGGGTGCCTTGCGGCCGCGCGCGTCGAAGTCGTAGACGTCGCTGGAGCGCCCGGCGGCACGCAGCGACGCCTCCATCTCGTCGGCGTACTTGGCCGTCGTGCTGCCGGTCTGCACCGGGCTGATGCCGGTCACGTCCTCGGCCGCCAGCACCAGCACGTCGCCGCCGATGTCCTGCGACACCGAGTAGGTGAAGTGCTCGCTGGCCACCGTGCCCTTGCCGGACTTGCGGCCGGTGAACCAGACCTCGACCGAGTCGCCCTTCTTGGCGCGCGTCACGGTGCCACGCAGCTCGGCGTAGTAGTCGTTGCCCTCGTTGCCGTAACGCTCACCGCCACGCCACTCGCGGACGTTCACGGTTTGCGGCCGGCCGCCGTTGACGGTGTAGTGCATCCGAACGTCCTTGAGCGCCCGCCGCGCGGTCACCGCGACCGGCTGCTTGGTGCCGTAGGAGACGTCGAACGAGTCGACGACGAAGTCCGGCGTGCTGCGGCCGACCACCGAGACGGGGTCGTCCGGGTCGAGCGCCGAGCGCCCGGTCGCGATCGCGAACGGGATGTTCTTCTCGAACTCCGCCTGGATGAGGCCCTCGTCGTCCGGGAAGATGAAGTCGCTGACGCAGTCTTCGGCCAGCCACTCGTCGTCGGGCACCGAGTTGGCCGCCGCCGTGCAGGTGCTCATCTCGGGCGTGAAGCCCAGGCCACCCCACCGGGCCGACAAGCCGGAGTCGGCGTCGCCGTTGGTGGTGTAGAGCTCGGCCGAGATGTCCGGGTCGTAGCCGGGCACCGCGGGGTGGTCGTCGTCGCCGGCCATCGCGATGGAGATGACGTCGTCCGGCGACGGCGTGCTGACCTGCCAGCCGACGCCGTAGAGCAGGAGCTGTGCGGCCGAGTGGTAGTTGATGAAGAACTCGGGCCGGATCTTGCTGTAGAGCGAGTGCAGCCCTTTGGTCTCCGGCTCGGAGTCGGGAGCCGGACCGCGGTACGTGTCGCTCGTGATCTGCGGCGACGAGCCCTCGTTGTCGTAGCCCCACTTGTAGCCGAAGTTGCGGTTGAGGTCGACGCCGTCGACAGTGGTGATCTGGCCGTCACCGTCGTTGTCACGCAGGTTCTTGCGCCACAGCCGGTTGTCGGGGGTGAACGTGTAGTCGTAGCCGTCGGGGTTGACGACCGGCACGAACCACAGTTCGGTCTTGTCGACCAGGTTGGTGATCACCGGGTCCTTGCCGTAGTTGTCGAGCACGTGGTGCAGCAGCCGCCGGGTCATCTCCACCGTGATCCACTCACGGGCGTGCTGTGCGCCGACATAGAGCGTCGCCGGGCGGGAGCCGTCGCGTACGTTCTTGGCGTTCTTGGTCACCCGGATCGCGGTGAGCTGCTTGCCCTGGGTGGACCGGCCGTAGTTGACCACCTCGGTGAGCTTCGGGTAGCGGGCGGCGGTGGCGACGAGCTCGTCCCGGATGCCACCGGGCTCGTTGTACGGCCGGAACGCCTCCCAGCCGGCCAGCGCCTGCTCGCGCAGCACCTGCGAAGCCGCCTTGCCACGAACCTTCTTGACCGCGAGCTTGACACCCTGGTCGGCGAGGCGGTCGGCCTCACGCTTGCTGAGCACGGTCTCGACCTTGGTGTTGGCACCGTCTGCACCGACGGTCGCCTCACCCGCGTCGACCCCGGCCGCGCGTAGCTCTTCGAGCTGGGCCGGCGTCACCGTGCCGACGTATACCTCGAGGCGGTCTGCCGCATTGGGTTCCGCGGCCTCGGCCGGCGACACCGCTGCGAACGCGGCGACCAGCGTGGCGGCGGTCAACGCCGCCAGCCATCGTCTCGATCTCATCCATCCCCCTCGCTCATGACAAGGGGCTCCTCGCCGTCGAAGAGCACCAATGTGGAGCCTGCCGACTGGGTAGGCGTCGGTCAATGGATGCGGACCCTTGACGAATCCCTACTGTTTACGGCTGGCTACGCGGGGTCAACGAGGGAGTCCGGTGGCTGTGGCGGACCGCCCACAGCGCCGCCTCCGTCCGGGAGGCGGTGCCGGTCTTGCGCAGCAGGTTGGAGACGTGCACGGTGACGGTACGCACGGAGATGCCGAGCGCCCGGGCGATCTGCTTGTTGGCCATGCCGTCGCGCAGGCAGACCAGCACCTCCACCTCGCGCGCGGTGAGCTCCGCGGCCGGCTCGGCGGTGCCGTCGGGCTCCCGCAGCAGCGCGGCCACGTCGTCGGCCGCCGTGGTGGCGATGAGCTCGGTCAGCCGGTACGCGTTGCCTGCGGTGCGGTCCCACACCTTCCGCGCCGCCGCTTCGGTGATGTCCCGACCCGGGTAGACCTGGGCCAGCACGTCGGCGACGTCGGCGGGCCGCAGCGGCCCGAGGTGCTGGCGCACGGCGCCCGGCGTGCCGGTCAGCCGGGCCAGTGTGCGGGCGACCAGGGGGTCGGCGCTGGGCCGGCTCGTGACCAGCAGCAGGGCGGGCAGGCCGGGTGCGACGGCCAGGTCGCCGACCAGGTTGAGGCTGGCGGGGTCGAGCGCGTGCAGGTCCTCGACGACGAGCACGGCCGGGCCGGTGCCGGCCAGCGCGCGGACCACGCGCGTGGCCACCCGGAGAAGGGCGCCGGGGGCGAACCGCTCGACCGGGGCGGCGTCGTGCTGGGCGAGCCAGGCCAGTGCCGGCCCGGGGGCGGGCAGGCCACGGGTGTCGCGGCCGCTCAGCACGGCGGCCAGCCAGTCGTACGGCGCCGGCGAGTGGATCCGGGCCTGGCCGTGCAGCACCGTCACCGGGGCCGGGTCGAGGTCGGCGAGCGCGGCCGTGACCAGGGCGCTCTTGCCGGTGCCGGGGTCGCCGGTCAGCACCGCGACCTGGGGGCCGGTGGCACCGCCGGCGGTCGCGGCCCAGGCGGCAGTCAGCTCGGCGCGTTCCCGCGTCCGACCGACCAGCGTCACCGGCATCACGCACACACCCTACGAAATACTGCGTAGAGACTGCGATCGACGGGTTTGAGATGCTCGTAACCATGCCGCCCTTGATCTTGCAGGCCGTGACCGTGACCGACGTCGGCCCGGCCCGGCCCAACAACGAGGACGCCGCGTTCGCCGGTCGTCGCCTGGTGGTGATCGCTGACGGCGTCGGGGGCATGCCGGCCGGGGAGATGGCCAGCGAGATCGTCATCTCGACGCTGAGCGGGCTGGAAGAGGTCGACAGCGTCGACCCGGCGGCGGCCCTGGCCGAGGCCGTCGAGCGGGCCAACGCCAAGATCGCAGCCGAGGGGCAGGGCGCCGGCACCACCGTGACCGCCGGCCTGCTGCGCGGCGACCAGCTCGGGCTGCTGCACGTCGGCGACTCGCGTGGCTACCTGCTGGCCGCCGGTGCGACCGAGATGGTGCGGCTGACCCGCGACGACACGTTCGTCCAGCTTCTCGTCGACCGGGGTGCGCTGACCGCCGAGGAGGCCCGGGGGCACCCGCGCCGCTCGATGATCACGCAGGCGGTGCAGGGCGAGAGCTACCGCGCGGCGACCGCGCTGCTGCCGGTGGAGGCCGGCGACCGGTTGCTGCTGTGCAGCGACGGACTGTCCGACTACGTCGAGGACGTCACGATCGGGCGCACCCTGCGGGAGATCCGCGACCTGGACGCGTGCGCCAAGGAGCTCGTCGCGCTCGCGCTGGCGTCGGGCACCTACGACAACGTCACCGTGGTAGTCGCCGACGTGGTGTCGGCATAAGGGCCGCAGCGGACGTTTCCGCTGCTCAACTGCCCAGCACCCGCTCCGTGTAAGCGTTGGCGAAGACCCGGTGCGGGTCGAGCCGGTCGCGCAGCGCGACAAAGCCGTCGAACCGTGGGTAGACCGGGCGCAGCGACTCGGCGTCCCGGTAGTGCAGCTTGCCCCAGTGCGGCCGGCCGCCGAGCTCGCGGGCGAGGGTCTCGACGGCCTTGAAGTACGGCTCGTACGGTGCGCCGGCGAACTGGTGCACGGCGACGTAGACCGACTCCCGGCCGTACCCGTGCGAGAGCGGGATGTCGTCGGCCGCGGTGAACCGCACCTCGACCGGGAACTGCACCTTGAACGGCAGGCGGTCGATGATCCGGGGCAGCTCGCCGAGCATCGTCGGGAAGGCGTCGCGGGGGAGGCCGTACTCCATCTCGGTGAACCGCACCCGGCGCGGCGTGCAGAAGACGGCATCGGACCGTCCGGTGTAGACCCGCTCGGTGAGCGCCCGGGCCGACACCGCGTTGATCGGAGCGACCGTGGCCGGCACCGCGCGACCCAGCAGACAGGCGCCCGCGAACACGGTGTTGGCGAGGAAGTCGTCGTCGAGCCAGCCGCGCCAGCCTGGCAACGGTCGGTCGTCGGCCGGCACCCGGTTGTTCGTCTTGACCTGCACCCGGTCGGTGTAGGGGAACCAGTAGAGGTCGCAGTGGTCGTTGTCGGCCACCAGCGCCGGCCAGTCGGCCAGCACGTCGGCCAGCCGGCCGGGGCGCTCGTGCGCCCGCAGCGTGAACGCTTCGACGCACTGGAGGGTCACCTCGGTGAGCACGCCGAGCGCGCCGAGGCCGACCCGGGCCGCGCTGAACACCTCGGGGTTGGTGTGCTCGTCGCAGCGCAGCACCTCGCCGGTGCCGGTCACCAGGGTCAGGCCGCCGACGAAGGTGGACAGGCAGCCGTACGCCGCGCCCGTGCCGTGCGTGCCGGTGGAGATGGCGCCCGCGATCGTCTGCGCGTCGATGTCGCCGAGGTTGGGCAGCGCCAGGCCGTGCGTGCTGAGCAACGCGTTGAGCGTCGCCAGCGTCATGCCGGCCGGCACGGTCACCCGCCGGTGCTCGCGGTCGACGTCGACGCGACCGGGCAGTGCGGCCAGGTCGATGCGGATGCCGTCGGTGACGGCGATGTCGGTGAAGGAGTGACCCGATCCGACGGGCTTGACCCGCTCGCCGGCCGCCGCGGCCCCGGTGACGATCGCGGAGAGCTCGTCGAGGCCGCCGGGCCGCGTCTCGCGCGCCGTCGCCTGCTGGTTGCCCGCCCAGTTGCGCCAGTGCGGCACGCTGGTCGCGGTTGCTCGACTCGCGGTCACGGCGCCCTCCATAATATGAATAGCATTCATATCAGTGTTTGGTTCCGCGCGTAAGAGCGTCACACGCGTACTCCCCGCAAATACCGCCCTTCTGCTGAATACCTCTCATCCGGGTTGCTCGTTGATCCGAGTAACGTTCCCCCCGCGCGGCGGGGCCGAAGAGGAAGGATGTGGTGAGGCATGACGACATCAGCCGTCACCACGGGCCCCCTGCGCCGGGTTCCGGTGCAGGGCCGCAGCGTGGCCCGCGTTCAGCGGATGCTCGATGCGTGCGCCGAGATCGTCGACGAGGTCGGCTACGAGGGCCTGACGACCACATTGCTCGCCGAGCGCGCCGAAGTGGCGATCGGCTCCGTCTACCAGTTCTTCCCCGACAAGCGGGCCATCGTGCAGGCACTCACGCTGCGCAACATGGAGGCCTATCTGGAGCGGCTGGCCAACCGCTTCGGCAGCGGCACGTTCGCCGACTGGTGGGAAGGCGTCGACGCGGGCATCGACGAGTACATCGAGATGCACCGCACCGTGCCCGGCTTCCGGACCCTGCACTTCGGCGACGTCGTCGACGTGCACCTGCTCGACGAGGAGCGCGACAACAACGCGGTCATCGCCGAGCAGTTGGCCCGGCTGCTCGTCGAGCAGTTCCACGTGGCCGACGAGCCACGCCTGCGGTTCGCGCTGGAGATCGCCGTCGAGGCGGCCGACGCGCTGATCAAGCTGGCGTTCCGTCGCCGCACCGACGGCGACGAGCAGGTGCTCGCGGAGGCCAAGGCCTTGATCCGCGAGTACCTGCACCGGCACGTCTCGGTGTAACTAGAGGAAGGCGTGGCCCGCACCTCGGTAGGTGCGGGCCGTCGCCGTCACGGCTCCGTCCTCGACCAGGTGCAGGTCGTTGACGTGCTCGCAGAGCTCGCCGGCCTTCGCGTGGCGGAACCAGACCCGGTCGCCGACCCGCAAGCCGTCGGCGGCGGCGCCACGCAGGGGCGTCTGCACCTCGCCGGCGCCCTCGGTGCCGATCATCTTCAGCCCGCTCGGCAGCCAAGGTGTCGGCTGCCGGCTCGGCTCGGTCGGGCCGGACGCGATCCAGCCGCCACCGAGCACGGTGACCACGCCGGGACCGGGCCGGCGGACCACCGGCTGGGCGAAGAACGCGGCCGGGGTCGGGCGCCAGGCGGTGTACGCGTCGAACAGGGTCGGACCGTAGAGGCCGGAGCCGGCGGTGATCTCGGTGACCGAGGGGTCGGCGCCCGTGAGCCGCACGCTGCCGGTGCCGCCGCCGTTGACGAACTCGAGGTCCGCGACGGCCCGCACGGCGTCGACCGCGGCACCGCGCCGCGCCAGCAGCTCGCGGTACGAGCGGCGCTGGATGGCTCGGATGGCGAGTCCGCGGGCACGCCGGCCGGGTGGCGCGTCGCCCAGACCGGCGATCTGAGCCTCGTACGACATGATGCCGACCAACCGGAATCCCGGGCGCTTGGCGATCGTCTCGGCGAGCGTGCGGGCCTGACCGGGCTCACGCACCGGCGAGCGGAACACGCCGAGGTGCACCCGTCCGCCGGCGAGCCGGTAGGAGGCGTCGAGGTCGATGCAGAGCCGGATCTCGGCGCTGCCCGTCACCGCGGCGATGAAGTCGAGCTGTTCGGAACTGTCCACCATCAGGGTGACGCCGGCCCGCAGCCGGTCGTCGTGAGCCAGGTCACGCAGGGCGGCCCGGTCCGCGGTCGGATAGGCGACGACGGCGTCGTCCGTAACGCCGGTGCGGACGAGCCAGTTGGCCTCGGCGAGCGTGTATGCCAACACGCCCTGCCAACCCGGGCGGCTCAGCACGCGGGTGAGCAGGTCGGGGCAGCGCACCGACTTGCTGGCGACCCGCAACGGCTTGCCGCCGGCCCGCTCCACCAGCGCTTTCGCGTTGGCGTCGAAGGCCGCGAGGTCGACGACGGCGAACGGCGGATCGAGTTCCGCGGTCGCCTTGTCGAGACTTTCCCTTTGGGAGGTTTCGGTGGGTTTACCGGACACATCTGCACCGTAGCGGGTGCGCTGACAATGCGAAACACCCTCGCGTACCAGAGCCCCTTAAGGGGGTGTCCGGGCAGCTAGGGTCAGGGGAATGTCGGGGTGGGCAGGGGCGTCCGCGCCGCTAAAGTGAGCCCGGGGGAGCCCAGCGATGGGCCGGACGCGGAGGTACGGCCATCGACACGAACGTGAGCGGCGAAGAGCTGGAGCGGCCCACCCGGGCCGGCGGCTCCGCCACCAACCGGTCGCAGCAGGTGGACCTCTCCGGTGTCAGCGCACTGCGGGCCGTGCTCCGGATCCGGCCGTTCCGGCGGCTCTGGCTCGTTCTCGGCGTGGCATCGCTCGGTGACTGGCTCGGCCTGCTGGCCACCTCGATCTTCGCGTCGGCGCAGGTCAGCGGGGACACGGCGAAGGGCCTGGCGTTCGGTGGCGTGATCGCGGTGCGGCTGCTGCCCGCGCTCGTGCTCGGGCCGGTGGCCGGCGTGCTCGCCGACCGGTTCGACCGCCGCTACACGATGGTCATCTGCGACCTGCTGCGGTTCGTGCTGTTCGCGTCGATCCCGGTGGTCGCCCTGCTCGGCTTCGCGGGCGGCATCGTCGTCGGGTGGGCGGCGATCGCCACCTTCCTGATCGAGGCCATCACGCTGATCTGGATCCCGGCCAAGGAGGCCGCGGTACCCAACCTGATCCCGAAGTCCCGCCTCGAGGTCTCCAACCAGCTGACCCTGATCACCACGTACGGCCTCACGCCGGTGCTCGCGGCCGTCGGCCTGGCCGCCCTCGACGCCAGCGTCCGCGGCATCACCGGTGCGGCGCCGGCCGACTGGGCCGAGCCCGCCCAACTCGCGCTCTGGTTCAACGCGTTCTCCCGGCTGGCCACGGCGATCGTGGTCTTCTACGGCATCAAGGAGATCAGCGGCCGCACCGCGCCCGCGGACCGCGAGAACGTCAGCATGGTGCGGCAGTTCGTCGACGGCTGGAAGTTCATCGGCAACTCGCCGCTCGTCCGCGGCCTCGTGCTCGGCATCTTCGGCGCGTTCGCCGGCGGCGGCGTGGTGATCGGCACCGCCCGGTTCTTCACCCAGTCGCTCAGCGCCGGTGACGCCGCGTTCTACCTGCTCTTCGCGTTCCTCTTCGTCGGGCTGTCGGTCGGCATCGGCCTCGGTCCGGCGATCATCAAGGACCTCTCGCGACGCCGCTGGTTCGGCATGAGCATCGTCCTGGCCGCCGCGTCCGTGATCGTCCTCGCGGCCTCGATCCACCTCTCGATGGCGATCGTCGGTGCGGTCCTCGTCGGCGCCGGCGCGGGCATGGCCTTCCTGGCCGGCATCACGCTGCTCGGCATCGAGGTCGCCGACGAGGTGCGCGGCCGGGTCTTCGCGGTCGTGCAGACCGGCACCCGGGTCGTCCTGATGATCGCCATCGCGCTGAGCAGCCTGCTGGTCGGCGTCGGCGGCTCGCGCAAGCTGGAGATGGCCTCGTTGGGCGTCTCCATCTCGTCGACTCGGCTGCTGCTGCTGATCGCCGGCGTCGCCGGCATCCTGTCCGGGATCAGCGCCTTCAAGCAGATGGACGACAAGCCGGGCGTCGGCGTGCTCGCCGACCTCTGGGGCTCGATGCGCGGCCGCCCGCTCTCGCCCGCCGAGCCGTCCGCCTGGCGCGGTGTGTTCGTGGTCTTCGAGGGTGGCGAGGGCAGCGGCAAGTCGACCCAGGTCGCCGCGCTGGCCGACGCGTTGCGGGCGGAGGGCCGCGACGTCGTGGTCACCCGCGAGCCCGGCGCGACCGAGGTCGGGCGGCGGATCCGCGAGATGGTGCTCGAGGGTGAGAGCGAGCTTTCACCCCGGTCCGAGGCATTGCTGTACGCCGCCGACCGCGCCAACCACGTGGCCACCGTCGTGCGGCCGGCACTGGCCCGCGGTGCCGTGGTGGTCAGCGACCGCTACGTCGACTCGTCGCTGGCCTACCAGGGCGCTGGACGCACGCTGCCGGTCGAAGAGGTGTCCTGGCTCTCGTCCTGGGCGACGGGTGGTCTCAAGCCCGACCTGGTGGTCCTGCTCGACATCGACCCCACGATCGGCCTGTCCCGGGCGGCGGCGCGCGGCGCCCACGACCGCCTGGAGACCGAGGCTCTGTCGTTCCACGAGCGGGTCCGCTACGCGTTCCTCGACCTGGCCGCCGCCGACCCGCGCCGCTACCTGGTGCTCGACGCGACCCGGCCGGCGGAGGACATCGCGATCGCGGTGTTCGACCGGGTGACGCCGATGCTCGGCGACCCTGGCCCCGACCACCCAGGCCCGGCGAAGCAGCCCGACACCACGACCGAGCCGGAGCTCTCCGAGCAGGAGATAGCCTCGATAGTCGACGCGGCGAACCGGGGCGAGCCGACCGGGGACGACTCCCCCGAATCCGACACCGGCCCGGACGACGACAAGCCGTCCGCGTCCGCGCTGGGCGCCCAGCGCTCCGTACCGCCGCCGGATCGGGAGTTGGAACCACGTGGCTGACGTCTTCGCCGACCTGGTGGGCCAGGAGGAGGCCGTCGACACCCTGCGCCGCGCGGCGGCGGGTGCGGTGGCCATCCTCGACGGCTCGGGCGCCGGATCGGCGATGACGCACGCGTGGATCTTCACCGGCCCGCCCGGCTCCGGCCGGTCGGTCGCCGCCCGGGCGTTGGCCGCGGCGCTGCAGTGCGCCACCGGGGTCGGCTGCGGCCGGTGCACCGGCTGCCACACCACGCTCACCGGCACCAACGCCGACGTGCGGATGGTCACCCCGGACGGGCTGTCCATCGGCGTCAACGAGATGCGGGCGCTGGTGCTGCGGGCGGCCAGCACGCCGACCGGTGGGCGCTGGCAGGTCGTGGTCATCGAGGATGCCGACCGGCTCACCGAGCAGGCCGGCAACGCGCTGCTCAAGGCGATCGAAGAGCCGCCGCCGCGTACGGTCTTCCTGCTCTGCGCACCCTCGACGCACCCCGACGACATCTCCGTGACGATCCGGTCCCGGTGCCGGGTGGTCGCCCTGCGCCAGCCGCCGGCCGCGGCGGTCGCCTCGGTGCTGACCTTCCGCGACGGCGTGGAGCCCGACACCGCCGCCTGGGCCGCCGCGGCCGCGCAGGGCCACGTCGGCCGCGCCCGCCGGCTGGCCCGCGACGCCGATGCCCGCCGCCGCCGCGAGGCGGTGCTGGCCGTGCCGCGCCGGCTGACCGGCGTCGGTGCGTGCTTCGACGCCGCGTCGGCGCTGATCGAGGCGGCCGAGGCCGAGGCGGAGGCCGCGGTGTCCGAGATGGACAGCAGCGAACGCAGCGCGCTGGAGACCGCGCTCGGCGCAGGCGGCACGGGCCGCGGCGCGACCGGCGCGATCCGCGGCGCCGCCGGCCAGCTCAAGGACCTGGAGAAGCGGCAGAAGTCGCGGGCCACCCGGGCGCAGCGCGACGCGCTCGACCGGGCCCTGGTCGACCTGGCCGGTTTCTATCGCGACGTGCTGGTCCGCACTCTCTCGGCGGCGGTAGCTCCGGTGCACACCGACGCGACGCCGCTGGCCGAGGCCGCGGCACGCAAGTGGTCGCCCGACGACGCGCTGCGTCGCCTGGAGGCGGTGCTCGAATGCCGCACGGCGATCGAGGCCAACGTCAAGCCCCGCATCGCCGTCGAGGCGATGATGCTCTCCCTCTGGCGTTAGTTACCGAGTTATCCACAGGCGGGGTTTCGCCGTGGTTCTTACAGCGGTACGGTTCGATGCCTGGACGACGTGTGGTGGTGGTCGCGACACCGTCGGTGAGGGAGCCGAATGCCGCGAGAGATCGACGAAGCCTGGGTCGAAGAGGCGATCGCACGCTACCGCCGCATCGAGTCACTGCGTGCCGAGTTCGACCGGGCGGTGCGCGCGACAGAGGTGACGGTCCGCTCGCCCGACGGCCTGGTCGAGGTGGTGGTGACCGCGGCAGGGGAGGTGACGTCGGTGCGCGTGGTGGGCAGCCTGCAAGGCCGCGGCAACCGCGACATCTCGGTGTCGCTGACCAGCACGATCGCGGCGGCGGCCGATGCGGCCAGATGGGCGCGCGACAAACTGCGCGCCGAGACCTTCGGCGACTACCCGGCGATGGGGGAGCTGTGACGTCACCCCTCGGCCCCGCCGCGGCGCGCCTCGACGACCTGGCCGTCCACCTTGGCGGGTGGTCCACGGCAGCGGACCCCGGCCCGGGGGCCTTCGGCGGCGATCTGCCGGGCCGGCTGGGCGAGCTCGGTCGCGAGCTCCACGGCCGCTGGTCGGCGGCGCTGTCCGACCGGGGCGACACGGCCGCCACGCTCGCCGCCCGCCTCACCGACACGGCGGCCACCCTGCGCACCGCGAGGGGCGGCTACGCCGACACCGAAGGCGACGCGGCCCGCCGCACCACCCAGGCGGGCGAGCCATGAGCGATGCCCTCGATCACCTCACTCGGCCGGCCGGTCACCTCTTGGCGCGGGTCGACGACCTGTTGACCCGGTTCGGTGCGGCCGACGACGACCCCGTCTGGCCGCTGCTGCGGCGCGTGCGGGCGTTGCCGGGTGAGGCCGTGGCCGCTCTGGTGTCGACGCTCCGGGCGGAGCCGATCGCGGAGGCCGGCGCGGCCGTGCGCGCCCGCACGACGACCTATGACGAGGCTCGGGTGGCGGTGAGCGCCCCGGTGGCCTGGGAGGGACCGGCCGGAGACGCGTTCAGTGCGCACGCGGCGCGGCTGGCCGCCGACCTGACCGCCGCCACCGATGCGCTGGGTGCGACGGCCCGGCTGGCCGACGAGGTCGCCGACTGGGTGGCGCGCACGCGGGCGAGCCTGGCCGCGGTGCTGGCCGACGTGCTCACCTCGGGCGAGGCGGTCGCGGTCGTCCTCGGCACCAGCGATGCCTCCCGCGCCGCGGTCACGATCGCCACGCGGGTGCTGACCGCGCTCGATGCGGCCGGCGCCGACGCGGAGACGATCTCACATCCGCTCGACGGCCACCGCTCGGCGGTCGAGGGGTCGCCGCCGGCGAGCTACGAGCGCATCACCCGGCTGAGCTGCTGAGCGACTCCAGCGGAGCCAGCGGGTCGGCCAGGCGGGCCTGGTCGACGACGGCGCGGGAGCGGATCAGCTCCTGGATCGGCCTCGTGACGTCCCAGACGTTGACGTTCATGCCGGCCAGAACCCGGCCGCCGGCCAGCCAGAAGGCGATGAACTCGCCCGAGGCCGGGTCGCCGCGGAAGACGACCTGGTCATAGCCGTCCGGTTCGACGTAGCCGGTGTACTCCATGCCCAGCTCGTACTGGTCGGTGTAGAAGTACGGCAGCCGGTCGTAGGACACCTCCTGGCCGAGCATCGCGCGGGCGGCCGTCTGCGGCTGGTTGAGCGCGTTGGCCCAGTGCTCGACGCGGATGCGGCGACCGAGGAACGGGTGGTACGCGTTGGCGACGTCACCCGCCGCGTAGACGTCAGCAGCCGACGTGCTCAGGTGCTCGTCGGTGACGACGCCGTTGTCGACGGTCAGCCCCGCCGCGGTGGCCAGGTCGGTGTTGGGCGCGACGCCGACACCGACGATGACCGCGTCGGCCGGGATGCGGCTTCCGTCGGCGAGGAGCACTCCGTCGACCGTGCCCGCGTTGCCGGTGAGCTCGGCGATCCGCACGTTCGGCCGCAGGTCGACGCCGTGCCGGCGATGCAGGTCGGCGAACACCTGGGCGACCTCGCGGCCGAGCACCCGCAGCAGCGGCAGGTCCGCGGCCTCCAGCACGGTGACGTGCGCCCCGGCGGCCACGGCGGCGGCAGCCGTCTCCAGGCCGATCCAGCCCGCACCGATCACCACCACCCGCGCGCCCGGCCGGAAGGCGTCCTTGAGCCGGTCGCTCTCGTGGGCCTGCCGCAGGTAGTGCACGCCGGCCAGGTCGGCGCCGGGCACCTCGAGCGTGCGCGGCGCGGACCCGGTGGTCAGCAGCAGCTTCGCGTAGTCGAGCCGGCTCCCGTCGGCCATGGTCACCCGGTGCGCGGCGGGGTCGACGGCGGTGACCCGGGTGCCGAGTCGCAGGTCGACGTCGTGCTCGGCGTACCACTGCGGGGTGTGGACGTAGATCTTCTCGCGCTCGTCCTTGCCCAGCAGATAGCCCTTGGACAGCGGCGGCCGTTCGTAGGGCCGCTCGCGCTCGTCACCGATCAGGACGACCGGGCCGGTGAAGCCCTCCTCGCGCAAGGTCTCCGCGGCCTTCGCGCCGCCTAGCCCGGCTCCGACGATCACGTGCGCGTTCATGGTCACTGCCTTCCGGTGAGAGCGAAGAACTCGGCCCGGGTGCGGGGGTCGTCGCGAAGCACGCCGAGCAGAGTGGAGGTGATGGTCGACGAGCCGTCGGCGCGTACGCCGCGCAGGGTCATGCAGGTGTGCTCGGCCTCGATAACCACGCCGACGCCCTTGGGGGCGAGCTGGGTCTGGAGCCAGTCGGCGATCTGCTTGGTCAGGCGTTCCTGCACCTGCGGCCGGTAGGCGAAGTGCTCGACCACCCGGGCCAGTTTGGACAGTCCGAGGATCCGCTGGCCGGGCAGGTAGCCGACGTGCGCTGTGCCGACGAACGGCAGCAGGTGGTGCTCGCAGACCGACCGCACCGGGATGGCGCGGGCCAGGACGAGCTCGTCGTAGCCCTCGTCGTTGGGGAACGTGGTCAGGTCGAAGGGCCGAGGGCTGAACAGCTCGGCGTACGCGTGGGCCATCCGCCTGGGTGTGTTCCGCATGCTCTCGGTGTCGGTGCGCACCCCGAGAGCGCGCAGGAAATGGCCGGCGGCCGCTTCGGCGGCTTCGAGGTCGATGCCCTCGGACTCGTGCACGACGCGCAGCGGGGTCGGGGTTCGTCCGTTCCGGCGGGCAGCGCGCTCGTCCAGCCGCTGCGGTTCGATCGACACGGTATTCCTCCCTCGGGTTTCACCAATAAGTATTGGCGTAATTCCCGAAGCAGGTCAAGTGAACAAGTTCTACCAGTCGATTTTTGCGTTATGGTGGAGGGGTGACGCCCATCGAGGACCTCGCGGTGCTCGCCGACGAGCAGCGCCGGACGATGTTCGCCTTCATCCGCCGCGTGCGCCGGCCCGTCACGCGCGAGGAGGCCGCCGCCGACGCCGGCATCTCGACCAAGCTGGCGGCCTTCCACCTCGACAAGCTCGTCGCGGCCGGCCTGTTGCGGGCGAGCCACGAGAGCCCCGGCGGCGTGCGGAAGGTCGGCCGCAGACCGAAGGTCTACGAGCTGACCGAGGTCGACATCCGGGTCAACATCCCGGAGCGCCGGCCTGACCTGATCGCCGAGATCCTGCTCGACGCCGTGCTCACGCAGCGACCCGGCGAAGATTCCCGAGCCGCGGCTGTGCGCGTCGCACGCGAGCGCGGTGAGTCGCTCGGCGTCGCCGAACGCGCCCGCACCCGTCCCGGCCGGCTCGGCCCCGAACGATCGCTGACGCTGAGCGAGGCGATGCTGGAGCGCACGGGCTTCGAGCCGGACCGCACCGCGCCGATTATTGGGTTGCGGCTGCTCAACTGCCCCTTTCATCAGCTGGTCGAGCGCTCGACCGAGCTGGTGTGCGGGATCAACCACGCGTACCTGTGCGGCTTCCTCGCCGGCCTGGAGACCAACGGCATCGAGGCGGTGCTGGCGCCCGCGCCCGGGCAGTGCTGCGTGGAGCTACGCACGCCGCGCGCGGCCCAGGTGCGCGAGCGCGCCGATGATGGTGGCGTTGACCAGGGTGCCGACGGCGACCCCGATGAACGGGACCGTGGCCAGCAGTGACACGGGCGCCGTGAGGATCAGCATGTAGATCGCGGCGAACGAGGCGTCCGGGCGGGTGACCGACCGGTCGATCAGGTAGACGGCCACCGCGATGGCGACCAGCAGCAGGTAGATCCGGCTCGGCCAGTTGTCGATCGGGAAGCGGAGCCAGGACCGCACGTGGGAGCGCGCTGGAGCGTCGGTCATCGATGCATTGTGCCCCGGGTGAGCAATCCTCGGAAATGGCGACGGCGTCGCGCTCGGGAGCATCCGCTCCGGCTGCGACGCCGTGGCCTTTTCCTGCACCCCCCGCAGGCTTGGTGCGTTCACTCAACGCCAACCGGTCGAGCTTGTCCCGCGATCGGCGACGGTTTCAACCGTCTGGTGACCGACATCGATACGAATCGGGGGCCGGCACGACCCGAGTGTGCCGACCCCCGAAGCCTGATCGCACCCGAGCCAACGACGGCCCTTCGGTGGGGTTGCGGCAACACCGGATGTCCCATTCGTACGGTCAATGCGATTCGTCCAAAAGTCGCATGGTCGTGTACGCCACACCGGCCGACGTATGGTGACGGCTATGGGCATGTTGTGCGCGGTCAGTTTCAACCGTTACGGCCGCCTGTACTACCTCGACCCGGTCGACCTCACTCCGGTGGTCGGCGACCGGGTGCTCGTGCCGACCGAGGACGGGCCTGAGGTGGCGGAGTGCGTCTGGGCCGCGCAGTGGGTCGACGACGACACGTCGGGCTTCCCGAAGCTGGCCGGCATGGCCACCGACGCCGACCTCGCGCGCGACGAGACCCAGCGCAAACGCAAGGCCGAGGCGAAGGCGGCGGCGAAGAAGCTGATCCGCGAACACAGCCTGCCGATGAAGGTCGTCGCGGTCGACCACGTGCTCGACGCGTCCGGCGCCAGCGCCCGCACGACGATCTACTTCACCGCGCCGCACCGGGTCGACTTCCGCTCGCTGGTCCGCGACCTCGGCGCGACGCTGCACTGCCGGGTCGAGCTGCGCCAGCTGTCGGCCCGCGACTCGGCGCGGGTGCAGGGCGGCATCGGCTCGTGCGGCCGAGACCTGTGCTGCGCCACGTTCCTCACCGACTTCGAGCCGGTGACGATCCGGATGGCCAAGGACCAGGACCTGCCGCTGAACCCACTACGCATCTCAGGCGCGTGCGGACGTCTCATGTGCTGCCTGAAATACGAGCACCCGCTGTACCAGAGCTTCCAGTCGAGCGCGCCCGCCGTCGGCTCGCGCGTGACGACCCCGGAGGGCGACGGCCGGGTGGTGGCCCACAGCGTCCCGCGCGACTCGGTCGTGGTCCGCCTCGACGCCGACGGCTCCCGCTGCTCATGCAGCCGAGCCAGCGTCTGCGGGCCGCGCAAGGCACACGACGAGGCGTACGCCCCGAGCAACTGAAACGCGGTCAGCGCAGCGTGAAGGGGGCGTCCGCCGCGCGGTAGACGAGTGACTGGGCCGGCTCCAGCCATGGGCGTTCGTCGGGGGCTGACGGGTTCGGGCGCCACTCGCGGCAGATGCGGTCGACCGCTACCGGATAGACCGTGAGGGCTCCGTCGGACGAGATGTGGAGCCGCAGGAAGCTCTTCACGTCGTCGATGCCCTGGCCCGCGTACAACTCGTTGATGTTGACCCCGAAGCGGCCCGCGATCAGCAGATAGAGCGCGACCAGTTGGGATCCGGCCAGGCCGGCCAGCGGGCCGTAGACGGCGATCGCGATCAGGAGCGAGAACGGCCACGGCCAGTCCGGGAACGGGGTCATCAGCCAGAGCCAGGTGCCGAGGGCGGCCAGGGCGATCTGCGCCAGTCCGTTGCCGGTGCCCAGGAACCAGTGCCGTAGCGAGCGCTTGCCGACCGCGGTCGGTGGCTTGGCGAAGAACGCCGCGCCGAGGAGGGTGAGCACCAGCATCGTGACCAGCGGGATGCTGAACAGCCGCAAGCCGGTCTCGTTGCGTTGCTGCGTCGCGATGCCCGCCATCGACAGCATAAGCAGCGTCTGGAGCCCGCCGATCAGCGTCGCGAATCCCGCGTTGCGGGTCGGCAGCCGGCCGAACACGCCCCAGGCGAGCCGGCGCGACGTTGGTTTGTCCGGGTACGTCGCGGCGAGCTGGTACGGCCGGGACTGGCTCGACCGGCGTGACAGCGTGTCCGGCGGCGGCACGACGACCTCGCTGGGCAGCTCGTGGGTCGGGTAGAGGTAGGCGCCGCCGCCGCCGCACGTCACGAGCTCGCGGTCGACACCGCTGTAGCGGGCGTAGTGGTGCAGGTCGCCGGAGAGCATCAGCCGCACCCGCGCGCCGGTCGGCGCGATGATCGTGCGGATGAAGTAGTCGACCGCGTCGTACGCCTCGGGGCTCTTCTCGAGTGCGGCCTTGACCCACGACGGCTCGGGCACCGCCAAAATGATCTTGTCCTCCGGGTCGAACTCGCGGGCCGCCGCCTCGAAATAGTTGAGCTGCGGGTCGTCGACGTACGCGCCGAACTGCTCGTCGAGCGCCAGCAGCCACCAGCCGGCCGGCAGTTTCACCGCGAAGTAAGACCGGGACTGCTTGGTGCGCCAGCCGCCGAGCGAGGCGTCCCGCTGCCGGGCGAACAGCCGCAGGAACGCGGTCAGGCCGTCGTACCAGTCGTGGTTGCCGGGCACCGCGTAGAGCGTCGGCTGCGGCGCCGCTGAAGGCGGGCAGGGCATGGCCGCCGTGTACGGGCCTTTGCACCGGTCTTCGTAGTCCGGCGCGCTCGCCGTCGGGTAGACCTGGTCGCCGCCCATCACCAGCACCTGGCCGCGGGGCAGGCTCTGGCCGTCCAGCTCGAGCTCGGGCTGAGCGAGCAGGTAGGCGATCGAGTAGGTGGAGTTGAACCCGTCGCCCAGGTCGGCGACGTAGTCGAGCCACAGCTCGCCGTCGGTGCCGGGCTCCTGGATGACGTCGCCCGGCAGCGAGTTCTGCAGCTCGCGTTTATCGAGGTAGGCGCCGAACAGGATGGCCAGCAGCGCGCGCACTCCGGTGCTGAGCAACAGCAGCGGCGCGAGCCACGGCACGGGAGGGCGGGGCTTGAAGCCGAGCTCGATCGGATTCATGGTCCGCGGGCGGGGGCGCCGGGTGGCCATGGCCTCGGCCTGCGGGATGCGCCGGGCGGGGGGCGACACGGTGGCATCATCCGTCACGTGCGGAGCCTAGCGGCGACGCGACCGCCACGGACAGCCGTCGATCGGGAGTCTGGCCGGTGGCGTGACACCTGTGACCGTGCCGTATGCTTGGCGGGCCGCATGACGGCACGCCGCCTTAGCTCAGTTGGCCAGAGCGACGCACTCGTAATGCGTAGGTCGACGGTTCGATTCCGTCAGGCGGCTCCACCTCAGGTTTCGCCCTCCCGGCTCCGGGTAGCGGCATTCGTATGAACAGTCCGGAACGTCGCTGGGATCCATTCGCCGAACTTCAGTCGCTGCGGGCTGAGCTCGGTCGGCTCGTGGGCTCCGGCTTCGGCCGCGGTGCGCTGCACGACGTCGACCTCGACCAGACCGACGAGGCGTTCACCGTCACGGCCCGGCTGCCGGGTGTCGCGCCGGAGGAGGTCGCGCTCGACGTCGACGTCCGGGAGATCGTCGTGCGGGCGCGCACCACGCCGGAAGGTCGGATGAGCAAGGCCTTCGAGTACCGCGTCGCGTTGCCGGCGGACGTCGACCCCGATCGCGTGGACGCGACGATGGACCACGGCCTGTTGACGGTCACCCTGCCCCGGGTGGTCCGCGCGGGTCGCCGCACGATCACCCTCGGCGCCGGCGGAGCGCTCACGGGCCGGCCGCCGTCGCCCGACGACCCGGACGCCGCTCGGGAGATGCACAGCCCTGATCCCACCTGAGGAGGACCGCGAGCATGCGACTAGATGGCAAGCGAATAGCCTTCCTGGCCACCGATGGCGTCGAGGAGGCCGAGTACGTCGAGCCCCGGGACGCGGTCGAGAATGCCGGCGGCACCGCGGAGCTTGTCTCGATCAAGACGGGCTCGATCCAGTCGATGGACCACACGGAGAAATCGAAGACCTACCCGGTCGACCGCACGGTGGCCGAGGCGGACCCAGGACAGTACGACGCCCTGGTGCTGCCCGGCGGCGTGCAGAACCCCGACAAACTCCGCATGGACGACGGCGCGGTCGCGTTCGTCAAGGCGTTCGCCGAGGCGGGCAAGCCGATCGCCGTGATCTGTCACGGCCCGTGGACGCTGGTCGAGGCCGACGTCGTGCGGGGCCGGACCCTCACCTCGTTCCCGAGCGTCCGCACCGACCTGGTCAACGCGGGTGCCACCTGGGTCGACGAGGAGGTGCACGTCGACGGCAACCTGATCTCCAGCCGGAACCCGGACGACATCCCCGCCTTCAACAAGACGATCGTGGAGCGCTTCGCCGGCTGACCCGCACCAACCGTCCCACCAGCCCCCTGACCCGTCGCGGTCAGGGGGCTGCGCAGTGGTCCGCTGCACATTTGATGGCAGATGCAGGTAACGCCGGAACAGACTTGCGCAATGAGCACCGAAGCCCCCGCCCGCCCCCAGCTGAGCCACAAGCAGATCCTCCTTCTCCTGTCCGGCCTGATGCTCGGCATGTTGCTGGCGGCGCTCGACCAGACGATCGTGGGCACCGCGCTCCCGACGATCGTCGGCGAGCTCGGTGGCATCAACCACTACTCGTGGGTGGTCACCGCGTACCTCCTGGCCTCTACGGCGTCGACACCGCTGTACGGCAAGATCTCCGACCTGATCGGCCGCCGTCCGGTGTTCCTGTTCTCGATCGGCACGTTCCTGGTCGGCTCGCTGCTGGCCGGCCTGTCGCAGAACATGATCGAGCTGATCATCACCCGCGGTATCCAGGGGATCGGTGCCGGTGGTCTGATGACGCTGGCGTTCACGATCATCGGCGACGTGGTCTCGCCTCGGGAGCGCGGCCGCTACCAGGGCCTCTTCGGTGCCACGTTCGGTCTCGCCTCGGTCGCCGGCCCGCTGGTCGGTGGCTACTTCGCCGAGACCAACTGGCGCTGGATCTTCTACATCAACGTCCCGCTGGCGCTCGTCGCGATCGTCGTCGCGTACAAGGTGATGCGGTTGATCCCCTTCACGAAGCGCGAGCACAAGATCGACTGGCTGGGCGCCGGCCTGCTCGTGGTCGGCGTCAGCTCCCTGCTGCTCGCACTGAGCTGGGGCGGCTCCGAGTACGCGTGGGGCTCGGCCACGATCCTCGGCCTGTTCGCGGTCGGCGCGGTGTTCGCGGTGCTGTTCCTGGTGCAGGAAGGCCGGGCGGCCGAGCCGATCCTGCCACTGCACCTGTTCCGCCGGCCGACGTTCGCGCTGGCCAACGGTGCGGGCTTCATCCTCGGCCTGGTGATGTTCGGGTCGATCATCTTCATCCCGCTGTACCTGCAGATCGTCAAGGGCGCGTCGCCGACCAAGAGCGGCCTGCTGATGCTGCCGATGATGGCCGGCATCATCGTGACCTCGGTGCTGGCCGGCCGTGCGATGAGCCGGATCGGCCGCTACAAGTGGTTCCCGGTCGCCGGTTCGGTGCTGCTGGGCATCGGCATCCTGCTGTTCACCCAGCTCCAGGTCGACTCGCCGCTCGGCGTCGCGTTCTGCTTCATGATCGTGATCGGCGTCGGCCTCGGCCTGTCGATGCAGTCGCTGGTGATGGCGGTGCAGAACTCGGTCGAGATGCGGGACCTGGGCGCGGGTACGAGCGCGGCGACGTTCTTCCGCTCGCTCGGCGGCTCGTTCGGCGTGGCGATCCTTGGCTCGATCCTGAGCAGCCGGCTGGCCACGGAGACCGCCTCCCGGGTCCCCGGTGCGATCAGCCAGCTCACCCCCGAGCAGGCGGCGGGCGTCCAGTCGTCGCTCGGCACCGGCAGCATCTCGATCAACGAGCCGTCGAAGATCCTGGCGCTGCCCGACGTCGTACGCAACGCGATCCAGGTGTCGTTCGTCGACTCGCTGCACACGGTCTTCCTGGTGGCCGGCCTGGTCGCGATCATCGCGGTGGTCGTCACGCTGCTGGTGCCGGACAAGGAGTTGCGCGGTGGCCCGGCCGCCAACCAGCCGCCCACGCCGGCCGAGATGGAAGCGCGCGCCGAAACCCTCATCTGACCCGTAGTGGGTTGTGAGCTGCGCCACTAAGTTGTTGGTATGCGCAGCACGATGATGGATGCCCCCCTCCTCGTCTCCCGGATCCTGCGGCACGGTGCGACCGTGCACGGCGCCTCCGAGGTGGTGACCTGGACGGGTGCCGAGCCGAGGCGGATGAGCTACGCCGAGGTCGGCGCGGCGGCGGCCCAACTGGCCCACGCCCTCCGCGACGACCTCGGCGTGACCGGCGACCAGCGGGTCGCCACCTTCCAGTTCAACAACAACGAGCACCTCGTCGCCTACTTCGCGGTGCCGAGCATGGGTGCGGTGCTGCACACCCTCAACATCCGGCTGTTCCCCGACCAGGTGTCCTACATCGCCAACCACGCGCAGGACAGCGTGGTCATCGTCGACTCGGCGCTGATCCCGTTGCTGGCCAAGGTGCTGCCGCAGATGACGACGGTCGAGCACGTGGTGGTGGTCGGCGGTGGCGATCCGGCGCCGCTGGCAGGCAACGTCACCATCCACCACTGGGACGAGTTGCTGGCCGGCAAGCCGACGACCTTCGACTGGCCCGAGGTCGACGAGCGCGACGCGGCCGCCCTCTGCTACACGTCCGGCACGACGGGCAACCCCAAGGGCGTCGCGTACTCGCACCGCTCGATCTGGCTGCACTCGATGGAGGTGTGCATGCCGGAGGCGTTCGGCCTCGCCTCCACCGACCGCGAGCTGGCCATCGTGCCGATGTTCCACGCGATGTCGTGGGGCATCCCGTTCGCCGCGTTCATGTCCGGCGCGTCGCTGATCATGCCGGACCGCTTCCTGCAGGGCGCGCCGATCGCCGAGATGATCGCGGCACTCCAGCCGACCAAGGCCGGCGCGGTGCCGACCATCTGGAACGACGTGCTCGGCCATCTGGCCGCCGGCTCGTCGTTGCGCGAGGCGATCGTGGGCGGCTCCGCCTGCCCGCCGGCTCTGATGGACGCGTACGCCGAGCGCTTCGGCATTCAGATCGTGCACGCCTGGGGCATGACGGAGATGTCGCCCCTGGGCTCGGTATCCCGCCCACCGGCGGGCGCGACGGGCGACGCGTTGCTGGCATACCGCGACAGCCAGGGCCGCTTCCCGGCCGGGGTCGAGGCGAGGATCATCGGCCCGCTGGGCGAACAGGTCCCGGCCGACGGTGAGTCGGTCGGCGAGCTGGAGGTCCGCGGCCCCTGGGTCACGGCCCACTACCTGGGCGAAGACGAGCCGGACCCGGAGAAGTTCCGCGACGGCTGGCTCCGCACGGGCGACGTCGGCACGCTGTCGGCGGACGGCTACCTGGTCCTGACGGACCGGGCGAAAGACGTGATCAAATCCGGCGGCGAGTGGATCTCGTCGGTCGAGCTGGAGAACGTCCTGATGGCCCACCCGGCCGTCCTCGAAGCGTGCGTGGTCGGGGTGCCGGACGAGCGCTGGGACGAACGCCCCCTGGCCACGGTGGTGATCCGCGAGGGCTCGACGGTGACGCCGGACGAGCTGCGCGCCTTCCTGGCCGACCGCGTGCCGAAGTGGCAGCTCCCGGAGCGGTGGAGCTTCATCCAGGAGGTCCCCAAGACCTCGGTGGGCAAGTTCGACAAGAAGCGCGTACGAGCCGACTACGCCGACGGCGCCCTGGAGGTCCACACCCTCGACTGATGACCGCTCGGCCGTGTGCTCGGTGATAACATTTTGGCATGACAATTATGGGCATCCGCGAGGTCACCCGGAACACCTCCAAGGTGATTCACCGAGCCGCGGCCGGCGAGACGGTGGTGATCACTGAGCATGACCGACCGATCGCGATGCTCGTGCCTTTGCCCTCGACCGGCGATCCTGCCGTCGATGAGTTGATCCGTGCTGGTGTGTTGACCCCCGCCAGCAACCCGGGCGGCGTCGCGGCGCTGCTAGCAGTGACACCGGTCGAGGGTGAGGGGGATGCCGGCCAGGCCGTTTCGGACCTGCGCGAGGAGCGGCTGTGATCTACCTCGACAGTTCCGCGATTGTGAAACTGGCCCACCGAGAAGCCGAGACAGACGCGCTGCGGGCCTGGCTCGGAGCAAACCCGCACGCGTTGGTCTCATCGGCCTTGGCGCGGACCGAATCTCATCGAGCGTTGCTGCGCATGAGTGTCCAGGCGATCCCGGTGTTGCGGTCGGTATTGGCCACGATCCACCAACGACCGCTCACCGACGACCTCCTCGACGGGGCGGCTTCGTTGCCGGGCGCCGGGTTGCGTTCGCTGGACGCGTTGCATTTGGCAACCGCTGAGAGCCTGCGCCCAGGCCTGACCTGGTTCGTCACCTACGACAAACGACTTGGCGACGCAGCGCAGGCTCGAGGGTTACCGGTGATTGCGCCGAGCTGATCGGCTAGGCCGACTTGCGGGTCGTCTTCTTCGCCGCGGCCTTCTTCGTGGCTGGCTCGGCCTTCTTGGCTGCTGTCTTCTTCGCCGGGGCTGCCTTCTTGGCCGCCGCAGGCGCCGACTTCCTCGTCGCCTTCTTCGCTGCCGTGATCGGGGTGGCGGGGCGGGCCTCGCCGTCGTCGGTCTCGGCCCGAGCCTCGCCGCGGGCCGCGCGTGCCCGCTCGACCGACGCCTTCAGCGCCGCCATCAGGTCGACCGCCGCCGACGGGGCCTCTTCCTGCTCCTCGGGCTGGACGATCTCGCGGCCCTCGACCTTGGCGTCGATGACCTCCTGGAGCGCGGCCCGGTAGTCGTCGGTGAACGCGTCCGGGACGAAGTCGCCGGCCATCGAGTCGACCAGGGAGCTGGCCATCGCGAGCTCGGGCGGGCGCACTGAGATGTCCTCGTCGAGGAAGCCGAAGTCGGCCTTGCGGATCTCGTCCGGCCACAACATGGTGTTGAGCACCAGCACGCCGTCGCGGACCCGCAGCGTCGCCAGCTGTTCGCGCTGGCGCAGGGCGACCTTGACGATCGCGACCCGCTCCGAGTCGGACAGGGCGTCGCGGAGCAGCACGTAAGGCTTGGTCGCCGTGCCCTCCGGCTCCATGAAGTAGGCCTTGTTGTAGAGGATCGGGTCGACCTGGTCGGCCGGCACGAACTCCAGCACGTCGATGGACCGGGACGTCGAGAGCGGCAGGTCAGCGAAGTCCTCGTCGCTCAGCACGACCATCTCGCCGCCGCCGATGTCGTAGCCCTTGGCGATGTCGTCGTAGGTGACCTCTTCGCCGCAGACCGAGCAGGTGCGCTTGTAGCGGATCCGGCCGCCGTCTTCCCGGTGCACCTGGTGGAACCGGATGTCCTTTTCTTCGGTCGCCGAATAGAGCCGAACCGCGATCGACACCAAGCCGAACGAAACGGCGCCCTTCCAGATCGCCCGCATGACGCTCCCATCGTGCTCGCCGGAAACCCCCGCCGCCGGTCAGCAGCCCAGTCACCGACCATGCTCGCACCGTCGCGGTCCTTCTGACCAGCATGGCGGGCGCTTAAGGCGCTGTTTCACGACAGCGGCGGGCCCGGGTGCCGGGTGGCCGCACGGCAGCTTCATCCGGATACATGCCGGTATCCGGACATAGCTGCCGCGCACCCACAGGCCGACCCAGCCATGAAACAGCGCCTAAGGTAAAGAACGTGCCGGGCGCGCCGATCAAACCGATGCTGGCCACCACGGGTGACCTGCCGTCCGGTGACGGCTGGATTTACGAGTTCAAATGGGACGGCGTGCGCGCCATCGCCGATATATCCCAGGGGCGACGCCGGATTTGGGCCCGTTCCGGTGCGGAGATCACGGCCGCTTATCCGGAGCTGGAAGGGCTCGCCGAAGCCACCGACGACGCGTTGTTCGACGGCGAGGTCGTCGTCTTCGACGCGCACGGTGTGCCGTCGTTCACTCAGCTCGCCGAGCGCATGCACGTACGCGACAAGATCCGTGCTGCCCGGCTCGCGGCCAGCCTCCCGGTCACCTACATGATCTTCGACCTGCTGCGGCTCGACGGTGTCGACCTGACCGGCCGACCCCTGGCCGAGCGGCGGGCCGCGCTCGACGGCCTCGGGCTGGGAGCACCCCGCTGGGCGGTGCCACCCACCTTCACCGACGGCGAGGCGACCCTGGCCGCCGCCGAGGAATACCAGCTCGAGGGCGTCGTCGCCAAGCGGGACGGGTCGATCTACCGCGCGGGCGCGCGTACCCCCGACTGGGTCAAGGTCAAGTTGGAGAGCACCGCCGAGTTCGTGATCGGCGGCTGGCGCCCCGGGGTCCGCAAGATCGGCGGCCTGCTGGTCGGCACGCCCACCGACCGTGGGTTGGCCTTCCGCGGCCGGGTCGGTGGCGGGATCAGCGGAGCCGCCGAGCGCGCCCTGCTCAAGGTCCTCGAACCGCTGGTCACGAAGACCAGCCCGTTCGTCACCGGCGACCAGTCCGTGCCCCGGGAGGATGCTCGCGGCGCAATCTGGGTAAAGCCTGACATCGTGCTAGAAGTGCGATATGGCCAGCGGACCCCCGACGGACGCCTCCGGTTTCCGCGGTACCTCCGGCTGCGCCCAGACCTGACGGCGGAGGACGTGACCGATGGCTAAGCAGCCGGCCCGCATCCGGGTCGACGTCGAAGGGCAGGAGGTGGAGCTGTCCAACCTGGACAAGGTGCTCTACCCCGCCGCCGGGTTCACCAAGGGCGAGGTCATCCACTACTACACCCAGGTCGGCCCGATCCTGCTGCCGCACCTGCGCGACCGGGCGTTGACCCGAATCCGTTTTCCCAACGGCGTCGACGGCCCGTCGTTCTTCGAGAAGAACGCGCCCGCCGGCACGCCCAAGTGGGTGCGCCTGAAGAACCTCCCGACGCCGGGATCGAGCCAGGGGCGGGAGACCATCGACTTCGTGGTCTGCGACGACCTGCCGACCCTGGTGTGGGTGGCCAACATGGCGGGGCTGGAGCTGCACACTCCACAGTGGCGCATCGGTCGGAGCAAGGAGCCCAAGCCCGACCTGCTCGTCGTCGACCTCGACCCCGGCGCCCCGGCCGGGCTCGCCGAATGCGCGGCCGTCGCGGTGCTGCTGCGCGAACGGCTGGCGCAGGACGGCATCGACAGCTACCCGAAGACCTCAGGAAAGAAGGGCATGCAGCTCTGCTGCCCGATCGCCGGCACGCAGAACGCCGAGATCGTCACCGGGTACGCCAAGGTGGTGGCCGAGGAGCTGGAGAAGGCGCACTCGCGCCAGATCACCTCGAAGATGGCGAAGAACCTGCGGCCGGGCAAGGTGTTCATCGACTGGAGCCAGAACAACGCGGCCAAGACCACGGTCGCGCCCTACTCGCTGCGTGCCCAGCCCACGCCGACCGTCTCGACCCCGCTGACCTGGGACGAGGTCGAGGACGGTGCGGTCCGCCAGTTCACGGCCGTCGAGGTGCTCGAACGCGTCGACGAGCTCGGCGACCTGCTGGCCCCGCTGCTGGAGAAGGGACCGCGGGTGCCCAACAGCCCACCCGCGACCGGCCCACGGGTCCCCGAACGCCCGTCGGCCGGTCGCGTCCGTTAGGCGAGCACGTCGTCGGCGTCGACGATGGTGTACGCGTAGCCCTGCTCGGCCAGGAACCGCTGCCGATGTGCCGCGTACTCGGTGTCGATCGTGTCCCGGGACACCACGGTGTAGAAGTGCGCCTGCCGCCCGTCGGACTTCGGCCGCAGCACCCGGCCCAGCCGCTGCGCCTCCTCCTGGCGCGAGCCGAACGTGCCGGACACCTGGATCGCCACCGCCGCCTCGGGCAGGTCGATCGAGAAGTTGCCGACCTTGGAGATGACCAGTGTCGGGATCTCACCTGACCGGAACGCGTCGAAGAGCCGCTCGCGCTCCTTGTTGGTGGTGGCACCCTGCACGATCGGCGCGTCGAGGTAGTCGCCGATCTGGTGCAGCTGCTCGATGTACGCGCCGATCACCAGGATCTGGTCGCCCTTGTGCTTGTCGACCAACGCGCGGACCACGGGCAGCTTGGTGCGCGCCGTCGCCGCCGCGCGGTAGCGCTCGTCGGTCTCCGCCGTCGCGTACGCCATGCGCTCCTCGTCGGTGAGGGTGACCCGCACCTCGGTGCACTCGGCCGGCGCGATCCAGCCCTGCGACTCGATGTCCTTCCACGGCGCGTCGTAGCGCTTCGGGCCGATCAGCGAGAACACGTCGCCCTCACGGCCGTCTTCGCGGACCAGGGTCGCGGTCAACCCGAGCCGGCGGCGGGCCTGGAGGTCGGCGGTGAACCGGAAGATCGGCGCCGGCAGCAGGTGCACCTCGTCGTAGATCACCAGGCCCCAGTCGCGCGCGCCGAACAGGTCGAGGTGGGCGAACTGACCGTTGCGGCGCGTCGTCAGCACCTGGTAGGTCGCGATGGTGACCGGGCGGATCTCCTTGCGCTCGCCCGAGTACTCGCCGATCTCCTCCTCGGTCAGCGACGTGCGGGCGATCAGCTCCCGCTTCCACTGCCGCCCGGCGACCGTGTTGGTGACCAGGATCAGGGTGGTCGCCTTGGCCTCGGCCATCGCCGCGGCGCCGACCAGCGTCTTGCCGGCGCCGCAGGGGAGCACCACCACGCCGGAGCCGCCCGCCCAGAACGACTGGACCGCTTCCTGCTGATATGACCGAAGCTGCCAGCCGTCCTGCGCGAGGTCGATCTCGTGCGCCTCACCGTCGACGTAGCCCGCCAGGTCTTCGGCCGGCCAGCCCAGCTTGAGCAGCGCCTGCTTGAGCCGGCCGCGCTCGGACGGGTGCACGACGATCGTGTCGTCGTCGACCTTGTTGCCGAGCATCCCGGCCAGCTTCTTGCTCTTGGCCACCTCGACCAGCACCACCCGGTCGGTGGCCTGCAACACCAGGCCGTGCGTCGGGTGGTTGACGAGCTGGAGTCGGCCGTAGCGGTCCATCGTCTCGGCGACGTCGACGAGCAGCGAGTGCGGCACCGGGTAGCGCGAGAACTTGATCAGCGCGTCGACCACGCCCTCGGCGTCGTGGCCGGCGGCACGGGCGTTCCAGAGTCCGAGCGGGGTCAGGCGATAGGTGTGTACGTGTTCCGGTGAGCGTTCGAGCTCGGCGAAGGGCGCGATGGCCATCCGGCAGGCGACCGCATCAGGGTGGTCGACCTCGAGCAACAGGGTTTTGTCGGACTGGACGATCAACGGGCCGTCGTTCACGCGGGCACTCCCCGAAAGGTCTGGAAGGCGACCCTCCAGTGTTGCACGAAAGAAATCGCCGGGGGATCCGCAACCTGTGGAGGTTCCGGGACGTCTATGAAACGACGACAGTCCTGGGGAGGGCCTCGATGCACGGTGTGCGCGGATCGACCATGCGTCTCGTTGCTGTTGCTGTCGTCACGGTGGTCGGTGCCGGCGCGTGCACGTTCGCGCCGTCGCAGTCGTCGGCTAAGGGCGGGGGTCCGGTGCCGGTGAGCGCGACGGTCGGAACGGGGGCGAGCGGCCCGCCGGACCCGACTGCCACCCCGTCCACGGCCGCCCCAAAGCCCGACAAAACCCCGCAAAAGCCGAAGGTCAAGCCGAAACCCAAGCCGGTCGGGTGCCCGACGGGTGAGCGTCAGCGCGACGTCGAGACGGCGCTGTCCGACCTCGGCTCGTTCGGCACGATCACCATCGACGGGAAGCAGTCGGAGCAGGACTGCCAGGCGATCAAGCGGTTCCAGCGGCGGTTCGGGATCTCGCCGGCCGAGGGCCGCGCGGGGCCGACCACTGCCGGCGTGGCCAAGCGGCTGGCGGCCACCGACCCGCGCAAATGCAAGGCCGGCAAGGGCCTGACCTTCTGCGTCGACCTGACCAACCAGACGGTGCTGGCGATCCGCGACGGCAAGGTCATCCTCGGGCCGACGGTCACCCGCACCGGCATGTCGGGCGGCTTCCAGACGCCGGCCGGCAACTACAAAGTCAACTTCCGGAACATCAAGGAGTGGTCCGACCCGTACGAGGTGTGGTTGCCCTACTGGCAGCACTTCGTCAACGGGATGGGCTTCCACGAGACGACCACCTACATCCACAACGGCGCGATCGGTTCCCACGGCTGCGTCAACCTGCTGCCCGCCGACGCACGCAAGCTGTGGAGCCTGGGCAAGGTCGGCACCCCGGTCCACGTGTACGGACGGCGCCCCGGCACGTAGGGCGTTGTCCCGTGGATCATGCCGGCCCGCCGCGGGGTGTCGATTTCGGTCGATCGATGTCACTCTTGGTGCATGGCCGTCGATGAACGGGACCCGGCGGTGGTCGAGACCGTGTCCCGGCTGACCGTCGCGTCGTACACGTTGATGGGCCTGGGTCTGATCGCCTGGTTTCTATACGGTTGGCTGGTCCAGCGCCAGGGTTTGATCAACTCGATCGGTGAGACGGCCGGCACCGGATTCGCGGTTCTGCTGCTCATCTCGATCGTCGGGAGCGTGCGGCGCGCCCGCGGTTAGGGCAGCCCTACCCCCAAGAGGCCCGTTGCCGTGACTGCTTCGCGGCCCCGCCGCCGGTGCAATTGACAGCATGGACACGCAGACGAGGCAGCTGCCGGCGGAGCCGCCGGTCACGACCGCACCGGCGGTCGAACTCCAGGCCGTCACCCGGGTGTACGGCGCGCGGACCGCCGAGGTCCGCGCGTTGGACGATGTGGACATCGCCTTTCGCGCCGGCTCCTGGACGGCCGTGATGGGTCCCTCCGGATCCGGCAAGTCGACGCTGCTGCACTGCGCCGCCGGGCTCGAACGGGTCAGCGCAGGCCGGGTGCGGATCGCCGGCCAGGACATCACCGACGCCTCGGACGCCGAGCTCACTCGGCTGCGCCGTACCGTCGTGGGCTTCGTCTTCCAGAGTTTCAACCTGATCGGCTCGCTGTCCGCCGAGCAGAACGTGGCGATGCCGCTGCGGCTGGCCGGCCGCCGGCCCAAGCGCCGCGAGGTTCGTGAGGTGCTCGCGTCCGTCGGCCTGGCCGATCGTGCCGGGCACCGGCCGGCCGAGCTCTCGGGCGGCCAGCAGCAGCGCGTGGCGATCGCCCGTGCGATGGTGACCCGGCCCGCGGTGCTCTTCGCCGACGAGCCGACGGGGGCACTGGACACCCGCACGGCCCGCACGGTGCTGAGCATGCTGCGCGCGATGGTCGACACGAGCGGACAGACGATCGTCATGGTCACCCACGACCCGGCCGCCGCGGCCGCCGCCGACCGGGTGGTCTTCCTCGGCGACGGGCGGCTGGTCGACTCGCTGGAGCGGCCGACCACCCGCGAGGTCGCGGACCGACTCGCGCGCTGGGAGGAGTAGGCCGTGCTGCGGATGTCGTGGAGCACGTTCCGGGACCGCTGGCCGGTCTTCCTCGGCGCGATCGTCAGTGTCTGCCTCGGCGTCGCGCTGGTGCAGTCGTCCTTGTTGACGCTGGTGTCGGCGGCCACCGCGAAGGTGCCGCCAGGGCTGTCCGCGGTGGAGGAGCGGGCGATCCGGGACGGCTACGTCGGGGCGATCTCGTTGCTGGGCATGACGCTGGGCCTGGCCTTCTTCGTCGCGATCTTCGTCGTGAGCTCGACCTTCGCCTTCACCGTCGCGCAGCGACGCCGCGACTTGGCCCTGCTGCGCCTGACCGGCGCGGGCCGCCGCCAGGTGCGCACGCTGCTGGTCGGCGAGGCACTGCTGCTCGGTGTCATCGGCTCGGCCCTCGGCATGCTGGTCGGTCTGCCGGTGATGCGGGTGCAGACGGCGATGCTGACCTCGTTCGAGTTCGCCCCGTCGGGGTTCACCGCGCAGTGGCGCGACTGGATCATCGCGGTCTCGGCCGGCACCGGCATCGGCGTCGCGGTGCTCGGGGTGCTAGCCGCATCCCGCCGGGCCGCCCGGGTCCGGCCGCTTGAAGCGCTGCGTGACCTCGGTGCCGCCGCGCGGGTGATGACGGCCTCCCGCTGGGTGTTCGGCCTGTTCTTCCTCGCCGGCAGCGTGGCGCTGTTGATCTTGGTGTCGGCGGTCGGCGGCGAGGCGGCGCTGCCATTGTCGATCAACGCGACCTTCACCCTGGTCACCGCGTTCGCCTTGCTCGCACCGCTGGTCGTGCCGCTGGTGGCCGCTCCGTTCGGGCTGGTCTTCCGCGGCAAGCTCGGTCTGTTGGCCCAGGCCAACCTGCGCACCGGTGTGCGGCGCAGCGCGTCGACCGCGGCACCGATCATGGTGCTGGTCGCGTTCGTCGTCGGCATGGCCGGCACGACCGGCACGCTGACCGAGGCGTCGCGGCAGGAGATCACCCGTGAGCTGCGCGGCGACCTGGTGCTCACCACCGACGGCCCGGTCGGCGATCGGGTGGCGGCGGCACCGGGCGTTACCGCGGTCTCCGAGGAAGCGCCGGTCAGCTTCGACGTCGGCACCGACGCGGGCGAGGACGGGATGGAGTGGGAGTCGGTCGACGGCCTGGCGATCTCGCCGGCGTCCTATGCGGAGACCCATCGCGCCGCCGTGACGTCCGGCAATCTGGCCGACCTGAGCGGCGCGACGGTGGCGGTAACGCCCAGCGCCGGCCGTTGGCGGGTCGGCGACCTGATGCCGGTGCACCTGGCCGGCGGGCCGGAGCAGCTACGCGTCGTCGCGCTGCTCCCGGAGACGCTGTCCGGCCCGGCGGTGCTGCTCTCGCCGGACCTCATGCCGGACGGCCCGCGACAGTACGTCGTGCGAGCGACCGATGCCGCCGCGGCGACCCCGGGGCTCGCCGCACTGGGGCAGGTCATGACCACCGCGGCGTGGGTCGACGAGTACAACGACCGGCAGCAACGGACCAACACCAACGTGATGGTCGCGCTGATGGGGATGGCGATGCTCTACACGCTGATCGCGATGGTCAACGCGGTCGTGATCGCGGCGTCCGATCGGCGGGCCGAGTTCGCCGCGGCCCGGGTCACCGGACTGACCCGCGGTCAGGTGGTCGGCACCGCGCTGGCGGAGTCGGTGGCGGTGGTGGCGATCGGCGTGCTGCTCGGGGTACTCGCGGCCGTCGGCACGATCATCGGTATGGCCTCGGCGGTCCGCGACATGGTCGGCCTCAACGTGACCAGCCTGCCGTGGTCGATGTTCGGTGCCGTGGTCGCCATCGCCCTCGTGGTGGTGGCCGTGTCCAGCGTGCTCACCACGCTCTCGGCCACTCGCACCCCACCGATCCGCCTGGTCGCGGCCCGCGAGTGATCAGTCCAGGACGGCTGCGCTGATGCGGTGGAGGGCGAACGTGTGCAGCATCTCGGTGCGTTCGTCCTCCGCCCGCAGGTAGCCCGCGCCGATCGAGACCGGACGGACCAGCCGGGAGGTGGTCGAGCCGTGCGCGTCGACGTAGCCCACCCAGACCAGCGCCTTGTCGCGGATCGCCTGCTGGAGCACCGCCAGTGCCTGGCTGTGGGTCTGCACCGCGACCGGTCCCGAGCCGTTGCCCGGACGAACGGCGGCCGGTGCCCGGCGGGCCGTCCGGGAGGCGTGGTCGCCGCGCCGGATCTGCTCGACGATGCCGAGCAGGCGCGGTTGGGTGAGCTGGACGCCGGCGACCGCGTCGACCGGGCCGGACGCGCCCAGCCGGGCCAGCCCGGTGCCGCGGGCCGGCGCGCGACGCACCCGGACCCGGCCGCGGACGGTCGCGCCGTTCGCGTCCTCCGGCACGGGCGCGTACCCGGCCTCGCGCAGGTCCTGCAGGAGCCGTGCGCTCGGCATCGGCGTCACCAGCACGGTCGGGGCGAGCTTGCGCAGCGCCAGCCCGGCCAGCCGACGGTCGGCGAGCACCTCCGCGACCAGCGACTCGTCGTCGCTGCGCAGGTAGGAGCCGGCGCCGCCGACCCGCAGGCCACCGTGCCGGCGGGCCACGTCGTCGATCAGGTACGTGAGTGCCTGCGGCACCGGGGTGCGCGACCGGCGGCGGAACAGCGCGTGCAGGTCGTCGGCGGCGAAGCCCGTGTCGAGCGCGTGCCGCACCGCCTCCGGCGTGACCCGGTAGACGCTGGCGCCGCCCGCCGACTCCGGCTCCGCGACCACGTCGAGCTCCGCGGCCAGTTCGGGAACGGGCGGTCCGGGTACGACGACGCTCAGGTCGGCCTGGAGCAGGAAGTGGTCGACGGGAGCGGGCAGCAGGGCGTCGAGCACCTTCACCGCGCTCGGCGGGTCGTCCGGCGAGAGGGCACCCTCCGGGCGCATGCCCAGCGGGTCGGCGGCGGCGCGCTCGTCGTGCCCCCGCTCGGCCGCGTCGTCGGCGAGCAGCGCCCGGCCCTGCGCGGTCAGCGCGCCCAGCCCGGTGACGCCGAGCAGCGCGGCCTCGGTCAGCACCTCGCGATATGCGCTCTCCCGGCCGCGCGTGCGCCGCGGTGCGTCCCAGTCGAGCAGGCTGAGCAGCTCGTCGGGGGATGGAGCCGTGCCGGGCGGTTGGGCGGCGAGGATGCCGAGCACCGCACGCCGGGTGGCCGGGGCGCCGGAGCGCTCGACCTCGGGCGCCAGCACGGTGATCGGGCGGTCCCGTTCGTCGCGCTGCCCGACCAGGCCGGGCTGGCGGGTCATGGTCAGCCAGGCGCCCGCGAGGTCGGTCCAGCGGCGGGCGATCGACGAGGCGCGCCACGCGTCGAAGCGGGCGGTCGGCAGCACCTGGGTCTCGGGAGCGGGCCGACCGACCGGTGCCGCGTGGGCGTCGGCCTCACCGGCCAGCCCGGCGGCGTACGCGGCCTCCAGCAGGGTCGCCGCGCTGGCGTCGTCGAGGCCGGCGGACCGGGCCAGCCGGCGCAGCTCGCGGACTCCGATGCCACCGGAGCGCAGCACGGAGGCCGGCTCGGTCTCGAGCGCGACCAGCAGGGCCTCGGTGTGGCGCACGGCGTCCATCGCCTGGCCGGCACCGGCGGAGTCGGCGGCCTTCTGCTCCCGGGCCGGAGCGTCGATCTTCGGCGGGACCGGGTGCAGCGGTCCGAGCGGGCCGGTCTCCCGGCGCAGCAGCAGGCCGACCTCGCGGGGCAGCTCGAACCCGCCGCTGGGCACCGGCACCAGCAGGGCGTTGTCGACCAGCCAACGCACCGGGGAGCCGGCGTCGCTGACCCCGGCCAGGGTGCCGACCGGTGGGCCGGCGGCGAGCCGGTCGAGCACCGCGCGGGCCTGCGGCGGCGCTGCGAGCACCGTGCGGCGCAGCTTGGCCGGGTCGGCGACCAGCTCCGCGGCGCTCGCGTCGAGCAGGCCGGCGGGCCGGCCGAGACCGGCGGGGTACGGGGACGACACCTCGTCGACGCCGACGGCGATGGACAGCGCGTTCTCGGGGCCGTACAGCACGAACCGGGCGCGCAGCCGATCGATGGCCGCGCGGACGGTGTCCCGGTCGACCCCGCTGGTCAGCGTGAAGATCGTCTCCAGGCTGGTGGTCTCGTCAGACCCGCCCCGGCTCAGCCGGGCGGCGTCGAGGACCTCCAGCGTGAACCGGTCGAAGCCGTCGAGCACCCGGGCGATCGACGCACGGGTCTGCGCACGCAGCGCCAATGCGGACAGGTCGGACGGCACAGGGACGACCAGATCCGGACGCATGCGCAGCAACGCCGCGAGCGCCTCGTCTGGGAGTGACCGAAGTTGGTCGACGAGCATGTTCATCGCCTTACCACGCTATCCGGCCGACGGCTCCGGCGCGGGCGGGGCCAGCCAGCCGATATGCGACGATCGCTCAGGTGATCACGGAACTGGCAGTCGGGTTCGACTTCGACATGACCTTGGCCGACACGCGCGCCGGCATCGCGGCGGCGTTCCGCGAGCTGACCGCCGTCACCGGCACCTATGTGGACGAACAGCTCGCCGTCACCCGGCTCGGCCCGCCGCTGCGCACCGAACTGGGCTACTGGTTCCCGCCCGAGGAGGTCGAGGGAGCGGTCAAGACCTACCGCGCGTTGTACGAGCACCACGCGATCGAGCCGACCGTCCTGCTGCCCGGCGCCCGGGAGGCCGTCGACGCCGTGCACGACCTCGGCGGCCGTGTGGTGGTCGTCACGTCCAAGTTGGGCCGGCTGGCCGAGCTCCACCTCCGACACCTCGGCCTGCCCGTGGACGCGGTGGCCGGCGACCTGTTCGCCGAGGGCAAGGCGACCGCGCTGACCACGCACGGCTGCGGCATCTACGTCGGTGACCACGTCGCGGACATGGTGGCCGCCCGAACCGCCGAGGTGCCCGGCGTCGCGGTGACGACCGGCCCGTGCTCGGCCGAAGAGCTCAGCGCGGCCGGCGCACGGCTGGTTCTGCCCGATCTCCGCGAATTCCCGGCGGCGCTTCCGGGGTTGGTCCGGCTAGCCTTGTGACGTCAGCAATTCCGGCGCGAGGTTCAGTGAGGTTTCAGTGCCGACCGGGCGAGTGAAGTGGTTCGACGCGACCAAGGGATACGGGTTCGTCACCAGTGACGAGGGTGGCGACGTGTTCCTGCCCAAGGGCGCCTTGCCTGCCGGCGTAACCGAGCTGAAGGGTGGCCAGCGCATCGAGTTCGGCGTGGTCGACAGCCGCAAGGGCGCGCAGGCGCTCGGCGTCAAGCTGCTCGACGCGCCGCCGTCGATGGCCGAGCTGCGCCGCCGCCCCGCGGACGAGCTCCAGAGCATGGTCGAAGACATGATCAAGGTGCTCGAGGCCCGGGTCCAGCCGGACCTGCGCCGCGGCCGGTTCCCTGACAAGAAGACCGCGGCCCAGGTGGCTCAGCTGCTCCACGCGGTGGCGCGCGAGCTGGAGATCTGAGGAGTCAGCCCCGCCTCTGCCGCGCGGCCGAGCAGGGCTTCGATCGCCTGGCGGCCCTCGGCGCCCAGGTCTTCGGTGAACTCGTTGACGTAGAGCCCGATGTGCTGGTCGACGACGGCCTGCTCCATCTCCTGGGCGTGCGCGAGCACGTAGTCGCGGCTGGCCGCCGGGTCGTCCCAGGCCTGACGGACCGAGTCACGGATCCATTCCGTGGCCGCCGCCGGGTCGACCGTGCCGCGCTTGGCCAGGATCGCGCCCAGCGGGATCGGCAGGCCGGTGTCGCCCTCCCACCACTCGCCGAGGTCGACCAGCGCGGTCAGCCCGTGCCTCGGGTAGGTGAACCGGGCTTCGTGGATCACCAGGCCGGCGTCGTACCGGCCGGCCGCGACCGCGGGCATGATCTCGTGGAACGGCACCACGTCGATCGCCGCCGGCTGCTGCCCTTGTGCCCAGAGCCGGAACAGCAGGTATGCGGTGGTGCGGTCACCGGGCACCGCGACCCGGGCGCCGTCGAGGTTGGTCGGGCCGTCCTGCCGGGTCAGCACCAAGGGACCGCAGCCTCGGCCGAGCGCGCCGCCGCACGGCAGAAGCTCGTAGTCGTCCATCAACCAGGGCAGCGCCGCGTAGCTGACCTTGACCAGGTCGAACTCGCCCTTCTCGGCGGCCGTGTTGGTCACGTCCACGTCCGCGTACGTCACCTCGACCGGTGGCGCACCGTCCACCAGGCCGTGCGCGAGCGCGTGGAACACGAACGTGTCGTTGGGGCACGGCGAGAAAGCCAGCTTGAGCGCCATGCCAGTCACGCTAACCCCAGTGCCTTGCCCGCCTCGGTGAGGGCGGCCAGGGCCGCGGAGATCCGCCAGCTCGAGCGGTCGCGGGGTCCGATCACGTTGGAGATCGTTCTGACCTCGGCGAACGGGAGGCCAGCGGCCGCGCAGGCGACCCCGTAGCCCTCCATGCCCTCGGCCACCGCGTCGGGAAAGCGCGTGGCGAGCGTCTCCGTGGACGCGGCCGTGCCCGTGACGGTGCTCACGGTCAGCACGGTGCCGACGGCCGCGTCCGGCAGCGCGGCGCGCAGCCTGGCGACCAGGTCGGGGTCGGCGTCGAACGTGGCCGATCCGAAGCCGAGGTCGTCGATCGGCAGGAAACCGTCGGGGCTTTCGGCACCCAGGTCGGCGGCGACGGCGCGGGTGGCGATGGCGATCTCGCCGAGGTCGACCCGCCCAGCGAACCCACCGCCGATGCCCAGGCAGACCACGCCCGTGTACGGGCGGCCCGCCGCCTCGGCCCTGGCCAGCAGCCGTGCGGTGCCCGCGGCGGCCTGGGCTGGACCGACGCCGACGGCGGCCACGGTGAGCCCGCCGTCGAGCCCGGCCCGGACCGCCTCGGCTTCCACCTCGACGGCCGTCACGAGGAGCAGCCCGCTCACGCCGGCGGTCCCGCGGTGTCCCGCCACGGGTCCTCGGGCGGCGCGTCGACCGGGTTGCTCGGCCGGTAGACGTGGTAGCCGGGCGGGGCGACGACCGTGTCCTGCTTGGTCGTGCCGCCGGCGTCCGGGTCGACCGCCGGCATCGGCAGCGTGGTCTTCGCCTGGTCGGGGCGCGGCCGGCGCCACCACCGGCGGGTGGTCTTCGGCAGCTCGGTGGTCGGCGCCTCCGCGGGTGTCCGCGGCGGCGGCGCGGTGGAGGCACCCGGGCGCGGTGTGCCGGCCGCGGAGGCACCGTGCCGCCGTGAGTCGGCGGCCGAGGCACCAGACCGCCGTGGATCGGTCGCGGGGGCAGCCGGCCGCGGTGTGTCGGCGGCGGCACTCGGCCGCGATGAGCCGCCGGCGGCACCCGCACTCGGCTCGGTGGCCGGCTCCTGCGCCTGCGGGTCGCCCACGTCGAACCGGCCGTGCAGCCGCTCCTTGCGTAGCTGGCCGGCCACGATCACGGCCCGCACCGCCGCCAGCGCCGCCACGACGCCGAGCAGGCCGACGCCGACGCGGCCGGTCACCGGGATCAGGCCGAGGCCGCCGCCGGCCACGAAGGCCAGCACCAGCACGGTCTCGGAGTGGGCGAACGCGCTGGCCCGCATCCGCTCCGGCACGCGTTCCTGGATCGTGGCGTCGTTGGAGAGCTTGGCGATGCCGCTCATCAGCGCGGTGACCAGGCAGAGCAACGCCACCATGGCCAGCGAGTAGCCGATCGTGGTCAACACCGCGATGCCGGCCGTGAGGATCAGGCCGCTGGACTGGAGCGCGACGGGCCGGTGTATCCGCAGCCGGGTGCCGACGGCGGTCGCGAGGAACGTGCCGACGCCCAGGGCCGCGCCCATGACGCTGAGCGCCAGCCCGTCGCTGAGCGTGCGACCGAAGATCGTCGTGTCAAGGTGGCCGCCCTTGACCGCGAACGCGAGGAAGAGCAGCAGGAAGCCGTAGAACGCGCGGAGCGTGGCACTGCCGATCAGTGCGGAGATCACCAGCCGGCCGGACAGCGGCCGGTCGCCGTTGCGCCCGAACGCCCCGAAGATGGCCGCTATCGGCCGGGGCACGGTCTCCGGCGGGTCGGAGTCGGCCCGGCCGGGCAGCCGCAGCGAGATCACCATGCCGACCAGGAACACCACGGCGGCGATCCGCAGCGGCCACTCGGGGCCGATGGCGAAGGCCGCGACCCCGATCGGGGCCGCTATGGCACCCGCGACGGTGCCGTAGATGCTCGCCCTGGCGCCGGCCTGGGACAGCCCGAGCCCTTCGGGCAACAGCCGGGGGACGGCCGCCGATCTGGCCACGCCGTACGCCCGGGAAAGGGCGAGCACGCCGAACGCGGCCGGGTAGAGCCAGATCGAGTCGGTGTTGTCGGCCACGGCCCAGACCAGGAACGCCCGGCCGAGGAAGGTCGCGGCCAGTGCCCAGCGCCGGCCGTGCCGGAAGTGGTCGAGCAAGGGGCCGACCACGGGCGCCAGCAGGGCGAACGGGACCATCGTGATCAACAGGTAGAGCGCGACCTTGCTGCGGGCCTCGCCGAGCGGCACGTCGAAGAAGATCGTGCCGGCCAGCCCGATGGTGATCAGCGTGTCGCCGGCGCACGAAGCCGCATGCAGGTCGAACAGACGCATCATGCCCGTTTCGCCCCGTGCGCCCTTGGACCGGGCGGTGCCGACACCACGGCGGACTCCACGGCTGACCAGGCGGCCACCCTTGACGGTCGTGCCGATGAAACGGCCGATCGTCGAGCCCGTGCGGCGTATCAACGGCATGCGCCCCATCCTCTCCCATCCCGGTGTCGGCGGCCCACACGCGTAGTGAAGAATGTCAGGGTGACCAGGAGTGCCGCCGTGCGATCCGCGAAGCTCGACCAGGTCTGTGCTGCGGCAGTCGACCTGGCGCGAGAGGCGATCACCGAGGTCGACTCAGCTGAGGTCGGCGCCCACCTCGACGTGGTTGCCGAGGGCGAGCGACTGGTCACCCACTACTTTGCCTGCGAAATGCCCGGATATCGGGGTTGGCGCTGGGCGGTCACAGTGACGCGGGTCTCCCGGAGCAAGCACGTGACGGTCTGCGAGACCGTCCTGCTGCCCGGCCCCGACGCGCTCCTCGCCCCCGGCTGGGTGCCCTGGCAGGACCGCCTGCAGCCCGGTGACCTGGGCGTCGGTGACCTGCTGCTCACTCCGGCCGACGACGACCGGCTCGTCCCGGGCTACACGCTCTCGGAGGACCCGGCGGTCGACGAGGTCGCCTGGGAGCTCGGCCTGGGCCGCCCCCGGGTGATGTCGAAAGAGGGCCGCGAGGAGACCGCGCAGCGCTGGTACGACGGCGACCACGGTCCCGACGCCGCGATCTCGTCCGCCGCACCGCCCGCCGCCCGCTGCGTGACCTGCGGGTTCTACCTGCCGCTGGCCGGTGCGATGCGCCAGGCGTTCGGGGTCTGCGGCAACATGTTCGCGCCCGACGACGGCCGGGCGGTCAGCTCCGACCACGGCTGCGGAGCGCACTCCGAGGCACTGGCCGAGGGCGCGGCGCCGGAAGAGTTGCCGACCGTCTACGACGACGGCGAAGTCGAGTCCGTCGACGACTGAGCGGCGGCCAGCCGGCGGCGCCGGTTCGCATCGTGCCTGATCATGACCGCTAGGCCGGGGAATCCGAGCACGAAGCCGGCCAGGCAGGTCCACAGCCAGTTTTCGCGCCCGTCGCGGAAAAAGGCGAGCACCACGAGGCCGACGGCGGCCCAGATGACGATGCCGGCCACGGCGAACGGCACCATGGGCGGGTCGAGCGGTGCCACCCGAGGTTGTTGCTGCTGCTCAGCCACTCGAAAAGGGTAACCAGGAAGATCTTTCGGTGTAACACCGGCTGTGGCAATATGCGCAGGTCAATCGATGATCTCCGCTTGGGAGCCGGCACCATGACCGAGGCACCGACCACAGAGCGGCCCACGGCCGACGACCGTCCGGTGAGTGGCTTCGACCGCTACTTCTCCATCACGGCCCGTGGCTCCAGCATCGGCCAGGAGGTCCGCGGCGGCTTCGCGACCTTCTTCACGATGGCCTACATCGTGGTGCTCAACCCGCTGATCCTCGGCAGCGCCACGGACGCGAGCGGAGTCCACCTCGCGATCGCCGCCATCGCGGCCGCCACCGCGCTGGTCGCCGGCGTGATGACCATCCTGATGGGCGTGGTGGCCCGGTTCCCGCTGGCCCTCGCCGCCGGCCTCGGCGTCAACGCCATGGTGGCGTACGAGATCGCACCGCAGATGACCTGGGCCGACGCCATGGGCCTGGTGGTCATCGAGGGCGTGCTGATCGCCATCCTGGTGCTCACCGGCCTGCGTGAGAGCATCTTCCGCTCGGTGCCGACCCAGCTCAAGGCCGCGATCGGGGTTGGCATCGGCCTGTTCCTGACGATCATCGGCCTCGTCGACGCCGGCTTCGTGCGCCGGATCCCGGACATCGCCGGCACCACCGTCCCGGTCGGGCTGGGCATCAACGGCCGGCTGATCACCTGGCCCGCGCTGGTCTTCGTGTTCGCGCTGCTGCTGACGATCGTCCTGTTCGTCCGGAAGGTCCGCGGGGCCATCCTGATCGGCATCCTGTCGGCGACCGTGCTCGCGCTGATCGTCGAGGCCGTCGGCAAGATCGGCCCGTCCTTCGTCGACGGCAAGCCGAACCCGAGCGGCTGGTCGCTCAACGTCCCGAAGCTGCCGGACACCATCGTCGACCTGCCCGACCTCTCCCTGCTGGGCAAGTTCAACGTGTTCCACTCGTGGCAGACCGCCGGCTGGCTGGTCGTCCTGATGTTCGTCTTCACCCTGTTGATCACGGACTTCTTCGACACGATGGGCACGATGGTCGCGGTCGGCCAGGAGGGCGGCCTGCTCGACGAGGACGGCATGCCTCCGCGTACGCGCGAGATCCTGCTCGTCGACTCGGTCGCCGCGGCCGCCGGTGGCGCGGCCAGCGTGTCCAGCAACACCTCGTACATCGAAAGCGCCTCGGGTGTTGCCGAGGGAGCCCGCACCGGCGTGGCCAACCTGGTCACCGGCGGCTTGTTCCTGCTCGCGATGTTCATCGCCCCGCTGGTGACGGTGGTGCCGTTCGAGGCCGCCTCGGCGGCGCTGGTGATCGTCGGCTTCCTGATGATGACCGCGGTGCGGAGCATCGACTGGACCGACTACGAGATCGGCGTGCCGGCGTTCCTGACCATCGTGCTGATGCCGTTCACCTACTCGATCTCCAACGGCATCGGGGCGGGCATCATCGCGTACGTGGTGATCAAGCTGGCCTGCGGCAAGGCGCGCCAGGTTCACCCGTTGTTGTACGCCGTGGCCGGCCTGTTCGTGGTCTACTTCCTGCGTGGGCCGATCGAGACGCTGATCTCGTGAGGCCGTGACCGGGGCCATACTCGCTGGTTGTTAGCCGGGCTTATTAGTTAAGCTAATTACTGTGACGGAGCGGACGGTGACGGCGAAGCGCGTCTCGGTGGCGCAACTGGCCTCGTCGCTGCGCGATGCGATCACCCGGTTCAACCGGCGGGTCAGGCAGACCCGCCCGGTCGGCGATCTCACGGTTACCCAGCTTTCCGCCCTGACCAGCCTCCAGCTGGGCGGGGCGCTGTCCCCCCGGGAACTCGCCGATGTCGAACGTGTCCAGCCGCCGACGATGACCAAGATCGTCGCCAAGCTGGAAGAGCGCGGGCTGGTGCAACGAACCCCGCACCCGACCGACGGGCGCCAGGTCATCCTGGCTGCCACGGAGGCGGGTCGGGCGATCCTTGCCCAGCACGAGAGGGCCCGTGACGAGTGGCTGGCCCCTCGACTCGCCGCGCTTACCCCGGAGGAGCGCGAGACGCTCCGCCGGGCGGCGGAGATCCTGCAGAAGGTCGCGCGCGCCTGAGCTCGCGCCGCTTCGTCCTTTGTGGATGACGCGTACCTTCGGCGATCTCTTGGGAGGCGCAACAGCCTTGCGGGCCCGGCTCAACACCACGTTCCAGTCCCTCCAGGTGAGGAACTACCGGCTCTTCGCGCTCGGTCAGCTCGTGAAGCTGATCGGCGTCTGGATGATGTTCACGACCCAGGACTGGCTCGTCTTCCTGTTGGGCGGCACCGCCGCGCAGCTCGGCATCGTCACCGCCCTCCAGTTCACGCCCGTGCTGGCGCTCACGCTGCTGTCCGGCCGGCTGGCCGACCGCTACGACAAGCGCAAGATCCTTTTTGTCGCGAACTTCGCCTGGACGCTGTTGTCGGTGCTGTTCAGCATCCTGGTGGTGAGCGGTGCGGCGGAGCTCTGGCACGTCTATGTCTTCGCCCTGCTGCTCGGTGTCGCCAGCGCGGTCGAGACGCCGGTGCGGCAGTCGTTCGTCTCCGAGCTGGTCGAGATCCGGCTGCTGCCCAACGCACTGGGCCTGTCCGCGGCCACCTTCAACAGCGCTCGGGTGATCGGCCCGTCGCTCGCCGGCATCGCGATCGCCCTGTTCGACGTCGGCCCGGTGTTCGTGTTCAGCGCGGTCCTCGCCGTGGCGCCGCTGATCTGCCTGGTCCGGATGCGGCCGGCCGAGCTGTATCGCGCCGAGCTTCCCGCGGCCGCCGCGCGTGAGCCGGCCCGGGTGGTCGACGGCCTGCGCTACGTGCGCCGCCGGCCCGACCTGATGCTGCCGATGGTGCTGATGAGCGTGCTCGCGTTCACGCTCTTCAACTTCCCGGTGACGCTCCAGGCGCTGGCCAAGACCGGCTTCAACACCGGCGCGGCCTCGTTCGGCCTGTTCACCACCGCCGTCGGCCTGGGCGCGCTGGTCGGTGCGCTGGTCGGGGGCACCCGGCGAGCCCGGCCCTCGGTCTACACGGTGATCGCGTCGGCGATGGTGTTCAGCGCGTTCGGCATCCTGGTCGGCATCCTGCCGGTGTACTGGCTGGTCGTCGCCGCCCTCGTACCCACCGGCTTCTTCATGGTCTTCTTCGCTCAGGCCGCCAACCAGCGGGTCCAGCTCGGCACCGACGCCGCGTACCGCGGACGCGTGATGGCTCTCTGGGTGTTCGTCTTCATGGGGCTCAACCCGGTGTCCGGGCCGCTGGTCGGTTGGCTGGCCGACCACGCCGGCGCTGGCACCGCGATCTGGCTCGGTGGGGTGATCGCACTGGCCGCGACCGGGCTGGCCCTGGTCGTGCAGCTCCGGCACAGCGGCAGCCGGCTGATCATGCACCTGCGTCCGGTGCCCCGGGTCCGCGTCGTGCCCGCGGTCGTCGCCGAACGCGCGTGAGTTGTGTCGTACCCATCTGGTTTGCTTTCTAGCATGACGCGCGACGTGTTCCTCCGGTGCCTCGAGGCCGACTTCGCCGACCTGCGGGCGGCGGCCGTCGACCTGTCGGCGCCGGTGCCGTCCTGTCCGGGTTGGACCGTCGACGACCTGGTCACGCACGTGGCCCACGTCTACCTGCACAAGGTCGCCACGATGCGGCGCGGTGAGTTTCCTTCGGCGTGGCCGCCGGAGCCGACGGGGGAGAAGTCGACCGCGTTGCTCGACCGGGGCTATGCGGAGCTGGTCGCCGAGTTCGCAGCGCGGCCGGATTCGCAGGCCTGCCCGACTTGGTACGAGCCGGATCAGACCGTCGGCTTCTGGGTCCGCCGGATGGCACAGGAGACGGTGATCCACCGGGTCGACGCCGAGCTCGCCGCGGGCCGCCCGATCTCGCCGATCCCGCCCGAGCTGGCCGCCGACGGCATCGCCGAGGTGCTCGAGGTGTTCCTGTCCTATGCCACCCGACAGTGGCCGGAAGACTTCGGCGACCTGCTGCGCGCCGACGGCAACCGGGCGGTGCTGGTCAGCGCCGGCGGCGCCCGCTGGCTGGTCCGGCTCGACCACGGCAGTGTCGAGATCGCGCCCGACACCGCGGGCCAGGCGGCGGCCCAGATCTCGGGAGCGCCGCATGACGTGCTGCTGTGGCTCTGGCGGCGAGTGGGCGACAGCGCGGTCCGGGTGGAGGGAGATGCCACTGCGGTCTCCCGGCTGCGCGCCATGCTCGAGGCGGTCACGCAATGATCAGCACGAATGCGCCATGCGCGGATTTTGACCGGTCGGTGCACCAAATGAAACCCAAATCGGTGGCGGTCGCTGCCAGAGCCGCATAGCGTCGAAGAGTGGCGATCCCGCACACGCTCGTGCTGGCGGTGGCGATCCTGACGCTTCTGTGTCTGCCTGCCATCGTCGCCGCGATCGTATGCGCGGACGAGCTCATCGAACGTGCCACCCGCGCGGTGCGACAGGCGCGCCTGGAGCGCCGCGAGCGGCGGGCGATCAGCCGCCTCGACCGCTCGATCGGTTCGGTGGAGCTCGAGCTGGAGCTCGCCGGCGTCGACGACGAGCGGGAACGCCCCACGATCGAGCAGATCGCCGCCGACCTGCAACGCCTGGGCCGCCAGCGACTGGGGATCGCCCAGCGCTCGGTCATCTGGCAGACCGCGGTGCTGCGCGCCTATGACGAGCAGCTGAGCCTGGCCTGCGCTTGCCTCGGCGTAACCCAACACCTGAGCGACCTGGTGGGCGTCGACCTGGAGATCGAGCGAGTCCGGGTCGAGGGCGAGCTACAAGCGGCGGGCATGACGTTGCCGACAGCCGAACCCGAACGCCGCGAGCAGCGTTGAGGCTGTTCGTAGCCGTCTACCCGCCAGCCTCCGCCGTCGCGCACCTGGCCGATCTCGTGTCGTCCCTCCACGTAGGCCGCGCGTCGGCCGCGGGCATCAACACCCGCCTCGCCCGACCCGAGACCTACCACTTGACGCTGGCCTTCCTGGGCGAGGTCCCCGACGAACGCCTCGCCGAGGTGGAGGAAGCGGTCGGGCGGGGGGTCGAGCGCTACCAAGCGCGCGCCGCAACGTTGGCCCGTCGAGCGGCCCGGGCTCGCGAGCGCACAAAGACCGACCTCGAATCCGGACCTGCGTCGCGGTCCAGGCGCGGCGCGGACCCAGTTCCAGAGTTCGGACCTGTGGCGCGGCCGGAGGCCGCTGGGTCAGGCAACGCGGACGCGGATCTTGAAGCCGGACCTGTGGGTCGGTCGGTAGGTCCTGGCTTGGGTGGCGCGGAGGCTGGTGGCGAGTCGGGTTCTGGGGGTCGGTCCGTGCGTCGTGGGTTGGGTGGCGCGAACCTTGGTCGCGAGTCTGGACCTGCGGCTCGGTCCAGGGACCGTGAGGCGCGCGGTGCGGACCCCGATCCTGAATCCGGGCCGCCCCCGGATTTCGGCGCGTCGCCTGGTGAGGAGACAGATCCAGGTGTGACGGAAGCGGCCGGTCGCGGGCGATCCGATCGTGCGCCTGGATCGGAGGTGCCCGACGGTGCGGACGCGGACCTTGCTGCCGCTCGGTCCAGGACGTTGTCAGAGGTGGGTGCGGCTCCAAGCAAGCCCGACGGTGGCGTATGGCCGGTGGTGCCGGAGCTTTCGCTCGCGGGGGGCGGGCGGTTCGGGCGTGGGGCTTTCACCTTGATGTGGGTCGGGGTCTCCGGGGACCTCGAACCGATGCGCGGGCTCCACAAAGCCCTGCGGCGCGAGCTGAAGCACGCGCGTTTCCAATACGACGAGCGGCCGTGGAAGCCGCATCTGACCCTCGCGCGACCTGGCAACCGCATCCCCAGAGCGGAGCTGGACGCCGACCGGGCGGCGTTGGACGCCTACGCCGGACCGGTGTGGCCGGTCCGCGAACTCTTCCTCATGCGGAGCAACCTCGGCCCCGACCCGACCTACGAACGACTGACGAACTGGCTTCTCTGATCTGCCGAAGTGGAGCGGCAAGGCCGGGTAGTTTGCGGGGGTGACGAGTGTTTTTCCCCCTTTGCCCCCCGCACGGCCGGCCAAGCAGAACTTCTGGATCACGGTGCCTGGGCTGGTGACCATCGTCGTCGTGCTCGCGATGGCCGCGGTCAGTGTGTGGGCGGGCGCCAAGCAGAGTCGGGCCAGGGCCGCCGAGATGCTCGTCGACGTCGCTTCCTGTGAGTTCGCCGGGGACCGGGTGACGGTCGGGCTGAGCGTCAAGAACACCGGCGTCACGAAGCGGTCGGCCCACATCGAGGTCGAGTACCTCGACGAAGACGGCGCCCGGATCGACCGAGCCTCGCTCACCGCGCGCGACGTGGCCCCCGGCGACACGGCTCACCTTGAGGAAAGCACGAAGCTGGACGTCCCGGCCGCATCCGGCACCTGCCGCGTCTCGGCGGTCCGCTAGCCCTGCGGCACCGCCGGTAGATGAGAGCGAAGAGCTACCAGGCCCATGCCTCCGGGGCCGCGCCGCCCTTGCCTAGTGGGGGGAACAGGTCGTCGAGGCGGCCCAGGGTTGCTCGGTCGAGTTCGATGCCCACGGCCGCGACTGCTCCGTCCAACTGGGCCATCGTGCGGGGGCCGATGATCGGGGCCGTTACGCCCGGACGGGAGAGCAGCCAGGCCAGGGCCACGTTGCTCGGGTCGTGGCCCAGGTCCGCGCACAGCTTCTCGTAAGCCTCGATCGACTCGCGGTACGTCGCCAGGTCGTCCGCCGCCCGGCCGCTCTTGCCGCGGGCCGCCTCGCCCGCCGCCAGCTTGCGCAGGACTCCGGCGAGCAGGCCTCCGTGCAGCGGCGACCACGGGATGATTCCGATTCCATAGTGCTGCGCCGCCGGGATCAGCTCCAGCTCCGGGCCGCGGGCGACCAGGTTGTAGAGGCACTGCTCCGAGACCAGACCCAGGAAGTTGCGGCGCGCGGCCGACTCCTGTGCCTGCGCCAGGTGCCAACCCGCGAAGTTGGACGACCCGACATAGCTCACCTTGCCCTGGGCCACCAGGAGCTCCATCGCCTGCCAGATCTCCTCCCACGGCGTCGTGCGGGAGATGTGGTGCATCTGGTACAGGTCGATGTTGTCCGTCTGGAGACGACGGAGCGAGGCCTCGCACGCGCGGACGATGTGCCGAGCCGACAGTCCGCGCTCGTTGGGTCCGTCGCCCATCTTGCCGTACACCTTCGTGGCCAGCACGACCTTGTCGCGACGGCCGTCGCCCTGGGCCAACCAGCGGCCGATGATCTGCTCGGTGACGCCCTCGCCGACCTTCCAGCCGTACACGTTGGCCGTGTCGAAGAAGTTGAGGCCGTGTTCGAGCGCCCGGTCCATGATGGCGAAGCTGTCGGGCTCTGTGGTCTCCGGACCGAAGTTCATGGTGCCAAGGCAGAGCCGGCTGACGGTCAGGCCGGTGCGGCCCAGGTTGGTGTACTCCATGGCCTCACCCTGCCAGCAAACAGCAGGCTGCGAAACTCAGGACGATTCGCGCTGCGGTGCGCTGCCGAAGAGCACGTCGTCCCAACTGGGCAGTCGCTTGCGCGGCTTGCCGGCCGGGTCGGTCTGCTCCGTGTTGCTGTCGCCGGTCGTGCGCCTGGGCCGGAGCACCGCGAGCGACGGCACGGCCGGCACCTCCTTGGGGAGGTCGGCGTCGTCGTCGAAGGCCGAACCCGGCGACCCGAGCAGCGCCGCGGCGCCACCCCGGCGGGGCTCGGAAGGCCCTGCGTCGAGGCCGCGGCCGGGCGGCGTCAGTGGACGGTCGAGTGAGGCGAGCAGGGCGTCGCGGCCGGCGCGGATCGCGTCGCGCGGCGGGCGCTGCTCGGTGGTCGCGGCAGCGGGCAGGCCGTGGCCGCCGCGGGTGGGCTCGCCACGGGACCGGCCGGGCAGCGCGTGGCCGCCGCGCTCCGGCGTCACGGGCTCCTGGCCGAGCAGCGGCTGCGGGCGCTCGGTGCACAGGTATTGCGCCATGTCGTCGTGTGGCGTGACGACCTGGCGTGCCCGGTCGAGGTCCCACATGGCCTGGGCGGTCGCCTTGCCGGACGGCCACGTGGCGACGATCCGCCAGGTGCCGTCGTCACGGCGGTAGGCGTCCCAGGAGATCTTCTCGGCGTCTATGCCGTGCTGGGCCAGCCGGGCGTCGACCACCTCGGCCAGCGGCGCGCCCTTCTCGGACGTCTTCAGCCGGGTGCGCCGGGCGTGCTGAGCAAGCATGGCCCGCTCCTGGAGCACCGGGCCGGCGTAGCGGAGCACCCGGTCGACCGGCACCCCGGCGATGCGGGCCACCTCGTCGGCGGAGTCGCCGCTGCGGATGCGGGCCTGGATGTCGCGGGGCGACAGCGACGGCGCCTGGTCACCGAAGTGGCCGGCACCGCTGACCGCGGCCGTGGAAGGGTCGCCGTGGAGGACGCCGTTGATCCGCTCGTCGAGTGGCAGCGCCAGGAGGCGGCCCACCTCGTCGGCGAGCACCATTGCCTGGCCGTCCTCGGAGAGGGCGACGAAGCGTACAGGCCGCATCGCGTTGCCTCCGTCCCGCTGTGGCCGACGATCCCGACCACAGTCGAGACGCTTCCGACACGGTAGCCCACTAGCACCCCGGCGCACCGCTAGGCACGCCGGGGTGTCGGGATGGAAATGCTAGAGCCGCTCGAGTACGTAGTCGATCGAAGCGGTCAGCGCCTCGACGTCGGAGGGCTCGATCGCCGGGAACAGGGCCACGCGGAGCTGGTTGCGACCGAGCTTGCGGTACGGCTCGGTGTCGACGATGCCGTTGGCGCGCAGTGCCTTGGCGATGGCGGACGCGTCGACCTCGTCGACGAAGTCGATGGTCGCCACCACGTTGGACCGCAGGCCCGGGTCGGACACGAACGGGGTGGCCACGGTCGAGCGCTCGGCCCAGCCGTAGATGACCCCGGCGCTCTCCTGCGTGCGCTTGGCCGCCCAGGACAGGCCGCCGTGCGCGTTCATCCAGTCGGTCTGCTCTGCGGCCAGGAAGATGGTCGACAGCGCCGGGGTGTTGTAGGTCTGCTCCAGGCGCGAGTTGTCGATCGCGGTCACCAGGTCGAGGAACGCCGGGATGTAGCGGCCGGTCGCCTTGATCTCGGCCGCGCGGGCCAGCGCTGCCGGCGACATCAGGGCGATCCACAGCCCGCCGTCGGAGGCGAACGCCTTCTGCGGGGCGAAGTAGTAGACGTCGGTCTCGCGCAGGTCGACCTCGAGCCCACCGGCACCGGAGGTCGCGTCGACCAGCAGCAGCGCGTCGGGGTCGGCACCGGCCACCCGCTTGATCGGCACCGCGACACCGGTCGAGGTCTCGTTGTGCGGCGTGCCGTAGACGTCGACACCGGCCTCGGCGACCAGGCCGGGGGCACTGCCGGGGTCGGCCTTGCGCACGGTCGGGTCCGCGAGGAACGGCGCGGCCTTGACCGAGGAGGCGAACTTGGCGCCGAACTCGCCGAAGCTGGCGAACTGGGCCTTGTCCTTGACCAGACCGAAGGTCGCGACCTCCCAGAACGCGGTCGTGCCGCCGTTGGAGATGATCACCTCGTACCCGTCAGGAAGGGTGAAGAACGAGGCCAGGCCCTCGCGGAGCCGCTTGACCTCGTCGCGGACCGTCTTCTGCCGGTGTGAGGTGCCGAGGTAGCTCGTCGCCACCCGGCTGAGCGCGGAGACCGCCTCCGGGCGAACCTTGGACGGCCCGCAGCCGAATCGTCCGTCAGCGGGCTTGATCTCGTCAGGAATCCGGATGCTGGTCACGTCAGCCACGAAAGATCCTTAGGTCGCGCTCGGGAAAGGAAGCCGGCAGCGCTGCCGAACTTTCATACTTCCATCCCAACGAGCGCGCGGACCGGACGGTCCCACGACTGGGGGCGTGAGCCCACCCACACCTACTCGGCGTGGGGAATCTGGTGCCAACCCTCGACGTCGGCGGGCTTGCGAGGGCCGGGGCCGACGTAGTTGGCCGACGGGCGTACCAACCGCTGGAGCGCCTTCTGCTCCATGATGTGCGCGCTCCAGCCCGCCGTGCGGGCGCAGGTGAACATCGAGGTGAACATGTGCGGCGGCACCTCGGCGAAGTCGAGCACCACGGCCGACCAGAACTCGACGTTGGTGGCCAGCACCCGGTCGGGGCGGCGCGCCTGGAGCTCGTCGAGGGCGGCCTTCTCCAGCGCCTCGGCCACCTCGAAGCGGGGCGCGCCGAGCTCCTTGGCGGTGCGGCGCAGCACCCGGGCGCGCGGGTCCTCGGCCCGGTAGACCCGGTGGCCGAAGCCCATCAGCCGCTCGCCGCGGTCGAGCACGCCCTTGACGTAGCCCTCGGCGTCGCCGCTGCGCTCGACCGCTTCGATCATGCCCAGCACCCGCGACGGGGCGCCTCCGTGCAGCGGGCCGGAGAGCGCGCCGATGCCGGAGGAGATGCAGGCCGCCGCGTCGGCGCCGGTGGAGGCGACCACGCGGCAGGTGAACGTCGAGGCGTTCATGCCGTGCTCGGCGGCCGAGATGAAGTAGGCGTCGACGGCCTTGACGTGGCGCGGGTCCGGGTCGCCGCGCCAGCGCTTCATGAACCGCTCGACGATCGTCGCGGCCTTGTCGATCTCTTTCTGCGGCACGGCCGGCAGGCCGAGCCCGCGGGCCGACTGCGCGACGAACGACAGCGCGGTCACGGAGACCCGGGCCAGGTCCTCGCGGGCCTGCACGTCGTTGATGTCGAGCAGCTGCGAGAGACCCCAGTACGGCGCGAGCATCGCCACGGCCGACTGCACGTCGACCCGGATGTCACCGGAGTGGACCGGCACCGGGAAAGGCTCGGCGGGCGGCAGCCCGGGGCCGAAGCGGCCGTCGACGAGCAGCGCCCACACGTTGCCGAAGCTGACCTGACCGATCAGGTCCTCGATGTCAACCCCGCGGTAGCGCAGCGCGCCACCTTCTTTGTCGGGCTCGGCGATCGTGGTCTCGAAGGCGACGACGCCCTCCAACCCCGGTTTGAAGTCGGACATTTCGCCCTCCCGCCTATGCGCCTCGCAACAATCGGCGCCTTAGCCACGACTCAGGTTTCGTATTCGTGTCATCTTGCCTGCTGGGTCTCCGAATACGCGAGCACAGCGAGCGAGTCGGAGTCCCGCCAAACATCGCATATCACCGCTTAACGCGTGCACGAGGATGAGGACGTGACCGGAGACACACCCGACTTGGCCAACCTGCGCCGGGACTACGCGACAGACCACGGGCTGGACGTCGCCGACCTGGCGCCAAGCTGGCCGGAACAGTTCGGCCGGTGGTTCGCCGACGCCCAGGAGGCCGGCCTGCCCGAGCCGAACGCCATGGTGCTCTCGACCGCCGACACCGCCGGCTGGCCCAGCTCACGGACCGTGCTGCTGAAGGGCGTCGATGAGCGCGGGTTCGTGTTCTACACCAACTACGAGTCCCGCAAGGGCGGTGAGCTGCGGGCCAACCCGCACGCCGCGCTGCTCTTCCCCTGGCACCCGATCATGCGGCAGGTCGGCGTACGCGGCACGGTCGCGGAGGTCGACCGGGTCGAGACCGAGACCTACTTCGCCGAACGGCCCCGGCCCTCGCAGATCGCGGCCTGGGCCAGCCCGCAGTCCCGGGTGCTGCCCGACCGCGCCGCGCTGGACGAGCGCTACGCGGCGACCGCGCGACGCTTCCCGGCGGAGTCCTCGATCCCGGCCCCGCCGCACTGGGGTGGCCTGCGGGTCGTGCCCGAGACGGTCGAGTTCTGGCAAGGCCGCGCCGGGCGGTTGCACGACCGGCTGCGTTACCGTCGGGCCGAACAAGGAGAGTGGATCATCGAACGCCTCGCACCGTGAGCCGGAAACGCTGGGCCATCGACCTAAGGCCCCTCGCCACCCCCAGCTACCGGCGGATGTGGATCGGCACCGCCTTCTCCAACTACGGCTACCAGTTCACCGCGGTGGCCGTGCCGGTCGAGATGTTCGCGCTGACCCGCGACTCGTTCTGGGTCGGCCTGCTGGGCGTCGCGGCCCTCGTGCCTCTGCTGGTCTTCGGGCTCTGGGGTGGTGCCCTGGCCGACGCGATGGACCGCCGCCGCCTGCTGGTCATCGGCTCCCTGGTGATGTGGCTGGGCACCCTCGGCTTCTTCGTCCAGTCGCTGGCCGACTGGCGCAGCCCCTGGCTGCTGCTGGTGTTCACCGCCGTGCAGTCGTGCGCGTTCGCGGTGACCAACCCGACCCGCAGCGCGATCATCCCGCGCCTGGTGCCGGCCAACCTCGTGCCGGCGGCGAACACGCTCTCCTTCACCACGGGCGAGGCCGCGGTCGTGCTCGGCCCCCTGACCGTGGGTGTGATCCTCGCGACCTGGGACCAGCACATCGCACTGCCCATCGCGTACGGGGCGGATGCGCTGCTGTTCACCATCGGCCTGTGGTCGACGCTGCGCCTGCCCCCGATCCCGCCGGCCGAGAAGGCCGCCAAGGCCGGGCTGCGCAGCGTCGTCGAGGGGTTCCGCTACCTGGCCGGCGCGCCCGTGCTGCTGCTCTCTTTCGCCATCGACATCATCGCGATGACCATCGCCATGCCCCGGGCGCTGTTCCCGGAGATGGCGGACGAGCGGTTCGGCGGCGGGGCCGCGGTGGGCTTCCTCTTCAGCGCGATCGCCATCGGATCCGTCCTCGGCGGCTTGACCTCGGGGTGGATCGGCCGGGTACGCCGGCAGGGGCTGGCGCTGGTCGGCGCGGTGGTCGCCTGGGGCGTGCTGGTCGGTCTCGCCGGCTTCGCGCACAGCCTTTGGCTAATGGTGGTGGTGCTCGCCCTGGCCGGCGCCGCGGACCTGGTCAGCGCCGTGTTCCGGCACTCGATCCTGCTGGTCTACGCGCCGGACCAGATGCGCGGCCGGCTCCAGGGCGTGATGACCGTCGTGGTCGCCGGTGGTCCGCGCCTGGGCGACCTGCGCGCCGGCGGCACCGCCGCGCTCTGGGGCGCCGGTGCCGCGTTCAGCGTGGGCGGGTTCGCCGCGGCCGGCCTGGCCATCGCTCTCGCGCTCGTCTTCCCGGCGTTGACCCGCTACCGCCACCCGGACCCGCAGGTCGAGCCGGACCCCCGGCCCGCCGCCGCGCCGGAACCGATATCGTCCGGCCCATGAGCAACCGCACCGTCGCGCCCCTTTCCGGAACACAGTGGACGATCGCCGCCGATGGCCACGAGGCCGTCGTGGTGGAGGTCGGCGGTGGGCTGCGCGCCTACCGCGTCGACGGGGTCGACTACCTCGACGGCTACGCGACCGACGAGCTCCCGCCCGGCAGCTCCGGCCACGTGCTGGCGCCGTGGCCGAGCCGGATCCGGGACGGCCGCTACACCTTCGGCGGTGCGACGCACCAGCTCCCGCTCACCGAGCCGGCCAAGCACAACGCGATCCACGGTCTGGTCTCCTGGCAGCGCTGGCGGCTGGTGGAGCGGACCGACGCGAGCGTGCTGATCGAGTGCGACCTGCCTGCCCAGGTCGGCTACCCCTGGCAGCTCACCCTGCGCACGCGTTACACGGTGGGGGCCGACGGGCTGCGGGTCGACCACGAGGCGACCAACGTCGGCGCCGAGGCGGCACCGTTCGGGCTCGCCGCCCACCCGTACTTCCGGCTGCCCGGCACCGCCCTCGACGACCTCATGCTGACCATCCCGGCCCGCAGCCGGGTGCTGTTCGACGCCCGCCTGCTGCCGATCGGCGCGGCCAAGGTGGCCGGCGGCGACCACGACTTCACCGTGCCCCGGCGGATCGGCGCGCAGGTGCTGGACAACGCGTTCGGCGACGTCGACCGGGACGCCGACGGCACCTCGTCGGTCCGCATCTCGGACGGCACCCGCACGCTCTCGGTCTGGGCCGGCGAGGCGTTCAAGTGGTGGGTCGTCTTCACCTCCGACACGCTCCACGGCGACCGGCAGCGCCGGGCGGTGGCGATCGAGCCGCAGACCTGCCCGCCGGACGCCTTCCGTTCGGGCCACGACGTGATCGTGATCGAGCCGGGTGCCTCCTGGTCAGCCACCTGGGGTGTGCGGGTCTCGCTGGACGGATAGCCCAGGCGCCCGATAGGTTGCGAAGCCGGCCAGGGGGGAGGCTAGTGATGGAGTTCGGCGAGGTCGTCCGCAAACGGCGGATGGTCCGCGACTACGACCCCGACCGCCCGGTGCCGGCGGCGGTGGTGGAGCGCCTGTTGCGCCACGCCACCCACGCGCCCTCGGCCGGTTTCTCGCAGGGCTGGGGCTTCCTGGTCCTCGACGACGCGGCCGGCCGCGACGCGTTCTGGTCGGCGGCCACGCCCTCGGCGCAAAAGCCCAACGGCTGGCTCGCGGGCATGCGCCGGGCGCCGCTGATCGTGGTGCCGCACTCCAACCGGTCCGCCTACCTCGACCGCTACGCGGAGCCCGACAAGGGCTGGACCGACCGCGACCCGGGCCGCTGGCCGGTGCCGTACTGGGACATCGACACCGGCATGGCGTCGCTGCTGATGCTGCTCACGGCCGTCGACGAGGGGCTGGGCGCGTGCTTCTTCGGCATTCCGGGGGAGCGCGTCGACCACTACCGAGAGGCGTTCGGGGTGCCGGCGGAGTTCACCCCGATCGGGGCCTTGACGATCGGCTATCGGGCACCCGATCGGCTGTCGCCGTCACTGAGAAGGGGCCGGCGTCCAGTTGATCAGGTGGTGCATCGCGGGCGATGGTCACAGTCGATAGGCTGAGCCAGCTGGCGGTGAGCCACCTAGCCAAGAGAGGAGCGGCGCGTGATCTTCAAGTCGGTGCGTGACGGCCGCCCCTACCCGGACCACAACTTGACGCTCAAGCAGTGGTCCGAGATCCCGCCGCGGCCGCTGCGGCTCGACCAGCTCATCACCACCAAGCGCGAGCTGGCCCTCGACAAGCTGCTGGCCGAGGACTCGACGTTCTACGGCGACCTGTTCCCGCACGTCGTGCAGTGGCAGGGCGGCCTCTACCTCGAAGACGGCCTGCACCGAGCCCTGCGGGCCGCGCTCCAGCAGCGCAACCAGATCCACGCCCGGGTGCTGGTGCTGCCCACCGAATAAGGTGAGCGACATGGACCGCGTCGCCCCGCTGGAACTGCTCGACCTCGACGGCAACCTCTCTTCCGACGACCGTGACATGCGCGCCGTGGTGCGCCAGGTCATCGACGAACGGGTGCGGCCCCACGTCGCCACCTGGTACGAGGAGGGCCGCGTCCCGGTCCGCGAGCTCGCGGCGGAGTTCGGCAAGCTCGGCCTGCTCGGCATGCACCTGACCGGCTACGGCTGCGCCGGGGCCAGCGCCACCGCGTACGGCCTGGCCTGCCTGGAGCTGGAGGCCGGCGACTCGGGCGTGCGCTCACTGGTCTCCGTCCAGGGCTCGTTGGCGATGTTCGCGATCCACCGGTACGGGTCGGAAGAGCAGAAGCAACGCTGGCTCCCGCCGATGGCGGCCGGCGAGGCCATCGGCTGCTTCGGGCTGACCGAGCCCGACCACGGCTCCGACCCGGCCGGCATGGCCACCCGCGCCCGCCGCGACGGCGACGACTGGGTGCTCAACGGCGGCAAGATGTGGATCACCAACGCGCCGGTCGCCGATGTCGCGGTGATCTGGGCGCGCACCGACGACGGCATCCGCGGGTTCGCCGTGCCGATGGACACGCCGGGCGTGACGGCCCGCGAGATCAAGCACAAGATGTCGCTGCGGGCCTCGTCGACCGGAGAGATCGTCCTCGACGATGTCCGCCTGCCCGACGCGGCTCGGCTGCCCGCCGCCGAGGGACTCAAGGCGCCGCTGTCGTGCCTGACCGAGGCGCGGTTCGGCATCGTCTTCGGTGCGCTCGGCGCCGCCCGGGAGTGCCTGGAGACGGCGATCGACTACGCGTGCACCAGGGAGCAGTTCGGTCGTCCGATCGCCGGCTTCCAGCTCACCCAGGCCAAGCTCGCCGACATGGCGCTCGAGCTCCAGAAGGGCTACCTGCTCGCGCTGCACCTGGGCGCGCTGGCCGACTCCGGCCGACTGCGGCCCGAGCAGGTCAGCGTCGGGAAGCTCAACAACGTGCGCGAGGCGATCGCCATCGCCCGGCAGTGCCGCACGATCCTCGGTGCCAACGGGATCAGCGCGGAATACCCGGTCATGCGGCACGCGAACAACCTGGAGAGCGTGTTGACCTACGAGGGCACGAGCGAGGTGCACCAGCTGGTCGTCGGCCAGAAGCTCACGGGGGTGTCGGCCTTCGTTTAGGGGTGGCGCGCATCGGGGAAACTGTTCGCAGAAGGACGGTGAGGTGGACAAATGGCCAATATCGAGCCCACCCGCGAATATCCCGACGTGAACCCGCGTACCGACGAACGGCATGCGGACGATCCGGCCTGGACCGACCAGGAGCAACCGCGACCACGCGGGCGCGGCCTCATCTGGTTGGCCGCGATCGTCGTCGTGCTCGTGGCCGGCGGCTTCGCGCTCAAGGCGGCCGACCTGTTGCCGAGCTGGCGCAACCCGTTCGCCCAGGAGACCACCGACCGCAGCCAGCCGCCGCTGCTCAAGTCGATCCAGGACCTGAGCCGCTACGTCGCGGCCGAAGGCAACTTCCAGGTCATCGTCGACAAGCAGACCAGCCGCGACAACATCCCGGAGTTCCTGCTCAACGAGCGCACCCTGTTCGTCGGTGTGGGCTCGGTCGAGGCCTACGTCGACTTCGGCAAGCTCGCCGACGGCGCGATCGTGGAGTCGGCCGACGGCAAGTCGGTCGAGGTCAAGCTCCCCGCGCCGCAGCTCGCCGAGGTCAACCTCGACACCGAGGCCAGCTACATCTTCGCGGAGGAGCGCGGCCTCGCCAACCGGCTCGGTGACCTGATCAAACGGGACCCGAACCAGCAGCAGGAGGTCTACACGCTCGCCGAGGAGAAGATCAAGGCGGCGGCCGTGGACAGCGGGCTGCAGGAGCGCGCCCAGGCCAACACCAAGGCGATGCTCGAGGGCATGCTCCGCTCCCTCGGCTACGAGACGATCACCATCACCTACACCGCGCCGTAGCTCCGCGAAAGGGGCCTCTGTCGATGACAGAGGCCCCTTTTCTCTCAGGCGCGGGCGGTATAGCGGCTCTCGTCGGGCATCAGGACCCACAGCACGATGTACACCAGCACCTGCGGTCCCGGCAGCAGGCACGAGAGCACGAAGAGCAGGCGCATCGTGTTGGGCCGCATCCCGAAGCGGCGTGCGAGGCCGCTGCAGACACCCGCGATCCATCGGTCGTCACGGGGGCGGACGAGTCTGGTGCTCATCGGTAAGTCCCTTTCCCTTCACTCGGTCCTGATATCAACGCTAGAAACGGACAGCCAGGCCGCCCTCGGTCCCGAGATGGATTCGGGGCACCCGCTTCCCGTAGGGAGTACCCCGATTGCGCGCGTATGCTCGCGCGCGGCGGCCGGCAGAATGGAGCACCCCCGGTGATCAGCGCTTTCGACCTCTTCACGGTCGGTATCGGACCGTCCAGCTCGCATACGGTCGGCCCGATGCGGGCCGCGCGCACCTTCGTCGCCGGGCTCGCAGCGGATGGCGTCCTGGACGACACGGCCCGCGTCCGGGCCGAGCTGTTCGGCTCGCTCGGCGCCACCGGCCACGGGCACGGCAGCGACCGGGCCGTGGTGCTCGGGCTGGCCGGCGAGAAGCCCGAGGAGGTCGACACCGACGAGGTGCCCAAGCTGGTCACCCGCACCAGGGAGAGCCGCCGGCTGGCGCTCCTCGGCCAGCACGAGATCGACTTCGACCCGGCCGAGGACGTGGTCCTGCACCGCCGCCGGTCGCTGCCCTACCACCCGAACGGCATGACCTTCGGGGCGTACGACGGGGCCGGGGCCACTGTGCGCGAGCGCACCTACTACTCCGTCGGCGGCGGGTTCGTGGTCGACGAGGAGGCGGCCGGGGCCGACCGGATCAAGCCCGACACCACGGCGGTCCGCTATCCGTTCACGACCGGCGCCGAGCTGCTCACGCGTACCGCGCAGGCCAAGGGTTCGATCTCCGACGTGATGCTGGCCAACGAGCTGTCCTGGCGCTCCGAGGCCGAGGTCCGGGCCGGCCTGCTGGACATCTGGCGGGTCATGCGCGAGTGCGTCGAGCGCGGCTGCGAACGCGACGGGACGCTGCCCGGCGGGCTCAAGGTCCGCCGCCGGGCCGCCGAGCTCAACCGAAAGCTGCGCTCGGAGATCGCCGGCGACCCGCTGCGGGTGATGGACTGGGTGACCCTGTTCGCCCTCGCCGTCAACGAGGAGAACGCGGCCGGCGGACGGGTGGTGACCGCGCCCACCAACGGCGCCGCCGGCATCATCCCGGCGGTTTTGCACTATTACACCCGGTTCGTGCCGGAGGCGACCGCCGACGGGGTGGTCCGCTTCCTGCTCGCCGCCGCCGCGATCGGCGTGCTCTTCAAGGAGAATGCCTCGATCTCCGGTGCCGAGGTCGGCTGCCAGGGCGAGGTCGGCTCGGCCTGCTCGATGGCCGCCGCCGGCCTGGCCGAGGCGCTCGGGGGCACGCCGGAGCAGGTGGAGAACGCCGCCGAGATCGGCATGGAACACAACCTGGGTCTGACCTGCGACCCGGTCGGCGGCCTGGTGCAGATTCCGTGCATCGAGCGCAACGCCGTGGCGAGCATCAAGGCGATCACCGCGGCCCGGCTTGCGCTGCGCGGAGACGGGGTGCACCACGTCTCGCTGGACAAGGTCATCAAGACCATGCGGGAAACCGGCGCCGATATGAAGGTGAAGTACAAGGAGACCGCGCGAGGTGGGTTGGCGGTCAATGTCATCGAATGTTGACCTTGGGCGCCAAGGGGTGCCGCTGGGCTTATCTCGATGTTTAACCGACTGCTAACCTATGGCGCGTCAGCGGGCCGCGTCGGCGCCCCCCAGCCGCCGCGACGCGAGCGCCGCCAGGGCAGCCCTCGCACAGACCATGAGCTGACGCGGATGGGTTGCCCGTCGCAAGAGAAACGCAGGTGGAGGCGGCTGTGACATCGAGCGTGACGACGTTGTGGGAAAACCGCAACGCCTTGGGGCTGCTGGTTCGCCGGGACCTCTCGGTGAAATACCAGCAGTCCATCCTTGGTTACTTATGGTCACTGATCGAGCCGCTCGGCGTCGCCGCGATCTACTGGTTCGTCTTCGGTGTTCTCTACGGCACGGGCGCTGACCGGCACCTCGGTGACGCGAACAACTCGTACCCCCTGTTTCTGATCACCGGCATCTTCGCGTGGTCCTGGGCCAACGCGGCGATGGGTGAGGCGACCAGCGCGCTGACCGGCCAGGCCCGGTTGATCACGACGATGAAGGTCGCCCGCCAGGTCTTCCCGATCGGCCGGGTGCTCGGCCGGTTCGCCGAGTTCGTCGCCGGTGTGCCGATCCTGATCGTGCTCGCAATCGTCTTCGGCGAGCTGCACTTCGACTGGCAGCTGCTCGCGTTGCCGCTGGCTATCGTGCTGCAGACCGTCTTCCTGACCGGTCTCGCGCTGCTGCTCTCCTCGCTCAACGTGCTGCTCCGCGACGTCGAGAAGCTCATGCGCCTCGGCCTGCGCTTCCTCTTCTACGCCACGCCGATCATCTACCCGCTGGCGTTGGTGCAGAACGCGGACATGCCCGACTGGGTCAAGACGGTGTACGAGCTGAACCCGCTGGTCGGCATCATGCAGCTCTACCACGCGGTCTGGTACCCCGAGATGTTCCCGAGCGCCCAGCTGCTCGGCGTCACCGTCGGCATCAGCCTCGTCCTGCTCGTCGGCGGCTGGTGGGTGTTCCGCCGCCTCGAACCCGCCGTCCTCAAGGAGCTGTAAGTGGCCACCCCGATCATCGAGGCCGAGGGGCTCGGCGTCCGGTTCGTCCGCAACCGTCGCAGGCAGATGCGCATCCGCGAGATGTTCATCCACCGCAGCAACCGCTCGCCGAACCCGGGCGAGTTCTGGCCGCTGCGCGACGTCAACTTCACCGTCAACGCGGGTGACGCGCTCGGCGTCATCGGCCGCAACGGCACGGGCAAGAGCACGCTGCTGCGGTTGATCGCCGGCGTGCTGATCCCCGACGAGGGCAAGATCACCGTGCGCGGCCGGGTCGCCCCGCTGCTCGAGCTGTCCGCCGGCTTCTCCAACGACCTCACCGGCCGGGAGAACGTGCACCTGGTCGGCTCGCTGCACGGGCTGTCCAGCAACTTCCTCAAGAAAAACTTCGACGAGATCGTCGACTTCGCCGGCGACCAGGTGAGCTCGGCGATCGACACTCCCGTCCGGCACTACTCGTCGGGCATGAAGGTGCGGCTCGGCTTCTCGGTGATCGCCCGGCTGTCGCACCCGATCCTGCTGGTCGACGAGGTGATGGCGGTCGGCGACGCGGAGTTCCGCAAGAAGTGCTACGCCACCATCGAGCGGCTGCTGGCCGAGGGCCGGTCGCTGGTGCTGGTGTCACACAACGAGGCCGACCTGACCCGGTTCTGCAACCGGGGGCTCTACTTCGACAAGGGCAAGCTGGTCACCGACGGCACGGTCCAGGACGCCCTCGACTCCTACAACAACGTGGCGGTCCGTTCGTGACGGTAGCCGTCCTGTTGCCGGGCTCCGACCCGGCGCTGATGGATCGGCTCACCGCCCAACTCCACGCCGCCGGCGCCCGCGAGGTCAGGGGCACGCTCCCGACCGGCCTCGCGGAGCCGGTGTTGATCTGCTCCGGTGACCTGGTCGCCCACGACGCGGTGATCCGGCACGTGGCCACCGCGCCGGGTGCCGGCAGCGTCGCTCTCGTGCTGCCCGACGGCCCGGGTGACCCGGTCCGCGAGGAGCGTGGCCAGCTCGTGCCGGGTGAGCCCACCGGTGTCTCCGGCGGGCTGGTCCGCGTGGGCGTGGCGGACCTGCCCGCATTGGCCAACGGCGCCACCGTCGCGGACCTGCTGGCGGCGGGAGCCACCGTGACCGCGCAGCGCGTGCGGCTGTTGGTGGCCCGCCGGGTCAGCGACCCCGCGGAGATCCCCGCCGCGCTGGCCGCAGTGGCCGAGGTCGACTCCGACCAGGCCGAGCTGCGGCTCGCGGTCAAGGAGCAGGACGACTTCTTCACGACCTACTTCGTGAGCCCGTGGTCGCCGCGCGTGACCAGGCTGGCGGCCCGGATGCGGCTGAGCCCGAGCCAGGTCACCGCGGTGTCGATCGTGGTGGTCGCGGCCGCCGCGGCGCTGTTCGCGTTCGGTGGCGGCAGGCTCGCCTGGGTGCTCGGCGGCATCCTGCTCTACCTCGGCTTCGTGCTGGACTGCGTCGACGGCCAGCTCGCCCGATACACCCGCAACTTCAGCGTGTTCGGCGGCTGGCTCGACACGATCGCCGACCGGGGCAAGGAGTACCTGGTCTATGCCGGTCTCGCGGTCGGCGCCGAGGCCGCCGGCCTGGAGGGTGCCTGGCCGCTGGCGATCACCGCGATCGGCCTGCAGACCGTCCGGCACATGACCGACACGTGGTACGGCACCCTGCACGACGTCGCGGCTCGGTCGGCGACCGCGACCCCGGCCGCCGGTGGGGGTGTCGCCGGGCGGCTCGGTGCCGTCTCGGCCCGGGTGCGCTCCGACACCGGCTCGGTCGCCTACTGGCTCAAGCGCACGGCCGCTTTCCCGATCGGTGAGCGGTGGGCCGTGATGGCGTTGCTCGCGGCGCTCTTCGGGCCGCGGATCGCCCTGATCGGCGTGCTGGCCGGCATCGTGGTCGCGTTCGCCTACACGCTCGGGCTGCGCACGCTGCGCGCGCGTGGCATGCGGGTCTCGGCGTTCGCCGGCGTCCCGGCCGGCGAGCAGCGCGACGACGGGCCGATCGCCACACTGCTCGGGCGGGCCGGCGTCGGCGGCCCGCTGGCGGGTGCCGTTGCCGCCACCCTCGTCGCAGCGCTGTTCCTGACTTTCGCCTACGCGGGTGCCGGCGCGGGCGCCCTGACCCTCAGCGCCGCGGTCGCCATCCTCCTGGTCGCCGGGCTGACGGCCGGCGCGGCCCACGCACGCCCGCTGGACTTCCTCGTGCCGGCCGCCCTCAGAGCCGCCGAGTACCTCTTCGTGATCGCCGTGGGCGTGTCCTACGACGTGCCCGCCTGGGGCACTTTCCTGCTGCTCTTCGCGCTCGCGCTCTGGCACTACGACCTGACCGCCCGGCTGGAGAAGCGGGAGGCCGGGGGCTGGCTGCACCGGTGGGGCCTGGGCTGGGACGGACGCATCCTGGTGCTCGCGCTCGGCTGTGCTTTCGGGCAGGCTGCCGCGACGACGGTTACGATCGCTGCTTACCTGATGTTTACCTTCTTGTTGGGCAGTGTGATCTGGTGGCGGAATCGGGCGGCGGCCGCAGCCCTTTGATCAGCTTCATCGTTCCGGTCTTCAACGTCCGGCCATATCTGCGGCAGTGTCTCGAATCGATCCTCGCGGACGAGTCTGTCCCGATCGAGCTGATCGCGATCGACGACCGGTCGACGGACGGCAGCACCGAGATCCTGACCGAGTACGCGGCCCGCGACCCGCGGGTGGTCCTGCTGACCATGGAGCGCAACAGCGGTCAGGGTCCGGCCCGCAACCGCGGTCTGGCGGCGGCCACCGGCGACTACGTCTGGTTCGTCGACAGCGACGACTGGCTGGCCGACGGCATCGTGGCCGCGGTCGCCGCCCGGATCGCGCACGTCGACCCGGACGTCGTCGTGGTCGACCACGTCCGCTCGCACTGGGACGGCACGGTCGACGCCTCGGTCAACCGCTTCGCCGGGGCGCCGGAGGTCTTCGCGCTGCGGGAGTGGCCGAAGGCGATCGAAATCCTGCACACCCCGTGGAACAAGATCATCAGGCGCTCGCTGCTGCTGGCCACCGGGTTCGAGTTCAAGACCGGTTGGTACGAGGACGTCCCGTTCACGTACCGCGTCCTGCTCGCCGCCGACAAGATCACGCTGCTCGACCGGGTCGGGGTCCACTATCGGCAGCGGCGGATCGGCGCGGCCACGCGGACGGTCGGCGAGGGCCACTTCGCGATCTTCCCCAACTGGGCCGAGGTCTTCGACACGTTCGACGACAGCCGCCCCGGCGCGGCCAAGCTGCGCGCGCTGCTGTTCCGCCGGATGATCTGGCACTTCCTGATCGTCCGGGGCAACGACGACCGGCTGCCCGAGGAGCTGCGCGGCCGGTTCTTCGACGAGATGACCGCGCACTACCACCGCTTCCTCCCACCCGGCGGCTACCCGGTGCCGGGCGGCATGGAGGGCGTCAAGCACCGGCTGGTGGCCGGCAACCGGCAGCGCACGTTCCAGGCCCTGCGGTTCGGCTTCCGCCGGGCGCAGGACGCCAAGGCGAGCAGTGCCGTCGCGGTGCGGGCTGGCCGGCGGGGCAAGCGGGCGGCCCGGCTCGGTCGGGCGGCCGCGCTGCGCGCCTACTACCACGCCGAGCTGCGCCGCCCGCGCGATCCGAACCTGGCCCTGTTCGCGGCCTACTGGTACCGCGGCATGGCCTGCAACCCGGCCGCGATCTACGAGAAGGCCAAGGAGCTTGTCCCCGGCGTACGCGGCGTCTGGGTGGTCCGCCGCGACAAGGTCGGCACCCTGCCGCCCGGCGTGCCCTACGTGATCGCCGGCACACGGGCGTACTTCCGGGCGCTGGCCCAGGCGACGTACCTGGTCAACAACGTCAACTGGCCGAACTACGTGGTCAAGCGCGAGGGCACCACGCACGTGATGACCCACCACGGCACCCCGCTCAAGGTGATGGGGCTCGACCAGCGCGACTACCCGGGCGGCGTGCAGGACCCGGACTTCGCCGGCCAGATGCGCCGGGCCGACCGGTGGGACTACAGCATCACCGCGAACGCGTTCACCACGCAGATGTGGGAGCGGGCCTACCCGTGCCGCTACCGCACCTTGGAGACCGGCTACCCGCGCAACGACCGGCTGGCGCTGGCGACCCCCGAGGAGGTCGCCCGGGTCCGGGCCGAGCTGGGCATCGAGCCCGGCCAGCGGGTCGTGCTCTACGCGGCGACGCACCGGGAGCACCTGCCCGGCTATCACCCGCCGTTCGACCCGGAGAAGGTGCGGGCGGCCGCCGGGCCGGACGCGGTGCTGCTGATGCGCAGCCACTACTTCCACGACCGCCGCGGCGCCGCGCCGGATCCGGTCGACCTGTCCGGCGTACGCGACGTCTCCGCCCATCCGTCGGTGGAGGACCTCTACCTGGCGGCGGACGTGTTGGTCACCGACTACTCCTCGGTGATGTTCGACTACGCCGTGCTGGACCGGCCCATCGTCATCTATGCGCCGGACTGGGAGGCGTACCGGATGATCCGGGGCGTCTACTTCGACATCGTCGCCGAGCCGCCGGGCGCGGTCGCGCAGACGCTCGACGACCTGTGCGAGGTGCTCGGCACGGGCGCGTTCGAGAACGACGCGGCCACGAAGGCCCGGGCGGAGTTCCGTCGTAGGTTCGCCACGCTCGACGACGGCCACGCCGCACAGCGGGTGGTCGAGACCGTGTTTCGAGGCTGATCATGCTGAGTGTCGTGGTCCCGGTGCACAACGTTGCCCGCTGGCTGGACATTTGCCTCGAATCGATCACAGCGCAGACTCATCGCGACCTCGAGGTCGTGCTGGTCGACGACGGCTCCACCGACGGCAGCGGCGAGATCGCGGCCGGCTGGGCCGCGCGCGATACCCGCTTCCGGGTGGTGCACCAGGCCAACGCCGGGCTCGGCGCGGCCCGCAACGCCGGTGCGGCGCTGGCCACGGGCGCCTACCTCGCCTTCGTCGACGCTGACGACGTGCTGCCGCCGTACGCCTTCGAGGTGTTGGTCAACGCGCTCGAGCGGACGGGCTCCGACTTCGCCAGCGGCAACGTCGCCCTGCTGACGGACGGCAGGCTCACGCCCTCTCCGTTGCACCGCGGAACCCACCGCGAGACCCGGCTGGCCGTCGACCCGCGCGAGCACCGTTACCTCGTCTACGACCGGCTCGCCTGCAACAAGGTGTGGCGCCGCTCGTTGTGGGGCGAGACCCGGTTCCCCGAGGGCGTGCACTACGAGGACATCCCGGTGACCGTGCCGTTGTACGGGCGTGCCCGCAGCGTCGACGTGATCGACCTGCCGGTCTACTACTGGCGGCAACGGCCCGCCGGCGACCCGTCGATCAGCCAGCGGTTGGCCGAGCAACGCAACCTCGACGACCGGTTCGCGGCGGTCACCTTCGCCCTGTCCACGTTGGACGGCCCGTTCGCGACCTGGTACGCGGAGACGGCGCTGCAGAGCGACCTGCGTCTGGTGCTCGAAGTCCTGCCCGACGTGGACGACGCGTACCGGGCCAGGTTCGTCAAGCTGGCGACCGCCTTCCTGGCCGAAGTGGATCCCGCGGTGTCGAGTCGACTGCCGGCCCGCCTCGCCACGGCCTGGCAGCTGACCCGGGACGGTGACGTCGACGGTCTCGTCAGCCTGGTCTCGGCTGTGCGGGCGTCGGCCGCCCCGGGTGCGGGAATGGCCGCCTGGCGTGACCCTGCGCCGCCGGCCGTGCGGGCCACGGCGGTGGAGTGGGTCGACCGCCGGCTCCGGATCGAGCTCGCCGACGAGCTCGTCCCGCTGGCGTTGCTCTGGCTGCGGGAGGGCGCACCGGGCAACGGGGTGGTCGCGCTCCCGGCCGCCGGTGGGTCCGGCACACTGCGCCCGTCGCGGCTGCGCGGCCGGCAGGGCTGGCAGTCGGCGGAATGGACGGTCAACGTCGCACCCGCCCGGGACGCGGCGCGGGCGCACGTGCGGGTCACCGAGCCGCTCGCGTTCTCGGCTCGCTGGGTGGACCAGGAGACACTGGTGGTGCCGCTCGCCCGTGGCGGGGTGCTGCGGGTCGTGGTCGAGCGCCCCGCGGTGGTCGCCGCCGAGGCGGGCGAGGATGCCGGGGATCTCTACATCGACGGCTGTGGTGAGCTCGCGCCGGGGACCCTGCTGCACCTGGAGCGGGCCGCGGGGGTGCCGTCGCTGGCGTACCCGGTGGTGGCCGCCGGGCCGAAGTGGATCGCCCGGGTGCCGCTGGCCGATCTGGTCGACGCGATCGCCACACCTGGTGTGCCGGGCGAGCCGCCCGCGGTCTGGCGGGCCGCCCTCGGCGAGCCGGGAGGCTCGACCGTGCCGTTGCGCGCGGGGCCGCGGCTGACCCCGGTCGCCGCCGGACCCGTCCGGACGGACATCGACCCGCGCGGCATCCTGCGGGTCACGGAAGCCCGCTAAGGCGTGTCTCGGTTCAGCTTTCCGCGTACCCGGCGGGTGGCCTCGGCGGTGTAGCGGCGGAACACGAACCGCGTCGCGGTCGCCAGTGAGCGCGCGCCGCCGACCGGGATCGTGTCGACGCCGAAGAAGCTGACCCTGCGACCGAGCGTCGGTCGGGCCACCAGGCGAGGCTGGGGCGACACCAGCTCTGCCTGCTGCCATTCGGCGAGGTTTGCCACGGCGAAGTCGCGACCGCTGACCCAGCGCTCGCCGAAGACCGAGAGCACCGCCTTCTCCCACGACTCGTCGGCCCGCTTGACCCGGGCGGCGCGACGCCGTGCCGCGGTGCGCCAGAGGGCCACGGTGTCCGTCGGCGAGCCGGACTTGGGCGGCAGCACGCGGACCAGGCCGACTCGCCACTGGTTGCACACGTTGACCAGACGGCGCACAGTGTTGGCGTCGACGCCGGTGGTGACCGGCACCTGGAGCAGGTAGGGCGAGGGGTAGACGTCCTCGGGCGCCTCCGAGACCAGCGCGACCCGTGGCTCGTGCCGGTAGGTGGCCTCCACCAGGCGCAGGTCAAGCTGTGGGTCGGCGAGCACCGACATGCGCCCCTCGCCGATCGAGGACCAGTCGGCGACCAGCATGACCCGCAGGTCGGTGAGGTCGCTCATCAGCAGCAGGTCGACGCAGGTGCGGATCTGCTCGAAGCTGCCCTCGGCCCGCACGACCGCGGTGACCAGCGGCACCTTCCAGCTGCGGTTGCCGACCGAGCGCAACCAGCGCGGCTGCGGCATCAGGTCGGCCAGGAACGGCCAGTTGTAGCGGCGCAGCGCGTCGCCCCGCTGCATCATGTTGGTCGGTCCCATGTGCCAGCTGCCCGCCTTCGGCTCCGGCACGAAGGCCGCGCCGGCCTGGGTCAGCCGGAAGCCGAACTCGGTGTCCTCGCCGAGCCGCAGGTTGGTGTCGAGCCCGCCGGTCTCCTCGTAGAGCCGACGGGTCAGCGCCGCGGTCGCGCCGACGTGCGCGCGGAAGTTGAGGTGGTCGCCCTTCCGCAACTGGTCGGTCTTCGTGATGATCTCTTCGACGTAGTCGTGCGGCTCGGTGTCTTCCCAGGCGAAGAGCGTGTCGATCGTGCCGGCGGCGCAGCGCTCCGCGACCTCTTCCGGCGTCGACCAGGCGGTGACGAACCGCTTGTAGCCGAGCGTGACCACCTCGTCGCTGACGTGGTGCCAGCGGACCTGGGCCTCGACGTGCTCGGGAAAGACGACCATGTCGGCGTCGAGCCAGTGGATGATCTCGCCGGTGCTGTTGGTGGCGCCGACGTGCAGCGCGTTGGCCCGGCCCCAACCCGACGAGTGGTCGGCGACCCGGACGATGCGGCAGTTGGCGGGGCGGATCTTCGGCAGCTCGATCGGCGGCTCGCTGGTGTCGTCGGCGATCACGACTTCCAGCAGGTCGGCCGGGTAGGTCTGGTGTGCGAGCGCGGCCAGCGTCAGGTTGAGCGATTCCTGGCAGTTGTAGGCGGGGATGACCACCGAAACGGTGCGGGTGGGCGTCCAGGCCCCGATCTCCGGCGGCTGCAGAACGCTCCAGTCGTTGCGGAAGATCCGGACCGGCTCGTTCGCATCGTTCGGGGTCGGCACGGTCGTGAGTGTATCTAGCCAAAATCAGCGCCGCCTGGACGCTACGTTAATTGTGCCGGTTGACGGGGGGTTGCCGGCTCGAACGACGGGAGCGTCGCGTGGCGGCGGACCAGCACCCGAATCGTCGCCGCCGGTGGCGGATCTACGCCGGCCCGCGCGCCGAGCGTATCCGCAGGTGGCCGTCCTCGATGTGGCGCGCGGGGCTCAGCGTGATCGAGTCGCCCGACAGCCCGGCCCCGCTTCTGGGCGTCGGCACGTCGATCACCTCGATGTGCGTGTCCGCCGCCTCGCTCGCCGATCTGCGCGGCCTGCTCGACCATCCGGCCGGCGGCACCCTGGTGCGCGAGCTGACCGTCTTCGTCGAGCGCTGGCAGAACCCCGACGGCACCTGGTCGGGCCGGCTGGGCGCGCTTCCGCACCTGCTCTCGCATCGCATCCGGCTGCCCGCCGCCGGCCCCGGCCGGGCCACCGTGACCCTGGAGGTGCGCCGGCCGGCACCGCTGCGCCAGTTGATCATGGCTGTGTTGCCCGTGTTCACCTCGGTCCGGCCGCTGCCCCGGGCGGTCAGCGCCGACATCACCGTGCAGGACGTCGCGCCCCCGTGGGTGGGCTCGGCGGCCAACGTCGCGGTGGTCAGCGGAGCACTGCCGACCGACGACGACATCCGCCCGCACGACCTGGTGCTCAGCCAGGACGGCAGGCCGCTGCCGCCGGAGGGCTCGGCTGCCGTCCAGGAGCTCTACGGCGGGGTGATCCAGGCGGGCACGGCCGGCGTCGGAGGCACGGTGCTGGTCGACGTCGAGCACTCGGCCTGCATCGGCCGCTACGGGCCGTTCGGGCCAGACGTGCCCACCGCCGACCTCGTCTTCACCGAGGACGACTGGCGGATCGACGGCCCCGAGGGCCCGCTCGTGTGGGGCCGGACGGACGGCCAGCGCCTGTCGACCGAGGAGGTCGGCGCGCTGGCCAAGATCGGCCTGGTCCGCTGCGCGGCGGCGCCGTGCGTCTACCCGGAGGGCGAGGCGGCGGTGCTGGTCCGGCTCGCCGCCGCCGGCGTCCTCGTGCACGCGCCCGATCTGCGCCCGCCCGTCGCGGCGCACCTCGCCGACGAGCTGCGTCCGCTGGTGGTCGACGAGCTTCCCGCGGACGAGCTCGAGTGGGAGGTCCGGGCGGTCCGCCAGCGCCGCGCGGCGCTGCGCCAGCACGCCACCGCGTTCGCGCTGCCCCGCCTGGCCGGCGACGCCTTCCCCGCGCTGGTGGCTCCGCCGTCGGTCAGCGTCCTGCTGGTCACCCGCCGGCTGGAGCACGTCGCCGAGACGGTCGCGGCGATCGAGCGGCAGACGTACCCCGACCTGGAGATCGTGCTGTGCCTGCACGGTGCCCACCCGTCCGCCGAGCTGCTCGGCCAGGTGGCCCGCTGCAGCCGGCCGGTCGAGCTCGTCGCCATCGGGCCTGAGCAGCGGTTCGGCTTCGGCGAGGCGATCGGCCGGGCCACCGCCCGCGCGCGCGGCAGCCTGATCACCAAGTTCGACGACGACGACAACTACGGCCCGGAGCATGTCTGGGACCTGGTGCTGGCCCGCCTGGTCTCCGGCGCCACGCTGGTCGGCAAGGCCGCGGAGTTCGTGCACCTGCACGCCCTGGACACCACCGTGCGGCGGCAGAACGGGCGGGCCGAGCACTACGCGGGCGTCGTGGCCGGCGGGACGATGCTGATCAGCCGGGGTGACCTGGAGGAGGTCGGCGGCTGGCGGCCGGTGCCCCGGTCGATCGACCGCGGCCTGATCGAGCGGGTGACCCGGTCGGGCGGCCTTGTCTACCGGACCCATCCGCTGGGTTACATCTACCACCGCCGGGCCGCCGGGCACACCTGGGACCCGGGGCTCGAATACTTCCTGCGCGACAACGGCCCGCAATGGCCGGGGCTGCCCCGGCACAGTGAGTTCGGCACGCGGCCGTCGGGCGTAGCGGGACGGCCGCTGGGGTAAAAGCTCGGCCATGGCTTCCAAGGTCGCGGTGGTCGCGCACAAACGGAAGAGCCTGGACGGCGGGCTGCCCGAGCTCCGCCGCAGGCTCGCTGACGCGGGTGTCGTCCACCCGCTCTGGTACGAGGTGCCCAAGAGCCGCAAGGCGCCCAAGAAGGTGCGCAAGGCGCTGTCCGCCGGCGCCGAGCTGATCTTCGTCTGGGGTGGCGACGGCATGGTGCAGCGCACGGTCGACGCGCTGGCCCGGGCGGGGGCGGGTGACGTGCCGCTGGCCATCGTGCCTGCGGGCACCGCCAACCTGCTGGCGACCAACCTGGACATCCCCGAGGACCTGGCGGCTGCGGTGGAGATCGGCCTGCACGGCGAGCGCCGGACGATCGACCTCGGGCGGATCAACGGTGAGCACTTCGCGGTGATGGCGGGAGCGGGATTCGACGGCGAGCTGATCCGGGACGCGGACGGCGGGCTGAAGGACCGACTGGGGCGGGTGGCGTACGCCTGGACGGGCGTGCGCCACGTCCGCGACGGCTCGGTGCCGATGACGGTGACGGTGGACGGCGAGCCCTGGTACGCGGGAGCGGCCAGCTGCGTGCTCTTCGGCAACGTCGGCACGATCACCGGTGGAATCCGGGCGTTCGACGACGCGAGCCCGCACGACGGCCGGCTGGAGGTCGGCGTGGCCACCGCGGAGGGGGCGCTCGAATGGGCGCGCACCCTGGGCCGGATCGCCACCGGGCGGTCGGAAGGCTCGCCGTTCATCAAGATCACAGCAGGCCGGAAGGTCCGGGTGGAGCTGGCCGAGCCCCTGGTCTACGAGATCGACGGCGGTGCGCGAGGTGCGGCGGGCAAGCTCAAGGCTCGAGCCGTTCCGGCGGCGATCACCCTGTGCCTACCTCGCGACGAGGCGGCGGCTTAGGCAAGCGCTCACCCCGCCAGGGTGAGCCCTTACTCCCGCCAGGCGAACGGCGGACCGGCTTCATCGAGCCGGATACCGCCAGGTCCGCCGCGCCGGTAGCTCAGCCCAGCGCGGGCTCGGTGAAGGCGGCCGGAGGCACCGGGTCGTCCGCCGGGCACGCGCCGCGGGCCACGTACCGCTCGATGAACGTCTCGACCGCACGCCGGATCCGTTTGCCCGCGCCGCCCCGGTCCAGTGCCGCCGCCGCGGCCTCGAAGCAGGTCGACGCCGCTGTGGCGAGTTGCGGGTCCGACAGCCCCGTGCGGGCCGCGGCCAGCCAGTCCCGGTGCCGGCGCAGCGGTGAGCGCAGGTGCTCAGTCGCTGCCGCGGCGGCGTCGGCCGCGATCGGGTCGTCCAGCAGTGCGGTCACCACCGCGAGCGGGACCACCCAGCCATCACCCGGCTGTTGGTCGATCATGCGGAACTCGAGGTAGCCGCGCGGGCGGATCGGGGGCACCAGGGTGCCGAGGTGTCGTTCCAGGTCGTCGAGGGTGACCGGGCGCGGGCCGTGGCCGCGCAGCCACGAGAGCATGGTCAGGCCGGCGGGCACCGTCCAGGGCGCGGGCGCCGGCTCCGCGATCATCGCCACCTTGGCCCGCAGCGCGTAGTGCGCCCAGTCCGCGCGGGGCTCGCCGCCTCGGCGGGGTGCGCGGGTCCGGGTGGCGTCGGTGCCGAACCGCAGCGCCTGGCGGTAGGAGACCCAGCGCGTGCCGCGGACGACCCGTGGCGAGTTGGCGAACGCGGCGAGCAGCACCGGGCCGATCGCGTCGGCGAGCCACCACCGCATCCGGTAGCCGGCCCAGCCGTCCGACTCGTCGCCGGAGTCCAGGCAGACCTGGACCGACGCCGAGTTGCACATCACCGCGAGTCCCTTGCCGCCCGAGCGGGCGTGGTACTCGGCCAGCGCCACGTACCGCGGGTGCGTGGTGATCAGCTCGGGCGTCCGCGTCGCGTCCAGGCCGGTGCCGTCCAGCGCAAGACCGTCGGCGGAAAGCGCGGCGCGGGTCACGGCGAGGTCCGCGCGGGTTCGCTCGACACAGTCCCGCAGGGACGCGCCCACCCCGGACGAGATCTCCAGCTGCCCTCCGGGCTCGATGGTGATCTGTCCGCCACCCGGCAGCGGCGCTAAGCCCGCCGTCGCCGCGGTGACGCGGGCGATCGACGGGCGGGTCAACGGCGCGCGGGGATCTCGCACGGGGTACTCGAGTTCCACGCCGACCCGCCCGATCGGGCCGACCCGAAATCCCGCGGCTGCGACGTAGGTCTCCGCCGCGCGCTCCGTGAGGACGGCGATGTCGTCCACGGCGCCTCCGTTGAGTGCGGTTGTCCGCGCACCGTCGACCGAAGCTCCGGCGGCGCGGGTTTTTGGGTGGGGTGGTGTGCCGCCCGGGAAGCCGGTCGGGGTGACTCCATTAGCGGTCCCGTGGGCCGGCTTGTCCAGCGAAACCGGCCAACTCGAAATGAACACCCGATTGACCACACGTTCGGCTGACATCCGCCAAACGGAGTCGGTTCTTTCACGTTTTTCCGTGCGCTTTCTTAAGCGCTCCTTACGTCACCGAAAGTCGTTGGTACGTAACGCATTTCGCGCCTAAGTAAGAGGCATCCGATCCTTGCGAAGAATAGGTCGGGATCGGTTAAGCTGACGGCGGCTTCCGCCGGATCATCCCCCCGGTGACACCGGCGCCGCTGCTGCCTAATCGCCGAGAGGCGAGCCGGGGACCCGTGTTCCAGGGGTGAGTCCGCGAAAGCGGTAGGGGTTGTTCCGTCCCGAACCCGTCAGCTAACCCGGTAGGCGGCCCTACCGAAGGAACGTGAATGACGCGCAAAGGACGTCCGCGCGCTGTTGTTCGGCGCGCCGCCCTGATCGGGACCGTGACACTGCTGGCCGGGCTTGCCCTCGCCCCAGCCGCGGTTGCCGCACCCAAACCAACCCCCACTCCCGCCGCACCCGCCGAGGGCGGCAAGAACGAGAAGCTCGACGACGTGATCGAGCGCACGAGCCGCGCCTTCGTCGAGGCCAAGAACGCCGTCGCCGACTCGCGCAAGAAGCAGGACCAGCTCAGCAGGGAGATTGCCCGGCTAGAGGTGCGACGGGCGGCATTGGAGCCGCAGGCCGTCGAGATCGCCCGGCACAACTACATGAACGGCCGGATCGGTCCCGCCCTCATGTTGCTCAACTCCCGCACGCAGAACGACTTCCTGGACCGGGCCGAGCAACTCGAACGGCTGTCGGAGTACGACAACCAGCGACTCGCCGACCTTGTGGCCACCCAGCAGCAGGCGCAGGCCGCCAAGAGCCAGCTCGACATCGAGGTCAAGCGCGAGGCCGCCCAGCTCAGCGTGATGAGCAAGCAGAAGACCGAAGTGGACAAGGCGTTCAAGCTGGCCGGCGGCAAGACGGTCAACGGCAACGTCTACGCGAACCTGCCGACCGCCCGGCAGTCGCCACGCGGCTCCGACGGCGGGTTCCCCGCACAATCGTGCAGCGTGGACGACCCGACCACCAACGGGTGCATCACGCCGCGGATGCTCTTCGCGCTCAAGGAGACGCAGCGGTTGGGCTACAAGCGGTTCGTCTCGTGCCACCGGGACGGCGGCCCTTTCGAGCATCCGAAGGGGCGCGCCTGCGACTTCTCGGTGTTCAAGACCAACGACTTCGGCAGCGGGGACGCCCAGGGCGACGCCCGGTTCTACGGCAACAACCTGGCGGCGTTCCTGGTCAAGAATGCCGACAAGCTCGGCATTCTCTACGTCATCTGGTACCGGCAGGTGTGGCTACCGTCCACAGGCAACTGGAAGCCCTACAGCGGCGTAGGCGGCGACCCGTCCAGCGACCACACCAACCACGTGCATCTTTCGATCCTCTAGCGGTGTCGGGTGTCGGGTGCCGGCCGTCGCGCCGGTGCCCGACCCGCCGGTTGGCGGGGTTGGCGACGATGCGGCTCGAGCCGCGGAATCGGCATCCGCACCTCTTTTTCGCAGGTCACCGTGATGCGCTCGCCGTGGTGGTCCAGGTCGATGCTGGCGTCGACCTCGCCGTCGCGCAGCGAGTAGATCGCCTCGTGCTGGCGGACGTCGACGCGCAGCCGCTTGCCGTGCCACATCAGCGCGAACTCCAGCCGGCTGATCCGCGCGGGCAGCCTGGGCGCGAACGTGAGGTGGTCCTCGTGGTCGCGCATGCCCCCGAAGCCGGCCACCAGACCTAGCCACGCACCGGCCAGGGCGGCGATGTGCAGCCCCTCGCGGGTGTTGTTGTGGATGTCGTGCAGGTCCATCAGCGCGGCTTCGCCGAGATAGTCGTGTGCCAGCTCGAGGTAGCCCACCTCGGCCGCGACCACTGACTGCGTGCACGCCGACAACGACGAGTCCCGGACGGTACGCCGCTCGTAGTAGTCGAAGTTGCGCAGCTTCTGCTCGTCGGTGAACGCGTCGCCGCACCAGTGCATGGCGAGCACCAGGTCGGACTGCTTGACCACCTGGCGGCGGTACAGGTCGAAGTACGGGTAGTTGAGCAGGAGCGGGTAGTCCTCCGGCGGCGTGTTGTCGAAGTCCCACTCCTGATAGCGGGTGAAGCCCTCGACCTGCGGATGCACCCCGAGCTCATCGTCGTACGGGATGTGCATGTTGGCGGCCGCGTCCCGCCAGGCGGCGGTCTCCTCGTCGTCGACGCCGAGCCGCCAGGCCCGCTCGCTGTGCCGGGTGACGCAGTCGGCGGCGACCAGCATGTTCCGCTGGGCCATCAGGTTGGTGTAGACGTTGTCGTTCTTGACCGCCGTGTATTCGTCCGGCCCGGTGACGCCGTCGATGTGGAACTTGCCGTGCCGGTCGTGGTGGCCCAGCGAGTGCCACAGCCGGGCCGTCTCGACCAGCAGCTCGAGCCCTATCTCGCGCTCGAAGTCGACGTCGCCGGTGGCCTGCACGTAGCGCCGGACCGCGTCGGCGATGCCCGCGTTGACGTGGAAACCGGCGGTGCCGGCCGGCCAGTAGCCGGAGCACTCCTGGCCGCGGATGGTCCGCCACGGGAACGCGGCACCGCGCAGGCCGAGCTGCTTGGCCCGGTCGCGGGCCATCTCCAGGGTGGCGTGCCGCCAGCGCAAGGCGTGCGCCACCGCGACCGGCTGGGTGTACGTCAGCACCGGCAGCGCGAACATCTCGGTGTCCCAGAAGACGTGGCCGTCGTAGCCGGGACCGGTCAGCCCTTTGGCGGCGATCGGCCGCAGCTCGGCCCGGGCACCGGCCTGGAGCACGTGGAACAGCCCGAACCGGACCGCCTGCTGCACCTCGGAGTCGCCCTCGACGTGCACGTCGGCGGCGTCCCAGAAGGTGTCGAGGTATTCGCGCTGCTCCCGGACCAGACCGTCCCACCCGGAGAACTCGGCGGCGGCCAGAGCGGCGCTGACCTGGTCGCGGATCGCCGGCAGTGACCGTCGGCTGGACCAGCCGTAGGCCAGCAGCTTGACCACGACCAGTTTCTCGCCCGGCTTGAGCACGCAGGCGATCGTGGTGCGCGCCCAGTCGTCGTGCGCCTCGGTGTTGATGTTGGTGCGGGGCGGCCCGTCGATCTCGTGCGCCATCGCGGCGCCGACCCGCAGGCCGCTCCGCTTGGTGCGGTGGATCAGCTGGGCGCGGTCCTTGTCGGTGAGGCGCTCCTCGATCTGCAGCGGACGCTCCAGGACCGCCGCGACCCGCGGGTCACGGCTCTGCCCGGGCAGCTCCTCGTTGGCGACGAGCTCCGACTGCACGATCAGCCGCAGCGGCTCGTCGACGGCCTCGACCTCGTAGCGGATCGCCGCGATCGAACGCTGGGTGAACGAGACCAGTCGGGTGCTGTGCACCTTGACCGCACGGCCCGCCGGCGAGCGCCACTGCACGACGCGGTCGAGGGTGCCGGCCCGCAGGTCGAGGATCCGGGTGTGTGCCTCGAGCTCGCCGTATCGCACGTCGAAGGGCTCGTCGTCGACCAGCAGCCGGATCGGCTTGCCGTTGGTCACGTTGACGACGGTCTGGCCCGATTCGGGGAACCCGTAGCCGGCCTCCGCGTACGGCAGCGGACGCAGCTCGTAGAACGAGTTCAGATAGGTGCCCGGAAGGCCGTGCGGCTCACCCTCGTCGAGGTTGCCGCGCATCCCGATGTGCCCGTTGCCGAGCGCGAAGACCGACTCGGCCTGCGCCAGCACGTCGAGATCGAGCCTCGTCTCGCGGACGTGCCACGCCTCGACCGGATAGGCCCGCTCACGGATCATGCCGTGCCCTCCAGCAGCTCAGAAAGGTCGCGCACGACGACATCGGCGCCGTGAGCCTTGAGGTCGGCGCCGTGGGTGCCACCCACCCGGTCAACGCCGATCACGATGCCGAAGTTGCCGGCCCGACCGGCCGCCACCCCGGCGAGTGCGTCTTCGAAGACGGCCGCCTCCCGAGGCGCGACACCGAGCAGCTCGGCACCGCGCAGGAAGGTGTCCGGGGCCGGTTTTCCGGGGAGCTTCTCGGCCCGGGCGACGTTGCCGTCGACGCGGGCGTCGAGCAGGTCGCCGAGGCCCGTGATCCGCAGGATGTCCGGGGTGTTGGCGCTCGCCGAGACGACCGCGGTCTTGAGCCCGGCCTTGCGGGCCGCACGCAGGTAGTCGACGGAGCCGTCGTACACCGCGACGCCGTCCTCGCGGATGCGGCGGAGCAACACCGCGTTCTTGCGGTTGCCTACGCCGTTGACGGTGTCGGCCTCCGGCGGATCGTCCGGATCACCCTCGGGCAGGGTGATCCCGCGGGACGCGAGAAAGGTGCGCACTCCGTCGGCCCGGGTGCGGCCGTCGACGTATTTGGGGTAGTCGGAATGGGGGTCGAAGGCCGCGAACGGCTCGCCGGTGCGCTCGCTGCGCCGGCGAAGGAAATCGTCGAATGTCTCGGTCCACGCCGCGTTGTGAACGGTCGCGGTTTGCGTGAGTACGCCGTCCATATCGAACAGGCAGGCGGTCACGTGATCGGGTAGCCCCAGCACGGGTCAAATCTAGTCGAACCCACCTACCCGTGCTCATGCGCGCCCACTGTCCGGACACGGCCCGCGGACTGCCCCGGCTCGACCACCACGAACTGCCCCATCATGCCGTCGTCCTCGTGCATCAGGAGATGACAGTGGTACATGTACGGCATTTCCGGGTCGGCAAAGTCGGCGAATTCCATGATCAATTCCGCCTCCGCCCCGGGCGGCAGGAAAATGGTGTCCTTCCAGCCGGAAAGCTCCGCCGGCGGCGCGCCTCCGCCGAGCGACAGCACCTGGAACCGCACGTCGTGCACGTGGAAGTTGTGCCGCTGCCCGTCGCTGTTGCCGACCCTCCAGATCTCGGTGGTGCCGCGGGTCACGACCGCGTCGATCCGGCCCATGTCCATCTCGTCGCCGTTGATGTTGGTGCCGTTGAGGCGGAAGTCGCGTGTCGTCACGGCGCTCGCGGGGTCCAGCCGGTCGAGCGCGCCGAATTCCGCCGGCACCCTGGCGCCGCGCCGCAACGTCGCCGTCGCGCGCAGCTCCAGCACGTCGAACTGGTCGCGCCCGCCGTCGAACGCCCGGGTGATCGCGTTGCCGCCGAGCTCCGGCGGAAAGCTGCGCAGGACGACCCGCTCGCCCGCACGCACCGGCACGACGAGCTCGGCGCGCTCGCCGGGGGAGAGCCGGATCCGGCTCAGCGTAACCGGGGCCGCCAGCCGGCCGCCGTCGGTCGCGACGAGCTGGACCGGCCGCTCGTCGGCGAGCCCGAACGCGTAGGTCCGCGAGACGGAGGCGTTGAGCAGCCGCAACCTGACCTGGTCGGTCGCCACCTCCAGATACGGTCCGTACGTGCCGTTGACGAGCAGCCGTTCTCCGGTGTTGCTGTTCTTGATCCGTCCACCGCTGAAGTCCTTGTCCTGCACGATGACCGGGATGTCGTCGACGCCGTAGTCGTGCGGCAGGGCCGCCAGCGCCGGGTCGTCGTCGTCGACGATGAACATGCCGGCCAGCCCCTGGTTGACGTGCTCGCGGGTCTTGCCGTGCGGGTGCGGGTGGTACCAGAGCGTCGCCGCGCTCTGGTCGATCGTCCAGGTCGGTGACCAGGTGGCGCCGGGGCGCACGGGCTGATGCGGCCCGCCGTCCATCCGCGCCGGCACGTGCATGCCGTGCCAGTGCACGCTGGTGTCCTCGCCGAGGCCGTTGACGACGTTGACCATGACGCGCTCGCCGCGCCTCGCGCGCAGGGTCGGCCCCAGGTAGTCGCCGTTGAAGCCCCAGGTGCGGGTGACCCCGTCGACGCCGAAGTCGCGCCGGCCGGGCTGGGCGCGCAGGGTGAAGACCCGCCGGCCGGCATCGTCGATGCGCGAGTCGGCCAGTGGCGGGATCAGCAGGGGACGGGCGAAGTCGACCTGCCCCACGGTGTCGACGGTCGTTCCGCAGGCGGTGAGCGCGCCGCCGCCGACGGCCAGGAACGTTCCGCCCAGCACGCCGGCGAGCAGGCTTCTGCGACGCATGTCCGTACCTCCATAAAGGTTTGGTTTCTACATGTAGCCTGCCTTCCTATTTGCGCTGGAGTCCATGGCCGGTCGCGGGTTTGGGGGCGCGTTCCGGGCGACCCCCTAGGGTTTGACATGTGATTGAGTCACACATATGTTGAGGGCATGACCGAGATTGTGAATACCAAGCTCGAGATCAAGTCGTGGGACGAGAAGCCCTATCGCGAGCTCGACGACGGTCGGAAGTTCGCCCGCGCCGAGGTCACGCTCGCCGGCACCGGCGACGGGGTGGTCAGCGGCTCGTTCGAGTCGCTGCTCTACTACCGCGCCGACGGCACCAGCGAATATGTGTCCATCCTGGAGATCACTGGCACGTTCGGTGGTCGGTCCGGCAGCTTCGTGCTGCAGGGTGCCGGCACCTACGACGGCACGACGGCCCGCATCCTGACGACGATCGTGCCCGGGTCTGGCACCGGGGAGCTGGCCGGGATCAGTGGCACCGCCTCAAGCGAGTCCACCCACGCTGACTACCCGCACATGCCCTTGACGATTCGGTACGAACTGGCGTGAGCGAGCTCGACCACCAGGCCAACCTGCTCGGGGCGTTCGCGCTGGCGGTCGCGGATCGGACGGGCGCGGCTATGGCGGCGTCCGGTGGGGCCGGGAACCCGACCACCGCGGCGGCCTTGTCCGCTCTGTTGCACTTCCTCGATCGGCCCTCGATCGACCAGCTTCGGCGGGTGTTGGGGCTGACCCCGTCCGGTGCTGTGCGGTTGGTCGATCGGTTGGCCGACGCGGGGCTGGTGACGCGCGGTCCTGGGGGCGACGGGCGGTCCCGCTCGGTGGCGCTTACCGACGAAGGTCGCGCGGCGGCCCAGCGGCTGTCGGCCGCGCGGGTGGAGTCGCTGCGGTCCGTGTTGTCGGCCCTGTCGGCTGCCGATCGCTCCACACTGGACGATCTGATCGGTCGGGTTATGGCCGGCATCGTCCAGGAAAAGGAGGGCGGGGCGTGGCTGTGCCGACTCTGCGATCTTGCCGCCTGCGGTCGAGACACGGGGGACTGTCCAACCGCTAACGCGGCGGCGGCCAAGTATGGGGCCGAGGCGGTGCGTCGGGACTCCTAGGGCTCTGTTCCCTTGTCTCCGGGGCTCCGCCCCGGTCCCTACCCGAGCTGCGGAGGCCCAGGGGGAAGGGGCCTGCCCCCTTTAGAGGTTGGCGATCGTTCTGATGATTTCCGCGTAGAAGTTGCCTTCGATTTCGCGGAACAGGGCGAAGGGGGAGTCCGGGTTGCCGAAGAACGGGCGTAGCGTCCAGGCGAGCTGGGTGCCTACGAAGCCGAACAGCAGGATCCAGATGTAGAGCAGGGTCATGCTGGCCGGGCGTTCGGTCGCGACGCCTGTTGGGCGTGCGGGCTGGTACCGCTGTAGCGCCGGGTTCCAGACGTGGTGTTGGGGTGTCGGCGGGGCGACGAGCACCGGCAGCGCCGGAGCTGCGGCGGCTGGCGCGGCGGCGCTGTCGCCGTTGGCAGCCGGTGCGCCGACCGTGACCGGCGTCCTCTCTTCGGCCGGCACCGCTGCGGGGGCCGGCTTCTCCGCGACGGGTGCCGGCGTCTGCTCCGCCGGCTTCGCGGGGCTGAGCAGGCCGTGTGCGTGCAGGATCTGCATGCCGCCCGTCAGGAAGCGCAAGCCGACGATTGCCGACAGGGCCAGGATCGCCACGTTGAGCAACTTGAAGAAGCCGTAGTTGGGGGCGGTGATCAGGAAGAACAGGCTGATCGGCGCGAACGCCACCGCCAGCATCGCGGTCACCGTGACCGCGACCATCACCAGCGAGACCGACTGCCGCACGGACAGGCGGGCGCCGAAGACCAAGTTGAACAGGTAGAGCGTCGGCAGGCAGATGGCCAGTGTGACCAGGAACAGCAGTGGCAGCTTGACCGCCGAGGTGAGCGCCATCAGGGGGCTGTGGAACGCGCCCAGCACCGCGCCGTAGAGGGCCAGGGCGATGGCCGAGCTCGCGAGCATCTGCATCGAGAGGCGGTTGAGCTCGCGCTCGTCGACGATCTGCTGCCAGATGCTTCCGCGATCGCGGAGGATCCGTTCGATGATCAGCAGACCAGGGCTGTTTGCCGGCACGATGGCCATCCTCTCTGGACTCACGTGGCGACAGACGCTAGAGCACGAGCCGGGTCAGCGCCACCCCACGTCGATGCGGTCACCGCGATCGTCGAAAAAGTGCAGCGCGTCCATCCGCACGGAGACGGACAGCGCGGTGCCGGCCTGCACGTTCGGGTACGGCGCGAGCCGGACCGCGAGCTCGGCCGGCCTGCGGTGGTGGCGTCCCGGGTCGCTGAGCACACTGGTGCGGTTGCGGGCCGGGCCGGCCTCGACCGGGACCGGGGCGCTGGCCGCACGGCTCTTCAACCGCTGCACCACGTGGCCGAACCGGCGCAGGGCGCCGCCCTCACCGGACTGTTCGGCCGGAGCCTTGCCCATCTCGTCGACGACGACGGCCGTGGCGCCGATGTCGAGGAACGCCAGCGACTCGTGGCCGTGGTGCTCCAGATAGCGGATCCGACCCTGGAGCACGTCGCCCGGAGTGTTCGGGGCGACCGGGGTCAGCGCCTCCGCGCGCAGGCCGACCACGATGCGCTCGCCGTGGTAGTGGGCGACCGCCCGGGCGCGGATGTCGTCCCACGGCAGGTAGAGGGCCTGGTCGCCCAGGTTGAGCGTCACATAGCGGTCGAGGTGCACGTAGACCGACGCTTCCAGCAGGTTCATCCGCGGGCTGCCGAGGAACGCGGCGACATAGAGGGTCGCCGGGCGCCCGTACACCTGGGTCGGTGTGCCCACGTCCTGCAGAACGCCCTTGCGCATGATGGCGACGCGGTCGGCCATGGTCAGCGCCTCGGCCTGATCGTGGGTCACGTAGATCGTGCTGACGCCGAGCTCGCGGACCAGGCCAGAGATCTCCGCGCGCAGCTCGGCCCGCAACCCACTGTCTAGGTTGGACAGCGGCTCGTCCATCAGGAACAGGCCGGGGCGGCGGACGATCGCGCGGCCCATCGCGACCCGCTGGCGCTGGCCGCCGGAGAGCTGGTTGGGCTTGCGGGCCAGCACGTCGCCGATGCCGAGCGCGCTGGCGACGTCGGCGACCCGCTCGCCGCGGGCCAGTGCCTCGACCTTCGACAGGCGCAGCGGGAAGCCGATGTTGTCGCCCACCGACATGTGCGGGTAGAGCGCGAAGTCCTGGAACACCATCGCGATCCGGCGCTCGCGCGGTGGTAGGTCGTTGGCGAGGTCGCCGTCGAGCATGATGGCCCCAGAGGTCGGGTCCTCGAGCCCGGCAACCATGCGCAGCACGGTGGACTTGCCGCAGCCCGACGGGCCGAGCAGCACCATGAACTCGCCATCGTTGACGTCGATGTTGACGTTGTCGACCGCGATCGTTCCGTCAGGAAAGATCTTGGTGACGTCTTTGAGCGCGACGGTGGTCACCGTCTCCTCCCCAACAGTCGGTTCCCCGGTCAATGACTGTGACGAGAGTTACTAGATAATCCCATCGGGTAAACGTGCCATGTTCAGCCTGTGACAATCTGACTACCCGCATCGACGTCGGTGGTTGCAGGGCCGACGGGGAGTCTCCGGTCGGCCGCATTCTGTTGATCATGCGCGAGCGCATGGCCAAAAGATCTTCGTTTGTCAAGGGCCGGGACAAGCGTTGACCCGCTCCGCTAGCCTCATCAAGCTGCGTGCACATCGAGCGAGGGAGCGGCGATGCGACTGACGGTGGGGGTGCTCACCTATCGCAGCGCGGCCAATCTGCCGCCGCTGCTCGCCGCGCTGCCGGACGGGCTGGCGGGCGTCGACGACTGGCGGCTGGTGGTCGTCGACAGCGGTTCCTTCGACGACACCCTTACCGTGGCCAAAGACCTGGCCCCCGACGCGACGCTGGTGCAGCTCGACAGCAACCGGGGCTTCGCGGCCGCCGCCAACGCCGTCGCCGCGGTGGACCCGGAGGCCGACGCGGTGCTGCTGCTCAGCCCCACCACGCGGCTGCGGCCGGGTTGCGCCGCTGGCCTGCTGGCCGCGCTGGCCCAGCCCGGGGTCGGCATCGCGGTGCCCCGGCTGATCGGCCGTGACGGTCGCCACAAGACGTCGTTGCGCCGGCGTCCGACGCTCGGCCGGGCGCTGGCCGAGGCGGTGCTCGGCGGCAACCGGGCCAGCCGGCTCGGTCGCGGTGAGCTCATCGCGGACCCGGCCGGCTACGACCGGCAGACCCGGGCCGACTGGGCCACCGGCGCCGTGACGATGTTCAGCCGGGCCGCGCTCGCCGCAGCCGGTCCGTGGGACGAGTCCTTTTTCCTCTACAGCGAGGAGACCGAGTTCGCCCTCCGTGTCGCCGACCACGGCTTCCGGCTGGCGTTCGTGCCCGAGGCCGAGGCGGTGCACAACGGCGGCGACGCCCGCAACGTGCCGGCCCTCTGGGGCATCATGGTCGCCAACCGGGTCCGGCTGCACGCGATGCGCCACGGCCGCGCCGCCGCCACCGCCTACTGGGCCGCGATCACGCTCGGCGAGGCGATGCGTTCGGCCCGTGATCGCAACCACCGTTACGCCACTCGCAAGCTGTTGCGGGAGCGCACAAGTCTGGTCCGTGGGCGCCCGGCGGAGGTTCCTGACCAGCTTCGCTGATCGACCAGGGCCGTCACCCTGTGGCGAACCGGAATCGGCACTAGCGTGGACGCATGACTGACGTGACGGCTGGGACTCTCTCGGTGCAGCCACCGGATCCGGCCGAGGGCAGTCACGTCGAGCACGGCATCGTCGAGCATCCGACCTCCGACGACTTCCACCACGCAAGAAACGTCCCGGTCGACTCGACCTGGTTCCAGCGGGCGGTGTTCTACGAGGTTCTGGTGCGGGCTTTCGCCGACTCGGACAGTGACGGCTCCGGCGACCTGCGCGGGCTGATCGACAAACTCGACTACCTGGCGTGGCTGGGCATCGACTGCATCTGGCTGCCGCCGTTCTACGACTCGCCCCTGCGCGACGGTGGCTACGACATCCGCGACTTCTACAAGGTGCTGCCCGAGTTCGGCACGGTCGACGATTTCGTCGCCCTGCTCGACGCCGCGCACAAGCGGGGCATTCGAGTGATCACCGACCTGGTCATGAACCACACCTCGGACCAGCACCCCTGGTTCCAGGAGTCGCGCCGGGACCCCGACGGGCCGTACGGCGACTTCTACGTGTGGAGCGACAGCGACGACAAGTACCAGGACGCGCGGATCATCTTCGTCGACACCGAGGAGTCCAACTGGACGTTCGACCCGGTGCGCCGGCAGTTCTACTGGCACCGATTCTTCTCGCACCAGCCGGACCTCAACTACGCCAACCCGGCCGTCCAGAACGCGATGCTCGACGTCCTGCGGTTCTGGCTCGACCTCGGCATCGACGGCTTCCGGCTAGACGCGGTGCCCTACCTCTTCGAGGCCGAGGGCACCAACTGCGAGAACCTGCCCGAGACGCACGCCTTCCTGCGGCACTGCCGCAAGGTGATCGACGACGAGTTCCCGGGCCGCGTGCTGCTGGCCGAGGCCAACCAGTGGCCGGCCGACGTCGTGGCCTACTTCGGTGACACGGAAAGCGGTGGCGACGAGTGCCACATGGCCTTCCACTTCCCGCTGATGCCCCGCATCTTCATGGCCGTCCGCCGCGAGTCCCGCTTCCCGATCTCCGAGATCCTCACCAACACGCCGGCCATTCCGGCCAACTGCCAGTGGGGCATCTTCCTGCGGAACCACGACGAGCTCACGCTCGAGATGGTCACCGACGAAGAGCGCGACTACATGTACACGGAGTACGCCAAGGACCCGCGGATGAAGGCCAACATCGGCATCCGCCGGCGACTGGCGCCGTTGCTGGAGAACGACCGCAACCAGCAGGAGCTGTTCACCGCGCTGCTGCTCTCGTTGCCCGGCTCCCCGGTGCTCTACTACGGCGACGAGATCGGCATGGGCGACAACATCTGGCTCGGTGACCGCGACGGCGTACGCACGCCGATGCAGTGGACGCCCGACCGCAACGCTGGCTTCTCGACGTCGACGCCGGGCCGCATCTACTTGCCGGTCAACCAGGATCCGATCTACGGTTACCAATCGGTGAACGTCGAGGCGCAGCGGGACAGCTCGACCTCGTTGCTCAACTGGACGCGGTTGATGTTGTCGGTGCGGCGCCGGCACGACTCGTTCGCCGTCGGCACGTTCCAGGAGCTCGGCGGCTCCAACCCGGCCGTGTTGGCATACCTGCGTCACCATGAGGACGACGTGGTGCTCTGCGTCAACAACCTTTCCCGTTTCCCCCAACCCATCGAGCTGAACCTGCAAGCGTGGTCGGGCTATTCGCCGATCGAGCTCACGGGACGCGTGCTGTTCCCCCGGATCGGGCAGCTACCCTACCTGCTGACCCTTCCCGGATACGGGTTCTACTGGTTCCAGCTCACCCCACCGTCCGATGAGGATGACCCGGCCCGCGCGGCCGATCAGCACATGGAGGAGTCATGACATTGCCGTTTGCCGACTGGCTGCCGCATCAGCGGTGGTATGCCGGACGCGGCCGGACTCTCCACAGTGTCACTCCCGCCGCGGTCACGGCGCTCCGCGAGGCGCTCGACCACGTGCTGCTCGACGTGGTCTACGAAGACGGCGGCACCGAGCGCTACCAGGTCTACGTGGCCTGGGACGACGAGCCGCGCCCGGAGTTCGCCGGCACGGCCACGATCGGCATCGACCACGAGAACGATCGCGCCGGCTTCGACGCCCTCTACGCGGAGGCCGCCGCCCGCACCCTGCTGGAGCTCATCGACCAGGACGCGGTCGTCGGGCGACTGCTCTTCCGGCGCGAACCGGAGGCCAAGCTGCCGTTGGAGGCGCCGCCGCGGGTGGCCGACACCGAGCAGAGCAACACCAGCGTCGTGTACGACCGGGCGGCGATCCTCAAGGTCTTCCGCCGGGTGGTCTCCGGCGTCAACCCCGACGTCGAGCTCAACCGGGTGCTGGCCCGCGCCGGCTGTCCCAACGTGGCCCAACTGCTGGGCGCGGTGGAGAGCACCGACGAGCACGGCGAGCCGGTCTCGTTGGCCATGCTGACCGCGTACGCGGAGAACTCGGCCGAAGGCTGGGCCATGGCCACGACCAGCGTGCGTGACCTCTTCGGCGAGGCCGACCTGGCCGCCAACGAGGTGGGCGGCGACTTTTCCGGCGAGTCTTTCCGCCTGGGCGAGGCGGTCGCCGTCGTGCACCGGACGCTCGCGCAGGAGCTGGGCAGCGAGACGGTCGACTTCCCGGTCGATCGGATGCTCGCGCGACTCGAGCGGGCCGTGGCCTTCGTGCCCGCGCTGGCACCGCATGTCGACGCGGCCACCGCCGCCTTCCGCGCGGTCGGCGGCGAGCGGATGACCGTCCACCGCGTGCACGGCGACCTGCATCTCGGCCAGGTGCTGCGTACACCCAAGACCTGGCTGTTGATCGACTTCGAGGGCGAGCCCGGCCAGCCGATCGAGGAGCGCCGCCGCCCCGACTCGCCGTTGCGTGACATCGCCGGCATGCTGCGGTCCTTCGAGTACGCGCCGCACCACCTGATCGTCGACCAGCCCGACGACGCCCAGGTCGTCTACCGGGCGCGCGAGTGGGCCGACCTCAACCGAGGCGCGTTCTGCGACGGCTACGCGGCCGCCACGGGCGAGGACCCGCGCAGTCGGGCGGCCCTGCTCGGCGCGTTCGAGCTCGACAAGGCGATCTACGAGGCGGCCTACGAGGCGCGTTTCCGGCCGAGCTGGCTGCCCATCTCGCTGCGCTCGGTGGCCCGCCTGCTGGGCTAGCGTTGAGCAGGTGTTGGTCACGCTGGCGGTGGAGAACTACCGGTCGCTGCGCCGGTTGGTGATGCCGTTGCGCCGGCTCAACGTGGTGACCGGAGCCAACGGCAGCGGCAAGTCGAGCCTCTACCGCACGCTGCGGCTGCTCTCGCACTCGGCCCGCAACGGTGCCGTGGCCGCGCTGGCCCGCGAGGGTGGGCTGCCGTCGACGCTCTGGGCCGGCCCTGAGGTGATCAGCCGGTCGGTCCGCGAGGGTGTGCACCCGGTGCAGGGAACCGTGCGGACGAAGCCGGTCGCGCTGCGGCTCGGGTTCGCCACCGACTCGTTCGGATACGCCATCGACCTCGGCATGCCGCAGATGCCGGGTCACCGCAGCTTGTTCGCGCTCGATCCCGAGATCAAGTCCGAGTGCACCTGGTCCGGCCCGGTGCTGCGGCCGAGCACCCGGCTGACGGAGCGCACCAACTCGGCGGTCGGCGTACGCGGCCCGGACGGCTCCTGGCGGCCCACGAAACTGAAGCTTCGCCCGTACGACAGCATGCTCGCCGAGGTCGTCGATCCGGAGCTCGCGCCGGACCTGATGCTGCTGCGCGAGCGGATCCGGTCCTGGCGCTTCTACGATCACCTGCGCACGGACGCCGACGCCCCGATGCGCACCGCGACGATCGGCACCCGCACTCCGGTGCTCGGACCCGACGGCGACGACCTCGCGGCGGCCCTGGAGACGATCCGCGAGATCGGTGACGGTGTCGCCCTCGACGCCGCCGTCGCGCTCGCCTTTCCGGGAAGCCAGGTGGGCGTCACCGCGACCGCCGGCCGGTTCGAGCTGATGTTCAGCCAGCCCGGCATGCTCCGTCCGCTCACCGCGGCTGAACTGTCCGACGGAACGCTGCGTTATCTGGCCTGGGTGGCCGCGTTGCTCACACCGCGGCCGCCGGAGTTGCTGGTGCTGAACGAACCGGAGAACAGCCTGCACCCCGAGCTGATCCGTCCGCTGGCCGCGCTGATCGCGGGCGCGTCCAGCCGGATGCAGATCGTGGTGGTGACCCATTCGCGGGCGTTGGCGTCCGCGCTGGACACCCACGCCGACGAGGCCGACCTCCAGTCGGTCGAACTGGCCAAGGACCACGGCGAGACGTACGTCGTCGGGCAGGGAAAGCTCGACGAGCCGCCGTGGCACTGGCCGAAACGCTGAGGAAGGATGATCGCATGAGTCTCGAACGACCCGTACCGCCCGATCCCTACGACCTCCTGCCGCCGAAGCCGTCGTTCACGCTGACCAGTGACGACGTGACGGACGGCGAGCAGATGGCCGACACGTTCGCCGACCCGAGCGTCGGTGGTGGTGGCAAGTCGCCGCAGCTGTCGTGGTCGGGTTTCCCGGAGCACACCAAGAGCTTCGTGATCACCTGCTACGACCCGGACGCGCCGACGCACAGTGGCTTCTGGCACTGGGTGCTGGTCAACGTGCCCGCGTCGGTGACCTCGCTGGAGCAGGGCGCCGAGCCGCCGGCCGGCGCGTACGCCGTCCGCAACGACTACGGCACCAAGGAGTACGGCGGCGCCGCGCCGCCGAAGGGCGACTACCCGCACCGCTACGTGTTCACGGTGCACGCGGTCGACGTGGAGCAGCTCGACGTCACCCCGGACGTGTCGCCCGCGGTGGTCAGCTTCAACCTCACGTTCCACGACCTGGCACGCGCGGTCATCCGGCCGACGTACCGGATCGCCTAGTCCGGCATCGCCAGGTTCACCCGCACGCCGAGCAGCCGCACGGGCCGCTTCCACTCGAATTTCGCCAGCAGGCTCAACGCGGCCCGCTCGACGACGTCCGGGTCGGTGGTCGGCCCGGCGCGGAGCTTGGTCTCGCGGGTCGGCGTGAAGAAGCTGACGTAGCGCACCTTCACCGCGACATGCGTGATCTCGCGCCCGTCGGCGACCACGTCGGCCGTCAGGGCTCGGGCCATCGCCCCTACCTCGCGGGAGATCTCCGCCAGATCCGAGAGATCCTCGGCGTACGTGTTCTCCCGGCTGCGCGACCGGGCCACCCACGGCTCGGTGCTGATCCGGGTGTCACCGCCGCCCGCCGCCGCGACCGGCAGCCACTGCGCCTGCCGTGGGCCGAACCGCTCGATCAACGCCTCCGGCGGCGTCGCGGCGAGCTGGGCGATCGTGTGCAGGCCGAGCTCGTCGAGCTTGCGGGTGGTCTTCGGACCGACACCCCAGAGCTCGGCGGCCGGCCGCTCGCCCATGACGGCCGACCACGTCGCGGTGGTCAGCGTGTGGATGCCGCCGGGCTTGGCGAACCGCGCCGCGATCTTCGCCTGCTGCTTGTTCTCGCCGATGCCGATCGCACAGCTCAGCCCGGTCTCCGCGAGCACCGCCGCCTTCAGCTCCGTGGCGAGCGCCTGCGGATCGGAGATGTCGCCGCCGACGAACGCCTCGTCCCAGCCCCAGACCTCGACGTCCACCGGGAACCCGCGCAGGACCGCCATCACCCGCTCCGACGCCTCGCTGTAGGCGGCGGGGTCGGTGGGCAGGAAGGTCGCCTCGGGGCAGAGCTGCGCGGCCCGGCGGAGCGGCATTCCGGAGTGGACACCATGTGCACGGGCCTCGTACGAGGCGGTGGAGACCACCTGCCGGCGCGCCGCTGGGTCACCGGCGCCGCCGACCACCACCGGCAGCCCGCGCAGCTCCGGCCGCCGCAGAATCTCCACGGCGGCCACGAACTGATCCATGTCGACGTGCAGCAACCAAGTCATGGCGTGGCGGCCACCAGCTTGCGCGCCCGGGAACGCAGATACCGCTGCTCCGGCTCGCTGCCCGTGCGATCGGCGGCAAGCTGGTAGGCCGCCGCCGCACCGGCGTGGTCGCCGGACAGCTCCAGCAGGTGCGCGCGTACCGCCGCGAGCCGGTGGTGTCGGGTCATCCGCTCGTCGCCGTCGAGCTCCGCGAGCAGCTCGAGCCCCGCTCGCGGGCCGCCCACCATCGCCACCGCGACCGCCTTGTTGAGCCGCACCATCGGGCTGTCGGAGACCCGCTCGAGCAGGTCGTACAGCGCCAGCACCTGAGGCCAGTCGGTGTCGGCGGCGGTGGGGGCCTCGTCGTGCACCGCCGCGATCGCCGCCTGGAGTTGGTAGGCGCCCGGGCGGGTGCTGGCCAGCGCCTCGGACACCAGGGCCACGCCCTCGGCGATCGCCGCCTGGTCCCAGCGTGACCGGTCCTGCTCCTCCAGCGGGATCAGCTCGCCGTCGGGGCCGGTGCGGGCCGGGCGGCGGGCGTCGGTGAGCAGCATCAGCGCGAGCAGGCCGGCCGCCTCGCCGTCGTCGGGCAGCAGCCGGTGCAGCATGCGGGCCAGCCGGATGGCCTCCGCCGACAGTTCGACGCGGGCCAGGTCCGGCCCGGACGAGCTGGTGTAGCCCTCGTTGAAGATCAGATATAGCACCTGGAGAACGGCGTCCACGCGCTCCACCCGGGACTCCGGCGGCGGCAGCTCGAAGCCGATGCCGGACGACTTGATCTTTTGCTTGGCCCGGCTGATCCGTTGCCCCATGGTCGGCTCGGGCACCAGGAACGCGCTCGCGATCTCGCCGGTGGTCAGCCCGCCGACGGCGCGCAGGGTCAACGCGACCTGGGCCGGCACCGCGATCGCCGGGTGGCAGCAGAGGAACAGCAGCACCAGCGAGTCGTCACCGTCCGCGCGCTCGGCGTCGGCCCCCGGTGCCACCCGCCCGGCGGCCGGATCGCGGAGGTAGTCGTTCTCCTCCCGCTGCCGCCGGGACTCCTCGCTGCGCAGCTGGTCGATCAGCCGGCGCGAGGCCACCCGGATCAGCCACGCTCGTGGGTCGTCGGGCACGCCGTCGGTCGGCCACTGGGTGGCGGCCGCGAGCAGACCCTCCTGCACCGCGTCCTCGGCGGCGTCGAAGTGGCCGTAGCGGCGCACCAGCGCGCCCAGCACCTGCGGTGCCAGCTCTCTGAGCAGCTCTTCGGTGGCCACGCCCAGAAGCCTACGACTCGATCAGACGAGCGCCGCTGACCGCGCGATCACGCTCACGAGATAAGCGAGGGCGAAGACCAGGGCGAGGATCGCGGCGGTACGCAGTCGCGGGTCCGCCCGTTGCCGGCGCGACCTGGCCCGGGCCACCCCGAACACGAGGAAGCCGAGCGGCAGGATTAGGAAGATCGGGTTGATCAGCACGGCGAAAGCCAGGATGAACGAGATCATTCCGCTCGTCGTGGTCGGGTGGAGCGCGTCGGCGTCGGTGATGCCGAGCTCGTGCACGCCGTACCGTGCGCGTTGCAGCTCCGGCATCCTGGCCTGATAGCCGGCCGGGCCGTTGTCGCGCATGTCGACCGCGAGATCTGCCTGCGCGCGCTGGAGCTGGCGGACCCGCCCGTAGGCGCGCATCCCGCCGTAGACGTAGGCGTTCCACCGCGCCCGGCCCCGGCTCCGCCAGCCGCGCAGCGCGACGATCTCGTTGTGCGTGGCGATCCACGGGTTGTGCAGGCTTTCCAGCGGTCCGGCGACGCCCTCGTACTCGTCCTTGCGGAAGAAGTGCAGCAGGACCAGGAAGGTGCCGAGGATCAGCAGTCCCTTGATCAACAGTACGAGCAGCGTGCCGTAGCTGCCCGCGTAGTCCGTCAGCGAGGCGGCGGCCGGCGAGTTCCACAGGAAGTGCATGAGCCAGGCGAGGGCCAGGGCGCCCAGCGCGACGCCGATCCGATTGAACCAGGACCGTTCCCGGTGCAGCACGGCGTACGCCACGCCGGCTCCGGCGATCGCGCTGTAGACCGTGTGGCTCCACAGTCCGGCCAGCAGGCCACGCACCACGAACACCTGAAGCACCGCGGAGAGGCTGTCGTCGCCGGCCGCGGCGACCGCGTTGAGGCTGTAGGTGATGTTCTCGATCTCCTGGAAGCCCAGGCCGACGAAGGCGCCGTAGACCACGCCGTCGAGCACGCTGTTGATCTGGCGGCGGGCCAGCAGCACGATCATGACGATGCCGAGCGTCTTGAGGATCTCCTCGTCGGTCGGCCCCTCGATCGCCGCCGCCCAGTCCCGGACGAAGCCGAGCGACGTCATCTTGACCAGGATCGACTCCAGGGCGGTGTTGGCCCGCAGCGCGTTGGCGCTGGCCACGAACCCGCCCCAGATCAGCGCGGCGGCGAACAGCCAGCGCGGCTCGGGCTCCAGCCAGTCGACCGCCCGGATGATCGTCACGAACACGGCGCCGTGGATCGCGAACAGGACGACCGCGAGCACGAACGCCCCGGGTGCCTCGGCGATCGCGGGGCCGAAGGCGATGCCGAGGATCACGATGCCGGCGATGCTCAGCGCGATGAAGAACCAGACGGCCGGCCAGCGCGCCGCGGCACTCCAGGACCCGAACACCCGCCGGCTGCCCGGGGTCGGTGGTGGCGGGGTGGCCGCCTGCTCGACGCTCATGTGGTCCGGTCGATCACGACGGTGCGTACGCTGGCCTCGAGCTCGTCGCGGTGTTCGGTGACACCCGCGTCGTTGCCGTCGACCACCGCCGTGACTCCGGTGCCGTCGGACAGATAGACGGTGTACCAGCCGGTGCGGTTCTCGCCGACATACGTGGCCTGGAGCCCGGGTATGCCGCTGTTCGACGTGACGGGCTGGTCGGGCGAGATGGCCTGGATGCCGGCGACGTTCTGGACCACGCCTCGGATCCGGTCGGCGAGCTGTTGCAGCGTGCCCGGGAAGCTCTCGGCGCTCAGCCGGTAGCGGACCCCGTCGACCGCCATCGTGACCACTCCCTGGTCGGGTGAGGTCTGGTCCGAGACGACCGTGGCGTCCGGGGGCGGCACGACGCTGGCGTTGTCGGCGAACTCCAGCGGGTTGGTGCTGGACACCGTGGCGTCCGGGATCGCCCGATCGATCGCCGGCACACCGAGCGACAGGCCGAGCACGCCGGCGGCGACGACGATGCAGCCGACGAGGTTGCGTCGCCACGCTGATCCCCCGCCGCCCATCCGGACATTGTGCCGCGATCTTCGGGGAGCGTGCACCATCCGGGCGCGCTGTCAGCGCGTGGCGACGCCTCCACCGGCCAGGAGGGCGTGCATCAGGTGGGTCAGCTCGCAGACCGAGGCGACCGGGCGCTCGAAGCCGAGCCGCAGCCGGGGGCCTTGCCCGGCCGCCGAGCCGACGGTCAGCCCATACCGGTCGAGGCGCAGCGCGCGGCACTCCTGCGGCGCGGCGCGGCGGCTGACGCGCTCGACCAGGTCGGTGAGTTGGGGCAGGTGGTGGTCGTTGAGGTCGGTGAGGAGCCGGCCCTCGTCCGCGGCCAGCGGGTCCGCGTCGGCCGCGCGGAAGTCGCCCGGGTCGACGTCGATGAGCTGCCGGCCGTTGGCCATGCGCACCTCGGTCGGGACGATCCGGAACAGCACCTGGCCCCGGCCGACGTCGAGCAGGTCACCAAGCGGCCTGACCTGGGCGTACGCGTCGGCGGCGGCGCGTGCCTCCGGTCCCTCGAGCGGATGCGCTGTGCCGGTCAGCCAGAGCCGGCCGCGGGTCGGCGAGCACGGCACGGGCGGGAGGTCGTCGACGCTGAGCACCATCGGGCCGGTCGCCAGCCTGGTCGCGAGGTCCGTGCCGAGCGCGGTCAACACCAGCGGGTGGCCGTCGGCCGGCGTGGCGTGCCGGACCCTCACACGGGCGGGGTAGCCCTTGACGTGGGCTGTGCCCTCGAGCCGGCCACTGGCCAGCGTGCGCGCCACCTCTGCCGCCGTCGGCCGCATGATGCCTCCTCGGTAATGCGTTCCGATCAACTTAAGTTAGGCTCACCTAATTCTCAAGCTCCTCCGATCGGTTGACCTGGGGCGCGCCGTACGGCCGGCGACGTTCAGGAAAGTCACATAGCGGCCCCAGGTTCAGGGCAGATATGGGGAGCACGGTGGATCCATGACCGATTTGCTGAGCCGCACCGATCCCCACCACTCCTGGTCGCCGGCAGGTCCCGGCGGCCCCGGCGGGCCTGTCCCGCCCTGGACCCCTGGCCCGCCCAGCGCGCCCGGACCCCGGCGGCCGGCCGGCGGACGCTGGGTCGCCGTGGCCGCCGGCGCGCTCGTGCTCGTCCTCGGCGGCGGCGTCGCCGGTGGCGTGATCGGAGCACACACCGACGGCTCCGCCGCCCCGGCGGCCAGCGCCGCCGCGAACGCCACGAACGTGTCCAACCAGTCGGCGACCCTGGCCTCGGTCGCCGCGCGCACCTCGCCGAGCGTCGTCACGATCATGGTGCAGGTTCCGGGCGGCACCGTCGAAGGCTCCGGCGTGATCGTCGACGACCAGGGCCGGATCATCACCAACAACCACGTGGTCGCACAGGCCACCGGCGACGCGACCGTGCAACTCTCCGACGGCCGCGACCTGCCCGCGCAGATCCTGCGTACCGACCCGAGCCACGACCTCGCGCTCCTTCAGGTCGACTCGTCCGGCCTGACCCCGGCCACCCTCGGCGACAGCTCCAGCGTCCAGGTCGGCGACACCGTGCTGGCGTTCGGCAGTCCGTTGGGCCTGAGCGGCACGGTCACCTCCGGCATCGTCTCGGCCCTGGACCGCGACGCGCAGGACCTCAACCTGTCCGGCCTGATCCAGACCGACGCGCCGATCAACTCCGGCAACTCGGGTGGCCCGCTGGTCGACGCCGCCGGCCAGGTCATCGCGATCAACGTCGCCAACGCCTCGACCAGCCAGGGCGGCGGCTCGATCGGCATCGGCTTCGCGATCCCGATCGACCAGGCCCGGTCCCTGCTGAGCTGACGCCGCTGTCTCTGCGCCCATATGCGCACCACCCGTCGGTGGGGGTGGTGCGTATATGGGCGCAGAGCGCGCATGGCGCTCGTAGTCCGCTGCCGGGACAATCGGGCGGTGATCCGCGTTCTGGTTCTGGGCTCGACCTACCGGCGCGGCGTGCACCTGTTGCTCGGCGCTGTGATCGCGCTGCCGTACGTGCTGCTGACCGTCGTCTTCGTCAGCATGCTCACCAACGACGACGTGCCTTGGCTGGCCACCTGGCTCCTGGTCCTCGTCGGCGCCGTGATCGCCGCGACGCCGGCGTTCCTGCCCGGCACCCGGGCCGTCGAGATCGTCGCCGCGCGTGGCCTGCTCGGCGTCGACCTGCCCGATCCGACCGGTCCCGCCGACCGCGAGACCACCCTGCGCGGCGCCCTCTGGTTCGGCCTGCACCTGGCGTTCGGCGGCCTGGTCGGCCTCGCCCTGTTCAGCGCCTTCCCGATGGCGCTGGTCTTCGTGTTGCAGTGGTTCGAGGGCGGCGGCATCGACCGGGCGACCCTGCCGTTCCCGGGTTGGCATCCGGCCTTCCTCACCGCCGCCGGGATCGTGCTGCTGGTCCTGCTCGTCTACGCGGTGGCCGGGCTCGGCGCGCTCGCCGCACAGGTCGCACCGACGCTGCTCGGCCCGTCGCCGGCCGAGCGGATCGCCGCGCTGGAGGCCCGCGCCGACCGGCTCGTCGAGCGCACCCGCCTGGCCCGCGAGCTTCACGACTCGGTCGGCCACGCGCTGACCGTCACCACCCTGCAGGCCGCGGCCGCACAGCGGGCGCTGGACGACCCCGAGTTCGTCCGCAAGGCGCTGGTCTCGATCGAGGAGGCCGGGCGGGCCGCCATGGAGGACCTGGACCACGTGCTGGGCCTGCTTCGGGCGGCAGAGCGAGCCGACCGGCCGGCGCCACAGCGAACGCTGGCCGACGTCGACCGGGTCGTCGCCGACGTCAGCGGTGCCGGGCTGCGGGTCGCGGTGACCCGCGACGGTCCAATATCGACCGTTCCGGCGGCCGTCTCGCGCGAGGGCTACCGCATCGTTCAGGAGGCCCTGACCAACGCGGTGCGCCACGCCGGCCCCGTCCCGGTTACGGTGCACATCGCGGTCGCGGACCGGTCGCTGCGGATCGAGGTGGCCAACCCGGTCACCCGCGACGGCCCCGACGACCCGTCCGGTCGCGGGCTCGCGGGCATGCGCGAGCGGGTCGACGTGCTGGGCGGGCGGATGACGGCCGGGCGGGTCGAGGGACGGTTCACGGTCGCGGTGCGGCTGCCGACGGGAGGGTCATGACGGTCCGGGTGCTGATCGTCGACGACGACGCGCTGGTCCGGGTGGGCCTGCGCACGATCATCGACGCCGAAGCCGACCTTTCCGTGGTAGCCGAAGCGGGTGACGGTGCCGAGGTGCCGCCGTTGGTCACCCGGCACCGGCCCGACGTGGTGCTGATGGACGTGCGGATGCCCGACGTCGACGGCATCCAGGCGACGCGGCATCTGCTGACCACGGCGGCGGCGCCACCCCGGGTGATCGTCGTGACGACCTTCGAGAACGACGACTACGTGTACGACGCGCTCCGCGCGGGTGCCAGTGGTTTCCTGTTGAAGCGCGCCCGACCGGACGAGGTGGTCGACGCGATCCGGCTGGTCGCGCGGGGCGACTCGCTTTTGTTCCCGGCGGCCATCCGCCGGCTGGTCGCGGCCCGAGGCGGCCAGGCTGACCAGCGGACCGCCCGGTTGACCGCACGCGAGGCCGAGGTCCTGCGACTGATGGCGGCGGGACTGTCCAACGCGGAGATCGCCGCGCGGTTGGTCGTCGGCGCCGAGACGGTCAAGACCCACGTGGGCAATGTGCTGGCGAAGCTCGGCGCCCGCGACCGGGTCCAGGCGGTCATCACGGCGTACGAGTCGGGCTTCGTCACCCCGACAGGCTGAGCTCTCCCCCCGATGGGGGAGCGGGCTCACGCGACGCGGGGAGTTGTCGGCGCCCGCGCGGCGGGAGCGTGAGTGGCATGACGAACTCTCGATCCTTCGCTGGTCATCTGGCGGCCGCCTGGGCACTGAGCTACGGGGTGGTCGCGGCGGTCTGGGCGCTGACCGGCTCCGGCTACCCGTTCGGTGCCAACAACCCGGACGACCAACTGCACCCGCTGCGCGCGGTGCCGGTCGACATCGGTGCCGCCGTGTACGCGGTGGTCCTGCTCGGCGTCGGTGTGCTCGCGTTGGCCACCGCGGGCCGCCACCCGATCCGGCCACCTAGACCTATGCGTGCCGTGTTGCTCGGTGCGGGCTGGGCAGCCGTGGCGGCGCTGGTGGTGCTCGTGCCCAGCGCCCACATCCTGGCCGTCGCGGGCTACACGCCGATCTTGCTGATCGGGGCGCCGTTCGGCTGGCCGTCGGACATCGACTACGGCGTGATCTTCAACTGGACGACGGCCAACGAGGTGTGGGCCATCGTCGGTGGTTTGCTGGTGGCCCGAGCGCTGCTGACCTGGCAGGGCTCCGTTCGGTCGGGCCCGGTCCGCTGGGGCACGTGGGTGACCTACGTGGCGGCGGCCATCCCGGCCCTGTACGGGCTGACCCGGCTCGGCCTGGCGGTCGGCGTCGCGTTCGGGCTGGGCGAGTTCGACGACCCCGACGTCGCGCTGGCGGCGACGGGCCTGGGTGGTTTCGCGTTGGTCGGCACGTGGCTGACGATCGGACTGGTGCGCCCGTGGGGGGAGCGCTTCCCGCGCTGGATGGCCGGCCTGGCGGGCCGCCGGGTCCCGATCAAACTGGCCACGGTGCCGGCGACGGGGGTGGCGGTCGCGATAGCCGGAGCAAGCGCAAGCTTCCTGAGCGACCCCAAAGTGATAGCCGACATGACCTCGGGCGACCTGGCCGTGCTGCCGATGGCCTTCTGGCCATTGTGGAGCGCCACGCTGCTGCTCGCGACCTACGCCTACCACCGCCGCCGCACCACCCCGAGTGACGACCGGAAGCCCGAACCGTCGGCAGACCCGGCATCCGAACCCGCCCGCCATGCGAGAGCGACAGACCCCACCGGTCGAGCGACAGCGGCTCTGCACGTCAGGCGATGACGGCACCGGTCTGATGGTTGATAGTTGCCGCGCCGGCCGGTCAAGCAGGCAGCGACCGTGCCTGTTGGTCGGGCGATGGCCGTGCGTATTGGTTGGGGCCGCCGACGTGCGTCAGCCGAGCCTGGGTCATTTGGCGTGCTCGAGTGCCCAGTCCAGGGCGTAGTCGGCGATGTCCTGCCAGCCGGCGATGGCCGAGCACCGTGCCGGCGGTCGGGCGGCGCTCGGACTCCGTCATGCGGCGAGTGGCTCTCGGGACGGGATTGATTCGCGGATCGCGAGGTCGACGTCGGTGGCCGACAGTCCGAAGGTTGCCTCGGTGAGTGCGGTGTCGAGCACGAAGGGGCGTTCCCACTGGTAGCTCATCTCCACGAACTCCCGGGTCCTGCGGTCGAAGAGCCCAGCGGCTCGGACCGCCGTCTTCGGGTAGCTGCGTAGCCGGGGCAGCGAATAACCGCCGATCGCGGCGACCTTGGTGACCACCTCGCGCATGGTCATCGGCGCGGGCGAGGGCACGTGCCACGCCTGGCCCCAGGCTCGCGGGTCGCGGGCGAGCGCGATCAGCGCCCCGGCCATGTCGCCGGTGTAGGTGAAGGTGTGCGGGTTGTCGAGCGGGCCGGGCAGCCAGATCGTCTTGTTGGCGCGCAGGCCTGGCATGGCCAGCTCGATGACCGAGTAGCGCGGGCTCAGGTAATCGGAACCGCGCACCTCCGTCACGCCGCTGATGCGGCCCGCGCGGTAGGCGGCGACCGCGTCCTTCCACATCTTGACCCGGACCCGGCCCTTGACGGTCGGTGCGGCCAGCGGCATGTCCTCGGTCATCGGGCGGTCGACCGGGCCGTAGACGTAGAGGTTCCCGGTGATCGCCAGCGGTGCCCCGCTGGTCTCGGCCGCCGCCAGCATGGCCTCGGCCATCGGGGGCCAGTCGGTCGGCCACGTGTGGTACGGCGGGTTCGCGCAGTTGTAGATCGCCACCGCGTCCTTGCTGAGCCTGGTCAGCGCGGCGGCGTCACCGGCGTCCGCGGCGACCCGCTCGATGTTGGGGTGGACCGGGCCGCTGCCGCTGCGGGTGATCAGGCGGACCTGCTCACCGGCCTCGGCGAGCTGACGGGCGGTGGCGCTGCCAACGGCTCCGGCGCCGACGATGACATGCATGATCTTCCTCCATCGGGTCGATTCGGAGAGCAGTGCTCTCTGTTGAGAGCAATAGTCCACGGATCGGTGCTCTCCGTCAAGAGCAGTGCTCTCTTATGAGACACTCGTTCTCGTGAAGGCCACGTCCATGCGTGCCCGGCTGCGGGCTGAGATGACCGACGAGATCAAGGCGATCGCCCGGCGGCACCTGGCCACCGAGGGTGCGAACCTGTCGCTGCGGGCCGTCGCCCGCGACCTGGGCGTGGTCTCGTCGGCGATCTACCGCTACTTCCCGAGCCGCGACGACCTGCTGACGGCGTTGATCATGGATGCCTACACCGCTCTCGGCGACGCGGTCGCCGCCGCGGAGGGTGCGGTCGACCGCCGTGACTTCTCGGGCCGCTTCCTCGCCATCTGTCACGCCGTGCGGGAGTGGGCTTTGGCCAACCCGCACGAGTACGCGTTGATCTACGGCAGCCCGGTCCCCGGCTACGCGGCCCCGACCGAGACGGTGGCGGTGGCGACGCGCGCGGTGACCATTCTCGGCGGAGTCATCGAGGACGCCGCTCGCACCGGCCTGCTGCGCAACGACGACCCGCTGCCGCCGGTCGCCGCAGGGGAGGTCGAGCGCATCGGCGAGACAATCGCGCCGAGCGTCCCGATCGGCGCGCTGAGCCGAGCGCTAGGCAGCTGGCTGCAACTATTCGGCTTCGTCAGCTTCGAGATCTTCGGCCAGCTCAACAACGCGGTAGAACTCCCAGGCCCTCTGTTCGAACACCAAATGCGCGCCCAGGCGCGCTACATCGGCCTACCCCTGCTCTGAGCCCTGAGCCGCCGCGTCGCGGGAGCTTCCGAGCTCTTCGAGCGTTGGGATGCGCGGCGAGCCTGCGGCATCGCGGGATGCTCCTGCTTTGAGTCCTTGGCGGCCGCGTCGCGGGAGCTTCCGAGCTCTTCGAGCGTTGGGATGCGCGGCGAGCCTGCGGCATCGGGATGCTCCTGCTCGGAGTCCTTGGCCGCCGCGTCGCGGGAGCTTCCCCGTCGATCTCGTCGAGCGCAGCGATGCGCGGTGAGCCCGCGCCATCCCGGGCTACTCCTGCTCTGCGTCTTTGAGGGTTTCGCGGTGCTTCAGGTAGCGCTCCAGTAGCCCGGTCAGCTCGCTCTGGATGAACTCGTAGAAGTCGCCCATTCCCGCGATCCGTTCTCCGGCCGGCGTCTCTCGGCCTCCGGCCGCCGAGACCCCGCCCTCGGCCAGCTTGGCGATCTGTTCGAACAGGGTGCCTTTGACGATCGAGCCCATGTACCAGGCATCGTCAGGAAGTTTGTAGCGGTCCCGCCGTGAGCCCGGCACGGCCGCGCGCTCGACCAGGCCCAGATGCTGGAGGTAGCGCACCGACTGCGAGACCGCCGCCGGGCTGATCTCCAGGCCGTCGCTGAGCTCCTTGGCTGTCAACGAGCCCGCGTCCGAGGCCATGAGCTGCATGAGTACGCGGGCCGCCATCCGTGGGAAACCCCAGTCGGCATAGAGCCGTGCCATGTCCTCCACGTACTGCCGTAGGGCCGCCTCGTCCCGTTCACCAGCCATGTCGCGCACCTCCTCCAACGTACGTGATCTATCTTGACGCGCTCTTGACGCGAATCAAACTTCACAACTTTGTGAAGCAAGTGTAGCTTCAAAAACATGGAGAACGTCATTTCGGTCAATGGGCTCGTCAAGAGCTTCGGCCGGACCCGCGCACTCGACGGTCTTGACCTCGAGGTGCGCCGCGGAGAGGTGCACGGCTTCCTCGGCCCCAACGGTGCGGGCAAGTCGACCGCGATCCGCGTGCTGCTCGGCCTGCTCAAGGCCGATGGTGGCACCACGACTCTGTTCGGGGGAGACCCCTGGCGCGACGCGGTGTCGCTGCACCGCCGCCTCGCCTACGTGCCCGGCGACGTGACGCTGTGGCCGAACCTGACCGGCGGCGAGGTCATCGACCTGCTCGGCCGGCTCCGCGGCGGGCTCGACGTCAAGCGTCGTGACGAGCTGGTCGAGCGGTTCGAGCTGGACCCGCGCAAGAAGGGCCGCACCTACTCGAAGGGCAACCGCCAGAAGGTGGCCCTGATCGCCGCCCTCGCCTCCGACGCCGAGCTGCTCGTGCTCGACGAGCCCACGTCCGGGCTCGACCCGCTCATGGAATCGGTGTTCCAGAGCTGCGTCAACGACGAGCGCGGCGCCGGGCGCACGGTCCTGCTGTCGAGCCACATCCTCGCCGAGGCCGAGGCGCTGTGCGACCGGGTGAGCATCATCCGCGCCGGCCGCACCGTCGAGTCCGGCACGCTTGCCCAGCTGCGTCACCTGACCAGAACGTCGATCCACGCCGAGCTGGCCGGCAAGGCCAACGGGATCGGCTCGCTGCCCGGCGTGCACGACCTGGTCGTCGAGGGCGAGCGCGTGCGCTTCCAGGTCGACAACGCCGAGCTCGACACCGTGCTGCGCGCGCTGACCACCGTCGGGGTGCGCGGCCTCACCAGCCAGCCGCCGACGCTGGAGGAGCTGTTCCTGCGGCACTATCAGAAAGAGGAGGTGCCGGCGTGACCGGCACCTGGCACCTCTTCCGCCTCGCACTGCGCCGCGACCGCGTCGTCCTTCCCCTGTGGACGATCCTGCTGGGGCTGTTTCCCGGCCTCGTGGCGAGCAGCTTCGCCAGCCTCTATCCCGACCCCGCCGAGCTCGCCAAGTTCGCCGCGTCCATGTCCAACCCCTCACTGACCGCCGTGTACGGCCCGATCTGGTCACCGACCCTCGGCGGTATGACCTCCTGGCGGTCCAGCATCGTGCTGCTGATCGTCGCGCTGGCCACGGCGTTCACCGTCATCCGGCACACCCGCGCCGAAGAGGAGCAGGGCCGGCGCGAGCTGCTCGGCTCCACTGTGGTCGGTCGCGAGGCCGGCCTGGCCGCCGCCATGCTGGTCGCGCTGCTGGCGTCGGCGATCGTCGGTGGCCTCACGGCGCTCGGCACCGCCGCGGCCGGCGCCGACGGCATCGGCTCGGTCGCGCTCGGCCTCCAGTACTTTCTGGCCTGCCTGCTCTTCGGCGCCATCGCGGCGGTCGTCGCCCAGCTCACCCAGGGCGCTCGCACGGCACGCTGGATCTCGGGCGCGGTGCTGATCGGCTCGTTTCTGCTGCGGTTGCTCGGCGACGCCGGCGGCGAGCTGAACTCGCCCTTGTCGTGGATCTCGCCGATCGGCTTCCTCCAACGGATCCGGCCGTTCGCGGACGAGCGCTGGTGGGTCGCCGGCGTCGTGGTGCTGGTCGTCGCACTGCTCGCCGCCGTCGCGTACCAGCTGAATGCCGTGCGTGACCTCGACGCGGGTCTCATCGCGTCGCGGCCCGGACCGGCGCGGGCGTCGCGCGCCCTGCTCTCGCCACTCGGCCTGGCCTGGCGGCTGCAGCGTTCGACCTTGTTCGGCTGGCTGATCGGGTACGCGGTCCTCGGCGTCTTCCTGGGTTCCGCGACCGACGCGGCCGTCGACGCGGTCAAGGACAGCCCTGACCTGGGCGACGTGATCGGTCGGCTCGGCGGTGGCGCCTCGCTCGCCGACATGGTGATCGCCGCCGGCCTCGCCATCATCGGGATCGGTGCGGCCGGGCAGGGCGTGCAAGCGGCCCTGCGCGCCCGGAGCGAGGAGAGCGCCCTGCGCGCCGAGCCCGTCCTGGCCGCGGCGGTCGGCCGGCTGCGGTGGGTGGGTGGGCATCTTTTCTTCGCGTTCGTCGGCCCGGCGCTCGGCCTGCTGGTGGCCGGGGTGTTCCTCGGCATCGGCTACGGTGCCGCATCGGGAGAGGGGGGCGGCGCGATCGGCCGGGTGGTCGGCGCGGCCGCCGTCCAGGTGCCCGCCGTCTGGTTCACCGTGGCGATCGTGGTGCTCCTGTTCGGCCTGCTGCCCCGGCTGACCACGCTGGGCTGGGCGGTGCTCGCGTTCTTCCTGCTGCTCGGCCAGCTCGGCGCGATCCTCCAGCTCAGCCAGTGGGCACTGGACCTGTCGCCGTTCACCCACCTGCCAGCCCTGCCGGGCGGCGACCTGACCGTGACGCCGCTGGTCTGGCTGGTGGCCCTCGCGGCCGCGCTGACGGCGGCCGGCCTGGTCGGCTTCCGCCGCCGCGACCTGGCCAGCGGCGGTTAGCGACTTAGAGATCGATGCGGGGGCTCTCCGGCTGTCCGGGGAGCCCCGCATCGCGCCAGCGCACCGACCAGCACCGGCGCGGCTGCCCCGGGCGGCCGCCGGCGTGGCCGGCCGGCGCACCGCCGAGCGGCTGTGGGCGCTCGCGGAGGAGCTGACCGGGGTCCGTTAGGCCACCCTGCCGGCCTGACGGTCAACCGCCGGGGTCGTCGATCGGGACCACACCGAGCAGACCGGTCAGGGTGAGCAGGTGGCACAGCCGCTCGTCGGCACCTTCGACGCTGACCTCGCAGCCGTGCCGGCGCGCGGTCAGGCAGATCCGGGCCAGCGCCTCGACGGTCAGCATGTCGGGTTCCGCGACGGCGGTGACGCAGACGACGACCCGCACGGGACGGCCGAGCGCCGCCAACCGCTCGCACAGCCCGAGGATCTCGCCGCGCCGGATGGTGGGGCCGAGCGTCAGCACGTAGCGACCTGTCGACGGCTGCATACGCACCTCCGCCCGGGACGGCGCCGTCACCCATCGACATCATCGCGGTTGCGCACGGTGCAGCGTGCGTCGGGTGGCCAGCAACGCCGCGCCGAGCGCCAGGGCGGCGCACACCGCGACCACGACCCCGACCTCGAGCCACGGCACGATCAGCCGCACGTTGACGCCGGTCTGGCCGGCCAGCGCCGACCGGATGCCGAGCAGGGCGGGCAACGCCACGAGCGCCCCGATCGCCGTGCCGAACAGCACCACGAGCGCCGTCTCCGTGCCCACCATCCGCAGGATCTGGCGGTCGGTGGCGCCGGACAGCCGCAGCACGCGGAAGTCGCGACGCCGGTCGCCGGTGGCCATCACCAGCGTGTTGGCCACCGCGATGCTCGTGTAGCCGACCGACATCCCCACCATCACCAGCACGAAGAGCCAGACCAGCTGGTCCTCGTCGTCGTTCGCCGAGTAGTCCAGCGGGTCCTGCGCCAGCACCCCGAGACCGGCGGGCACGGCCGTCGGTGGTGCGCCACGCACGTACGCGGTCAAGGTCAACGCCGACGGGTCGTGCTGTCGCACCAGGTCCTTCGGCAGCAGCAGCGGTGTGGGGAGCGCCTCAGGTGGCAGCGATGCGGCCACCCGCATGGGCGCGACCACGCCGTCAGCGAAGGTGAGCCGCAGCGTGTCACCGACCTGCCAGCGCGGGTCGGCGACCACCACGGTGCCTGCGGCAAGCGTGCCGGCATCACCCGCCACGGGCACGGCACCGGGTGCCACGCCGAGCGCGTCGCGCGCCGTACCGGCGACGAAGACCTGGGTGGACAGTCCGGAAAGGACGGTACCCGGCAAGCGGTCGACCGCGGCGTCCGACAGGCCCGGCGTGCCGTCCGCGGTGACCACCGCGTCCACGCCCAACGTCCGGGCGTCATCGCCGCCGAAGGCTGGCGACATCGTCTTGACCATGCCGAGGATCAGCATCGCGAAGCCGACCGTCAACAGCACCGGCCCGGCCGTCGCCGCGGTCCGGCGCACGGCGGCTCCCGCGCTCTCCCGCACCACCTCCCCGGTCGCCGACCTGCGCAAGGGCAGCGTCAGCGTGCGCAGCGCCGGCGGGATGACCACCGGGGCGAACAACGTGATCGCCAGGATCAGCGCCAGGGCCGAGAAGATCGCGGTCGTCATCGCGGAACCGTCGTCGACCGCCGGGGTCAGCACGGCCAGTGCCAGTCCGGAGAGCCCGAAGAGGCCACCGAACAGCCAGCGCGGCGCGGTCATGGTGCGGTTGTCGACGCTGGCCTCGCGCAACGCCTCCAGCGGACGCACCCGAGCCGCCCGGCGGGCCGCCGCCCAGGCGCCGACCACCGCCACGACGATCCCGGTCAGCACGGCCGGTCCGACCGCGAGCAACGACGGGCTCGGCGCGAAACCGGCCGGCTCCAGCTCCGCCCGCACGAGCAGGTCACCGAACCAGGGAGCGGCGAGCACGCCCAGCGCCGCGCCGGCCGCCGCCGAGACCACCCCGACCACCAGCGCCTCGCCGAGCAGGAGCCGGCGGGTCTGGCGCGGCGTCGCGCCGATCGCCCGCAGCAACGCCAACTCCCGGCGCCGCTGGTAGGCGTTGAGCGCGGCGGTCGACGCCATCACGAAGACGGTGGCGAACGCCGCCAACAGCACCATCACGGTGATCAGCTGCGTGCCCAGCCACCGGATGCGGCTGACCGCCTCCGGCTCGAGCGCGGTGCGGGCGTCGCCGGCCACCACGGTGCCCGCGTCGCCCACGGCGGTGCGGACGGCGGCGGCCACGAGGTCCGGTGCGGCATCGGGAGCCAGGACCAGACCGATCACGCGTACGCCGGGTGCCAGCGCGACCGCCGCCGCGTCCGACACGTAGATGCCGGGACCGTCGACCGTCCCGGTCACCCGCATCTCCCGCGGACCGGTGGCGGTCAGCACGGTCGCGGTCGAGCCGGGCGCGATGCCGTAACCGGCGTCCAGCGCGACCTCGTCCGCCGCTGACGGTGCCGCGCCGGACGCCAGCCCGTACGGCGCCAGCGCGGCCGTGGACCAGCCGTGCCCGAGCGGGTCGCCGGCCTCCGGGTCACCGACCGGCCGGCCGTCGTGGACGAGTTGCGCGTAGAAGGAGCGGTCCGGCACCGCGGCCGTGACACCGGGCAAGCCGCGCAAGGAGCGAGCCAAGGCCTCGGCGCGTTCGGTGGACCAGGGCACGTACTCGACGTACGACTCAGCGTCCTCACCACCGGCCGGCGACTGCACCACCACAGCGGCCCCGGCGAGCCGGTCCGGCACGGCCGGCTGGGCCGAGACGAAAACGACCAGCGACGCGGTGAGCACCCCGACGCCGAGGGTCAGCGCGATGAACGAGCCGACGAAGCCCGTCCACCGCTCACGGACGGTCGACCACGAGAGCATCACGCCTCCAGCCGAGCCATGCGGGCCGCCACCTCGGCGGCGAACCCGGCGTCGCCCGGGGTGCCGGGGCCGGTCAGCTCGTCGACCAGGTGGCCGTCGGCGAGGAAGAGCACGCGGTCCGCGTACGCGGAGGCAAGCGGGTCGTGGGTGACCATGACGACCGTCCGGTCGTGGTCGTGCACGGCCTCCCGGAGCAGCCCCAGCACCTGTCGCGACGAGCGCAGGTCCAGCGCGCCGGTGGGTTCGTCGGCGAACACCACCGCCGGTCGGGTGACCAGCGCGCGGGCGATCGCCACCCGCTGTTGCTGCCCGCCGGACAGCTCGCTCGGCCGGTGACCGCCCCGGTCGGCCAGCCCTACGGAGGCGAGGGCGGCCGCGATGGCCTCCGGCGCGGGGCGGCGCCCGGCCAACCTCAGCGGCAACGCCACGTTCTGCGCGGCGGTCAGCGCGGACACCAGGTTGAACTCCTGGAAGACGAAGCCGATCAACTCCCGGCGCAGCGTGGTCAGGCGGTGTTCGGAGAGCCCGCCGAGCTCCGTGCCGCCCACCGAGACCGTCCCCTCCGTCGGCCGGTCGAGCCCGGCGGCGCAGTGCAGAAGCGTCGACTTGCCGGAGCCGGAGGGACCCATCACCGCCGTGAAGCTGCCGTCGCGGAAGCCGACGGAGACCCCGTCGAGGGCGGTCACCGCCGCGCCGCCGGTGCCGTACGTGCGCCGTACCGACCGCAGCGTGACCGCCTCGGACTGCCGCGCACCTGTCGTGATCGTCATGCCTCTCAGCCAACCGGCGACCGGCTCCCGGCACATGGGCGCGGAGGCGACAACCGGGGGTATACCTGGGACTACCGTCGATCCGGACACCGCCGGGTACGGTCGGCTGGTGACCGCGCGGACCGCCTTCCAGGCCGTGAGCGAACGCCCGCTGGGCTTCCTCGCGTCGTCCTGGCCGTGGCGGTCGGTGGCGTACCTGATCTCCGGTGTCCTGCTCGGCGCCGTGACCGCCGGCGTGCTGATCGGCCTGCTGCTGGCCGGCGCCCTGCTGGCCCTGGCGGTCGTCGGCCTGGTCGCGTTCCTGGCGGTCGCGCTCTCGGGCATCGCCGTCGGTCGCTTCGAGCGCTGGCGGCTGCGCCTCGTCGACCCGGACCCGCTGCCGGACCCACATCGCAGGCCAGAGCGGAAGGGCCGGATCGCCTGGGTACGCACGCGCCTGCGCGAGCCGGCCACCTGGCGCGAGCTGGGCTACACGGTGGTCTCGCTGGGCGCGCTGTGGTGGATCGACGCGCTGATGCTGGGCATCGTGCTCGGCATCCCCGTGTCGCTGATGGCCACCCCGTTCTTCCAGTCTTCGAGCGAGATCGTTCCGGGCTTCCTGTTCGTCGTGGCCGGGCTCGCGCTGCTGCCGTTCGCCGCCTACCCGGTGACGGTCTGGGCGGGGGCGCGGGCGGCGCTGGCCCGGGCCGTCCTCGCGCCCCGTGACGCCGAGCTAGGTGCGCAGCTCGTCGAGGTGGCCCGGTCGCGTGCCCGGCTGGTGGACGCGTTCGACGTCGAGCGCCGCCGGATCGAGCGTGACCTGCACGACGGCGCGCAGCAGCGGCTGGTCGCGCTGAGCATGGCGATCGGGCTGGCGCGCCTGGAGGTGGCCGACGACTCACCGGCCGCGAAGCACCTGACGGCGGCGCAGGACGAGGCGGAACGGGCACACCACGAGCTGCGCGAGCTGATCCGCGGCGTACACCCCCAGGTGTTGACCGATCGTGGCCTTCCCGCGTCGGTCACTGACCTGGCGGACCGCTCTCCGGTGCCGGTGGTCGTCGACGTCGAGCTGCCACGGCGGTTGCCGCAACCGGTCGAGGTGACGGCGCACTTCGTGGTGAGCGAGGCGCTGACGAACGTGGCCCGGCACAGCGGTGCCCTTTCGGTGTCCGTGCACGCCCGGCTGCATGTCGACACCCTGGTCCTGGAGGTACGCGACGACGGCCGCGGCGGCGCCGACCTGGCGCGGGGCACGGGCCTGGCCGGCCTGGCGGACCGGGTCGCGGTGGCGGGCGGCCGGATGCTGCTGTCGAGCCCGGCCGGTGGACCGACGCTGATCAGGGTGGAGCTGCCGTGCTCCGGATAGTCGTCGCCGAAGACGCGGTGCTGCTGCGCGAGGGCCTGATCGGCATCGTGGAACGCTTCGGCCACAGAGTGATCGCCGCGGTGGGTGACGCGGCGGCGTTGACGACGGCGGTCGCGCACGAACGACCGGACGTGGTGTTGACCGACGTGCGTATGCCGCCGGGCTTCACGGACGAGGGCCTGCGGGCGGCGGTCGAGCTGCGGGCGGCCTATGCGGGCCTACCGGTGCTGGTGCTGAGCCAGTACGTGCAACCGACGTACGCGGCGGAGCTCCTGGACAGCGGCGGCGGGCGCGGAGTGGGCTATCTGCTCAAGCACCGTGTGGGTCGGGTCGAGGAGTTCATGGACGCCCTGGTGCGGGTCGCGGCCGGCGGCGCGGCGGTCGACCCGGAGGTGGTCGCGCAGCTGCTCGGCCGGCGCCGGGACCCGCTGACGCGGCTGACACCGCGGGAGCGCGAGGTGCTCGGGTTGATGGCGGAGGGCCGCTCGAACGCGGCGATCGCGCGGGCGCTGGTGGTGTCGGAGGCGGCGGTGGCCAAGCACATCGCGAACATCCTGGTCAAACTCGACCTGCCTCCGGCCCCGGACGACCACCGCCGCGTCCGAGCGGTCCTGGCGTTCCTCGGCGGTTAGGGCGGCTCGTCCGCCATCCGGCCGATGGCTGGCCGCACTGGATCATGCGAGCATTCCCCGACTGTTGATCAACGGGGAGTTGTCGATGTCCAATCCGAAAGGCGCCGACCGGCGCGCGTTCCTCAAACGTGGCGGCGCCGTAGCCGCCGGCGCCGCGGTAACCGGCGCGGTAGTCGCGAGCCCCGCGGCGGCGGACCCGGGTGACGCCGTGATCCTCGGAGCCGGCACCTCGGCCGGCGACGCGACGACGTCGCTGCGGCCATCCGAGCCGGGCCAGCAGATGCTTGCGCTCGAGAACACCGAGGGACCGGCCCTGCGGCTGGCCCCCACCCCCGGCAGCGCGTTCCCGGCGGTCTATTCGAGTGAGCCCGGGACTGTGCTGGTCGACCAGGTGGGCGACATGTGGAATCGCTCCGCCGACGGCCAGCAGTGGGGTTGGGTCTGGTCGACGGCCTGGGCGCAGACGTCCGTCTCGATCGACCCGGTGCGGGCGCTCGACACGCGTACGGCCGAGGGACGCCAGGCGATCGTGTCGGACCGGTCGGCGCTCGACTCGGCCGGACGGTTGCGCGGCGGGCAGTCGATCGTGGTCAGCCTCGACGCGTACGTCACCGCGGGCCAGTCCGTGAAGGCCAACCTCACGGCCGTCGACACGACCGGCGGCGGTTACCTGACCGTCTGGGGAAGCGGGCCACGACCGACGGCCTCCTCGCTCAACTGGTGGGCGGCGGGTCAGGTGCTGTCGGCGTTCGTGTTCGTGCCGCTGGGTGCGAGCGGCGCGTTCCGCAGCGTCGTCGCCATCCACGCCAACACGGCCACCCACGTGCTGCTCGACGTCACGAGTTTCGTCGTCGCCCACCCGAGCCAGGTCAAGGTCGGCGACCAGCCGCCCGCACCGCCCGGTCTGGCGCTCCGCGCGGCCGCCGGCGCGCCCGAGATCCACTCGAACCAGGAGGACAGCGAATGAGCGACGGCGACCCACTCCTGGCCGGACAGGTCAACACCAGCCGCAGCACGACGATCCGCAGCGCCGGACCGGAACCGACGCTGACCCTGGACAACGACCAGGGTCCCGCGTTGCGGCTGGTGCCCAGTTCCGATTACGAGTTCACCCCCGGCCCGGGCACGCTGGCACCCAACCAGACGGGCCTCACGGTCACGCACACTGTCGGGGAGGGCAAACCGACCGCGACGACGAACATCCTGAGCAGCGGCAACGGCTATATGCCGGTAGCGACGCCACCGACTCGCGTCCTGGACACCCGCACCGCGGCCGGTCGTGCCCGGCTGATCGACGGCCGCGGCGACATCGACTCCCAGGGTCGGGCCGTCGGGGGTGCGTTCTTCGTCATCAACCTCGGTGGGCTGGTCCGCAGCGCGCAGGGCCTGTTCGCGACGGTGACCGCGACGAAGACGGCCGGCAGCGGGTACGCGACCGTGTGGGGCACCGGTGAATGGCCGGGCACCTCGACCCTCAACTGGTGGGACAAGGGCCAGGTCCTTTCCAACGGCGTTCTCAGCGAGTGCGGCTGGTACGAGGTGAACGGCACCACGTACAACGACGTCGTCGCGGTGTACGTGTCAGCCCCCGCCGGGATCGTCCTCGACGTGACCGGATTCCTCGTGCCCGACCCGCTGTACGTGGCGGCCACCGCGGCCCGTTCCGCGTCCGCGGTCAGCCCGCGCGCCGCTGCGAAGGCCACCGCCACTTCCCGCCGGCCCGAGCACAAGCTGGTGCGCCCATGACCGAGAAGAACGACGGGAGACTGGTGGACGTGGACAAGGCGACGACCCGACGTCGGCTGCTGCGAGCCGGTGCGGCGGCCGGAGCCGGAGCGGTCGCGGCCGGTGTCGTCGCGGTGGACCCCGCGCGGGCGGCGGCCGGCGAGCCGGTGCTGCTCGGCGTCGAGAACGACGCCGGCGCCAGCGGCACCACGCTCACCGGCGGCGGGGCGTTGAACGCCACGCTCGCGGTGACGAGCAAGGTGCGGATCGTGCCGACTCCGGTGGACCGGATCCCGCTCGACGCTCCCCTCGGCACGGTGGTCACCACCGATGCCGGAGACGTCATGGTCGCTGGACCCAACGGCCCGGCGTGGCTGCACACCAGCCGCTGGTCCAATGTGACCGAGGCGATTCGCCCGGTGCGGGTCCTGGACACCCGCAAGCACCAGGGTGAACTGCTCTCCGACGGATGGCAGTTCGTCGACCGCAACGGCCGGGTGGCGGGCGGCAAGACGATCATCGTCAGGCTCGACAACTATGTCCCGGATCTTTACAGCCGGGGTACGACCTCGGTCTACCTCAACCTGACCGTCACCCGGACGGTCCAGCGCGGCTACCTCACCACGCACAACCCGCTGCGGCCCCGCCCGGCGACCTCGTCGCTGAACTACTCGGGGCCGAACCAGACCCTCGCGAACCTGGTCGAGGTGATGGTCAGCATGGCCCCGACGAGCGAGCTGAACGCGTTCGCCATCTTCGTGAGCACGCCGGCCTCCGTCGTCGCCGACGTGTGTGGCCTCACGACGAGGCAGCCGCTCGACTGACGAGTATCCGCGCCGCCGGCCCGATGCGATGCCACGATCGGGCCGGTGGTGCCGCGCTGATGACACGCCGCGCGGTTCAGTTTTATACATCAACTTCGCACGAATGGTAGGTTCTCGGTCGTGACCGAGGACGAGAAGGTCATCGCCGAGATGACCGATGCCGGGATCGTCGCTGCGTTGGCGTGGGCGGCTTCGTCGGCGCACTCGCGCGCTTGGTCGGACTTCGACCCCGAGACCGGCCACAACCAGACCGTGCTCGGTGTCGCGGCGCATACCCTGCTGGCCGACCGCCAAGACCGGGTGTTCCGCGTGGCGAAATACAGCGCCGCTGACGACGGTCAGGACCAGGACCTGCTGTTGGCCGGCCTGCTTCCCGCCGAGCGGAGCTCTCTGCCGGCCGTCTCCGGCGTCGAGCGCGCGGATCTCCACCATTCGCCTGCCTGGCAATACCTGGGTTTCCGATGGTTCCTGAGCTCCTTCGAGCACGGCAGGGTCCATGACATCGCATGGAGTCGGAAGAGCCCCACGAAGCGGAAGATCGCCGCGCAGACCGACGGCGACAGCCTCGACCAGTTTGTCCTGCCCGGGACCTATGACAGTCCGATCGGCCTCGAACTGCATCAACTCACCCTCGGTGAGTTGCTGCAGGCGGACACCCGCAGCTCTGTGCTCGACCTCGTGCTTGCCCACAGCGTCGATCCGCACACCGGTGCCACTGAGTTGTTCCTCGGGCGACCCCGGCTCAACGTCGGTGGGGGCCGACCGTGGGTGTGGCTCCGGTCTCTTGTGGACGATGACAGCGCTGGATCAGTGGTTCGGCCCGACGCAACGGGTCCGGAGCGCAGTGTCGAAATGCCCGAGGCACCGGTGCGTCTGCGACCTCACCTCGCGGACGGGGAGCCCGGCGGGCAGTCGGTCGGGAGATGACTGCCGCACAACCACGTACGGCCGCACAGCTCGCCAACGCCGCCCGGCTGTTCAGCGGACGACGGCTGACTCTGGCGCGGCAGGTCGCCGGGCTACGCAAGAACGGCCTCGCGGAGAAGATCGGCAAGACACCCACTGCCGTGGCCAGCTACGAGAACGGGACGAAGCGGCCGGCACCCGCGACGGTCGCGCAACTGGCGTTGACCCTCAAGGTCGAGCCGTCGTTCTTCATGGGTGTCGACGCCCCGGAGACGCCCATCCCGACCCCGCACTTCCGCTCGTTGAGGTCCACGACGCAGCTCGTCCGCGATCAGGCGCACGCCTACGGATGCTTGGTGGCCGATGTCGCCGCCTCGTTGGAGAAGTACGTCGAACTGCCCCACCGTGACGTTCCGCGCTGGCCCGTACCAACCGACGAGGTTGCTTCCGGACAGGCCGAAGTCGCGGCCGCGTTCGTGCGCGCCGAATGGGGAATGGGGAGCGGTCCGGCCGGGCACCTCGTGCGGCTGTTCGAGAACAAAGGCGTTCTGGTGGTCTTCTCGTTGCCGCAGACGGCCGCGGTGGACGCGTTCTCGATCGAAGCGGGCGCGCGTCCGATGATCCTCCTGAATCCGGTGAAGCAGGACTACTACCGGCAGCGATTCGACTTGGCGCACGAGCTTGGCCACCTCGTGATGCACACCGACTCGGAGCCTGGCAGCAAGCTGATCGAAGACCAGGCGCACCGGTTCGCGTCCGAGTTCCTCATGCCCGCGGCCGGAGTGATCGACGAGCTGCCGAGCCGGGCCGACTGGCAACGGCTGTTCAGGCTGAAGGAGCGGTGGGGGGTCAGCCTCCAAGCGTTGCTGATGCGCTGCCGGCAACTGAAAGTGATGAGCGAGTCGACGTACCAGCGGGCCATGGTCGCGCTGTCGGCAAACGGCTGGCGGCGGCAGGAGCCGGGCGAGGGGACCGCACCGGAGCTGCCGTCGTTGCTCCCCAAGAGCCTTGAGCTGCTCGAATCGGCTGGCTACCCGGCGCCCACGCTGGCCGCGCAGGCGCGGGTGCCGATCTTCGTCTTCGAGCTGTCCACGTCGCGCCGGCCGGCAACGCCAGCTCGCTAGTCGAAGAACGACCGCCGAGAGCTAGCCTCCAGGGCATGGCCGGCTGAGTGCTGGCGAGGCCGTCCGCGACGTCGAGGTGGCCGGACACAGCCATCAGCCTTCCGCGCGTGCCTCGAAGACGATGGCTTGTTCCGGGCGTAGGCGGGGCACCTGGAAGCCGACCGTTCCCAGGGCTCGACCCGTTGCGAGCAGGCCCTCGCTCGGGAGGTGGGCGTCTTCTCCCCAGCATCGCGTCACCCGGTAGCGGCGGTCGGGGTCCAGGCCGGGCAGGCGGAGTCGGCGTTGCCGCAGTTCCGTCGGGTTGTCGAGCTGGGCGTGCACGAAGACCGCCGCCTCGTTGGTGACCACGCCCGAGACGTCGCCGTGGACCGCTCGGCCGTTGTGGAGGACCCCGCGCAGTCGCTTGTAGAGCGTCGCCCATTCCGTCAGCAGATCGAGCTCCGCCTCCGTGCACGTGCTGATGTCCCACTCGATGCCCGCGTGGCCGAACAGGGCCGTCGCGCAGCGGAACGCCAATCCCGCACTGCGGCCCGTCGTGTGCGCCGGGCTCGGGCCGACGTGGCTGCCGATCAGCTCCGGTGGCAGCAGCAGTCCCGTCCAGCGTTGGATCTGCTGCCGGTCCAGGGCGTCGTTCGAGTCTGACGCCCAGACCCGGTCGGTGCGGGCCAGGATGCCCAGGTCGACCCGGCCACCCCCGGACGCGCACGACTCGATCTCCAGAGCCGGGTGGCGCGCGCGGAGGCGGTCCAGCAGGTCATACGCCGCGGCCGTCTGCCGATGTACCCCGGCCACCCCGTCGCGGGACGCTTCCAGCAGGTCGCGGTTGTGGTCCCACTTGAGGTAGTCGAGCTGGTATTCGGTGACCAGCGTGGAGATCCGGTCGAACAGGTGGTCGGCGACCTCGGGCCGGGCCACGTCGAGCACGTGCTGGTGGCGCGACGGTCTGGGGAGGCGGCCCGGCGTGGCCAGGATCCAATCCGGATGATCACGGGCCAGCGACGAGTCCGGGTTGATCATCTCCGGCTCGAACCACAGGCCGAACCGCATCCCCAACGACCGCACGTGGTTGACCAGCGGGTGCAGTCCCGAGGGCCAGACCGTCGGGTCCACCGTCCAGTCGCCCAGGCCGGCCGTGTCGTCCCGGCGGCCGACGAACCAGCCGTCGTCCAGGACGAAGCGTTCCACGCCCACCCGGGCGGCCAGGTCGGCCAGGCGGGTCAGGCGGTCCAGGTCGTGGTCGAAGTAGACCGCTTCCCAGACGTTCAGGGTCAGCGGCCGCGGGCTGTGCGGGTGGCTCGGCCGCGACCGGATCATCCGGTGCAGCCGGTCGCTCAAGCCGTCGAGCCCGGAGTCGGACCAGGCGAAGTACGCCGTCGGGGTCGTATAGGAATCGCCCGGCGCCAGGCGCACCTCGCCCGGCTCCAAGAGCTCGCCGCCGCCCAGCACCGCCACCGTGCCCGAGATGCGCTCGGCGAACTCCTCGTGACCGCCGCTCCATCCGATGTGGACCGACCAGGCCTCCGCGAAGCCCGGCGTCCCGGCTGTCAACAGCGGCGTGGCGTCGTGACCCGTGCGGCCCCGCCGGCTCTCGCGGGCGTGCGTGCCGTTGCCCAGCGGCCGCCGCTGTGGCACCCGCTCCAGACCCCAGCGCCCTGTGAAGTCCAGCACCTCGGTCGCCTGTTCGGGGAGCGGCAGCACGGTCCGGAGCGCGGCGACCGTCCAGACGTCCGCTCCGACGTTCGTCAGCGTGTGCCGCACGTGCACGACACCGTGCGGGTCCAACCGGAGCTCGCTGCGGACCCGCACACCGGCGGTCTCGTCGACCGCCGAGGCGATCACGGAACCTTCCGAGACCGACACCGGCCCGTCGAGAGCGAGCCGCAGGTACGGCCAGCGCCCCGATCGATCGCCCGAGACGCCCGGGCGGCCCGCGTAGCCGTCCCACTGCGTCGGCAGCAACGGCAGACTGCCCACGGGCTGTGTCGGACCCTCGACGGCGGAAGCGACAGCGCCACCGGCGGCGGTCACCAGAGAACGCAGCGCTGAGTCGTCGAGCGCACCCGGGTCGGCACCCCAGTGCACCACCCGCGGCAGTCCGGGGCCGGCGACATCGAGGATCACAGCCGCGCCCGCGGCGGCCAGCACGACGGGCTCGGTCATCGACACAGACTACGTTGGCTGCCCGGCCACGGCGAGATCTTCGGCCGGCGGGACGCTCGTCACCGCGGTGTCGCTCGGCGCCTGTTGCTTGCGGGCCAGGGCCAGGAACGGCCAGGCGAAGGCCGAGATGACACCGCTGATCACGTACGACGTGGGATAGCTCCAGACGTCGGCGGACCGGCCCAGGATCGGCTGCGCCACGACGCCACCCGTGGAGCTCATCAGCGAGTCGAAGGACAGGATCGTCGCCCGTTGGCGGGACGGGATCAGGCTGTTGATGAACGCCTGTCGGATCGGGGTCGTCGCGGCCGACAGCAGACCCCACAGCATGATCAGCGTCAGCACGACCCAGAAGTTGGCGATCAGGCCGATCAGCAGGATGACCACGACGCTGAGCACCCCGCCGGCCAGCAGGGCCGAGCTGCGGCGCCGGAACAGGCCCCGGATGCGGCCCGTGAGGAAGCCGCCGGCGATCTGCGCCGCGGAGAGCAGCGCGGCGACCAGGCCGGCCACCCCGTATGCGGTCGGGTCGCCATAGAGCACGAGGAGGTAAGGCTGGAGCGCGTAGAAGATGTAGACCCCGACGCCGCCGACGAACGGGGCCGCGAGCATCAGGTAGCGCACGGTCGGGACGCGCCAGCCGTAGTCGATCGAGTCGCCGACGATGCGGCGGATCTCAGCCATCGGGCGGCCGCCGCGGTTGGGGGTGAAGCCGACGTCGCGCATCACCACCGCGGCCACCACGAACATGACCACGAGCACCGCGGCCCGGGCGATGAACGGGACGCCGAGGTTGGTGAGCTGGGCCAGGTAGCCGCCGCCGACCGAGCCGGCCAGCATCGCCGCGCCGGAGGCCATCTGGGCTCGGCCGAAGACCGCGTCGAGCTGGCCGTCGAAGCCCGTCGCGGTCAGCGCGTCGACCAGCCAGGCCTCGGTGGCGCCCGAGAAGAACGTGAAGCCCAGGCCGAGCAGTGCCGAGACCACCGCCCACTGCCAGAACGGCGCGTGCAGGTGCCAGAGCAGCACGTAGAGCGCCGTGGTCACCGCCAGCGTCAGCGTGCCGAGCAGGAACGAGGCCCGGCGTCCGCGCAGGTCGGCCACGATGCCCGTCGGCACCTCGAAGAGCACCATGCCGGCCGTGAAGAAGGCGTTGGCCGCGAACGCCTCGAGGTTGTTGAGCCCCGCGTCGAGCAGGAAGATCGTGTTGATGCCCCAGATCAACGACGCGGCGAGCGTGTTGCCGACCGTCAGCAGGTAGTAGATCCGCTTGATCGAGGTTGGTGTGGCCGTCACGACGAGGCCCGCTCGGCCCGCACGAGGGTGTCGATAGCGTCGCGCGCTCCTGAGACCGGCCGGCGCACCCGATCGGCCCGCCGCACCGCCAGGTCGCCCAGCCCGGCCACCAGGCCCGCAGGAGTCCACAGCCGCGAGAGATCCTGCGGCCCGCCCGTGCCCTCGGTGAGGTTGGTCGCGTCGTGCCCGACGGCCAGCAGCGTGCCGCCAGGAGCAACGGCCGCGGCGGCCCGCCGCAACACCGGCTCAAACAAGTCCGGCGAAACGTGCAGGTAGGCGATCAGCACCAGGTCGACCACCGGCGGCGTGTAGTCGGCCAGGTCGGCATGCACCCACGTGACGTCGAGCCCCCGCGCGGACGCCAGACGCCGGCCCTTGTCGAGCGCCACGGCGGAGAAGTCGACGGCGGTCACCCGCCAGCCCAGGCTGGCCAGCCACAGCGCGTTGCGGCCCTCGCCGGCGGCCAGGTCGACTGCGGTGCCAGGCGGCAGCCCGGTCAACTCGTCAGCCACGAACCGATTCGGCGAAGCGCTCCAGACCAGGTCGGTCTCGGCATATCTGTGGTCCCACCCCTGCGCGTCCATCGCCGCCAAAGCTATCCCGAGGGTCCGACAATGAAGCGTGATCAGACGTCGAGTGATCGTGACCGGCCGGGTACAGGGCGTGTTCTTCCGGGACACCTGCCGCCGGCAGGCGCACGCGGCTGGAGTCACCGGCTGGGTCCGCAACCTGCCCGACGGCAGCGTCGAAGCGGCCTTCGAGGGGTCACCGGACGCCGTGGAACGCATGGTGAAATGGACTCGCAAGGGGCCGCCCGACGCGGTGGTCTACGACACCACGGTGACCGACGAGCCGCTCCAGGGCGACGACGACTTCACCGTGCTGTCGACTCCCCGTTGACGAAGGGAACGACGCGCATGGGTGTCCTCGACCACTTCCGGCTCGACGGCAAGGTCGCGATCGTCACAGGTGCCTCGTCCGGACTCGGCGTGGCGACCGCGGTGGCGCTCGCGGAGGCGGGTGCGTCCGTGGTGGTCGCCGGCCGCCGAGAAGACCGGCTCGCCCAGACGGTCGCGCTCGTGGAGCAGGCCGGTGGCAAGGCGGTCGCGGTGGTCACCGACGTGTCCGAGCCCGAGGCCTGCCGGGCGCTGGCCGCGGCCGCCGTGGAGCACTTCGGCCGGCTCGACATCCTGGTCAACAACGCCGGCGTCGGCACCGCCGTGCCCGCGTCGCGGGAGACCGCCGAGGAATACCGCCAGGTCCTCGACATCAACCTGATGGGCGCCTACTGGATGGCTCAGGCCGCCGCCAAGCACATGACCGAGGGCGGCTCGATCATCAACATCTCCAGCGTCCTCGGCATCGTCTCGGCGGGCCTCCCGCAGGCCGCCTACTCCAGCGCCAAGGCCGGCCTCCTGGGCCTGACCCGTGACCTGGCCGCGCAATGGACGGGCCGCAAGGGCATCCGGGTCAACGCGATCGCGCCGGGCTTCTTCCCCTCGGAGATGACCGACAAATACCCCGACGGCTACTACGAGCAGCGGATCGCCCAGGTGCCGGCCGGTCGCGCCGGCGACCCGATGGAGTTCGCCGCCACGGTGGTGTTCCTGGCCTCCCGTGGCGCCGGCTACATCACCGGCGCCACGATCGTCGTCGACGGAGGCGGCACTATCGTGTGACAGCCACGCGCTTGCGGAACACCCAGTAGGTCCAGCCCTGGTAGAGCAGCACCAAGGGCAGGAACAGGGCCGCGACCCAGGTCATGACCTTCAGGGAGTACGGGCTGGCAGCCGCGTTGGCGATCGTCAGCGTGCCGGCCGGGTCGCCGGTCGACGGCAGCACCGCCGGGTGCAGCGCGGCGAACAGCGCGACCACGGTCAGCCCGATCGCGGCCGCGGTGCCGGCGAAGGCCCAGCCCTCGCGGCGCACGCGGTTGGTGGCCAGTGCGGCGAAGGCGGCGAGCGCCGCCGCGCCGCCGAGCCCGATGGCGACCGGGTCGCGGTCGACAAGCAGCCAGGCGAGGAAGCCGAGCAGCAGCGCGACCGCGACCGGGCCGAACCGGGACGCCAGCCGGTTGGCCCGGTCGCGCACCTCGCCGGTCGTCTTGAGGGCCACGAACACCGCGCCGTGCCACACGAACACCGCAGCGAAGGCGGCGGCGCCGAGCAGCGCGAACGGGTTGAGCAGATCGACCAGGCCGCCGGCGTAGTCGTGGTCGGCGGCCAGCGGCACCCCGCGCACGATGTTGGCGAAGATCAGACCCCAGAGCAGCGCCGGCAGCAGGGATCCACAAAGGATGGCCCAGTCCCAGCGTGCCCGCCAGGCGGTGTCGTCGCGCTTGCCCCGGAACTCGAACGCCACTCCGCGCACGATCAGGGCCAGCAGGATGACCAGCATCGGCAGGTAGAAGCCGGAGAACACGCTCGCGTACCAATGGGGAAAGGCCGCGAACATCGCACCGGCGCCCGTGATCAGCCAGACCTCGTTGCCGTCCCAGACGGGGCCGATGGTGCCGAGCAGCTGCCGCCGCTCGGCGTCGTCGCGCGCGAACGTGCGCATCAGCACACCGACGCCGAAGTCGAAGCCCTCCAGCACGAAGTAGCCGACGAACAGGAAGGCGATGGCGAGGAACCAGAAGGTCGAAAGGTCCACTGTGGTCTCCTCGGTCAGTAGGCCAGCGCGGGCACGTCGTCGTCCTCGTCGGACGCCTCGTCACGCACCGGTTTCGGCGGCGGCAGCCCGGCTCGCGCGTACCGGAAGAGCAGTTTGCCTTCGATCGCCGCGAGGATCGCGTAGATCAGCGTGAACGCGAGGAACGACGTCAGCACCTCGGTCAGCGACACGCTCCGGGAGACGCCGTTGCGGGTGAGCAGCTCACCGAAGACGATCCACGGCTGCCGGCCCATCTCGGTGAAGATCCAGCCCGCGGTGCTCGCGCCGAGCGGCAGCAGCGGCAGGATCAGGCCGGCCCGCAACAACCAACGGTTCGACGGGGTACGCCCGCGCCGCTGCGACCAGAGCACCAGCAGGGCGATGGCGGCGGCGGCGAGCCCGAGCGTGATCATCACCCGGAAGCTCCAGTAGGTGACCGGCACGATCGGCGAGTAGCTGCCCGGTCCGTACTCGGCCGCGTACCTCGCCTGGAGGTCGTTGATGCCCTCGACCGAGCCCTTCGGGTTGCCGGTGGCCAGGAACGAGAGGAGGTACGGCAGCTTGATGGTGAAGACCTCGCGGCTGCCGTCGAGCGTGCCGATGGTCAGCACGGAGAACGACGCGGGCTGTTCGGTCTGGTAGAGCGCCTCGGCCGCCGCCATCTTCATCGGCTGCACCTCGGTCATGATCTTGCCCTGGATGTCGCCTGTGAAGACCAGACCCGCGCTCGCGACCATCGTGACCCAGGCGCCGAGCTTGAGTGCGAACCGGTGCTCGGACGAGTCGATGCCGGGACGCCGCACCACGTGCCAGAGCGAGACGGCGACCAGCAGCGAGCCCGCGACGACGAACGCGGCGAACAGCGTGTGCGGGAAGGTGATCAGCGCGACCTTGTTGGTCAGCACGGCCCAGATGTCGGTGAGCACCGGGCGGCCGGTCTCGGGGTTCATCTCGAAGCCGACCGGGTTTTGCATCCACGAGTTCGCCGCCAGGATGAAGAACATGGACAGCACGCTGCCCAGCGCCGCGGTCCAGATGGTCGCGAGGTGGATCCGCTTCGGCAGCTTCTCCCAGCCGAAGATCCAGAGGCCGAGGAACGTCGACTCGAGGAAGAACGCGAGCAGGGCCTCCATGGCCAGGGGTGCGCCGAAAACGTCCCCGACGAAGCGCGAGTAGTCGCTCCAGTTCATGCCGAACTGGAACTCCTGGACGATGCCGGTGACGACGCCCATCGCGAAGTTGATCAGGAAAAGCTTGCCGTAGAAGTGCGTCAGCCGCAGGTAGCGCGGGTTGCCGGTGCGATGCCAGAGCGTCTGCAGGGTGGCGACCAGCGGACCGAGCCCGATGGTCAGCGGCACGAAGAGGAAGTGGTAGATCGTGGTGACACCGAACTGCCACCGGGCGACGTCGAGCGCGTCCATTGCGAACCCCCATTTACTACGGCCAGTAGTAATACTACGGGGTGTCGTAGAGAGCCCAGTTGTCGGATGTATCACTCGACTGCGAGGGATAAACAGCGCTCCCAACCAGCAGTACCGCCGTTGACATCCGATGTATCGATAACTATGGTCGCCCTCGTGCCGGAGGGCGTGCCATCGATCGATCGCGTCGCGGACCAGCGGGACGGCCCCTGGCCGGCCGACCGTCTGCCGACGCTCACCGGCGCGCCGGAAGCGCTCGCGCGGACCTACGACCTGGCCGCCCGTCAGGCGCTCGCCGGCGACCCCGGCCCGCGGGTGGCCGCCCTGCTCGACCCGGGGCGCACCCGCGCACGGCTGCTCGCGGCGCTGGCCGGCGGCGCGTCCGACTTCCGTGCGATCGAGGCCTACGTGGTCCTCGCCGGCGATCTGGACCTGCTGACCGAGAAGGCCGGCGGCTCGACCGTGCTCGACCACCTGCGCATGCTGGCCACAGCCGCCGGCGGCACCGTCGCGGCCGACGCGACGCGGGTCGGCCGGGCACGGTCGCTGGCGGCGCTGCTCCGCCGGCTAGGTGAGGTGGCCGAGGCGGAGGCGGTCGAGGTGGCCGCGGCCGAGGACGCCCGCGGGGTGCTCGCCCGGTACGCCGGCGGCGGGCGCTGGCGAACGGCCGATACACCCGATGACTCGGCGGAAGCGTTACTGTCCGTGGCCGGTGGCATGCCGGAGTTCCTCGACCTGCTCCAGCGCGGCGAGCTCGTCGAGTTCGCCGACCGGCACCTCGCTGCCGAGCCGCCCGGCGCCGTCGCGTACGCGTTGTGCCGCCTGGGCCGGCCGGACCGGGCCGCGGCGCTCTTGGCCGACGTGCCGCGGCCGGGCGCGGCCGAGCTGGAGGCGATCCTCGCGGGCCTCTTCGGGATCAGGGCCGACTTCTCCGGCTGGGAAGCGGGCTCGCGGCGAGCGGCGTTGCCGGGCCTGGGTCGCCTCGACAACCTGCCAGCCACCCTGACATAGGATGAATCACAGCTCAAGACCCTCCCGCGACCGCAACATCGGTGGTTATCCTCCACACACCTCCGATGTATGGGATGGCTCGATGCCCCACTTTGTCTCCCTGGACACCTACGACGTCCGTTTCCCGACCTCGCTCGAGCTCGACGGCTCGGACGCGATGAACCCCGACCCGGACTACTCGGCCGCGTACGTGGTGGTCCGGACCGGCGAGCCGGACGCGCCCGAGGGCCATGGCTTCGCGTTCACCATCGGCCGGGGCAACGACGTGCAGACCGCCGCCATCGCCGCCCTGCGCCCGTACCTCGTCGGGCGCGACGTCGACGAAGTGCTCGACGACCTGGGTGGGTTCTGGCGCGAGCTGGTGCACGACTCGCAGCTGCGCTGGCTGGGTCCGGAGAAGGGCGTCATGCACATGGCCATCTCGGCCGTGGTCAACGCCCTGTGGGACCTGAAAGCCAAGCACGCCGGGCTGCCGCTCTGGCAGTTGCTCGCGCAGCTGTCCCCCGAGGAGCTGGTCGGCCTCGTCGACTTCCGCTACCTGACCGACGCGCTGACCCCGGACGAGGCGCTGGAGATCCTGCGCGCGGCCGAGAAGGGTCGGGCGGAACGGATCGAGACGCTGCTCGCCGGCGGCTACCCGGCCTACACGACCACACCGGGCTGGCTCGGCTACGACGACGCCAAGCTGCGCCGGCTGTGCCAGGAGGCCCTCGACGCGGGCTTCCGGCAGATCAAGCTGAAGGTCGGCGCGGATCTGGCCGACGACATCCGGCGCCTGCGGATCGCCCGCGAGGTCTGCGGCCCGGACTTCCCGATCGCCGTGGACGCCAACCAGCGGTGGGACGTCAGCGAGGCGATCGAGTGGGTCTCGGCCCTCGCCGAGTTCAACCCGTGGTGGGTGGAGGAGCCGACCAGCCCGGACGACGTGGTCGGCCACGCCGCCATCGCCAGGGGCATCGCGCCGATTCCGGTGGCCACCGGCGAGCACGTGCAGAACCGGATCGTCTTCAAGCAGTTGCTGCAACTGGACGCGCTGTCGTACCTCCAGCTCGACGCCACCCGGGTGGCCGGCGTCAACGAGAACATCGCGATCCTGTTGCTCGCGGCCAAGTTCGGCGTGCCGGTCTGCCCGCACGCGGGCGGTGTCGGCCTCTGCGAGCTCGTGCGGCACTTCTCGATGTTCGACTACGTCGCGGTGTCCGGCACGATGGACAACCGGGTCATCGAGTTCGCCGACCACCTGCACGAGCACTTCGTCGACCCGGCCGTGGTACGCGACGGGCGTTACGTGGCACCGGTCCTGCCGGGCTTCAGCGCGGCCATGCGGCCCGAGACGCTCTCCGCCTACGCGTACCCTGATGGCCCGATCTGGAGCGGGAGGCAGTGATGGGTGAGTTCGACGGCCTTTCGGCCGTGGTCACCGGCGGCGGTTCGGGGATCGGCCTGGCTACCGCACGGTTCCTGGCCGCGCGTGGCGCCAAGGTGGCCTGCTTCGACCTTGAGGTCGACGGCATCGACCCCGGCATGGTCGGCGTGGTCGCCGACGTGTCCGACGACGCCGCCGTGCGCGCCGGCATCGCGACCGCGGCCGAGCGGCTGGGCGGCATCGACATCCTGGTCAACAACGCCGGCATCGGCGCGGCCGGGACCGTCGCCGACAACGCCGACGACGAGTGGCACCGGGTGCTCGACGTCAACGTGCTCGGCATGGTCCGGGTCAGCCGGGCGGCCCTGCCACACCTGCGTGCCTCGGCGCACGCCGCGATCGTCAACACCTGCTCGGTCGCCGCGACCGCCGGCCTGCCCAACCGCGCGCTCTACAGCGCGAGCAAGGGCGCTGTGCTCTCGCTGACCCTGGCGATGGCCGCGGACCACATCCGCGAGGGCATCCGGGTCAACTGCGTCACCCCAGGCACCGCCGACACCCCGTGGGTGCGCCGCCTGCTGGCCGCGGCCGACGATCCGGACGCCGAGTTCGCCGCGCTGCAGGCACGCCAGCCCAGCGGCCGGCTGGTCTCCGCCGACGAGGTGGCCGCCGCGATCGGTTACCTGGCCAGCCCGCTGGCCAGCGCCACCACCGGCACGGTGCTCGACGTCGACGGTGGCATGCACGGCCTGCGCCTGCGGCCCGCCTCATGAGCCCGACGCTGGCGCTGGGTTGCGCGTCGCTGGGCAACCTCTACCGCGCGATCGACGACGAGCGCGCGACCGCGACGGTCGACGCGGCCTGGGACGCGGGCATCCGTTACTACGACACGGCTCCCCACTACGGCCTCGGGCTGTCCGAGCGCCGGCTGGGTGCCGCCTTGGCCGGCCGGCCCCGAGGTGACTACACGGTCAGCACCAAGGTCGGCCGGATGCTCGAGCCGGTGCCCGGGGGCGGCGACCGGATGGACGACGGCGGTTTCGCGGTGCCGGCCACCCACAAGCGGGTCTGGGACTTCAGCCGCGACGGCGTGCTCCGCTGCCTCGACGAGAGCCTCGACCGGCTCGGGCTCGACCGGGTCGACCTCGTGCTGCTGCACGACCCGGAGGACCACGCCGACCAGGCGATCGCGGAGGCATATCCGGCGCTGGCCGCGCTGCGCGACGAGGGCGTGGTCGGAGCGATCGGCACCGGCTCCAAGGACACCGCTTTCCTGTCCCGGTTCGTCACCGAGTGCGAGCCCGACGAGATCATCGTCGCGGGCCGCTACACGCTGTTGGAGCAGCCCGCGCTCGACGCGATCCTGCCGGCTTGCGCGGCGGCCGGCACCGCGGTGCTCAACGCCGGCGTCTTCAACAGCGGGCTGCTCGCCGTCGACCGACCCCACGCCGGTCTGCCCTACGAGTACGGCCCGGCGCCGGCTTCCGTCGTCGAACGCGCCGCAGCGATCGCCGACGTGTGCGCCGCGCACGGCACCACCCTGCCGGCCGCGGCGCTCGCCTTCGCCGGCAGTCACCCGCTCGTGCGCTCGGTGATCGTCGGCGCCGACTCGCCGGACCAGGTGCGGCGCAACGCCGCGCTCTTCGCCACCCCGCCGCCGGCCGAGCTGTGGCCGGCGCTGGTCGAGGCCGGGCTGCTCGACCCACGGGCGCTGCCATGATCGTCGACGCGCACCACCACCTGTGGGCGGCCGACGCCGGCTACACCTGGCTCGACGATCCCGGGCTGGAGCCGATCAACCGCACCTTCACGCCGGCGATGCTGAGCCTTGAGCTGTCGGCGGCGGGTGTCGAGCGTTCGGTGCTGGTCGAGGGTGGCCGCTGCGACACCGCTGAGGCTGAGCTGTTGCTGGGACACGCCGCCGCCACGCCCTCGATCGCGGGTGTGGTGGCGTGGGCCGATCCGGCGTCGCCCGACCTGGCCGCGACCCTCGCCGGCTATCGCGCGCTTCCCGGAGGCGATCTTCTCGTCGGCATCCGCTCCCAGGTGCAGGGCGAAGAGCGGGACTACCTGGACCGTTCCGACGTACGCGCCGGACTTGCCGTGATCGGCTCTGCCGGGTTGGTTTTCGACCTGGTCGTGCGGTGCGACCAACTGCCGTCAGCCGCTCGGGTGGCGGCCGCCCTGCCCACGGTGCACTTCGTGCTGGACCACCTCGGCAAGCCGCGGATCCGCGACGGGGGCTTCGACGAGTGGCAGGCGGCGATCGCACCGTTGGCCGCGTGCCCGAACGTCACCGCCAAGGTGTCCGGTCTGGTCACCGAGGCCGACTGGCAACACTGGACGGTCGAGGACCTTCGCCCGTACGTGGTGGAGGCCCTGCGGCTGTTCGGTCCGTCGCGCCTGATGCTCGGGTCGGACTGGCCCGTCTGCCTGCTGGCCGGCGGCTACGGCGCCGTCCGGTCGGCGCTGCTCGACGCGCTCGGTGAGCTTCCCGCGCCCGAACGGGCAGCCATCCTGGGCGACACGGCGACGCGCGTCTACCGGCTGCCCGCGTAGATTTCATTGCGGAGGGTGACGGAATGGCGCTGACCGACGAGGCGATCGACAAGATCAAGGGCATGATCGTGTCCGGGGAGCTCGGCCCGGGTGACCGGCTGCCCAAGGAGGCCGATCTCGCCGAGCGGCTGGGCCTGTCCCGCAACTCGCTCCGCGAGGCGGTGCGGGCGCTGTCGATGATCCGGGTGCTGGACGTGCGGCAGGGCGACGGCACCTACGTCACCAGCCTGTCGCCCGATCTGCTGCTCGACGCGCTCAGCTTCGTGGTCGACTTCCACCAGGACGACACGGTGCTCCAGTTCCTCGAGGTGCGCCGGGTGCTGGAGCCCGCGGCCGCCGCGCTGGCCGCCGAGCGGATGCTCGACGAAGACATCGACAAGCTCCGGCTGATCCTCGACGACCTGGGTGACGAGCCGACGATCGAGGCGCTCGTCGCCAACGACATCGAGTTCCACCGGCAGATCGCGATCGGCACCGACAACGCGGTGCTCGCGTCGCTGGTCGACGGGTTGTCCGGGCCGACCATGCGGGCTCGGATCTGGCGCGGGCTGACCCAGGAGGGCGCCGCCGCCCGCACCCGCGAGCAGCACCAGGCGATCGTCGAGGCGATCGCGGGCCGCGAGCCGGACCTGGCCCGAGCCTGGGCGACCGTGCACATCGCAGGCGTCGAGGAGTGGCTGCGCCGCGTCCTCTAAAACCATTTGCCCACGCTGGTACGTTTCGGCGTATGGGAGCTCTGTGCATCCGGATCCGCATCGCCTAGCGGCGAGCTGATCCGACTTTCCCTTTCTCAGCTCCGCCGCGTCCGGTCCGCTGCCGGTGCGGCCCCTCGTGCTGCCCGGCTCCGAATCTTCAGTCGCGGAGCACGCACATGCCTTCTTCTGCCGGCCGCCACGAGTTCGGCCAGAACTTCCTCGTCGACCCGTCGGTGATTCTCGAGATCTCACGGTTGGTCGCCGCCACCGATGGACCGATCCTCGAGATCGGTGCCGGCGACGGCGCGCTGACCCGCCCGCTGAGCCGGCTCGGCCGACCCATCACCGCCATCGAGATCGACCCCCGCCGGGCCAAGCGGCTTGCCGACCAACTGCCGCCGCACGTCACGGTCCTCAACGAGGACCTGCTGTTCCACCGCCTGCGCGGTGGGGTGGGCGCGGTGGTCGGCAACGTGCCGTTCCACATCACCACGGCCACGCTGCGCTGGTTGCTGGCCGCTCCGCGCTGGCGTACCGCCGTGTTGCTCGTGCAGTGGGAGGTAGCCCGGCGCCGAGCCGCGATCGGCGGCGCGAGCCTGCTCACGGCGCGCGTCTGGCCGTGGTTCGACTTCACCGTCCACTCCCGAGTGTCGAAGCGCGCCTTCCGGCCCATTCCCTCCGTCGACGGCGGCCTGCTGGTGGTGCGGCGCCGTCCGACGCCGTTGGTCACCGACCGCGACGCGTACCAGCGTTTCGTGCACAAGGTCTTCACCGGCCGCGGCTACGGCTTGCGCGAGATCCTGACCCGCGCCGCCGGCGTCCCCGCACCCGTGGTCCGCGAATGGCTCCGCGCGCACCGGGTACCGCCGAACGCGTTGCCACGCGACCTGACCGCCGAGGAGTGGGCGTCGCTGTGGTCGACGGTCCGGTGACCGGATGGGCCGCTGTCGGGTGACGCGGTCCGGCACTCACCCTCCGACGTCGATGACCACCTTTCCCTCGGCGGCACCGCGAACGATCAGCTGGTGTGCCTCGGCCACCGCGTCGAGGCCGAACCGGCGCGGGTCGAGCCGTGGACGCAGCGCACCGGCATCGGCCAACGCCGCCGCCTCGCGCAGGATCTCGCCGTGGCGCTCACGGCCCTCGCCGGTCAGCATGGGCAACAGGGTGAACACACCGGAGTAGGTCGCGGCTCGAAATGACAGCGGGGCGAGGGAATGCGTACCCCAGCCCAAGGCGCTGACGACGTGTCCGTGGTAGGTGCGCACCGCCGAGAACGACGCGTCGAGGGTGGCGCCGCCGACGGTGTCGGCGACGATGTCGAAACCCTGACCCGCGGTGTACCTCGCGACATACTCGTCCACACCGGTCGTGGTGTAGTCGATCGGCACCGCCCCGAGAGCGGCGATCACTTGCTGGCTGGCCGGGCCGCCGGTCGCGTACACCAGTGCGCCGCGCGCCAGGGCGAGTTGGACGCAGACGTGCCCGACGCCGCCCGCACCACCCTGCACCAGCACCTTCTGCCCCGCCCGCACCGCAGCCCGATCGACCAGTCCCTCCCATGCGGTGATGACGGCCAACGGCAGTGCCGCCGCCTCCCGCATCGAGAGCGCGCGCGGACGTCGCGCGAGGAGCCGGGCATCGACGGCGACGTACTCGGCGAGCGAGCCCTGCAGTTCGCCGACCCCGCCGGTGAGGCCGTACACCTCGTCGCCGGGCTCGAAAGCGGTGACCTCCGAGCCGATCGCGACGACGATGCCGGCGAGATCCAGCCCGAGCACCGCCGGCGGCCGCACCCGCGCATGCGGGGCCTGCCCCGCGTGGATCTTGGTGTCGAGCGGGTTGACCCCGCTCGCCACGACCTGAACGAGCACCTGCCCGTCGCCGGCTGTCGGCTGCTCGATCTCTTCGACCCGCAACGGGACACCGAACTCCCGGAGTACCACCGCACGCATAGGACCAGTACTTTCTGTGGTCATCAGATCAACCGAACGCTACCGGATCGGTCGGCGGGTCGTGCTCGACACGCGATCTTGCCGGTCGGCCGGCAAGGCGCCGCGACACCAATGACTAGCCCACCACCGTCCACGTGGTGTTCCGTCGCCGCAACCGTGCTTACCTGTGTCACCCCTTTGGACACTGGTCCGCCGATCTCGATCCTCCTACAACTGTTTGTGAGGATGCGACGACCAAGGGGACAGAAGATGGCGCCTTCCATTCCGCGAGTCGGGCAACCGGACGAGCAGCCGCCGGGTGGCGATCAGCGGCGACACGACGGCTCGCCTTCGCCGGTGCCCGCATCGCGCAGGCCGATTCACCCTTGGATCGTGCTGGGCGCGGGCGCCGCCGCTGCTCTCGGCTCGTTTCTGCCATGGGCGACCGTAAGTGCACCGCTCTTCGGCTCGATCAGCACGTCAGGCGTGGACGGCGGTGACGGCTGGATCACCGCGGCGCTCGGAATGGCTCTCGTCGGGTTCGGCACTCTGGTCCTGCGCGGGCAGGACCTGCATCGTGCACTGGGAATCGTCACCATGGTCGCGGCTCTGGCTCTGCTCGCGCTGGGCGCGTGGAAAGTCGCCGACCTGTCGTCGGCGGAGGAAACCCTGCGGCAGGACCTGGCGAATGCCTCGGGTGACGACGTGTTCGACATCCGCGCGTCACTCAGCGAGTCCGTCCAGGTGAGAATCGGAATCGGCTTGTGGTTGATCACTCTCGCTGGATTGGCGGGCTCGGTGGCGACGACCTTGGCGCTGTTCGCCGGTCGGTCTCGGGGAGGGAATCGATGATTTTCCAACCGCGCGGTTGATGAACTAAGGGGTGATCGTGTGATAACCCTCAGGTACGACATTTGTCATGCGTTCCGTGGCTCGCGCAAACTAGGTCAGCCACAGTCCTAGTTCATAGGGCATGATGAGTGCCGTGACGGACACGCCAGGTCGACTACTCCGCCTGTTGTCCCTGCTCCAGATGCCGCGCGAGTGGCCCGGGAGCGAGCTGGCCGCACGGCTCGGCGTCTCTCAGCGCACCGTGCGGCGCGATATCGAGCGCCTCCGTGAGCTCGGCTATCCCGTCGAGGCGACGATGGGCGCCGGCGGGGGTTATCGGCTCGCCGCCGGTGCCGCCATGCCACCGCTGCTGCTCGACGACGACGAAGCCGTCGCGATCGCCGTCGGGTTGCGTACCACCGCGCGGCAACCCGTTGCCGGCATCGCCGATGCTTCCGTGCGGGCCTTGGCCAAGGTCCAGCAGGTCCTGCCCACCCGGTTGCGGCAACGCGTCGGCGTGTTGACCACCGCGACCGCGCCCACCGACGCCGCGCTGGTCGACCCCGAACAGCTCACCGCGTTGCAGGCCGCCGCGGCGAGCAACGAGCGGGTCTACTTCGACTACCGCGACCAGGACGGCATCCCCACCCAGCGGCTCGTGGAGCCCCACCGCCTGGTGATGACCGGACGGCGCTGGTACCTGGTCGGCTACGACAACGAGCGCCACGACTGGCGCACCTTCCGCGCCGATCGGATCGACAACACGAAGTCGACGGGGGAGCGCGTGCCGCCGCGTGAGCTTCCCGTCGACGACGCCGCCGCGTTCGTGACGAGTCAGCTTCACGATCTCGCTCCCGTGTACGCCGCGAAGGCCGTCATCCAGCTTCCGGCCGCGCAGGCGGCCAGCCGGCTCGGCGACGCGGCCGGCACCCTGGAGCCGCTCGACGAGCACTCCTGCCGATGGACCAGCCCGGACGACACCGTCGACTGGCTCGCGTTCCGGCTGACCTCGCTCGGCTGCGACTTCACCGTGCACGAGCCCGTCGAGTTGGTCGACCACCTGCGTCGGGTCGGCGCGCGGATCGCCCGGGCCACGGCGGGCTAGAATTTTCGATCATGACGGCGTGGGACGTGGCGATCATCGGCGGCGGCCCGGCCGGCCTCTCGGCCGCGTACGAGGCGGCCCGGGCCGGTGCGCGCACGCTGGTCGTCGAGAAGGCGGTGCACCCGCGCTACAAGACCTGCGGCGGTGGCCTGATCGGCACCAGCATCGGTCAGGTCGACGGGCGCATCACGATCCCGGCCGCCGACCGGACCGCCACGATGGTGGTCACCCTCGACGGGCGGCGGGAGTTCGAGCGCACCTCGGTCGACGGGCCGGTGCTGGCGATGGTCCGGCGCGCGGAGTTCGACGACCGGCTGCGGGCCGCGGCGGCCGACGCCGGAGCCGAGGTGCGCCAAGGGGTCGGCGTGCGCGGCGTCGAACAGGACGCCGACGGCGTGCGCCTCCGCCTGGCCGGCGGCGAGGAAGTGACCGCGCGGACCGTGGTCGGTGCGGACGGGTCCTCCGGCGTCACCGCGCGGCACGTCGGCGTCGAATACAGCCAGGTCGACCTCGGCCTGGAGGTCGAGGTGCCGATCCCGGCGAACCTCCGTCCACAGTGGCGCGGCCGGGTGTTGCTCGACTGGGGTCCGATCCCCGGCTCGTACGGCTGGGTCTTTCCGAAGGACGACACCCTCACGGTCGGCGTCATCGCGGCCCGCGGCAGTGGCGAGCTGACGCGGACCTACCTGAAGGTGCTCGTCGACCGGCTCGGGCTCGGCGGGATCACGCCGATCGAGGACTCCGGCCACCTGACCCGCGTACGCGCGCCCGACTCACCGCTCCGGAAGGGCCGCGTGATCGTCGCGGGCGACGCCGCCGGGTTGCTCGAGCCGTGGACCCGCGAGGGGATCAGCTTCGCCACACGGTCCGGCGCGATCGCCGGCCGGCACGCCGGAAGCGGCGACCTGGACGGCTACGCGAGCGCGATCGAAGCGGCGCTTGGTGCCGAAATGCGGGCCGGACGGCGGTTGATGGCGACTTTTACCAAGCGCCCCTGGGCGTTCCATGCGGTCTTGGCGAGCCCGCCTGGTTGGCGTATGTTCCGGCGGTGGTGCCGTGGCGAGACCACGTTCGATGCACTCATCGAGAAGCTACCTGTGAAGGTCGCGCTGGCCCTGCTGAGTTGACGTGCCGCCGCATCCGGAGGTGACCGTGGAGCCCGACTGGTCGGCGTTGCGCAACCACATTCGGGGCGAGGTGGTGCTGCCCGCGGACGCCGGTTACGAGGCCGTTCGCCGTCCCGCGATCGCCCGCTTCCACCACTTGCGCCCGCAGGCCGTGGTGCAGTGTGCGGCCGACGCCGACGTGGCGGTCTCGCTCGCCTTTGCCCGCTCGGCCGGGCTGCCGTTCGCGGTGCGGGGCGGCGGGCACTCGTTCGAGGGCATGTCGTCGACCGAGGGCATGGTGCTCGACCTGAGCCGGATCGACGGGGTGTCCTTCCTGGACGGCAGCGCCAACGGCAACGACAAGGACAAGAGGGTGCGGGTCGGCGCCGGTGCCCGGCTCGGAGCGATCTACGACCAGCTCGCGCCCGCCGGCGTCACCATCCCGGCCGGCTGCGGCCCGGCGGTCGGCATCGCCGGCCTCACCCTGGGCGGCGGCCTCGGGGTGCTCGGACGGGCGCACGGGCTGACGTCCGACGCGCTGCGCGCGGCCCGGGTGGTACTCGGCGACGGCCGCATCGTCGACTGCGACGACGAGCTCGAACCGGACCTGTTCTGGGCGCTGCGCGGCGGCGGCAACGGCACGATCGGCGTCGTCACCTCACTGGTCTTCGCGTCCGTGCCGGCGCCGGCGATGACCTCGTTCCACTTCACCTGGGAGCCCGAGCACCTGCCGGCCGTGCTGGCCGCGTGGCAGACCTGGGCGCCGGCCGCGCCCGACACGATGGCCGCCAGCCTGGTGGTGTCCACGCCCGCCGACCCGGCTCTGATGCCGGTCACCAGCTTCTTCGGCGCGGCGCACGGCACCGAGGAGGCCGACGTCGCGCTGCTCGAGGAGTTCGTCGACCGGGTCGGCGAGCCGGCGGCGACGCAGACCCACCAGCGCGCACCGCACCGGGAGACCAAGCGGGTGCTGGCCGACCTCGACGTGCACGGCGTGCCGCGCCGGGCCGACGCGCACACGTACAGCCGGTCGGAGTTCTTCGCCCGTCCGCTCGACGGCGAGACCCTCGGGGCGCTCGTCGCGCTGCTGACCACCGACCGCCGGCCGGGGGAGGAGCGGGAGCTCGACTTCACGCCGTGGGCCGGCGCCTACAACCGGGTCGCGCCCGGATCCACGGCCTTTCCGCACCGCTCCGAGCGCTTCCTGCTCAAGCAGACCGCGGCGGTCGAGGCCGACGCCGACGCGGACGACCGGGTGGCGGCCCGGGACTGGCTCGACCGCTCGTGGCAGCTGACCCACCCGGCCGGCACCGGCGGCGTCTACCCGAACTTCCCGGACCCGTTGCTCGACAACCCGGCCCGCGCGTACTTCGGCGCCAACGCCGACCGGCTGCGCGACGCCGTCCGGGCGTACGACCCGGACGGCGTCTTCGGCTTCCTCGCGGGGACCGGCGCGACGGCCTAGGCGGGAGCGCCGAGGTCGGTCAGGGCCTTGTCGGCGCCGCGGTGCAGCGTGACCGGGTCGGTCTGGCGAGCCGTCTCCAGGCTGATCTCCTTGGCGGCCGCGTTGGCCTGTTCGAGCTGCGGCTTGCGGTCGAAGAGAGCCTTGGTCAGCACGCAGGCGACGTTGGCGTCCAGGTCGTCCTTCACCAGCAGCAGGTTCGGCACCACGATGGTCTTCGCATCGGCCGGCAGGGCGTAGGTGGCCGCGGGGATCGAGCCGGCCTCGTACGCCGGACTGACCTTGTTCATCTCCGGCAGCAGCGGTGTGATGTCGATGAACGCCACCTGGTCCCGTGCCGTGGTGAACAGGTCGGTGATGCCCGGGGTGGGCAGTCCGCCCGACCAGAACATCGCGTCGATCGAGCCGTCCTTCATCCCGTCGACCGTCTTCTGGAGGTCGAGCCGCTGCGCCTTGACGTCCTTCGCCGGGTCGAGTCCCGCCGACTGGAGCAGCCGGTTGGCGATGACCTCGGTGCCGGACTTCGGCGAGCCGGTGGAGACGGCCTTGCCGCGCATGTCGGCGACGGTGGTGATGCCGGCGTCCTTGCGCACGACGACCTGGGTGTAGTTGGTATAGATCCGGGACAGCGCCTGGATCGGCTGTGGCGCGGTGAAGCTGCCCTTGCCCGCCGCCGCGTCGGCGGCGGTGTCGGCCAACGAGAACGCCACCTGGTAGGTGCCGCTGACCAACTGCTGGATGTTCTGCACGGACGCGCCGGTCTCGGCCGCGGTCCCCTTGACCTTCTGGTTGGTCGCGGCGGCGAGCTGCTCCGCGTACGCGTTGCCCAGCGCGAAGTAGACCCCGGTCGAGTTGCCGGTCGCGATCCCGATCCGCGTGTCGGTCGTGACCTCGCAGCTCACGTCCCCACCGGCGTCGGTGCCGGCGACATCCTGCCGGCCGCCACAGCCGGCCAGCGCGACACCGACACCCAGGCCGACGACGAGGGCGGCGGACCAGATCGTGGTCGTACGTCTCATGTGGACTCCTTCTCGAGTGACGACGGTGCGGAGGTCTCGGTCGGCGGCACGGGGTCGGCGGGCGGCGGATCCGGGACCACGGCGTCGTCCGGCGTGGCATCGGAGGAGGCCGTCCGGCCGTGCCGCCAGACCAGGGCGGCGACCGCCAGCAGCAGCGCGGCGCCGACGCTGATCGAGATCGGGTGCAGGTAGAGCAACAGCAGGCCGGCCAGCGCGGCCAACGCCCGGGGAAGCGGGGTTGCCCGGCCGACGCCGAGCAGCCAGCCTCCGGAGGCGACCGCCAGGGCCGCCACCGCCGCGCACGCGGCCAGGGTCGTCCACACGACGCCCAGCCAGGGCCCCCGGGCCAGCAGGTACTCGCCGGGCCTGGTCACCACGAACGCGATCGGCACGAGGAACGCCGGCAGCGCGTACTTGAGGGCCTGCCACATCGTCGGCACCGTGCGCCCGCCGGTGATCGCCGCCGCACCCACGGCGGCCAGCGCGGTCGGTGGGGTGACCTCGGAGAGCACCGAGTAGTAGAAGACGAACATCGCGGCGGCGGGGGCCGGCACGTCGAGGGCCAGCAGCGCCGGGCCGATGATGACCCAGCCGATGATGAACGAGGCGGTCACCGGCACAGCGAGACCGAGCAGGGCGAGCGCCACCGCGGCGAGCACGACCGTCAGCGCCAGCACCACCGTGCGGTTGTCGGCCAACGCCTCCGCCGCCCGCACGAGCAGCGACGCCAGTTGGGCGCCCAGGCCGGTCTTCGTGGTGATCGCGGTGATGATCCCGGCCGCCGCACAGACGGCCGCCACGGGCAGCACCCCGCGCACGCCGTTGGCCAGCGCCTCGAACAGCCGCCGCGGCGTCAGCGCGTTCGGGCGGTCCAGGAACGACAGCAGGAACGCCAGCGCGGTCGCGTAGACCACCGCCTTCGTCGCGGACAGGCCGAGGGCGAGCAACACGACGATGACGACGAGCGAGGAGAAGTGGTAGCCGAAGCGGGCCAGCAGCCGCCAAGCCGACGGCACGGACAGGTCCACCGGGCGCACCCGGAAGCGGCGGGCGTCGATCTCGACCGCCAGCAGGATGCCGAGGTAGTAGAGGACCGTGGGGATCATCGCCCAGCCCAGGACGACGAGGTACGAGACCTCCAGGTACTCGGCGACGATGAAGGCGGCCGCGCCCAGCGTCGGGGGTGACAGGATCGCGCCGACGCCGGCGGCAGCGAGCATGCCGCCCGCCTGTTCCGGTGGATAGCCCGCGCGGCGCAGGATCGGCCAGGTGACCGCGCCGACGCTGACCGCGGTCGCCGTGCCCGAGCCGGACACGGTGCCGAGCAGGAACCCGGATGCCACCGCGGTGCGGCCGGCCGCGCTGCGGGACCGCCGGAACGCGGCCACCGAGAGGTTGACGAAGAACCGGCCGGCGCCGGAAAGGTCGAGCACGGCGCCGTAGATGGTGAACAGCACGACGTAGGACGCGGCGACGTCGAGCGGGGTGCCGTAGAAGCCGCTGCCGGAGTTGTAGAGCGCGTCGACGATCTGGTCGAAGTCGAGACCCGCGTGCGCGATCGACCAACTCTGCGGCAGCAGGCCGCCGTAGTAGCCGTACGCCAGGAAGACCAGGCAGACCACCGGCAGCACCCAGCCCGTGGTGCGCCGGCACGCCTCGACGATCAGCACGAGCAGCACCGCGCCCATGGCGACGTCGGTGGGCTCGAGCAGGCCCTGGCGATCCAGGAACGCGTTGTAGCCACCGAGCACCGGATAGAGGCACACGCCGAGCGTCAGCACGGCGAGCACCCAGTCGAGGACGGTGGGCCGGTCACGCCGGCCCCGCACTCCGCTGCGGTAGGCGAGGAAGACCAGCGGCAGTGTGCCGGCCAGGAAGATGATGAGGTAGAACTGACTTCCCTGTGACAGCGGGCGGAAGACCTGGACCAGCACGAGCACGGCGACCACGAACGCGACGGCCGCGACGCCCCAGCCGATCCGTCCCGTGAGCACGCGGGCGGGCCGTTCCTCGTCGTCGAACGCCGGCAGGTCGGCGGCTGCATCCACAGTGGACGTGAGCGTCGGTCGGTTGATTTGTGCATCCGACATGTCCGGACCCTACTACGGCATCGAGCTATGTACAGATGCCGATGCTCGCCCGGAAGGCGGGGTCGGGGGCGCACGATGTGAGGATGATCCGCTTTATTCTGAACGTCCTCTGGCTGATCTTCGGCAGCGGAATCGTTCTGGCTCTGGTCTACGGGCTGGCGGCTCTGATCTGTTTCGCGCTGATCGTCACGATTCCGTTCGGCATCGCCGCGCTGCGCCTGGCCAACTACTCACTTTGGCCGTTCGGGCGCACTCTGGTCACCAGGCCGACGTCGGGTGTCGCGAGCGACATCGGCAACGTGATCTGGGCGATCGTCGCCGGCTGGTGGCTGGCCCTGACGCACGTCGTCCAGGGCGTCGCGCAGTGCCTGACGATCATCGGCATCCCGTTCGGCATCGCCAACTTCAAGCTGGTGCCGGCCGCGTTCTGGCCGCTCGGCCGCCAGATCGTCGAGATCCCGGACTCGCAGCCCCAGTGGCACACGCCGCGGGTGTCGCCAGCCTGAGAGTCGATACAACTTGACAGTCCATCGAATGTAGGAGCTACTCTCACTTGAGAGAAACTTCTACATTCGGGGGTGGTCGGGTTGCCGACTTCTCGTTCCAGCCGGTGGTTGGCGCTGGCGGCGCTGGCCGTCGCCATGCTCACCATCGGCCTCGACACCACGGTGCTCACCGTCGCGGTGCCGACCCTCGCGGTCGACCTCGACGCGTCGAACGCGCAGCTCCAGTGGTTCGCCTCGGCCTACACGCTGGTCCTGGCGGCGGTGCTGCTGCCGGCGGGTTCACTCGGTGACCGCTTCGGCCGCAAGCGGTTCCTGCTGGGCGCGTTGGTGCTCTTCGGCGCCGCGTCGGTGCTGTGCGCCTACGCCGGCAGCGCCGAGACGCTGATCGCCGCCCGGGCCGCGCTCGGCCTCGGCGCCGCGATCATGATGCCGCTGTCCATGGCCGTGCTGCCGGTGCTGTTCCCGGACAGCCGTGAGCGCGGCCGCGCCCTCACCATCTGGGTCACCTCGACCGCCATCGGCCTGCCCCTCGGCCCGATCCTCGGCGGCTGGCTGCTCGACCACTTCTGGTGGGGATCGATTTTCCTGATCAACGTGCCGCTGGTGCTCGTCGGCGTGCTCGCCGTCGCGCTCTTCGTGCCCGAGTCCCGGGGCAACGACTCCCGCCCGATCGACCTGCCGGGCATCCTGCTCTCCTCGGCCGGACTGCTCGGACTCACATACGGCTTCATCCGGATCGGCCAGGACGGCTGGTCGGACCTCGGCGACTGGGGGTTGGTCGCGGCCGGGCTCGCGCTGCTCGCACTGTTCGTCGTCCGGCAACGCCGCGCGGCGTACCCCCTGATCGATCTGGCCCTGTTCCGCAGTCGCGGTTTCACCCTGGGGTCGGGTCTGGCCACGGTGATCAACTTCGCGATGTTCGGTCTGCTCTTCCTGGTGCCGCAGTTCCTCCAGGCCGTCGGCGGCGCCAGCGCGTTCGGCACCGGCGTGCGGATGTTGCCATTGATCGGCGGCCTGCTGGTCGGCACTCGGGTGGGTGGTCGCCTGGGCCGCGCGCTCGGCGCGGGTCCGTTGATCGGCACGGGGTTCGTGTTGCTCACGGTGGCGCTGGGCCTGGGCGCGATGACCACGGTCGGCACCGGCTACGGGTGGACGGCCACCTGGATCGCGCTGCTCGGTGCCGGGATGGGGCTGGCGATGCCGGCGACCATGGGTGCGGCGATGGACGCCCTCTCGGTCGAGCGGGCGGGTTCCGGCTCGGCCGTGATCCAGGCGTTGCGCCAGGCCGGCGGCACGATCGGCGTGGCCGTGCTCGGCACGGTGCTCAGCGCCGGCTACCAGGCCGGACTCGGCGGTGCGGCGGTCAAGCCGGTCTCCGACAGCGTCTCGGCAGGCGTCGCGGTGGCGGCGCGGCGCGGCGACCTGGCCTTGCTGGACACCGTGCGCACCGCTTTCGTCAGCGGGATGAACCAGACGTTGTGGGTGTGTGTCGGGTTCTGCGCGCTGGCCGCCGTGGTCGCGTTCTGGCTGCTGCCTCGCCGCCCGGCCGCACCGGCCCGGCCCGAGCGGCTGCCGGTGCCCGGCCCCGCCCCGGTGACAGAATCAGTGCATGCCGGCTGAACAAGAGGTGGGGCTCGGGCTCCGCGAGCGCAAGAAGCTGCGGACCCGGGCCACCATCCGTGAACAGGCCATGCGGCTGTTCGCCGAGAAGGGCTACGGCGAGACGACCGTCGAGCAGATCGCGGAAGCCGCCGAGATCTCGCCGAGCACGTTCTTCAGGTACTTCCCGTCGAAGGAACAGCTCGTCCTGGTCGACGACCTCGACCCGATCATGATCCGCGCGTTCCAGGAGCAGCCGGCCGAGCTACCGGTGCTGACCGCGTTGCGCCGGTCGATGGAGCAGGCTTTCACCGACATGAGCCCGGAGCAGTTCGACCGGGAGCAGGCCAGGCAGCGGCTGATCCGGTCGGTGCCGGAGCTGCGCGCGGCCCAGCTCGACGAGTTGCAACGGACCATCAAGATGCTCGCGGACGGCGTCGCCGAGCGGCTGGGCCGTCCGAGGGGCGACATCGAGAGTCGCGCCTTCGCCGGCGCGGTGGTCGGCACGATTCTGGGCGTCCTCGACGACGAGCACGTGTTCTCGTTGGATCGGATGGGTCGCGCCCTCGACCTCTTCGAGGCTGGCTTCCCGTTCGAGGACGAGCGCTAGGCCGGCTCTTCCGAGCCGACGATCTCGGCCACCTCGTCGACGGCGTACTCGCCCTCGGGCAGGTGGTCGAACGCGATCAGCACCTCGGCCGGCGGGTCGAGCGCCACGACCCGACGGTGGATCTCGTCGCTGGACAGCCGCTCCTCGCCGGTGAAGACGCGGTCGAGCAGGTCCGGATCAATCATGCCTGCTGCCGTACCCCCGCCGGCTGGGCGCAAACGGGCCGGGCTAGATCGTCAGGACGATCCGGCCCGGGACGTTGCCGGCGGTTTGGCGGTGCCAGGCGTCGGCGACGTGTTCCAGCGGCACCGCCTCGTACGCCACGGTGAGCCGCCCGGCGGCGACGTGGTCCGCGAGCACGCCGACCGTGCGGGCCTGCTGTGCCGGGGTCAGCTCGCTGTTGGTGTAGCCGAGTACCCGCAGCGACCGGCTGCGGATGGTCGCCGAGTGCAGTGGCGCGGTCTCGTCTGCCGCGCTGCCGAGGTTGACCAGCCGGCCGCCGACGGCGAGCACGCGCAGCGCGGCCGCGGCCGCGACCCCGAAGACCGGGTCGAGCACCAGGTCGACGGGTCCGTCGGCCGCGTCGCCGAGGCGCCGGGTCAGTGTCGCGACGTCGTCGTCCGGGTAGACCGCGACGACTCCGTCGGCGCCGGCGCGGTGTGCGCGCTCCTGCGCCGCGGTCGACCGGGCGGCGGCGAGCACCCGGCGGGCGCCGTGCAGCTTGGCGATCTGGATGGCGGCCTGGCCGACCACGCCGCCCGCGCCGAGCACCAGCACCTGTTCGCCGGCAACCAGCTCGCCGCGGCCGGTCAGCGCGTGCCATGCCGCCACCGCCGACAGCCCCAGCGCGGCGACCAGGTGGTGGTCGACGCCGGCCGGCAGCATGGCCACGTCGGTGGCCGGCACCACCGCGTATTCGGCCATGCTGCCGTCGCCCGGCTTCATGCCGGCGTCGGTGGGGAACCAGACGGGCGTGCCGTCGTCGAGCCGGCCGACACCCTGCACGCCCGGGACGTAGGGGCTCGCCGGCACACCGAAGTACGAGGTGCCGGACGCGCAGAGCAGGTCGAGCGGGGTGACCGGTGCCGCGGAGACCGCGACGCGGACCTGCCCCTCGCCGGCCAGCGGCACGGCACGGTCGACCAGCCGCGGCGGTTGCCCGGGAGGGTCGACGACGGCAGCCCGCTGGACGTTCATGTCGTGATGTCGGGGTACGGCAGGTGGAAGTGGGCGAGCCGGGCCGCGTACTCCTTCTGGAAGGCCAACGGCTCGGCGTAGTCACGCTCGAACATCGCGATGAACAGCGTCAGCGTGAGGAACGGGTGGGCGCCGAGCTCGAACAGCTTCACATAGTCGTGCGTGGACAGTGCCGCCCGCTCGACCTGGTCGAGGCGCAGCCAGGTGCTGGCCTCCTCGCTGTGGCTGTTGAGCAGCTTGTTGGCGTATTCGGCTTCCCACCAGGTGACGGTGCCCGCGGGATCTGACCGGTAGCGCTCGGTCAACTCGGGGTCGCGGTCGACGGTGTAGAGGAACTTGTCCAGCAGATACCTGCTCATGCTGCCGCCCCTTGCGGGTACCAGGTGAAGTAGGCCTCCATCGTGTGGAACAGGTCCAGCGAGTCGGTGTAGTCGGCCTTAACGCCGGCGCCGGCCACGCCCATCATCAGCATGAAGTCCATGAAGCCGTGGGTGGCGTTGCCCGGCTGGTGCAGGCTGTCCAGCGTCACCTCGGCCAGGGCTCCGTCGAGGTCGCCGTTGGCGATCCACTCGATCGCCCGGCGGTCGAACTCCGGATCCGGGCCGTGCGGTCCGAACTGGCGCGGACCACCGAGCTCCAGCGACAGGTGGCCCGTGCCGATGATGGCCACCCGCAGGTCGTTCGGCCACGACTCGACCAGCTCGCGGATCGTCTGTCCGAGTTGGACGAAACGCTTGGGCTGCGGCAACGGCGGCGCGAAGATGTTCGTGTAGATCGGGACGATCGGCAGGTCGGCCTCAGGCCGCAGCGTGATGATCGGGCACGTGATGCTGTGGTCGATCCGCAGCTCGTTGCTGAACGCGAGGTCGAAGCCGGCGTCGAGGCCCGCGCGCAGGATGTGACCGGACAGGTCTTCCTGCCCGCGCAGCAGCATCTTCGGCAGGCCGAACTCGCGCTCCTCGTTGTGCCAGTTCGCGTCGTAGAACGGCGCCTTGCCGACCAGGAACTGCGGCATGTTGTCGAGCCAGAGCTGGTGGAAGTGGTCGGAGCCGACCATCACCAGCACGTCCGGGTTGGCCCGCGTCAGCGTCTCCCGGAACGAGCGGATCTTGCTCACCCACTCGTCGGCGAACGGCGGCCGGTCAGCGCCGGTCGCGGTGCTCGCGCGGTAGAAGAACGGGTGGTGGGTGGAGGCGATGACCGCGACGACGTTGGCCATGCCGCTCCTCTCAGTCTCGAGGTGTGTAGTGGGCGTGCCGGTCGACGGTGGTGTAGACGTCCATGCCGATGGGGTCGCGTTGCTCCTCGGCGAGGTGGCCGAGCAGGCCGGCGGCGCGGGCCAGCAGCGCGAAGCCGCGCAGCAGGTCGATCGGCAGCCCGAGGTCGGCGAGCGCGGCTCCGGCCACGCCGGCGCCGTTGAGAGGCAGCGTGCGGCCCAGGATCTCCGGGTGGACGCGGCCGATCGCCTGGAACAGCCGCAGGTGCGGGCCCTCCAGGCCTTCCTCGCGGGCAATGCTGATCAGCACCGGCGTACGCGGGTCCTGCTCCTTGTGCACCGGGTGGCCGAGACCGGGCACGAACCGCTTGCCCGCGCGCGCTTCGGTGACGGCGGCGCGGGCCAGCTCGTCGAAGCCCGCGTCGGTGGTCGGGGTGTCGGCGCCGGCCAGCGTCGCGGCCAGGAACCGTCCACAGTCCTCGGTCACGCCGAGGAACCGGGAGCCGCCGCCGAGCAGTCCGGCCGCCAGCGCGCCCTGGATCGACTCGGGCGCGCTCAGGTAGGTCAGCCGGGCGGCGATCGCGGTCGGCGTGAAGCCGTGGTCGGCCAGCGCGACCAGCACGGCCTCGAACACCCGCACCTCCGAAGCGGACGGGCGGCGCAGGGTCACCAGCCAGAAAGCCAGCTCGCCGAAGCCGACCTTGCCCATCAGGTCGGCGGCCAGGTCCTGCCCCAGCAGCGAGATGCGGGTCGCATCGGACGTGCCGATCGCGGTGCCGAAACTCAGCTCCTCAGCCATGCGCGGATCTCCTCACCGTGTTCGTCGAGCCCCGGCGGCGGAAGCTCATAGCGGGGCGGCGTCGCCGAGAAGGTGATCGGGTTGCGAACGCTGGGCACCGCGCCGACGTCGACCACCGGCTCCAGGCCCAGCTCCCGGGCGTAGTCGACCCCGCGGTCGAGCGTGTTGATCGGCGCGCACGGCACCCCGGCGGCGATCAGGTCGCGGAACCACTCGTCCTTGGTGCGCAGGCGCAGCCGCTCGACCAGCAGCGGGCGCAGCGCCTCGCGGTTGGCGGTGCGGTCCTGGTTGCGCGTGAAGCGCGGGTCGTCGGTGAGCTCCGGGACGCCGAGCACCTGGCAGAGCTTGCGGAACTGCCCGTCGTTGCCGGCGATCACGATCAGGTCGCCGTCGGCGGTCGGCAGCGGCTCGTACGGGAACAGGCTCGGGTGCGCGTTGCCCATCCGGAACGGCACGGTGTCGCCGGCGACCACCGCGCTGCTGTGGTTGACCAGCCCCGACAATGCCGACGACAGCAGGTTCACCTCGATGTGCTGGCCGCGCCCGGACCCCGCCCGGTGGTGCAGCGCGGCCAGGATGCCGATGTTGGCATGCAGCCCGGCCATCACGTCGAAGACCGAGATGCCCGCCCGGTACGGCGGACCGTCCGGGTCGCCGGTCAGGCTCATCAGGCCGGAGATCGCCTGCACCATCAGGTCGTAGCCGGGGATCGACGCACCGACGCCCGAGCCGAACCCGCTGATCGACGCGTAGACGATGCCGGCGTTGCCGGCCGAGACGGTGTCGTAGTCGAGCCCGAACCGCGCGAGCCCGCCCGGCTTGAAGTTCTCGATCATCACGTCGGCCCGCCGCGCGAGCTCGCGGGCGGCGGCCAGGTCGTCGGGGTCACGCAGGTCCAGGGCGATCGACCGTTTGTTGCGGTTGATGCCGAGGTAGTACGTCGCGATGCCGTCCCGGACCGGTGGCATCCAGGTGCGGGTGTCGTCTCCGCCGGGACCCTCGACCTTGACCACGTCGGCGCCCAGGTCGGCGAGCAGCATGGTCGCGTACGGACCGGCGAGGATCCGGGAGAAGTCGGCCACCAGGATGCCCTTCAGCGGCCCGTTGTTCTCCGTCACTCGCCAGCTCCCCTCGAAGTGTCCGCTGTGCGGACGACCGTCCGTACCGTTTCATCTTGGTCATGAGTTGACTCTCCGCGCAACAACCGGCACCTTGACGATTCAGTGTGAACGGGCTCACAATCGCGACGTTCGACCGGTTGGCCGCTAGGCGGACTACTGTCCGATTGGAGTGACGGCAAATGAGCGTGCTGTTTCGCAACGGCCTCGTACTGACCATGGACAACAGCCATACGGTGCTGCGCGACGCGGACGTGCTGGTGGTCGGCGACAAGATCGCCGAGATAGGCCACGGCCTGACCGCGCCCGAGGGCACCGAAATGATCGACGCCAGCGGCGGGATCATCATGCCCGGCATGATCGACACCCATCGGCACATGTGGCAGACCGCGATGCGCGGCTACGGCGCCGACTGGACGCTGACCCAGTACTTCGTCTGGTACTACATCGAGTCCGGCAAGCTGTTCCGCCCGCAGGACATCTACGCCGGCAACCTGCTCGGTGCGCTGGAGGCCATCGACGCGGGCGTGACCACCACCGTCGACTGGTCGCACGGCTTGCAGACCGTCGACCACGCCGAGGCGGCGGTCGACGCGCTGGAGGCGGTGCCCGGCCGGTTCGTGCTCGCCTACGGCAACATCCAGCAGGGACCCTGGCAGTGGTCGGCCGCGCCGGAGTTCCGTGACTTCGTGAGCCGCCGGCTTCACGGCAAGGGCGACATGCTCGGGTTCCAGCTGGCCTTCGACGTGACCGGCGACCCGGCCTTCCCGGAGAAGGCGGCCTTCGAAGTGGCCCGCGAGCTCGGCGTGGCGGTGACCACGCACGCGGGCGTCTGGGGCGCCACCAACGACGACGGCATCCGGCTGATGCACGAGAACGGCTTCATGACCCCGCAGACCGTGTACGTGCACGCGGCGACGCTGACCCGCGACTCGTACAACCGGATCGCCGCGACCGGCGGCTCGGTCTCGGTCGCGACGGAGAGCGAGCAGAGCGCCGGCCAGGGCTACCCGCCCACCTGGCAGCTTCGCCACCACGACATCCCCGTCTCGCTGTCCAACGACACCAGCGTCTGGTGGAGCGGAGACCTGTTCTCGGCGATGCGCACGACGCTCGGCGCCGACCGGTCCCGCGAGCACATGGAGGCGCACTCGAACGCGGAGACGGTCACCCACTGCCACCTGCGGGCCGAGCAGGTCGTCGAGTACGCCACCATGGGCGGCGCCCGGGCGCTGGGGCTCGACTCGGTGGTCGGCAGCCTCGAGCCGGGCAAGAAGGCCGACGTCGTGCTGATCAAGAATGACAACTCGCCGGTGATGTTCCCGATCCTCAACGCGTACGGGCACATCGCGTTCCAGGCCCAGCGGGCGGACGTCGACGCGGTCGTCGTCAACGGCCGGGTCGTCAAGCGGGCCGGCCGGCTGGTCGACGTCGACCTGGCAGCGGCCCGGAGCAAGATCACCGAGACGATCGACTACCTCGTCGGCGAGATGGGCGACGATGCCTGGCAGAAGGGGATGAACCCGGACATCCCTGAGACGAAGTCCGTGGACAACCCCTACCAGTACTCCGACTACGACGCCGGCTCGGCGCAATGGAAGCATTGAGGAATGGCGCGCGAGTCCGGACCTGACTTCATCGAAGCGCTGGCCCGTGGGCTCGACGTGCTCCGCTCGTTCCAGGCCGGCCAGCCCGTGCGCACGCTGAGCGATCTCGCCGGCGTGACCGGGCTGGCCCGGCCGACGGTGCGGCGGATCCTGCTCACCCTCGAAGAGCTGGGCTACGTGCGGGCCGCGGAGCGTGGATACGCGCTGACTCCGCGGGTGCTCGAGCTCGGCATGGCGTACGTCAACTCGCTGAGTATGTGGGACGTCGCCCGGCCGCACATGGAACGGCTCGTGGCTCAGACCAACGAGTCCACCTCGATGGCCCAGCTCGACGGCGGCGACATCGTCTACGTGGCCCGGGTGGCGGTGCCGAAGATCGTGACCCTGGCGGTCAACATCGGCACCCGCTTCCCGGCGCCGCCCACCTCGATGGGCCAGGTGCTGCTGGCCGCGCTCGCGCCCGACGAGCTGTCGGCGACGCTGGCCGAGCCGAGCCGGTCCGGCATCACGCCGCGCTGGCAGCCGACCCGCGACGAGCTCGACCGCCAGCTCCGCGAGGTGCGGGCCAAGGGCTGGGCGCTGGCCGACCAGGACCTGGCGCTGGGAATCCGCTCGATCGCGACCAGCGTCCGCGACGGCGACGGCAAGGTGGTCGCGGCGATCAACGTGACCGTGCACGCCGCCGAGACCTCGGTGGAGCGCCTCACCGAGGAGCACCTGCCGCGGCTGCTCCGGTGCGCGGCCGACATCAGCCACGACTGGGCGCTGCTGGGCGCGGTCCCCTTGGTGGTGACCGCGCCCTAGCCGGCTTACGGCGTGTAGGCCAGCAGCCTGCGTCCGGCGTTGGCCTTCGACTCGACGCTGCGGGCGATCACCCGGTCGTCGGCGTCCAGCCGCAACAGCTCCGAACCGCTGTCGGTCTTGACCCGGGCCAGCATCCCGCCGTCGGCTAGGAAGATGGCGTTGGTCAGCTGGCCGTCGAACGGCATCTCGACCACCTTCTTCTTCGCGACGTCCATGATCGTGTTGCAACCGAGGTCCCGCGCGGCGTCGCCGGCCGGGCTGTCCGGCCCTTGTAGCCAGACGCAGATCCGACCGCCGTCGGCGGAGATGCCGTTGAGGCCGACGTAGTACCGACCATCCACATCGTGCTCGTCCAGGACCACCTCGTTGCCGCCGAAGAGGTCTCGGACCGTCACCCCGCGGACGTCGCCGTGTTGGTAGGCGATCCGTTCACCGTCGGCCGACCAGCGGATGTGGCACCCGTCGACCCGGTCGAACGGTTCGCCCGTGCCGATCTGATGGACGACGACGTGCTCGGTCACCTTCCCCTGCCGCACCGGGGTGACCAGCAGCCGTTCACCGTCCGCGTTCCAGATCGGTTCTGTGCACATCTCTTCCACGTCCGGGAACATGACCTCCTTGTGCCGGCCGTCCAGGTCGGAGATCACCAGGTCGCCGTTCTCCACCCAGGTCACCTGCTTGCCGTCGGGGGAGACGTTGACGTTGAGGACGTCGCCGCCGGGGAACTTGCGGCCGCCCTGGTAGAGCTTCCCGTCCTGGTCCACGTAGAACACCTTGCCGCTGATCTTGGGCAGGCCGGGCTGGCTGGGTGGCGTGCTGGTCTCGGTGGGCGTGGGCGTCTCCGGCGTCGGGGCCGGCGTCGTCGGGTTCGGAGTCGGCAGACCCGTCGGGCCGATCGGTGGTGGGGTCGGGGTGTCGTGGTTCGCTGCCACGAAGCCGACCGTGGGGCCGCCCACGAACAGCACGGCGCCGGCCGCGATGGCCGCCGCACCGACCCGGCGCCGGCGGCGGACCCAGTGGCGGGCCGCGGCGGTCCCGGGAGGAGAGACGTAGGGAGCCACCTCGCCGCGGAACTCGGCGAACATCTCGTGCAGGCGGTCGTCGTCGAAGTCAGGCACGCTCCGCCTCCTCTTCGTTGAGCTGGGTGGCGAGCGCGGCGCGACCTCGGTGCAGCCACGACTTCACCGTGTTCTCGGAAACGCCCTCCTGCCGGGCGATCTCGCCGATCGGCAGGTCGGCGAGGTAGTGCAGGATGACCGCCTTGCGGTGGTCGGGCTTGAGGGTGGCCAGTGCGCGGGCCAGGGCGACCCGGTCCGGGCTGGGCTCCGCGACGTGTTCCGGCCGCTGCTGGCGGAGGAACAACGCCGCCGTCCGGGTCCGCCGCCACCGGCTGGTGGCCAGGTTCCAGGCGACCCGGCGCACCCAGGCCGCCGGATCGTCGTAGTCGACCACGTGTTTCCACCGGGCCAACGCCCGGCAGAACGCCTCCTGCACGACGTCCTGTGCCCCGGCGAGATCCCGGGTGTACGCGTACAGCTGGATGGTCAGTGACTGGAAATGGGCTGAGTAGAACTCCTCGAAGCTGGCTTGACCTGGCGGCCCGAGCCCGGGCACCACGTCGAGGTCGCCCCCGTCACGCAAGGAAACCACCGTCCTCGCATCCTCCCGATCGCGGCCGTCCCTCGTGTCCGGCCGATCGGCGACTACACGCATCGTCGCCCATGTCGGTTGCGGACGGGACAGGCGCGGATCCGACAGTTAGGGATGCCAGCGGTCGCCGAGCCACATGCGGTTGGCCCAGTCCGCGTACGGGAGGAAGTCTCCGACGAAGAGCTTGTGGAAGTAGGCGAAGCAGAGCACGACCAGCACCAGGTACGCGCCGGCCGCGACTCCGCCCACCAGCCGGCGGTCGGCGTCGGTCGAGTCGGCGGGGCCGATCACGACGCCGAGCACGTAGGTGACCGCCAGCACCATGAACGGCACGATCGGCGCCGTGTAGAAGTTGAACATGACCCGGTGGGCGTCGACGGCGTAGTAGAACCAGGGCAGCAGGCCGGCCCCCACCATCAGCAGGATCGCGCCCGGTCGCCAGTCGCGGCGGGCGATGCCGAGCCAGGCGCTCCCGGCCAGGGCCGGCAGGAACGACCACCAGAGCAGCGGCGTGCCGAGCAGGATGATCTCCGAGACCGGCGCTTGGCCCCAGGGCGCTCCCGGGTACGCCAGGTGGACCGTCACCGGCTTGCCCAGCAGGAGCCACTGCCACGGCCACGACTGGCTCGGGTGCTTGTCCTGGAGCGTGGAGTGGAAGCCGAACGCCTGCTGGTGGTAGTGGATCAGGTTCTGCAGGGCGCCGATCACGGGAAGCTCCGACTGGCCGCTGTCGGCCCGCCAGTGCCGGAAGTAGCCGTCGTCGGTGAGCAGCCAGCCGGTCCACGACGCCAGGTAGACCGCGCCGATCACGAAGCCGCACAGGACCAGCCAGCCGGTCTCCTGGCGGATCGTCTCCAGCCATGGGCGGCCCACGCCCGCCGAGCGCCGGGCGCCGGCCTCCCACCAGAGCACCAGCAGGGCGAACACGGGCAGGAAGAACAGCGCACTCCACTTGGTGGCGACCGCGCAGCCGAACAGGAACGCCGCGAACAGCCGCCACCAGCGCGCCCCGGTCGGTGCGGCGGCTCCGGCGGCGAGGGCGTCCAGCCAGGCCCGGCGGCGCTGGTCCCGGTCGATCAGCAGGGCGCCGAAGGCGGCGAGGACGAACAGCAGCAGGAAGATGTCGAGCATCGCGACACGGGAAAGCACCAGGTGGAAGCCGTCGAGCGCGAGCAGCAGGCCGGCGGCGCAGCCGAGCACGGTCGAGCCGAACATCCGCCGGGCGATCCGCACCAGCAGCAGCACGGACACGGTGCCGGCCACGGCCGCGGAGAACCGCCAGCCGAACTCGGGCGCCGCGTCGAAGAGGTGGCCGGTCAGGCGCTGGTCACCGTCGACGTCGTAGTAGCCGAAGGACCATTCGCCCAGCGCGATCAGCCATTTGCCGAGCGGGGGGTGCACGACGTACGCCGGTGCGTTGTCTCGGTAGTTCCACTCGACGCCCTTGGTGAGCAGGCCCCAGGCGTCTTTGGCGTAGTAGGTCTCGTCGAACAGCTTGCCCTGCGGCTGGGCCAGGTTGGAGAGCCGCAGGACGGCCGCGACCAGCACCACGAAGCCGGTCGCGTACCAGGAGGAGACGCTGCCGCGCGGCTCGAAGCGCGCAAGGCGGCGTCGGGTGATTTCGGCAGCCGCGCGCACCGCGCGATCATACGGGCTATTGCCGGGCGGTCCAGCCGCCCTCGGGTGGCTTTCGGACGACCTTGGTCAAGTCTTTCCAGATCGATCGCCCGCCCGTCGAGGCGGCCATCAGTCGATCGATCCAGGCCCGGGCCGCCCACTCCTCGTGGAAGGCCGGCCACGTCACGTCGCGGTCCTTGTCGCCGGCCCTGGCCCGCACCAGCCAGCCGGCATCGACGTCGCGATGGAGCCAGATGTCGCGCCGGGTGCGGTTGTCGCGGTCACCGTTCCACCATCGTCCGACCAGTTCCACGATCGACAGGCTATCGAACACCTGTTCTATTGGCAATCATGAGCTCTCGGTGGCCAGCCGGCCGGCCCGGGTCGTGCGGCGGAGGAAGTCGGCGACCAGCGCGAGCTCCCGTTCGTCGTAGCCGGCGCAGATCTCGTCGATCCCTCGGCCGAGGCCGGCGTAGAGCTTGACCAGCTCGGCGGTGCGGCCGCGGACAGGATGGATGCCCACCGCGCGGCGGTCCGTGGTGTCGCGTTCGCGGGTGACCCAGCCGCCGCGCTCGAGCCGGTCGAGCACCCCGGTCATCGTCGCCGGGTGCAGGCCGGCCCGGCGGGCGAGCGTGGTCGGGCTCATCGGGCCTTCGCGGCTGATCAGCTCGAAGCAGTCGACGTCGACGTCCTTGAGCTCAACCTGGTTGGCGACCTGGTGGTTGAGGAGGGATAGCTGCACGCGCAGCTCGCGCAGGGCGGTCAGGATCGTGTGCGCGTGCTGTCGCCGCAACGTGCTCATCAGGTCAGCCTACGGAGCGTCACCGCTCGTCGCCTCGCGTGGCCGGGCGAGCAGGCGCAGGGGCTGCGGTTCCGGCAGCGGCGGGGCGTCCGGGTTGGGTCGGGTGCGGGCGAGCAGACCGGCCAGGCCGGCCCGGGTGGCCACGACGATCAGCCGGTCGGTGCGGACCAGCCGGCGCCGTTCCGGCACCGTCCACAGTGTCTGACCGATCCGGCCCGTGCGGACCGCGATCAGGCGCACCTCGGTGGGCCGGTCGACCTCCGGGCACAGCCGGCCCTCCAGGTCCGAGCCGGCGCCGACCGGAATGTCGGCGACCAGCAGCACCCGGCGGCCGACCGGGATCGCGTCGATCACCTCCCGGCCGAACAGCGCCGCCGCGAACGCGGGTGCGGCCAGGTAGGAGACGCTGCGGGACAGGTCGATGTCGAAGGTGCGCTTGACGCGGCGGGCGAAGTCCTCGTCGTAGAGGCGCAGCACCACCCGCAGACGACCGCCGTGCAATGCCCGGCCGAGCAGCGCGGTCTCCAGGTTGGATACGTCGTCGGTGGAGAGCACGAGCAGCGCCCGGGCGGTGGCCACGGACGCGGCCCGCAGTGTCTCGGCACTGTTGCCGTTCCCGATGATCACCGGGACGCCGAGCTCGCGGGCGACCGCGACACCCCGCGCGTCGGCGGAGCGGTCGACGCAGACCAGGTCCACGCCGAACCCGTGCAGCTCGCGCAACACGCGGGTGCCGACGTTGCCGAGTCCCACGATGACCACGTGGTTGGCGACCGGCCTGGTCAGCGCGCCCGAGGCGAGCGCGAGCCGGGCCGTGACCACCGCCTCGACGACGAGCACGGTGACGAACGGGACCAGCGCGACGCCGGCCAGCCCGAGGGCGACCAGCACGACGTGCTCGACCGCGCCACCGGTGACCTCGCCCTCGATGCCGCCGATCGCGGTGACCACGGCCAGGTAACCGGCCTCCCACACGGTGAGGTCGCGCAGGTGGGCCAGCAGGGCGGTGCTGACGAACAGCAGCGCGACCACCCCGGCCAGGGCGTAGCGCAGCCGGCGCCGGCCGAGCACCAGCCGGGTAACGCGCAACGGCAGCCGGGCGGGCCGGGCTTTGTGCCGGGGCGGTTCACCGTAGCGGCGGACCAGCAGCAGGTCGGCTCTTGATTCGTCGGCCGGGAGCGTCTCCGGCTCGGCGCGACCGTCGAGCACGGCCAGGCCGCAGACGATGTCGTCCGGGTCGGGCTGCTCGGAGCGGTGGGCGGTGACCAGGAACTCGTCGGTCAGCCGGACGTACGTCGGCACGTCGTCGCCGAGCGCCGCGGCGACGAACGCGGGCGCCGCGATCTCCGAGCCGGAGAGCACGTCGCAGTCGCCGAGCATCGCGGTCACGCCCTGGGCGAGGATCGGGTTGTAGACCCGCACCACGATCCGGGCGGTGGGGTTGAGCTCGCGGACCATCATCGCGGCGTCCACGTTGGCCACGTCGTCACGCTCGACCAGCGCGACCGCGCTCGCTTCCGCGACGCCGGCCCGCACCAGGACGTCCGGCGTGAGGCGGGCGGCGGCCACCACCACCGGGCGCAGGTCGGGGTCGCCGGTCTCCGGCTCGAGGTCGGCGATGTCGGGCGCCTGGTCGGCGTCGGCGGACCGGACGATGACCGTCACCGGCACGGCGTACGTGTTGATCAGTTCGCTGGCCAGCCGGCGCGCCAGCGTGTTGTCGCCCCACACGAGGAAACCGGACACGCCCGGATGGTCCGGCAACCGGATGGCCGTCAGTCCAGACGCTGGATGAACGCTGGTGGAACGTGGTCGGTCAGCCACACGCCGTTGGCACTGCACTGGAAGCGATGTCCGGCCTTCGCCATCGCCGACGCGTCGACCGCCAGCAGCGCCACCTTGCCCGTGCGGCGCGCGCCGACGATGCGGGCGGTGGGCAGGTCGACCGACAGGTGCACGGCGTGCCGGTTGCGCTTGGCCAGCCCTTCGCGCAGGATCGCCGGCACCGCGGTGGCCGAGGTGCCGTGGAAGAGCCGCTCCGGCGGCTCCTGGTCGGGCAGGCCGAGGTCGACCGGCACCGAGTGGCCCTGGCTGGCCCGGATCCGTTCTCGGCCGTCGGCGCCGGTGGCCAGCGCGAACCGCCGCTTGTCGTTGCCGGCCACCACCGCGTCGAGCTCCGAGCGGGTGAGCGGCGTGCCGTGCGCGGCGAAGGCGGCAAGCAGCACGTCGACCTCGACCCAACCCTGCGGATCGAGCGTCAGCCCGAGAGTGGCCGGGCGATGCCGCAACACGGCCGAGAGCCGCTTGCTGACGCGTACGTGTCGAGCCTCCACACCGCCCATTATCGCGTGTGCGAGGGTCCCGGCCGAACGGATGATCATTTGCGGGCGCGCGGCACGTAGCGTGTCCGGCTGTGGCATACGGGGATATCGATCCGAGCAACGCCGACGACGCGGCGGGGGCTCTACCGACAGCGCGACCGCCGGTAGCAGCCGCGGCGTCCACGCCGCACGCGCCTCCGGTCCCGGCGCCTCCGCTCCCGGAGAAGTTGCCTCCGGTCGCGTTGCCCCCGCTGCCGGCACCGCCGGCGGCGGCGATTCCGTTCTCAGCACCACCGGCCGCGGTGGGTCAGCCCGCACCCGCGCACCCAGTCGCCGAGCCGCCGCTGGCTGAGACGTCCGCCGCTCCACCGGCCGAGACGCCCGCCGCTCCACCGGCCGAGCCGCCCGCCGCTCCACCGGCCGAGCCGCCCGCCGCTCCACCGGCCGAGCCGCCCGCCGCTCCACCGGCCGAGCCGCCCGCCGCTCCACCGGCTGAGCCGCCCGCCGCTCCACCGGCCGAGCCGCCCGCCGTGCCGGCGGCTGAAGTGTCCGCCACGCCAGCGGCCGAGACGCCTGCCGTGCCTCCCGCCGACGCTGGCGTGCCGCCCGTGGGACCCGGACCCAAGCGCAAGCGTGGCCTGCTGGTCGGGCTGGTGGTCACCCTTGTCCTGGTCCTGTTGGCCGTGCCCGCCTTCCTGGTCCTCGGCTCGGGTGGTGCCGACGAGCCCGCGACCGCGGCCGCACCGTCACCGTCGGCCAGCGCGGCGGCCGCACCCACCGGCCCGCCCGCGTCGCCCAAGCCCGGCGACCCGCCGCACGTCGCGTTCGCGTGGGCCAAGGCCTCGATCCTGCAGTCGTTGACCAACATGAGCGCGGCGTACGAGGCGAACAACCTGGCCGGCTTCCTCAAGCCGGTCGCCGACAAGAAGCTGCGTAGCGAGCTCGAGCGCCGCTTCCGGTCGCTGCGCGCGATGAAGGTGAGCAACCTCAAGCTGACCGCCGACAGTGGACCGTTCGACGACAAGAAGGTCGGCGGCTACTCCGAGTGGGGCGTCACGGTCGCCATCAACCACTGCTTCGTCGTGCCGAGCTGCGAGCCCGACCGGATGCTGGTCGACACGGCCTGGCGGGACTCGCCGTCCGGCTACCGGCTGGTGAAGTGGTCCCGGGTCAAGGACCTGCGCGGGCCGCAGCCCTGGGAGGTCAGCACGCTGACCGCGGCGGTCGGTGAACGAACCATCGTGGCGGCGCCCAAGGCCTTGGCGAGCCGCGCGCGGTCGTTCCTGCCCGCCGCCGAACGGGCCGCGAAGATCGCCGACAAGTACGTGCTGGGCCGCAAGCCCGACCGCTACGTCATCTACCTGGCCGGCCCGAGCGACTGGAAGAAATGGTTCGGCGGCTCGGAGGACTGGGCGATCGGCTTCGCCATCCCGGCCAGCGAGGAGCGCTCCGATATCGTGCTGCGGGCCGAGGAGATCTCCGGCGGGTACGCCGAGTCGGTCATGAAGCACGAGATGGGCCACGTGGCGACGCTCGCGGGCCGCGACTACCGCGACTACAACGGCGAGAACTGGTGGCTGACCGAGGGCATAGCCGAGTACGTCGAGTGGGACGGCCGGTCGATCGGCTCGTACGACCGCCGGCTGTCGTCCCGGAAGTTCCTGCGCGAGAAGAGCTACAAGGGCACCCTGGAGCGGCTCGTTCCCGACGACGACGCGCCGGACTGGCAGATCGACGCCGCGTACGGCCTGGCCTACTACGCCACGCGCTGCATCGCCGACCAGTACGGCCACGCGAAGATGATGAGGTTCGCCGACCAGGTGCTGCGCAACGGCCGCCCGTCCGAGGCGGAAAGCCCGGTCATCCTCGGCGCCGACTGGAAGACGGTCGGCAAGCGCTGCCTGGCGTACACGAAACAGAAGGTCGGCGCCTAACCCACGTGCACGTGCGGGCGCTTCATCCGGTCCGGCTCGTGCTCGCGGAGGATCTCCCGGGTGACCGGTGCCACCTCGCCCTGCCCGAAGGCGAGGTAGCGCAGGAAGTTCGAGACCGGGTTCCCCTCGGTCCACTCGAAGTAGATGTGCGGTCGATGGCCCGTCGTCTTCTGGATCTGGAGCAGCAGCGCGGCCAGCGCGGTCGCCACGTTCGGGCTGGCCATCGTGAACACCCGGTAGCGGCCGTGCCGGATCTTGCCGCGTACCCGCAGGTCCGACTCGAAGTCGGACGGGTCGGTGATGGTCACCTCGGCGAACATCACGTCGTGCACGTCCGGCAGGACGTCCTCGTCGACGATCTTGCGCAGCTTGGCCCGGTACTCCGCGGCGTCGAGGGCGTCCGGATGGTTCGCGATGATCCGCACGACCTTGCCCTTGCAGTCCTCGAGCAACTGCTGGCCCAGCTCGTCGAACTGGACGCTGGTGAAGCGGATCTCGAAGGCCCGATAGAGCCGGGACAGGATCGAAACGAGGATCATGGCACCGATGAAGCTCCCTGCGATCTTCACGCCGTCCGGGCGCTCGATCACGTTGTCGATGGTCGTGTAGATGAAGACCAGCGAGATCAGCCCGAACGCGATGGTCTGTTTGTGCTGGCGGTGCCGGCGGCTGGAGATCGTCACGGCGATCGCCGCCGAGGTGATCAACACCAACACGCCGGTGGCGTACGCGCCGCCCTGCGCGGTCACGTCGGCGTCGAACAGCCAGGTGATGAAGAACGCGATCAGCGTGAAGACGACGACCAGCGGCCGCACCGCGGTGGCCCAGTTCGGGGCCATCCCGAACCGGGGCAGGAAGCGCGGCACCAGGTTGAGCAGGCCAGCCATCGCCGACGCGCCCGCGAACCAGAGGATGAAGATGGTCGAGAGGTCGTAGACGGTCCCGAACATCGAGCCGAGGTTCTCGTGCGCGAGGAACGCGAGCGCGCGGCCGTTGGCCGGGCCGCCCGGGTCGAAGGCGTTGGCCGGGATCAGCACGGTGGTGATGATGCTGGTGGTGATCAGGAAGCAGCTCATCGTGATGGCGGCCGTGGTGAGCAGCTTGCGGGCGCCGCGGATCCGGCCGGTCGGGTTCTCCTCGGTGTCGCAGGGAGCGCCCCTGATGTGCGGCATCACCGCGACGCCGGTCTCGAAGCCGGACAGGCCCAGCGCCAGCCTCGGGAAGATGATGATCGACATCCCGATGATCGCCAGTGGTCCGCCGTGCATGGTGGTCAACGCCGACCACCAGTCGTCGGTCAGCGTCGGATGGCTGATCACCCGGATCAGGCCGTCGACGACCACCACCACGTTGAGGGCGAGATAGACCCCCACCAGCACCACGGCGATGCCGATCGCCTCCGTGAAGCCCTTGAGGAACACCGCGCCGAGCAGCGCGAGCAGCACCAGCGTGATGAGCACCTGGTGGCCGCGCAGCCCGTCCGGCCAGAACGGGTTCTCGTTGATGTGCGCGGTCGCGTCGGCCGCTGACAGCGTCATGGTGATGATGAAGTCCGTCGCGGCAAACCCGAGGAGCACGAGCACGACGAGCTTGCCCTGCCAGTACGACAGCAGCTTGCCGAGCATCGCGATGGAGCCGGCGCCGTGCGGGCTCTCCCGGGCCACCCGACGATAGACGGGCAGCGCGCCGAAGAGCGTGACCAGCACCAGCACGATGGTCGCGAGCGGCGACAGCACGCCGGCGGCCAGCGCGGCGATGCCCGGCTGGTAGCCCAGGGTCGAGAAGTAGTCGAGGCCGGACAGGCACATCACCCGCCACCAGCTGTGCCGGCGCTCCTGCTGCGGTGGCCGGGCGAACGGGGCCGGCGGGTTCAGGTCGCGGTGTTCGGCGCCGCGGAGGAACCACTCGGAGAAGCGGCGCTGCACGGTGAGCTCGGTGGACGGCTTGTCGGACACGGCTCAGGGACGCTTCTTGGCGGTGTCGGAGAGCGGACGGCGGCGTACGCCTCGCCAGATGTCCTTCCAGACCGGCACACCGGGCCGGTCGTCGATCTGCCGGAAGGAGAGGATGCCCACGCCGATGCCGGCGAGCCCGATCACGAACAGCAGCAGCCGGGTGGTCGACAGGGTGAAGTCGACCGGGCCGACGTGGATCTCTCTTGCGGCACCGAGGCCCACGATCACGCTCGACAACGCGATCGCGAGGAGCAGGGTGATCCGCACCGCCGACTGGATGAAGGCGACCACCCGGCCGCGTACGTCGTCGGTGATCTCACCGCCGATCAGGGTGAGGCCGGACAGGAAGGCCATGCCCGCGGCGGCGCCGGTGATCCCGGCGCCCAGCACCGCCAGCGACAGCCGGGGCGCGACGGACAGCCCGATCACCGCGATGCCCGCCAGCACGATCGACAGCGCGAACCAGCGGCGCCGGGAAAGGGTGCCGATCAGCGCCGGCCCGCCGGCGATGCCGATGCCGAACCCGGCGAAGATCGCGGCGAACAGGATGCCGAAGGTGGCGTCGCCGCCCCCCAGCGACCGGGCGTAGAAGTTGGCCGTGCCGATCACCACACCGGCACCGGCGAACGCGCCCAACACACCGACCACGATGCCCCGGACCAGCCGCGTGCGGACGATGAACCGGCCACCGTCGAGCAGGTCCCGCATCGCCTGCCGGCCGGGGACCGCGTGCTCGTGCTCCTTCTTCTGCTCGGCCTTCGACCGAGCGGCGGCGGGCCGGGCCGTGCGCCGGGACATCTCCTTGGCGAAGAACAGCACCACGAAGGCGGACGCGAGGAACGTGAGCGCGTCGAAGATCAGCGCGTAGTCGGCCGGACCCACCCCACCCGGGCGGGGGAGCCGGGCCATGCCGCTGAAGATCAGCGCGGCCAGGATCGGCGTGATGCCGTACGTGGTCGCCAGCGTCAGCTGGTTCGCCGCCTCCAACCGGGAGCGGGGCAGCAGGTTCGGCACCGCCGCCTCCTTTGCCGGGGTCCAGATCTGCGCCGCGACCTGTGCCAGGAACAGCGCGATGGCCGTCCAGGTGACCACCCGCACCGAGCTGTCCTCGATGAAACCGACGACCGGGATCGACAGGAAGAGCACGAACCGCACCACGTCGGAGATCACCATCGTGAGGCGGCGGTCGAAGCGGTCGGCGATCACACCGGAAAGCGGGCCAAGGATGAACGCCGGCAACAGCTGCACCGCGATCACCGAGCCGAACGCGGCGCCCTTCGCGGTCGCGCCGGACACCTGGGACGACGCGAACGCGGCACCGGCCAGCAGACCCAGCCAGTCGCCCAGGGCCGAGAGCCCGAGCACGAGGAAGAGCCGCCGGAACGGCCCGACGCGCAGTGCGTCGATGACCTCGGCCACGCCAGAGCCCTGAACCGTGCCTGACTTCTGCGTCTCGCCCACACTGCCAGCGCTCATTCGTTCCGTTGCCCGTTCCCCCGCGTGACCGACCCGTGACCCAACGTACCCCCCGACGGCTGGGCCTAAGATCTTTGTTCGCCATGCCAATCGCGGTTGTCGGTCTGACCAGCGTCTCGGCCGCGGTGTCCCCGCTGTCCGAGCTGGGCTCCGCGCTGCACGCGATCGGTGACCCGGCTCACCACGGCGCCGACCTGCCGCCGATGAGCGCGGCGCTGCGCCGCCGGGTGCGGCGCTGGGCGTTCACGACGCGGGCGATCCGCGCCACCCCGTTCGTCACGGTCTGGGGTCCCGACGACGATTTCGCGACCCAGCTCGACCGACTCCGGGCCGTCCCGCCCCGCCGGCTGGCCATCCAGCTCATCCGGCCGATCTCGCCGCCGGGCGACACCGCCGCGGCGCTCCGCTGGGCGCAGGCCCGGGGCCTCGGTGACGAGGTCGCCGCACTCGTGGAACGCCCTGGGCCGGCGGTGACGGAGTTCCTGGAGTTCCTGGCCGAGAGCTGGGACGGCTGGTTCGCGCCCCAGTGGCTCGCGGTGCGACCGGTGCTGGCCGCCCGCACCCGGCGGTTCGCGCTCGACCTGGCCGCCCTCGGGCCGGCCGGAGCGCTGGCCACACTGGACCCGTCGATCACGGTGGCCGGCGCGGGCGTGTCGATCGCCAAGGTGGCCAAACGCCGGCACGACGTGTCCGGCCGCGGCTTGGTGGTCGTGCCGAGCACGCTGATCCGACCGCACCTCTACGTCGCCGACGTGCCGGGCCGGCCGCTGGTGCTGATCCATCCGGTCGACGCCGGGCCGCCGGTGCTGACCACCCGCGACGTGCTGCGGCGACTGGCCGCGCTGGCCAACCCGGGCCGGTTGGAGGTGGCCCGGGCGATCGCCACCGAGCCGCGTACGGCCGGCGAGGTCGCCGACCTCTGGCACGTCGACCCGACCCTGGTCAACCGGCATCTGCGCGCGCTGGCCGCCGCCGGCCTCGCGCGGGCCACGCGGCGCGGCCGGTTCGTCCAGTACGAGCTCGACGCGTCCGCCGTCGAGGGCCTCGGCGGCGACCTGATCGGCCTGCTGCTGCGCTGAGCCGGACTGACGGAAACCGTCAGCCCGCTCGTGCTGGATCCGACCACCTGTTTGGTTGGCGCCATGACCGATCAGCTTTCCCCCGCGCAGGCGGCCGACCGCCTGCGCACCGATCACGGCCTGCTCCTCGCCGCGGTCGACGGCCTGTCCGGAGACGCCCTCGCCGCCGACTACGCGACCGCGGCCGGGCCGCTCGGCGATTTCTGCTCGTCGTTGCACGACCTGGTCGCCCACGTGCTCATGTGGAACGAGATCAACCTGGCCGTGCTCACCGAGGCCGGCCGGGGCCGGGAGCACTGGAGCCTGGCGCCGACCTTCGAGACGCCCGAGACCGGGCGGGCGCTGAACCGGGCCGGCGTGGCGGCGGGCCGGTCGCTCGCCGCCGACCTGCTGCTCGACCGCCTCGCCAGCACCCACGCCGCACTGCTCGACCAGCTCGCCGGCTATGCCGACGGCGACTGGCCCGCGGCGCTCGCGACCAGGGTGTTCACGGTGCCCGGTCAGCCGCCGTTCTGGCACGCCGCGGTGCACCTGCGCGCGGTGCCGGCAGGTACCCGGTGAACCGGCGGATCGTCGCCGAGCCGCGATTCACCGCGGAGGCCGACGGGTTCACGGTCGTCGGCGCGGCCGGCGACCTCGAAGACCTGGGGGCGCTGCTCGACGACCGCGCCTTGCCGCCCGATCCCGCATTGGCGGGCCGGCTGGACCCGGCGGTGCACGCCGCCGACCTGCGGCTGCCCCTGCGCGGCGGGCCGACCCTGGTCCGGGTCTACCAGGCCGCGCCCGGGCCGGCTCCACTGCTGCTCTGGCTGCACGGCGGCGGGTTCGTCGGTGGGTCGGTGGCCGACCTCGACCACGTCTGCTCCGGGCTGGCCCGCCGGTCCGGCCGCACCGTGGTCTCGTTGGAGTACCGGCTGGCGCCGGAGGACCCGTACCCGGCCGCGCTGGACGACACCTACGACGCGATGTGCTGGCTGACCGAGCACGGGGGAATGCTCGGCGGCGACGGGCGGCTCGCGGCCGGTGGGCAGAGCGCGGGCGGTGCCCTGGTCGCGGGCGCCACGCTGCGCGCCCGGGACGAGGGCGGCCCGACGCTGGACCGGCAGGTGCTCTGCTATCCGGTGCTCGACGTGCCGGCCGAGCCGACCTGGGTGGACCGGCTCTACCTGACCGGCCCGCCCCCGGTCTACGCCGCGCCGCTGCGTGCCCCATCGCTGGCCGGGCTCCCGCCGACGCTGGTCATCGCCGCCGGGCGGGACCCGCTGCGCAAGGACGCGGAGGCGTACGCCGAGCGGCTCGACGGAGCGAACTATGTGGAGTACACGGACACGCCGCACGCGTTCCTGAACTTCTGTGCCGTGCTCTCGGCCGGCGACCACGCGATCGGGGTGATCTCCGAGTTCCTCAGGTGACGACGCCGACCGTCAGGATGACGTTCGCGTAGAGCCGCGTATCGCCGCTCGCGATCGCCAACGCCAGGTCGGGCCCGCGGGCTAAGTCGTAGAAGGCGAACCGGTCGAGCGGGGTCAACGGCACCGGATCGAGGTGCGCACGGAACACCGGGAAGATGTCGGGTTCCGGACCCTCCTGCGGCCGCATCACGAATGCCGACTCGACCGGTACAGCCGTCAGCACCGTCGCGAGGATGTCGTCGACCGCCACCAGCCCGGGCCGCAGATTCAGGAAAACGACGTCGGCGCCCGGCTTCGTACCCGTGGAATGGGGGTAGTTTCCGTCTGAGATGAGGATGGTCGATCCATGTCCGGCGCGGCCGAGCGCGCTCGCGATGCCGGGATGGAGCAGGGTGGTTTTGAGCATGGCCGGATCATCACGGCCGCGCACGAAGGCGTCTAGTAAGGACATCCTTAGCAGGGGTTCCACGTCCGTGGTTCATATTCCGGCTTTTCCATGTTTACCTGCTCTGATTAGCGTGCGGCTGTCTTGACGGAGAGATTTGTCGACGGTTCTAGGAGAGCCCGAATGACGGACCAGATCCGCCGCCAGTTGCCAATCGTCGGCGTGGCGAAGGTTTCGCACGGTCGTGACCGCATGACCTGCCTGTACCGCTGCGGAAACGCGTGTGACCACGCGGTGCCGAACGATTCCGATAACCAGTACTTCGGTGACCTCGTCAAGAACGAGGTCACCCGCCGCGGCGTGCTGCGCACCGGCGCGGTGGCCGGCGTCGCGCTCGGCCTCGGTGGTGCCGCCGTCCTGAGCGCCACCCCGGCGCTCGCCGCCACCGAGCCCCCGCCGGCGCTGCCGCTCGTCGAGGACTTCAGTGCGCTGACCGAGCAGACCACCGACCTCACCTTCAAGGCGGTCGCCCCGAACCGGGTCGACGCGCTGGTCGTGCCCAACGGCTACGACCACTCCGTGGTGATCCGCTGGGGCGACCCGGTGGTGCCGGGCGCGCCCGAGTTCGACGTCCGCAACCAGACCCTGGCCGCCCAGCTCAAGCAGTTCGGCTACAACAACGACTTCGTCGCGGTGCTGCCGCTCGACAAGAAGGCCACCCGCGCCCTGCTCGTGTGCAACCACGAGTACACCAACGAGGACCTGATGTTCCCGGGCTTCGTGAGCCAGGACGCGCTGAGCGTCGAGCAGATCAAGATCGCGATGGCCGCGCACGGCATGTCGGTCGTCGAGATCGAGCGGGTCGGCAAGACCGGCCAGTACGTGCTGGTCAAGAGCGGCGCCCGGCCGTACAACCGGCGCCTGACCACGCTGACGACGCACTTCCGGCTGACCGGGCCGGCCGCCGGCAGCCCGCTGCTGAAGACCGCCGCCGACCCGACTGGCACCGACGTGATCGGCACGATGAACAACTGCGCCGGCGGCGTCACGCCGTGGGGCACGATCCTGTCCGGCGAGGAGAACTTCAACCAGTACTTCGTCGGCGCGGAGACCTCGACGGGCGACGCCAAGGCCAGGTTCAACCGGTACGGCATCGACACGGTCAACCGCTACCCCTCGGGCAGCCGCAAGTGGGAGCGGGCCGACGAGCGCTTCGACCTGACGAAGAACCCCAACGAGGCCAACCGCTTCGGCTGGGTCGTCGAGTTCGACCCGTTCACCCCCGGCTCGACCCCGCGCAAGCACACCGCCATGGGCCGGTTCAAGCACGAGGGCGCCAACATCATCAAGTCGCGGGACGCCAAGGCGGTCGCGTACATGGGTGACGACGAGCGGTTCGACTACCTCTACAAGTTCGTCTCCGACAAGAAGGTCGACGGCCGCAACACGCCCGAGGCCCGCAAGCACAACCTGACCGTGCTGGAGTCCGGCACGCTCTACGTGGCCAAGCTCGGCTACACCTCGGCGACCGAGATCGACGGCTCGGGCAAGCTGCCCACCGACGGCGCGTTCAACGGGACCGGCACGTGGATCCCGCTGGTCAAGGGCGGAGCGTCGATGGTCGACGGCATGACCGTCGACGAGGTGCTGGTCTTCACCCGCCTCGCCGGCGACAAGGTGGGCGCGACCAAGCTGGACCGTCCCGAGGACGTCGAGCCGAACCCGGTCAACCGGAAGATCTACGCCGCGCTGACCAACAACACCAACCGCGGCGTCGGCAGCAACCCGGCGGCGGACGAGGCCAACCCGCGCAACGCCAACAAGCACGGGCACATCCTCGAGATCACCGAGGACAACGACGACCACACCGGCACGACGTTCACCTGGCGCGTGCCGATCGTCTGCGGCGACCCGACGGACCCCGCGACCTACTTCATGGGGTACGACAAGACCAAGGTCTCGCCGATCTCCTGCCCCGACAACGTCGCGTTCGACGGTGCCGGCAACCTCTGGATCTCCACCGACGGCAACGCGCTGGGCAGCAACGACGGCCTGTTCGCGACGCCGCTGGAGGGTCCCGAGGCGGGCCACCTCAAGCAGTTCCTGAGCGTCCCCTACGGCGCCGAGACCTGCGGCCCGTGGATCACCGACGACAACAAGAGCGTGTTCGTCGCGGTGCAGCACCCGGGTGAGATCTCCGGTGCCTCGGTGGCCAACCCGGCCTCCAACTGGCCCGACGGCGACTTCGCCAAGCCCGGCATCGCGGTCACCTGGAGCGTCTGGAACAAGAACATCGGCGCCTGAGCCGTTGTCCGCTGAGGGCCACCCCCGCGCGGGGCGGCCCTCAGCTTTCCGGCTTGAGCTCGTGCACCGCGTTCGTGAGCTGCACCCGCGACTGCACGTCGAGCTTGGTGAAGATCGACCGCAGGTGGGTGCTGACAGTGTTGGGGGAGAGGTTGAGCAGCCGCGCGGCCGCCTTGTTGGTGTGCCCCGCGCTGATCAGCTCGGCCACCTTGACCTCCGCGTCGGTGAGCGCCGCCCAACCCTGCTGCGGCCGGGCACCGTCGGTCTCCCACTTGGACCGGCGGGCACCGGCCCGGCGCATCACCTGCTGCACCCCGACCACCGCCGACCGCGCCCCGATCCCGTGATAGATGCCCCAGGCCCGGTCCAGCTCCGCGATGCCTTCCTCGCGCCGCCCGTACGCGAGCAGCATCCGGCCCCGGTCCTCGGCGGCGTTGCCCCGCAGCATCGGCCGCGGGCTGCGGTCGAGCACCGTGTTCGCGCGGGTCAGCAGGCCGAGGTCCTTGTGCGCCAGGCCGCGCAGCGCCAGCGCGACGCCTTCGAAACTGGCCACGCCGGGGTTGCGGGCCGCTCCCTCGGCCGCGATCGCCACCGCCTCGCTGGTGAACCGCTCGTCGCCGGTGGCCCGCCCGACCCGCACGAAGACCCGCATCCAGCCCGGACACCACGGCCAGTCGGCCCGGGCCTCGCGCGCCTCGAACAGCAGCGGCGCGAGGATCGACCGCGCGTCGTGGGCGCGTCCGTCGCTGGCGGCCAGCCAGCCCTCCATCAGCCGCAGGCCGGGCAGCCGCACCGAATCCTCGACGTGCCCGTCGTCGGGCGGCGCCAACCGGTCGGCGGCCTCGGCCAGGTTGCCGCGCAGCAGCGCGATGGCGCCGAGCACCAGCACCGCGTCGAGCTCGTGCACGTGGTCGCCGATCTCGCGTCCGATGGTGAGCAGGGTGCGCGCGCCGGCCTCGGCGTCGTCCAGCCGGCCGAGGTTGAAGTCCTGCCACATCTGCGCGGCGGTCACCGACGGCAGGGTCGCCTCGATGCCGCCACGGTCGTCCTGGTACGCCGCCTCCAACAGCGCGCCCGCGTCCGCGTACCGGTCGAGCAGCTGTAGTTCGATGATCTCCTCGGCGAGGTAGCTGGTCTCGCTGACCGCGCGCAGCTCACGGAAGTAGGCCAGCGACTCCGCGTGGTGGCCGCTGTTGCGACCCAGCTCGCCCATCGCCCGCAGGGCCAGCATCGTCGCGTCGTGGTCGCGGACCGATCGCGCCTCCCGCAGTGCCGGCTCGGCCGCCGCGCGGGCCTTCCAAGCGGGCTCCTTCCGGGTCAACGCCAGCGCGCGGGCCGCCGTCAACCGGGCGCGCAGCGGGGCGGAGACGTCCGGTGCGGCGAGTGCGTCGTCGATCCGGGCCACCGACTCCGCGGGGCGGCCGATCTGCCAGAGCGCCTGGGCCGCGACCACCTGGACCCGGGCGTAGGTCTCGGCGTCGCGCACCCGGGCCAGCACGGCGTCGGCGATCCGCACGGCGTCCGCGCAGCGCTGCACCCGGTACAGCACGTCGACGCACCGTTCGCCGGTCGGCTCCCATGAGCCCTGTGCGGGCCGCACCAGGCCGAACGCCTCGACGATCAGATCGCCCGCAGTGCCCGGCAGCACCGGCACCGCCCGGTGCGCCGCCTCGCACAGGATCGCGGCGCTCTCCTCGTCACCGGGCGTCGCCGCGGCCCGGGCATGTGGCGCGGCGGCCAACGCGTCGTGCCCCGACGCGAGCAGATAGTGGGCGCAGCGCCGGTGCAGGTCGCGCCGCACCGAGTCCGACAGCCCCGCGTAGACGGTCTCCAGGACCAGGTCGTGCCGGAAGCGCAGCCGGTGGCCGTCACGGGCGAGCAGCCCGGCCGCCACGGCGCCGTCGACGTCCGCCGCGCTCACCGACGGCACGACCCGCTGGGCCTCGTCGACCGCGAACGGCCGGCCGAGCACCGCCGCCAGCAGCACCACGGTCTTGTCCGGCAGCCCGTCCAACGACGCCTCGACCGCACGGACGAAGCTGGCCGGCGGCCCGTCGCCGTCCTCCGGGCCGTCGAGGATCTGGGTGACCAGGAAGGGGTTGCCGCCGACGCCTTCGAGCATCCGCTGGGTCGCGGGGCTGGCGGGGTGGCCCAGCCGGTCCCGGGCGATCGCGGCCACGTCGGCAGCGGTGAGGGGGCCGAGTGCGATGGTCTCCACCGGCACGGCCGCGGACGGTGCGGTGGTCAGCTCGTCGGCGGGATCGCGGGTGGCGAACGCCCAGACCACCGGGTTGCCGGCCAGCCGCTCCGGCAGCACGCGCAGCGCCAACCGGCTGAGCTGGTCGGCCCATTGCGCGTCGTCGACCACCACGAGGACCGGCGCCAGGTTGGCGACCCGTTCCAGCCGGGCGCCCACCCGGTCGACGAGCACCAGCGGATGGTCGGCAAGGTGGTCGAGCTCCGCCAGCGCCTCGGCGTCCAGCAACGGCTTCGGGCCGCTGCGCAGGGCCAGCAGCACGGGAGCGCCGGGCGAGATGCGGCCGATCTCGTCGGCCTTGCCGACCCCGGTGCGGAAGCCCATTCCGGTGGCCTGTGCGCCGATCGCGTCGAGTACGGCGGTCTTCCCGATTCCGGCCTCGCCGGTGACCACGATGATGCCGCTCTGGCCGTGTCGGGCCGCTCGGCGCAGCGCCGGCATCGCTGCCGACATCGCCGCCGAGCGACCACGCAGAACCACCCGTGCCACCTTCCACAACCTAGCGAGCGCCGCTCACGTATTCAGGTGATTCGGGGGAAGGGCGGACGCGTTCTGCTGGCGGGATGGACGAGGAACGGTTCGACGTGATCGACGACCTGGGCATCCGGTACGTTTCCAGCCCGGTCAGCCGGTCCGACCGCGAAGCGGACACGCTGCTGCTGCTCAGCCCATGGCCGGAAAGCTTGTACGCGTACACGGCGACCTGGCCCGCGCTGGCGGCCGAACGCCCGGTGATCGCCGTGGACCTGCCCGGCTTCGGGCGTTCCGAGGGGCGCGCGGAGCTGATGTCACCTCGCGTGATGGGCGAGTTCGTCACGCACCTCGTCGACCACTTCGGCCTCGAACAGCCACACGCGGTCGGCCCGGACGTCGGCACCGCCGCACTGCTGTTCGCCGCGGCCGCGCAGCCCGACCTGTTCCGCAGCGTGGTCGTCGGCGGCGGGGCGGCGACCTATCCGCTGACGCTGGAGGGGACGCTGCGCACGCTGGTCGAGGACGACGCCGACCAGGCCGTGGTGGCCGATTTCGTCGACGACCGGTTGCCACGCACGATCCGGGACGACTATGCCGCCTCCTACGCCGGTGACCGCCTCGCGGGTTCGCTGGCCTACCTGCGGTCGTACCCCGCGGAGCTGGCCGCCCTGGATCCGTTGTTGGCGACGATCCGGACGCCGGTGCAGATCATCGCCGGCCGGGACGACCCGTACGGGCTGGCCCGCGACGCCGAGGTGCTCAACGAGAAGCTGCCGGCCAGCCGCCTGGACGTGCTGAACTGCGGGCACGCCGCGTGGGAGGAACAGCCGGGCAACTACGCCGGCGTCGTCAGCGACTGGGTCGACGGCTCGTACCTGGGCGTTGTCGCACCCGGATGAGCCGCGGCGCCTCGTTCGCCGGCGCCGCCGCCGCGTTCGCGGCGCTCTTCGTCGCCGCCGGCGCACCGACCCCGTTGTTGGTCGACCTGCGTGAGCGCTGGAATTTCGCGCCGCCGCTGGTCACCGTCGCGTTCGGCGTGTACGCGTTCGCCGTGCTCGCCACCCTGTTGCTGACCGGCTCGCTGTCGGACCACCTCGGCCGGCGACCGGTGCTGCTCGGCGCGCTGGCGATCCAGTTGGCGGCGATGCTGATGTTCGTGTTCGCGTCGAACATCTGGTGGGTGTGCGGCGCCCGGGTGGTGCAGGGCATAGCCATGGGCGCGGCGACGAGCGCGTTCACCGCCTGGATCGTCGAGCTCGCGCCGGCCCGGCACCGCACGCTGGGCGCGATCGTCGGCGCCGCCGCGCCGTCGGCGGGTCTCGGCGTCGGCGCGCTGCTGACCGGGGTGGCCGTGACGCGCGGCGCCGACCGGCTCGTCTTCGTCGCGCTCGCGGCCGTCACCGTGGCCTCGACGGTGGTGGTCGCGCTGTCCCGCGAGACGGTCGCCCGCCGGCCCGGCGCCGTCCGCTCGCTGGTGCCTCGCGTGCATGTGCCCTCCCGGATCCGGCTCGAGTTCCGCGCGGTGGTCGCACCCGTGCTCGTCTCCTCGTGGATGCTGGCCGCACTGTTCCTCGGCCTCGCGCCGACCGTCGTCCGCGGCGTCTTCGGCACCCGCGACGGGGTGGTGCACGGGGCGTACGTGTTCGTCGCCCTGGTCGCGGGCGCGCTCGCCGCGGTCGTGCTCGGCCGGCGCACCGCGCGCGCCGCACGGACGCTCGGCGCGGTGCTGGTGGTGGCCGGCGCGGCGCTGCTGGCGGGAGCGGTCGGTGCCGGCCTGTTCCCGCTGCTCTGGGTCGGCGGCGTGGTCAGCGGAGTCGGGTTGGGGGCGGCCTTCTCGGGCGCGCTGCGGACCGTGACGCCGCTGGTCTCGGATCCGGAGCGGGCCGGCCTGTTCGCGGCGGTCTACGTCGTCTCGTACCTGTCGTTCGGCGTGCCGGCCATCGTCGCGGGTGAGCTGATCGGCCCGGTCGGCCTGGTGAAGACCGTCGCCGGGTACGCGGTGCTGGTCGCCGTGGTCGGCCTGGCGGCGCTGGTCGCCCTGGCGCCCGCTCCGATCAGTCCTATGTGGCGCAAGCCTTAGCGGATCGCGGCCTGGCCGGAGGCCCGTTCTGGGCGATTCACCCTTTTGCGTTAAATGTCCAATCTGGCCGTAACCTTCTCATGCCGGCTGGCACCGTGGCGAACACAAGAGCCCCCTTCGCTTCGGGAGATGTCCATGCACAAACCCGCGATAGCCGCCGCCGCGGCCGTGGCCGGCGTCGCGTTGAGCGTCGCCGGGATCGCCGTCGCGGTGGACCGGCCGGCGACCCGGAACGCGCTGTCCGCCACCACGCCGACCGTCGACTTCACCAACCCGACCACGGCCGCGAGCAACCTGCGCGTGCCATGGGGAATGACGTACCTGCCGGACGGCTCCGGACTCGTCGCCGAACGCGACCGGGCACAGATCCTGCGCGTACGACCCGGCCTGCCGACGCAGATCGTCGGTGTGGTGCCCGGCGTCGTCGCGGGCGGCGAGGGTGGTCTGCTCGGCCTGACGGTGTCGCCGACGTACGCGACCGACAACCTCGTCTACGCCTTCTACACGTCGGCCACCGACAACCGCATCGTGCGCTTCACGCTGGCCGACATGGCCGCACAGACCCCGGTCTTCACCGGGATCGTCAAGGCCAACGTGCACAACGGCGGCCGCATCGCGTTCGGGCCGGACGGCATGCTCTACGCCGGAGTCGGCGACGCCGGGGTGCCCGGCCGCGCGCAGGACCCCGCCAGCCCGAACGGGAAGATCCTTCGGCTGCGGCCCAACGGCAGCGTGCCGGATGACAACCCGACCGCGGGCTCGCCGGTCTACAGCCTCGGCCACCGCAACGTGCAGGGCCTCGCCTGGGACTCGGCGGGCCGGCTCTACGCGACGGAGTTCGGCCAGGACACGTACGACGAGGTCAACCGGATCGAGGCGGGCGGCAACTACGGCTGGCCGGTCGTGGAGGGAAACTCCACCAACACGGCGTACCGGAACCCGCTCCTGACCTGGAGCCCGGTCGAAGCCTCACCGAGCGGCGCGGCCATCATCGGCGACTCCCTGTTCGTCGCGTCGCTGCGCGGCAACCGGCTCTGGGTGGTGCCGCTGGACGGCTCGGGCGGGGTCGGCACGCCGGTGGCCGCGCTCAACGGGCGGTTCGGTCGGCTGCGTACGGTCGAGAAGGCGCCTGACGGGTCGCTCTGGGTGGCCACGAGCAACCGCGACGGACGGGGCAACCCGGCGCCGAGCGACGACCGCATCTTCAAGTTCACGGTGACGATGCCGACGCCCTCGCCGACGCCCACCCTGACGCCGACGACAGACCCGACGACGACCCCAACGGCAACGCCGACCGCGACGCCGACGGTGGACCCGACCACGTCTCCGACCGCTTCTCCGACGCCGAGTGAGACGCCGAACGAGCCAGACGTGGAGTGCACGGTCAGCTACAGCGCCAACGGCATAGCGGGCCTGCTGATCGGCAACGTCCGGGTGCGGAACGAGGGCTCGGCGATCAGCTCGTGGAGGTTGACCTGGACGTTCGGCGGCAGCCAGCGGATCACCAGCGCCTGGGGCGCCCGGGTCAGCCAGTCCGGTCGCTCGGTGACGGCCCGCAACGAGAGCTGGAACGGCGGCCTGGACACCGGCGACAGCGCGAACTTCGGTTTCCTCGCCAACGGCACCGGCACCGGCCGCCCGAGCAACATCCGCCTGAACGGCACAGCCTGCGACTGACCCGCACGCACGCCGAACCGCCCGGATCCCACAACGGACCCGGGCGGTTCCGCGTGTAACGCTCGGCCCGCCGCGAACCAAGGGAAGGGTGAAGGCAGACGGCGGGAGGGCCGATGGCGTACGACCTGACCACGATCGGGCACGATCCGGTGGCGTTCGAAGCGTTCTACCGGGACCACGTCGAGGTGGTCGGCCGGTTCGTCGCGCGCCGGGTGGACGATCCCCAGGCCGCAGCCGACCTGACCGCCGAGGTGTTTCTCGCGGCGATCGACTCGGCGGCCGGCTACCGCGCCTCCCGGGGCAGCGAGGTCGGCTGGCTGTTCGGCGTCGCGCGCAACGTGATCGCGGCGGAGCGGCGGCGCTGGCACCGGCACCGGAGGGCGACCGCCGAGGCGGCCGGGCACCGGGTGCTCGACGCCGACGACATCGCGCGGATCGAGGAGCGCATCGACGCCGAGGCCGCGGCCCGCCGCACGTACGACGCGATCCAGGGGCTGCCAGACGACACGCGGGCGCTGCTCGAGCTCGTCGCGGTCGACGGGCTTACCACCGCCGAGGCCGCCCAAGCGCTGGGCATCACCGCCGTGGCCGCGCGCGTCCGGTTGCACCGCGCGCGTAGGGCCGTCCGACTCTCGCTCGCGACCCGTTGAGGAGACCGATCATGACTCTTTCCGGATACGAGGAGCGCCTGCTCGACGAGTTGCGGGCGCACGTGGCCGCTCGCCCGGAGCCGGCGGCTCCGCCGTCACGACGTCGCGTGCTGATGGCCGCGGCCGCTGTCACGCTGACCGCCGCCGCGGTGACCGTGCCTCTGGTCGGCGAGCGGCCGGCCGCGGCCAGCGCCGAGCTGATCCTGCGAGACGCGGCACGGGCGGCGCGGCAGGAACCCACCCTGACGGCCCGCCGGGACCAGTGGGTCTTCACCGAGGAGCGGGCGATCCTGGCGGATCCCGTGACCCTCGACCGGTACACCACGGTCCGTCTCCAACAGTGGGTCCCCGTCGACCCTGGCGAACAGTGGCGGCAGCGCCGCTGGGACGAGGCGATCGGCGGTCCGTGGCGTGAGGACACCATCTATCCCGAGATGGGACGTCCGCTCGGCTATCTGGGAGATCTGCCGACCGACGCCGACAGCATGCTGCGTTACCTGCGTGAGTATCCGATCGATGGGGACCTGCCGCCGGGTGCCGACCTGGCGGCGATCGAGGCGAGCCCCAGCCGGCCGTGGGTCACCGCGCAGGATTTTCTCCAGGGATACCTCCCGCCACCGTCCCGCGCGGCTCTCTTCGAGGCGATGGCCCGGGTGCCCGGCGTCACCGTGGTGCCGGGCGACGTCGCCGACGCGGCGGGGCGGCCCGGCATCGCACTGCGGCCGTCCGGCATGTCCGGCGGCTCGAATGACATCATCTTCGACCGCGACACCTTCGCCTACCTGGGCGACCGCTACCTGCTCAGTCGGGACGGCGAAGACGTCCTGTTCATGAGCACGGCCCGGCTGCGCACCGCGATCGTCGACCGCGCCGGCGACCTGCCCTGACGGCCCGCGTCAGGGCGGGCCGTCGGGCGGCCTGCCTTAGCGCAGCGTCTTGAGGACCTCGCGGGCCGCTTCGAGGGTGCGGTCGACCTCTTCCTCCGTGTGCGAGCCCGAGACGTGGTTGCGCTTCAGCGACATCGGGAGCATGAGGAAGCCCCGGTCCGTCATGCCGCGGTGGAAGGCCACGTACGCCGTGTGGTCGTTTCGGAGGAGGTCGCGGTAGCCGAGCGCCGGTCCGGCCAGGAAGTAGACCGCGAACACGCCGCCGAAGCCGGCCACCGTGGCCTCGATGTCGAGCTCCGACAGGATGCCCCGCAACCCCGCGCGCATCCGCTCGCCGAGGGCGTGGGTCCGCGTGTAGAAGTCCGGGTGCGACGCCAGGTAGTCGATGGTGGCCAGGGCGGCCGCGCAGCCGATCGGGTTGCCGTTGAACGTGCCGGCCATGAGCACGTCGCCGGTCTGGCCGTTGAAGTGCTCCATCAGGTCGCGCCGGCCGGCCAGGCCGCCGACCGGGAAGCCGTTGGCCATGCCCTTGCCGAACGTGGTCAGGTCCGGCGTCACGCCGATGACCTGCTGGTAGCCGCCGAGCGCGTGCCGGAAGCCGGTGATCACCTCGTCGAAGATGAGCAGCGCGCCCTGCTGTTCGGTCAGCTTGCGCAGACCCTCGACGAACTCCTGCGTCGGCAGCAGGGCGCCGACGTTGTGCGGAATGGGCTCGAGGATGACGGCGGCGATCCGGTCGCGGTGCGCGTCGAAGAGCGCCGACACGGACTCGAGGTCGTTGAACTCCGCGATCAGGGTGGCGTCGACGGCCTGGTCGAGGATGCCCTTGGAGAGCGGATCCCGGCCGTACGCCTTCTCCGGCGTGGAGATGACGTTGCGGGCCACCGCGTCGTGCCAGCCATGGAATCCGCCCTGGAACTTGATGATGAGGTCTCGCTCGGTGACGCCGCGGGCCAGCCGGATCGCCTGCGCGGTCGCCTCCGATCCGCTCATCGTGGCGATCATCGACTCGGCGGACGGGATGACCTCGACGATCCGCTGCGCGAGGCGCACCTCGGCCTCGGTGACACCGATGCCGGTCAGGTCGACGCCGCCGAGCGCGTCGCGGATCGCGTTGTTGACGACGGGCGAGTTGTGGCCGAGCAGGATCGCGCCGAACGCTGCGTGGTAGTCCAGGTAGCGCCGGCCGTCGGCGTCCGTCAGGTAGGCGCCCTCGGCCTCGACGAACGCGTACGGCGCGCCGATGTAGCGGGTCGACGAGTTGACGCCGCCGGGGATGACAGCCGCGGCAGCGTCCGCGATGGTTTTGCCGCGCGGGGATTCAGGGGATGGCATGTGCGACCTCGTATCCAGTTGGGCTGGCGGAGCCGACGCTAGAACAACCGTCATCAACATGGCAAGGCGTTCCATGTTTTACACATGCGACCTTGACAGGGCTCCCCGTCGACCACAGGATGACCGAACATGAAACATCGTTCCGTGCCTGGGGAGGTCACGTCGATGGATCGGATCGGAATCGTGCTGGTGGGCGCCGGCTTCATCGCCGATGCGCACAGCGGTGCGATCGACGCCGACCCGCGGGCCGAGCTCATCGGGATCGTCGACGCCGCGCCGGGCCGCGCCGCGGCGTTCGCCCGCAAACAGGGCGGCATCCGGCACGCCCCCGACCTCGACACCGCACTGGCGTGGCCCGGCGTCGACGCCGTCATCCTCTGCACTCCCAACGACACGCACGCGCCGATCGGGCTCGCGGTCGCCGCCGCCGGCAAGCACCTGCTGGTGGAGAAGCCGCTGGCCACCACGGTCGCCGACGCACAGCGGCTCGCGAGCGCGTTCCAGGCGGCCGGCAAGGTGCTGGTCGCCGCGCACACGCACCGCTTCTACGACTACGGCCGAGCGGTCAAGCAGACCATCGACGCGGGCCTGATCGGCCGCCCGCGACTGGTCCGGCTGGCGATCCTCGGCGGCTGGATCTGGCCCGACTGGAGCGCCTGGGTCGGTGACCCGCAGCGCTCCGGCGGTCATGCGCTGCACAACGGCGTACACCTGCTGGATCTGGCCACCTGGTGGCTCGACGGCCAACCGGCGAGCGTGTTCGCCCGCGGCCGCAAGCAGACCGCGGCCGAGCTGCGGATCTACGACTACCTGGAGATGGTGGTGACCTACGCCGACGGCGCGACCGCGGTCTGCGAGATGAGCCGGGCACACCGCCCGGGCTCCATCGCGCAACGTGAGCTTCTCGTCACGGGGACGGAGGGGATCGTCGAGCAGGGTTGGGACGGCGAGTCGTCGCTCGTCTTCGGCGAGAGCGGCACCTCGACCCTGCCGGCCGCGGGCGGCAACGGTTTCGCGGCGCAGCTCGGCGCGTGGCTCGACACGATCGGCGGCGCTCCGTCGTTGATGCCGGTCGGTGACGCGGTCCGCGCGGTGACGCTCGGCGTCGCGGTCGAGGAGTCCATCGCGACCGGCAGGCCCGTGGCGGTGATGGCATGACCCGCGTCGCGCTGGTCGGCAACGCCGGCATCGGCACCCAGGACCACCAGAGCTCGATGTACGGGCCGGCGTTCGAGCGGCACCCCGGCTTCCAGGTCGTCGACAACGTCGACGAGGCCGAGGTGCTCAGCATCGCGCTGCCGTTGGCGGAACGCGGCAAGGCCGTCGCCGACGCGGTGCGGGCGGGCAAGCACGTGCTCGCCGACAAGCCGCTGGCCGCCACGCTCGCCGAGGCGGAAGAGATCGAGCGGCTCGCCGCCGAGCACGGCGTGGTGGTCGTGCCGGCGCACCACCAGCGACTGGCACCCGCGCTGCGGTCGGCGATCGGTGCCGTCCGGGCCGGCCGGGTCGGGCTGCCGTGGAACGTGCAGTGCGACTTCATCGTGGCCGGCGGAGATCCCGCGCCCACCGGCGAGCTCGTCAACTTCGGTCTCTACCCGGTCGACGTGGTGCGTGCCCTGCTCGGCCTCGAGGTGCGCCGGGTGCACGCGACCGGTTCGCCGGATCTGGTCACGCTGCTGCTCGACCACGACCACGGGGTGACCAGCACGATCGTCTGCGGTCGGGTGCCGGAGTTGCGTGACGTGCCGCCCGGTGGGCTCGCGGTGCACCGCTACCGGATCAGCGGTTCGCACGGCGTGCTGGCGGTCGACGCCCGCAAGCCGGCCCTCCAGGTGCGCACCACCGGCACCAACGGTCCGGTGTGGACCGGGCCGGGCACGGTCGACGCGCTGCTCGACGTGCTCGCGGCGGGCATCGCCGCCGGCCGCGCGGCGATCGGCCCCCACGACGCGGTGCAGGCGCAGCGCGTGATCGAAGCCGCACAACGATCCATGGCGACCGGCCACCCGGTCGAGACGAAGGAGTGAGCAACGATGCGACTCGTCACCTACCGCCGCGCCGGCGAGGTGCGCCACGGCCGGCTGACGGACGACGACCGGGTGGTGGAGTTCGGCGACGGTGACCTCGAGGGCTACCTCAACGGGGGCAGCACCGAGGGCCGGCTCGAGGTGGCCCTGGCCGACGTCGAGCTGCTGGCACCGTTGCTGCGCCCCGGCAAGCTGCTGGCGGCCGCCGCGAACTACCAGGACCACGTCACGGAGTCCGGCGCCGAGCCGCTGGACAAGGCGCGGCTGAGCCCCCGGCTGTTCCTCAAGCCGCCGACGTCGATCGTCGGCCCCGACGCGACGATCCCGCTGCCGGCGGTCAGCTCCGAGGTCGACTGGGAGGCCGAGCTCGCAGTGGTGATCGGCCGCCGGGTCCGCGACATCGCGGAGGCGGACGCCCTCGACGCCGTGGCCGGCTACATGACCTCCAACGACGTCTCCGCGCGTTCGGTCGACTACGGCTTCCCGCGCGACACCGACGACAAGCAGGTCTGGTTCTTCGACTGGCTGGCCGGCAAGTGGCTCGACGGCTTCGCGCCACTCGGGCCATGGCTGGTCACCGCTGACGAGGTGCCGGACCCGCAGGCGCTGTCTGTGCACCTCGACGTCAACGGGGTGACCAAGCAGACCGGATCCACGAAGGACATGATCTTCAGCGTGGCGGAGCTCGTCGCACACGCGTCACGACTGATGACCCTCGAGCCCGGTGACGTGATCCTCACCGGTACGCCGTCCGGCGTGGGCGCCGCGACGGGTGAATACCTGAAGGCCGGTGACGTGATGACCGTCGTCGTCGGCCAGCTGGGCCAACTCCGCAACACGGTTGCGTAGCAACCGCCCCCACTGAGAGGTCCACCATGTTCAGAAACCGGATACGGACGGCGGTCGTCGGTTTGGCCGTCGCCACTCTCGCGGTCGCCGGATGCACGGGGCCGTCGACCACCCCTGAAGGCAGCGGATCGACCGCGAACAAGGCTCTCAACATCTACCTCTACCAGGAGCCGGCCGGGGTGTTCAGCCCGATGGCCCCGGTCAGTGGTCCCGACGGCCAAGTCATGTCCTTCATCTACGAAGGCCTGCTCGGCGTCGACCCCAACTACAAGCTGCAGCCCCGGCTGGCCGAGAGCTACGAGGTCTCGCCGGACGCGACGACGTTCACCTTCAAGCTCCGTCAGGGTCTCAAGTGGAGTGACGGCACGCCGTTCACGTCCAAGGACGTGCTGTTCACGTACAGCCTGATGGCGAACCCGAAGACCACGAGCACCACGGCCGGCAACTACAGCGGCGTCGCGGGCGTCACCGACTTCGTCGGCGGCAAGGCGACCAGCATCTCGGGCTTCACCGCTCCCGACGACAACACGTTCGTCATCAAGGCCACCAAGCCGAACTTCGGCCTGCTCGCGCTGATCGGCAACGTGTGGATCCTGCCCGAGCACATCCTGGGCAAGGACAGCCCGGAGACGGTCGCGAAGAACGAGTTCTTCCGCAAGCCGACCGTGGGCATGGGCCCGTACACGTTCGTCGAGTACAAGACCAACCAGTACGTGCACGTGACGGCCAACGCGAACTACCGCAACCCGGCGAAGATCAAGGACGTCTACCTCAAGCCGATGACGTCCGACAACGCCACGGCGCAGCTCGGCAACGGCGGCATCGACATCGCCTCGTACTCACCGACCGACATCGAGACGGTCAGCGGCTTCGGCACCGTTACCACGCAGGAGAAGCCCGGCGCCGGGTTCGTCCGGATCGCCCTCAACCAGGCGAAGCCCTACTTCAAGGACGCCAAGGTCCGCCAGGCCTTCCTGTACGCGCTCGACCGCAAGCAGATCGTGCAGACCGTACTCGCGGGCAAGGCCGAGGTCCGGCTCTCGAACTTCGCCAAGGCCAACGAGCCCGCCGGTCTCAACGAGTATGCCCAGGACGTCAACAAGGCCAAGCAGCTGCTGGCCGAGGCGGGCTGGGACAACAACCGTGAGATCCAGCTCCAGTGGGTGCACGGCCAGCGTGACCGCGACGCCACCTCGACGATCGTGCAGAGCCAGCTCGCGGCCGTCGGCGTCAAGGTGAAGCTGGTCAACATCCAGGCGGCCGAGATCCCCAAGACGTACGCCGAGAAGACGTACGACATGGTGCTCTACGGCGGTGGCAACTACGCGGTGGACTCGTCGACGATCAACGGGATCACCGCGTGTGCCAACGCCTACCCGGCCGGTGGCAACATCAACTACTTCTGCAACCCGCAGCTCGACGAGCTGATGGCCCAGGCGAACTCCACGGCCGACGACGCGCAGCGCAAGGCGCTCTACGACCAGGCCGCGAAGCTGGAGAACGAGCAGGCCGACCTGATGTGGCTCTACTCTCCGTACGGCCTGTGGGCTGTCAACAAGAAGGTGCAGGGCTTCCAGGCCGCGGGCTCGCAGGACGCCTACTTCTGGGATCCGGCGAGCTGGAGCATCACGGGCTGACCAGGGCAACCGTGGTCGGGCTGGTCAACGGCGACCGGCCCGGCCGCGGTCCGCACCACCGAAAGGAGTGAGTATGGGCGCATTCTTGGTCCGGCGATTGTCGATCAACGTGCTGGTCTTCTTCCTGATCACCATCGCGATCTTCGCGTTGGTGCACAAGACACCGGGCGACCCGATCGCCATGCAGATCCCGGCCGACCAGCTCAACTCCGGCAGTGCGGAGTTCATCGCGCAGAAGCGGGCCGAGCTGGGCCTGGACGGGTCGCTGGTCACGCAGTACTGGCACTGGCTGACCAACGCGCTGCACGGCGACCTCGGCTATTCGTTGCTCAACGGCCGCCCGGTGACCGAGGTGCTCGGCGAGCGGGTCGGCCCGACCGTTGAGCTGATGGGCGTCGGCCTGCTCGTCTCGCTGCTGATCGCGTTCCCCCTGGGCATCCTGGCTGCCCGCCGGCGCAACTCGTGGCTCGACTACGGCGCCACCGTGGTCAGCCTCGGCTCGGTCTCGGTGCCGGTGTTCTTCGTGGCGCTGATCGTGATCTACGTGTTCACGCTCAAGTTCCAGTGGTTCCCCTCGTCGGGCATCTCGGACCCGACCAACCCGAGCCTGCTGAACACCCTGCACCACCTGGTCCTGCCGGCGCTGATCCTCGGCTTCGGAAACTCCGGACCCTTCATGCGGTACGTGCGCAGCAGCATGATCACCGAGTTGGGCGCCGACTACGTGCGCACGGCCAACGCCAAGGGCGCCACGCCGCGCCGGGTCGTCCTGCGGCACGCGTTCCGCAACTCGCTGATCCCGGTCCTCACCGTGATCGCCACCAACCTGCCGCAACTGCTCGCCGGCGCCGTCGTCATCGAGCAGGTCTTCGCCTGGCCGGGCATGGGCCAGCTCGCGGTGAGCTCGGTCAACCAGCACGACTATTCGGTGATCGTCGGCTTCGCCCTGCTGATCGCGATCCTGGTGCTGCTGTCCAACCTGCTGGCCGACGTGCTCTATACCGTCGTCGATCCGAGAGTGAGGCTGCGATGACCGCCACGACGGTGTCCGCGCCGGCCGCTCGCACGCCGGCGAGGGCCGCCCTGCGCCGCTTCCGCAAGCACCCGGCGGCCCTGGTCAGCGTGGTGTTCATCGCGCTGGTGGTGCTGGCCGCGATCTTCGCGCGGCCGCTGTCCGGGCACGACCCCAACGCGATCGACCTGCTCAGCGCCCGCTCCGGCCCGTCGGGCGCGCACCTGCTCGGCACCGACTCGACGGGCCGCGACGTGCTCTCGAGGCTGCTCTTCGCCGGCCGGATCTCACTCGGCGTGGGCATAGCGTCGGCCGCGATCGCGGTCGTGATCGGCACGGTCCTCGGCAGCATCGCGGGCCTGCTCGGCGGCTGGGTAGACGGCCTGGTGATGCGGCTGGCCGACGTCTTCCTGTCGTTCCCGTCGCTGGTGGTGATCGTGGTGGTGGCCGGCGTCCTCGGCCCCAGCGTGCTCACCATGGTGATCGCGATCGGCCTGTTCCAGTGGCCGGTCTGCGGCCGGATCGTCCGGGGCGTCACGCTCTCGCTGCGCGAGCAGGAGTTCGTGCTGGCTTCCCGAGCCACCGGTGCGGGTCCACTGTGGCTGATGCGCAAGCACATCATCCCGGCCGCCCTGCCGCCGGTCAGCGTGGTCGCCACGCTGGCCGTGGCGCAGGCCATCGCCCTGGAGGCCACGTTGTCCTTCCTCGGTCTGGGCGTACAACCCCCGGCAGCAAGCTGGGGCAACATGCTCACGGACGCCCAAAGCCTCACGGTGATCCGGTCGGAGCCCTGGCTGTGGCTCTCACCGGGCATCGCGGTGGCGCTGACGGTCCTAGCAGTCAACTTCATCGGCGACGGCCTCCGCGACGCCGTCGACCCAAGGTCGTCGTCATGACGGCCGAGCGGGATCCCGGGTTGGCGACAACCCCCGCGCCGGCGGCAACGCCCGGGTCTGGGGTTGCGGCAACGCCCGCGTCCCGGGCCGTGCCCGCGGAGCGGGCCGGCGAGGCGCAGTTGCTGCGCATCGAGGATCTGAGCGTCGACTTCCACACCGACGACGACGTGGTGCACGCCGTCACCGGGGTCACCCTTGCCGTCGCGGCCGGGGAGATCGTTGCCATCGTCGGGGAGTCCGGGTCCGGGAAGACTGTCACCGCGATGTCTGTGTTGCGGCTCTTGCCTAAGGCCGCCGAGGTCAAGGCCGAGGCGATCGCCTTCCGGGGTACGGACCTGCGGACCCTGTCCGCCGCCGAGCTGCGGAAGATCCGTGGCGGGCCGGTCGGGATGATCTTCCAGGATCCGATGACCGCGCTGAACCCGGTGATGACCATCGGGGCTCAGGTTGCCGAAGCGGTGGTGTTGCACCAGGCGCGGCCCGACAAGAAGACCGCCTGGCAGCGGGCGGTCGAGTTGCTGCGGCTCGTCGGTGTGCCGGATCCGGCAGAGCGGGTCAAGCAGTACCCGCACGAGTTCTCCGGCGGCATGCGTCAGCGCGCGATGATCGCGATGGCGATCGCCAACGACCCCGATCTGATCATCGCCGACGAACCGACCACCGCGCTCGACGTGACGATTCAGGCCCAGGTGCTGGCGTTGCTCAAGAAGGCGCAGGCGGAGACCGGTGCGGCGACCATCCTGATCACCCACGATCTCGGCATCGTGGCCGAGCTCGCGGACCGGGTCGTCGTCATGTACGCCGGCCGCGTGGTCGAGTCGGCCGGTGTCAGGGAACTGTTCGCGCAGCCCCGGCACCCGTACACGAAAGGGCTCCTGGCCAGCCTGCCCCGGATGGACGTCGACGTCGACCAGCTCGACCCGATCCCCGGCAACCCGCCGAACATGGCCGACCCGCCCGCCGGCTGCGCGTTCCATCCCCGCTGCCCACTGGCCCGTGACAGGTGCCGCACGGACCGGCCGCCCCTGCTGGCGATCGGCGATGGCCGCACCAGCGCCTGCCACTACCACGAGGAGCTGGCATGACGTCCTTGCTGAAGGTGGAGGGCCTGCACAAGCACTTTCCGATCCGGCGTGGCGTGCTGCGGCGGCAGGTCGGGGAGATCCGGGCCGTCGACGGCGTCGACCTCGAGCTGGAGACCGGCGAGACGCTGAGCCTGGTCGGCGAGTCCGGCTGCGGCAAGTCGACCACCGGCCGGCTGCTGGTGCGTCTGCTGGAGCCGACCGCCGGGAAGATCCTGTTCGAAGGCTCCGACCTGGCCGCGCTCTCCCATCGGGAGCTGCGAGCCAAACGGCAGGCGATCCAGATCATGTTCCAGGACCCGTACGCGTCACTGTCTCCGCGGATGACCGTGCAGGAGATCGTCGCCGAGCCCTTGCGGGTGCAGGGTCGCTACGCCGACGGTGGCGCCGACCGGGTCCGCGAGCTGCTGGAGCTGGTCGGGCTGCGGCCGGAGCACTCCCGGCGGTACGCGCACGAGTTCTCCGGCGGGCAGCGCCAGCGGATCGGGTTGGCCCGGGCACTCGCGCTCAACCCCCGCCTGCTGGTGCTCGACGAGCCGGTCAGCGCGCTCGACGTGTCGGTGCAGGCCCAGGTCATCAACCAGCTGCGCGGGCTCCAGGACCGGCTCGGGCTGGCCTACGTCTTCATCTCACACAACCTTTCCGTCGTACGGCACATCTCGCACCGGGTCGCGGTGATGTACCTGGGCTCCATCGTGGAGGTCGGCACCCGCGCCGACATCTTCACCGCGCCGACCCACCCGTACACGCAGGCGCTGTTGTCGGCGATCCCGGTGCCCGACCCTCTCGGCCGCGACGAGCGTGAGCGGATCACGCTGGCCGGAGACGTACCCAGTCCGAGTAACCCACCGACCGGTTGTCGGTTCCGCACACGGTGCTGGAAGGCTCAGGATGTGTGCGCGCAGGAGGCGCCCCCGCTGATCGACAAGATCGGCGTCGGCCACCCCAGCGCGTGTCATTTCCCCGAGGTTCCAGCCACTGTCGGCGGCGCGTAGGAGAGTCCACAATGCCGAGAGCACCCCGCATCTCCGTCGACGACGCCAAGCCGGCGTCGGCCAACTACCACGCCAACGCCCTCGCCCGCGGGCTCGCCCTGCTGGAGATGCTGGCGGCGGCGCCCGAGCCGCTGACCCTGACCGAGTTCAGCGACGCGACCGCGCTGCCCAAGAGCACGCTCGTACGCCTGCTGGCGGTGCTGTCCGAGATGGAATACCTGGTCCGGGTCGACGACCGCCCGTCGTACCGGCTGGGCCACAAGGTCCAGCGGCTGGCGGCCGCGTACGTGTCCAACCTGGACCTGACGGTGGTCGCCGAGCGCTACCTCCAGCCGGTCGCCGTGCAGACCGGGCAGACCGCCAACCTGGGCGTGCTCGACGGCGACCAGGTGCTGCACATCTGTGTCGCCGAGCCGGACCGGCCGCTGCGGTTCACGAGCTCGCTGGGCGCGCGCGACCACACGTACGCCACCGGTCTCGGCAAGGTGCTGCTCTCCGCGCTGCCGGACGACCAGGTCGCCGCGGCCGTGCCGGCCGAGCCGTTCCCGTCGTTCACCGAGAGCACCCTGACCACGCTGGCGGACCTGCGCAAGGACCTGAAGAAGGTGGCGCGGCGCGGCTTCGCGCTCGACGACAGCGAGCGCAGCGTCGGCCTGCGGTGCGTCGCGGTGCCGGTGCGGATCGACGGCGAGTGCCTGGCCGCGATCAGCGTCTCCGGCCCGGCAGGCGAGTTCGGCACGGCCAAGCAGCAGGTCTACGTCGCCGCGTTGGAGGACGCCGCCAAGGCGGTGACCGACGACCCGGACTTCGTCACGGCGCTGCGCATCGTGCACCGTTCCCTCCGGGTCGCCGGCCGCCCATGAAGGCGTCAGCCCACGTAGGCGATCGCTTCGATCTCCACGCGTACGTCGGGGTGGCCGAACGCGACGACCACCGTGGTGCGGGCCGGCGGCGCCTCCGGGAATCGGCGCCGGTAGATCTCGTTGAACGGCGCGAACAGGATCGCGTTGGACAGGAACGCACCGATCTTGACGATCTGGTCGCGGCGCGCGCCGGCCGCGGCCAGCACCGCCTCCACGTTGTCCAATGTGCGCTCCACCTCCTGGGCGAAGTCGCCGATGAACACCTTGTTCTCGTGGTCGGTGGCGATCTGGCCGGAGACGAAGACGAAGTCGCCCGCCTTGGTGGCAGGCGACAGCGGCACGGTCGGTGCGGGGAGCCCCTCGGGGTGGAACCTCTCGATCATTGGCACATGGAACCACATTCCATGCGAGCTGCCCATGCCTGAAGAACTGCTTCTGACCGGCGGCCTGGTGATCGACGGCTCCGGCGGCCCCGCAGTCACGGCCGACGTGTTGGTGCAGGGCGGCCGGATCGCCGAGATCGGCTCCGGGCTCTCTGCCGACGCGGTGCGCGACGTCACCGGCCTCGTGGTCTGCCCTGGTTTCGTCGACGTGCACACCCATTCCGACCTGACCCTGCTCTCGGACCCGCGCGGGCTGAGCAAGGTGCACCAGGGCGTGACCACCGAGGTCGTCGGCAACTGTGGCCTCGGCGTCGGCCCGCTGGCACCGGGCGCGGCGGTCGGCCCGATCCGGCAGGCGGTCGGCTACCTCGACCTCGACCCGGCGGTCGAGTGGTCCTGGCCCGACCTCGCGGGCTATCTCGTCGCTCTGGCCGCCGCCGGTCCCGGCATCAACGTGGCCACCCTGGTCGGGCATCTCGCGCTGCACGCCTCGGTGGTCGGGTTCACGGACCGACCGGCCTCGCCCGCCGAGCTCGACCGGATGTGCGGGCTGCTCGGCGAGGCGTTCGACGCGGGTGCGCTCGGGCTGTCAACCGGGCTGGTCTACGCGCCGTTGCCGTACGTCCGGGACGCCGAGCTGCTGGCCCTGGCGTCGGTGGTCGCCGCCCGGAACCGGGTCTTCACGTGGCACGTCCGGAACTACGACGACGACCTGCTCGACTCGGTGTCGCAGGCGGTCGGGGTGGCACGGGCGACCGGTGCCCGCACCCAGATCTCGCACCTGGCCGCCGTCGGCCGCCGCAACTGGGGTGCGGTCCGGCGAGCCCTCGACCTGGTCGACGCGGCCAACGCGGACGGCTGCGACATCGGCGTCGACATCTACCCCTACCTGCACGGCAACGCGCCCCTCTCGCAGCTGCTGCCCGCGCACGTCCAAGAGGGCGGCCCGTCGGTCTGGGGTCCTCGGCTGCGCGACCCTGACGTGCGGGCCGAGGTGCGCGCGGCCTGGGTGAACCGACCGACGGGCTGGGACGAGCTGACGCTGAGCTGGACCAGCCGGCCGGCGCCGGACCCGGTGGTCGGGCAGACGATCGCCTCGCTGGCGGGCGCCGCCGATCCCGCCGATGTCGCCCTCGACCTGCTCGCCGAGCTCGGCAACGGCGTGCTGATGACGGCCGGCGGGCGCAGCGAGGACGACCTGCGTGCCGTGCTCGGCCATCCGGCCGCCGTGGTCGCCTCGGACGGGCTCGCGCTCGACCCGGGCGGCGTCACCGGGGCCGGTGTGCCGCATCCGCGCAGCTACGGGACGTTCCCGCGCTACCTGCGCTCGTACGCCGCCGAGCTGCCCGATGCGATTCGCCGGTGCACGTCGGCGCCGGCCGCGCGAGTCGGGCTGCACGACCGAGGGCTGCTGCGGCCGGGTGCGCCGGCCGACGTCGTGGTCTTCGACCCGGCGCGGTTGGCCGACCGGGCCACGTTCACCCAGCCGCACCAGTTCGCCGCCGGCATCGACCTCGTGCTCGTCAACGGCGTGGTCACCGTCGACGGGGGAGAGCACACCGGCCAGCGGGCCGGGAACGTCCTGAGAGGGTCAGCATGATCGACGTACACACCCACTGTCACCTCGCCGAACACTGGGGTTGCGAGTGGCATCGCAACTGGCAGCCCGTCTACGGCCACGAGTACGCGAACCGCACCCCCGAGCAGTACGACGAGGCGATGGCCGCGGCCGGCGTGGACCTGGCGTTCGTGTTCGGCATGCGGGCGTCCCGGGCCGGTGTGATCACCCCGAACGAGTACGTCGAGCAGTTCGTGGCGGCGACGTCGACCAACACGATCGGCTTCATGGCGCTCGACCTCTCCGACGCCGACGTGATGGACCAGCTCGCCGATGGCATCGCCCGCGGCCTGCGCGGCGTCAAGCTGTACCCGGTGCTGGCCCACTTCGACCCGCGCGACGTGGCACACGACCCGTTCTTCAAGGCGGCCACCGAGGCCGGGCTGATCGTGCTCTGGCACATGGGGACGACGCCGAGCCCCGAAGGCCGGCTGGAGCTGACCAACCCGCTGCTGGTCGACGACGTGGCCCGGCGGCACCCCGACCTCAGGCAGATCATCGCCCACCTGGGCCACCCGTGGCAGCGCGAGACGATCGTGGTGCTGCGCAAGGCCCGCAACGTGTTCGGCGACGTGTCCGCGTCCTGGGCGCGGCCCTTGGACGGCTTCATGGCACTGGTACGCGCACAGGAGTGGGGTGTCACGCAGAAGCTGCTGTTCGGCTCCGACTATCCCATGTGGACGCCGGCCGAGGCGGTCGCCGGGTTGCGCTCCCTCGCTGACATGCGGCCGTCCGGCCTGCCGGCGATCAAGCCGGAGACCTTCGAGTGGTTGCTCGACGGCGATCCGCGCGCCGCGCTGGGGCTGGCATGATCCCGCTCGCCGCGCTGCCGACCCCAGCGCTGCTGGTCGACCTCGACCGGCTGGAGCGCAACATCGCCGCGATGGCCGGGGCGTTCGCGACGGCCGGCGTCGCGCTGCGCCCGCACGTCAAGACCTCCAAGTGCTGGGAGGTCGCCCGCCGCCAGCTCGACGCCGGTGCCATCGGATTCACCTGTTCCACCGCGGCCGAGGTGGCCTGGCTCCAGTCGCACGGCGTGGGTGACCTGCTGTGGGCGCATATTCCGATCGGGCCGCGCAAGGTGGCCTTCGTCGTCGACGCGATCGCCCAGCACGGTGGCGGGCTGACCGTCTCGCTGGACTCGGTCGAGGCGGCCCGGCCGCTGTCTTCGGCGGCTGCCTCCGCCGGCGTCACCGTGCCGTTCGTGCTCGAGGTCAACACCGGGCATGCCCGGCTGGGTGTCGAGCCGTCCTCGGCCGTCGCGACGGCCACCGCGATCGCCGGGCTGCCCGGCCTGCGGTTGCGGGGCGTGCTGACGCACGAGGGGCACATCTCCGCGCTCGCTGACCGCTCCGCGCTGGAAGCGGCCGGCGGGGAGGCGGGTGCGTTGCTGGTGTCGGTCGCCGACGCTCTGCGTACCGCCGGATTTCCGATCGAAGTGGTGTCCGTCGGGTCGACGCCCGGTGCCACGTCGACGCCGTTCGTGCCCGGGGTGACCGAGGGGCGGCCCGGCACCTACGTCTACTACGACGCGAACCAGACGCGGCTCGGCAGTTGCACGCTCGACCAGTGCGCGCAGACCGTGCTCGCCACCGTGGCGTCCGTGCAGCGGACCGGACGGCCGATCATCGACGCCGGCATCAAGGCGATGAGCTCCGACGCGATCGCGGCGGCGGGCGGGGTGGGTTTGGTGCTCGATCGGCCGGACGTCACCTTCCCGGAAGCCAACGAGGAGCACGGCTTTCTGGCCGGGGGTCGCTTGGCCGTCGGCGACCTGGTGCGGCTGGTGCCCAACCATGCCTGCGGCACGACCAACATGTGGAGCCACCTGTACGCGGTGCGCGGCGACATGGCGGTCGAGCGTTGGGAAATCTCGGCCCGCTACTGATTGACATGGAACGACGTTTCACGTTCGCTGGACAACCATGAAGGTCATGACCATCTACGCCCACCCGGCGGACACGATCACGAACTGCGGCGGCACCCTGGCCCGGCACGCGGCGGCGGGCGACGAGGTGGTGGCACTGATCCTGACGCACGGCGGACGCATGCACGCGAACCGGTACGCGGAGGAGTGGCGCAAGGAGCACCCCGACGAGACGATCGTCGCCGCCGACCTGGACACGATTGTGGCGCACAAGAAGGGTGAGCTGGAGCGCGCCGCGGAGATCGTCGGCATTTCCCGGGTCATCACCCTCGACCTCGACGACCACTACGCCGCACTGCGGGAGGCGGTCGTCGACCAGATCGCCGAGCAACTGGCGATCGAGCGGCCGGACGTGGTGATCTGCGACTACCCGGTCAACCCGGTGATGGCCGCCAACATGCACACGGTGGTGACCGTGAGCGTCATGGCCGCGCTCGGTCGTGCCGGCATGTTCCTGCGCAACCTCGACGGCCGGTCGGAGTTCCACGTCAAGCAGGTCTTCTTCACCTCGTTGCCGGTGATCGCCGGTGACGGGCTGAGCCTGCACGGATTGCGCAACGACGTCTACATCGACATCACCGACGTGGTCGGCAAGAAGGTCGCGGCGATGGACTGCTTCGACAGCCAGGGCTACTCGGGCCTGTTCGCCCGCAAGCTGATCGAGGCCAACAACGGCGAGAACGGGCGGGTGGCGGGGGTCAACTTCGCCGAGGCGTTCTATCGGCTGAACAACGAGACGCACACTCTGCTGCCGGTCACCGAGGCCGCGCGCGACGAGGACGTGCTGACCCGGCACATCACGTACAGCACCGTCGACCTGCGGGCGACGTACCCGATCTGACTTCTGGAGGTTTGGTCATGGCGGCGCGCTATCTGAAGTCGGCACCGGCGGCGACCCACGACGACGCGCAGGCGCGCGGCGTGCGGGAGACGGTGGCGTCGGTGATCGCCGACGTCCGGGCGCGCGGAGACGCCGCGGTCCGGGAGTACTCGGAGAAGTTCGACAACTGGTCGCCTCCGTCGTTCCGGCTGTCTCCGGAGGAGATCGAGCAGATTGTCGCGACTGTGCCGGAGCAGGCGCTGGCGGACATCAAGACGGTGCAGGCTCGGGTACGCGACTTCGCACAGCGGCAGAAGGACTCGTTGCGCGACTTCGAGGACGAGGTCTCGCCGGGCGTGTTCCTGGGCCAGAAGAACATCCCGGTCGCGGCGGCGGGTGCTTATGTTCCCGGCGGCCGCTACCCGTTGGTGGCCTCGGCCCACATGACCGTGGTGACCGCCAAGGTCGCCGGGGTTTCCCGGGTCACGTCGTGCACGCCACCGATCCGCGGCGAGATCCCGGCAGCGACGGTCGCGGCTTTGCACCTCGCCGGCGCCGACGAGATCTACCTGCTGGGCGGCACCCAGGCGGTGGCGGCGATGGCGCTGGGCACGGAGACCATCGGGGCCGTGGACCTGCTCGCCGGCCCGGGCAACGCCTACGTGGCGGAAGCCAAGCGCCAGCTGTTCGGCGAGGTCGGCATCGACCTGTTCGCCGGCCCGACCGAGATCCTGGTCGTCGCCGACGGAGCGGCCGACCCGTTCGTGGTGGCGGTGGACCTGCTGAGCCAGGCCGAACACGGCCCGGACTCGCCGGCCATCCTGATCACCGACTCGGAGCCGCTGGCCCGGCGCGTCATGGACCTGATCGACGAGATCCTGCCGGGAATGCCGACGCGCGACTTCGCCGCGCCGGCGTGGCGCGACCACGGCGAGGTAGCGGTGGTCGCGGACCTGGCGGAGGCGTTCGAGCTGGCGGATTCCTATGCCTCGGAGCACGTCCAGGTCCTGACGGAGTCGCCCCGCGACGCCCTGACCGCGATGCGCAACTACGGAGCCCTGTTCCTGGGCGAGGGCACGTGCGTGTCCTATGGGGACAAGGTGATCGGCACGAACCACACGCTGCCGACACGAGGCGCGGCCCGCTACACGGGTGGTCTGTGGGTGGGCAAGTACCTGAAAACGGTCACGTACCAGGAGGTCACCAGCCAGCAGGCGAGCGTGGACCTGGGCCGGCTGTGCGGCCGCGCGGCACGGGTGGAGCTCTTCGAGGGCCACGCCCGATCCGGTGACGTGCGGGCGCACAAGTACGCCGGCGACCCGCTGCCCTGGCGCTGAGCGGTTGTCGCGCGTTGGTGAACTAGCGGGAACGGGCGGGCGTCCCTCGGACGCCCGCCCGTTTCGCGTTACGGCGTCGGGACGGCCTGGCGGGTCACCTGCCAGGTCGCCGTCTGTGCGGCGGTCTCCAGCAGAACGGTGAGCTGGCCGTCGGGCAAGGTACAGCTGAGGGTACGGTCGGCCGACGGCGTCATGGTGTAGCAGTAGCGGATGCCGTCCGCGCTGAAGACGGACATTGTCGCGTTGCCGGTGCCCGACGTACGCCGGTAGCGCAGGTCCTCACGGGCGGTGTGGTCGTCAGCCGCGATCGTGAAGCAGAAGCCAACCCGGTTAGCACTGCTGTTGACCGTCGAGTCGTTCGCCTGAGCGGCGCACGACGGTGGCGGCGACACCGTGGCGATGCCCACCTGATACGTGCCGGTCGGCGTCCCCCCGTTGCGGTTGTCGACCAGCGCGAAGAACGGCGCCTCGCCGGTCAGCTCGCACGAGTACTGGTAGAGAGGGTTCGCGTCGCACACGTAGCCGCCGTTGGCGTCGACGACCGACACGTACGGCCGGCCGACGCCGGTCGCGTCGGTCGGCAGCACCCGGACCACCTTGCCCCCGGCCGGCGCGGACAACTCCAGACAGTCGAGCTGGCCGGTGGCGCGGAACTCGCCCGACACCAGGTCGCCGTTGCCCGGCGCGTTCGCGCAGGACGACGGAGCGGCCGGCAGGAACGTCGTCGCGTATGCCGAGTCGTTCTGGATGATGGAGTCGGAGATGGGCGACAGCACCATCGTGTAGCGCCCCGGCGCCGCGAACTGGCAGAAGGTCCGGCACAGCTCCCGGAAGTCGGCGTCGAAGACGGTGGGGCTGGCATCGTAGTTGTCGGCCCAGTGGGCATCGACCCGGTAGTCACCCGCGGCCGGCACGTCGAGGATGCGGCACCGGATGCCCGCCGCCGCTCCGGCCGGAGCCGCGCCGTACGCGCCCGGGCTGACGGTCGGGCAACCGACCGGATTGTTGAGCCGGCGCACCTGCAGCTCGTACGGCGCCTGGGGCTCCTCCGTGCTCTGGTTGCCGAGGTAGGAGATCACCCGGTAGGTGCCGGTGGCGGGCAGCACGCACCCCGCCTGCTCGTCGTAGTACGGGCAGAACGGGTTGCCGGCGCTGTCGACGACCCAGTGGTAGAAGTCGTTCCAGCGGGTCGGTGCTCCGAACGCGAGGATCCGGTCGCCGGCCTGCCCGCGGAAGGGCTGGCAGTGGGTGCCGATCAGCGAGCCCTGCGTCACCGAGATGGTCGGCTCGGTCCACGTGGTGCCGGTCGTGGCCGCGCAGCCGGTGTTGCGATAGAGGGTCACGGCGGCCACCTGGTAGGTGACCTTTTCCCAGTTGGTGTTCGGCATCAGCAGGATGTAGTCGCCTGCGGCCGGGATGGTGCAGCCGCGCGCGTGCTCGTACTCGCTGCAGATCTGTTGGGCCGCCTGGTCGTAGAGGATCCAGTCGAAGTGCTGCCCGTTGTAGACCCGGAACAGGGTCGCGCCGGCCGCGGCCGCGCGGACCTTGTGGCAGGTGAAGTCGTTGCCCTCGACCGTGGCGGTGTTGGTGTTGGCGCCGGGATCGCCGAACCCGGTGGTGCGCAGCAGCGGGCAACCGGCCGGTGCGGTCAGGCGGGGCATGCGCAGCCGGTAAGCGGCCTCGGAGCCGCTGTATTCGCGGATGAACACACGGTAAGGGCCGGCGGTGCGCAGCGTGCACTGCGTCGCGCCGTAGGAGATCTGGCAGACCGGCTGGAACGCGGCGTCGACGATCGTCCCTTGAACGCCGCCGAGCGGCGTCGTCAGTTGCAGCACGCTGTCGAGGGGCTGGTTGAACCGGTAGCACTGACCTGCGGAGCCGGCCGGGATGGTCGTGGAGATGCCCGGCGACGCGAACGAGAAGAAGGCGTTGTCGAGCTGGGTGCAGGACGACGGCGTTTTGAGCGAGTCGACGGCGAGCGTGTATTCGCCCGGGCCCCATCGGGTGGACATGGTGATGGTGTAGGTGCCGGCGGCGCCGACGACGCAGTCCGAGACGCTGCCGAACACGGAACAGACCTGCTGGCCCGCGGCGTTGGTGACGACGCCTTCGACGATCTCGCCGCTGACGTTGCCGCGCGTTATCAGCAGCGTGTCGGCGGCCTTCGCGGTGGTGACCGTGTAGGTCTGGGCCTCGCCGGTGTCGATCGAGCACGCCGCCATCTGGCCGAGAGGCAGGGGACCGCCGCAGTCGGCGCGCACCACGGAGGTCTGGGCGCCCCCGGTCGCCGGCGGGGTCGCGGCTTGGGCGGCGGAGGGCAGGGCGACGGCTGACGGCAGCACGGCCAGCAGCGTTGCGAGGACAGCCAGACGTCTTCTTCTGACACGCATGTGAACTCCCCGTTGGTGCTTCCGCCCGCGTTGACGGAAGGCGGGGACATAGTGACATGGGCATGCGTCAGTTACTAGTGCGTGCTGGCCGTCACGAAGGCCCGCGCTATGCCGTCGCGATCGTGGTGCGAAGCTAGGAGGAGATGGAGCTAGAAGTCGCCGTCGGCGACCTGGCAGACCGTTAGCTTGAAGACGGTGCGCCACATGCGGACGACCTGGTCGCGGTCGTCGATGACGAAGGCGACCTCGTAGCGGGGTGCGACGAGACGCCGGTAGAGGTCGGCCTTGGTCTTGTGGTCCGGGCGGTCGTCGTGGTCCGCGCGCATGATCAGGTCCGCGAACTCGACTCCCTGCGCGTCGAGCCAGAGCTCGGTCTGCCGCCGCGACTGCTCCTTGCGGCCGGACATCACCACGATCCGGTGCCGGCCGGCTGCCGAGATCGTCTGCACGAGCTCGATCACGGCCGGGTTGGGCTGGTCCTCGCCTACCCGGCTCCAGTCGTAGGGCGACCGCTTCCCACGAAGGGCCAGCGTGCCGTCCACGTCGACGAGCACCGCCCGCTGTCGTCTGTCGCTCGGGGTCATCCCATGATGATCGCTGGCGGGATGCCGCGGAGCCAATGCGGTTATGCCACGCTCACCTGCCCCACGATCGGCAGGGTCGGGGTCGGTGAGCCGCCTTCGGGCTCGATGGTGGCCGCGAACGCGTCGGCCGAGGCCGTGCCCGTGATCAGGCGGGTGGCCGACGTCGTGCCGGGTGGTAGAACGCCGGCGCTGGTCGGGGTCGTGCCGGCGAGCATCCACAGCTGGTAGGTGCGGTCGGTGCCCGCCGGGCGGTCGGCCGTCATCGTCAGGACCGCCTCGCCTCGGGTCGCCGAGGTGACCACCGTGAGGCGAACGCCGTTGGTGGAGCCGCCTGTGCGGAGCACAGCGTCGGGTGCCGCCAAGACTTCGGTGACCCGGGCGGATTCGGCCTGTGCCGTCGTGCGTTGCTGGTCCATGCGGCGTTCCTGGACAGCGAAGGTGCCTGTCGCCGCCACGGCGGCCAGGACCACGGCCGCGGCCGCTGTCAGCAGACGGCGATCGCGTTGCGGGCGGACCGGCTTGGCCGGGGTCGGCGCGTCCTGACGGGTGCGGGAGACCTCGGCGAAGACCCGGTCGCGCAGGGCCGGCGGTGGCACCGACCAGGCGCCGTCGGCCAGGCGGGCCGCGGTTTCGTGGAGCTCGGCCACCTCTATCGCGCAGGTCGCGCAGCTAGCCAGGTGGCGGCGGAAGGTGGCGCGCTCGATGTCGGTCAGTGCGTCGAGCACGTACGCACCCGACAATGCGTGCACGTCGCCGGTGTTCATGCCGCCGCCTCCCCGCGGTCGCCTTGGCCGTGCTCGCTTCGCCCGCTCATGACGGCACCTCCACGCCCAGGCAGTCGCGTAGGCGGATCAGGCCGTCGCGCATCCGGGTCTTGATGGTGGGCAGGCTGACGTCCAGCAGTTGCGCCACCTCGCGGTAGCTGCGGCCGCCGTAGTAGGCCAGCGTGATGGACTCCCGTTGCAGCGAGGTGAGGTCGTCGAGGCAGCGCCGGACCTGTTGCCGCTCCAGCCGCTCCTCGACCTCGCCGGACACCTCGTCGTAAGGCGTCTGTGCCGACCACGAGCCGGCCTTCTGCACGCGGTCGGTGGCGGCCTGCTCGGAGCGCACCCGGTCGACCGCCCGCCGGTGGGCGATGGTGAAAACCCAGGCGGTGGCCGAGCCGCGGCTCGGCTCGAAGCGGGCGGCCGTGCGCCACACCTCGACCAGCACCTCCTGCGCCACCTCTTCGGCCTGGGCCGGGTCGCGCAGCACCTGGCGGGCCAGGCCGTAGACGCGGGCCGCGACCAGCTCGTAGAGCTGCCGGAACGCGCCCTCGTCGCCCCGGCCGACCGCGACCAGCAGACGGTCGGCCACGGACCGGTCGTCGACCAGGTTTGGCACCGCGGCCAGGTGGTCGCGCGGCGGGTCGCCGTGGCTCTGCTCGCGCATGAAGACTCCTCGCCGCTGCCGGTGTCGCGCTGTTCGCAGGGGGAATGATTCCGCGCCCGTGGTCATGGTCGCCACCCCGATCAGGCGATTGTGGATAACGCTCGGCCGGCGAGACCGAGCCCGACCACCACGATCAGGGCCGCGGTCGCCGAGGGCGCTGCCGACTGCCACCGGTCCGCCAGCCGCAACCGGCCGGCGAACCGGTTCCGGACGCGGATCAGCAGCAGGCCCGCGGCGGTCAGGGTGGCCGCCATGCCCAGGCCGTAGGCGAAGACCAGGAGGACGCCGAACGCGGTGCGGCCCAGCGCGATCGCACCCAGCAGCACGACGAGCGCGGACGGGCTGGGCACCAACCCACCGGCGATCCCGATGCCGGCTATGCCCCACCTGCCAGGCCCGTGCGAGTGGTCGTGTGCGTGGTCGTGTGCGTGGTCGTGCGAGTGGCCATGCGCATGACCGGCAGCCGACCGGTTTCGGCGTCGACGGCGCCGTGCGGACACCAGGGCGCCGATACCGATCGCCGCCACCAACACGCCGCTGGCAACCCCCAACCACGCCAACACCGACTCACCGGCTATCCCCGCGAACGTGGTCAGCAGCAACCCGAGTGCCAGCACACCCCCGGTATGGGTCAACGTCACCGTCGCACCGACGGCCACCGCGTCGCGAGGCCGACCGGCGCGCCCAGCCAGGTAGGCCGCCATCACCGTTTTGCCGTGCCCCGGCAGGGCCGCGTGAGCCGCACCGAGCACCAGCGCCAACAACACCGCCAGCATTCCGACCAATGGCGTCAACCGCTCACCACCGACGACAGAGTCCAGCCATCGCTCGGCGCCGGCCAACGGCCCGGACAACCCGAGCGGGGCCGCACCGGACGACCGCGAAGCTGTAGCGCCGGCGGCCGTCGCGGCACCGTCGGACACGGCCGAGAACGCGGCCGTGCGCACGTCCGGCGGCGACGACAGCAGGTCGTCGGGATACCGCCGGAGCTCGGCACTGACCGTAGCGGCCGGCACGGTTGAACCGTCCAGCCGCACGCCGGCGCCGGTCGCGGTCAACTCCCGCCATCCGATCCGGTCGGCCCGGAACCCGTTGTCGACGGTGACCGCCGCCCCGGAGGAGAACGAAGCGGTCGCGGTCAGGGCGCAGTCGAGCCGGCTCGTCTTGAGCCCGCCGGCGCCGTCGGAACGCGTCAACTCCGACGACCCGACCGTCCATGAGAGACGCGTTCCGTCCACGGTCAGCGCGAGCGCTGACGCCGCCTCGGCGCACGACGGCGCCGGGTCCTGCAACGTCGGCAGCTCGGCCACGTCGGCCACCACGACCGCGTCGACCCGGTCGGGATGCAGCGTCAGCCCGACGTACCGGTTGACCGAGAAGTTGCCCAACGGATGCGCCGCGGCCGGCGCCGACGGCAGTGCCAGGAACCCGACGACCGCCAACGCCACGAATGCCAGGAAACGCCTCACGACCGAGCCTCCAATGCGGACAGTGCCCGGCCGGCCGTCGGCCCGTCGACGGGCGAGAAGTAGGGGTTGATGGCACGTGCCTGCCGCAAGGCGGTCAGTGCCCCCGGCTGGTCGCCGAGGAACAAGAGCGTCATCCCGAGGTGGTACGCGTAGCCGGCGTTGCGCGGCGACCCGCCGACGGCCTTCCGCAGCAACGGCAGCGCCTCGGCGGAGCGCCCGGCCATGTGCAGCGACCAGCCGAGCGCGTCGGCCACGTCGGCGAACGGCCGCCGCTTCCATTCGGCCTGCGCCAGCCGCAGCGCCGTGGCCGAGTCGCCCCGGGCGAGTGCGAGCTGCGCACCGGTCAGATCGTCCTGCCCGCCGTTGGCGACGAACAGCGTGTGCGCCGCCTCGGCGAGCGTGAGCTGACGCGCGGAATCGGCGGTCCGGCCGGCCAACTTCAGAAGCATGGCGTACTCCAGCAGGGTGTCAGGAGTCGGCGTGCGGGCCGCGACCGTTCCCGCGGCGGTGATCGCGCCGGCCAGGTCACCCCGCGCGGCGGCCACCCGAGCCCGGCCGCGCAGCAGTGCCGGATACCCAGGGCCGGCGGCCAGGCCGGCGTCGTACTCGTGGGCAGCGGCATCGAGGTCGCCGGTCGACCAGGCGAGGTCGCCTAGCTGGTTGCGGCAGAAGGCGATGTCGGCGGGGTCGGCAGCGGAGTCCAGCGCCCGCCGCATGAGGTCGGTGGCCTCGGCGACCGCACCGCGCTGCTCGAGGTCGTAGGAGGCGCGGGCGTACGCGGCGAGCCCGGGCCGCAGGTCGAGCATCCGCTGGATCGCGGTCGTCGCCGCCTTGGGGTCGCCGAGCTGGGTGTGCGCGTCGGCCAGCACCCCGTACGCGTCGGCGTCGAAGGGGTTGGTCTCCAACGCGTCGGTGGCGAACTTCCGCGCGGCCGCGAACTCGTGGCGGGCGTTGGCGAGCGCGCCGAGCCCGACGAGGGCGGCCGAGTTCTCCTTCGGCTTCACCGCCAGCGAACGCTCCAGCGCCCCTTCGGCCTTGGGGTAGAGGCTGGGATCGGCGGTCACCCGAGCCTGCTCGACGTACGCGAGACCGAGCGCCGCCCAGGTCTCGTGGTCGCGGGGCAGGGTGCGCAGCCGCTCCTGTGCCCGGCTGATGTTCGCGGCCAGTCGGTCGGTCGCCCCGACGGGGGTGGCCGTGGAAGACAGTGGCGGTGCCGATTCGCGCAGGCCGAACACCGCACCGGCAGCGAGCAGGGCGACGGTGGCGACGACCACCACCACGACCGTCCGAAGGGGAGTGCGCATGAGCGGATTCCTTCCGGGAAGGCGGGGCGCGTCCCAGTCGCGGGACGCGCCCCGTGCACCTGGCTAGAGCTTTACGGTGTCGTCAGGAGTGGTTGCCACAGCCGTTCGCTGCCTGCGGAACCACCAGGTCACCAGGACCAGGGCCAGCAGGAGCGTGCCGATGACGGCGAGGGTGAGGACCGAGCCGGTGCTCAGGTCGTCGGACGCCGCGGCGGCGGCCGGCGAGAGCGACGGCGCCGGAGAGTCGTCGTCACCGGGCGGCACGATCGCCGCACCGTTCGAGCCGGCAGCCGCGCTGCTCTGGCCGCCGTTGACCGCACCCACGTTGGGGAGTGCCACGTACGGGAACTGGTCGCCGAACTCGTTGTCGTTGGCGTCCACCTTGTCGCCCGCGGCGAGCGCGTCGACGAGCTGGCCGGTCTGAGCCGCGCCCTCGACCGCCTGCACGGCGATGTCGACCGCGTCGTCCGTCAGCCGCCGGCCGTTCGGGAAGCCCTGCAGGTCGCCGCCGAGCACGCCGAGCCGGTTGGGCTGGTCGGCGACCGGCACACCCAGGTTGAGCCGGAGCATCTCGGAGGGCCGGAACCGCTTGGCGTTGACGTCCTTGTTGTTGAGCTGCGAGTTGAGGTCGGCCTTGATCGGACCGCCGGCCTTGGTGGTGATGCCGGTCAGGAAGATCTCGACCAGGTCGTTGCGGGGTGTGGCCGGCGCGGGCACGCCGTAGATGGCCTCGATCAGCTTGGGAAGCTCGGGGTCGGTGACCCGCTTGACGACGGCCGGGATGCCGGCGTCTTTGTCCGGGGAGATCGAGTTGAACGCGTCCTTCAGGTTCGCCGGCACGACGACCTCGTTGACCAGCGGGTTGCCGAGCCGCGAGACCTGCACGCGCTCGCCGCGAATGCCCTGGGTGCTCTGGCCGGTGACGCGGACCTTGGCCCGGTCGGTGGTGGTCCAGATGCCGACCACGGGGTTGCGGTTGGCGTCGCCGCGCAGGGCCACGTCCTTGAACGGCACCTGCAGCGCGATCGTGTTGACGTTGTAGCCGGCGAGGGTGTCCTGGCCGGTCTCGCTCAGGTCGCCGCCGTACAGCAGGTCGAAGACCCGCAGGTCCAGGAAGAACGGGTCGTCGGCCTGGCCGGCGAACAGCTTCCAACCGCCCTCGAGCTGGATCGTCGCCTCGTCGCGAAGCTTCTGGTAGTCCGGCATCGACGCGTTGCCGATCCGGGACGGCGCGACCGGCGCGTTGCTGACCCGGGTCTTGAACGGGCCGCCGTTGAACGACGTCTCCAGCTTGTAGGTCTGCTTGAACAGCAGGTTCGGGTCGTCGAACGAGTCGACCGGCCCGTTGTTGTAGAGGAACGTCTTGCCGCCCCGCTTGTCGATGTTCTTGAACGTGTAGCGGAACACGGCGTCGGCGATCGCGTCGCCGTCGTTGTCGACGTTGATGTTGTACGCCGCGTCGGTCGCGAACGGATAGAAGTTCGGCCCGCCGTTGGGCTCCTCGAACGGGATCCAGTTGGCGACGAGCGTCACGTAGTCCGGCCGCTCGGGGCTGACGAAGGCGTACAGGTCGGTGTTGTCGGCGGCCGGGTCGCTGGCGATCAGCGGCGCCTCGCGGTGGCTGGACGCCACCGTCGGCTGCGGCCCGAGCGCCGCCAGCGCAATGCCGGTCACGGCGAGCGCCGCGAGGATCGCGCGGGGTTTTCTGGTCATCTCTGTCCTCCCGTCAGGGGATGCCTGCGCGAGGACTTCGGTTCGCGGCCGGGTGCCGGATTGGTCCGAGTCGGCTTCCTGTCACCAACCCATCCGGAGCGCGTACGGCTCCGAATAGCCGCCTCTTCCCAGGCCAGGCAGGTTGTCAGCATCTGCGCAGCGCCAGATCTCGGGCTAAGTGCACCTAGGGTGTGATCCGGGCACTTGGGGCACGCAGAAACCTGCAAACCGCATCTATCGGACGGTCGACCGGTAGCTCCGCCACCTGGCACATTGCCAAGTGCCGTTGTGATTGGCGTGCACCGAGTTGTATTCGTGTCGACGCTTACTGCACCATGACCTCTGGCCATTGGGAACCATGGCCGGTGCGGAGAGCAACCATTTAGCAGCGGCGCGTAACGGAATGAATGGCGGTGCCCGTGGGCGGTCGACGCGTGGCGTTAATTGTCGGCGTGAACGATTGTGGCTTGGATGCGGCGTTGCCGAGCCTGCGTTACGCCGAGAGTGACGCGCGCGCCGTCCACAAAGCACTGACCGAGCCCGGCGCGGGTGGATTCGCCGCCGCTGACGTCTTCCTGCGCACCGGGGCCGAGGCGGACGCGCGGAGCATCCGGAGCCAGTTGCGGACCATCACCGAGGAGTCGACCAGCGCCGACACGCTGCTCGTCTATTTCGGCGGCTACGCTTTGACCGCCGACTGGAATGGCATCGCCGACGATTATCTGGTGACGCCGGACTTGCGCCGCGCCGCCTTGAACGAGCACCCCGACGAGGGCCTGCGAATGGCATTCCTGCGCGGTGAGGTGCTCGACAACTTCAAAGGCAGCGCATTTCTCGTTCTCGACTGGCAACACGCCGGTTCGTACGTCGGTGCCGATCAAATCGAAATGATGAGGGTCGGCGCGCGGCATTCGAAACAGCACAGCGTGCTGATGGCCTCGCCCCGACCGGGCGGCACCCGCGAGCCGGCATCATTGCGCCACGGTCTGCTGACCAAACACCTGCTCGACGCGCTCGACGGAAAGGCGGCCGACGACGATGGGCTCGTGACCTTCGGCGGCATGGCGGACTACGTGGCCCAACGGATCGTCGACCCCGAGCCTGACATGTACGTGCAGTCGCGCGGCACGACGACGGTCCTGACCCGACCGGGGCGAGGCGCGTCAGCCGGCGCCGTGGTCGACCCGCTGCCGGCCAATATGCGGATCGTCGACCTGGCGAACCCGCTCGAAAGGTCGGCTGCCGCGATCGCCGAACTGCTGAGCCGGGTTTTCCCTCGCCAGTCGTCACTCGTCCGGCCGCCGACGTCGTCCACCACAGAGGCGTTCGGAGCGACCAGCGAAGGCCCACATCCCGCACGCAAGCAGGAAAAGGTCGAGCTCATGCGGGCCGCGATGGAAGCCGACGCCGCGGCATTGCTCGAATACACGAGCTCCGGGTTCGTGACGATCTCCGAGACGCGAGATTTCCGCGAGGACGACCTGTATTACCTGATGCGTGGTACGGCTCAGTACTCGTCGTTCCCGCTGCGGAGTCACGTGCTCGAGGGCACCGCCGCCGGCCGGGTCTTGTGCGTACCGCTTCGCCATGGACCGGCGACCTCGCTGGTCCTCGTCGTGGTCAACCCGACCCGGGCGCTGCTCGACATCGGCGAGCCGCTGGCCAGGATCCTGGAGGCCATCTGGGCGACCGATCTCAGCGCGCCGGTGGAAGAGGGCGAGATCGCGGTGCTCACCGCCCTGCGCGAGAGCTTCGGCCGACTACCCCCGCGGCTCTACAGCCGCTGCTTCGAGTTGTACCGCCAGGTGGTCGGATCGTTCGCCATGGTCTTCCAGCCGATCGTCACGATCGACGAGAGGCAGCAGTACGTCGACATCCACAGCTACGAGGCGCTGGCCCGGTTGAACGCGGCCGACCCGCGCGCCCCGCGCGAGCTCATCCGCCTCGCGCACGTCTGGGGCGACCAGTTCGTGGTGGAGCGCGACGAGGCCATCCTGCGAAAAGCGATCCAGTCGTACGCCGAGGCCCACCGCCGGTGTTACGGCGACGACGCGGGTGCGCCGCGGCCCGTCTCCATCAACGTCGCCGTGCGCTCTCTGCTGAGCGACTCCTACGTCGAAGAGGTCAAACGGACGATCGCCGCGGCCGGACTGCGCCCGAGTGCGGTCACGCTGGAGATCTCCGAGCAGGACCCGATCGAGCCGCGCGCCTACGAGATCTGGGGCGACGACAAACTGGGCTACTTCCACGAGCGCCTGGTGGCGATCGCGGACCGCCTGGACATCCGATTCGCGGTCGACGACTTCGGCGTGGAGCATTCGTCGGTCTCCCGGATGGCAGAGCTCCCGCTCACCCAGATCAAGGTCGACCGAGCGCTGCTGCGCCACCCGCTGGCGTACCAGGAGCTCGAACTGGTTGCCAAGGTCGCCCGGCACCCGGTCAAGGTGGGCCAGTCCCCGTCCCGCCGCAGCGTGGTCGTCGAAGGCGTCGAGGAGAACTCGCCGATCAGCCTGGAGCAGATCTACGGGCTGGGCATCCGGCACGTCCAGGGCTTCATCACCGGCGAGCGCCCGAGCTCGACGATCAAGAAAGAGATCGGCCGCGAAATGCGGGAACACCTGGCCTCGCTGGTACGCGGAAACCGCAGCCCGCTGCGCCGGAGCGCGTGAGTTCGAACGCTGGTCAGCTTCTGACGTATCTCTCATGTCGATCATGTGGGTGTTCGCCCGTTCGAGTAGTCGTCGGTAGCGGTGGCGTGCGGCACGTGTGGGATTGGGCGGCCACCCGTGACGAGTGGACCGCGGTCATGGCGGAGCGTCCTGATGCCGCCGGCGGGCGGCGGTTGGTTCCGGCACGAGGCCCCGACGGAGATAACCCCGGCTGAACGGCGATCGGACCCGGCGGGCACCCCAGCGCGGTCGGCGCTGAGACCCTAAGATCGTCCGATGCGGTGGAACCGGAGAAGATCCGTGGCCGAGTTGTGCACCGAACTGGCCGAGGCGATCGATCGGCATGACGAGGGTGCGGCGCAGAAGGCGTTCAAGGAGATCGTCGGCGAGGTCGAACGGGCTGACGCTGCCGCGCTCACCGAAGCACTGGTCGCGTTGCGGCCTGCGCTCGCTCAGGTTCCGCTCGGAAACGGCGCGCCGCTCGCCGCCCTGGCAGGCGGGCTGGTCGAGGCCGGCGGCGACCCCGCTGCGGCGCTCGACGTCCTGGCCGAGCGCGTGGCGGAGGGGCTCGAGCAAGCCGCCCGGTTCCCAGCGCTGGCCGGCACCGAACTCGAACCGCCGACCGACGCCGACTCCGCGCGGGCGATCGTCGAGGGGGTCGCCGAAGCCGGCGGGCTCGACCTCGACGAGGCGTCGCGGGTGACCCAGGCCTGGTTCACGGTCAACGAGTGGATCCCGGCGTTGCTGCTCCCGCTGCAGCAGAAGGCGGGTCGGGCCGCGTTGCCGCAACGCCAGCGGTTGGTCGAAGCCGCGTCGGTCGTACCCGATGAGATCGCCGACGCCCACTGGCTGCTCGGGCTCCTGCTGGTGCTCGACGACGAGCCGGTCGTCGTGGTGCACCGTGAGTCCGGGGCCGCTTTCCTGGTCACGATCAGCGGCGTCGGCGACAACTTCCAGCTGCACACCCTGCTCGCCGACGTGCTGGTCGGCGGTGGGCACCTGCCCGGCGAGCCGCCGCAAGCCGCGTGGGTGGCCGCCGCCAGCGATGGTCCGCTGCAGCCGCCGAGCGCGATCCACGGCCAGTTCAACCTCGTCGACGCCGGCGGCAAGTGGATCTGGAACGAGGGCCGGCCTGTCGACATCGAGCCGGTCGCCGGCCGGCGGATCATCGTGCTCGATCCCGCGCCGTACGACCGTTCCTGGAATGTCGGTCGGGTCTATCCCCTGATGCTGCCGGAGGTCCGGCTCGACGCCGTGCTGACGCCCGACCAGGCCGCGGGTTGGCTGCGGTTGATCAGCCCGGCAAAGGACGACCGCCCGAGTTCGAGGTGAACCCGGGCGGTCGTCGCTGGTGCGTCAGTAGCGGTAGTGCTCCGGCTTGTACGGGCCCTCGACGTGCACGCCGAGGTACTCCGCCTGCTTCTTGCTCAGCTCGGTGAGCCGCACGCCCAGCGCGTCGAGGTGCAGCCGGGCCACCTTCTCGTCGAGGTGCTTGGGCAGCGTGAACACCGTGTTGCCGTACTCGCCCTGCCACAGCTCGAGCTGGGCCATCACCTGGTTGGCGAACGAGCACGACATGACGAAGCTGGGGTGCCCGGTCGCGTTGCCCAGGTTCATCAGCCGGCCCTCGGAGAGCACGAGGATGGCGTGCCCGTCCGGGAAGCGCCACTCGTGCACCTGCGGCTTGACCTCGATCTTCTCGATGCCCGGCACGCGCGCGAGGCCGGCCATGTCGATCTCGTTGTCGAAGTGGCCGACGTTGGCGACGATCGCGTTGTGCTTCATCCGGGCCATGTGGTCCGCGGTGATGATGTCGACGCCACCGGTCGTGGTGATGAAGATGTCGGCCTGGCCGACCACGTCGTCGAGGTGCACGACCTGGAGGCCGTCCATCGCCGCCTGGAGCGCGCAGATCGGGTCGATCTCGGTGACCACGACGCGCGCACCCTGGCCACGCAGTGCCTCGGCCGAGCCCTTGCCAACGTCGCCGTAGCCGCACACGACGGCCAGCTTGCCGCCGAGCATCACGTCGGTCGCCCGGTTGAGGCCGTCAGTCAGCGAGTGGCGGATGCCGTACTTGTTGTCGAACTTGGACTTGGTGACCGAGTCGTTGACGTTGATCGCCGGGAACAGCAGCGTGCCCTCGCGGGCGAGCTCGTAGAGGCGGGTCACGCCGGTCGTGGTCTCCTCGGAGACGCCGCGCATGCCGGCCGCGATCCGGGTGAAGCGCTGGCCGTCCTCGTCGAGGCTGGACCGCAGCGTCTCGAGGATGAGCCGGTACTCCTCGTGGTCGTTCTCGCCGGCCGTCGGCACAGTGCCGGCCGCCTCGAACTCGACGCCCTTGTGCACCAGCAGCGTGGCGTCGCCGCCGTCGTCGACGATCAGGTTCGGGCCCTGGCCGTCACCGAAGTCGAAGAGGCGCATCGTGCACCACCAGTACTCCTCCAGCGTCTCGCCCTTCCAGGCGAACACCGGGGTGCCGGTCGGCGCGTCGGCCGTGCCGCTTCCCACGACGACCGCAGCGGCGGCTTCGTCCTGTGTGGAGAAGATGTTGCAGGACACCCAGCGGACGTCGGCGCCGAGCGCGACGAGCGTCTCGATGAGGACGGCGGTCTGCACGGTCATGTGCAGCGAACCGGCGATCCGCGCGCCGCGCAGGGGCTGCTGTGCGGCGAACTCGCGGCGCAGGGCCATCAGGCCCGGCATCTCGTGCTCGGCCAGCCGGATCTGGTGCCGGCCGGCGGTGGCGAGGTCGAGATCGCGTACGGCGAACTCGATGCCGTTGACGTTTTGGACGTGCATTAGGGCACCTCCTGTGACAGGAGGCGCCCTTGGGAATCACTTGGCTGGTCGAGCGTGGCGGACCTCGTTGTCCGTCGCAGCGCCTCTCGACCGGCCCTTCAACCATAACGCCTCAGCGCGACGGCGACACAAGCCCCATTTCATAAGCCATGATCACGAGGTGTACGCGGTCGCGTGCGTCGAGCTTCGTGAAGAGCCGCGCGACGTGGGTCTTGGCCGTGGCCACACTGATGACGAGGCGCTCGGCGATCTCGGTGTTGGACAGCCCCTGGCCGACGAGGGTGAGCACCTCCCGCTCCCGCTCGGTGACGGCGGCGAGCGCTTTGGGGTCGGGCTTCTCCGGTTTGAGCTCGGGGCGGCCGGCGAACTCGGCGATCAGGCGGCGGGTGACGCTGGGCGCGATGAGAGCGTCCCCGGCCGCGACGATCCGGACGGCGTCGAGGATGTCGTCGAGCGCCATGTCCTTGACGAGGAAGCCGCTGGCCCCGGCCCGCAGGGCGCCGTAGACGTTGTCGTCGTCGTCGAACGTGGTCAACATGATCACATGGGCCTGCGCGCCGCCCTCGACGATCTTGTTGGTGGCGGTGATGCCGTCCATGACCGGCATGCGGATGTCCATCACCACGACGTCGGGGGCCAGGTCGCGGGTGAGGTCGACCGCCTGAGCGCCGGTGCCGGCCTCGCCGACTACCTCCAGGTCGGCGGTGTCGGCGATCAACACGCGAAGGCCGGCTCGGACCAGCGGCTGGTCGTCGGCGAGGAGCACCCGGACGGTCATGCCTGGTCCGCTGGGAGCGGCAGGGTGGCGCGGACCTCGAAGCCGCCCTCCGGGAGTGGGCCTGCGGTCAGGTCGCCGCCGAGGAGAGCCGCCCGTTCCCGCATGCCGGGGATGCCGTAACCGGTGCCGCTGTCGATGCCGCCACGGCCTTGGTCGCTTACGACGATGGTGAGTGCGGGTAGGGCGTACCCGATGACGATTGTGCAGTTGTCAGTCTGTGCATGCCTGACGATGTTCGTGAGCGCTTCCTGGATGATCCGGTAGGCGGCGAGGTCGACGTCCGGCGGCAGCACCCGCGGCTCACCCTCGATGCGCACCCGGGCGCGGACGCCGGCGGCTTCCGTCGTGGCGACCAGGCTGTCGAGCTCCGCCAGGCCGGTGGTCACGGTCGCGGCGGGCTCGGCGTCGCTGCGGCGCAGGGCGACCAGCGTGCGGCGCAGCCCGGCCAGCGTCTCCCGGCTGGCGGTCTCGATCGTGTCCAGCGCCTTGCGGGCCTCGTCGGGTTGCGTGTCGATCACCCGCCGGCCGACGCCGGCCTGGATCGCGATCACCCCGATGCTGTGCGCGACCTGGTCGTGGAGATCGCGAGCGATCCGCAGCCGCTCGGTGGTCACCGCGTCCGCGGCGGCCCGGGTGAGCAGGGCGGCGCGGTACTCGCGCCGCTGGCGCAGCGCGGTGCCGCCGAGCCAGGCGACCAGGACGCCGAGCAGCAGGGCGATAAGCACGTTGACGTACGAGTTGTCGCCTGATGTGTAGATCGTGGCCGCGGCACCCTCCGCGAGGATGGCCGTGAGCACGGCGCCGACGGTGGCGATCCGTGACCGGGTGGCGGCGACGTAGGCCACCGCCACGTCCAGGACGACCGCCTGGGAGAAGCCGACCAGGCCCGAGATGTTCAGCGGGGCCAGACCGGCGACGCCGAGCAGCAGGCCGACGAAGCCGACGAGCGGCCAGCGGGGCAGCAGGAAGGCGGGCAGGGCGAGCACGAGCACCGGCAGGACCGTGCTCGGGCCGTCGACGTCGCCGGTGCCGAAGCCGACCGTGAGAGCCAACGCGAACGGGTATGCGGCGAGCACGACCCAGGACATGACGGTCGACGGGATCCGCTGGTCGACGAGGCGGGGCACGGTGGCTTCCATGCTGCCGATGGTAGATATCCGCAGGTGGGAGCGCGTCGGCCCCGGGGTGTACGTCCTCGGGCTGACATCCGTTTCTGGCCGTCGTCGCCCCCAAGCCACCTACTGTCCACTTTGCGCGCTTACCTTCGCCCACACCAGCAACCAGCCCTGGGAGGGCGCAGCTATGGGCGCACTGGATCGCCGTTCGTTTCTCAAGATGGTCGGAGCACCCGCGGTAGGCGCGGCACTCCCGGCCGGCATCGAGCGGGCCATGGCCATCCCGGCCAACAACCGCACCGGTTCGATCGCCGATGTCGAGCACGTCATCTTCCTGATGCAGGAGAACCGGTCGTTCGACCACTACTTCGGCACGCTGCGCGGCGTACGCGGCTTCGCCGACCCGCACCCCGTCGCCCTGCCGAGCGGCAAGAGCGTGTTCCACCAGCCCGACGGGGCCGGGGAGCTGCTGCCGTTCCGGCCCGACGTGCCCGACCTGGGTCAGACCTTCCTCCCCGACCCGCCGCACGGGTGGAACGACGGGCACGCCGCCTGGAACGAGGGCCGCCACGACCAGTGGGTACCTAACAAGGGCGTCAGCGCGATGACGTACCACACGCGCGGTGACCTGCCCTATCAGTTCGCGCTCGCGGACGCGTTCACCGTCTGCGACAACTACCACTGCTCGCTGCTCGGCCCGACGGATCCGAACCGCTACCACATGTGGTCCGGCTGGGTGGGCAACGACGGCAAGGCCGGTGGGCCGGTCATCACCAATGCGGAGGCCGGGTACGACTGGTCGACGTACCCGGAACGCCTGGAGCGCAACGGAATCTCCTGGAAGATCTATCAGGATGTCGGCCTGGGGCTGACCGCCGAGGGCTTCTGGGGCTGGACCAGCGATCCCTACATCGGAAACTACGGCGACAACTCGCTGCTGTACTTCCACCAGTACCAGAACGCGCGCCCCGGCACCCCGCTGGCCGACAAGGCGAAGCGCGGCACGGAGGTCAGCAAGCTCGGCCGCGACCCGCTCAAGCTGCTGGCCGACCTTCGGTCCGATGTGGAGCGTGGCTCTCTGCCGAAGGTCTCGTGGATCGTCGCGCCCGAGGCCTACACGGAGCACCCGAACTGGGAGCCGGGCTTCGGAGCCTGGTACGTCTCCCAGGTGATCGACATCCTCGCCTCGAACCCGGAGGTCTGGAGCAAGCTGGCGCTCTTCGTCACGTACGACGAGGAGGGTGGCTTCTTCGACCACCTGCCGCCGCCGACCCCGCCCCAATCGCGCGCACACGGCCTGTCGACTGTCCCGACGGTCAACGAGATCTTCCCGGGCGACGCGAGCAACCGCCCCGGCCCGTACGGCCTGGGCATGCGCGTCCCGATGATCATCGTGTCGCCGTGGACCCGCGGCGGGTGGGTCAACTCGCAGCTGTTCGACCACACGTCGCTGATCCGGTTCATGGAGGCACGCTTCGCCGGCCACAACCGCGACCTGCTCGAATCCAACATCACCCCGTGGCGGCGGGCGGTGGTCGGAGACCTGACGTCGGCGTTCGACTTCAAGACGCCGAACCGGTCAAGGCCGGTCAAGCTGCCGGACACGGACGACTTCAAGCCCGACGACCTGGTGAGGTTCCCCGACGAGGTGCCGGTGCCACCGGCCGACCAGGCGATCCCCCGACAGGAGAAGGGCGTGAAGCCGGCCCGGGCGCTGCCCTACGTTCTGGACGTCGTGGCCGCGCGGGACCGGTCGGGGTTGCGGTTGGACTTCCGCAACACGGGTTCGGCGGCCGCGGTGTTCCAGGTCCGGGAGGCGGGGAGCACGGCGGCGCCGCGGACCTACACGGTCGAGCACGGCAAGCGGCTGGCGGACACGTGGCCTGCTGGGGCGGACCTGACCGTCCACGGCCCGAACGGCTTCTTCCGGCACTTCAGGGTCGGCGCTTCGCTGTCGGTTTCCGCCTCCTACGACGAGCGCCACCAGCGGCTGGAGCTGTCCTTCGCCAACGAGGGCCGCGACCGCCTCGCGATCACGGTCCGCGACGGTTATCGGGGGAAGCCGGTGTCGCTGTCGCTGCGCGCGGGCGAGAAGGCGCGCAGGGAGTGGTCGTTGGGACGAAACCACGGCTGGTACGACCTGGCTGTCTCGGTCGACGGCGAGCTCGCCCAGCACCTGGCGGGCCACCTCGAGAACGGCGAGGACAGCTTCACCGACCCCGCCATGGGCGGCCTGGTCTGACGGTGGGGGTCGCCGGGGGCAGGGGTCCCGCCCGCCCCCGGCGACCGCGCTCGACACCTCCGCAGTGGCAAGCCTGCGGTCCGGACGAAGGCCCAAGTCGGTACACTCTTCACTCGCGCCCTCGTAGCTCAGGGGATAGAGCATCGGTTTCCTAAACCGTGTGTCGCAGGTTCGAATCCTGCCGGGGGCACCAAGGCTTGACCAGCAGCAACGGGCCGCGTGAGCTGCCCAAACACCCGCGTTGATCTGGTTCATGCGTCCGGCTGTGTCCGGTCGGTGACGGTGATCAACGGGAGGCTGTGCCGAATACGTGCCGAAGTTTGTGACGCCTCGGCAGGGCCCGGTAGCCGTCCGTAGACGGCTTCGATGCGGCGTTGCAGCTCCTCTTCGCCGCCGTCGAGGAACTTCGCGTAGATGCGATAGAGGATCTCAACGGAGTGGCCTGCCCACTCGGCGACCTTGGCCGGGTCGATGCCGGCACGGAGCCAGGTAGATACCCCGGCGTGGCGGAGGTCGTACGGGGTACCGGCCAGGGAGCCGGCGAGGACGTCGTCGGCCAGGACCAGGCGGCGAGCGCGCTGCCACGCTCGGACAATCGTCAGGTTCGGTAGCTCGCGTTTGTTGTGCTCGCCGACGAAGAGGCGGCCGTCCGCGCCGAAGCCGTAGGTATCGATGTGTTCCCAGATCAGGGAGGTGAGCTCGGGCGGGGACGGAACGGTCCGGACGACGCCCTTCTCGCGGTGCTTGAGCTGTCGACGGTCCCGCGTTCGACCGCTGTCGGTCCACTCCTTGCCGGCATGAGGCTCGGCGGTTTCGAGGTGCAGCTTGCCCCAGCCTTTACGGGGCAGGGCCAGGTTCGGTCTCGCAAGGGCGGCCGCCTCTTCTGGACGCATCGCCGAGTAGTAGAGGCAGCCGAAGAACGCGACGAGCCGGGGGCCGCTCCGCGAAGAGGAACGGACGGCTTCGAGGAGGGTCCTTGCCTGCATTGGGTTCGGCACATGCCGAGGGTCAACGGAGATGTTGGGCTTGGGGCGTTTCCACTTCAGTGCCGGGATCGGGTTAGCCCGGAGAAGCTTGCGTTCGACCGCGTGCTCGACGGCAGCGTTCAAGACGATGCGGTACCGGTTCACCACGGTTGGTGCGTAAGGCTGGCCGTCGAGTCGTACCGTCAGCCCGTCGAGAACCGACCGTGTGAGTTGGGCATCGGCAAGTGAGGCCACTGGTCGGGAATGCTGGGCGACCCACCTCAGGACGCGGCGGATCTCCGCAGGCGTGTCGTCGCGGCGAGTTTTGTTGAACGCCCAGAGCCGTAGTGCGCTTCGGATTTCCCTGGCGTCGGGACGTCCCCGCGGCTCGTCGGACAACATCAGGATTGTGATCGCTGTAAGCGCTTCGGCGTTGCTGCGCCGGGTTGTGGCCGCAGCCTTCGGCCACTTGTAGTCCGCGTACTGGCAGGCGAACTGGTACCACGCGATCTCACCCGCCGCGCGCTGTACGGAGAGCGGTAGACCGGAGCTGACCTCGAAGGCTTCACCCTTGCGAGCGGCGACGACGAGATCCGACCGGAAGCTATCGGCAAGCGCCGCGCTTTTGAACGGCTTCTTGTGGCGTTTGCCGGCGACCGACCAGCGGACGTAGTGCGTGTTGGCTCGCTTGCCTTGATAGACGTCGGTCTTCCAGATGCGTACGTCGTAGCTGGTGTCCATCTACGCCACCTCGGCGGCGAGCGTGCGGAGCCATTCTTCGTAGTCGTCTCGCCGGATGCGAAGGTCACCGTTGGGGAGTCTGAGGCAGGGCGGCGCTTTGCGCTTGGCCCGCCAGTCGTAGAAGGTCGAGCGTGCGATGTCGAGGTCGGCGCACACCTGGTCGATGGTCATGTATCGGGTCGACGTAGGGCGACCGGCCTTTCTGGTTGTGGTCATAGGCGGTCCTCGTTTCTGGTCGCGGTGAGGTACACGCGGCTGTACCCGGCACGGTCGCCGTGCCGGGTCTGCGTTCGGTAGGTGACGTCATCGCCGAGAAGAGTGCGGGCGTGCCGCTCCAACGCGGTGATGAGCGTCTGAGCGTCGTTGTCGGTGGTGACGATGCGGGCTTGCAGGATTGTTCGTTTCATGGGATGTCCTTCTGTCGGTGTGTTCAGAGCCGTCGCGGCCCGCGCGGTAAGGGTCTTCCGCTGTGGAGTTGTCAAGGTGCGAGCGCGTTGACACGTACGTGTCAAGCGGCCATCGGGAGTGCCGACGCGTCGTCGGCGTCGACCAGGTCGCGGGCGGCGTCGGCCCGACGGCGGGCGGCGTCGGCAGCAGAGTTGGCGAGAAGGGCGTCGCCGGTGGTGATCCAACCGGTCGCGTGGTAGCCGAGGCGGTAGACCACGAGGTCGGCTTGCTCGTCGTCCCACAGGTGCGGGAAGCCTTGGGTGCGTCGCCAGATGGTGCGCTCCCACCGTTTGAGGGTGTAGGTGACGGAGAACCCGCGGCTTTTGGTGGTGATGTGCCCGCCGTGGCCGTACTGGTGTGCGTAGCGGCGTAGCCGGTGCCACCCGTCGGCGAGCCCCAGGTCCCAGCAGGCCCGGATCAGCCGACCGATGTGCGTGTTCGGGGTGGCGTGGATCTCGACGGTGAGGTCGTCGATGCGGCGGAACGCGGCGCCGGTCGCTTCGGTGGACTTGGTGACGTACTTGGCGAGGTATGCGGTGACCTTCGCCAGGTTCGTGTCGCCGCCGGGGGCGTTGATGTGCTTGATGTCCAGGCCCTTGTCCGGGTCGCCCCAGCCGATGCGCCAGCCGTGCCCGTCGTTGCCGGGGTGGGGTTTGCTGGTGTACGCGGTGGTCGCGAACGCGTGGCGGAGGACCGCTTCGAACATGGGGCGGGTGACGGCCCGGTCGGCGGGGACGATCGCTCCGGGGCAGTCGGGGTGGTAGCCGTCGAGGCGGATGACCGCGTGGTAGTGCACGACCCCACGTGCCTGGAACTCGTAAACCTTGACGTACCGGCGCCGCACATTGACGCCCAGGCGGCGGCCGAGGCGGCCGAGCTCGCGGTCGGCTTCTTGGATGGTGCGCCGCCACAGTTCGGGTGCTTCGTGATTCCAGACGACTTGCCCGGCGTGGTCGTAGCAGTCCAGACACAGCGGTGTCCCGAGGCCGGCGTCGGTGGTCTTGTGCCGGGCGGCGCACCGGATCTCGACGCCGTGCGGGCAGGGCCGGCCGAACGGGCGGCAGACCGCTGGGCGGCACGTGCACCGGTCTTTGCCGCGACAGTCCGCGGCATGGGTCTTCACAACACGGTGGTGGACTGGCCCGAACGACGGTGCGGTGGCGGTGAGGAACACGGCGATGTGCTGATCGAGGGGTGGCAGGCCGTAGCGGTTGCCTTCCAGCCCGGCGCGGATGATCTGGTAAGTGTCGCGGCGGTAGACCTCGGCGCAGGATGGGCACACGCTCGCGCGGCGGTTCCCGCATGGGGTGTAGATCGCGCCATCGGGCATGGTCTCGGTGTCGATGGTGTGGACGGTCTGCCCGTCAGTGTTGCGGACGTCGATCTGCCCGGTGAGCCGGATAGGGCGGGTGCAGCCGGCAGCGGCCTGGACGTGGTCCAACCATTCGTAGTAGTCGCCGGAGCGTGCCCGTTGGCGAGCGGTGGCGACCTCGGCCGGGTCGAACTCGAGACGCGAGTCCGGGTGCGGTGCCGCCGATGGGGTGGGGGTGGCCCACGGCCACGTCTGGGCGTTCTCCCCCGTGCCCACAACCGTGGTGGTTGTGGGCACGAGAGACAGCGTCGAGCGTGTCATGCAGTAGCTCCGATAGCGCGGCCGTTGTGCGGCCGAATGTTGGCCATCGGTGGGTTGTCGGACAGTTGAGTGAGGATGTCGGCGGCGATGTGGGTGGGCACACGTAGCCGGACCGCGAGCCGATTGGCATTGATGTCTTCGCCGTGGGTGTCGCGGTGAGCGACGGCGATGGTCCGTGCGTTGGACAGCAGCAGTTCTGAGAACGGCGTTCCTGACTGCGTAGCGGGTGCCGTTTCCGAGGCGGTCTGCGTGTCGGCTGGCGTGGACTCCGGCGGAGCCGTGGCGGTGATCTCTTTCGGCACTGTCCGGGCTGCTGGTGTTTTCTCGGCCGGTACTGGTGCGGTGGTGGTGGCCCTGGTCGTCGTTCGTTCGGCGGCCGGGCGGACCGTCGCCTGCGCGGTGTCGGATGACGGTGCGGGCGCGGTAGCCGGCGTGGAGGCCGTGACCGGGTTGGTTGTGGGCCGGTGTGCGGTGGTCGAGAACACGAGCTTGGACAGGGCGAAGAAGGCCAACGCCGGCAGAGCGGAGACCATCCAGCCGAACGCGGTTGGCCGGGCGACGGCGAGCTGTGCGGTCAGGGAGATGCTGACTGCGACAACGAGCAGGAACATCGGGTAGCCGACCTTGGCGGTCGGGTTACGGCGCCGGCGGCGGCTGATCTCGATCAGGGATGCGGTCGGGATCAGTTCGCTGATGACGGCGTTGGCCCAGCCGAACCAGTCCGCGGTGCCGTCCGGGCTGTTCTCAATGGTCCAGTCGTGAACGTGGGTGAACGAGGCAGCGCCAGCCATGAGGCCAACGAGTAGAACGATGCAGACGAGCAGGCCGTCGGAAAGACGTGCCGCCTTGGTGGCGTCGCCGTTGTCGGCGGGCGTGGGTGGCGTGGAGGGCATCACAGCTCCTCCTCCGGGTTGAAGGTGTCGAAGGGCATGCAGGTGTGGTCGCGCTGCGTGCCGTGGCAGCCACAAGCGAGGTAGCCGCGTGGGTCCAGCAGCGGGCTCTGTGGGGCCGACGTCTGGTAGTCGGCGGATTCGGTGAGTTGGCCGTCGATGTCAGCCACGCGTTCGCGGACCTCGGCGGTCTGGCTGGCAATGCCGTAGTCGAGCAGTTGCCGATGTGCGGCTAGTAGGTCGCGGCGTTCGACGCGAAGCGAGGTCAGATTGACGTCGATGGTTGTCATGGGTTCGCCTCCCGCGCCAAGGAGTGCGGGTCGGCGGGCCGGGCGAAGCCGGTGGAGCCGATGACGTTGCCGTCGAGATCGCGGATCGTGCCGTATGGCACGAGCAGGTCCGCCCGGTTCGGGTGGGCCAACGCGACGAGTGTGGAGACGATGAACCACACGCCGGCAGTGTTTGGCGGCAGCGTGGTCGACGCCGCGTAGGTCCCGTAAGCGACGTACGAGATGGGAATGCCCGTGTTCGGGCTTTCGGCTGGGCCGAGGCGGCGTTCACCGAGCCGGGCGGTGGGGTGGTCAGCCGGCGGGCGGATCGTGGCCAGAGGGGTCACGGTTGTGGGGTCGACACGCGAAGGCGTGTCCAGGCTGAAGATCCGCATCGGGTGCGGAGTGAGGTTGATCAGACGGTCAGTCATTCGCGCGCCTCCTCAGAAGTCCGACGGCTCTTGGCGGATGGGAACGACGGCGGTTACTCCGCCGCAGCCGGAGCAGAAGATCGGGTCGAAGCCGTTGGCGAGCATCGCTTCGATGAAGCAGTGCAGGCACCGCCAGTTCGCGGGGAACATGGCGTCACCGCCGCAGGCGGGGCATTCGGTGCCGCAGGCGGTACAGGCGATGTACACCGGGCCGATGAAGAGATGGGCGATACCGGCGGGCATATGGCCGTCGATACAGAGTTCGCAGCTCGCGTTGTTGCTGCGCTCGATGAGCGCGTCAGCGGCATTCGTGAAGGTGTTGGCCGGTGGTGCTGCGGCCCGGGTGTCCTTTGGGCCGGTCTCGATGGTCTCCAGGCGGCCGCATCGCTGGCAGTAGTAGGTGTTGGTGTAGATGAGGGTTCCGTGTGCGTCGACGTAGAAGCCGTCGGCGCGGTCGGTCATGAGCGCTTTGCAGGTGGGGCATTGGATGGTGTCGGCCATGGCTATTCGCCGCCGTCGTGGCAGTCGATGCACTCGCCCCAGCGAGTAGGGATGACGTATGGCTTGACCTGCGCGCAGGTGGGGCAGGTACGCCGTGCGGTGTTGGCTTTTTCCAACGCGGCCAGTTGCGCGGGTGTCGCGGTCCGCTTTGGGACGGCGAGGTCGGTGCGGTAGAGGTAGGCCTTGCGCTTGCCGCGTCGCCAGATGATTTGCGCGGCCACGTCTTGACCGCCAGGTCGTAGGCCGTCGGCGCGGAGTTGCCGGAGCGTGGCCAGGCCCGTGGGGGCCATCTTGAAGGGGTAACTGGGGAGCCCGAACCGGGCGCCGGTCGGATCGAAGTAGATCATCGGGTCGCCTTCCTCGTCGGGCTCGTCGACCTGGTCGTCACCGTTGTCGGTGGCTTTGGTGGTTGGGAGCGGGTTGTCGGTGGTGTAGGCGTCGCGGTCGATGTCCTCGGGGAGGAACCACGCCTGGCAGATCGGGCAGTAGACCGGGCCGGCGTCGAAGACGGCGTTGGAGATGCGCAGCTTGCGCGGGCATTCGCATTCGCAGGCGTGGCCGTTGTTGTTGTTCGTGCGGCTCTTGCCTTCCCCGGTCGGTTCGGGGTGCCGGTAGGCGCGCAGCGCCTTCCCGAGGCGTCCGATGACTGGCCGGTAGGTGGCTGCGGTTTCGTCGGTGAGGGTGCAGGGCGAGAAGCCGAGCTTGTCGTCCTTGGTGGTGGTCATGCCGAGTTCGGCGGCGAGTTTGGCGAACTGGCGGTTGTGCCAGCGGCCTTGCCGGGAGGTGTCTTTGATGCCGCGTGTGTCGGCGAGGCCGTGGACGGCTTCGTGCAGGAGCGTGGTGAAGACCTCGGCCGGTGTGCGGGACAGGCCCTCACCGGAGACGAGAACCTCAGGCAGTTGGTTGTCGCCGGCTTGCCAGCGCAGGGCCGCGAAGTGGCCCCATTTCATTGCCTGAGACGGTTTGCTCGGCGAGCCCGAGCCGACGACCAGCACCACCGGCGGGACGTCGGTGTGCTGTGCCTGGATCGCGGACCATGCCGCTTCCAGTGCCGCGACGAGCGCTGCCGTAGTCACCCGCGGTTGACACGTACGTGTCACATTTACGGTCTCGGTCATGACTGGTCACCGCTGGCCGTGATGGCGTGCTGGCGGTCCCACGCGTCGGCGGCGGCGCGGAGCTCGTGGATGACGTCGGTGGCCGTCCGGCCAGGCAGGTCGTTCCAGCCCCGTGGCGTCAGTGGCAGCTTCTTGAGTTCGGGGCCGAGGTCGTCGTCAAAGTGGGGTTCTGGGTCGGCGTCGGTGGGGTCGATAAGGCCCACGTTGGTGAGGTAGTCGATGAGTGCCCATTGCGCCCGGGTGATGTCGCGGACAGCCGGGTCATGGGTGCCTGGCGTTGTGTCGGAGCCGAGAGCGGCCATCCGGATTGCGCCGTCGATGCAGACGGCCGGGAATGCCTCCAACGGGGTGGCGGCGAAGAAGCAGTTCTGGCACCAGCCTCGGACTTCGAGGTAGCGGGCTGCTCCGCGCAGGATGTCAGCCGGGGTGACAGCGGGCAGGCTGTCGATGTCGGCGGCGGAGATGGTCAGATTTCGGATAGGCTGCATGGTCGCCACGTCCTTTCGTGGGCGGTGGTGGTGGCCGGCGAGCCGAGTTCGCTTCCTACGGCTGGTCTCGGTTCGTCGGCCGTTCCTATGTGGAGTTGTGCCGTGGTGCCGTCGTTCAGCGATGGCCGGCGTTCTGCCGTGTGCGGTGGAGCCGGCGGCCGGGGTCTTTGCAGCACGGCCGGCAGGTGTTGCTGTTGGCAGTGAACTGGCGCGGCTTGCGCCACTCGTGGCAGCTCGTGCAGCGGATCGCGATGACGGTGCCGGTGCTGATCCGCAGGCGCGGGACGCGGGGCAGGAGTGCGGCGATGATGGTCATGCGACGGCCCTCAATTCCGTGGTGAGGTTGGTTGCAGAGGCAGTGCGGCGGACCCAGGCGGCGTAGTCGGCGACGCGGATGATGTCCGCGTTCGTCATCCAGGCGGCCTTGACCAGAGCGGGGATGCCGCCTTCGGCGATGAGGAGCCCGCATCCCTGGTTGTTCGGGTCGATGGTGTTGGAGGAGTAGCCGCGGGCGGCCCAGCCGTGCCCGAGGACGATGTCCGACGACACGTCGGTGGTGCAGCGGCCCGCGAACCGCCACGGGAACAGATCCCGCAGGCTGGTCGGGATGATGTCCGACGAGGGGCGTTGCGTCGCCGCAGCGACGATCAGGCCGACAGCACGGCCTCGGGCGACCAGGTCCCTAAGCAGCGCGGAGAACAGCTTCTGGGTTTTGTCGTCTCCTGCGGTGGCAGAGAAGAACGCGATCTCGTCGAGCGCGAGCAGGATGGCGCCGAACGCGTCACCCGGCAGCATCTTCTGCCGACGTACGGACTTGAGGAACGCGTAGCGGTTGTCCATCACGGTTTGCAGCCGCAGCAGCGTGAAAATGGCCAGGTCGATATCGGGGCCGACGAACACGTCGGCGCAGTCTTCCCACAGGCCGAGTTCGACCTGCTTGCCGTCGAGCAGACACAAGCTCACATCGCCGCACAGGGCGGCGTGACCAACGATCGTGTTGAGCAGGCTCGACTTGCCGGCGCCAGGTTCACCGCCGATGAGGATGTGCCGGTACATCAGCGGCAAGTACACGGGCTGTCCGAACTCGTCGATACCCAGGAAGACCGGGTCGAAGATGGACATGTGGGTCCCGACCGGGATGCTCGGCCGGGCCGGTGGTGACGTCATTGCCGTTAGCTCCGATCGGATCAGGGTGTGGTGGCCGGCGTGGCATGGTGACGAGGAGTCGGAGCCACGCCGGCGCACGCGGATAGAGGTTTTGACACGTACGTGTCAGGGATGCCTAGGCGTAATCGCTAGGGTCGAAGCCGCCGTCGTTCGGCGACGTGTCCGGCTGGCGCTCGCGACGCGGCCGGGAATCGTTGCTGGCCGACCGCGCGGGGCGCGGTCGGGGGACCTCGGCGAGGTTGACGCCGGTCGGGGGTACCGCAGGGGAAATCGGTGCGGTGGCGGGCATGTCGTCCGGAACGAAATCCGGAAGGTTCGACAGCACCGTGTCCGCCAGAGACTCGCGGCGGGTGATGTCCACCCGGATGAACGCCGCGTACCGGCGTGATGCGCGGGCGACGCGGGCCTCGTTAGCCCAGCACGCCACGGCCAGCTTCTGCACCTGGCCGTCCTGCTCCAGTTCACGGATCGACAGACCCGGACGCAGCCAGATCCACACACGTTCGCCGGCCGGGGTGGGCCGTGCCCACAGGATCAGCGGCAAAGTGCCCGCCCGGTTCGTGGCGATGAACGCGGCGAAACACGTCCGCAGCCGATGCCGCACGGCCAGACACCACAGCGGTGCCATCAGCCATTGCCGAGAACGGCCAAACGCGGCCGGCGTGCCGACGCCCACGACGATGACGGCCAGGGCCAGCCACAGCGGAGTGGCGAACATCAGCCACGTCCACCCGTAGACCAGGGCCAGGGCCAGCAGCGTCTCAGGCAGCCACCACCAGATGATCCGGAGAACGGGCCACGCGACGATCAGGACGAACAGCGTTGCGCCGAGCGCGGCGCCGATGACGATGCCGAGCAGACCACCCATGATCGGGTGCAGGTAGTGCGACGCGACCGTGCCGGTCATCAGACCGACTGCGAAGAACGTGACCCAGAAAGCCACGATCGCTTTACGACGTTGGCTGTGACGGGTCGGGGCCTCGATGACGGTGACAGTGTGCCCGCGGCTGCCAGGACCGAACGAGCGAGAGATCGGCTTGGTCATGGCTGACCTGCCTGCCCAGTGTCGGCGCAGTCTCCGCACCAGACGTGGTCGTCCAGGTCGATAAACGCGGACGCGCCCACCATGGTCATCCCGCAGCCGGTACACGCAACCACCATCGGGATGCCAGCACGAGCGCAGTCGCTCAACGTGTAGGCGTCTTTGTCGCCTACGGCGTCGCGCAGCAAGTCAATGCCGCGCACATACAAGGTAGAGTTGGACACGATGGTTCCTCCCTCTCCGGAGGGCTAGGAGCTGCTGTGGAACAGGTGCGGGGCCGCACGTGGACGCCAATCTCTGCGCGGCCCCGCGTCCTGTAAGTCGGTGGCTACAGGAGCCAGTACGGATAGTTGGTCAGGCAGCGACCTGAACGGTCGCGGACACCACGTCCAGGCCCGAAGCCTTGAACGCCACACCGTTGCGCGTACGACCGTTCTGCTCGGAAACCCACGGCAGGGCCTCCAAGTCGACCGGCACGACCTGGTCGCCTTCCTCGCCGAGCGGACGCGTCTCAGACACGACCGTCACGTCGAAAACGGCGCTCCACTTGCGGTTCGCGGCGCGACCGCGGCCGTAGATCGGCGCGGTCCACATCGGCCAGCCGGTCTCCCGGTCCAGCTTCTGCGCACGGGTCTTCTCGTCGATCTTCGGCGTCACATCGTCCGACAGCTCGAAGATGACGTTGGTGGTGTCCAGCATCAGACGCGGCTGGTTCTTAGCCATGACTGGCTCCTTCTGTTGGTGACGGCCACTCGGCCGAGACATCGACCCTTCTCGTGAAGGATGTCTTACATCTTACGAGCTGGATTGACAGACGCAAGTCTTTCGGCAGGATGTCTTACATCAAGTTGTGCCGAACCGTTCGGTAGAACCCGATAAGATGCCTGTCAGACGTCCTACAAGCAGGGAAAACGCCAGCGCGATGATCGATCAGCCAAAGCCCCAGTACGCGCAGATCGCGGACCTCATCCGCGATCGGATCAAGGACGGCACGTACGGGGCGGGCTCGCTTATCCCCAGCGAGCCCGAGCTAGCCCATGAGCTGAACCTCTCCCGGGTGACGGTGAACCGCGCCCTGACGATGCTTCGGGCCGAAGGGCTGGTTAAGGTGCGGCGCGGAGCTGGAACCTTTGTCCGAGGCTTGCCCCGCATCCCGCGAGACGCACAGCGCCGCTACGCCTCACGTGACAAGGGAACTGGCGCCGGCGAGGTAGAGGTCCGCGAGCTGAACCTGCGATCCCGAACCGATTACACCGAAATCGGGCGAAGCAAGGCTCCCGCCGAGATCGCCGAGATTCTGGGCTTGAAGGCGAACGATCCCGTGCTGGTCCGACGACGCGTCTTGTACGCGAACGACGAGCCCACGCAGATGGCCGACTCATACTTCCCCTGGCAGATCGCGAAGCAGAGCAAAGACCTTCTGAAGCCCGACAGCGGCCAAGGCGGCTCGTACGGAAGGCTTGCCGAGCTCGGCCATGGTCCAGTGCGGTTTACCGAAGACGTCACGGTCCGGATGCCGAGCACCACCGAGCAGCGGACTCTTGAACTGGAGCCGACTCAACCTGTCTTCGAGATTTGGCATGTGGCCTACACCGCCGACGACTCCGTGATCGAGGTCTGCGTCCACGTCATGCCGGGCTACCTGTGGAAGCTTCGATACGGCTGGAACGACGAGGCGCACATCAGCGGAACAGACTCCTGATGGAGATACGCCTAGCTTCCGAGCCTGCGCCGGGTCACCAGAACGAAGACATCGTTTTCGCCGTTGCTGGTTTCGTTGGGGTGCTCGACGGGGTGACAGCAACGGTAGGGGTCGACAACGGCTGCATTCATGGACCGGCGTGGTACGTCCGACAGCTTGCGAGACACCTGGTACGAGTCAACGTTGTTGCTCCGCGGGCGTCGCTGGCTCAGATGCTGAGCGAGGCGATTGAATCGCTCCGGCACGACCATCGCGGGCAGTGCGACCTGGACCACCCCAGCACGCCGGCGGCGACGGTGACGCTGCTACGCAGGCACCAGGATCGAGCCGACTATCTCGTACTGTGCGACAGCCCCCTGGTCATCGACCGCGGATCAGGTGCCGAGGTCATCACGGACGACCGCTTCAAGCACGCAGTAGCGACGTTACGTGCGAAGGCTCTGGCGGGCGGCGCGGCGATCGGTAGCGACGACCATGCACAGCGCGTTCGCGAAGCCGCCGTGGCCAAGCAGCAGCTAGTCAACCAACCCGATGGCTATTGGATTGCCGCATCCAATCCTGAGGCCGCCCAGAACGCCGTCATCGGCAGTCTCGCGTTGCGAGGTTCCGACGCGCTCAGGCGTGCGGCGTTACTGACGGACGGAGCGTCCTGCATCGTCGAGCAGTTCGAGCTCCTCGACTGGTCGCAACTCCTCGACACCCTCACCGACGACGGCCCGCAGGAGCTAATCCGACGAGTCCGAGCAGCCGAGACTGCGGACAGCAATGGTTACGCCCGCCCCCGCTACAAGCGACACGACGACGCGACAGCAGCCATCTGCCTGTTCAACGATTGGAAGACCCAGTGACGAACCCCCAGCACTCGGTCAGCGTGGCCGCCGTCATCACCGACGACCAGAACCGCATCCTTGTCATCCAACGACGCGACAACGGACAGTGGCAGATCCCAGGCGGCATCCTCGAGCGCGACGAATCAATCCATGACGGCGTTCGACGGGAAGTCAACGAAGAGACACGCCTGACAGTGGAGCCGGAGCGCCTGACGGGGGTCTACAAGAACGTCAAGGTTGGCGTTGTCGCTCTGGTCTTCAAAGCTCACGTCACCGCAGGCGAACCCGGTCCAACGGAGGAATCAGCCGCCGTAGATTGGTGGACAGTCGACCGTGTCACAGCAGAGATGAACGAGACCTTCGCAGTCCGTGTGACCGACGCCCTGCGTGGCCACGACACAGCGGTCAGAATCCACGACGGCGTCACGCTGATCGCGGGATGAAGGCTCGTCCGAGGACGGCTCATTCTTTGTGAGAAGTTTCTGTACGGGTTCAAGGCGGCCCGCGGCGCGGGCCGCTCGCGCCGCCCAGCAGGGCCGGGCCGAAGGCCCGCCGCTCGCGGGGACCCCGCCGCCTTAGCGCAAGCGCACGGCGGCACCCCACGGCGGTTTCAGCCCGGCGGCAGGCGCGAACAGATGCAGCGAAGTCCCGGGCCACCTTGATCGAGAGGATGAACCGGGGACTCTTCGCGAGGTGGAACAATCCAGCCTGTAGCGACCGCGACCTCTAGCGGGCCGGAGCACGTTCAAAAATGAGCAGGCACTCAGGGCTTCTGGGATGGAGGGGTGCCATCCCGTCCACCGACGACCCAGGCAGAGCCGAGCAGATCAGGACCAGGGCGCCAAGGTCGTTCGTCCGGTAGGGCGCTCCACCTTGGCGCCCTGGTCCTGATCCGCTCCACGGGGTGTGGGTCGACGGCGGACGGGATGGACATCAGGGGTTGTGGATCTTCTTTAATATAGAATCGAGCATGAACCGATCGTGGTCGAAGCGCTCCCGCTGCTGTTCCACTACGAGGCGCTCGGACTGAATACGCACTAACTCAGCTTCCAAACTATGGAGTCGAGTTGCCTTTTCGCTTTCAATCTTGTCTTCCGCTACGCCTAGATCACGCAGCTCCGCGCGATATGACCATATCTCGCGGGTGACAGACTCTTCGCGTTGGCGCAGCCTCGTGGCCAACACACGCTGATGTGTTGCGGCTTCAGTGACTTGGTCCAGGTCCGCCAAAAGCCGGGCGATCTCCTTCACGCGATCCATTTCGCCAGCCTCGGAAGCCTGCCTAATGGTGTCATCGCTTACCTTCGCGTCAAGATATACAGCCGAGTGACGCAAGAACGTCTCAGTCCGAAGCATGACCAAGGCGGAACCGGCGATCGTCTTGGCTTCCTCGGCCAGTTCAGGTCTTGCGCAGATCGTTTGGCCTCTTACGCGCAGGTACCAATCCTCCTTTACGTCACCCGTCACAAAAACGAGTACGTCGGCGCGGCGACTCTTCGCCTCGCTCAGTGCTTGGGTCCAGACGAGGTAGTCTCCCGGCTTGGCGTCCTTGTAGCCGGGTGGGGTTTTGCTCTTGATTCGGCGTGCTGCTTCCGCCATGGAAGCCTCTAAGTCCAGGTCATTTGGCCGTTGCCCCGTTCGGCCGTCGAATATCTTTTGTAGGCGTTCTAGGATCGGATCTTGGGTGTCAGATTCCGTGATGCCATGAGAATCCCGAAGCTGAACAACGCGCTTCCCTAGAGGCTTAAACAACGTTTTCACCATTCGGAGGAGCGTGTCGCGCTCCTCGTCGGGAAGAAGAACCCTATTCGCGAGTTGTTGAATTCTCTCCACGAGCTGCCCGCTAACGCCCGCCTCACTGGACTCTATTTCGGCAAGTGCCGCCATATAGGCAACGTTGTGATCAAACAACACATCAAGGCGGCGGCTATGAAACTCCAAACCGACTTGGTACGGAATCCAGGCCCGTTCTTGAACTCGCTCCATTGCAAGAAAAAGCTCGTTACGCGCGTGGGACGCGAGCCTATACAGGGCCAAGAGGACGTTTGTGTCGAAGACGATCATTCCGGTCTTCATGCCCTGACGGACCAGCACCTCGGGGGGAGGAAGATAGTGCTCGAACTGTTTGGTGAAGCTCACTGTTAGTCCTCGCGAGTGTCAGGGCTATCAACAGCGCCTACAAGCCTGGCGCTTTCATCGGCAAATAGCTATAGGGCGGCCGGGAGTGCACCCATTTGACGGCCGACCAAACATCGGAAGACAAGTCTACATGCGACTTTCATCGCATGCGGGTGCCTGCCCGAGGCGGTACGACTACCGGACGGTCAGCTCTCGCCATGCATCGTCAACAGCGGCCATAAGCTCGGTAGCGACCCGCAGGCCCGCCTCCTCGTCGTCGACGGGGTAGAACCGGCTGAACCCGTTGGGCCCACCGACTCGGGCCTCTACTTGCCGAGGAGAGTCGTGCAGGAAGACGTCGCGACGGAGTCCTGTAGCGCTCCACGTCCCGTTCCACCAGCGCCTGCCCACGTGCCGAGGATAGAACATGTGTTCGATCGACGTCGAGCGGACTAGGCCGCCGCCAGGCCGTCGAAGGTCGCCTTCTACCCGCCCACATCCACCAGAGTTGACCGAACTCGCAGCAGGCCAGCCCTTAGCATCGACCGATTTGACTTCTTTGCCTAGCGCCGTCATCAGTTCAACGCCAAGTAGTCAGGCGCGGTGGCCCGTCTACTGGTCGTACCCGCCCTACCTTCAGTCGTAAATCGCCGCTACTCTCCCGAGGGCAGCCGCAAAGGCCGGAGGAGGAGTGCCCAGACCTATGACGTCAGGCGATATCGGAACGGTGAGGAAACGGAACGAGAGGCCTCCATGGGAAGCCGTTGTCGGAGCAGTCACCCTCATCCCGCTCGTGCCGACGGCCTTTCGCCTCATTCGCGTGTCCGGACTTGATCCAGATATACTTTTCATGCTTGTCCAGACGGGCGATCTTGTTCCATTGGTTCTGGCTTCTGTTTTACAATCACTTCCGGTCTTGATTGCCTACGTAAGCGTTATCGCACTTGTAATATATCAAAACGCTCTCCCCTCCGCCAAAGCACGCTATTATCGGATGTTCTATTGGTTCGTAGTTCCTTTCTGGATGTTCCTATTGCTGCTACAATCAATGCTCTCTATCGCGGCGCTAGTCTCACTTTATCTCCTCCAGGTGGTTTGGACCAGGCGCATCAATAGTCGAATATCCGGCTTCCGTGCCCTGCGACTTGAGCAAAAGAAAGACGTGGCGGACCTTATTCGAAACGCAGGGTTTTTCGTCGTCTTTGTAGTCTTTTTCTCTTCCAGCATGTGGCTGCCTAAACAGGTGATTGCGTATCAGGGCAGACAAGACGTCGGATACGTGCTCGACGAGGGCGACCGGTTCACCACTGTGATGCTCGTGGCTGACCGCCAAATTCTGACGCTCAAGACCGATGACGTTGCAATGCGCCAGCCATGCGGGACGGAAAGACATTTTTGGCAACGCCCACTGTTTGCGCTTGTCTTCACCGAGGATCGTGCAAGAACCCCAACATGCCCCAAGACGAATGGGAAGCCTTTCACTACCCCAACGCCTAGCCTGTCTCCATCGTCGAGTGGTTCGCAACCTTCCCCGACTCCTGCCCCGAGCAGCCCACAATCGCCCACCCCGACTAGCTCGCCCAGCTAACCCATCACGACGATCGACCTGTGCGTTCAACGGTGCCGAATGCGTGCCAAGCCGCCAGGCGAACTGGTTAGCGTGTTCGACGTTTAACCAGGTCAGAGCCCCTACGGGAGGGATACTCACGCACGTTTTCCTAAACCGTGTGTCGCAGGTTCGAATCCTGCCGGGGGCACCACCGACACCATTGCGAATGCGGCTTGAACTGGGTTTATTCGCCCTAGTCAATCATGGGACGTATGTAGCCCTAGGCCACTCGAGTTGGTCGGCAGCCGCGGAACATACACGGAATGGATCATCCGAGGTTTACGCAGGTCAGGGCGCCCCGTCATCGCAAGATCCGGAACGGGGTCACGCGGGCCACGAGACGCTGCCTAGCGCCGTTTCGATGCGATCGTTGACGGTGGCCTCCGCGCCGTCGATGCATTGGCGTAGACCTTGAGCAGGACGTCAACAGAGTGAGGCCGCGCGGCGACCTCCGTCGCCGAGACGGCGGCGTTAAGCCTGGTTGCCGTTGCCGCGTGCCAGTGAGGCGAGGTGTTCCCGCATCCCGCGTCTATGCGTGCCGGCTCTGTGACGCCCTCCGCATCGTCGGCGCTGGATGGGTGGAGACGGCTTGTCTCCGACATGCCCTCGCCGTCCGCGAGGGGGTGAACTCCGGCTCGAGGAAGCTATGCGAACCCGTCTCTTGTCCCGCTCGATCCGACGTACCTTTTCCGTCTCTCTCGCAACCTTGGCCTTCGTGGGGGCTGCGACGATTTCTCCCGCCGACGCGGTGGCGGCGGGGAAACTCCAGCCCGATCTGGCCGTCGATCTGATGATGACCGACGTGCTCAACCCGGCCGAGGGCGAGACCTTCTACGTCCAGATCGACATCCGAAACTACGGCGCCGGCGCGTCGGGTCCGATCAGCGCCACCGTGGCCGTGCCGGCCGGGCTGCGGACCGGGGCAACCTCGGTCACGGACGCCGGCTGGGCCTGCGCGACGGCAAGCCCGACGAGCTACACGTGCACGCACCCGGAGCTGGCTGCCAGCGGTCGGGCCAGCCGGCTGAGCGTGCCGTTGGTCGTGGCCGGTGCGGCGCCCGGCAGCGTCGTGCCGATCACCACGACCATCACCCCACAGCGGCGCGAGACAAACACGGACAACAACACGGGTTCCGTCACCGTCGCGATCTCCGGGACGTGCGTTGTTCGGGGGTCGGTGTGGCACGACCTTGACCGGGACGGGCAGCGCGAGCCCGGTGAGCCCGCCATCGGCGCCGGCCCCGACGGCGTTCTGAACGTGCGTCTCTGGGCGCGGCAGGGGCAAGCCATCGGCGGCGGCTCGACCACTGTCGACGCGGACGGCACCTGGTCGATCACGGCCCGCACCGAACTGCTGTACGAGGTCCGGCTGGAAGCGTCCGGCGCGTACAGCCGGACCGTCGCCGATGTGGGTGACGACGCCACCGACTCGGACATGGTGACCTTGTACCAGTTCGAGCCCACTCTGCTGGTTGCCAGCGCGGAGTTCAAGGCCGCGCACGGCAGCGAGTACGTGGTCGACGCGGGCCTGGTCACGCAGAGCTGAAGCGGCGGCCTGCCTTGATCATTTAGACATGTGCCTTTTTCGTTTCCGGAACTGTTCACTGTGGTCGGCCGGTCGACGTTTGGCTGGGCGCTGCGGTGCCGCTGGAACGTAACGGGGTCGGGCGAGGCATGTCCGGGTCCAGTAGGGAGCAGAAGTTCGTGATACGTAAGGCCTTCTCACCTCTCCGCCTGTTGACGGCCGGACTGCTGGCGATGCTCGTCGTAGCCGCCGTCCCGGGGGTTGCCCAAGCCGCTCTACCCTCCGGCTACACCGTCGTGACATACACGACGCCGCGCGACGGCGGGTCGTACGACCGGACGGTCACGCTCTTCGACCCCAACGACGAGGCCCCTGGTGACGGCAAGTTCCAGGCGGACCCCTACGCGGGTACGCCCGGCGACGCGATCCGGGCGTGTGACTGGCTCGCCGACGGCTGGGGCATCGAGATCCGGCTCGACACCAACCCGGGCACCGGCTGGGACCGGAGGGCGACGACGCGCGGAATCAACTCGCCCTACTGCAGCGGTTGGGCCAGCGGCGACATCGCCGAGAACACGCTGATCTGGATTCAGGTCTGCATGGTGAAGGGCACCACGGAGTACTGCGACCAGATCAGAACCGCCATGTCCTGATCAATGCCAACCCCGAACGACCGGCTCCGGGCTCTCCCGGGCCGGTCGTTCGCGCGAGATCGGTCGGCCCTGGTCGCCGAAACCCAGTTGCGCCACGGCACCGCCCTCGCCGACAGTAGATCCATGACGTTCTGACGAAGACACCCAGCCCCTTAACGAGCCATCGTCTTCGAAGAGAGAACGTCTTTGTCTGTCACCGTGTTCGCTTCCGCGCGCAGTTGGATCGAGACCGCAGCCGTCGACCAGTGCCACCAGGTCGCCGCGCTCGACGGGATGGTTCACGTCGCCGGTATGCCTGACCTGCACCCCGGCAAGGGTGCGCCCATCGGCGCCGCCATGGCCTCTACGGTGCTCTACCCCCTGCTCGTCGGTTCCGACATCGGTTGCGGCATCGCCGTGTTCCCGGTCGGGCTGAAGCGAGCCGTGCCCGAGCGCCTGGCCCGCAAGTTCCCCAATCTCGACGACGAGCTCACCACCGACGATCCGGCCTGGGACGAGGTGGCCACGGACGTTCCGGGCGACCACCTGGCGGGCCTCGGCACCGTAGGCAGGGGCAACCACTTCGTCGAGCTCGCCCGCATCGGCACGCTCTTCGAACCGGACCATGCCGCACGGCTCGGCCTGGCGAAGAACAGCCTCGTGCTCATCGTCCACAGTGGTTCCCGAGGCCTCGGCGAGCGCATCCTGCGTGCGCACACCGAAACACATGGGGCCGGGCCGGCGCCTGATCCCGACAGCTACCTCGCCCAGCACGACATCGCCGTCCGCTGGGGCTCGCTCAACCGGCGGCTCATCGCCGCGCGGGTGCTGCGGGCGATCGGCGCGCGGATGACGGAACCGATCGTCGACCTGAGCCACAACCTGGTCGAGGTGCGCGACGGCCGCTACCTCCATCGCAAGGGCGCCGCACCCGGTGACGGCCGGGACGTCCTCGTCGCCGGCACCCGAGGCACCCACTCCTACCTCGTGGCCGCCCACGCGGGGCCGGAGGCCAACCTGTCGGTCGCCCACGGCGCGGGCCGCAAGATGTCCCGGGCCGACGCTCTCCGCCACGGCAAGGCCAAGCACACCGTCGAGGGGCTCCGCCGCACCGCGCTGGGGTCCGTCGTGGTGTGCGGCGACCGTCAACTTCTGTTCGAGGAGGCGCCGACCGCGTACAAGCGGATCGAGCAGGTGATCTCCGACCTCGCGGACCACGGGTTGGCGACGCCGGTGGCCACGACGGTCCCGCTGGTCACCTACAAGACCGCCGAGCGGGGGCGGTCGTGAAGCACCTGTTCATCTCGGCCGGCCGAGGCCCGCAGGAGTGTGCGTGGGCGGTGGCCCGACTGACCGGCCGCCTGGAGGCGGAGGCGGCCCGCGGAGAAACCCGAGTGACGCGCGTCGAGACCGTCGCGGGCGAGCGCCCCGGCACCTACCGGTCGATCCTCGTCCGCATCGACGGCCCGGGCGCGGACCGGCTCGCCGCCGCATGGACGGGCACCCTGTGCTGGCAGGCGCCCAGCCCTTATCGGTCGAGCACGGGACGCAAGAACTGGTACGTCATCGCCAGCCCTCACACGCCGGACGACGCCCACACGCCGTTCCGCGAAACCGACCTCGACTTCGTGCCGTGTCGCACCGGCGGGCCGGGCGGGCAGCATCGCAACAAGGCGAGCACGGCCGTACGCGCGACCCATCGCCCTTCCGGCACCGTCGTCGTGGTCGACACCGAGCGCCAGCTCAGCCAGAACCGCCGCCTCGCCGTCGACCTGCTGCGCGAGCGCATGGCCCGCACCGACCACGACGCCGACCGCGCCCGGGACGCCGCACGCCGGCACATCCACGACGAGCTCGTACGCGGAAATCCCGTGCGGGTCGAACGCCCGTGACCGTTCAATGGACGGCATGGAGGTGCGAAAAGGCGGACAGAGCTGGCGGATCGGCACCGCCGCCGATGTCGCCTGGCTGGCCGACGGCCGCACGAGAGGCGGCCTGTCGATCACCACGGTGATCCCGCCGATCTACGCCGGATATGCCACGTTCCACCGACCTGACGAAGCCGACTACGCCGCGCACGAACGCGCCGTTGTCGACGTGCTGGTGGCGCAGACCCCGGATCAACCATGGTGGCTGGGCTACCTCGAGACCGGCGCGCACGACGTCGTCTTCCCCGAGGCGCCGCGGGTGCCGCTCTACTGGGACTGGCCGTACGTGCTGGTCGAGGCCGGTCCGGAACAGGCCCTCACCTGGCGCAGGGGTCACATGCGCGGCGACGGGTCACTCCCCGACCTGTTCTTCCCAATGGACCGTTCGTGGCTCGTCTCGGCGCTCTGGGACGACGGCTGGACCGACCTCGGTGGTCCGGCACCGCTGATCACCGCCCTGTGCCGCGAGCCGCTGGTCAACGCCCGTCCCGTCGGCCCCGACGAGGACCCGCTGCCACCCGGACTCGTCCGTGACTGATCGCCCCGCGCGATAGGTTGAGAAAGATGCGGCTACGACGGGTGTACGACGAGGTCGAACCAGGTGACGGCAAGCGCGTGCTGGTCGATCGGATCTGGCCGCGCGGGGTGCGCAAGGGCAGCTTCGACGAGTGGCTGAAGGACGTGGCGCCGTCCAACGAGCTGCGGCACTGGTACGGGCACGATCCCGACAAGTTCACCGAGTTCCGCCGGCGCTACCTCGCCGAGCTCAAGCAACCGGAGCAGGCCGCCGCGCTGGACCAGCTTCGTACCCTCCAGAAGCAAGGCCCGCTCACGTTGCTCACCGCGACCAAGGACGTCGACATCAGCCACGCCGCCGTGTTGGCCAAGGTGCTGCACTAGAGTCCGGCACCATGCCTACCGTCGCGGTGTTCTCGCTGGGCGGCACGATCGCCATGACCACCGGCCCCGACGGCGGAGTGGTGCCGGCGCTCGGCGCCGCCGACCTGGTCGCGGCCGTGCCGGGCCTGGCTGACACGGGCATCAGCGTCGAGGTGACCGACTTCCGCCGCCTGCCCGGCGCGGGGCTCGGCTTCGCCGACCTCACCGCGCTCGTCGCGGCGGCGGCCGCGACCGGCGCCGACGGCATCGTCGTCACCCAGGGCACGGACACGATCGAGGAGACGGCGTACGCGCTCGATCTGTTGTGGACACGCGACGCGCCGTTGGTGGTGACCGGCGCGATGCGCAACCCGACGTTGGCCGGTGCGGACGGACCCGCCAACCTGCTGGCCGCGGTAAGGGTCGCCGCGGCGCGAGAAGCGCGGGGGATGGGCTGCCTCGTCGTCATGGGTGACGAGATCCACGCCGCCCGCTGGGTGCGCAAGACCCACACCACCAGCCCGGCCGCGTTCCGCTCGCCGGATACCGGCCCGATCGGCCTGGTCGCCGAGGGCAGGCCGCGCATCCTCGCCGGGACGGTGCGGCACAGACTGAGGATCGACCAACCGACCGCGACGGTGCGCACGGGCGTGGTCCCTGTGGTGCTCGGCGACGACGGTGAGCTCCTGCGCCGGACCGGCGCCGTGCTGGACGGCCTGGTCGTGGCGGCGTTCGGGGTCGGTCACGTCCCGGAGAGCACAGTGGACGTTCTGACCGAGTTGGCGAAAGCCAAGCCCGTCGTGCTCGCCTCGCGGATCGCCGCCGGGCCGGTGCTGACCCACACCTACGGCTACCTGGGTGCGGAGGCCGACCTGCTCCGCCGGGGGCTGATCGGCGCCGGCGCGCTGGATCCGTACAAGGCGCGGATCCTGCTCCATCTCCTGCTGGCCGCGAGCCATGACCGTGCGGCGATCGAGGAAGCGTTCGCGACGGTCGACGGGCGGGCGCCCGAGGACGCCCGCCCGCTCACCTAGCTCACCACTGCGAAGGCGCCGGAGGCACCACGACCGGCGGCCGGTCGTCGCAGGTGAGCGTGTTCGGCAGTTCCCATGCCGCCATCCACGGACCGGTCGTGCCGCCGCCGTCGTTGCCGCCGAGGTCGGTCACGCCGAACTCGGAGCCCGTCGGCGGGAAGTTGAACGACCCGCAGTTGTTGATGCCGACCGCACCGACGTTGCGGGCGTCGACGTTCTCGAACGACGCGCCGCCCTTGACCCGGGCGCTGAGCACCGAGGTGCCGGTGCCGTCGACGAGTACGTCCTTGAAGTGCACGTTGGTGATCGAGTAGAGGTCCTTCACGGTCCACTCACTGACCATCATGATGGCGTTGTACGTGCTGTCCAGGTAGTGGTCGCCCGTCACCCGGATGTCCGCGTCGATGTTCTTCTCCAACGCGTAGATCCAGATGGCGCCGAGACCGATGTTCCAGTTGAGCTCGTACGTGCCGGCCCGCACCACGGTGTTGTCGGTGATCGAGAGCTTTCCGCCGAACGCCACCGCCCCGAACCGCGAACCGACCTGGATGCCGCTGCCTTCTCGGATCGGGTCGGCGATCAGGTTGCGGGACACGGTGTTGTCGGTGCCGCCGTAGATGGCGATGCCGTTGGCCAGCGTCGGCGTCTGCACGGTGTTGCGGTCGAACGTGTTGCCGGCGTTGGCCGTCTTCTCCGACCACATCGCCAACCCGTCGTCACCGGTGTTGCGCACGAAGTTGTTGCGGACCAGCGAGTTCGTCACTCCGATGTGGAAGTTGAGCGCGTCGGCGATCTGGTCGACGACGATGTTGTCGGTCACCTTCGTGTTGGTCATGGGCCCGTCGAACCACAGCCCGACCTTCGTGTGCCGGATGTGCAGCCCGGAGATGGTCGAGTCGCTCATCGCGCCACCGATGCCGTTGACCTGGTCGGTGTCGATCCGCTCGCGCACGTCGCCCTCGATCGAGAAGCCCGACAGGTGCACGTTGCGGCTGCCGCCGTCGGCCGCGTCCTTGCCGTAGAACCCGACGCCGGTGTGCACGGAGCCGTCCGGGGCCGGCGGGTCGAGGGCGACCTCCTTGCCCTTGATCTTCGTGTACCAGTTGCCGGCGCCCTCGATCGTCACGTCGTCGACGATGATGTGGCGGTTGACCTGGTACGTGCCCGGCGGGACGTACACCTTGAGCCGCGCCAGGCGAGCGATCGCGATCGCCTTCTCGAAGGCCTTCGCCGAGTCCTTCCTGCCGGTCGGGTCAGCGCCGAACAGGAGCACGTTGGACGCGAGCAGGTTGACGTGCGGCGCACCCACGAGCTCGGAGTCCAGCAGGTCGATCACGGTCCACGCCGCGGCGGTGCCCTTGGGCGCCGTCAGCCTGACCTTCGCGCCGGCCTGGTACGTGCGGCCCAGCAGCAGCCGCTCCTCGTCGTAGAAGTGCATCGGCCGGAACGGCTTGGTGATGACCGGAGTGGGGGTGGTCGCCGCGGGCACGCACGCGCACTCGGTGATCCACCAGTCCGGGTGCAGCAGGTCCGCCTGCGGGTCGTTGGTGAACGGGTACTGGTTGTAGAGCCACGCGTACTCGGACGTGAGCGTCATGGTCTTCTTGCCACCGCCGTTGACGGTGACGTTCAGCGGGGCGCGGATGCCCCCGCCGTTCGGCGCGTCCGGGATGCTGTAGCGCACGGTGATGGCGTTGGCCGCTGCGGGCAGCGTGAACTCGACGTGCTGTCCAGGTTGGAGTCTCACCGCCTTGCGGCCGGAGGCCTCCGCCGGCAGCGTGTATGCGGTGCGGTCGGGGCCGATGACGGTGCCGGTGGTGGCCGCGTTCTCCGCTTCCTGCTCGAGGAAGTTAACGGAAGCGCCCCGGCCGGCGACCAGCGCCGGGTCCAGCGCGGCGCGGGTCACGACCGGCGCGGTGCCGGCACTGGCCGGACCCGCGATGCCGATCACGCCGAGGCCGAGGGCGGCGACGGACGCGACGGCCAGCAAACGAGATGGTGTCCGTGACATCAAGGACTCGTTTCTGTGGCGAGGTTAGGAAATGGGGACCCTGACCCTAGAGCCATCGATGTCGATTACACAAGCGTCCGTCTATGATTTGCAGAATCCTGTTGTGCGCTTGCAAGCGAGAATCAGGTTCTTGCGCTCTGGCTGGTCCGCCTACACCGGTGAACCGATCCGGCGCATCGTGATCGTGCTGATGTCGACGCCCTCAGGTTGGGTCAGCGCCCAGACGATGCTGGCCGCGACCTGCTCGGCCGTGAGATAGCCGCCGGGCCGGTCGGCCGGTGCGCCCCCGATCGGGTCGAAGAAGTCCGTGTCGGTGCCGCCCGGCGAGACGAGCGTGACGCCGACGCCCTGGGCGCTTACCAGCTCCCGGGTGTTGCCGGCGAGGCCGGTCAGCGCCCATTTCGTAGCCCCGTAGACGTTGCCGGCTGTGTGCAGCAGGCCGGCGACGCTGCCGACCAGCACGATGCGACCCCGGGTCGCGGCGAGGTGGGGGAGGGCGGCGCGGATCAGTGCCGCCGGGCCGAGCACGTTGGTCAGGACCATGTCGCGCCAGCCGTCGGGGTCGCCGCCGTCGAGGCCGTCGTGGGTCGCGTACCCGGCGTTGGCGACCACGTTGTCGAGCCGGCCGAACTTGGCCACGGTGCTGTCGACGGCGGCCTGCACGTCGGTCGGCACCGCGCTGTCGGAGACGAGGGTCAGCGCGCCGGGGTTGTCGGCGCCGAACCGGTCGAGTCGATCGGCCCGCCGGCCGGTGACGGCGACGCGCTGGCCGAGGGACATCAGCTGCCGGGCGGTCGCGGCGCCGATGCCGGCCGATCCGCCGGTGATCAGGGTGACTGTCATGGGCGGACCATAGGACTTAGAGCGGGCTCTAGCTCAAGCGTTAACCTGCGGTCATGGCGTACGGAATCGGAGAGGTCGCCGCCCGCACCGGGCTGAGCGTCCACGCGCTGCGTTTCTACGAGCGGGAGGGCCTGTTCGTCGGCCCGATCGTGCGCGACTCGGGCGGCCGGCGCGTCTACTCGGACGACGACATCGGGTGGGTGGAGCTGTGCGCCCGGCTGCGGGAGACGGGGATGCCGCTCGAGGTGATCCGGAAGTACGCCGACCTGGTCCGGGACGGCGTGGGCAACGAGCCGGAGCGGTTGGCGTTGCTGCGCGAGCACCAGGAGCGGATCGAGTCGCAGATGCGGGCGCTGTCCGTCGGGCTGAGCATGATCAGTTACAAGGTCCGGGTGTACGAGAAGCGTCTGGCCGAGGGGACGGCGGCGGCGCTGTGGTCGAGTCCGGCGACGTCGGCTTCGGACGATTAACCCGAAAAAGGCCCATATAGCGGTACGTTGACGGCATGGCCGATGCCACCGACGACACCCCGACGTCGAAGGCCGCCGTGCCCACGCCCGCCGAGTTCCGCCGGGCGTACCGGGAAGAGCTCGCACCCAACGAACGCTCGGTGCTCTGGTCCTGGCTCGGCTTCACGGTCACCTTCGCCGCGGTGCGGGCGATCACCTACAGCATCCGCCGAGGTGGCACCAGCTTCCACAACATCAGCATCGGCGGCATCCATCTCCACCACTACATGTGGGGCATCGGCATGGTCAGCGCGGTCGGCGCTCTGGCGGTAGCCGGCTGCGAGGACACCCGCCGCCATCCCGCGACCGGTGTGGTCTACGGTTCGGGGCTGGCATTGATCGTCGACGAGTTCGCCCTGCTGTTGGATCTCAAGGACGTCTACTGGGCCAGTCAGGGTCGGGTCTCGGTCGACCTGGGTGTGGGCATGGTGGCCCTCGGGGGGACGGGGCTGAGCATCCGCCCGATCCTGTCGCGCCTGGCTCGCGACCGCGGTCTCACCCGACGCGGCCGCTGAGCTTTCTCAAATCCCTCATATGCCTCAAGATGCTCGAACGAGGGCGTACCGGTGCGTCAGAGCTAGTCTGCGAAGAGGGCGGTCCGTTCGCTCCGGCTTGCCTGGGATTGGAGACGTGCCATGCCGAACGCCAGTGCCGCGGGGACCATCGATCTCGGTGGAGACCTCACCGTCAACCGCTTCGGTTTCGGAGCCATGCGGATCACCGGGCCGGGCATCTGGGGGCCGCCGGAGAGCAAGGAGAACGCCATCGCGACCCTGCACCGAGCGGTCGAGCAGGGCATCAACTTCATCGACACGGCGGACACCTACGGACCCAACGTCAGCGAAGAGCTGATCGCGGAGGCGCTCTACCCGTACCCGGAAGACCTGGTCATCGCGACGAAGGCCGGCATGTACCGCACCGGTCCCGACGACGGCGAGCCGGACGGGTTCTGGCCCAAGGACGGCCGCCCGGAGCACATCGTCGAGGCCTGCGAGGGCTCGCTGCGGCGGCTCCGGCTCGAACAGATCCCGCTGTTCCAGTTCCACAAACCGGACCCGAAGGTGCCGTTCGAGGAGTCGATGACAGGCGTCGTGCGGCTCAAGGAGGAAGGCAAGGTCCGGCACGTCGGGCTGTCCAACGTGGACGAGGAGCAGATCCGTGTCGCCCAGCAGATGGTTCCGATCGTCTCGATCCAGAACCGCTACAACGTCGACGACCGCCGCTCGGAGTCGATCGTGGATCTGTGCGAGCAGGAGCAGATGGTCTTCATCCCCTATGCGCCGATCCAGAACACGGACACCCCCGTGATGGCGGAGATCGCCGAACGACACTCGGCCACCCCGCGCCAGGTGGCGCTCGCCTGGCTGCTCGGCCGGTCGCGGGCGACCCTGCCGATCGCGGGCACCGGGGACCCCGCACACCTGGACGACAACCTGGCCGCCCTGGACCTCAACCTCACGCGGGCCGAGATCGGGGCGTTGACCGAGCTCGGAACCTGAGCGGGCGTGCGCGCGCCGCACGCGGGCATCGGGCCGGAGATACGCTCGCACCGACGCGGAGGCTGACGTGTGTCGCGTTCACCTCCGACATCGGATTGGAGTGTCTGCACCATGCCCAACGCCACTTCCGCCGGGACGATCGACGTCGGCGGGGATCTCACGGTCAACCGGTTCGGTTACGGCGCGATGCGCATCACCGGGCCGGGCATCTGGGGACCGCCGGCCGACAAGGACGAGGCCATCGCGGTGCTCCGCCGTGTGGTCGACGCGGGCATCAACTTCATCGACACGGCGGACTCCTACGGGCCCAACGTCAGCGAGGAGCTGATCGCCGAAGCCCTTTACCCGTACGCGGACGACCTGGTCATCGCCACCAAAGGTGGCCTGCTCCGACCCGAACCCTTCGTGGGCTGGCCCGCCGACGGACGCCCGGAGCACCTCCGCGAGGTCTGCGAGGGCTCGCTGCGCCGGCTCAGGCTCGAGCAGATCCCGCTCTACCAGTTCCACCGGCCGGACCCGAACGTGCCGTTCGAGGACTCGATCGGCGAGCTGGTCAAGCTCAAGGACGAGGGCAAGATCCGGCATATCGGGCTGTCGAACGTCAACGAACAGCACATCCGCGCCGCGCAGCGGCTGACGCCGATCGTCTCGATCCAGAACCGCTACAACGTCGACGACCGCGACTCGGAGACGATCGTGGACCTGTGCGAGCAGGAGTCGATGGTGTTCCTACCCTGGGCGCCGATCCAGGATCTCGACAAGAACCCGACGATCCACGAGATCGCCGAGCGGCACTCGGCCTCGGCGCGCCAGGTTGTGCTCGCCTGGCTGCTGGGCCGGTCGCCGTCGATGCTGCCCATCCCGGGCACGGGCGACCTCGCGCACCTCGAGGACAACCTGGCGGCTCTCGACCTCGAGCTGTCACAGGCGGAGATCGCGAGCCTGACCCGCGCCTGAGCCGATCCGGGGTGCCGGCCGAGGCCGGCGCCCCGGTCACACGTCGACCACCTCGACACTCACCGTCGCGACGTCGCCGGTGTCGAGCCGCTCGGCCCGCCGGACGGCCCGCTTCAGCGGCAGCACGTAGGAGCCGCTCGCGCTGTCCGGAAAGACCGACGTGCGCCACACGCTGGAGCCGATCGCGACCTTAACCCGCACCGAGCCGAACCCGCGCCGAGTGCCGCCGGTGCGGTCACGGATCTCGGCGGACGCCTCGGCGGGCAGCGTCACGAACACCCAGCTGTCGTCGCGCCGCGCTTCCCAGGCCCAGAGCTCGGCGTCGAAAGAGAACTTCACCGGTCAAGCATCACATCGCGCTGTGACAGGTCCGGTTCCATGCACGGAGCTAGGGTCGACGGTAGGGGCCGCGTAGGCCGACCCCGGAACAGGAACAACCGCAATGAGAAACGTCTCGCTCGGTGGCGACCTCGAGGTCTCCCGTCTCGGGCTCGGCTGCATGGGCATGTCCGCCTACTACGAGGGCTACGGCGACGACCTGGAGTCCGTGCGCACCATCCACCGCGCCCGGGAGTTGGGCGTCACGCTGCTCGACACGGCCGAGGTCTACGGTCCGTTCGTCAACGAGGAGCTGGTGTCGCGCGCGGTCGGGAGTCGGCGCGACGATTACGTCATCGCGACCAAGTTCGGTCAGCTGACCCATCGCGGCGGTGCGGTGGTCCGCGAGCTCGACAGCTCGCCGGAGAACATCCGGATCGCGGTCGAAGGCTCGTTGCGGAGGCTCGGCACCGACCGGATCGACCTGCTCTACCAGCACCGGGTCGATCCCACTGTGCCGATCGAGGAGACCGTCGGTGAGCTGGCCCGCCTGGTCGACGAAGGCAAGGTGCTCCACATCGGACTCTCCGAAGCCTCGGCCGAGACCATCCGCCGGGCGCACGCCGTCCACCCGATCACCGCCTTGCAATCCGAGTACTCGCTATGGACGCGCGACATCGAGGACGACGTGCTGCCGCTGCTCCGCGAGCTCGGCATCGGGCTGGTCGCGTACTCGCCGCTCGGCCGAGGTTTTCTCACGGGCCGTTATACGACCCCGCAGGACCTGCCCAGCGACGACTTCCGCAGCACGCTTCCGCGGTTCAGCGCCGACAACTTCGCGGACAACCTGCTGATCGTCGACGAGGTGCGCGCCGTCGCCGACGAAGCCGGTGCCACCCCGGCGCAGGTGGCCATCGCCTGGCTGCTGGCGCAGGGGCCGGACATCGTGCCGATCCCGGGTACGACGCGGGTCTCCCGCCTGGAGGAGAACGTGGCCGCGGAGTCGCTGGTGCTTACCGACGGCCAGCTCAACCGATTGAGCGCGATCCGCCCGGCGGTCGGCGACCGCTACGCGGACATGACCCCCATCGATCGTTAGGACTCGGCGCGCTTCTCCCGCGCGCGGCGCTTGCCCTCGTGCATCGCGACCACGCGGGCGATCGGGATGGTGTGTCCCTCTTCGACCAGGTCGGGATCGAGCCGCTGCGGCGCCGGCATGAGATCCGCCCACGGGTCACCGGAGCCCAGCGCCGCGATGGCCGTGTGGACCGTGTAATCGGTGGGCACGGCGGCCTCCAGGGCGCCCCAGGGCAGCGGGAACGACGCCGGCACGCCGGGTCGCAGCCGCGGGCTGTAGGCCGACACCACCGTCGCGCCGCCGGCCCGCGTGGAGTCGAGGAAGACCTTGCCCTCGCGCTGCTCGACGATGAACGCGGTGGTGGCGAGCGCCGGGTCCAGCCGCTCGGCCCGCGCCGCTATCGCTCGCGTCGCCGCCGCCACGTCGTCGTGGGCCGACCCGTCCGCCAGGGGTACGAACACGTGAGCGCCCTTGGCCCCGCTGGTCTTGGCGGCGCCGGCCATCCCGCACGCACTGAGCACCTCGCGCACCAGCAGGGCCGCCTGGGCCGCCAACCGGAACGGCTCACCCTCGGGTGGGTCGAGGTCCAGGATCAGGTGCGTCGGGTGAGCCCAGTCGGTGTGCAGCGCCAGACCAGGGTGGTATTCGACCGCCCGCTGGTTGGCGAACCAGATCAGCGTCCGCCGGTCGTTGCACAGCCCGTAGCTGACCATGCGCCGGGACCGGTCGGCCCAGACGTCAGCGCGGGCGACCCAGTCGGGCGTGTATTTGGGCAGGTTCTTCTGCATGAACGGCGGCTGCCCGGGCCGCACCCGGATCACCGACAGCGGCCGATCGCGCAACGCCGGAACCATCCGCCCGTGCACGGCATCCAGATAGTCGACCAGGTCGCGCTTCGTCGCGCCGGCGCCGTCGAACAGCTCCTGGTCGAGGTTGGTCAGCGGCACTCCGTCGCGCTCTTCACCAGCCATGCGCCCCATGTTTCCACGACCGCGTCAGCCGGCGGGTGGGGTGTGCATCAACCAACGCAGGACAAGACCGGCGATGTACGCGAGGCCGAACGCGACGAACTGCCACAGGGCGTCGTGGCCGCGCCAGGACAGCACGCCCATGTCTCCGGCGATGAAGCCGACGAACAGGAAGTAGGTGATGACCGCCAGGCCGAGACTGTAGCGCCAGTCCGGGATGAGGACCGCGCCGACGATAGTGGCGATCGCGAGGCCGGCCATTCCGAGCGGAAGAGGCGCGGAGGCCAGCATGATCGTGAGTACGACGGCCGCGACGGCGCCGATTCCGAGCTCGAGACCGGGGGCCACCCGGGGGGTCGTCGGGTGGCGAGTAATTGCCATGCGCCCAGCTCAGCGCGGCTACTAGAGTGCATCCACGATCTTGACGGGTTCGCTATGCGGGTTGGACGGGTCTTGACGTACCCCTGATTTGTGCTCTGCTTCACACGCTAAAACTTTTCGCGTCGTGCAAGATTGACCGGTATGGTGTCCGTCATGAGCACCGCACCCGCACTCGGTCGTCGCGACCGGAAGAAGCTGGCCACCAGGGCCGCGCTTTCCGCCGCGGCGCTGCGGCTGGTGGCCGAGCACGGGCTCGAGCACGTCACGGTCGAGCAGATCAGTGAGGCGTGCGACGTCTCCTCGCGGACGTTCTTCAACTACTTCGCCAGCAAGGACGAGGCGGTGCTCGGCGGCGACAGCGAGATCGGGGGCGCGCTCGACCTGTTGCGCTCGTTGCCGGCCGAGATCGGTCTGTTCGAGGCGCTGCGGCTGGCGTTCGTGCCGGTGATCCACCAGATGGAGGACCACCGGGAGACGGTCAGCCTGCGGATGCGGATCGTTGCCGACAATCCGCAGTTGCTGCCGCGACTGCTGGCGACCAGCGTCGAGTCCGAGTTGGCGGTGGCCGCCGCGATCGCTGACCGGCTCGGGTTGCCCGCCGGCCACAGCTATCCCGGTGTCGCGGCCGCGGTCACCGGCGCCGCGTTCCGGGTCGCGCTGATGCGGTGGGCCAACGCTGAGCCGAACAGCCGTGGCGCCACGCTCGCCAAGCTGGTCGACGAGGCGTTCGACCTGGTCGCCAGTGGGCTCGCCGAGCCGTCAACCCCCAGAAGCTGAACCAAACCGGCGCTGGCCGGCGTACATCCCTCCACGAAGGACAGTCAATGACCGACGTCACCACCTCGCCCGAGCCGGCCGCGGCGGCCTCGCCCGAGTCGCCGCCCGGCAGCGAGGCGCCAGCGCGAATGTCTGCGCGCGAGGTGCTCCAAGCCCTGTCCGGCCTCATGGTCGGCCTGTTCGTGTCCATCCTCGCATCGACGATCGTCGGCAACGCGCTGCCGCGCATCATCGCCGACCTCGACGGCAGCCAGTCCGTCTACACCTGGATCGTCACCACCGAGCTACTCGCGATGACCGCCACCGTGCCGCTCTGGGGCAAGATGGCCGACCTCTACAGTCGCAAGCTGCTGATCCAGCTCTCACTGGGGCTGTTCGTGGCGGGCTCGCTGATCGCCGGCTTCACGCCCAACGTCGAGGTGCTGATCGTCAGCCGGGTCGTGCAGGGCGTCGGCGCCGGCGGCATGACCGCCCTCGCGATGATCGTCATGGCGGCGATGATTCCGCCGCGTGAGCTGGGTCGGTACTCCGGCATCTTCGGCGCCGTCTTCGGCGTCGGCACGATCGCCGGCCCGCTGATCGGTGGCGTGCTGGTCGACACGAGCTGGCTCGGCTGGCGCTGGTGCTTCCTGCTCGGCGTGCCGTTCACCCTCCTCTCGATCTTCCTGCTCCAGCGGACCCTGCACCTCCCGGTCGTACGCCGCAAGGTCCGGATCGACTGGCTCGGCGCCCTGCTGATCACCGCGGGCGTCTCCACCCTGCTGATCTGGTCGACCCTCGCGGGCAGCAAGTTCGCGTGGGCGTCGTGGCAGACCGCCGTGCTCGTGGCCGCCGGCATCGTGATCCTGGCGTTGGCCGTGCTGGTGGAGTCGCGCGCTCCGGAGCCGATCATCCCGCTGGGGATCTTCCGCAACCGGACCGTCTCCCTGGCCACCGTCGCCTCGATCCTGGTCGGCGTGGCCATGTTCGGCGGCACGGTGTTCCTGGCGCAGTACTTCCAGGTCTCGCTCGGCAAGTCCCCGACCGTGGCCGGCCTGATGAGCCTTCCGCTGATCTTCGGCCTGCTGGTCTCGTCGACGGTCGCCGGCCAGCTGATCACCAAGACCGGCAAGTGGAAGATCTACCTGGTCAGCGGCGCCCTGGTGATGACCGTCGGCATGCTGCTGCTCGGCACGATCGGCGCCGACACCAGCGTGGTGCTGATCTCGGTCTTCATGGCCGTCCTCGGCATCGGCGTCGGCATGCTGATGCAGAACCTGGTGCTGGCCGCGCAGAACGACGTGCCGGCCGGTGAGCTCGGCGCCGCCACCTCGGTGCTGACCTTCTTCCGCAGCATGGGCGGCGCGATCGGCGTCAGCGCGCTGGGCGCGGTCCTGGCGAGCAAGGTCACCAGCGGCCTGACCGAGAAGCTGGGCGCGGCGGCCGGCGGCGGCTCCGGCACCGCGGAGGTCCCGGACCTGAAGAACCTCCCGGACCCGATCCGAGCGATCATCGCCGACGTGTACGGCTCGGCCACCGCCGAACTGTTCCTCATCGGCGCTCCGATCGCCTTCCTCGCGGTGCTCGCAGTGGTCTTCATCAAGGAAAAGCCCCTGTCCACCCTGAGCGGCGACGAACGCCTCGCCGCGGAGACGACCGCCGTCCACTGACAAAGGCGTGAAGGCCCCTTGCCGCGGCGCGGCAGGGGGCCTTTCGCATGCCCTCGTATCCGCGGCGGCCTGTTCGCCGATCTAGCCAGCCGGCCGATCGTGTCTAGCGAACATGGCGGGGCCGAGCTGGTCGTGGCCGCTGCGGTGCGCGAAGTCCGCTGCCGCCGGCCGACTCGGTGAGGAATCGAATTCACCGTCCTAAGGTCCGACCTTCGTCCGGCTATTTCGCCCCTACCGAACAGCCGACACAGCACGCGAAGATCGCAGTTGGCGGCGTCGCGGGCGGGCGAGGGGATGGCGGGCGGCTTGGCTGGTCAGGGGAGCATCAGCGATTGGTACGCCGACCGCGGCGGCCGATACCTTCAGGATCCGCGATATGACGTTGAAAACGACGACGCACCCGACCGAAACCGGGATTCATGGCTGGATCGACTGCCCCGAGAACAACCCCGCGTGCCTCCGCAAAGACGGCGCACGCCAGGCAAGGCAAAGGCGTCGACAAGGACCAACGCGAAGGCCGCTGGAACGGCGAAGTCTGGAGCGAAGGTCGCGGGGTTGGCGAAGTCCGGGGCCGAGGCCGTCGGTGGGGCGAGGTCTGGAGCGAAGGCTGCCGGTGGGGCGAGGTCTGGAGCGGAGGCTGCCGGTGGGGCGAGGTCCGGGGCGGAGGCTGCCGGTGGGGCGAGGTCCGGGGCGGAGGCTGCCGGTGGGGCGAGGTCCGGGGCCGAGGCCGTCGGTGCGGCGAAGGTGGTGTCGAAGGCCGCTGGGACGACAAGGGCCGTGGTGGCCGCGAATGCGGCCAAGGCTATGGCGCGGGTTGCCGGCGCGGCGAAGCCCAATGGCCCGACCAAGAACAAAGGTGCGACCAAGACCAAGACCAAGAACAAGACTCAGGCGAAGGCCAAGGCCAAAGGAGGAAAGCCACACCAACGGCACAAGGGGGCTTCGCCTTGGCCGCCGAGGCAGGACATCATCGATCTTGTCCATGCTGTGCGTGCGAGGTCACCTCAACTGGCCGCCGGTCAGATCGCAGCGCTGCTGCGCCAGAAAGGCATCGTTGGCATCACGGAACACGGTGTCAACCGCGCTCTCGAAAACGAGCCGAGGCAGCGGCGCCCGCGGATGGAAGCGGTCGGCGCGCGAGGACCGAGGGAGTTCGCGGGCGATGTCCGCACGTTGTGGGCCAAGGACCCTTGGCTCACCGCGAAGGCGATGGCCGCTCGGCTGCGGCGCCGTGGTTGGACACAGATCACGGAGATCGACGTGCAAGCCGCCTTGGCGGTGCTGAATGCACCTTCCAACGCCGTCAGTAGGCGCGATCGCAAGATGAAGCCGGGCAGAATCGCCGCGTTGACCGGTGCACCGGCGCAGCCGGCGGCTCTGGTCTGCCCGTCGTGCGGCGTCGCCGTCTCGCAACCCGGGCTCTGTCGCTGTTCGTGAGCATCACGTCGTCAGCACCCACTGGGCGGCGTCGGCGATGACGTAGCCGTTGGTGTTCTCCGTGCGGATCAGCAGGCTGCCGCCGGTGCCGGCCGCGAAGGCGTAGGAGCCCAGCGACACCCACGTCCCGCCGCTGCTTCGTTGGTCGACCGAGCGCGTCGTCACGCCCGCGCTGTGGACGATGTCGATCGGCACGTTGCTCGCCCGGTTCGGGTCCGCCGTCCAGCGCAGGTAGACCGTGTAGGTCCCGGACTCCGGCAGCGACGGGCGGAAGCGCAGCCGGTTGACCCCCTTGGCCGTGTTGCCGTCGTGCTCGTAGTCGCTGCCCCAGTAACCCCCGATCGACGTGCTCGACACCCACGTTCCGGCGCGGGTCACGGACGCGTCGTGGCTGTCGACGACCACCTCGCCGGGCGCCGACGGCGGCGGCCATTGCAGCAGCTGGCCGTCGGCCAGCAGGCGGGCGCGCAGAGTGGCATAAGGCACCTGCTGCACCGACGACGACGCCCCCAGCGCGAGCATCGCCGCCGTGGCCGCCGACTGGCCGAGGATCATGAAGACCGGCTCCATCCGGATCGACCCGTACGCGATGTGACTGGCCGCCAGACACACCGGCACGAGCAGGTTGGCGCACTCCGCCTCGGTCGGCACGATCGAGCGGTAGCTGATCCCGTACGGCCCGGGCACGCCGATCTGCACGTCCCCCTCGTTCTTGACCAGGCCGCCCACCACGATCCGCTGGCAGTTGTGCGAGTCCATTGTGTAGCTGGCCAGGCCGACCGAGTCCGGCACCGGCTCCTGCCCGCGGCAGTTGCGCTCGGTCATGACGTGAGCCGAGACCATCCGCCGGGCCTCGCGGACGTAGAGCTGCGGCGGCCAGCCGCCGCTGGTGGTGAACTCGTCGGCCGCCAAGCCCCACGACGCCGTCGCGGAGCGGATCGACGCCGGCAGGCGCGGGTCGTTGGCCAGGAACCACATCAGGCCCTGCTGGTACGTCCGGTGGTCGGCGGCGATGCTGTCGCGCACCGCGTACGAAGCCGTCGGATAGGCATAGTTGGCACCGATGAAGTCAGTCGAGAACGCGCCGTTGTTGTTGGAGTCGGTCTTGCCGCCGCCGACGCCGTGCGTGGTGAAGAACGGCCCGTTCCAGCCGGCCTGGACGTAGCGCAGCAAGAGCTCATAGCGCGCCGCGTCGTAGCCGGCCGGCTTCGGGAACGGAACGCGGGACGCGGCCTGGGTCAGGCACATCCGGTAGTTGTAGGCCTGGATCAGCCCGTCACCAGAACCGGTCGGGGCGACCGGCGCGGACGAGATGCCCGGCAGGAGGCCCGAAGCGGGGTTACCCGCCACGACATAGGGTGAGACCGGGAAGTTGAACTGGTGTCCACTGCGGACCTGCACCCCGTTGATGGTCTCGCCATAGGTGGCGTTGCTCTCCCGGCCCACCGTCCACGAGACCCCGGCCCGAGCCATGAGGTCGCCCTCGTAGGAGGCGTCGACGAACATCGCGCCCCGGAACGCCTGCCCGTTCTCGCCGACGACCTCGACCAGCCGGTTGCCCGATTTGCTGACCGACGCCAGCCGGAGCCCGAAATAGACCGGCACGCCGGCCGCGGCGAGCATCTCGTCGAACACCGCCCGCGCCACGTGCGGCTCGAAGGTGAACCGGGCGGGGGAGGTGGGCGTCACCGGCGTTCCCGCGTACGCCGCGTGGATCCGCCTGTAGAACTCGCCCGCGATTCCCTTGATCGACGCGGCCGTTCCGCTGTCCGTCTGGCCCAGCCCGCCGGTGGTCAGCCCGCCGAGGTTGTTCGACGCTTCCAGCACGACGGTGGTCCGGCCCATGCGGCGGGCCTGGATCGCGGCCACCAGGCCGCCGGCGGTGGCGCCGTAGACGACGAGGTCAGCGGTGACGACGGGCGCGGCGAGCGCCGACGGGGACAGGCCACTGGCCAGGACGGCAAGACCGCCGACGCGCAACAGGCCACGACGAGAGATGGACGGCACGGAGCTCTCCTCCCGGATCGGGGTGAGCGCGCCGCCGCTCGTACATCGATGACTTTAACGCCGTGCCGCCGCCTTCTCCACTACCACGGTCGTCGACTTGATGACGGCCGTAGCCACCGAACCCACCCGCAGGTCGAGCTCGTCGACCGCCTCACGGCTCATCAGCGAGACGATCCGGAACGGGCCGGCCTGGATGTCGACCTGCGCCATCACCCCGTCCTTGACCACCGCGGTGACGATGCCGCGCAGCCGGTTGCGGGCCGAGGTCTCGCCGCCCTCGGCCTGCTCGTGCTGGGCCCGCGCGAACGCGGCGAGCTCGGTGCCCTCGACCAGGCGGTGCCCGTGCTCGTCGCGGTCGGCGGGGAGCTTGCCGGCGTCGATCCACCGGCGGACCGTGTCGGGGCTGACGCCGAGCAGCTCCGCCGCCTCGCTGATTCGAAACCGCACCACACCGCCACCCTACGCAGGCGGCGGGTCCGACTCACTGAGCGCGCCGTCGAGCCGCAGCCAGCGGGTGATGCCGAGGGTCCGCAGGAAGCCCAGGTCGTGACTCGCGACGACCAGAGCGCCCTGGTACGCGGCCAGCGCCTCCCCGAGCTGCCGCGTGCTGGTCAGGTCGAGGTTGTTGGTCGGCTCGTCGAGCAGCAGGAACTGCGGCGCCGGGTCGGCCAGCATCAGCGCGGCCAGCGTGGCCCGGAACCGCTCGCCGCCGGACAGCGAGCCGACCGGCCGTTCCGCCCTGGCGCCACGGAACAGGAACCGGGCCAGCCGCGCACGGATCGCGTTGTCACCGGCCGTCGGCGCCAGCCGGTGCACGTTGGCCACAATCGACAGATCGTCATCGAGTACGTCGAGTCGTTGCGGCAACAACCGCACCGGGACGGCCACGTCGACCTCGCCGCGCTCGGCCGGGACCCGGCCGGCGAGCGCGGACAGCAGCGTGGTCTTGCCGGAGCCGTTGACGCCGAGCAGCGCGATCCGCTCCGGTCCGTACACGTCCAGGTCGATCTTGGCGCCGTTGCGCAACACCGCGTCGCGCACACTGGCCACCCGGCGGGCCAAGGGCACCGCTGTCGCGGGCAGGTCGACCCGGATCGCGGCGTCGTCGCGGACCGCCCCCTCGGCCGAGGTCAACCGCTCGAGCGCGCCGGCGAGCCGGTCCTCGTGCAGGCCGCGATATTTGCCGGCGGACACCTGCGCCTCGCGTTTCCGCTGGTTCATGATGGCCTTCGGCTCGCGCTTGTTGTCCCACTTCTTCTGGCCGAAGCGGACCCGCCGAGCCAGCGTCACGTGCGCGTCGGCCAGCTCGCGCTTCTGACGGCGCACGTCACTCTCGGCGGCCCGCACGGCGCGCTGCGCGGCCTCCTGCTCGACGGCCAGCGCGTGCTCGTACTCGCTGAACGTGCCGCCGAACAGCCGTATCCCGCCGTTGTGCAGCTCAGCGACCTGGTCGGCGAGCTCCAGGAACTCGCGGTCGTGGCTGACCAGCAGCAGGACGCCGGACCACGCGGCCACCGTGGCGTAGAGCCGTTCACGCGCGGCGCGGTCGAGGTTGTTGGTCGGTTCGTCGAGCACGAGTACGCGCGGTCGGCGCAACAGTTGGCCGGCGAGCCCGAGCAGGACCGCCTCGCCGCCGGAGAGCGCGCCGACGGCCCGGTCCAGGCCGATGTGGCCGAGGCCGAACCGGTCGAGCGTCTCGCGAGCGCGGTCGTCGACGTCCCAGTCGTCACCGATCGTCGTGTAGTGAGCCGGATCAGCGTCGCCGCGCTCGACCGCGGCCAGCGCCCGCCGGGTGGTGGCGATGCCGAGCACGTCGTCGACCGGGCGGCCGGCGTCGAGGGTCAGGTCCTGCGGCAGGTAGCCCAGCGTGCCGTCGACCCGGACGGTGCCCTGGGCAGGTGTGAGCGCACCGGTGACCAGCCGCAGCAGCGTGGACTTGCCGGAGCCGTTGGTGCCGATCAGTGCGGTGCGGCCGGCGCCGAGCACCAGGTCGAGCCCGTCGAACACGGGCTCGCCGTCAGGCCAGGAGAAGGTGAGGTCGGATATCAGGATGGCAGGAGACATGGCGGTCCTCCAGGGTTGTCGGAAACGTCGACAACCTCAGATCCGCATCGGCCTGCCCCTCTCTGTCCGTCGGCGACCACAGTAACGGGGTCAGCCGGTCGATCCAAGGGGTTATTCGCTGGGTCCGATGTAGATGGCGCGGAGCCGCAGCGGTGTCCGGCGCTCGTACTCCTCGATGGCGTGCGCCAGCCAACCGGCCACGCGGGCGATCGCGAAGATCGCCTCACCGGCGCCCGTGGGCATCCCGGCCGCCCGGGTAAGCGTCGCGAGCGCGAAGTCGATGTTGGGCTCGGGGAGCCGGCGCCGGCGTGCGGCGGCGAGCAGCGCCTCCGCGCTGAGCAGCACCGGATGGTCGGAAGCGGCGGCGCTGATCCGGTCGAGCAGCGCCCCTGCGCGTCCGTCGCCGGACTTGTAGACGGTGTGGCCGAAGCCGGGTATCCGCTCGCCACGGCGCAGCATCAGGCCGATCGCCGCGTCGGCGTCGGCCGGGTCGGCCAGCGTGTCGAGCAGGGCTTCGGCGCCGAGCGAGGCGCCGCCGTGCAGGGTCCCGCTTACCGTGGCCAGGCCGGCGGTGACCACCGCGTAGGGGTCGGCGCGGACCGAAGCGGCCACCCGCGCGGCCAGCGTCGAGGCGGCCAGCTCGTGGTCGGCGAGCAGCACCAACGCCGCGCGGACACCGTCGACGAACCCGTTGTCCGCACCGAGCCGGGTCGCCAACCGCCCGGCAATGGTGTCCTCGATGTCGCTGGGCGAGCCCGTATCGCTGGCCTGATCCTCTTCGGTGGCATCAGCAGCTCCGTCGGCCGCGGCGGCGGCTCGCGGCATCTCGCGGTCGTCGGCCGCCGGCCCGCGGACCGGGAGGCAGTCGACGATCCCGGCGACCAGCGCCCGCCCGACGTCGACAACGGCCCTGGGATCAAGGTTGCCGCGCAGCGGGTCGGTCACCGCCAACGCCGGCACCACAGCCTGGATCCGGTCGAGCAGCAACACATCGCGCGGCAGGGCCGCGCTGGCCGCCCGTCCGGCCGTCAACGCCGCGTCGCCCGCCCGCCATCCGCGTGGACCGGTCGCGAGCTTCCCCGTCCAGAGCAGCTCGGCGACCTCCTCGAACGAAGCGGAGGCAGCCAGTTCGAGAGCGTCGCGTCCTCGATAGAACGGCCGGTCCGCTCCGAGAGCGGTGATCCGCGACTCGATCACCACCTCCGACGCACCGCTAGGGCGCTGGCGGGGACGGCCACGCCGCGCCAGCCGTTCGACCTCGGCCGGGTCGAACAGGCTCTGTCCCGACGGGGACCGGCGGCGGCCGAGCACACCGCGGCTGACGTACGCGTACAGCGTGGCTGGCTTCACACCCAGCCGCTCGGCCGCCTCCTCCGCCGTCAACCAGCCCGTGACCTGCTCCATCGTGCCTCCGTACCCGATCTCATGTTGATTTTAGTCAACATTGACTGACCGCAACCCAGACTGTCAACCTGAGGTTATGCCACGCATTCATTTCCTCGACGTCACCAACCGGGACGGCGTGCAGACGGCCCGGACCGGGCTGTCCAAGTTCGGCAAGACGATGGTCAATTTCTACCTGGGGAAGCTCGGGGTCGCGCAGTCCGAGATCGGCTTCCCGTTCCTGTTCCACGAGGTGCCCTACGTGCGGGCGCAGGTGGCGCTGGCCGAGGCCGGAGCGTTCGGTGACCTGCGGCTGTCCGGGTGGACCCGGGCGGTGGCCGGCGACGTGACCGCCTCCACGCCGCTGGGCCTCAAGCACTACAACCTCTCGATCTCGACCAGTGACCAGATGTTGCGCAACAAGTTCAAGGGCAAGTTCGACCGGGCCGCCGTGGTCGCGGAGATGGTCGGCGCGGTGCGGGCCGCCAAGGAGGCCGGGGTCGAGACCGTGGGCGTCAACGCGGAGGACGGTTCGCGGACCGACTTCGGGTTCCTGACCGAGTTCGCGCTGGCGGCGAAGGAGGCGGGTGCGGACCGGGTGCGCTACTGCGACACGATCGGCGGCGACACACCCGGCCGGATCGGCGAGCGGTTCGCGAAGCTGGCCAGCGCCGTCGGCATGCCGGTCGAGACGCACTGCCACAACGACCTCGGCATGGCGGTGGCCAACTCGGTGGCGGGCGCGCTCGGTGACCTCGACGCCGGCCAGGACGCCTGGATCAACACCTGCGTCAACGGGATCGGTGAGCGGTCGGGCAACGCCGACCTGGTCTCGACGATCCTCGCGCTGCACAACGGCTTCGGCGTCGCCGAGCGGGTGGAGATCGGCGATCCGCTGGACCTATCCTGGGCACGCCGGTTCGCTTACTGGGCCGCGTACGCCTTCAACCAGCCCTTGGCCATCAACCAGCCCGGGGTGGGGCGCAACGCGTTCGCGCACGAGTCGGGCATCCACGCCGACGGCGCGCTCAAGGACCATCGGAACTACGAGTTGTACGACGAGAACGTGCTCGGCCCCTTCCCGGCGGACTGGCACGAGCGCGGCGGTCGGGTGGTGCTGACCGGCGAGTACGGCGGAATGGCCGGATTCCGGCACGTCATGGAGGGGCTGGGCATCGCGGTCACCGAGCCGGAGCTGACCTTCAAGCTGGTGCAGCTCTGCAACGCCTCGACGGGCCGCCCGCTCACGGATGACGAGTTGCGCCTCATCGCGGCGTTCCCGCACCAGTTGGCACTGCTTTATCCCGGTCTGCTGGCGTAACTAATTCTGTCGGTGGCTTCCGATACCGTCTATGGGTCATGGGGACCCGGGTGGGGGAGACGGTCATCGGGCGGGAGCATCCCGCCGCGGTGCTGCGCGCCGAGGTCGACCGGGTGACCGAGAGCCACGGTGGGCTGGTGCTGGTCACCGGCGAGGCCGGCATCGGCAAGACCACGCTGGTGACCGGCGCGGTCGACGAGGCGCGGGCGCGCGGTGTGACGGTGCTCGGCGGGCGCTGCTGGGACTCGGAGAGCGCACCCGGCTACTGGCCCTGGGTGCAGGCGTTGCGAGGGCTGCGCCGGCACGCCTCGCCCGAGCAGTGGGCGGAGATCCAGGAGGTGGGCGGCGCGGCGCTCGCGGTGCTGCTCGGCAAGACGTCAGACCCCGACACCGAGGCATTCACGTTGTACGACGGGGTCACCGCCGCGTTGGCCGCCGCCTCCCAGCACGCGCCGGTCATGGTGGTCTTCGACGACCTGCACTGGGCCGACCCGGCCTCGCTGCGGATGCTCGAGTTCGCGGCTCAGCACACCTGGTTCGAGCGACTGCTGCTGGTCGGCACCTACCGTGACGTCGAGGTCGAGTCGGCCGCTCACCCGCTGCGGCCGCTGCTGTTGCCCCTGCAGGCCAAGGCGACCATGGTCACGCTGACCGGGCTCGAGCCGGCCGACGTGGGCGCGCTGATCGAGCGGGCGGCGGGCCGGGCGCCGACCGACGACGTGGTGACCGAGGTGCACCGGCGCACCGGCGGCAACCCGTTCTTCGTCGAGCAGACCGCCCGGCTGTGGCGGGCCGACGGGTCCTTGACCGCGATACCCCCGGGTGTACGCGACGCGGTGCGCCGCCGGCTCGACCTCCTGCCGGGTTCGTTGGTCGAGTTGTTGACGGCGGGTTCGGTGCTCGGCCACGAGTTCCACCGGCAGTTGCTGGCCGCCGTCGTCGCCGAGCCGGTGCCGCAGGTCGACCGCCTGCTCGACCAGGCCATCACCGCGCGGCTGGTGGTCGGCCGCGGCGGTGGGCGGTTCGCGTTCGGCCACGACCTGGTGCGCGAGACGCTCTACGACGGGCTCTCCGACGACGACCGGCGCACCCGCCACGCCGCGGTGGTGCAGGCGGTCGACGAAACACCCGCGCTGCGCGGCCGGCTGTTCCCGGCGGATCTGGCCCGGCACGCGTACGCGGCGGGCGACGTCATCCCGTCCGCGCAGGCGGTGGACCACCTGGTGGCCGCCGCCCTCGACGCCTCGGGCCGAATAGCGCCCGAGGAGGCACACAACCACTTCCGCCGCGCGCTGGAGCGCGTCGAAGACCCGACCCGCCGGGTCAAGATCCACCTCGACCTGTCGATGGAGCTCTTCCACGGCCGCTCGCGTCACGAGGCCTGGGCGCAGATCGAGACCGCCGCCGACGTGGCCCGCACGCTCGACGAGCCGGCGGTGCTGGCCCGGGTGGCCCTGGTCGCCGAGCGCCACCGCGGCCCCCAGAGCAGCCGCGCCGCGGTGATCGAGGCGTTGCTGCGCGAGGCACACGCCCGCTACGTGGGCAGCGACGGCTCCGAGCTGTCCCGCCAACGGCTGGTCGGCGACCTGATCGCCCGCACCGAGGCGGAGGCCCGAGCCAACAACAACGACGAGGCGCTGGCGTTCAGCCTGTGGAGCCGACACGACTCGATCTGGGGCCTGGGCTCGGCCCCGGAGCGCGCGGCGCTGATGGCCGAGATGGAGACCGTAGCCACGCGCTCCGGCGACCGCCAGACAGCGGCCTTCGCGGCGTCGTTGCGCTGGGTGGCGTTGCTGGAGATGGGCGACCCGGGCTATTACGCGCAGGTGCAGGCGTTGCACGCGATGACCGAGCGGTTCGACGTCGCGATGGCCCGGATGATGTCGACCATCGACCGCAGCATCATCGCAACCCTGCGCGGCGACTTCACGGAGGCGGCAACCCTACACGCGGACCTGGCCGGCTTCATCGACGGCGACCAGGACGAGAACGCGTACATGGGCCAACACGTCCGCTGGGCGCTGCTGATGCTGAGGGGGCGGTTCACGGAGGCGTCGTCGCTGATCGCGAGGCGGCTGGCGGCGCACCCGCCCTACTATCCGCTGGTCACCGCCCTCACCGCGGTCGCCCTGGGCGACCCCGGGCCGGGCCTGCGCCACGTGGCCGAGACCGACGCGGGCGACCGCGGCTACCAGCGCTGGATGGAGCCGCTGTTCCTGCGGCTGGTGGCGGAGCTGGCGGTGCTGACGCGCGATCCGGACCTGTGCGCCCGTGCGCGGGCTGCGTTCTCGCCTTATGCGGGCGAGTGGCTGGTGTCCCTCTACGGCTGCGACGTGAGTGGGCCGGTCTCGCTTTGGTTGGCCCGGGTCGACGCCGCGCAGGAGCGGTGGACCGAGGCGGCGGAGGGGTTCGCGCGCGCCTCCGAGGCCGCCGATCGGATGGGTGCTCGGCCGTGGTCGGTCCTGGCCCGTCTTGGCCTGGCCGAGGCGTGGCTGGCCCAGGGCGCGTCGGCAGCGTCGTTGCTGTCCGAAGTGGAGCGAGAGGCCACCGACCTGGACATGCCGCACGTGGTTGAGCAGGCTCGCGCGTTGGCTGCGCGCTCGGGGCGCGCCTCAGTGCGGCCTGAGCGACGGGCGGGCATCGCGGCGCCCTCCGGGCATGCGGGTGCGGGCCGCGAAGGCGAGGATGCGGCGGCCTGGTCACTTCCGTGGGCGGACACGACGGTGGACGACACGCGCGGTCTTGTCTCCGAGAATCCGGCGGCGCGAGCCGCCGAAACAGGATCTGTCACGGCGGGCCGCTCGCTGGACCCCGCCGGGTCGGCGCCCATCGGAGGGCCAACCGGTGCGGAAGGCCCGGATTCTGCGCGCATTGCCCAGGGAGACATCGCGCGAGTGGAGCACGCGGGTTCTGCACGCGCCGCCGGCGGTGATGTCCCACCGTTCGGACGCTCGCGCTCTGCCGACGGCAGCGGCGGTGACGTAGCGGCGTTCGAACGCTCGCGGTCTGCGGACGGTGGCGGCGGGGACGTCGCACCACGTGGACGCTCGCGGCCTGCTGACGGTGCCGGCGGTGACGCCGCACGATTCGAACGCTTGCCTTCCGTAGGCGGCGTTGACAAGGACGGCGCACGAGGCATCACGACGGAATCGTTGCCCCCGGAGTTCCGCCGGGAAGGCGATGTGTGGCGGCTGGCATTCGCGGGTCAGGTGGTGCACCTACCGGACGCGAAGGGACTACGCGACCTCCACGAACTGCTGAGCCACCCCGGCGACGACATCGCGGCGGTGGTGCTGCTCGACCCGACAGCCGGCCCCGAACTACTGGCGGCACGCCGAATGGGCGGCGACCCGGTACTCGACGACGAGGCCAAGGCCCGCTACAAGCGTCGGCTGAGCGAGCTGGACGAGGCGATCGACCTGGCCGCCCACCGCGGCGACGAGAGCAAGCTGGCCACGTTCGACGCCGAACGCCGCGCGCTGATCGAGGAACTCCGCGCGGCGGCCGGCCTGGGCGGCCGCACCCGGAGGCTGGGCGACGAGGCCGAGCGCGCCCGCAAGACCGTGACGGCTCGCATCCGCGACACCTTGCGCAAGATCGACGAGCGCCACCCAGACCTGGCCGCCCACCTTCGCGAAGCGGTCTCCACGGGCGCCACCTGCCGCTACGCCCCACCCGCCGTGCCGACATGGCGGCTGTAGGCGACTGCCTTCGCCCGACGCCGACCGCGGACCGGCGCGCTCCGCTTCGTGGCCGGCCACCGCCGACTGGCGACGAGGCCGAGCGTGCCCGCAAGAAAGTGACCCGCTCGCATCCGCGACACCTGGCGCAAGATCGACGAGCGCCACCCAGACCTGGCCGCCGACCTCGGCGAAGCGGTCCCGACGGGCGCTTGCCGCTACGCGCCGACCACTGCGAGGACTTGGCGCCTGTAGGCGACTGGTTCGCCCTCACCCCCCGCGTTGATCGGCGAGGTTCGGGCCACGGTCGGCCTCCGCGATCGGACCCGCAGGCTGGCCTACGAGCGTGACCGCAAGACGACGCGCGACACCCAGACGCAAGGCGGCGCCGCACCGAAGTGCGGGGCCGCCTTTCCGTAACCGGCTCAGCGTCGGTTGTAGCGGTACATCGTCAGGAAGCCGAAGATGGCCACGAAGCCCGCGCTCCAGGCGAACGTCCACATGATGCTCGACGCATCAGGCGACCCCGCCATCACCGACCGGATGGCGTCGACCAGGTGGGTGATGGGGTTGACCTTGACGAAGGCCTGTAGCCAGCCCGGCATCGTCGACGGCTCCACGAAGACGTTGCTCAGGAAGGTCAGTGGGAACAGGACCAGCATGCTCACGCCCATTACCGACTTCTCGCTTCTCAGGATCAGGCCGAACATCGTCCAGACCCAGGAGAACGCGAACGAGAAGACCACCAGTAGGCCGATGCCCGCTGCTACCCCCATGACCCCGCCCGACGGGCGGAAGCCCAGGATCAGGCCTACGCCCAGGATGACCAGGGCCGCCAAGATGTAGCGCAGGACGTCGCCGAAGATCATGCCTACCAGGGCTGACGGGCGCCAGACCGGGAGTGTGCGGAAGCGGTCGAAGACCCCCTTCTCGATGTCCGTGTTGAGGCCGATGCCGGTGTACATCGTGATCATCACGACGCTCGTCACCATGATGCCCGGCAGGAAGAACTGCAGGTACGCCCCCGTGCTGCCGGCCAGCGCACCGCCGAACAGGTAGGTGAACATCAGGGTCATGATGATCGGGAAGGCGGTGACGTCGAAGAGCTGCTCGGGTACGTGCTTGATCTTGAGCATCGCCCGCCAGCCGAACGTCACCGACGCCGACCACGCGCTCGGCCTTGGCGGTCGGGCACCGGGCGCTAGGACCGCACCCAGGGTCTCGGGCGACGGGACGAAGACAGTCTGCAGGTCGGACGACGTGGCAGCGGTGCTCATCGGACGGACTCCATCTCAGAAGAGGCAGCGGGAACAGCGGTCAGCGCCAGGAACACCTCGTCCAGGCTCGGCTGGCCAAGGGAGAAGTCGTCGACCACGATGCCGGCGGCGGCCAGCTCCGACAGCGCTCGTGCCGCCTGGGTGCTCGCCTCGAAGTCCGAGCCGTCGACCCGGGCCGACAGCGACACGGGATCCGCTTCCGGCTCGACCGTGGTGCCGAGCGCCCGCGCCAGCACCTCCAGCGCCTTCGGCCGGGCACCGGCGTCGCGCAGTCGCACGTGGACGGTGCCCGAGCCGATCGAGGACTTGAGCTCCCCGGGCGTACCCTCGGCGATGACCTTGCCGTGGTCGACCACCGCGATCCGGGAGGCCAGGCGGTCGGCCTCGTCCAGATACTGCGTGGTCAGCAGGACCGTCGTGCCGTGTGCGACGACCGACCGGATGATCTCCCAGACCTGGCTGCGGCTGCGCGGGTCCAGGCCCGTGGTCGGCTCGTCGAGGAAGAGCAGCTCCGGGGTGTTGAGGATGCTCGCCGCGATGTCGATCCGGCGCCGCATGCCGCCGGAGTACTTCTTCACCTGGCGGTCGCTCGCGTCGGTCAGGCCGAACGCGGCCAGCAGCTCCTCGGCCCGCGCCTTCGCGCCCCGCTTGCGGTGGCCGAGCAGGCGGGCCAGCAGGATCAGGTTCTCCAAGCCGGTGAGGTCCTCGTCGACCGACGCGTACTGGCCGGTCATGCTGACCTTCGAACGCACGGCGTTGGCCTCGCGCACCACGTCGTGGCCGAACACCCTGGCGGTGCCACCGTCGGGGCGGGTCAGGGTGGCCAGCACCCGGACGGCCGTGGTCTTGCCCGCGCCGTTCGGGCCGAGTAGGCCGTAGACGCTGCCAGCAGGCACAGCGAGGTCGATGCCGTCGAGGGCGCGGGTGTCGCCGAACGTCTTCACCAACCCCGCAGCCTCGATCGCGTGGCCGGTTGGGCGGTCGCTCATGATGGTTCCCTCCGTGACGAAATGACAAAGATCAAGAGACGTAGGGGTGTGCGGCGCGGCCGGACCGCAGCGTGCGGCCCCACCACGAGAGCTGATCGAGCAGAACCTGAGCCGCCTGTACGGGTACGTCACCCGCCAGCCGCGCGTCGAGGTCGTCGGCGCCGTCGAGCAGGTCCACGCCGACCCAGTCACGGACCGTCACCGCGTGCAGGGCGGTGAAGACCGTGCGGAGCTGGTCGACCGCGTGCTGCCCGGCTGAGCGGCACCCGTACGAGACGAAGCCGACCGGTTTCGCGTGCCACTCGTCGTACGCGAAGTCGATCGCCTGCTTGAGCGAGGCGGGAAAGCTGTGGTTGTACTCGGGCGTGACCACGACGAACGCGTCGGCACCGTCGATCTCGGCGGCGAACGCCGACATCTGCGGCGTCGCCCGTGCCGGGTAATCGGCGGGGAACGTGTACGAGGCGAGGTCGACGATCCCAACAGCGAGCGAAGGGCGCCCGGCGGCCTGAGCGGCGAACCAGCGTGCGATCCGGTCGCCGACCCGCCCTTCGCGGGTGCTCCCGATGATCACCGCCAACCGCAGCGGCGCGTCGGTCATGGTGACCACCTCCCCTCTGCGAGGAAGGCGCGAGACGGCCCGCTAGACGAGAACTAGCGGCGCTCGCGACGGCCGCGAGCCAGCTCCGTCTCCAGGGCGTCCAGCCGCTGAGTCCAGAACCGGCGGTAGCGCTCCAACCAGGCATCGACCTCCCGCAACGGGGTGGCGTCGACCGCGTAGAGGCGGCGGGTGCCGGCCGCGCGGACGGTGGTGAAACCGTTGTCGCGGAGCACCCGCAGGTGTTGCGAGACGGCCGGTTGCGAGATGCCGAACTCCGCTTGGACGACCGCGCCGATCTCGCCGGCCGCGAGCTCCCCGTCGGCCAGCAACTCCAGGATCCGCCGCCGGACGGGGTCGCCGAGGACGTCGAACGCGTGCACGTCTCGACTGTCTAGCAGCCGGTTATATAAGTCAAGTCTAAAGCTCGGACACACGACCGTCGGCGACCGCGAGCCGGCGGTTGACGTGGACCGCGTCGAGCATCCGGCGGTCGTGGGTGACCAGCAGCAGCGTGCCGGGATAGCCGTCGAGCGCCGACTCGAGCTGCTCGATCGCCGGCAGGTCGAGGTGGTTGGTCGGCTCGTCGAGCACGAGCAGGTTGACGCCGCGGGCCTGCAGGAGAGCCAATCCTGCCCGCGTACGCTCGCCCGGCGACAGCGTGGCGGCGGGCCGCAGCACGTGGTCGCTGCGCAGCCCGAACTTGGCCAGCAGCGTGCGCGACTCCTCCGGGGCCATCCCGGGCGTGGCCGCGCGGAAAGCGTCGACCAGCGGTTCGTTGCCGACGAAGGCGCCACGAGCCTGGTCGACCTCGCCGACCACGACACCGGGGCCGAGGTGCGCGTCGCCGGCGTCCAGCGCCAGCCGGCCGAGCAGTGCGGCCAGCAACGTCGACTTGCCTGAGCCGTTGGGTCCGGTGATCGCCACCCGGTCGGCCCAGTCGATCTGGAGGTCGACGGGGCCGAGCGTGAACGAGCCGCGGTGGACGGTTGCGCCGCGCAGGGTGGCCACGACCGCGCCGGCCCGGGGCGCGGCGGCGATGGTCATCCGCAGCTCCCACTCCTTGCGGGGCTCCTCGACCACGTCCAGGCGCTCGATCAGACGCTCGGTCTGCCGGGCCTTGGCGGCCTGTTTCTCGGTCGCCTCGGCGCGGAACTTCCGCCCGATCTTGTCGTTGTCCTTCGACTTGCGCCGCGCGTTGCGGACGCCGTGTTCCATCCAGTTCCGCTGCGTACGCGCCCGCGCCTCGAGGTTGGCCTTCGTCTGGGCGTATTCCTCGTAGTCGTCCCGCGCGTGCTGCCGCGCCACCGCCCGCTCGTCCAGATAGGACTGATAGCCGCCGCCGAAGTGGTTGACCTGCTGCTGGTGCAGGTCGAGCTCGAGCACGCTGGTCACCGTGCGAGCCAAGAACTCGCGGTCGTGGCTGACCAGGACGGTGCCGGCGCGCAGGCCGGTGACGAACTCCTCCAGTCGCGCCAGCCCCGCCAGGTCGAGGTCGTTGGTCGGCTCGTCGAGCAGGAAGATGTCGTAGCGGCTGAGCAGCAGCGACGCGAGCCCCGCGCGGGCCGCCTGGCCACCGGAGAGGGCGGTCATCGGCAGCTCGGGGGAGAACCCGAGATCGATCTCGTCGAGCCGCTCGTCGAGGTCGGCGCCACCGAGCGTGAGCCAACGCTCCAGTGCGGTCGCGTACGCGTCGTCGGCGCCCGGCCGGCCCTCGGTCAGCGCCTCGGTCGCCGTGTCCAGCGTGGCCTGCGCGACCGCCACGCCGGTGCGCCGGGCCAGGAACGCCCGGACCGTCTCGCCGGGCCGCCGGTCGGGCTCCTGTGGCAGGTAGCCGACCGTCGCGGTGGGCGGGTTGAGCGCGATGCTCCCCTGCTCGGCGGGGATCAGCCCGGCCAGCGTGCGGAGCAGGGTCGACTTGCCGGCTCCGTTGGGGCCGACCAGCCCGATCACGTCACCCGGGGCGACCACGAGCGAAAGGTCGGAGAAGAGGGCCTTGTCACCGTGCCCGGCGGCGAGGTCTTTGGCGATCAGCGTGGTCATGGCCAGAAAAGGGTATCCAACCGATCGTCGATCTTGGGCTCCGTTTAGTGCGACGCTCCCCTGACCGGCAGACTGAGCGGGTGGTGACGACGTTGGCCATCGACTGCGGGGGCGGTGGGATCAAGGCCTCGGTGCTGGACGAGGCGGGCACGATGCGGGCGCGGCCGTTGCGCGTGCCGACGCCGTACCCCCTGCCCACCGCGCTCTTCGTGAAGACCCTGCTCGACCTCGGCTCCCGGCTGCCCACGGCGGACCGGGTCACGGTGGGCATGCCCGGCATGATCCGCCATGGCGTGGTCGTGGCGACTCCGCACTATGTGACCAGATCGGGTCCGCGTACGAAGGTCGATCCCGACCTGGTCGCCGACTGGACCGGGTTCGACGCGCAGGCGGCGCTGGCCGAGGCGTTCGGCACGCCGGTGCTCGTGCTCAACGACGCCGAGGTGCATGGTGCCGGTGTGGTCGCCGGTGCCGGGCTGGAGCTGGTGATAACCCTCGGCACCGGGCTGGGTTGCGCCCTCTTCGACGGCGGGACGCTCGCACCGCACCTGGAATTCTCACAGGCCCCGGTGCGTTGGGGCATGAGTTACGACACGTACATCGGTGAGCACGAGCGCCGCCGACTAGGCGACGCGTTCTGGTCCAGGCGGGTCCGCACGGTGGTGGACGGCCTGCGACCCGTGTTTCTCTGGGACCGGCTGTACCTGGGCGGGGGCAACTCCCGTTTGGTCCGGCCGGAGCAGCTGACCCGGATGGGTGACGACGTGGTCGTGGTGCCGAACACCGCCGGCATCCTCGGTGGTGTGCGGGCGTGGTCGTTGCGGCGACCCTGACAACGAGGTGGAGGTGGCAATGGATCTCCTGGAGGAGTACCGCCGGGCGACCCTGTTCTTCGAAGCCGGTGACCCGACGGAGGCGGTGCGCCTGCTGGTGCCGATCGTCGAGGCCGAGCCCGACAACGCGTCGGTGCGGCAGTTGCTGGCGCGCGCCTACTTCCAGACGGCCCAGCTCGGCCGCGCGGAGGAGCAGTTGCGGGCGCTGGTCGAGCGGGACCCGAGCGACCACTACGCCCACCACGTGCTCGGGCGCACGTTGGAGCGCCAGGGCCGCACGTCCGAGGCGCTGACGCATCTGCGGATCGCCGCCGCGATGCATGCCGAGCACCCCGACTACGCGCAGGCGCTGGTGCGGGTCGAGTCGAAGGTCAAACCCCGGTGAAGCTGAAGCTGGACCTGCACGACATCTACAACCGTGGCCACGACATCGATCGGGCGCTGCGCGGGATCATCGACGAGGCGGTGGCCAAGAAGGCCACCCTCGTCGAGATCATTCCGGGCAAGGGCTCGGGCGCGCTGAAGAAAAAGGTGCTGCGGTTCCTCGACCAGAAGGACGTCAAGCGGCTCTACCACCGGGTCGAGAAGGACTCGAAGAACTTCGGGCGCTTGTTCGTCCATTTTCGCCATAAGTAGGCGGCGCCGACGCAAATAAGGGAATTCTCCACATTCTCGTCCGGAATCGGGCACGATCGCACCTGGGTGCGTCTCATGTCTGATTCGGGGGAACGGGATGAGGGGACGATCGCTGCGCGCGGCGCTGGCGGCGGTGCTGGGATCCGGTCTGGGCGTCGCCGCGCCGACGATCGCCAGCGCGGAGATGTACGTCAACGTCCTTCCGCTGAGCGTGCCCACGACGGCCGCCGAGTTCGACGACCAGCGATGCGTTCCGGGGTTGGGTGCAGGCCCGTACGCGGACCGCGATGTCTGGGTCTTCGAGCTTCGTGGCGACCGGTCCGGTGACTTCGTCTCTGTCACCGGCACGTTCACGACGTTGGACCAGCGGCAGGTGATCCGCGAGGCGCCCAGCGCGGACGGTGGCGTCGAGAAGAGCCAGGCCTGGATCGCGGTCGAGCGTGGCTCGCGGCTGACCGCGGGGATGGCGGCCATCACCGGCACGGCCCGCGACTTCACCATCGCCCACACCTGCCCGGCCGCCGCGGTCGGGCCGGTGATCGAGCCGGCGGCCGTCCGGGCGCTTGAGCCGACGCCGACGCCGAGCGTGACCCCGACACCCACACCGACCCCGACGCCCAGCCCGACACCGACGCCGACACCGAGCGCCAACCAGCTTCCGCACGGCTCGGTCGACCTGACCGAGCCGGACACGGACCCGGCGCCGGTCGTTCCCGAGGTGCCGGCCGGCGGCGGCGCCGCCGACACCGGTGTCTACAGCGATGTGCCCGGTACCGTCGCGAACGACGGCCTGCCGAACAGCGGCGGCCCGTACACGGACGGGACCGTCCTCGACAACGGACCGTCCGCGTACGACGGTGGCGCGGTCCCGAACGGCCAGGGCGTGATGCTCGGCGACAGTGGCGGCACGTTCAGCGACCCCGGCGCGGTCCTCGGCAACGACAACGGCGCGTACAGCGACAACGGCGGCTTCAGCAGTGACGGCGGCAGCTACAGCGATGGTGGCGGCTACAGCGATGGTGGCGGCTACAGCGACGGCGGCGGGGACAACGGCCTCGGCGACGCGGGCGGGGATCCCGGCCCCACCGACAGCGGCTCACCCAGCCCCATGATCGACTGGCAGACCTCGCCGACCACCGGCCTCAACTACAGCGGCTTCGGATCGAGCACCACGGCCGACATCGAGAACCTCCCGAAGGCGCTTACCTCGGTCGAGCCAGGCCCGGCCGAAAGCCCCGGCCCGGCGACCGTCGCCCTCCAGTCCGAGGACGCCCGGCTCACCTCGCGCGGCACCGTGCTCAGCCTGACCGCGACCGGCCTCGCCTTCGTCCTCGCCGGCCTGGCGGTGACCATGTTCCGCCGCCGCAGCCGGGTCATCGGCCGGCACCGCGCGGCCTGACAGCCGACCCGCTCGGGCCCCGCCGCTGGTCAACCGGCGGCGGGGCCTACGCGCGTCAGAAGCTGTACGTCTTCGCCACCAGCACGAACTCCGAGCTGTGGCTGCCCATCACGCCGACGCCCGGCGGCCGGGGCCGGAAGCCCGGCAGGTTCTCGAGCCCGTCGCTGCCGTCCTCGACCCGCAGCCGAACCGGACCGCCGCCGGTCGGCCGCAGGACGAGCTCCACCTCGAAGCCGTCCGCCGGTGGTGCGTGGAAGATCAGTCCGAACGACCACGGCCCGGACGCGTCCACCGGCACGGGGAAGCCGCCGACGCTGGCCTTCTCCACGGCCGCGCTGGCGCCCTCGACGTGCAGCGCGGCCACCCGGACCGGCCGCTGGGGCACGACCCGCAGGCGCATCGTCCGGCTGCCGCCCGAGACCGAGTCCGACAGCGCGGTCACCGCCGGCGCCGGCAGGCTCGCCGCCTGGGCCGGGCCGGTCAGCACCTCTTCGCCACCGATCTCCGGGAAGCTGGCGGCGAGGTCCTCCTTGTTCGACACGTAGCCGGCCGTCCACGGCTGCGGTGACGACTCGTAGCTGACCCATTTGGCCTGGCCGTTGTCGGTGTCGAGCGCGTACATGAGGTGGGTCGGCACCGGGTGCGCCGGGTCGAACCGGTCGACCGCGAACGCGGTGCCGCCGACCGCCAGCGTGGCCACGAGGGCCAGCACCGGCACGCCCAGGCCGATCCGGCGCGCCCGCAGGGCGGTCAGCCCACGCTGGCCACCGGCCGCGGGCAGCAGCAGGTCGAGCACCGGCAGGGCGGCCAGGCCGAGCAGCGTGGCGAACAGTGCGCCCACCCCGCCCATCGCCATGCCGAGCGCCGGGAAGAGCAGCACCACGGTCGGCGCGAGGATCACGACGCCCACCGCGGCGGCAACGGTCAGCGGGACCACCGCCCAGGCATCCCGCAGGCGCAGCGCCACCAGCCCGCCGATCGCGCCGGCCAGCGCCGGGAGAGCGGCCAGGTAGGAGCCGCCCGGGGTGAGCGCGGCCAGCACCAGGCCGAGCACGGCCAGCCAGGCCAGGCCGCCGATCGCCAGCGCGGCCGGACCCATGCGGCGGCGGAGCAGCGCGTACCAGGTGAACAGCACGGTCACCGCGAGCAGCACGACGGTGAGGCGCCAGAGCATCGGCCGGTACGGGTCGAGCAGCGACACGTACCCGGGGCGCAGCGCGGTGACCAGCATCCAGAGCAGTTGGGCGGCCAACGGCGCGGCGACGATCGGCACGAGGGCAAGGCCGAACCCGCCGGCGACCCGGCCCCAGGTCGCGCGGCCGCTGCGGACGGCGAACACGGCCAAAGCGGCCACCAGGAGCAGCGCGACCCCGGCCAGCGGCCAGGTCAGCCAGCCGGGATAGACGACCAGCGTGCCGGGCACCGGGAAGTACGTGGCGTCGCCGCTCGCCCGCAGCGAGTCCAGGTCGCTGGCGCCGAACGCGCGCACCAGGCCGAGCGCGTTGTCGCCGTGCTGCTGAAGCGTGCGCTTGTCGACGGAGGCCGGGGTGTCCAGCGGGGTGTGGTAGAGCGCGCCGCCGTCGATGTAGGCCGAGTTCAGGCCGACGAAGTCGTTGCCGAGGAACGCGGTGAAATCCGTGTCGTTGGGCAGCAGCCGGTAGACCTCGACCGCGAACGAGGTGCCGACCGGGTGGGGGGCCGACCGGGCGAACACGTCGACCAGCTTCGCGTTGTCGCGCGAGGTCTCGAACATGATCACTGGACCGGTGCTGCCGCGCGCCTCCAGGTTGAGCGCGACGCCACCGTCCTGCGCGAGCGGGTGATTGGCGGCGAAGGCGAGCGCGCCGCACAGGCACGCCTCCTCGGCGTCCGTGAGCACGAACACCACGTTGTTGCGGAGCGGGCCGGCCTGGGTCAGTGCGCGGGCCACCTCGACGATCGAGGAGGTGCCGGCGCCGTCGTCGTTGCCACCGGGGCCGACCTGCACCGAGTCGTAGTGCGCGACCAGGAACACGGTGCCCGTCGGGTCGCTGCCGGGCAGTTCCGCGACGACGTTGCGGACGTGGGCGACGGCGGCCGCGCCGGCGCTGCCGCTGAGGTCGCCGGCCTCACCGCCGATCGCGTCCTGCACCGAGGTTCGCAGTCCGAAACCCGACAGCGTGCGCACCAGATAGTCACGCACCGTGTCGTTGGCGGCGCTCCCCGCTACGTGCGTCCGCGCGGCGACGGTGTCGATGTGCGCGGCGGCACGCCCGGCGCTGAACTCACCGGCCGGTGCCGAGACCGGCTTCGGCGCGGGCGGCCGGATGTCGAGTAACGAGATGACACCGATCGCGCCGAGCGCCGCGACGGCGACCAGGGCCGCCAATGCCCGTCGTGCGGGGTTCGCCAGCGCCCGGTCGGCGGGCTCTCGGACCGGGGTGGTCGACTCCTGAACTCCTGCGGACACCCACGTCTCCTTCGCGCAAAGTGAGATCACCTTAGATGCGCAGCGTTAACCCCGGGCGGGTCCGCCTGGCACGGTGGGTGCACGGTGCCATACGGTTGCACACCGCGGGGTCAGTTGAGTGGCGACAACGATCAAGCCGAGAGGGTGGTGACGTGGCCAACCGGCAAGTGGCAGCAGTCGCGGTGCCGCCTCAGCCTGGGCAGAAACAGCCGGCTGTGCAGCGCCTGCGGGTGCTGCTGATCGAAGACGACGACGCCGACGCGTTCCTGGTCAGCGAGCTGCTAGACGAGGCCGACGCGGCCGTCGACCTGGTCAACGCGAAGAGCCTCGCGGACGCCCGCCCCCTGATGGCCAATGCTGACTGTGTGCTGCTCGACCTCGGTCTGCCCGACGCGCAGGGGCTCGACGGGCTCCGCCAGGTGCTCGCGCAGTCAGGCGGCGCCGCGGTCTGCGTGCTCACCGGCCGGCAGGACGAGCACCTCGGCGTGGTCGCGGTCGCCGAGGGCGCCCAGGACTACCTGGTCAAGGGCCAGGTCGACGGCGTGCTGCTGACCCGCGCGCTGCGCTACGCGGTCGAGCGCAAACGGGCCGACGAGGACGCGCTGCGGTTGCGCGAGGTCGAGTTGCGCCAGGCCGAGTCGGCGCGGCTGGAGCGCGGCCTGCTGCCGCGCCCGCTGATGGAGACCGACCGGATCCGGGTGCACCCCTTCTACCGGCCCGGGCGCCACGCGGCGCTGATCGGCGGCGACTTCTACGACGTGGTGCAGAGCAACCCTGACCGGGTCGACCTGATCGTCGGCGACGTCTGCGGCCACGGTGCCGACGAGGCCGCCCTCGGCGTGATGCTCCGGGTCGCCTGGCGCGCGCTGGTGCTGGCCGGTGTGCCCGACGACGCGGTGCTGCCGGCGCTCGAGCAGGTGTTGATCAGCGAGCGGCGGCTGCCGGAGACGTTCACCACGGTGGCCACGGTCCGGATCGACCTGAAAGCCAACCGGGCGACGGTGCGGCTCGCCGGTCATCCGACACCCTTGCTGTTGAGCAACGGTAGGGTCGCTCCCGTACCGGCGCCCGGCGGGCTCCTGCTCGGGGTCGCTCCGCGTCCGCCGCGCGCCTACGACCTGGAGTTCGACAGCGATGACTGGTCCTTGTTGATGTACACCGACGGCCTGATCGAGGGACGCGTGGGCGCGGGTGACGAACGGCTCGACGTGCCGGGCCTGGTCGAGCTTGTCGAAGCCGGACGTAGCGTGCCGCTCGCCGACCTGCCCGGGTGGCTGGTCGGGCGCGCCGAGGACGGCAACGGCGGCGCGCTCGCCGACGACGTCGCGATGCTGCTGGTCACCGCGGGCGGTGGCCGATGAAGCAATGGACGCTGCGGCGCCGGTTGGTGACGCTCACGTCGCTGGTCGGCGTCGTGCTCGTGCTGATCGCGGTGGTCGCCGCCACGGTCGCCGCGCAGAACCGCAACCACCTCGACACCCTGCTCGACAAGACCGGCCCGCTGCGCACCAGCGCGCAGGGGTTGCAGAGCGCTCTGCTCGACCAGGAGACCGGCATCCGCGGGTACGCCGTCAGCGGTGACCGCAGCGACCTGGGGCCGTACACCGAGGGCGTCGCGGCCGAACAGCGTCTGGTGGCGCTCATGCGCCCGCTGCTCGACGACGAGCCGGACATCGCCCGCCAGCTCGACCGGATCGAGGAGCAGGCGACCGCGTGGCGGACCAGCGTCGCCGAGCCGGTGGTGGCCGCGCCCGATGTGGCGACCGCGCGCACCTTCGTCACCGACCAGGCGCGGCTGCGGTTCGACGAGATGCGGGCATCGCTCGACGAGTTGCAGCGGCAGATGCTGGAACTTCGCGACACCGTGGCCGACAAGGCGCGGAACACGGGCAACACGCTCGTGTTCCTGCTGGTGGTCGCAGCCGCGGTGATCATCGTGGCCGGTGTCGCGCTGCTGGTGTCCCTCAACCGGGTGGTGATCGGCCCGGTCACCGACCTCGCCGACCAGGTGCGCGACGTGCGCGCCGGTGACTACCAGCGGAGGATCACCGGGATCGGCCCGCCGGAGCTGAGCCGGCTCGCGGCCGACATCGACGCGATGCGGCAGCAGATCGCGGCGGACCTGAGCGAGGTCGGCGCGGCCCGCGAGCGCATCGAGTGGGTCAACAGCCAGCTCCAGCGCCAGGCCGAGGAGCTCATCCGGTCCAACCGCGACCTGGAGCAGTTCGCCTACGTCGCCTCGCACGACCTTCAGGAGCCGCTGCGCAAGGTGGCCAGCTTCTGCCAGCTCCTGCAACGTCGCTACGCCGGCCAGCTCGACGAGCGTGCCGACCAGTACATCGCGTTCGCGGTCGACGGCGCGCAGCGGATGCAGCGCCTGATCAACGACCTGCTGGCGTTCTCGCGGATCGGCCGGGCCACGGCCGGCTTCACCGAGATCGACCTCGACAACGTGATGAACCAGGTCAGCAGCCAGACCGAGAGCGCCCGCGAGTACGCCGGTGGTGAGCTCGTCTTCCACGACCTGCCGACCGTGCTCGGCGAAGAGGCGCTGCTGACCAACCTGCTGACCAACCTGGTCAGCAACTCGATCAAGTTCCGCCGCCCGGGCGTACCGCCCCGGGTCGAGGTCTCCGCGCGCCAGGTCGGCGAGGAGTGGGAGATCACCTGCGCCGACAACGGCATCGGCGTGGAGCCCGAGTTCGCCGACAAGATCTTCGTGATCTTCCAGCGGTTGCACTCCAAGGACGCGTACCCCGGCACCGGCATCGGGCTGGCCATCGCCAAGAAGATCGTCGAGTACCACGGCGGTCGGATCTGGGTCGACCTCGAGGCGACCGAGGGCACGATCATCCGATTCACCCTGCCGGTGCTCGCCGAGACTCCCGGCGACGACGAGACCCCGGCCGCGGACCAGCCGCCGAGCCAGACCGAACCCACCCACGACACGGACGGCGTTAAGGAAGTGGCGGCATGACTGCTCCGGCTGACGGCAAGAGCCCGATCGAGGTGCTCCTGGTCGAGGACGACCCCGGCGACGTGCTGATGACGCAGGAGGCGTTCGAGGAGCACAAGCTGCGCAACCGGCTCACCGTCGTCTCCGACGGCGCGGAGGCGCTGGCCTACCTGCGCCGCGAGGGCCAGTACGCCGACGCGGTCGCTCCCGACCTGATCCTGCTCGACCTCAACCTCCCGCGGCGGGACGGCCGCGAGGTGCTGGAAGAGATCAAGAAGGACGACGAGCTCTGCCGGATCCCGGTCGTGGTGCTGACGACGTCCGCCGCCGACGAGGACATCCTGCGCAGCTACCAACTGCACGCCAACGCCTACGTCACCAAGCCGGTCGACTTCGAGCGCTTCATCTCGGTCGTACGCCAGATCGACGAGTTCTTCGTCAGTGTGGTCAAGCTCCCCCCTCGCAACTAGGACAAATGTGATCGACGCACAACTCGGCAGTCAGGTCGACGAGCTGGTGCGGCACACCGCCGCCACCGTCGTCCTTCCCTCCTACCAGCACCTCGCTGCTTCGGAGATCAGCGAGAAAGGCCCGGGTGACCTGGTCACGGTCGCCGACCGCCGCTCGGAGGAGGTGCTCACCGCCGGCCTGCTGGAACTGTTGCCCGGGTCCGTCGTCGTCGGCGAGGAGGCCTACGCCGCCGACAAGTCCGTGCTCGCGCGCATCGGTGGCCCGGAGCCGGCGTGGATCGTCGACCCGATCGACGGCACCGCCAACTACGCCGCCGGCAAAGGGCCCTTCTGCCTGATGGTGGCGCTGGTGGACAAGGAGGGACTGGCCGCCGCCTGGATCTACGACCCGGTCGACGACCTGATGGGGTACGCCGCCGCCGGTGCCGGTGCGTTCCTCGACGGCGTGCGGGTCGAGCCGGCCGCGCCGCTCCCGGCGGACCAACTGCGCGGTGTCGCGGCGACCACCTACTACCCGGCGAACCTGCGTGCCCGGGTCGAGGGCGGCGGCGACCGGCTGGGCGAGGTCACCTCGGGCCAGCGCTGCGCCGGCCGGGAGTACCTGGACCTGCTCGGCGGTCGGCAGCAGTTCGCGATGTCGTGGCGCACCTGGCCGTGGGACCACGCGCCGGGCGCCCTGCTGGTGCGCGAGGCGGGCGGCGTCGTCCGCCGGCTGGACGGCGCGGAGTACGTCGTCGCGCCCGACCCGGGCGAGGGACTGCTCGCGGCCATCGACGACCAGACCTGGCGAACGGTGGCCGGCGCACTCGTTCCGTGACTGTCCGTCACCAAAACTCGCGGGACGGCCGGGTCGCTCCTGATCGGGTACTCTGTCCGGCGGCCAGCGGGGGAACCATTGTGACGGAAGGGAATCCCAGTGCCTCGGACGGTTACGCGACGGCGGTGGAGTGTCCTGCTCGCCGCGCTGCTCGCGGCCGTGGTGGTCGCTACCGGTGCTCCAGTCACCGGCGCGTACGCCGCGCCGACCGCACCTAAGGAAAACGACGAGAAGAAGCTTCGCGACACCCTCGAGGCCGCGGCCAAAGGCCAGATCGAGGCGCAGCGCAAGCTCGACGACTCGAAGAAGCGGGCATTTCGCCTCAACAAAGAGGTGAACGCGCTCGACACCCAGGTCGAGGTCATGCGCGCCCAGGTCGGTGTGATGGCCGTCGAGTCCTACCGCACCGGTCGGCTGACCACTTTGTCCGCGCTGCTCAACAGCGCCTCACCGGACGACTTTCTGGCCCGCGCCGGCAGCCTCGAGGTGATGGCCCAGCGCGACGCCGGCGCCCTGCGCGGCTACAACGAGGCACACGAGGCGGCGCAGCAGGCCAAGGCCCAGCTCGACGCCGAGATCCGCGAGCAGCAGAAGCAGGTCGCGACTCTCAAGAAGCGCAAGGAAGACGCCGAGCGCGCCCTGCGCAGCATCGGCGGCGGCACGACCACCGCCGGTTACATCAACGCGAACTCGCCGGCGGCCAAGCCCGCGCCGCGCAACGCCGACGGATCGTGGCCCTCGGAGTCCTGCACGATCGACGATCCGACGCCGGCCAGCGGCTGCATCACCCCGCGCACCCTGCACGCCCTGCGGGAGGCGCAGTCCGACGGGTTCAGGCGCTACGTCTCGTGTCACCGCTCCGGTGGCGGTGGCGAACATCCGAAGGGGCGGGCCTGCGACTTCGCCGCCGCGACCGACGGCTTCGAGGACCGGAGCGCGACCGGCGGCGACAAGACCTACGGCAACAACCTGGCGGCCTACTTCATCAAGAACGCCAACGCGCTCGGCGTGATGTACGTGATCTGGTACCGCCAGATCTGGATGCCGGGCACGGGGTGGAAGTCCTACAGCGGTTCGGGCAGTCCGGCCGCGGACCACACCAACCACGTGCACCTTTCCATGCTTTGATCCCACTAACCTGACGTAATGGACCAGAGCGCCGCCACAGCGGTCGAAGCGCCCGAACGTCGTCCACTGCCCGGCGGTCTCGCCGCGTTCCTGGTGTTCATGGCCAGCGGTGCCGTTCTCGTCCTGGAGACGGTGGCGTTGCGGCTGGTCGGGCCGTACCTCGGCGTCACGCTCCAGGTCACCAGCTCGGTGATCGGCGTGGCGCTGGCGGCGATCGCGTACGGCGCGTGGACCGGTGGCCGGATCGCCGACAAGCGCGACCCGCGCACGCTGCTGCCGGGCGCGCTGGTGCTGGCCGGCATCGCCACCGCGGTGACGCTGCCGGTGGTCCGTTACGCGGGTGAGGCGCTGCGCGGCGAGGCGGTCAGCGGCATCCTGCTGCTCACCGCGCTGGCCGTGTTCATCCCGGCGTTCCTGCTCTCGGCGGTCACCCCGCTGGTGGTCAAGCTCCAGCTCGGCGATCTGCGCAACACCGGGCAGGTGGTCGGCAAGCTGTCCAGTGTGGGCACGCTCGGCGCGGTCACGGCGACGCTGGTCACCGGCTTCATCCTGGTCGCCGCGCTGCCCACCTCGGTCATCCTGATCGCGCTGGCCGTCGCGCTCGGCCTCGCCGGCCTGGGCGTCGGCGCCTACCTGCGGCGCACCGAGCGGCTCGCGCTGGCCGGCACCAGCCGGGCCGGTGCGCTGCTCGCCGTGGTCGGCCTGGCCGGGGCGGCGCTCTCCACGGCCGCGCCGACGCCGTGTGACGTCGAGACCGCGTACCACTGCGCGGCGGTCGTGCCCGACCCCGCCCGCGACGGCGGCCGGACGCTGTTCCTCAACTCCGCCCGGCACTCGTTCGTCGACCTCGACGACCCCACCTACCTGGAGTTCGCGTACACCCGTTGGCTCGGCGCCGTGTCCGGCGTCGTCGCGCCCGGCACCGAGCGGATCGACGCGGTGCACCTCGGCGGCGGTGGGTTCACGATGCCGCGCTACGTCACCGCCACCCGGCCCGGTTCCAGCAACGAGGTGTACGAGCTCGACGGCGCGCTGGTCGACCTCGACGAGCGGGAGCTCGGCGTGCGCCAGGGTCCGGACCTGACCACCAAGGTGGGGGACGCCCGGATGCTGCTCGCGCGGCGCCCGACGGCCAGCGCCGACCTGGTCGTGGGCGACGCGTTCGGCCACCTGGTCGTGCCCTGGCACCTGGCCACCCGGGAGATGGCCGCGGAGGTCCGCCGCGTGGTCCGGCCCGACGGCATCTACGCGCAGAACGTCATCGACTACCCGCCGCTGCGCTTCGTCAAGGCCGAGGTGGCGACCGTGCGGGCCGAGTTCCCGCACGTCGCGCTGATCGCGCCGGTGCGGTCACTGGCCGGCGAGCAGGGCTCCAACTTCGTCATCGTGGCCTCGCCCGCGCCGCTGCCGATGGACCAGCTCAAGACGCGGCTGACCGAGGACGACGACGGCGGCGACACCACCATCGTGACGGGCGACGAACTGTCCGCGTTCGTCGGCGACGCCGAGCCGCTCACGGACGAGTACGCGCCCGTCGACCAGCTTCTCGCGAACAACGGCTGACGAACGGGTTCGAACCCGCGTTGTGCGGGCAAGACACCCGTATGGACGTGGGTGGGCGCTATCGGCTGGTGGAGCGGCTGGGTGCGGGCGGGATGTCCGTGGTCTGGCGCGGCTACGACGAGGTGCTCGGGCGCCAGGTCGCGGTCAAGGTGCTCGCGCCCTCGCTCGCCGACGACCGGGTGTTCCGCGCGCGGATCCGGGCCGAGGCGCAGGCCGCCGCGCGGCTGAGCCACCCCCACATCACCAACGTGTACGACTACGGCGAGTCCGCTGGTGCGCCGTACGTCGTGATGGAGCTGGTCGACGGCGTTCCGCTGGCCGCCTGCGCGACGCCGATGCCATGGCGCGACGCGGTGGCGATCTGCGCCGAGGTCGCCTCGGCACTGTCCGCCGCGCACGCGCGCGGGGTGGTGCACCGCGACGTGACACCGGGCAACGTGCTGCTCACCGCGGCCGGAGCCAAGGTGCTCGACTTCGGCATCTCCGCGGTGGTCGGCGAGCAGGAGCTCGGTCCGGACGGCGCGTTGCTCGGCACACCCGCCTACATCGCGCCGGAGCGGCTCGCGGGCGGACAGGTCGCCGCGGCCGCCGACGTCTACGGCCTGGGCCTGCTGCTCTACCGCTGCCTCGCCGGCCGGTTGCCGTGGCCCGGCAAGTCCAGCACCGAACTGCTGCGGTCGCACCTCTACGCGGAGCCGTCGCCGCTGCCCGACATCGACGAGCTCCCGGACGAGGTGGCCGAGCTGTGCCTGCGCTGCCTGGCGAAGGCGCCGGACGAGCGACCGACCAGCGCCGAGGTGGTCGAGGTGCTGACCGGAGTGACCGGACGCCTGCCCCGGCCCGTTTCCCCGGCGCCCGCCGGGGTCGGCAACGCCGCCAACACGACGATCCTGCCGCGGACGGACGAGCCGGAGCCGCGCGGTGTCGTGCCGGCGTCCGGCATCGCCGCGTTCACCCGACCTGGCGCCCTGCTGGCCGGCCGCCGCCGCCAGGTGCTCGGCACGGCCGCCGCCGTCGTCGCCCTGGGCGTCGTGGGCACGACCTTCGCGGCGACCCGGGGTGGCGGGGATCCGACCAGAGTGGTGACGACGACGGCGCTCGCGGCACCGGCGGCCGCGCCGGAGAAGCCGGCGTGCGAGGTCCGGTACGCGCTCCGGCGCGACTCCGGCAAGACCTTCGACGCCGATCTGACCGTGGTCAACGCGGGGTCGGCGGCCGTCTCGGACTGGTCGCTGGCCTTCACCTTCCCCGGTGACCAGAAGCTGACCCGGGCCGGCACGGCGAAGGTCGACCAGCAGGGCAGCACGGTCGTGCTGCGCTCGGCCGGGTCGACTCCGGTGCAGGCCGGCGGGTCGGCCGGATTGCGGCTGTCGGGCAGCTACGCGCGGTCGAACGCGTTCCCCGTGGAGTTCCGGCTCGACGGTGCGTTCTGCGTGCCGCGAATCTCGACGGTGACCACGGTCAGCACGCCGACCACCCGGGAGCCTTCGGCGAAGCAGCCGGTCGTGGCCAAGTCGAAGCCGAAGCCCAAGCCGCCGAAGCCCGCGAAGGCCGACTCCAGCGGCAAAGGGCCTGGTCCGACGGGTCCGGGCAAAGGCGGCAAGGGGCCGGGCTAGCTAGCGGTCAGGTCGTCGCGGCGAACTTCTGGACCTTGCCGACCGTGCCCGAGACGATCAGGGTGGCGTTCGCCGGGATGGCCATGTCCGGGGTGGCGAAGGCGAACTCCTTGCCAGGCTCCTTGACGCCCACGACCGTGACGCCGTGCCGGCCACGCAGCCCCAGCTCCGCCAACGTCTTGCCGACCGCAGCCTGCGGCACGCGGGTCTTGGCGATCGCGAAGTCGTCGTCGAACTCGATGAAGTCGATCATCCGGCTGGTGATCAGGTGGGCGACTCGGTCACCCATGGCCGATTCCGGGTAGATCACCTTGTGCGCGCCGACCGAGGACAGGATCTTGCCGTGCTTGGCCGAGATGGCCTTGGCCCAGATGTGCGGCACGCCGATCTCGACCAGCGCCAGCACGGTCAGGATGCTCTGCTCCATGTGTGTGCCGATGCCGACCACCGCATGGGTGAAGTCGGCGACGCCGAGCTGGCGCAGTGCCTCCTCGTCGGTCGAGTCGGCCTCGGCGACATGGGTCAGCCGCTCCGACCACTCCTGCACGAGCTTCGGATCGTTGTCGATGCCCAGCACTTCGTGACCGATCCTCTGCAGCGACCCGGCGACCGCACCGCCGAACCGCCCGAGCCCGATCACGACGACGTTGTCGTCGCCTCCCTTGTCAGCCAACGATGGGTCGCTCCTCCGCGTATCGATACAGCCTGCGCTGGGTGTTCAGGGCGATGGCCGACCCTACCGCGATCGTCCCGACGCGTCCGATGAACATCAGAACGACCAGGATCAACTGTGCCGTCGTCGGCAGGCCGGGAGTGATGCCGGTGGACAGGCCGACCGTCGCGAAGGCCGAGGTCACCTCGAACAGCGCCGCCTCGAAGGAGACGTTGGTGGTCGCCTCCAGCAGCGCGAACGTGCCGGTGGCGACCAGGCCGACACCGAGCAGCGCGACCGTCATCGCCTGGCGCTGGGTGGTCTCCGCGATCCGCCGCTTGCCGATCACCACGTCCGGCTCACCGCGCAGCTCGGCCAGGATGACGTACGCCAGCAGGAAGAACGTGGTCAGTTTGATGCCACCGGCGGTGCTGGCGCTGCCGCCGCCGATGAACATGAGCGCGGTCGACAGGGCCAGCGACTCGCTGTGGAAGGCGCCCACGTCGACCGTGTTGAAGCCGCCCGACCGGGTCATCGCGTCCTGGAAGAAGGCGGCCAGCATCTTCTCGCCGACCCCGAGCGGGCCAAGGGTGTCGGGGTTGTCCCACTCGAGCCCGAGCAGCGAGAAGAAGCCGAAGAACAGCAGGATGATGCCGCCGAACACGGTCAGGCGGGTGTGAGTCGACCACTTCGACGGACTGCCGATCTCGCGGAACAGCTCGAACAGCACCGGGAAGCCGATGCTGCCGGCGATCACGCCGATGGTCAGCGGCAGGCAGATCCACGGGTCGTCGACGAACCCGACCAGTGAGTCGCTGAACAGCGCGAAGCCGCCGTTGTTGAACGCCTGCACCGAGTGGAAGACGCCGTACCAGGCAGCTTTGCCGAACGAGTAGTCGTAGCCCAGCCAGAACCGCCCCCCGACGATCACCGCGATGACCGTCTCGAACGTCGCCATGGTCAGCGCGATCCGGCCCAACAACGATCGCACGTCGCCGAGCCGCAGCGACGAGTCCTCGGCCTGGGCCATCAGGCGGCTGCGCAACCCCAGCCGCTGCGACACCAGCAGCGCGAGCAGCGTGGCCATCGCCATGATGCCGAAGCCGCCGATCTGCGTCAGCACCGTCAGCAGCACCTGGCCGAAGCCGGTCCAGTAGGTCGCCGTGTCCACGACCGCGAGGCCGGTGACGCAGACCGCCGAGGTCGCCGTGAACAGCGCCGTGACGAACGGTGTCCCGCCGGGCTCCACCCGCGCCGCCGGCAGCGTCATCAGCAGCGTGCCGACGACGACCGCGCCGAGGAACGCCAACGGCACGATCCGGGCGGGGTGCTGCAGCGAGCGGCGCATCAGGCATTTCTTACCACGTTCACCGTGCGGCCAAGCGCCGGTCGTCGGACATCGATTGACTGCGGCGCATGCGACGACGTACTGCACTCTCCCTCACGCTGGCCGGCGCGGGTGCCATCGCGGCACCGGCCGTCCTGCCCGCCGCCGCTGCCGCCAAGGAGCGCCACGGCGATAAGCAGCCCCTGGTCATCGGTCACCGCGGCGCCAGCGGCTACCGGCCCGAGCACACGCTGGAGTCCTACCGCCTGGCCGTCCGCCAGGGCGCCGACTTCATCGAGCCCGACCTCGTATCCACCAAGGACGGCCACCTGGTCGCCCGGCACGAGAACGAGATCTCCGGCACGACCGACGTGGCCGCCCACCCGGAGTTCGCCGGCCGCCGGACCACCAAGACGATCGACGGCAACGCGATCACGGGTTGGTTCACCGAGGACTTCACGCTGGCCGAGCTCAAGACGCTGCGGGCCAAGGAGCGGCTGCCCCAGGTGCGGGTCACCAACACCGCGTTCGACGGCCAGCTGCCGATCCCGACCCTGCAGGAGGTCATCGACCTCGCCAAGGCCGAGAGCAGGCGGACCGGCCGCACGATCGGCATCTACCCGGAGACCAAGCACCCGACCTACTTCCAGTCGATCGGGCTCGCGCTGGAGGAGCCGCTGGTCCGCGTCCTGCGCGCCAACGGGCTCACCAAGAAGAGCTCGCCGGTGATCATCCAGTCGTTCGAGACGGCCAACCTGCGCAAGCTGGCCCGGATGACCGACGTGCGGCTGGCCCAGCTGCTCGACGCGGCCGGCAAGCCCTACGACTTCGTGGTCGCCGGTGACGCGCGCACTTACCAGGACCTGGTCTCGCCGGCCAACCTGAAGTGGATCTCGTCGTACGCGGACGGCATCGGTGCCAACAAGAACCTGCTGGTGCCCCGCGACGCGACCGGCAAGCTGCTCGCACCGACCACGGTGATCCGCGACGCGCATCGCGTCGGGCTGGACGTGCACGCCTGGACGTTCCGCGTCGAGAACCAGTTCCTGGCCGTCGACCACCGGATCGGCACCGACCCGAACGCCCGGGGCGACATCACGGCCGAGTACGAGCTGTTCTTCTCGCTCGGCCTCGACGGTGTCTTCAGCGACCAGCCCGACACGGCGGTGGCCGCCCGAGCCGCCCGCCCGCAGTCCCACCACTGAGCACCCGAAAGGCCCCTCGGCAACGGCGAGGGGCCCTTCCGTACATCTCCGCGTCACATATATGGTCGGCGGCCACATGGCCGGGGTCACATCGATGCACCTAGCGTGTGTCGCCATGACGGTTAAGGCGATGCGGCGGGCGTTCGTCACCGCCGCCACAGTGATAGCGGTGGCTGCATCAGCCACGGCCTGCGGCAGCCCGCAGGAGACGGCGACCGGCGGCGGCGACGCCACGGCCCCGGTCAAGGTCGGCATCGTGTACTCGCAGACGGGCGCGCTGGCGTCCTACGGCAAGCAGTACCTGGACGGCTTCAAGGCCGGCCTCGCGTACGCCACCGACGGCACCAACAAGGTCGGCGACCGGGCGATCGAGGTCACCGAGGTCGACGACGCCGGTGACCCGGCCAAGGCGGTGTCCGCGGCCAAGGACCTGATCGGCCAGGGCACGAAGATCATCGCCGGGTCGACCGCCTCGGGTGTCGCGCTCCAGGTCGCGCCGCTGGCCGCACAGAACAAGGTGCTGTTCATCTCGGGTCCGGCCGCGACCGACGCGGTCACCGGGGTCAACAGGTACACGTTCCGTTCGGGCCGGCAGTCGTACCAGGACGTCATGACCGCCAAGTCCTTCATCGGCGACGCGGCCGGCAAGAAGGTCGTGGTGTTCGGTCAGGACAGCGCGTTCGGCAAGAGCAACGAGACCGCGGTCAAGGCGGTCATCGGCGGCGCCGGCGCGACGGTGAGCAGCGTGCTCGCCCCGGCCAGCGCGACCGACTTCACGCCGTTCGCCAGCCAGCTCAAGGCGGCCAAGCCGGACCTGCTGTTCGTCGCGTGGGCGGGCACGACCGCGCCGGCCATGTGGCAGACCCTCGACCAGCAGGGCATCCTCGCCTCCACGACGGTCGTCACGGGCCTCGACATCCGGGCCTCGTGGCCGACCTTCGGCGCGGCCGGCACGAAGATCTCGTTCCTGTCGCACTACTTCGAGGGCGCCAGCGACAACCCGGCCGCCCAGGCGGCCAAGAGCGCGGTCGGCGGCACCCTCGACCTGTTCCACCCGGACGGCTTCACCGCCGCCCAGATGGTGGTCCGGGCGGTCGAGCAGGGGGGCGACGACGTCGACAAGATGATCAGCGCGCTGGAGGGCTGGAGCTTCGACGGGGTCAAGGGCAAGATGACCGTCCGCGCCGAGGACCACGCCCTGCTCCAGCCGATGTACCAGGCGACCCTGACCGGCAGCGGCGACCAGCTCACCGCGAAGCTCGAGAAGGCGCTCACCCCCGAGGAGGTCGCCCCACCGGCGGCCGCGATGAAGGGCTGAGCGAGTTGGCCGTGCTCCGCACCAAGGGGCTGACCTGGCGGGTGGGCGAGGTCGCGATCGTCGACGGTGTCGACATCGACCTCGCCCCCGGCGAGTTCCTCGGCGTCATCGGACCTAACGGCGCCGGCAAGACCTCGCTGTTCAACCTGGTCAGCGGGCTGCGCAAGCCGACCGCGGGCACGGTCTGGCTGGGCGAAGACGACGTGACCGCGCTGCCGCCGCACCGCCGCGCGCGGCGCGGTCTCGGGCGGACGTTCCAGTCGTCGTCGGTGTTCTCGTCGCTGTCGGTACGCGAGAACGTCCGGCTCGCCGTCCAGGCGCACCAGGGCGGCTCGCTCGCCCTCTGGCGCCGGGCGTCGTCGTTCGCGGCGGTCGCCGAGGCGGCGGACCGGGCGCTCGACACAGTCGGCCTCGGCAATCGGGGTGACGCGCTGGCCGGCACGCTGGCCCACGGTGAGAAGCGCAAGCTGGAGATCGCGCTCCTGCTCGCCGGTGAGCCGACCGTGCTGTTGCTCGACGAGCCGATGGCCGGCGTCAGCGCCGAAGACGTGCCGGAGCTGGTCGCGGTGATCCGCGGCCTGACCCGGGGTGCGGAAGCCACTGGGCGGTCGGTCCTCATGGTGGAGCACCACATGGACGTGATTCTGGACCTCGCCGACCGCATCGCGGTGATGCACCACGGCGCACTGCTCGCCTGCGACACCCCGGACGCCGTGATGGCGCACCGGGGCGTCCAGGAGGCTTATCTGGGGGAGGGGTTGTGACGGACCCGATCCTTCGCGTGAGCGATCTGAGCGTACGAATCGCGGGCCTGCACATCCTCCAGGCCGTCTCGTTCACCGTCGCGCCGACCGGGGTGACCGCGCTGCTCGGCCGCAACGGCGTCGGCAAGACCACGACACTGCGCGCGATCGTCGGCCTGACCCCGCGCGGCGGTGAGGTGTCCGGGTCGGCGGCGTTCGGCACCGTCGACACGTTGCGCACCCCGACGCACCGGCTGGTCCGCGCCGGGCTCGGCTATGTGCCCGAGGACCGGTGCGTGTTCGCCGGACTGACCGTCGCCGAGAACCTGCGGCTGGCCGAGCGGCCGGGGGCCGCGCCCGCGTACGACCGCGTGTTCTCGCTCTTTCCGGAGCTTTCGAAGCGAGCCAAGCAGCGGGCCGGCACCCTCTCGGGCGGGCAGCAGCAGATGCTCGCCATCGGCCGGGTGCTGCTCGCCGACAACACCCTCCTGCTGGTCGACGAGCCGACGAAAGGCCTGGCACCGAAGGTGGTGACGGAGGTGGCGGAGGCCCTCGAAGCGGTCGCCGAGGAGGTGCCGGTGCTGCTGGTCGAGCAGAACCTGGCCGTGGTCCGCCGGCTGGCCCGCGACGCGGTCGTGCTGGCCGCGGGCCGGGTGGCCTGGACCGGCGCGGCGTCGCGGCTGCTCGGCGAACCGGAGCTGACCAGGGCGTTGCTCGGAGTCGGCAGCGCGGGGGTGCACGCCTGATGTCGACGTTCGTGTTGCTGACGCTGACCGGGCTCGGCCTGGCCGCGCTGTACTTCCTGGTCGCCTCCGGGCTCTCACTCGTCTTCGGCCTGGCCGACGTGCTCAACTTCGCGCACGGGCTCTTCCTCTCGGTCGGCGCGTACGCGACCTGGTGGGCGGCCGGCCACCTGCCCGGCGCCGGCCCGACCGGGTTCGGCTTCGTGCTGGCGGCGGCGTTCGGCGTGCTCGCCGGCGCGGCGGTCGCGGCGCTCGTCGAGCTGGTGCTGATCCGGCCCCTCTACTCCCGGACGATCGAGCAGGTCCTGGTCACCGTCGGCCTCTCGCTGGCCGGCGTGGCGCTGCTCCAGGCGACCTGGGGCGCCGACCCTCGCCCGTTCCCGCGTCCGGAGTGGACCCGCGGGGTCACCGGCATCGGCGGCGCCAACATCCCGAACGCGTCGCTGCTGCTGATCCTCGCGGCGGCCGCCGTGCTCACGCTGCTCCTGCTCTTCCTCCGGTTCACCCGGGTCGGCCTGGTCATCCGGGCCGGCGTGGAGAACCGGGAGATGGTCACCGCGCTCGGCATCGACGTGCGCAAGGCGTTCACCCTGGTGTTCGCGATCGGCGGGGCCGCGGCCGCGCTGGCCGGCGCGCTCGGCGGCGTCTACCTCGGATCCGTGTCACCCGCGCAGGGCGGGTCGCTGCTCATCTTCGCCTTCATCGTCGTGGTGATCGGGGGGATGGGCTCGGTGGTCGGCTCGGCGTACGCGGCGGTCGCCGTCGGCCTGCTCCAGCAGTTCGTCAACTACTACGGCACCGCCGGACTCGGCGACATCTGCGTGGTCGCGCTGCTCGCGATCGTGCTGTTGGTCCGGCCACAGGGCATCGCGGGAAGGGCGGTCACGGCATGACGCAGGCTGTGCCGGTGAGCGCCGAGGCGCCACCCGCGGCGACGCCGCCGGAGCTGGACACGACGCCTCCGAGGGGACGCTGGCGTCGGCTCGCGGCGTTCGGCCCGCTGGTGGCGCTGGTGGTGGCGGTCCTGCTGCCGTACTCGACGCTGCCGTTGCCCGGCCTTCTCGACGGCGTGCTCAACGAGCCCGGCAACCTCCAACTGCTGGCGGTCTGCCTGGTCTTCGGCGGCCTGGCGGCGAGCTACGACCTGCTCTTCGGCCGCACGGGCCTGCTCTCGTTCGGGCACGCGCTCTACTTCGCGGCCGGCATCTACGGCACGGACGTGCTGGTCACCCGCGCCGGTCTCCCCCTCTGGCAAGCGGCGGTCTTCGCCGTCGTCGGCAGCACGATCCTGGCGGCGCTGCTGGGCGCGATCGCGCTGCGCACGGCCGGCATCGCGTTCGCCATGGTGACGCTGGCCTTCGCCCAGGTCGGCGCGATCCTGGTGGCCCGCGACTTCGGCGGCCTGACCGGAGGCGAGGAGGGCCTCCCGCTGGCCAGCGACGGCCTGCCGGCCTTCCTGATCGGCGTGGGCAACACCGTCAACCTGTACTGGCTGGCCCTGGCCTATCTCGTAGTGGTCGTCCTGGTGGTCTCGCGCGTAGCCGCGTCCCCGACGGGCCGGGTGTTGGCGGGCCTGCGCGACGACGAGCGCCGGGTCGGCGTGCTGGGCCTGGATCCCTACCGCTACAAGCTGGTCGCCTTCACCCTGGCCGGCGCCTTGGCGGCCCTGGGCGGAGTGGTCTACCTGCTGGTCGTGGGTGGCGCGTCGCCCCACGTCACCAGCTCGGAGCTGACCCTGTCGCTGCTGGTGATGGTCGTGCTGGGCGGCCCCGGCACGCGCTGGGGCCCGGTCCTGGGCGGCATCCTCTACATGTACCTGGACCACCGCCTGACCTCGCTGTCCGCCGACCTCCCCGGCCCACTGGGCCAACCGCTCTTCGTGCTCGGCGTCATCTTCATCCTGGCGGTCTACTTCTTCCCGGGCGGCCTGGCCAGCCTGCGCAGCCGGATCGCCCCGATCACCGCGGCCCTGAAGAGGAAACCAGCGAACTGACAGAAGAAGCACCGGGACCAGCGGCGAAGCTGGCAGCGAAGCGAAGCGAGCGGTCTCCGGCGGGAGCAACGGTCGCGGCCACAGCGCGCCCGGGACCGGATCTTCGTTTTAAACTCAAAAAAGGATGAAAACCCCTCACAAGCTGCATTCACCCTCGGTCGGACGAAAGCGTCATTAGGCTCGGATCCGGAATACCCGCCTGTTACGGGGGAAGAACGGGGGGCCCAATGTCGACTCGAATACCCGCTAACGCGGTCAAGAACGAGCAGCGAAAACGATTGCCCACGCCGCGCCCGGCGGCATCCGGGCCTGATCTGGTCGCCTATCGCGAAGCCGTCGAAAGCCTGCTCATCGAACTGGCCGGCCACAGTGGACAGGGGTTCGACCCCGGTGACACCGCCAAGGCCGAGACCGTCCTGATCGAAAGGCTCGTGGAGCCTAACTTCACCGCTGTCCTTTCGGTGACGCCCCGCGGGCTCACCGGAACGGTGGAATGGCTGCTCAAAGAGGTCCGCAACTACAAGCCCAGCACCCGCAGCTCCGCCGCCGACCTGGCGGCGCAGGTGCGGATCTTCCTGCTCGCGCAGGTCGAGGCGATGTGGTGGGGGCAGACGACACCGTTCGCCACCACCTCCGACGTGCTCACGTCGCCAGACCTGATCGACATCGAGAAGCTGCGGCGGGCGGGTCTGCTGCCGTTCCGCTACCGGCGGCAGCCGAAGACCTTCGCGACCCGCGCGATGCGGGCCGTCGCCCGGCGGGTCGCGCCGGATCGCTGGCCTCGGACGGCGGGGCTGCGGTTCACCTACAGCCGGCCGGAGACGATCGCGCTGCTCGGGCAGGTCGCGGCCGACTTCCAGCGCCAGGCGCCGCACGGCACCCCGGCTCTCTGGGTGACCAGCATGACCCGCAGCGTCCGGCACCAGCAGCACCTGCGCGACCTCGGGTACGCGGCCATGTCGCCCAGCGCGCACTGCGTGGGCTGGGCGGTCGACGTGGAGATGGCCTGGTTCGAGCGGTTCTCGGCCCGCAAGGCGCTGGAGAAGGTGCTGCTCGACCGCCAGACGGCGGGCGACGTCAACGTGATCGACGAGGGGCAGGCGTGGCACGTCTGCGTCAGCCCGGTCGCGGTTGCCGAACTGCGACGGGAGTTCGCCACCAGGTACGAGACCGGGAGAAGGTGACCCGACACTTTGTGCGGTATCGCGCTCATCGTCGGCAACGATGCCGACCCCGCGCTCTTCCGGCGGATGCTCGAGTCCCTGACGCCGCGCGGCGACGTCCAGGAAGAGCTGCCGGCGGACCTGCGGACCATCGGCGGGGGGCCGGCGACAGGACTGCTCGCCGGCACCCAGCGCCTGCGGATCGTCGACCGGGACCGGGCGGTCCAACCCTGGGTCTCGCCGGACGAGGCCTGGGTGCTCTGCTACAACGGCGAGGTCTTCAACTACCGCGATCTGCGGGCTGAGCTCGTCGCCGCGGGGCGGGAGCTGCGCAGCGAGAGCGACACCGAGGTCGTGCTCGAGGCCTTCCTGGAGTGGGGCGAGGCGGCGGTCGGCAAGCTGCGCGGCGAGTTCGCGTTCGCGATCGTCGAGCGGGCCACCGGCCGGGTATTCCTGGCTCGTGACCCGCTCGGCGTCAAGCCGCTCTACTGGTCGCGGCGGGGCGGGCGGATCCACATCGCGTCCGAGGTCAAGGCGCTGGTGCCGGTCGGTGCCCGGGTCACCGAGGTGCCGCCCGGCCACCACGGCTGGGCGACACCGGTCACCGGGCCGCGGCTGAACCCGTACGTCGACCTGCTCCGCCTCGGCGAGGACCAGGTGCCGATCGAGGACCCGGACGAGGCGGCGAAGCTGGTCCGCGCCGCCCTCCAGGACAGCATCCGGGTGCGCGTGGACACCGATCTCACCGTCGGCGTGGTGCTCTCGGGTGGGCTGGACAGCTCGCTGACGCTGCTCCAGGTGCGCGAGATGCACCCGGACTGTGTCGCCTTCACGGTCGGGGCTCCGGGCAGTCCGGACCTCGACTACGCCCGGCGGCTCACCCGTGACCTCGGTGTGCACCACGAGGTGGTCGAGCTTCGGCCGCGGGACATCCGGATGGGCGAGATCCGGGAAGCGATCAGGATGGGCGAGCTCTCCGAGTACGGCGACATCATCAACGCGGTGGTGTCCGTGCCGCTGTTCCGCCGGGTGCACGAGACCGGCGTCAAGGTGGTGCTCACCGGCGACGGCTCCGACGAGCTGTTCGGCGGGTACCCGATGTATCACGAGGTCGGCCCGGCCGCGGCCCGCCGGCTGTTCCTGCACAAGATCCGCAACCTCTGTCGTACGGAGTTGCAGCGGGTCGACCGCACCAGCATGGGTCAGGGCGTCGAGGCGCGGGTGCCGTTCCTCGACCTGGCCCTGGTGGAGCTCGCGATGCGCATGCCGCTGTCGCTGAAGATGCGCAACGGCAAGGAGAAGTGGATCGTGCGGGAGGCGTTCGCCGACATCCTGCCCGACTACATCCGGCAACGACCGAAGAATCCGATGTCGTACTCGTCCGGGCTGCACGAACGGGCCCGGCTCTACAAGGCCAGGTACGCCCGGACCCACCACGCGTTCGGGTACGGCCTGCTCGAACCGATCCGGCGCGACTTCGACCACGTGTTGACCAAGTGCGGCAACGACCTCGACGCGGCGATCCGCGAGTCGGCCGTGCGGCAGGACTACACGCTGCTCGAACACGCCCGCGACTTCGCGGGGGCGTTGCGCTGGTTCACCGGCGCCCGCGCGCCGTACTGACTCCACGCCCGCTCCCTCACCACTGGTAGAACTGACCGGGTGAGGGAGCGGGCTGAAGAGATCCTGCGCCGGCTCGCGGGAGACCACGCGAAGCTGCGCGACGACCAGTGGACGGCCATCTCGGCGCTGGTCGAGGAGAAGCGCCGGGTGCTCTGCGTGCAGCGCACCGGCTGGGGCAAGTCCGCGGTCTACTTCGTGGCGACGGCGCTGCTGCGCTCGTCGGGATCCGCCGGCTCTGCCGGCACGACTGGCACTGCCGGGCCAACCGTCATCATCTCTCCCCTGTTGGCGTTGATGCGCAACCAGGTCGAGGCGGCCGAGCGAGCCGGCATCCGGGCTCACACGATCAACTCCGCGAACCTCGACGACTGGGAGATGATCCACGCGGACATCGCCGCCGGCGAGGTCGACGTGCTGCTGATCAGCCCCGAGCGGCTCAACAACCCGGACTTCCGCGACAACGTGCTGCCCAAGCTCGCCTCCACCACCGGCCTCCTGGTGGTCGACGAGGCGCACTGCGTCTCGGACTGGGGCCACGACTTCCGGCCCGACTACCGCCGGCTGCGCACGTTCCTCGCCGAGCTGCCGCCGGGCACCCCGGTGCTGGCCACCACCGCGACCGCCAACCAGCGGGTCACCGACGACGTGGCCGAGCAGCTCGGCGACGCGCTGGTGCTGCGCGGCTCGCTGGAGCGCGACTCCCTGCGGCTCGGCGTGCTCTCTCTGGAGTCGCCGGCCGAGCGGCTGGCCTGGCTGGCCGAGCAGCTCGACGCGCTGCCGGGCTCCGGCATCGTCTACACGCTGACCGTCGCCGCGGCCACCGAGACCGCCGAGTTCCTCCGTCAGCGCGGCTACCCGGTCGCCAGCTACTCGGGCCAGTCCGACGACGCCGACCGCCAGCAGGCCGAGCAGGACCTGCTCGACAACAAGCTCAAGGCGCTGGTCGCCACCTCCGCGCTGGGCATGGGCTTCGACAAGCCCGACCTCGGCTTCGTCGTGCACCTCGGCGCGCCGCCCTCGCCGATCGCCTACTACCAGCAGGTCGGCCGGGCCGGCCGCGCGGTGCGCAACGCCGACGTGCTGCTGCTGCCGGGCCGCGAGGACGAGGCGATCTGGCGCTACTTCGCGTCCCTGGCGTTCCCGCCGGAGCAGCAGGTCCGCGACGTGCTGCACGCGCTGGACGTGGCCGGCCGCCCGCTGTCGACCCAGGCACTCGAGCCGATGGTCGACCTGCGCCGCACCCGCCTCGAGATGATGCTCAAGGTGCTCGACGTCGACGGCGCGGTGCGCCGGGTCCGCGGCGGCTGGGTGGCCACCGGCGAACCATGGGTCTACGACACGGCGCGGCTGCGGAGGGTGGCGGCCACCCGGGCGGACGAGCAGCAGAGCATGCGGGACTACGTCACGACGAGCGACTGCCGGATGGAGTTCCTGCGGCGCAGCCTCGACGACCCGGCCGCGGCGCCGTGCGGGCGCTGCGACAATTGCACCGCGCCGTTCGTCGCGGCCGAAGTGTCGGCACCGGCGCTGGCGGCCGCGCAGGCGTTCCTGGGCCAGGCCGGCGTCACCATCGCGCCGAAGAAGCTCTGGCCGACCGGCCTGTCCGAGGTGCGCGGCAAGCTCGGCCCCGACGACCAGGCCGAGCCCGGCCGGGCCGTCGGCCGGCTCTCCGACCTCGGCTGGGGCGGCCGGCTGCGCGACCTGCTCGGCCCGGACGCCCCCGACGGTCCGCTGCCCGACGACGTCACCGGTGCGGTGGTCGAGGTGCTCAAGGACTGGTCGCGCGGGAGCGACCCGTGGCCGGTGCGGCCGGTCGCGGTGGTCGGCATCGCGTCGCGCCGGCGCCCCGAGCTGGTCAGCTCGCTGGCCGCCCGGATCGCCGAGATCGGGCGGCTCCGGCTGCTCGGCCAGGTCGAGCCCGGCCCCGCGGCACCGCCGTCGGGTGGCGGCGCCCGGGGCAACAGCGCCCAGCGCGTACGCGCCCTGCACGGGACGTTCGAGCTCCCGCCGGATCTGGCCGCCGCACTGTCCGCGGTGGATGGTCCGGTGCTGCTCGTCGACGACCTGGTCGACTCGGGCTGGACGATGACGATCGTCGCCCGCGAGCTGCGGGCGGCCGGAGCGCCGGCTGTGCTGCCACTGGCGCTCGCGATCGCCGGTTAGCGGCGCGGTCGCCCGTACCCGTGGACCGGTTGGTAGTCGACCCGGTCGAACCTGATCCGCTCGCCCTGCTGCGGCGCGTGGATGATCCGCCCGCCGCCGACGTACATGCCGACGTGCTGGATGTTGCCGTAGTAGAAGACCAGGTCGCCCGGGCGCAGTTGACCTCGGCTGACATGGCTGACGGCGCCGTACTGGGCACGCGCGTTGTGCGGCAGGCTGACGCCGGCGGCCTGCCAGGCGGCGGCAGTGAGCCCGGAGCAGTCGTAGCCGGCGGGACCCGAGGCGCCCCACTGGTACGGCTTGCCGAGCTGCGCGTAGACGAACCGCACCGCGGCGCTCGCGGCGCCCGGCGGCAACGGCGGTGGATCGGCGAAGATCGGCTCGGCGTCCGGGATGCCGAGGTCGAACCGCAGCGCGTCGAGCCGGGCGATCTCGCCCTCGATGTGGCGCTTCTTGGCGAGCAGCTTCGCGCCGTGCATCTTCTCCTTGGCGGCGAGCGCGCCGAGGCTCTCCCGCGCGGCGGCCACGTTGTCGTTGGCCGCGGCGAGTGCCTCGATCGCCCGGCCGCGCTGGGTGCCGAGCGCCTCCAGCATCGCGAGCCGGTCGCCGAGCGCCTGCGGGGAACCCGAGTGCAGCAGCCCGATCACGCCGGCGGCCCGGCCGGTCCGGTACGCGGCCGCGGCCAACGTGCCGACCTCCGCGCTGCGGGCCTCGGCGGCGGCCTCCAGCGGTGCGAGCTGAGCCTGCAGCCGGTCCGCCTCGGCGCGGCCGCGCTTGACCTCCAACCGCAGGTCGTTGTACTGCTCGATGACCACCTCGAGCTGGTGCGCGGCGCTCTTGAGGCGCTTCTCGACCTCGGCGGCGGACGGGTCGGCGGCGGCCGGCGCGGCCAGCGGACCGAGCAGGGCCAGCAATGCGGCGGCCGCGGTCAAGGTGCGGCGTGCGCCTGGTGTGATGATCGGCACGGTCGGTTAACGAGCCGAGCCGGGCAGAAGCCACGATGCGGGCATAGCGGACTAGTCATGGATACGCCCGGGGGGTATATTCGAGCGCATGACCGCCGAGGACCAAGGCCCCTACTGGTACGCCGCCGACAAGCAGGCCCTGCTGGGTCGCCTGAAGCGGATCGAGGGGCAGGTCCGCGGCGTCCACCGGATGGTCGAAGAGGACACTTACTGCATCGACGTCCTCACCCAGATCTCTGCGGCGACCAAGGCGCTCCAGGCCGTCGCCGTCGGCCTGTTGGAGGGGCACATCGCGCACTGCGTGATGGAGGCCGCCGAGAACGGCACCGACCCGTCCGCCAAGGTCAAAGAGGCGACCGACGCCATCGCCCGGCTCGTCCGTTCCTGAACCCCGGAGGTAGCCCCGAGATGTCCACCGCGACCTACACCGTGACCGGCATGACCTGCGCCCACTGCGTCAGCGCGGTGACCAGCGAGCTCAGCGCCCTGCCCGGTGTCACCGACGTGCGGATCGACCTGGCCGACGGCGCGGTCGCCGTGACCAGCGACGCACCGCTCGCGCTGGGCGACGTGCGGGCCGCGGTCGACGAGGCTGGTTACGAGCTCGTCGCCGCCGATGCCTGAGGCCGCGCGCACCAAGACCCGCACGACGCCGCCGCCCGCGGCCGAGCCCGACCGGTCCGGGCTGAAGTTGGGCCTGTTCGTGGCCGGGCTCGTCTTCGCCCTCGTCGGCGGCTTCGGCCTGGGCAAGCTGACCGGCGGTGAGCGGCCGGCCGACGGCGCGAGCGCGGCTGGTGGCATGGCGATGCCGTCGACCGGAGCGACCAACCACGCCCACGCGCCCGGCACCGCCGAGCACGACCACGGCAGCAGCGGGATGACCGCGACCGCCGGCGCCGACCTCGGCGGGCTGAGCCTGAGCGGCAGCGGCTACACGCTGGTCCCGGCCGGCACCGACTTCACGGCCGGCAAGAAGGCCGACTTCCGGTTCACCGTGCAGGGGCCGGACCGGCAGCCGGTCAAACAGTTCGCGGTCGTGCACGAGAAGCAGTTGCACCTGGTGGTGGCCCGCCGTGACCTGTCCGGCTACCAGCACCTGCACCCGACGATGGCCTCCGACGGCACCTGGAGCATCCCGTTGACGCTGGGCTCGCCGGGGCTGTGGCGGGCGTTCGCCGACTTCACGCTGGTCGACTCGGCCGGCGCGCAGATCGCCGCGACGCTCGGCACCGACCTGGTGGTGGCCGGCGACTACGCTCCCAAGCCGTTGCCCGCGGCGGCCCGCGAGGCCACTGCCGGCGAGTTCACCGTCACCTACGAGGGCACGCCGACCGTGGGTGCGACCCAGCCGTTGCAGTTCCGGGTGTTCCGCGACGGCAACCCGGTCGCCGACCTCGAGCCCTACCTCGGCTCGTACGGACACCTCGTGGTGCTCCGAGCGGGCGACGTGGGCTACCTGCACGTGCACCCCGACGAGCAGCGCACGCCGGGGACGGTCAAGTTCTGGCTGGCCGCGCCGAGCCCCGGCAGCTACCGGGCGTTCTTCGACTTCCAGGTGGCCGGGAAGGTGCACACCGCCGAGTTCACGGTGCGGGTCGACTAGGCCGTTTTGCGGATGGGCCGGGTGGCCAGGCGGCGCAGCGCCTCGCGGATGTGCCGCTTCTCGGCCGCGGAGACCGTCGGGTCGGTGAGCCGGTCGAGAATGACCTGGAGGTCCTTGTCGACCCGGCTCGGCCTGGCGGTCACGCCGGGGGTGCGGCCGGGCATGTTGAGTGCCCGGAACGCGGCCGAAACCGGCACGTCGAGTGCGGCGCAGAAGTTTTGCACCTTGGCGAGCTCGGGATAGTCGTGCCAGTCGCCGGCCAACCAGCGGAAAAGCGTCGATCGACCAACGCCGGTTTCGGATGCCAGGTCGTTGACCGTCCATCCACGGGCGTTCTTGGCATCGTCGACGGCCCGCCGGACGAAGCGCGCGAACGCAGCCTGCGGCGAATCGTCAGTGGCCATCGGCCGATCGCCCTCCCCGCGGTAGTGAATCGTCACCGGAAAGGGTAACCCGTGCGGCTCAGATTGCAACGGGCCGTTCGGCTGACTAGTCCCGTCCGCGGGACTGTTCTAGAGTCGCCGCAGGTCTTGTTCGGACCCGTGCGTGGGACCCTCCCCACAGTGTCGAACCGCGCACCGTCCGCGCTGTGGCCATGGGCCGGCGGCCCGTGGTGCTGGTGTGGTGTCCCGCCGGCGGGGGGTCGGCAGGACACCACACCACCGGCGTGCGCCCTCTTCGGTGACTTACCAGACCGTTGTCGGTCGTCTATGCTCACGCCCCGAGAGTGGAGAACGACGGGATGCGACTATGGCCCCACCAGAAGACCGCCCAGTTCCCAATCGACCAGGCGCGATAAGCCTGTTCTTCGTCGTGAAGGCCGCGATATTCGCGCTTGCCTTCTGGATCTGGCTGCTCGTCCTGGCGATACAAGGTGGCCAGGTCACGGGATGGCACCTGTTCGCCGCGGCGGGCGCGATTACCACCACGCTGGTCGGCATGTGCCTGGCGATTCGGATGGCGTTGCAGGCGAATGCCGCCGACCGGCACGCCGAGTTTCGAAAAATGCTCGTGGAGATTTCCTGGAACACCGCGTTCGCCGCGCACCATGACGACGAGGACACTGACAACGTCGTGCATTTCCCGAGCGCGGTGCCGGACCAGTCCGGCGGCTGGCCCACCCCGGGCGAGCGCCGCCGCTAACCCAGCAGCTCCGCCAGCCGGGGTCGCACCTGCCAGGTCGTGACGAGCTCGTCGTACTCGGCCCGCGCCGTCGGTTGGCCGGTCCGGCGCGCCCGCAGCAACAGATTTCGTGGCGTGTGGGCGGAGTCGATGAACTCCGTCACGTCGACGCGATAGCCATGTGATCGGAGCAGCGCCGCCCGCAGCGAGTCGGTCAGGACGTCCGCGAAGCGCTCCCGCAGGATCCCCTGCCCGGTGATCAGGTGGTACGGGCCGGGCGCGGTCTGCTTGCGCAGCTGCGCGGCGATGTCGTGGTGGCAGCAGGGCGCGGCCAGGATCCACTCGGCGCCCCAGTCGACGGCGCGATGGAGCGCCTCGTCGGTCGCGGTGTCGCAGGCGTGCAGGGCGAGCACGAGGTGCGGAGCGGGCTCGACCTCGGCGTCCAGGATGCTGCCGGCGACGAACCGCAGCCGCGCGCCGTAGCCCAGCCGCTCGGCCAGCGCGGTGTTGCGCTCGCGCTGGTCCTCGCGCACGTCGACACCGACCATCTCGACGTCGAGCCCGCGCACCGAGGTCAGCCACCGGTACGCGGCGAAGGTCAGGTAGGCGTTGCCGCAACCCAGGTCGACCACCCGCAGCGGTGCCGGCAACCCTTCGGCGGGCAGGGTGGCGGCCAGCGCCCGCAGGAACGCGTCGACCTGGCGCCGCTTGGCCGCGGTGCCGCCGATCACCTCCCACAGCGGGTCGCCCGGGTCCAGCAGGTGCTCGCGTACCCGGTCATGGGCCTCGGGTTTTCCGCTCGGCTCGTCGGCGGCCCGCCGGTGCACCTGGGCGTCGCCCTTCTTCGTCACCCGGACCTGCACGGTCGCGCCGGCGCTCTCGACGTGCCAGTTGCCGAACGGCTCCGTGAGCAGGGCGTCGACCGCGGCCTCCGCGTCCGGACCGGGCACCACATTGGTCGTGTGCGGGCGGGCTCCGTCGCTCGTGACGATCTGCAGTCGCCGGCCGGCCTTGAGCGCGACGGGGCGCAGCTCGGCCCGGACCACCGACGGCGTGGCCCCGCGCCGCTTGCCGGCCGCGACCGCTCGGGTCAGGCCGGGGTCGAGCAGCAGGTCGCGCACCTCGCCGAGGACGGCGGTCAGGTCTTCGGGCATACCTACATTGTCCGCGTTCCGCCGATGGCCAGCTCCCAGAGGTCGGCGAGGTCACGGCCGGCACTAGTCCACGCGGCGCGCAGCCGCTCCGGCGGCTCCAGCAGGGGTTCGCTGCTGAGCGGGAAGGTGCCCCAGTGCATTCCCGCGACCTTCTGGACACCCAGATCGAACGCCGCTTGGACCGCGTCCTCAGGGTTCAGGTGCTGGTTGCGCATGAACCAGCGCGGCTCGTACGCGCCGATCGGCAGCAGGGCCAGGTCGAGCTCGGGGAAGCGGGCGGCGATCTCCGCGAACCGGGTGCCGTAGCCGGTGTCGCCGGCGAAGTAGATCTGCGGGCCTTTGTCGCTGGTCAGCACCCAGCCGCCCCAGAGGCTCTTGTTGGTGTCGGCCAGGCTGCGCCGGCTCCAGTGGTGCGCCGGCACGAAGGTGAACTCGACCGGGCCGATCCGCCGGCACTCCCACCAGTCGAGCTCTGTCACGTCCTGGAAGCCGCGGCGGCGGAACCACCAGGCCAGGTTGGCGGGTACGAGCATGGGCGTCTGGCGTGGCAGCCGGTCGATGGTCGGCGCGTCCAGGTGGTCGTAGTGGTTGTGGGAGATCACCACCGCGTCGATCCGGGGCAGCCCGGCCCAGGCCACGCCGGGCTGGGTATAGCGGGCGATGAACGGCGGGATCCGCTGTGCCCAGACGGGGTCGGTCAGCACCGTCAGCCCGCCGATCTGGAGCACGAAGCTCGCGTGCCCGACCCAGGTTACGGCCGTGGTCGCCGGGTCGGCCGGTGGCAGGGTGGTCCGCGGCTCCTGTGGGATCGCCCGGCCGGCCCTCACCTTGTCGGCGCTGGTCGGGCGCTTCTCGCGCATCATCCGCGCGACGTCTCCGGCACCGGGCAGCGGTGCCGTCAGCCGGTCGGCGAAGGTCGGTGGCCAGTTCCGCCCGCCGTGCGTACGGCGTGCTCGCTCGAGGCGGCGGCGGACGCTGCTGGGATCGAACACCCACCCACCGTCCGCGCGACACCACTGGACCGTCAAGTAAGGCTCGCCTAAGCTCACGGCACTACCCACGCCGGGTGCGGGAGGTCAACATGGTCAGCACCCTGGGTCTGGCGGCCCGGGTCCGTTCCCTGACCCGCGCCGACCACGAGGCCGCGGAGACCACCGCGTTCGTCGGTGACCTGATGGCGGGGCGGCTCGACGTGGCGGCGTATGCGCGGCTGGCCACGCAGCACTACTTCATCTACGAGACGCTCGAGCGGGCCGCTGACGCCATGCGCGCCGATCCGGTGGCCGGTGGGTTCGTGGGCTTCGGCCTCGACCGGCTGCCCGCGCTCGCCGCCGACCTGCACCACCTGCGCGGGCCGCGCTGGCGCTCGGAGATCACGCCGCTGCCGGCGACCCGCGACTACGTGGCTCGCCTGCGCGCGGTGGCCTTCGCGGACGCACCGGCGTTCGTGGCCCACCACTACACGCGCTACCTGGGCGACCTGTCCGGCGGGCAGATGGTCAAGAAGGCACTACGCCAGGAGTACGGCGTGGGCGCGGCGGGGACCCGCTTCTACGAGTTCCCGGGTGTGGCGGCGGGTGCGGTCAAGCGCCGCTACCGCGAGCTCCTCGACGCGGCGCCGTGGTCCACCGACGAACAGACACGCTTCATCGACGAGGCAAAACGCGCCTTCACGCACAACCGCCAGGTCTTCGAAGACCTGGCGGTCGCATAGTCGCGTTTCGCCGAACCGACCAGCCGAGGCGGGCGTGGCCGCCCTCGCTGTTGGTCAGGCCTCGGTCGGGGCGGCGGAACCGCCTGTGCCGCGCGAGCGGCGACGGCGGCGGGTGCGGGGTTTGGCCGGGGCTTCGCCGTCGGTGTCGGCGACCGCTACCGCGGTCGGCTCGGCGCCGGTCGCCTCGGTGACGGCCTCACCCGCGACGACCTCGCCGGCCCGGCGGCGACGGCGCGGGCGCCGGGTGCTGGTCGGCGCGGCCTCTTCGCCATCGGCCGCGCCGGCTGCGGGTGCGTCCGAGGTTGCCGGGTCGGCGTCGTCGCGCGTACCGCTGCGGCGGCGGGACCGGGTGCGGGCCGGGCGTTCGGCGCGAGCCGGACCCCGGCGACGGCCGCCGCCCAGGTCCTCTTCCTTCTCGGCCGACAGACCCGCGCGGGTGCGCTCGCCCGTCGGGAGCGTGCCGGTCACGTCGGTCGGAATGGCCAGCTCCTCGTAGAGCCACGCCGAGGTGTGGTAGGTCTCCCGCGGCTCCGGCATGTCCAGGCCGAGGGTCTTGTCGATGATCCGCCAGCGAGGCATGTCGTCCCAGTCGACGAACGTGACCGCAACGCCGCTGGCGCCGGCGCGGCCCGTGCGACCGATGCGGTGGGTGTAGGTGTCCTGGTCTTCTGGGCAGTCGTAGTTGATCACGTGCGTGACGCCCGAGACGTCGAGGCCGCGGGCCGCGACGTCGGTGGCCACCAGGATGTCGATCTTGCCCGCCCGGAACGCTCGCAAGGCCCGCTCGCGGGCGCCCTGGCCGAGGTCGCCGTGGACCGCCGCCACCGCGAAGCCGCGGAAGTCGAGGTCTTCGGCGAGCCGGTCGGCGGCCCGCTTGGTGCGGGTGAAGATCATGGTCAGGCCGCGGCCCTCCGCCTGGAGGATGCGCGCGACGACCTCGACCTTGTTGAGCGAGTGGGTCCGGTAGACCAGCTGCTGCGTCTGCGGCGACGGGCCGGTCTCGGCCGTGTGCCCGGCGTGGATCGTGACCGGGTGGCGCAGGAAGCGGCGGGACAGCGCGACGATCGGGTCCGGCATGGTGGCCGAGAACAGCATGGTCTGCCGGTCCTCGGGGAGCATCGCCAGGATCTTCTCGACGTCGTCGAGGAAGCCCAGGTCCAGCATCCGGTCGGCCTCGTCGAGCACCAGCGCGTGCACGCGGTCCAGTCGGACCTGCTTCTGCTTGGCCAGGTCGAGCAGGCGGCCGGGCGTGCCGACCAGGATCTCGACGCCGCTCTTGAGGGTCTCGATCTGCGGCTCGTAGGCGACGCCGCCGTAGATCGGGAGGACCCGGACGCCACGCGTACGCCCGGCGGCGGCGAGGTCCTTGGCCACCTGGAGGCCGAGCTCACGTGTGGGCACGACGACCAGTGCCTGCGGTACGCCGTCGGAGCCCTCGCCCGGCGCGAAGACGCGCTCGAGCAGCGGAACGCCGAAGCCGAGGGTCTTGCCGGTGCCGGTGGGCGCCTGGCCGATCAGGTCGGTGCCACGCATCGCGATCGGGATCGCGTATTCCTGGATGGCGAAGGAGTTGGTGATGCCGGCGGCGGCGAGGGCCTCTACGGTCTCGGGGCGGGCGCCAAGCTCGGCGAAGGTGGGGGAGTCGGTTCGGACGGGCGCGGTCGGGACAAGCGCGTCGCCCGCGGGTTCGATTAGTTCACTCATGTGGTGTTCGGGGTGCCCTCTCGTGGTGCGCCCCGTCGTGTCGTAGGGCGCGATATCGGATATGGCGCGGGCCACACGCGAGGTGAGTCGCGGGCCGCACACGCGTGCCGTGGGGATCAACCCGCCCACGGCTAACGTGACCATGTTACCGGATTGGCCCCGTGACGGTGCCGAACGTGAGGCTGATGCGCCGGCTGGGCCTGGGCGTGTGGCGCACCTCTCGTCGATCAGGTGGCGGGAGTAACCTGCGGGCGTGACTCCTGAGCTGGCCGACCCGGCTGCGCCGACGCCCTCCGCGACGACCGAGGCGCTGGTCGACCTGCTCGGCATGGTGGCCTACGGCGAGCTGTCCGCTTTCGAGCGGATGGCGGCCGATGCCCGACTCGCGCCGGACCTGCGCCGCCGCGCCGCGCTGAGCGAGATGGCCGCCGTGGAGATCGGCAACTACGGCCGCCTGGCCGCCCGGTTGACCGAGATCGGCGCCGACCCCGAAGTGGCGATGGCCCCCTACGTGGGCGTGTTGCAGGCGTACCACGACTCGACCGAGCCCAAGGACTGGCTCGAGGCGCTGACCAAGGCCCACGTCGGCGACGGGGTGGCGGACGACTTCTTCCACGAGATGGCCAAGCTGATCGAAGAGCCCGACCGCCAGCTGGTCCTCGACGTCATCCACGACAAGCGCTACGACGAGTTCGCGACCGCGGAGATCCGCGCGGCGATCGAGGCGGACCCGAAGACCCGCCACCGCCTGTCGATGTGGGCGCGGCGCCTGGTCGGCGAGGTCTACTCGCAGGCGACAAAGGTGGCGGGCCAACGAGCGGCCCTGACCACCTTGATCGTCACGAGCGGCGGCGACCAGGCCGCCGTCCAGGCCCTGTTTCGCCGCATCACCAACGCGCACAGCGCCCGGATGACGGCCCTGGGCCTCAACAACTAGACGCAAGATGTAGGTACAATTCCGGTGTTGTAGGAACACCGGGAGGCCCTCATGAGCAGCGTTTCGGTACGCGAGTTCTCTTACAACCCCAGCGCGATGTTCTCCAGGGTTGAGCACGGCGAAACGATCGAGGTCACCCGGCACGGCAAGGTGATCGCGGTGCTTCTACCCGGCTCCGGGGCCTTGAGCCGATATGCCGACCTGGTGACAAAAGGTTTGATCAAACTGCGGTCGAGCACGACCGATGACCTCGACGCGGTGCCGACCTTCGACGTGGGCTCCGGCCCGGCGCCGCTCGACATCCTGCTCGCGGAGCGCGACGAGGACACTAGATGATCTATCTGGACGCATCCGCGCTGGTGACGCTCGTCAGCGGTCGACCGCCCGCGATCGCACTCCGCACGTTCCTGGCCGGCAAGCCCGGGGTGCCGATGGGAACCAGCACCGTCGGTTTCGTGGAGACTGTCCGCACGCTGGACCAGGTCGGCGACTTTCCAGGCGCCATGGACATGCTCACTCGAACGTTCACCGAAATCCTCGTCACCGAGGACGTCCGTGATGCGGCCGGCCACCTGCCGCGTGGACTTCGGACGCTGGACGCGATCCACGTGGCCAGCGCGCAGGCACTCGGCCCGGCGCTGGACACACTGGTGACCTATGACAAGCGCATGCTCGACGCGGCGCGCGCGGTCGGATTGCCTGCCGCCGCACCGGGGTTGGAGTGAATCCGACCCCTGTTCGGTATCAGCGAGCGGTGAAGCCGACCGTGCCGCGAGTCGCCTCGGCGATCTCGACGTAGGCCAGCTTGCTCACCGGGATGATGACCCGGCGGCCCTTCTCGTCGACCAGGGACAGCGTGCCCTCGTTCGCGATCGCCTCGGTGACGCTTTTCTCCACCTCGGCGGGCGACTGCGAGCTCTCGATGACCAGCTCGCGCGGCGCGTACTGCACGCCGATCTTGACCTCCACGGAAGCCCTCCTCGTCGTGGTGCGCGGTCGATACCGGCACCGCTGCGAAGGCTATCCGATCCGTGGGGTGAACGACGACGGCGGCTTGCGTGTCAGACGGGTTCGCCTTCCGCCCAGACACCTTCCTGGGGTTCGCCCTGCAGCGGGAAGCTCGCGATGCCCCGCCACGACAGGGCCGCGAGCAGCGCCTCGGCCTCGGCCTTGGGCACCTGCCGACCGCCGGCCAGCCAGAACTGCGCGGCCGTCTCGGCAGCGCCGACCAGGCCCGAGGCGAGCAGCTCGGCCCGGGACTTGCTGACGCCGGTGTCCGAGATGATCGTGTCGGTGATCGCCGCGATGCAGCCCCGCTCGACCCGCTCGACGCGCTCCCGGACGGCCGGCTCGTTGCGCAGGTCGGACTCGAAGACCAGGCGGAACGCCTCGCTCTCGTGGTCGACGAAGTCGAAATAGGCCTCGACCGCACCGCGTACGCGTTCCTTGTTGTCGCTCGTCGCCTCCATCGCCGCCTGCACCTGCGCGACGATCGCGTCGCAGTGCTTGTCGAGCAGCGCCAGGTAGAGCTCGAGCTTGCCGGGAAAGTGCTGGTAGAGCACGGGCTTGGAGACTCCGGCGCGCTCGGCGATGTCGTCCATCGCGGCCGCGTGGTAGCCCTGCGCGACGAACACCTCCTGCGCCGCCGCGAGCAGCTGCTTTCGGCGTGCCGACCGGGGCAGCCGGGTCGGCCGTCCGTCCGGCTGGGCATCGCCCGAAGCCGCCACCATGGTTTACCTCCGAAATCCCACATCCATCGACCGCGGATAACGCATCCGATCGGTGCCTCGTCGCATCGGTCGGTGAATTGGACCGCGATTGCAACTTATCGCGACCGTGCCCACACGGTAGCCTCAGCGAGGGCGACCGAGGAGTGCACGGTGGATGATTCAGGTCAACCCGGCGACGCACCGGGGGGCGGCGGCAACCCGCCGGCTTCTCGCGACCCCGACGCCTGGGCCGACCGTGACCGCGACTCCGGCACACCGTCCGCGTGGCACAGGTCTCGTTACGCCAACCTGCTGACGCCGATCGTGCCCGCCTCCCGACAGCCGCGCCAGCAGGTCAACGGCTCCTCCGAGGTGCATTCCGCGAGTGCGCCTCCCTACCCCTACGAGGGTGACCTGGAAGACGCCGCGCACTCCCCGATACCGACCCAGGCCCACGGCGACGAGCAACCGCCCTGGCCGGCCGCGACCACGCCGCCCGCCGGTGGCGAACCCGAGTGGCGCGGCTGGGCGCCGCAGCCCGGGGCCGAGGAGCCCTTGCCCGAGCCGCCGTCACCGTGGGCGCCCGGCTGGGCTCCCGCGCCGACCGACGGCGCGACGCCCGAAGTCGCGCCACCCGCACCACCGGCCCCACCGGCGGGCGGGGCCGTCGGCCCCTTCGCGGTGCCCTTTCCGCCCGCACCGCCGCGCTTCGCCGAGCCCGCGCCGCCCGTGCGCTTCCGGCCGCGTCAGGACGAGCCGTCGCGTCCGGCCACCGACGGCCAGCCCACCGAGGGCCGCCGTCCTGACGACACCGACCCGGCCACCGGCGGCTTCCCGCCGATCGGCTCGGTCGCGGCCGGTGCGCCCACCGAGCCCGGGGCCGACCCCTATCCAGGCGGTTTCCGGCCCGGCGCCGGCGCCGCCGGGCCCGACTGGGCTCCGGAGTGGCCGTGGTCCCCGGCGCCGCCCGCGCCGACCTCGCCGGCCGGCCGCATCCAGGTGCCCGCGCCGCGACCCGTCTCGCCCCCGCAGCCGGCCGAGCCGTCGACCGCCGGGCCGATGCCCCTGCCTGAGGACGGCACCCTGCCCAGCCGCCGCGGTTTCCCTCCGCCGGCCCAGCCGCCGCAGCGCAACACGCTGCCCGGCTACATCCGTGGCGGCGAAGCGCCGTCAGGCGACGACGCCCGCTTCGTCACCGGCGGCCACCCGACGGTGTCACCGCGGCGGCCGACCCCGGAGTCGGGCTCGGGCGACTTTCCCGTCGTGGAGCCCGGCCCTGGCCGCGCCGAGCCCACCGCCTCGGGCAGCTTCCCCGTGGTCGACCGGCGCTCGGCCGGTCTGAGCCGCAGCTTTCCGGCCGGCGAGCAGGCTGACCCGTCGGTCACGCCCAGCCGGTTGACCCGCGCTTTCCCGGGCGGCGACGGTCAACGGGCCACGCCCTCGACGGAAGCGTTCCCCGACGGTGGCGACCGCGTGGCGCAGGCGGAACCCGACCGCCCGACCGACCTGTCCGGCCGCCGCGCCGCCGCCGCACCGCCGGCACCGGTGTCGCCGGCCGTCGGACCGAATGACGACGCCCCGGTCCGCCCGCCACTGCGCCTCGCGAGCAGCAACGGCGACCCGATCGCCAACCGCGACCCGATCGCCAGCCGGGACTCCATCGCGAGCCGCGACTCCATCGCCAGCCGCGACTCGATCGCCAACGGCGATGCGACCGGCAACGCGGAAGGGCAGCCCGAGCAGCTCAGCGACCCCGCCCCGCGTGGCTTCCCTGGCGAGCCGACCAGCGGGCCGCCCTCCGGCGCAGGCCGGAGCGGTTTCCCGGCCGGTGACGGCGCCCGGCGCGGCTTTGCCGCGGAACCGGCCAGCAGCGGCTTCGCCGCGGAGCGGACCAACAGCCGGTTCGGCGGCGAGGCGACCAACGGCGCACCCAGCGGCGGCCCCGGCGGCGACGAGTCGCCCATGCCGTTGCATCAGCGGCCGATCGAACGCCCGGCGTCCGAGCAGCCGCGGTCGGTGGTCGACGAGATGATCGACGAGCTGTCCGGTCTGCCGCAGCGCGTGCCGGCCGAGCCCGACGTGCCGACCATGCCGGAGCCGCCCTCGGACGCCCCGGCGGACCCGCCGCAACTCGCCAGGATCGCCACCCACCTGCGCCGGCCCGACCTGCCCGAGGAGCGGGAGCGTCCTGACGGCTTCGACGTCGACGCGATCCTCGACGCCGTACGCGGCGTCTCCGGGGTGAAGGACGCTTCGTTGCGCCAGACCCCGGCCGGCGCACACAGCCTCCGCCTCGACCTGGCCGACGGCGCGGACGCGGCCGAGGTGAGCCGGCACGTCGCCCGCCTGCTCCAGGAACGCATGGGCCTCGCCGCGGCGCCCCAGCTTCCCGGCATGGCGTCGCCCGAGACCCCCCTCGGTGCCGACACCCCGCCCACCGGGTTCAGTCGCAGCGGCGGCTACGTGCCTCCGCCATCGGCGGATCCAGGCCCGCGGGCGCCCGAGGCCGTCCGGCCGGCGCCCCGCCCGACCGAGGCCGTCCGCCAGGCACCGCGCCTCGCCGAGCCCACGCGCCCGGCACCGCGTCCCGCCGACGTGGCCAAACCGACCCCACGCCCGGCCGAAGCCACCAAGCCGACCCCCCGCCCGGCCGAGACCGCGAAGCCGTCGCCCCGTCCGGTCGACGCGTCCGCCGCCAAGACGCCGCCGGCGGCCACCCCGCCGGGCTTCGAGCCCCCGGCCGAGCCCGAACAAAACGCGCACCGCGGCCGCGCCGACGTCGGCGCGCAGTCGGGAGTGGACACCCGCGACCTGGCCCAGCGGGCGGCCGCCGCCGCCCACGTCGCCGACACACCCGTGTCCGCGGCGCCGGCGTCCGGCCTGCCGCACCGCACCGAGCCCGCACGCAAGCGGCCGGCCGAGACCGGCCACGTCTACGGCGGCACCCGGGAGTCCGACCCGCGCACCGGGTCCGACCAGCCCGCGTCGGGTTCGTTCCCGGAGTTGGGCAGCGCCGCCGGCATCATCGGCAGCGTGGGTGGTCATCCGGTGATGGCCGCCGCGACCGCGTACTCGGGCGGGCAGATCACGACCACCGAGTCGGCGCCGTCTCGCCCCCTGAACCCGGGCGCCAACCCCGGCCCGCGCGTGGTGATCGACCACGTGCAGGTCAGCACGTTCGGCTTGGACGCCACTGTGGAGACCCGGCTGGCCGCGGGGAAGCGCGTGGCCAACGGGCTGGCCACCGGCCCGGCCGTCGACGGCTACGTGCTGCGGCTCTGCGCGGTCTCCGCCGCGACGGCGATCGACGAGCTTCTGCGCACCGCCGCCCGGGCCGACGACCGTGGCCGCTGCTTCGTCGAGCACGCGGCGGTCGTACCGTTCGGCAACTGTGAGGTTGCGGTGGTTGTCGTGTTCCTCGTATGTGGCGGGTGGGTTGAGCAGCTTGCCGGCTCTGCACTGGTTTCGGGCGATCCGCGGCAAGCTGTCGTACGTGCGACACTTGCTTCCGTAAATCGTCGTCTGGAAGCGCTGCTCTCCGACTGAAACCGGGGCCCGAGCCGGGCACAATATATTCATGAAGCGCGCTCTGCTAGGCGCCGACGAGGTCTTCGGGCCTGACCGGATGCCGCCCCCGTGGCCCGGTCGCATGGCGGTCGTCGACGGCGAGCAGACCTTCGTGCGTGACACCCCGGGCACCTCCGCAGAGGCACAACCGGCGCTTTACGTGCACGGCCTGGGCGGATCCTCGCAGAACTGGACAGACCTCGCGGGTCTGCTCTCTGACCGGCTCGACGGCCAGGCGGTCGACCTGCCCGGCTTCGGCCGCAGCGGCCCGGCGAAGCAGTACACGATCAAGGCGTTCGCCGATCGCATGATCCGCCTCATCGAGGTGGCCGACCGCGGCCCGGTGCACCTGTTCGGCAACTCGCTGGGCGGCGCGGTGGTGGTCCGGATGGCCGGCCTGCGCCCCGACCTGATCCGCACGCTCACCCTGATCTCGCCGGCGATGCCGTTCCTCGACCCGCGCCGCTCCCTGCAGGGCCCGGTGGTTCCGTTGCTCGCGCTGCCCCGCGCCGACCGGCTGGCCGCCTGGATGATGGGCCGCTACGCCCCGGAGGAGCTGGCCGCGCAGGTCATCGAGGCCTGCTTCAACGACGTCACGCGGGTCAGCGAGCAGCGCCGTCGCGAGGCGGTCGAGGAGATCAAGATTCGGTACGAGGCGGCGCACTACTTCGACGCCTACGTGCGTTCGCTGCGCGGCCTGGTCAGCAGCTTCCTCCGCGCGTACCTGCCCGGCGCCAACTCGATGTGGAAGATCGCCTCCCAGATCACCGCACCGACGCTGGTGGTGGGCGGCCGCCAGGACCGCCTCGTCGACATCAGGGTGGCGCCGCAGGTGGCAAAGGTCATCCCGGACAGCCGCCTGCTGATCCTCGACGGCGTCGGTCACGTGGCGCAGATGGAAGTGCCACGGATCGTGGCCCGAGGCGTGCTCGCCCTGTTGGACGAATACGAGCGGGAGCGGGCCGGGGTCACCTGATCAGGTGGTCGTGTGGCAGGCTGAGGCCCAGCATGATCAATGCGAGGCACCCCCAACCTCCTCGTGGCCGGTCTCGCGATCGACGGTCGCGCCGCAGTCGCGGTCCGACCCGCGTACTCATCGTCGCCGCCCTGTCGCTCGTAGTCGGCATCGGTTTGATGCTGTTCGGTCTGCCCCTGCGCGGCGGACAGCCCAACTCGGCGGCACAGACCGTGCCGTCCGGCGTCGCGGACACCGGGTCGCCTACCTCGCCGCCGACCGCGACGCCGACCAAGGCGCCTCCGCCGGTCTACCGGCTGAAGGGCACTCCGCCGCGCCGAGGCGACAACACGTTCAAGTACGGCAAGACCACCGGGAAGGTCGTCGGCAAGTCGGGGACGCTGCGCCGCTACCGGATCGCGGTGGAGAACGGGTCCAAGGAAGACATCGAGGCGTTCGGCGACCAGGTCGAGGCCGCGCTGAGTGACAAGCGGAGCTGGATCGCGAGCGGCGACCTGCGGCTGCAGCGGGTCGCGGACGGCGAGGACTACAGCTTCACCGTCTATCTGGCCACGGCGGGCACCTCGCACGACATGTGCGCCCGCGGCGGCACCAACACGAACGTGAACGGCGAGCCGTACACCTCGTGCCGGACCGTCGGGAAAGTGATCATCAACCTCGACCGGTGGAACATGTCCGTTCCCGAGTACATCGAGGCGAAGACCCCCCTCTCGGTCTACCGGACGTACGTGGCCAACCACGAGACCGGGCACGAGCTCGGCAACCACCACGTGTCGTGTCCGGGCAAGGGCAAGCCGGCGCCGGTGATGATGACGCAGACCCTCGGCCTCAACGGCTGCAGGGCGAATCCGTTTCCGTACGTCGACGGAAAGCTCAACACCGGTCCCTCAGCCAATCAATAAGCGAGCAATGTCCGAAATGACCTGGCATCGTGTTGATTCATGGCGACCGGCCACCGGCTTCCCGCACCACGTACGCCGCTACCCGTGCCCCCGCCCGACCGTCATCGCGGCATGCTGGCGGTCGGCCTCGCGCTGATCGCGACGGCCGCCCTGCTGATGGCGGTCAACCACGCGCGGCGCTCACCCGACGCGGCACCCCAGCCGAGCCAGACCCAGGCCGGGTCGCCGGTCCCCGGGCAGATCGGCCCCTTCTCGGCGCCCAGCCCGTCGCCGACCGGCCAGCCGGGTCCGGCGCCCGACGGCCCCGGCGTCTTCAGCACCGAGCGGAGCGACGGACCCACCCTCGGCCGGGGCACCGACCTGCGGCGGTTCCACGTCGCGGTGGAGAAGGGGATCAACCTGGAGCTGGCGCCGTTCGTCGCGTCCGTCGACACCATCCTCGGTGACAAGCGGAGCTGGATCGCCGACGGCAAGCTCCGGCTCCGCCGGGTCGGCCCCGACCAGACCGCCGACTTCACGATCTATCTGGCCAGCGCCGGCACCTCGGAGCGGATGTGCGCCGAGGGCGGCCTGGACACCGAGCGGTTCACCTCGTGCCAGCTCGGCGACCAGGTGGTCATCAACGCCGACCGTTGGGTGAGCGCCGTGCCGTGGTTCGAGGCGCCGCTCGGCCAGTACCAGGCGTACGCGGTCAACCACGAGGTCGGTCACCAGCTCGGGCACAGCCACGAGGCCTGCCCCGCACCCGGCAAGGCGGCGCCGGTGATGCAGCAGCAGACGTACGGCATGCAGGGCTGCCTGCCCAACGGCTGGCCGTACGTCGACGGCCGGCGCTACACCGGCCCGCCTATTCCCTGACGGCACGTCAAGAGGGCGTGGCGCGTGTCATGGCAGTGGGGCGTGTGTCGAGCAACAATTGCTCGGCACCACCTCATCGATCCGATCACACCCGGGGAGACCCAACGTGTCATTGCCCCCGCTCGTCGAGCCCGCCGCCGAGCTCACCGTCGACGAGATCCGCCGCTACTCGCGCCACCTGATCATCCCGGACGTCGGGGTGACGGGGCAGAAGCGGCTCAAGAACGCCCGGGTGCTCTGTGTCGGCGCCGGCGGCCTGGGCTCGCCGGCGCTGATGTACCTCGCCGCGGCCGGGGTCGGCACGCTCGGCATCGTCGAGTTCGACACCGTCGACGAGAGCAACCTGCAGCGGCAGATCATCCACGGGCAGTCCGACATCGGGAAGCCCAAGGCCGAGTCCGCCGCCGCCACGGTCCGCGAGATCAACCCGCTGGTGAACGTGGTCATCCACAACACCGCGCTCGACCGCGACAACGTCAAGGAGATCTTCTCCCAGTACGACCTGATCGTCGACGGCACCGACAACTTCGCCACCCGCTACATGGTCAACGACGCGGCGGTGCTGCTCGGCAAGCCGTACGTGTGGGGGTCGATCTACCGCTTCGACGGCCAGGCGTCGGTCTTCTGGGCCGAGCACGGTCCCTGCTACCGCTGCCTCTACCCGGAGCCGCCGCCGCCCGGCATGGTCCCGTCGTGCGCCGAGGGTGGCGTGCTCGGCGTGCTGTGCGCGTCGATCGGCTCCATCCAGGTGACCGAGGCGATCAAGCTGCTGACCGGCATCGGCGAGCCGCTGGTCGGTGGCCTGACGGTCTACGACGCGCTGGAGATGTCGTACCGCAAGATCAAGGTCCGCAAGGACCCCGACTGCGTGCTGTGCGGCGAGAACCCGACGCTGACCGACCTGATGGAGGACTACGACGACTTCTGCGGCGCGGTCTCCGTCGAGGCCCAGGAGGCGACCGTCGACGCGACGATCACCGCGCGGGAGCTCAAGGAGTGGCAGGACGCCGGCAAGGACTTCTTCCTCGTCGACGTCCGTGAGCCCGCCGAATACGAGATCGTCCGGATCCCGGGCTCGACCCTGATCCCCAAGGGCGACATCCTCAACGGCGAGGCGCTGGCCACGCTGCCACAGGACCGGCAGATCGTGCTGCACTGCAAGTCCGGCGTACGCTCCGCGGAGGCGCTGGCGGCCGTGAAGGCGGCCGGCTTCAAGGACGCCGTGCACCTCCAGGGCGGCGTGCTCTCCTGGATCAAGCAGATCGATCCGAGCCTTCCCGCTTACTGAACAAACCGACAAAAGCCAGTCTCGTCGTCGCGGCGAGACTGGCTTTTCTCAGCTCTAAACCTGCCCGACGGGCAGTTGACCTTGGCCAACCGCTTGAGGCGGACTCGCCTTTCCGGCGGTACCGTTTCGGCCGTGGTGGATCTGGACGCGGCGATCGGCTTCGTGGTCGCCCATGGCGACGCGGTCGACCGCGCCCGCCTGTCGTGGTTGCGGGTGGGCGCGCCGCCCCAGCCTGCCATTCTCGACGACGCCGAGGTGGGCCAGGCGGCCGACGGCGGCTGGCCGGCGATCTGGGGCGGCGACGTGGCCTCGGTCGACGCGACCTGCTTCCGGCTCGCGGAGCTCGACGACCTCGGTGCGCTCGGCCGCCCCGCGGCCCGCCGGGCGCTGGATTGGTTGGCCACGCGACAGCGGCCGGACGGCACCTGGGAGGAAGACCCGTCGCTGTCCGGCTGGGCGCCGCCGTGGGCGACCCCGGGCGACCCGGAGGCGACCCTCTACCTGACCGCCAACGCCGGCTTCTGGCTCACCGTCGCCGGCCACGACGCCCGGGCGGCGGGTCCGTTCGACCACCGGGTGGGCGGCGTCTACGCCGGCGTGGTGCAGGGCGCGGCCCAGGTGTTCGCCTCCGCGCTGCACCCCGACGGCACCTGGCCGTCGTTCCTGGCGGCCGGCTGGCTCGGCGCCGCGGTGCTCTACCGCCAGGAGATGTACTACGAGTCGGCTCGGATCCAGGTGGTGCTCACCGACCGGGTCCGCGACATGACCCCGTCCGACGTGACCGCGATGGCCTCGGCCCTGCGCCGGGTCGGCCTGTCGACCGACGACACGCTGCTGGCCGCCGCCGCGCGCCGACTGGCCCAGACCCAACGCAGCGACGGAGGCTGGGCCAGCGACGACGGCGAGGCGTTCGACGTGCACACCACGCTGGCTGCTATCCGCGCCTTCAGGTGAGGCCGGGCACCTGCCCGTTGCGGAACAGGTCGACGAAGATCTGGTGGTCTTCGCGCGCGCGGACGCCGTAGCGCTTCGCGAAGTCGACCAGGTGCGCGACGAAGCCGTGCTCGTCCTTGTCGACCGCTGCCACGATCGCCTCCTCCGTGGAGAAGTCGACCAGGTCGTGGCTCGACTCGTCGTCGGCCACCGAGTGCATGCGGGCCACTGCGCGGCCCAGGTCGCCCACCACGCCGGCCAGCTCTTCGGGCTCGTTGACGTCGGCCCAGTCCAGGTCGGCCGCGTACGGCGAGACCTCCGCCACCAACTGGCCGACCCCGTCGAGCTCGGTGTAGCCCAGCCACGGGTCGGCGTGCGCCTGCAACGCCCGCTGGGACTCGGCGGTGCGGTGACCCTGGTGGTGGAAGTAGCCCCGCACGCGCCCGTCGGTGATGTGCCGGGCCACCGCCGGCACCTGCGCCTGCTTCATGTAGATGACGACGTCGTTCTCGAGCGCCTGGGTGTGCCCTTCCAACAACAGGTTGTACGAGGGCAGCCCGGCCGAGCCGATCCCGACGCCCTTGCGCAGCACGACGTCCTTGATCCGGGTGGCGACCGGGCGGTGCGCGGGCAGGGTGTCGAGGTACGCGTCGAACGCCGCCAGCACCGCCTCGCGCCGGGCGTCGTCGATCTCGAAGACACCGTCGCCGAGGGCGAAGCGGCGCTCGTAGTTGTCGATCGTCGTCTGCGTGTCGAGCATCGCCACCCGCGTGCTCAGCCGCGCCTGCTGGAGCACAGTGCGCAGCACGCCGTCGGCGTTGGCCAGGGTGATCGAGCCGATCGCGTCGTCGCCGCCGGCCGCGATCGCGCGTAGCTCGGTCAGGTAGGCGTTGGCGAACCGGCCGACCAGGTCCGCGATCACGTCGTCGGAGAGGGCCTTCGCGTAGCCGATCAGCGCCACGCTCGCCGCGAACCGTTTGAGGTCCCAGGAGAACGGCCCGACGTACGCCTCGTCGAAGTCGTTGACGTTGAAGACGAGCTCGCCGGACCCGTTCATGTAGGTCCCGAAGTTCTCCGCGTGCAGGTCGCCGTGGATCCACACCCGGCTCGTGTGCTCGTCGAGGAACCGGTCGTCGGCGAACTCGCCGGCCAGGTCGGCGTAGAACACCGCGGCGCTGCCCCGGTAGAACGCGAACGGCGAGGCCGCCATCTTGCGGAACTTGCGCCGGAAGGCGGCCGGGTCGAGGGCCATCAGCTGGCCGAACTCGGTGGTGAGCACGTCCACCAGTTGGGCGGAACGCCGTTCGTTGGTCATGCGCCGAACGCTAGACCTCGCGCGCCACCGTGGTCATGTCAAGATTCCGTCAACGCGGCGGCGCGGTCGGCCAGTGCGGCCCGGAACGCGGGGTCGTAGGCCTGTGCGCGCACCCGTTCCTCGCGTTCGCCGTCGAAGTAGCGGCCGGTGACGCCGTCCAGCGCCGGGTCGTCGACGAGCCGCAGCGTGGCACGTAGTCCCTGCTCGAGGGTCGAGACGGGGGCGAACTCCGCGACCCGCACCAACGTGGTCGGCATCAAGGTCGCGGGGTGCAGGCAGTTGACGGTGATGCCCGTGCCGGACAGTCGCTCCGCGAGGTCGAAGGTGTCACAGATCATGGCCAGCTTCGCCCGGCGGTACGCGCGGATTCCGTCGTACCCGTGCGCCATCATCAGGTCGTCGAGGTCGATGTCGGCCTGTCCGATCGACGCGACGTTGACGATCCGCGCTGTCACGGGCTTACGCAGCAAAGGCAGGAGCAACCGCGAGAGGAGGTACGGGGCCAGATAGTTGACCGCCAGCCGCAGCTCGATGCCGTCGCGGGTCAGCTCGCGGGGTGCACCGGGCGCCCCGAAGCCGACGGCGGCGTTGTTGACCAGCACGTCCAGGGAGTCGTAGCGGTCGCCGATCTCGGACGCGAGGCGGCGCACCGATGCCAGCTCGGCCAGGTCCGCGCGCAGCGCCACGGACCCGGTCGCGTCGGCGACCTCGGCGAGCCGCTCGGGATCGCGGCCGTGCAGCACCAGTTCGTGCCCGCGCTCGGCCAGCGCCAGCGCGAGCGCCCGGCCGAGCCCGTCCGAGGCACCGGTGATCAGGATCCGCGACATCAGTCGCCGGTGGGGTGGTGGTAGTCGACGGTGCCCTCGTCCAGCGGCACCGCGTCGTCGCCGAACGGCGCCGAGGCACCGGCCCGGTTGCCGGTGGCCTCGCGGACCGGCAACGTGCCGTCAGGACCGAGCGGCGTGGCCAGCGGGACGGGTGGGGTGTGTGCCCAGTCGACACGGTCGGGGTGCTCCACCGGCCGGCTGGTGCTGACGGGCACCGCCGCCTGTGGGTTGACGCTGTCGGGCAGTGTCACCGGTCGGTTCGTGCCGTCCGGTGCCGGCACCAGGGGCGCGGTCAGGGCGCTGCGGGCCGCCAGCGGGTCGGGTCGCGGCACGCCGCCTGGCCCGGCCGGCTCACCCGCGATCTTGTCCTGCAGGCGCAGGATGCCGTGCATGAGCGCCTCGGGCCGGGGCGGGCAGCCGGGCACGTACACGTCGACCGGGATGATCTGGTCGACGCCCTTCGTCACCGAGTAGGAGTCCCAGTACGGTCCGCCGCAGTTCGAGCAGGCGCCGAACGAGATGACGTACTTCGGCTCGGGCATCTGGTCGTAGAGCCGCTTGATCGCCGGCGCCATCTTGTCGGTGACCGTGCCGGACACCACCATCAGGTCGGCCTGCCGCGGACCGTGCGCGAACGGGATCACGCCGAGCCGCATGAAGTCGTGCCGGCCCATGCTGCTCGCGATGAACTCGATCGCGCAGCAGGCCAGGCCGAAGTTGAAGACCCAGAGCGAGTAGCGCCGACCCCAGTTGAGCACGAACCGGATCGGCTCTCCGAGCACGGCTGGCAGTTCCACGATCTCCAGGCTAGTCGAAGCTCGGGCGCTGCAGCAGGCCCAGGAACTCTACGAGCAACCGCTCCCGCACGGGCACGGGTGCCGCGTCCAGCAGCGTGTTGACCGCGGCGACGCGATCCGGCAGCGGCCCCGCACCGTCGCCACCGCCCAGCCCGAGCGCGCCCGCCAGGCCGGCGACCACCTCCGCGGTCAGCGCCGCCGGGTCGAGCGCGGTCACGAGCGCCAACACCTCGGGCGGCAGGTCGACCGGGCCGCGGGCGTTGGCCGCCGCCGCGGCCTCCTTCAGCGCGCCGGCGAACTCCTCCACATGCGGCGCCACCGACGCCGTCACTGTCAGGTGGATGCTGGCCGGGATGTCGCCGTAGTGCATCTGCGGCTGCGTGTGGAAGCCCCGCGCCGTCAATTCGTCCGCCAGCACGAACAGGTTCGGTCCGGTGAAGCAGACGACGGTGGTCGTGGGCGGCGCCATGAGCCGCAACCCGTCGACCGCCTCGACCGCGGCGGCCAGGCCACGCACCGCGTCCCGGGTGACCTCGGCCAGCCTCAGATAGCCGTCGTCGCCGATCCGGCGCAGCGTGGCGTACGCGGCCGCGATCGGTCCGCCCGACCTCGTCGACGAGACACCCGGATTGATCATCGTGTAGCCGGGCCAGTCGCCGAACGCGAAGTACTGCGGCGCCCGCAGCGACGGGTCGCGGTGCAGCAGGACGGAGGTGCCCTTCGGCGCGTACGCGTACTTGTGCAGGTCTACCGAGATCGAGGTGACACCCGGCACGGCGAAGTCGAAGTCCGGCAGGTCGGCGCCGAGCCGGCGCAGGTAGGGCAGCGTCCACCCGCCGAAGCAGGCGTCGACGTGGCAACGCACCCCGGCGGCGGCGGCCACCGCGGCGATCTCCGCCACCGGGTCGATCACGCCGTGGGCGTACGACGGCGCCGAGCACGCCACCAGCACGGTGTCGTCGGTGATCGCGGCGGCGACGTCCGAAACCGCGGGCCGCAACGTCGAAGGAGAGACCGGCACCGCGTCCAGCGCCATGCCTAGGTAATGCGTCGCCTTCGCGAACGCGGCGTGCGCGGTCACCGGCACCACGATGCGCGGCGCGGCGATGTCGGGCCGGGCGTCCCGCGCCGCCTTGACGGCCAGGATCAGCGACTCGGTGCCACCGCTGGTCACGCTGCCCACGACGTCCGGTGCGGTGGTGCCCGGCCCACCGCCCAACAGCCGGGCGGCCGCGCCGACGAGCGCGTTCTCCATCGCCAGCAGCGACGGGAAGGCGGTCGGGTCCAGGCCGTTGACCGACGCGGAGATCGCGTACGCCGCGTTGGCCAGGTCGTCGAGCCCTTCGACCGCTGGGTCGTAGACGTAGGCGAACAGGCGGCCGCCGTGCGTGGGCTGGTCGGCCCGGCGCAGCGCGCGCAACTCGTCGAGAACCTGGGACGCCGGGACTCCGTGCTGTGGCAACGCCTCCACCATGGCGGAGACGCTAGTTGATCGCCGCCGCTTCGGCTGCACCCACCGCCGTGGTCAGCTTGGCCTCGGTCAGGTCGTACCCGCGCATCAACAGCACCGCCAGCCCCACGAGCAGACCGGGCAGCACCGTGAAGCCGAGCAGCACGCCCAGCCGGGCGGTGTCGTCCTGGGCGGCCGCCTCGCCGGACGACGACGAGACGTAGCCGAAGACCTGCAAGACCAGCAGATAGATGCCCGGGCCGAGGGCCAGCCCGAACGTCTCGCCGGCGGTCCACAGACCCGTGAACACCCCGGCCTGCCGCTTGCCGGTGCGGGCCGTGTCGTAGGCGATGCAGTCCGGCAGCATGGCGAGGCCGAAGACCTGCTGACCGGCGTACGCGACGCCGAGCACCCCGACGATCAGGTAGACCGCCACGGCGGGCAGCACCGGCGCGAGCACCAGCAGCACCGCGCCGGCGGCGAACAGCAGCGACGCGAGCACGTACGCCCGCGCCTTCCCGACCCTGGCCCCCACCCGGCTCCACAGTGGCATGACCAGCAGCGCCGGCCCGACGAAACAGGCGAACAGCACCGTCGGCCCGGTGTCGGGGGAGTAGAGCACATGGTCGGCGAAGTACTGCACGCCGGCCAGGATCATCGCGATGCCGACCGCCTGGATCACGAAGCAGATCAGCAGCAGCCGGAAGGGTCGGTTGCGGGACGCCACGGCCAGTTGCGCGCGCAGCGTCGGCTCACTCTCGCGGACGGTGCCGGTCGGCGCACGCGAGGTGCCGACGAAGACCGCGATCGTGCCGACCACGATCAGGCCGGCCACGAACACGCCCATCCAGCGGTGCCCCGGGATCCCGTCGCCGCCCGCGTTGACCACCAGCGGTGCGATCGCACCCGAGACCAGGATGGCGATCGCCAGCACCGCGACCCGCCAGGTCAGCAGCCGGGTGCGCTCGCTGTAGGAGTCGGTGAGCTCGGCCGGCATCGCCACGTAGGGCACCTGGAAGAACGCGTACGCGGTCGCGGCCAGCAGGAACGCGAAGGCGACGTAGGCGCCCTGGCCGGAGCCGAACGGCGCCGCGAAGATCGCCGCGAACAGCACGGCAAGGGCCAGACCACCCACCAGGAGGTACGGGCGGCGCGCGCCCCACCGGCTGCGGGTGCGGTCGGAGATCCGCCCGGCGACCGGGTTGACCAGCACGTCCCAGGCCTTCGGCGCCCACACCAGCACGCCGGCCAGCCAGGCCGCCACGCCGAGGGTGTCGGTCAGGTAGGGCGCCAGCAGCAGGCCCGGCACGGTGCCGAACGCGCCGGTGACCAGCGAACCCAGGGCGTATCCGGCGTGCACCCGGCGCGGTAGCTGGGTACCCGATCGGGTGATCGCCGATTGGCTGCGCCGCGCGTCCATGAGGCGGGATGTTAGCGATCCGCACGCGAGAGCGGGAGGTTTACCTCTACCCTGCTGGCCGAGCGGGATTATCGGACGTAAAAGGGGTGATGCCGGTGAAAGCCGGTGTGGCAGCCGGGCATCCGGCAACCACCGAGGTCGGCCTCCGGGTGCTGGCCTCGGGCGGCTCGGCCGCCGACGCGGCGGTCGCCGCGGTGCTGGCTTGCTCCGCCTCGGAGAGCGTGCTGACCGGAATAGGTGGCGGTGGCTTCGCCACCTTCTACGACGCCGCCAACCGCACGGTCACCTGCCTCGACTTCTTCTGCTCGATCCCGGGGCTGGACGGCGACGTGGCGCCGCAACCGATGCTGCCGATCGAGGTCACCTTCGGCGGGGTACCGATGCCGTACTCGATCGGCGGCCCGAGCGTGGGCATCCCCGGCGTGCCGGCCGGCTGCGGCGAGGTGCACCGGCGCTGGGGCCGCCTGCCATGGCACGAGGTCGTCGAGCCGGCGGTGCTGCTGGCCCGCGCCGGGGTCGCGCTGCCCGAGGCGCAGGCCCGCACGCTGGTCAGCGTCGCGCCGGCGTTGACCCCGAGCGACGGCGGCGAGATCTACGCGCCCGGCGGTCGGCTGTTGCGCGGCGGCGAGACCCTGCACCACCCGGGCCTGGACAAGGCGCTCGACGGCCTGGCCGACGAGGGTCCGGACATCTTCTACACCGGCCGCTTCGGCGACCTGCTGGTCGAGGCGGTCCGGGGTGCGGGTGGTGCGATCGGTCCCGCCGACCTGGCCGCGTACCAGGTGCTCGAACTGCCCGTGGAGCACGCGCGGCTGGCCGGGCACGACGTCTACGCGCGCACCGACCTCAACGGCACGATCCGCACGATCCGCGCCCTGCCCGACCCGATCCAGGAGCTGTCCCGGCCGAAGCGGGCCGTCGCCGTGGCCGACGCGCTGCGCGAGTTCGGCCGGCCCCGACTGGGTGACACCACCAACGTGTCGGTCGTCGACGCCGAGGGCAACGCCTGCGTGATCACCACGACGCTCGGCATCGGGGCCGGCGTCTGGCTGCCCGGGCTGGGCATCAACCTCAACTCGATGCTCGGCGAAGGTGAGCTGATCACCGAGGACATGGCACCCGGCCAGCGGATGCAGTCGATGATGTGCCCGCTGGTGGTGATCGGCGACGACGGCGACCTGGTGCTGGCCGCGGGTTCGGCCGGTGCCTCGCGGATCCGCACCGCGCTGGTCGACACGCTGCTCGGCGTGCTGGTCGACGGCCTCGACACGGAGACCGCCGTGGCCCGGCCCCGGTTCCACGTGGTCGACGACGCGGTGCACGCGGAACTCGGATATCCGGAGGACGAGCTCGCGGAGCTCGCCCGCGCGGGCTACACGATCGTGCAGTGGGACGAGCTCAACCACTTCTTCGGCGGCGTCAGCGCGGTCGGCGTGGCCGGCGCGGGCGGCGACCCCCGCCGAGGAGGAACGGGCCAACTCCTGTAGCAGCCCTCACTCCGGCCACCAAGCGGCACGGGTGAGGTCGACGCGGCCGTTCTTCAGCGGAGTCGCCTCGCCCACCAGGCGGGCCAGCGCCTCCTTCTCGTGGCCCGGGACCACCCGGCCGTTGGCGGCCACGACCCGGTGCCAGGGGACGCTGCCGCCGTGTTTGGCCATGATCGCCCCGACCAGGCGGGCCGAGGACCGGCCGGAGCGGTCCGCGAGGTAGTCCGCGATCGCGCCGTAGGACATCGCCCGCCCCGGCGGGATCCGTTCGACCACGGCGAGCACTTCTTCCACGTACTCCTCCGGCTCCACGCCGGCCACACTATGGGATATAAAAGTGATCTTGAGTGACCGACCGCGCAGAATGGACCCGTGCGCGAAGCAGTAACGACGGCACGCCGGATCGTCGTCAAGATCGGGTCGTCGTCGTTGACCACGGCCGACGGTGGGCTCGACGCCGGCCGGGTCGACGCCCTCGCCGACGTGCTGGCGGCCGCCGCCCGGTCCGGGCGTGAGGTGGTGCTGGTCTCGTCCGGCGCGATCGCCGCCGGCCTTGCCCCGCTGGCCATTCCCCGGCGCCCGCGGGACCTGGCCACCCAGCAGGCCGCCGCGTCCGTCGGCCAGGGCCTCCTGATCGGGCGCTACGCGGCTGCCTTCGCCCGCCACGGCCTGACCGTCGGCCAGGTGCTGCTGACCGCCGACGACGTGACCCGCCGCGCGCACTACCGCAACGCGTACCGGACGCTGCGCAAGCTGCTCGACCTCGGCGCCGTCCCCATCGTCAACGAGAACGACACGGTGGCCACCGACGAGATCCGGTTCGGTGACAACGACCGGCTCGCCGCGCTGGTCGCCGCCCTGGTCGACGCCGACCTGCTGGTGCTGCTCTCCGATGTCGACGCCCTCTACACCGGCGACCCCCGCAAGCCCGGCGCGAGCCGGGTCGACGAGGTGCGCGCCGAGGCCGACCTGGCCGGGGTGGCAGTCGGCGGCGCTGGGCGTTCCGGTGTCGGCACCGGCGGCATGGTGACCAAGGTGGAGGCCGCCCGGATCGCCACCGGCTTCGGCATCCCGGTGGTGCTGACCTCCGCGCCGAACGCGGCCGACGCGCTGGCCGGCGAGCCGGTCGGCACCCTGTTCCACCGGGTCTCCCAGCGGCCCGCCGCCCGGCTGTTCTGGCTGGCCCACGCGACCTCGCCGCGCGGCCGGCTGCACCTGGACCCGGGCGCCGTGCAGGCGGTCGTGGCCCGGCGCAAGTCGCTGCTGCCGGCCGGCATCACCGCGGTCGACGGGGTCTTCACGGCCGGCGACCCGGTCGACCTGGTCGACGACGCCGGCGCCCCGGTCGCCCGTGGCCTGGTCAACTACGACGCCGTCGAGCTGCCGGCGCTGCTGGGCCGCTCGACCGGCGACCTGGCCGCCGAGCTCGGCCCCGGCTACGAACGTGAGGTCGTCCACCGCGACGACCTCGTACTGTTGTGAATTCGACCCGATGGAGGACGGCATGAGCGTGCGGGAGCAGGCGGAGCAGGCCCGGGTGGCGGCGGTCACCCTCGCGGCCACGCCGCGGGCGGTGAAGGACCGCGCTCTGCTCGGCATGGCCGACGCGCTGGTGGCCCGCTCGCCCGAGATCATCGAGGCGAACGCGGCCGACCTGGCCGCCGGCCGCACGGCCGGGCTCTCCGACGCGATCCTCGACCGGCTGGCGCTGACCCCGGCCCGGGTGACCGCGATCGCCGGCGCGCTGCGCGAGATGGCCGCCCTGCCCGACCCGGTCGGCGAGGTGGTCCGCGGCTCGACCCTGCCCAACGGGCTCGAGCTGCGCCAGGTCCGGGTGCCGTTCGGCGTGGTCGGCATGATCTACGAAGGCCGGCCCAACGTGACCGTCGACGCCGCCGGCATCTGCCTCAAGTCCGGCAACGCGGCGCTGCTGCGCGGCTCCTCGTCGGCCGCCAACTCCAACGCCAAGCTGGTCGAGATCCTGCGCGAGGCGCTCGAGGTGTCGGGGCTGCCGGCCGACGCTGTGCAGCTGCTCGACTCGTCCACCCGCGACTCGGTCAAGGAGCTGATGCGCGCCCGCGGGCTGGTCGACGTGCTGATCCCGCGCGGCGGCGCCTCGCTGATCCGGGCCGTGGTCGAAGAGTCGACGGTCCCGGTGATCGAGACCGGCGTGGGCAACTGCCACGTCTACGTCGACGCGGCGGCCGACCTGGACAAGGCGCTGGCGATCGTCCTCAACTCCAAGACCCAGCGGCTGTCGACCTGCAACACCGCCGAGTCCCTGCTGGTGCACGCCGACGTGGCCGACGCGTTCCTGCCCCGGGTGCTGGCCGCGTTCGCCGAGGCCGGGGTGACCGTGCACGGCTCGCCCGAGGTCGCCGCGCACTCGGCCGACGTGGTCCCGGCCACCGACGACGACTTCGCCACCGAATACCTCTCGGCCGACATCTCGGCCGCGGTCGTCCCGTCGCTGGCGGCGGCGGTCGATCACATCCGGCGCTACGGCACGCAGCACACCGAGGCGATCGTTACCGAGTCGCTGGCCGCGTCGCGCGAGTTCGTCGCCTCGGTCGACGCGGCCGCGGTGATGGTCAACGCGTCGACCCGGTTCACCGACGGCGGCGAGTTCGGGTTCGGCGCCGAGATCGGCATCTCGACGCAGAAGCTGCACGCCCGCGGCCCGATGGGCCTGCCCGAGCTGACCTCCACCAAATACGTCGTCACCGGCGAAGGACAGCTACGCGGTTAGAAATTCCACAACCACCTTGATGTCACCCTCCTGCGGATCGGCGTACGCCTCGCGGTAGTGCTCGACCGGCACCCGGCGGGTGACCAGCCGGTTGAGCCACTTCCGGTCGGCGGCGGCCAGCGCGTCGGCGCCCGCCTTCCAGTGCCGGGCGTTCGCGTTGACCGAGCCGAAGACCACGTTGTTCTCCAGCACCAGCGCCCGGTTGAGCGCGCCCGCGTCGACCGGGATCTGGTGACCGCCGGTGGACACCCCGGTCAGGCAGACGACGCCGCACGGGCCGACCGCGTCCATCACGCCGAACACCACCGGCGCGGCGCCCGTGCACTCGAGCACCAGGTCGGGCGCGAAGCCGAGCTCGTGCACGGGCTTGCTGTGGTACGTCGCGCCCAGGTCATGGGTGAGTTGCGGCTTGGGGCCGTCGGTGGCCAGGTCGAGCACGTGCACGTCGAGGTCGCGCTGCTTGCCGAGCATGGCCGCCAACAGGCCGATCGGCCCAGCCCCGGTGACCAGCACGTTCTCCGGCTGCCACGGGTCGCGCTCGACGAACCGGTCGATAAGCTCCCAGGCCTTGGCGACCACGCTGGTCGGTTCCAGGAGCACGCCGAGCAGGCCGAGCGACTGGTCCAGCTTGACCGCGTGCTCGGGCTCGATCCGCCAGCGATCCCGCGCGAAGCCGTCGAGGCCCTTGATCCCGTGCTCGGTGTACTGCCCGTTGCGACACATGTCCCACTGGCCCTGGGCGCAGTTGGGGCACGGCACGGGGTCGGGATGCCGGACGATGCCGGCCACCAGGTCGCCCCATTTCAGCCGGCCGGTCGGGTCCTCGACCACGCGGCCGAGCGACTCGTGCCCGATGACCAGCCGGTCCTCGCCGGGCGCGGACTCGCCGTAGTCGCCGGCGATGATCTCGCGGTCGGTGCCGCACACCCCCACGGCCACGGCCTCCACCAGCAGCCCGCCCTCGTGCTCAGCGGGCTCGGGGAAGTCCTCGTCGAGCCGCAGCGAGTCCTTGGTGCCAGGTGTGACGGTCAGTGCCCGCATAGGACCATCTTGCGGCCCAGGTCCACCTTGCGCTCAGAAACGGACCGCGCCTATCGTTTGACTCAGTCAACGAAATGGTTGGAGTGGGCAATGACTGTCGAGCCGGTCGCGCGGATCCGCGCCTTCAACCGCTTCTACACGCGGGTCATCGGCGTGCTCGGCGAGAGCCTGCTCGACACGCCCTACTCGCTGTCCGAGGCCCGGGTGCTCTTCGAGCTCGCCCAGGCCGAGCGGGTCGAGGTGGTCGACCTCCGGAGCGCCCTCGGGCTCGACGCCGGCTATCTGAGCCGCGTGCTGACCCGGTTCGAGGCCGACGGCCTGGCCGAACGGTCGCGGTCGGCGGCGGACGGCCGGCGGCAGGTCGTGGCGCTGACCAGCGCCGGCCGGGCCGCCGCGCGCGATCTCGACGCGCGCTCCCGGGCCGACGTCGGCACCCTGCTGGAGCCCCTCGCCGAGGGCCAGCGCCGCCGGCTCCTGGGCGCGATGGACGCGATCCAGGACGTCCTGCGCCCCACCGACCCGGTGGGCCTGGTCGTGCTGCGCCCGCCGGTGGCCGGCGACCTCGGCTGGATCGTCCGCCGGCACGGCGAGCTCTACGCCCACGCGCACGGGTGGGACGCCCGGTTCGAGGCCTACGTCGCACGGATCGTCGGGGACTACGGCGCCGGCGCCGACCCGACCCGCGAGGCACTGTGGATCGCCGAGGCCGACGGCGAGCCGATCGGCTCGATCATGTGCGTCGCCGACGACGAGCACACCGCGCGGCTGCGGATCCTGCTGGTCGAGCCGGCCGCCCGAGGGCTCGGGCTGGGCCGGCGGCTGGTCGACGAGTGCCTGCGGTTCGCCCGCCGCGCCGGCTACCGGCGGATGGTGCTGAGCACCTACGACGCGATGGCCGAGGCCCGCCGGATCTACCAGCGGGCCGGATTCCACCTCGACCGGGCCGAACCGGTGCACGAGTTCGGCGCCGACCTCGTCGACGAGACCTGGTCGCTCGACCTCACCTGAGGCAGATCTCGCCGTCCTCGCTGGCCAGCACCGAGTCGCTCGGGAACGGGGCGACCTCGCCCGCCGCGATGATCGCGGGGATCGGCGGGTCGGAGCGCAGCGCGTACCAGGGGCCGACGCAGACCGGCGACTCCCGCAGCGTGGTCGTCACCTGCGGCTCCCGTGCCGTCAAAGTGTGCCGTTCGGTGGCGAACAGCGTCTGCGACCCGTCCCGCTGCGTCTCGTAGGTCACCCAGGACACCACGATCTCCGCCTGCGGGCAGACCGGCCCGGCCGAGATCACCAACTGGCTGCCCGTGGCGGCGGCGGTCACCTCCGAGACGCACTTCGGCGGCGGCGGGAGCGCCGCCCCGTCGGGCTGCGTCGACGGAGTGTTCCCGTCGACCGCGGTGTCGCGGGGCGAGACCGTGGCCGCCGGTGGGCTGGTCGCCGGTTCGGTGGCCGCGGACGTCGGCGGTGCGAACGGCGGGAGCGGCATGCTCGGCTGCGTCGTCGTGCCGCCCTCGGCCGGTGGCTCGGCCTGGATGTGCGTCGGCTGTTCCATCAACGGCAGCCGGGCGAGCGCGATGACTCCGGCGACGGCGAGCGCGGCCGCCGCGGCCCCACCGACGCGGCGCTGCCGCCGGCGCCGGACGGTCTCCCGCACCGACTCGACCCCCGGCGGGCGCAGCAGCGCGTCGACCGACTCGGTGAGCTCGGCGAACGCGTCATGGACCCGGTCGGGTGGCGGCTCACGCACTGCGCACCTCCGGGCTCGCGTGCACGTCGTCGTCGGTCAGCCGCAGCGCCAGCGTCGCCCGCCCGCGGTGCAGCCAGGACTTGACCGTGCCCTCGGCCGCGCCGGTGAGCTCCGCGATCTCGGCGATCGACACGTCGGCCAGGTAGAACAGCACGACCGCCTGGCGCTGCCGTTCGGGCAGGGTGGCCAGGGCGGCGCGCAGCGCGACCGCGTCCGGACCCGGCCCTGGCGTGTGCTCCTCGCGCACGCCGCGGGTCAGGTGCAGCAACCGGCGCGCCCGCCGCCAGCGGCTGGTCGCGAGGTTCCACGCCACCCGGCGTACCCACGCGCCAGGGTCATCCAATGTGGACCAGCGTGGCCAGGCCTTGCAGAATGCCTCCTGCACCACGTCCTGCGCCTCGGCCAGATCGCCCGTATGGGCGAACAGCTGATGCGTCAGTGGGCGGAACCACGCGGCGTAGAACTCCGCGAAGTCGAGCTTGTCGGGCACAACTCTCCCGGGGTCGACGGCACCCACACAGTATCCCGTCCACGCAGCCGTGCTCATTGTCGTAATTCGGCCGACGCCAGGGCGTTGTTGGGTGAAACTGAGAGCCATGACGCGATCGCGGCAAATCAACGGCTCGCAATCCCGTCGACTGGTCCAGGACCCGTGCGACGACGAGAGCTGCCCCAGCTGCTACGGCGACCCGGCGCAGGCAGACGCCATGCGTCGCGCCGGGCGGTTACCCGACCGCAACCACCGCCTCGACGAACGCCCCGAAACGGATTAGCCCCACAGCTCCGGGAAGACTTTGGCCACCTTCGCCGTCAGGTAGTCGCCGTAGCTGCCGGTGAACGCAACCGGGTCCGCGCCGTCCCAGCGTGGCTCACCGGTCGCCGTCGTGCGCGCCCGGCCAGGCAGCGGCGGCACCTCCGCCAGGAAGTCCGGGTCGAAGAAGAACGGGTACGACAGCCGTTCGTTGCCACTGACGTTGCGCACCCGGTGCAGGGTCGACCGGTACCACCCGCCGGTCAGCCGTTCGAGCATGTCGCCGATGTTGCAGACGAACGTGCCCGGCAGCGGGGGAGCGTCGACCCAGCCGCCCGGCGTGCGTACCGCCAGACCGCCGTTGGGGTCCTGCGCCAGCAGCGTGAGCAGGCCGTAGTCGGTGTGCTCGCCGACGCCCCACTCGTCCGTGTCCGGCGGCTGCGGCGGGTAGTGGAAGATCCGGAAGAGCACCGTCGGCACCCGGGTGTAGCCGGAAGCGAAATAGTCGGCCGGCAGGTCCAAGCTGCGGGCGACCCCACGCATGACGTCCTGGGCCAGCCCGGTCAACGCGGCGATGTATTCGAGCACCGCACCGCGCAGCTCGCCGGCCGGGAACAGGTTGCGCCCGTGCAGCGGGAGCCCCGTGCGCGGGTCGCCGTCGGCCAGCTCCTCGCCGAAGTAGATGCCTTCCTTGTGGTCCGGCCGGCCGGCGGTCAGCTCGCCTCCCAGCGGGAAATACCCCCGCCAGGCCGGGCCGGCGTGCCGCATCGCGATCGCCAGCTTCTCCGGCTCGGGCAGGGCGAAGAACGCCCGGGCCGCCGCGTCCAGCCGGGCCAGCAGCTCGCCCGGGATCCCGTGCCCGGTGACGTAGAAGAACCCGGTGTCCCGGCACGCGGACTCGATCTCCCGAGCCACCCCGTCCGGGTCGCCGCCGCTACGCAGTGGGCCGACATCGATCACCGGGAGCCTCGTCTCCGCCATGTGCAGAGCCTAGGATCTCCGCATGACCCCGGAGGAGATCGGAGCGCGGCTGACCCGGTTGGTCGCCGGTGAGGCCTCCGTCTCCGGCGGCAACGCGCACGCCCGCGCGACCGTCGACGTGCCTCCCGCCGGTTGGGCCGAGGCGGTCCGGGTCGCCCGCGACGACACCGCGCTGGCCTGCGACTTCTTCGACTGGCTCTCCGCGGTCGACGAGCTCGACGACGGCTTCGCGGTGGTCGCCCACCTCTGGTCGACGACTCACCACCACGGTGTGCTGCTACGCACGCGCGTGCCACGGGCCGAGCCGGTGGTCGACACGGTCGTGCCGATCTTCCCGGGCGCGGCCTGGCACGAGCGCGAGACGCACGAGATGTTCGGCATCGACTTCGCCGGCCACCCCGACCTCAAACCGCTGCTGCTCCCGCCGGAGTTCGAGGGCCATCCGCTGCGCAAGGAGTTCGTGCTCGCGGCCCGGGTCGCCAAGTCGTGGCCGGGCGCCAAGGAGCCGGGGGAGAGCGAGGCGGGCACCAGCAAGCGCGCGCCGATGCGCCCGCCGGGCGTGCCGGCACCGGGCGAGTGGGGGCCGGCCTGATGCCCCTCTGGCTGGAGATCGGTGTCCGCGTGGTCGGCGTCGTCGCCGCGTTCCTGGTCCTCCCGCTGGTCGTCGGCCAGACCGAGCACAAGGTGATGGCACACATGCAGGGCCGGCTCGGCCCGATGTACGCCGGCGCGTACCACGGTTGGGCGCAGCTCATCGCCGACGGCATCAAGTTCGTGCAGAAGGAGGACGTGACGCCGTCCGCCGCGGACCGGGCGGTGTTCCGGCTGGCGCCGATGGTCGCCCTCGTGCCCTACCTGCTGGTGCTGCTCGTCATACCGCTCGGTCCGGGCGACCTGGTCGGCCAGAACCTCGACGTCGGTCTCTTCTTCGTGCTCGCCGTCCTCGGCGTCGGCGTGGTCGCGGTGCTGATGTCGGCGTGGGCCTCGGCCAACAAGTACAGCCTGCTAGGCGGCCTGCGGGGTGCGGCCCAGCTGCTCGGATACGAGCTGCCGATGGTGCTGGCCGCGGCCAGCGTCGCGATGGCGGCCGGCACGCTGAGCCTGACCGGCATCGTCGAGGCGTGGCGACCGTGGTGGCTGCTCTGGCAGCTCCCGGCGCTGCTGGTGTTCTTCGTGGCCGGGCTGGCCGAGATCCGCCGGCCGCCGTTCGACATGCCGATCGCCGACTCCGAGCTCGTGTTCGGCTACCTGACCGAATACACCGGCCTGCGCTTCGCGTTCTTCCTGCTCGCTGAATACGTCGGCATCGTGGTGATCGCGGCGCTGACCACAGTGCTGTTCCTCGGCGGCTGGAAAGGCCCGTTCGACGACCAGCTCGGCTGGCTGTGGACGCTGATCAAGATCTTCGCGGTCGCGTTCGTGGTGATCTGGTTCCGGGTCGCCTATCCCCGGCTGCGCGAAGACCAGTTGCAGCGGCTGTGCTGGCTGGTCCTGGTGCCGGTGTCGCTGGGCCAACTGGTGTTGACCGCGGCCGTGCGGGTGGCGCTGTGACCGACCGCGAGGCGGCCGTCCGGCGGCTGATCGCCGACGTCTGGAACGGCGCCAACGAGGCCAGCGCGTACGAGCTGATCGCGCCCGACTGCCCCGGCCTGGGCGCGAGCGGCCCGGTCGGCGTGCTCGCCTGGCACCAGGAGCGGCGAGCGTCCTTTCCGGATCTCCGCTACAAGGTCGTCGACCTGATCGTCAGCGGCGACCGGGCGGCGGTGCACTGGCGGGCCGCCGGCACCCAGACGGGTCAATTCGGGCCGGTGCCACCAACAGGCACCGTGGTCAGCTATTCGGGTGCCACGTTCCTGCGCTTCGACCCCGAAGGGCTGATCGCCGACGTCTGGAGCATCAACGAGCTGTTCCAACTGCTCCAGCAACTAGGCGTAGAAATGTTGCCCCCGGCTTAACAAAAGCGAACCCTGCGGGCGACCGTACGCTTGCAATGCGTGGTTGAATGCCGACATCGACACGCATCTGGGTGCGTCGGTGCCCACTCCCAGCCTCCGGCGGCCGCCTCCCGGTCCGCCGGACCGGCCGTGGTCCGTTCCAGAGCCGATCATGCTCGCTCCGGTGCCGGAGGTGCCCGACGCGGAGCCGACCGCCAACCCGGCCGCCGTCGCCCTGGCCCGGGCCTACGCGATGGCCCCGGCGGCGATCCGGCTGAGCTGCGGCATCGCCGTGGCGGCGGTCGCCCTCGCGGTCCGGGAGCCGCCCGTTCAAGCCGTCCCGCTCGCGATCGCCGTGGTCGTGCTCACGATCTGGTCCTTTGTGTTCTATCGGCAGACCGTCGAGAACGGCATCCGGGCACGGGTGGTGCTGATCGACTGCGGGCTGACCATCGTGGCCTGCCTGGCGATGCGCATACTCGTCGCGCCTGACGTCATGCCGGGCGGCGTGAGCTGGGTCGCGGTGCTGGCCAGCACGTCGATCATCACCGCCCAGTTCCCGGTGCGGGTGGTGCACGGCGTGCTGCTCGGGCTGACCATCGCGGCCGCGTACTGCGTCGGCGCGATCGTCGCGGGCCACACCGCGGAGGCGCTCAGCCACTCCGCCGTGCTGGTGGCACAGACGTTCCTCGCGGCGGGTCTGGTCTACGTGACCCGGCGCAGCGCCCGTGCGGCCGACGGCGTGTTCACCGCCTACCAGCGCGCCCACCGGGAGACGGTGATCGCCCGGGCGGCGCGCGAGGCCGAGCGCAAGCAGAACCGCGACCTGCACGACACGGTGCTCTCCACGCTGACCATGGTCGGCCTCGGCGGTGTCGCCGGCCAGTCGGCGATGCTGCGCGCCCGGGCCTCCTCCGACCTGCGTACCCTCTTCGACCCGGCGCGTCGACCGGTGATCGACCCCGCTGCCAAGGTGTCCCTCGACGAGCGGCTCCGGGTCGTCGTCGAGCGCTACGAGGGCTATCCGCTGACCGCCGCCCTGGAGCCTTGCCTCGTGCCGTCCGCGGTGGCGGACGCGATCTCCGAGAGCGCCGACGCCGCCCTGTCCAATGTGGTCCGGCACGCCGAGAACGCGGTCGCCTGGCTGCGCCTGCACCGGACCCGTGGGTCCGTCGTGGTAGAGGTGATCGACGTCGGCCCGGGCTTCGACATGGCCGCCATCCCGCCCTACCGGTACGGCATCCGCGAATCGATCATGGCCCGGATGGCGGCGGTCGGTGCCACCGCCCGGATCGACACGGCGCCGGGCAACGGCACCCGGATCCAGCTGGAGTGGGTCGATGTCGGCTGAGCGTTTGCGCGTGGCCGGTGCCGCCGTGGTGGCCACCGCCGACCGCGGCGGCCGGATCGCCGCCGTCGCCATCGCGTTCGGCTGGCATCTCGCCGTCAACGTGCCAGGCATCGTGGGCGGCTGGAGCGACTACCGGGTGGCGTGGGCGGCGCTGGCCGGCTGGGTGCTGTTCGCCCTGGTCGGCGTGCTCGGCACCGCGCGGCTGTTCTACGGCTTCGCCGTGCCGGTCGCCCCGCTGCTGACCGTGCTCCTGATCGTCGACGCGCTGATCATCGCGATCACTCCCGGCGGCCAGTTCTTCACCGGCATGAACTGGGCATGGGGCACCGTCGGGTGGTTCGCGCTCCTGCTGCTCTATGACAAGCGCGTCAGCGCGCTCGTCGCTGTGCTCCTCGCCAACGCGGCGCTCGGCCTCGTCGGCGTGCTCGCCGCGAGCGGCGAAGCGAACGGCGCCGTCGACCTGAGCCGGTTCGTCATGTACGTCTACGGCACCGGCGTGCTGCCGATCGTGCTGGTGGTGGCCACGACCGTGCTCCGTGGAACGGCCCAGGAGGCGGCCGCCAGCGAGGCGAAGCGCGCGGCGCTGGAGTCGGAGCGGCTCGGCGCGGCCCACGCCCAGCGGGAACGCCAGGAGCGGCTCGGCATCGTCTCCGAGGCGGCCGGCGCGCTGCTGCACGACCTCGCCACCGGCCGCGCCGACCCGGCCGACGCCGACGTCCAGCGGGCCTGCGCGCTCGCGGCGGCCCAGCTCCGCCGGCTGATCGCCGAGTCCGACGACGTGCCCGACCCGTTGCTGCACGAGCTGCGCGCCTGCGTCGACGTGGCCGAGCGGCAGGGTGTGCCGGTCGACCTGATCGCGGTCGGCGAGCTGCCCGAGCTCGACGTCGCGATCCGGCGCCGGCTGGCCGAGCCGCTCGCGGCGACGCTGGCGACCGCGCGGGACTGGGCGCGGGTGACGGTGGTGGCACAGCCCGACGAGGTGGTGGTCAGCCTGACCACTCCGGCGACGGCGGGTCCGGCCAAGGAGTCGCACTCCTGGGCCATGGACGGCGTAGTGGACTACTGGTACGAGCGGGACGAGGAACTGGTATGGACGCAGACACGGTGGCGGGCGGCATGACGTACGGGTCGGGGGGCGCGCGGACCTCGGTCGCGATCGTGGACGACCACCCCGTGGTGCTCGAAGGTGTCCGCTCCTGGCTGGCCGCCGATCCGCGGCTCGAGGTGGTCGCGACGGGCGACAACGTCGACGCCGTGCTGAGCGCCGGCCCGGCCGACGTGATCCTGCTCGACCTGCGGCTGCACGGCCGGATGGCGATCGACAAGGTGAGCGAGCTGAGCGCGGCCGGGCAGCGCGTGGTGGTCTACTCCGAGCACCACGAGGCGTCGACGATCCTGGCCGTCCTCGACGCCGGGGCGGTGGCGTTCCTGGCCAAGCACGAGGGCCGCGACCACTGTGTCGAGACCGTGCTGGCGGCCGCGGCCGACCGGCCTTACGTTCCACCGTCGCTGGCCGGTGCGATGGTCGGCGACCGGCGCAGTTCCCGGCCGGCGCTGTCCGACAAGGAGCGCGAGGCGCTGCTGCTCTGGTTCCAGTCGATGTCGAAGGCGTCGGTGGCCAAACGGATGCAGATCAGCGAGCACACGGTCAAGCAGTACGTGGACCGCGCGCGCATCAAGTACGCGCGGGCCGGGCGGCCGGCGGCGACCAAGTCGGCCCTGCTCGCGCGGGCGATCGAGGACGGGCTGATCCGCCCCGAGGAGATCGGGACGTACCGGTCATACGCCTCACCCGATCGGCCATTGCCCTAACCCGCCGATCGAACGACCCCCGGTTGACTGTCATGACACTGCGTGGCGGCGAGGCCAACATGGTGACAGGTTCCTCACCCTGGAGGCCCCTCCCCATGAGTGCCACACCCTTCTTCATCCAGCCATACCGGTTCGACGACCCGACCGCCGACGACTCCAGCCCGATGCTCGACCGCCAGCGCGCCGTCGTGCTCGAGCCGGGCGAAGAGGTGCTCTGGCGCGGGCAGGTCAACGTCGCTGGCTACCTCGTCGGCCCGGCCGGCGGCAGCGTCGCCAACGGGCACGCCGAGCGACGCTGGACGCTGCCCCGTTACGCCGACGTGACGATCACCGATCGCCGGCTCGCGTACGTCTGTGACGACTGGGACCTGGCCCGGGTCGGCGCGCCCCGGCATCGCTCCACGCCGGCGTTCGCCCGCCCGCGGCCCAAGCGCCGACCCGCCCTGGGCGGCGGCACCCGGATCGCCACCGGCCAGATCCTCTGGCAGTGGCCGTGGCGGCTGCACCTGCTGCCGGCGCCCGGCCCGCAGGGTGTGTTGATCGTCTGCGACTCGATGCGCTCCAACCGCCGCCCGGCGCTGATGCTCGCCGGCGGTGTCGCGGCCGACGGCCGGGAGCTCGCGCTAACGGTGCGCCGCTCGATCGCGCAGTTCCGCCTGACCAACCCCGACATCGTCGAGCTCTCGCCGCGCGACCGTGACGCGCTGCAGCTGCGGGCCGGCTCGGCCCTGCTGCTCGACGAGCTGACCGACCCGCAGCGTGGCGTCGCCCTGCCGGGCGGGCTGCCGGTCGAGTTCGTCAACCGCGACGACTATTACCACCCGGCCCCGGTCCAGCAACAGTGGGGCCTGGCTGGCGGCGGCCCCGCCTAGGTCGTCGGTCCAACCCCTCCCCGGCAAACAGGGCGTCCCGCGAGGGGCGTCCTGTTCGCATTGGGCGCACGGATTGAATCAAGACAACCACTCACGGCAGGATATGGGTCATGGGTGTACCCGGAGCAGGGTTGGCGAAGGGGCTGGCCGTCACGCTGAAGACGATGACGCGCCGCTCGCACACCCATCAGTACCCGGATGTGGCCCCTGACCTGCCGCCGCGGTCGCGTGGAGTGATCGCTCTCCTCGCCGAGAACTGCACGGTGTGCATGTTGTGCGCGCGTGAGTGCCCCGACTGGTGCATCTACATCGACTCGCACAAGGAAGAGGTCGTCGTGCCCGGCGCGGCCCGGGCGCGCCAGCGCAACGTGCTCGACCGCTTCGACATCGACTTCTCGCTGTGCATGTACTGCGGCATCTGCATCGAGGCGTGCCCGTTCGACGCGCTCTACTGGTCGCCCGAGTTCGAATACGCGGAATACGACATCAAGAACCTCCTGCACGACAAGGACAAGCTCGGCGAGTGGATGGACACCGTCCCTCCGCCGCCCGCGCACGACCCCAACGGCGAGCCGGCCAAGGAGGAGTCGGCCGCGGCCAAGCGCGCCGCCGGCGGCGAACCGGACGCCGGCCGCCCGTCCCGGCCGCCGAGGGCGCCGAGGTGACGGGCGCCGACATGCTGCTGCTGGCCCTCGGGGCGGTGGCGGTGGGTTCCGGCGTCCTCGTGGTGACCACCGACCAGCTGGTCCGGGCCGGCCTCTACCTGGTCGTCTGTCTCGGCGCCATTGCCGGCCTCTACCTGGTGCTCACCGCCGAGCTGGTGGCCTGGGTCCAGGTGCTGATCTACGTCGGTGCCGTCGTCGTGCTGCTGCTGTTCGCGGTGATGCTGACCCGGGCGCCGATCGGCCGCTCGCCGGACCTCAACCGCCCCGGCCTGCCGGCCGCGCTGATCGGCGGCGGCGCCGGGCTCGGCCTCGCGGCCCTGTTCGCCGACGCGTTCCGCTTCACCAAGGTCGACCTGCCGCGCCCAGGCAACGCGGAGGCCATCGGCACCGAGATCTTCCGCTCGTGGGTGCTGCCGTTCGAGGTGCTCTCCGTGCTGCTGCTCGCGGCACTGGTCGGAGCCATCATCGTGTCCCGGCCGGACATCGGGAGCAGACCGTGAGACCGGTTATCCCGTACGTGGTCGCCGCGCTCCTCTTCGGCGCCGGCGTCTACGGAGTCCTCCGCCGACGCAACGCGGTCCTGGTGCTGATGGCGGTCGAGCTCATGCTCAACGCCGTCAACCTGATCCTGGTCACCGCCGACACCACGGTCCGCGCCACGCTGCCGCACGGCGGTCAGGTCTTCGCGCTGTTCGTCATCGTGCTCGCCGCCGCCGAGGTCGGGGTCGGCCTGGCCATCGTCTTGCAGCTATACCGGCTGCGGTCCAGCGTCGCGGTCGACACCGTGCGGCTGGACGCCGCGCCGGCCAGCGAGCTCGACGAGCCTCGGCTGGTGCGCGAATGAGTCTTGACGTGCTGGGGCCGCTGCTTCCCGTCGTACCCCTGGTGGCCGCTCTCTCGGGTTTCGTTCTTCCATTGCGTTCCCGGACCGCGGCCGCCGCCCTCGGGATCGCCGGTGCGGCGGGCGCAGTGGTGGTCGCGATCGTGCTCGCGGTCCGCGTCGACGAGCCGTTCGAGACCGTCGTCGAGTGGGTCCAGATCGGCAACCTGTCGGTCACCGCGGGCGTGCGGATCGACTCGGCGACGACGATGGTGGCCGTCGCGGTCGGCGTGGTCGCGCTGGCCGTCCAGGTCTACTCCACCGCCTACCTGCACGACGACGACCGCTATCCGCCGTACGCCGCACAGGTCAGCCTGTTCACCGCTGCGATGTTGCTGGTGGTGGTGGCCGGCGACCTGATACTGCTGCTGGTCGGCTGGGAGATCATGGGCATCTGCTCGTACCTCCTGATCGGCCATGACCGGCGACTGCCCGAGGCACCGGCCGCGGCTGTGAAGGCGTTCCTGGTCACCCGGGTGGGTGACATCGGGTTCCTGCTCGGCATCGTGCTGCTGGGCGTCAACGCGGGCAGCTTCTGGATCACGCAGGTGCTGGCCTCGCTGCCCGGCCTGCCGGCCGCCACCGTGACCGCCGCGGCATTGCTGCTGCTCGCAGGCGTCGCGGGCAAGAGCGCGCAGTTCCCCCTGCACACCTGGTTGCCCGACGCGATGGCCGGCCCGACGCCGATCTCCGCCCTGATCCACGCGGCCACGATGGTCGCGGCCGGCATCTACGTGGTGACCCGGCTCTACCCGGTGTTCGTGCTCGGCGACCCCTCGCTGGTCGTGCTCGGCGTCATGGCCGTGGTCACCGTGCTGATCGGCGCGCTCGCCGCGACCGCGCAGGACGACATCAAACGGGTGCTGGCCTGGTCGACGGTCTCGCAGATCGGCTACATGGCAGCCGCCCTCGCCGTCGGTGCGCCGGCCGTCGCGCTGTTCCACCTGCTCACCCACGCCGCCTTCAAGGCCCTGCTGTTCCTCGGGGCCGGCTCGATCATCCACGAGGTGGGCAGCAACTCGATGTCCGCGATGGGCGGGCTGCGTCGCCGGATGCCGGCCACCTTCTGGTCCATGACCATCGGGCTGGGCGCGCTGATCGGCCTGCCGCCGCTGGCCGGCTTCTGGAGCAAGGACGCGGTGCTGCACGCCGCCTCCTCCGCGGAAGCCGGTTGGCTGCCGGGTCTGGTCTACGGCGTCGGCCTCGCGGGGGTCCTGGTCACCGCCTGGTACGCGGGCCGGCTGTGGCTGCGCACGTTCTTCGGCGCCCCGCGTTCGCCCGGGGCTTCGGCGGCGCACGAGCCGTCCTGGCCCATGACGGTGCCGGTCGTGGTGCTGGCCGTGCCCAGCGCGCTGCTCGGGCTGCTGGCCTTCGCCGACGACTTCGGCGCGCGGCTCACCCCGTTCGTGGTCGATGTCCCGGAGGCTTCGCTGTCCCACCTAGGTGCTGAGACGGCGGCCCCGCTAGCCGCGCTGGTGGTCGGGCTGGTGCTGGTCTGGGCGCTGTGGCGGCGCGATGCGGCGCGCGACCCGGCCCGGTTCCTCGGCCCGCTGAGGTCCACGTTCGACAACGCGTTCTGGCTCGACACCGTGCAGGACCGGCTCGTCGTCCGTCCGGTGGTGGCGCTGGCCCGCCGGGTCTCGTCCGCCGATCAGCGCGTCGTCGACGGTGCGGTCGAAGGCACCGGCCAGGGCACCGCCGACGCGGGTGACGTGCTCGCCGCCTGGCACCGGGCCGGGCTGCCCCGGGCCGCGACGGCCCTGCTCGCCGGGGTGCTGTTGTTCGCGTTCGCCGCGGCGCTCTACGGGAGTGCGACATGAGCGAGGCGTTGCTGATCGCGGTGCTGGCCCTGCCTGCCGTGGGTGCCGCCGGCTCTCTGCTCCCGGATCGCGCCGGCCGGCTCTTCGGCACGGTGTTCGCCGCGCTGGCGTTCGTCGCGAGCCTGCTGCTCGGCGCTTACTCGCACTCCACCGGCTGGTTCTCCTACGCGCCGTCCGGCGTGGGCGCGCCACCCATCGCGCCGTGGACCTCGGTCGACACCTCCTGGGTGCCGGCGCTCGACCTGCGGCTGCACTTCGGTGTCGACGGCGTCTCGTACCCCCTGGTGGTGTTGACCACGCTGTTGACCCTGCTGTGCTGCCTTTACACGCTGTGGCACGTGCCGGCGGGCGGCCGCGGGTCCACGCTGGTCGCGCTGCTGCTGGTCGTCGAGGTCGGCATGCTCGGCACCTTCCTCGCCCTCGACCTCGTGCTGTTCTTCGTGTTCTTCGAGGTCGTGCTGCTGCCGATGTACGCGATCATCGCCGGCTGGGGTGGCGAGCAGCGCCGACACGCGGCCCGCAAGTTCGCCCTCTACACCCTGTTCGGCTCGGTGCTGCTGCTGGTCGGCGTGTTCACGGTGGTCGCCGCCGCCGGCACCGCCGACCTGATCACGCTGACGTCGGGCTCGGTCTCGCTGACGCGCAACACCCAGCTCGCCGCGTTCGCGCTGCTCGCTATCGCGTTCGCGGTCAAGAGCCCGCTCTGGCCGCTGCACACCTGGCTGCCGGACGCCCACACGCAGGCGCCGACGGTGGGCAGCGTGCTGTTGGCGGGTGTGCTGCTGAAGATGGGCACGTACGGCCTGATCCGGGTGGCCGTCGGGGTGGCACCCGAGGGGGCGCGCTGGGCCGCGCCGCTGCTGGGGGCGCTGGCGGTCGCGGCGATCCTGGTCGGCTGCCTGGTCTGTCTCGCGCAGACCGAGCTCAAGCGCCTGATCGCCTATTCGAGCGTGGGCCACATGGGCTTCGTGCTGCTCGGCGTGGCCACGCTGACCGCGACCGGCATACAGGCCGCGCTGATCGGCAACGTCGCGCACGGCATCATCACCGGCCTCCTGTTCTTCCTGGCCGGAGCGGTCAAGGACCGGTTCCACACCGGCGACCTCGCGGTGCTCGGCGGGCTGCGCGAGCGGTCGCCGTGGCTGTCCGGCCTGCTGGCGTTCGCGGCGATCGCCTCACTCGGGCTGCCCGGCCTGGCCGGCTTCTGGGGCGAGGCGTTCGCTGTCGTGGCCGCCTTCGAGCGGGGCGGCGCCGGCTGGGTGACGCTGGGCGTGCTGGCCGCGATCGGTGGTGCACTGACCGCCGCGTACTTCCTGCGCATGCTCCGCAAGGTCACCCACGGCGCGGCCTCGCCCGCGGTCGAAGCGCCACCACCGCCGGCGCTGCGGATCAACGGCATGGAGCTGGTCGCCTGGTCCCCCCTGGTGGTGCTGGCCCTGCTCGTGGGTCTCGTGCCGGCAGTGGTGCTCAGCCTCTCCGCGGCGCCGGTGCAGTCGCTGGTCGAGGCGGTGACTCCGTGACCCAGGCCGTCGACCATGTCGCGCTGCTGCCGGGCTATCTGGCCGCGGCGACAGCGGTGCTGGTGCTGCTGGCCGACCTGTTCGTGGCCCGGCGGCCTGTCACTTTGACGATCGCTGTCTGCGGGGCGCTGGCGACCGCGGTGGTCGCTCTGGTCGTCGGCGCCGGCAGCGATCGCTCGACGTTCTGCCTGCCGGACGGCTGTTCCTACGTGGTCAACGGCCGCTCCGCACTGTTCGCGACGCTGTTCGGTTTCCTGACGGCGGCCGTGCTGCTGCTCTCGGCCCCGCTGCTGCGAGCCGGCGTAGCACCGACAGGCGAATACTGCTTCCTACTCGCCTGCTCGATGACCGGCGGTGTGGTGCTGGGCTCGGCCGGCGACTTGATCACCCTGATCATCGCGCTGGAGACCTTGACCCTCCCGCTGTACGTGTTGGTCGGCATGCGCCGCCAGACGATGGAGAGCGCCGCCGGGGCGGTCACGTTCTTCGTGGTCAGCGTCGTGGCGACGGCGGTCTCGCTGCTGGGCGCGGCCCTGCTCTACGCGGTCACGGGCCGACTGCACCTGTCGTCCCTGGCCGCGGCCCTGACTGGCGACGTGTCGTTGGCCGGGGGAGACCCGGTCCGCGCGCTGGACCTGCCGCTGACTTCGGCCGGCATCGCGCTGCTGGTGCTGGGTCTGGCCTTCAAGGTCGCGGCGGTCCCGTTCCACGCATGGGCGCCACCGACGTACGACGGCGCCCCACTGCCGGTGGCGGCTTATCTGTCGACAGCCTCGAAGCTCGGCGGCGTCGTGGCCCTCCTCGCGGTGGTGACGGTAGCGCTGCCGCCGGCGGTCACCGGCCCGGTCCTGGCCGCACTCGCGGTGCTCACCATGACGGTCGGCAACCTGGTGGCGCTGCGCCAGATCCGCATGACCCGCCTGCTCGCGTGGTCGTCGGTAGCGCAGGCGGGCTACATCCTGGCGCCACTGGGCGCGCTGGCGCTGGCCGACGGCCGCACAGCCGAAGCGTTTTCCACGGCGGTTACGGCAGCGGTGGCCTACACGATCTTCTTCGTGGTCCTCGAACTGGGCGCCTTCGCCGCGGTTGTCGCGCTGCGCGCCCCCGACGCCGACGGCGGCCGCCTGGACTCGTACCGGGGAGCGGCCCGCCGCAACCGCTGGGTGGGAGCGGCGCTGGCGCTGGCCCTGATCGGCCTGGCGGGCCTGCCGCCAGGCTTGGCAGGCTTGTTCGCGAAGGTAGCCGTGGTCCGCTCCCTACTGACGGGCGCCTCGAGCTGGCTAGCGATAATCGTGGCCCTGAACGCCGTGATCGGCCTGGCCTACTACGTCCGAGTAGCAGCGCTCCTGTACGCCCCGGACCCGCTGAACCGCCCGTCCCGCGCAGTGCCGTGGCCAACAGCCGGAGTCCTAGCAGTAGCAACCGCCTTCGCGCTGGCAGTCGGCTTCGCCCCGCAACTGGTCCTGAACTGGGCAGCGGGCTAACACCCCACCCGACGCGAGCGCTCGCGGGCCACAGACGGCCGGCAGAGAAGCGGAAGCGGCGGGCAGCGGCCGTCGGGTCCATGGCCCATCCTGCCGACCATCGTGGTCCCAACTAGGCGGATGGGTCTAACTGTTCGCAGGCGGGCCGCCGAGGCTAAGTCCCGCGCAGGCCACCTCGGCTTCGGAGAATGTCCAAGGCGGTCAGGGTGGACAGAGATCGTGTGCGCCACATCGAGACGACGCCCCGGCCCGGCCATGATCATGTGAGCCTGGTCTGGGCGACACGCCGTCGAACGTATCGACCGACCACACACGATCATGAAAAAGACGCCTAAGGCTATTGATGAGACGCACATGATCAAGGACTGACCGCCCGACGGGCCACCCTCCCGACCAGCCGTCCGAGAGCTTGCCGCCGCGGCGCAAAATTGCCCATACTTCGGACCTGCCTGGCCAAGCGGGACATCCGCCACGGTGACACCGCCATCTACCGCGCCGCCCTACTGCTGTCCGCGGCCATCATCTGGCTCTCATGATCGGCAGCCCGTCCGATCGGTTGGGGTTGAAGCTGGCGCTGCCAAAAGCCGCCGGCGAGGGGCGGGTCCCGTTGTCGGGCGTAGCCCACAAATGAGGATCTGCGGGTGGTGACAAGGTGGAGCGCCCCACGGACGAACGACCTTTGTCACCACCCGCAGATCCTGATGCCCTTGCGAAGACCGACAACGGGACCCGCCCCTTCCCCCGGGTCCCAGCAGCTCGCGGCGGGGTCCGGGGCAAAGCCCCGGAGACGCGACCACCAAGCCAACCAAACGTCCCAACCCCTGACCTGGGTCGGGTCCCAGGGGTAAAGCTCTGGCGGTGGGCCGGTGGGGAATGGCGGGGTCGTTGGAGTTCGGGCGGAGGGCCGCGTTGAACCTCTGGCAGCCCGGCCGGCGGCTCACGAGACATTGCCGGGGCAGGTCGAGTTCGGGCGCGGTCCGGCGTGAAGCGCCGACTTCGCGGCCGGCAGGCGGCGGGCTATGGCCGGGTTCGTTGGAGTTCGGGCCGGGTCCGGGTGAAGCTCCGGCGGAGCGGGCGGCGGTCGGTGGCGCGGTCATCGGAGTTCGGCGGAGGCAAGCGTTGAGGCTCTGGCGGCCCGGCGGGCGGGCCGGCGAGACGTTGCCGGGGCCGGTCGAGTCCGGGCGGGCTCCGCGCGAGGCGCCAACTTCGCGGCCGGCGGCCGGGGAGAATGGCGTGGGCCTGCGGTGAAGCTCTTACGGCGCGGCCGGCGAGCCGCGACCTACGGCCCGGGTCGTTCGACTTCGAGCGAGCGGGGACGAGCGCCCACCGCGCGATCTCCGAGACAGCGCCACCCGGACGCACAGCGCAAGAACGACACCCAAACCGACCGGCCCTTCGGCTCGTGTGCCGCGGACGTGGCAGGGACGGGCCCCCAAGGCCCGGCCCGGTCCCCGGCGGGAGCAACGGCCAGCACCCGCACGAACCCGGGAAAACCTGCCCTTAATCGCCCTTCGTCCCGATTGACGGTTTCACCTTCAGCGAACTCTCAGCTGGCGCGGGCATGGTCGATGGACGAGGGGTGTTGAACAGTTCAGCGGGATCACCCCACCCGCGTTCTGAAGGAGGGACGCGTTGCACAGGCATTTCAACGGCCTCAAGACGGCCGCGCTTCTAGGCCTGCTCACAGCGCTCATTCTCGGCATCGGCTTCGCGGTCGCCGGCACGTCCGGTCTGGTTATCGCCCTGATCATCTCGCTGCTGCTGAACGGCACCAGCTACTTCTGGTCTGACAAGATCGCGTTGCGGTCGATGCGGGCCCGGCCGGTCAGTGAGGCCGAGTTCCCCGCGCTCTACCAGATGGTGCGGGAGCTCGCGGCGGACGCTCGGCAGCCGATGCCCCGGCTCTATGTCAGCCCCACGATGCAGCCCAACGCGTTCGCCACGGGGCGCAACCCCCAGCACGCGGCGGTCTGCGTGACCACCGGGATCACCCAGATCCTCGACTACCGCGAGCTGCGGGCGGTGATCGGGCACGAGCTGTCGCACGTCTACAACCGCGACATCCTGATCTCCAGCGTCGCGGCGGCGATCGGCGGCATGATCACCTTCCTCGCCTACCTGGCGTGGTTCCTGCCCGTCGGCGGTGACGACGACGAGGGTCAGAACCCGGCCGTGTTCTTCGCGATGCTGATCCTCGGCCCGTTCGCGGCGTCGATCATCCAGCTCGCGATCAGCCGGAACCGCGAGTACCAGGCCGACGCCTCCGGTGCCGCCCTCAGCCGCGACCCGCTCGCCCTCGCCAGCGCGCTGCGCAAGATCGACGCCGGCGCTCGGCAGCTTCCGCTGCCGGCCGACAACCAGTACACGACGACCGCGCACCTCATGATCGCCAACCCGCTGCGCGGTGCGGGCCTGGCCAAGCTGTTCTCCACCCACCCGCCGATGGCCGACCGGGTCCGCCGGCTGGAGGAGATGGCCAACCGCCAGGTCGGTCCGGTGCAGTTCCAGTAACCTGCGTCACCCTGTAAACAGTTAGGCCGGAAGACCAGTCGACCGTTAGGTTCGGCTGGTCTTTCGGTCGTTACAGGGGGTGTCTGGTGGCAGCGCTGCGGCAGTACCTGGTGGTCTGGCGCATCCCAGGCGCTCCGGTGCTGTTCGTCTTCGGCATCATCGGCCGGCTCGGCATCGGCATGACCCCGCTCGCCCTCCTGCTGGTGGTGGAGGACGTCACCGGCCGCTTCTCGACGGCGGGCATCGCGGGCGGCATCTACGCGGTGGCCGGAGCGCTGCTCAGCCCCCTCGCCGGGCGCGTAGCCGACCGGATCGGCCCGACCCGGGTGCTGCTCGTCACCGGTGTGGCGCACCCGCTGGCCCTGCTCGCCCTGGTCGTAGCCCACGACAAAGGCCTGGCCGTGATCTACGCGGCGAGTGCGGTGGCCGGCGCGACCTTCCCACCGATGAGCGCCGCGCTGCGCGGTGCCTGGAACGACGTGACGGCACCAGCGACCGGCCGGTACGCCCTGCGCAATCTCGCCCTGGCCGCCGAGACCGCGCTGTTCGAGCTCGTCTTCGTGCTCGGCCCGCTCCTGGTCTCGGCTTTCCTCCTCTTCGCCGACGCGACCGCGGCACTGCTCGGCGCCGGCGTGGTCACCCTGGTCGGCACGGTCGTGGTGGCCCTGGGCAAGGTCATGCGCGGCTGGCAGCCGCATCCGCCGTCGACCCACGCCAAGGGCCTCGGCCCGCTGAAGGTCCCGGGCTTCCCGGCACTGCTGGTCTGCGTCTTCGGCCTCGGCACGGCGTTCGGCGCGACGGGGGTGACCGTGCCGGCCTTCGCGGCGGCGGAGGGCGTCTCTGACCCGGACACGTTGGCCGGGGTACTGCTGTCGGTCTGGGCGGTGGGCAGCGCGACCGGCGGCTTCTGGTTCGGCACCCGCCGGCCGGCGGCCAACCTGACCCGCCAGTTCACGATGCTGTTGACCCTGTTGGCGGGGACGTTCGCGGTGTTCGCGGTCATGCCCTCGCCGCTGTGGCTGGGCATCGCGTTGGTGTTCGGGGGTGTGGTGATCGCGCCCGGGCTGACGGTGGAGAACACGATGGTGGGGCGGATCGCTCCTGGATCGATGTTGAACGAGGCCTATACCTGGGTGGTGACGGTGTCGGTCGGTGCGTCCGCGGTTGGTGGCGCTGGCGCCGGGTGGCTCGTCGACAAGGCGGGTCCGCCGTGGGCGTTCGTGTTCGCGGGGGTGGCGGTGGCGGTGGGCGCTCTGGTCGCGGCTCCGTCCGGGGGGCCGATCGCAAGGGCGGAGAAGCACGCGGCGGTACGCCTGGACGCGGCCCTGGAGCCCGAAACCGCCTGACGCCGGCCCGTGTTCTGGCGCGCCTCGCCGCCTGTCTCGATCTCCTAAGGCCTGGCCCTCGTCGTCGAAGACACGCGGCCTACCCGGTTCGTCTCTGTCCTGGGTGCCGGCCGCCCGGCCGCGAGGGCTGATGTGGGCTCGGCGCCTGAGGCGGCCTGACCCTCCCGACGGGGTTCGGCCCGGTCGCGGGTCGCGCGGCCGGGCCGAGAAGAGCTGACGCCGCCCGTAGGCCGCGGGTCGCCGCTAGCGGTAGTTCGTGAACTGCAGCGCGACGCCGAAGTCGCCGCCCTTGAGCAGGGTGATGACCGCCTGGAGGTCGTCCTTCTTCTTGCCGGTCACGCGAAGCTGGTCGCCCTGGATCTGGGCCTGGACTCCCTTCGGGCCTTCCTCGCGGATCTTCTTGCTGATCGCCTTGGCCTTCTCCGAGTCGATGCCCTGCACGATCTTGGCGTCGATCTTGTAGGTCTTGCCCGAGGCGCGGGCTTCGCCGGCGTCCAGCGACTTCAGCGAGATGTTCCGCTTGATCAGCTTCTCCTTGAAGACGTCGAGCGCGGCCTTGACCCGCTCCTCGGTCTCGGCGCTGAGGTTGACGGCGGCCTCGCCGCCGGCCCAGGTGATCTCCGCCCCGGTGCCGCGGAAGTCGAAACGGGTCGCAAGCTCCTTCTCGGTCTGTCGTACGGCGTTGTCGACCTCTTGCTGGTCGACCTTGCTGACGACGTCGAAGGACGGGTTCGCTGCCATGATCATGCTCCAACTCGGTGCGGTGTTCTGGCGATGTCGACGGCCGGCACGGCGGCTCGGACATGCCGACCGTACCCGGTTGCATTCCGGGCCGGTGCTACCGCTATCCTTGCTTCCGCTGCCGCATCCGGTGTGGCGGCACGCCCTGGCGGGTTGCCCGAGCGGCCAATGGGAGCGGACTGTAAATCCGTCGCGAAAGCTACAGAGGTTCGAATCCTCTACCCGCCACCAGGCGACAAGCAACGACCCCAGACCGGCAATACGCGGTCCGGGGTCGTTTCATTTTCGGCGCTTATCTGTACGCCTTTTGCGCGGGGTCGAGTGACATTCCGTCATGCGCCCGGCACTGGCCCGTGGCAATCTAGGTCGATGGCTGGTCCGGTGGTCGCTCAGATCAATCTCGTCGTACGCGATCTCGCCACAAGCCTCGCGTTCTACCGACTGCTCGGCTGGGACGGCGAGCCGACCGGGCCGCACGTCGAGTTCCACTTTCCGAGCGGGCTGCGGGTCGAGCTCGACGAGGCTGAGTCGATCCGGTTGTGGAACAGCGGCTCGCCCAAGCAGCACCAACCCGGCAGCGGCGTGATCGGCACCCGCTTGGCGAGCCGCGACGAGGTCGACGAGCTCTGGCAGAAGATCGTCAACGCCGGGCACGAGAGCCGCCAGGTGCCCTTCGACGCGTTCTGGGGTTCGCGCTACGCGATCGTGGCGGACCCGGACGGTCACCAGATCGGCCTGATGAGCCCGGACGACGACGCGCACCGGCACTGGCCGCCGCGCCCGGCGCCCACGGCCTAGCGAACCAACGCCGAGCCAACGCGGATGTCGGAGGATGGTTCAGGCGACGTTCGCGCCATTCGCAAGAAAAAGCATGTCTCCATCTTCTAGATCAAACTCCGCCAACCCGCTGGTCAGGCGCTGGCAGCGGTCAAGGCGACCACCGCGCGGTGCGCCGCCGCGCGTACCCGGGGGATCGGATCGGTCCTCAACTCGGTGACCGCCGTCAACGCGTCGCCGACCAGATGACGGGCGATGACCTTCGCGGCCATCTCACGCACCCGCCACTCGGGGTCGCCGAGAGCGCCCACGACGGTCGATGCCGCGCGGTCCTCCCACGCCCAGAGCAGACCGCGCGCCGCCCAGACGCGAACCCAGTACCAGCGGGAAGATCCCGGGCCACCGCCCTCGGGATCGAGTGCCCACGATGTCGCCGGACCACCCAGGACGACGATGAGGGGCACGTCCCGGTCATCGGCTCCGGACAGCAGCGCCATGCAGCCGTCCACCACCGCGTCCCGGCCGCGCCGCTCGCACTCGGCGAGAATCCTGGTCCGCGGCGGCGGCGCGTACACCGTTGGGGGTCGGCCGTTCACCCGCAGATTGTCACCGGTCGTAAGCCGAAGTGGTGGACTTCCGACTGGACAAATGCGACCGACCAAAGCGATGGTTAAGGTTGGCCTCATACGATTGGTTGGGTTTTCATCTGCCGATGGTTCGGGCCCGGCCCGATGCTCTGTGCGTCGCCATGCATGATGTGGCACCATCTCCTTACTCGTAAGTCCCACCTGCGACAGGGAGCAGCCAGATGCGTGCACGCTTGTTCGGCCGTTGGGTCGGCCGGGCTGCCGTCTTCGCCGTCCTCGGTTTCGGTGCCCTGGTCGCTGGCGGCGTCGCCTCCGCCGCGGTCTACGTCGACCGCTCCGAGGTGCCCGCGATGGGGTCCGCCATCTCCAGTGCCGCTTCGGAGTCCGCGCTTTCGGCGTTCTCGTTCGACTGGGGCTGACCAGGCCGGCGCTATCACGCGCCCACAGTGAAGGCGCTAACCGGTGACCGCTGCCCGAAGCAACGTTCGTCGCTCAGAGGACCTGGCCTGGTTGATCACCGGTCCGATGGGCCTCTTCACCGTCCTGGTAACGCTCTTCATCGGCCTGAATTTGCCCGACTTCGCCGGTTCGTGGCTGCTAGGGCTGCTCTTCCTCGGCCTGTTCGCCGTCGCTGACCTCTTCCCGTTGGTCTTCCAGGTCCGCCGGCAAGCGTTCAAGATCGTCCTGACCGAGATCCCGCTGCTGCTCGCGCTCTACGCGATCCCGCCGCTGACGCTCATCCTCGCCCGCGTCCTGGCGGTCATCATCTCGCGGCAGATCCACCGGTCGGCGCCCGTCAAGCTCTGGTTCAACGTGGCCAGCAACGCCGCCGGCACCGCGCTGGCCTGTCTCATCGTGTTCGCGTTCGGTCCGTTGCACGAACCAGGCACGCCGTTCGAGGCCGGCCCCTACGCCCTCGCCGTGCTCGCGGTCGCCGTCGTCGGCATGGCGACGCTGACACTCGCCACCACCGTCGGCGTGATCACTCTGGTCCAGGGTCGGATCTCCACCCGAGTGCTGAGCCAGATCGCGATCCCCGGTCTGATCGTGTCGGGCATAAACATCACGATCGGCCTGATCACCCTGCTGATCATTCAGCAGGGGGCATGGGCCGCACTGCTGCTCGCGGCGTTGGCCAGCTGCTTCATCGCGGCCTACCGCTCCTATTCGCAGTTCGTGCGCCAGCACCGCACGCTGAGCGAGATCTACGACCTGACCCGCGCGATCGCCGACACCCCCCACGACGGCACCCTGACCGACGTCCTTCTGCACCGGGTGCGGGCACTGCTCCAGGTCGAGTACGCGACCCTCTGGCTGCCGGCCCTCGGCCGCTATCCCGAGGTGCTGCTGAGCGCCCGAGTGGATGACACCGGCCTGGTCGACCTCGTCGGAGTGCCAGAGTCCCTCCGTCGGCGGGTCAGAGAGACCGGCGAGACCGTCGCCGTCGGGCACAAGCTCGGCGGGGAAGAGCTGCGCGCGGAGCTGGCGAGGACCCGATCCAAAGACGCCATCGTGGTCGCGCTGCGGGCGGGGTCCGCCGTGATCGGCACCCTGGAGGTGGCCAACCGTTTGGGTGACGCCGCCACTCTCGGACCCGGCGACGCACGCCTGCTGGAGACCATCGCCGCGCACGCCGCGGTCGCGGTGGAAAACTCGCGGTTGGTCGAGCGGCTTCGGCATGACGCCTACCACGACGCACTCACCGGCCTGCCCAACCGGCGCCGGATCACCGCCGCCATCGAGGAGTCGGTCGGCGTCGGCGCGCCCGGCGAACAGGTCGCGGTCCTCCTCTTCGACGTCGACGGCCTGCGCCAGGTCAACGAGTCGATGGGGCACGTCGCGGGTGATCAGGTGCTCGCCGAGGTGGCCCGCCGGCTCCGCCGGGTCGCGCCCGCCGGCGCGCTCCTGGGCCGGCTGGGCAGTGACGAGTTCGTGGTGACGCTGCGGGTCAGCGGAGCCGAGGAAGCCGAGGCGCTGGCCACCCAGATCCGCCAGCAGATCCGTGACGAGATGGTCTTCGGCTCGCTCACGCTCGACGTCGAGACGGCGGTCGGCATCGTCGTACACCCGGATCACGGCAGTGACGCCGCCCTCCTGCTGCAGCGGGCCGACCTGGCGGCCACCGCGGCCAAGACCGTGCCCGGCAGCATCCAGCTCTTCAACGCCGGGCTGGAGTCGCGGTCCGTGCGCCGCCTCGCCCTGGCCGGCGACCTGCGGCGCGCCCTCGACAACGACCAGATCGAGGTCTACTTCCAGCCGAAGGTGACCTTGACCGACCGGCGGCTGCTCGGCGTCGAGTGCCTGGCCCGCTGGGAGCATCCCGCGCACGGCGCCGTGCCGCCGGAAGACTTCGTCGCGGTCGCCGAGCACACCGGCCAGCTCGCGCGGCTCACCGAGGCGGTGCTCAAGGAGGGTCTCAAGCGGTGCCGCGACTGGGCCGCCACCGACCATCCGCTGTCCATCTCGGTCAACCTCGCCGCGCGCACGTTGATCGACGCGGACTTCCCGACCCGGGTGCAGGAACTGCTCGGGGAGTACGGCGTGGCGCCGCACCGGCTGACCTTCGAGATCAAGGAGGAGGGCGTCCTCGACGGCACCGACCGTCCGATGCCCACCCTGCGCCGGCTGCGCGACATCGGCGTGCGGCTGTCGGTCGACGACTTCGGCACCGGCTACTCGTCTTTGTCTTATCTGCGTCGCCTGCCGGTGCACGAGGTCAAGGTGGACCGCTCCTTCGTGCAGGGCATGGCCACCGACCCGGCCGACCTGGCGATCGTCAACGCCGTCGTCACCCTTTCGCAGCAGTTCGGGCTGACGGTGGTCGCCGAAGGAGTCGAGAGCGAGCTGACCCTCGAGCTCCTGCAGGACATCGGATGTGAGGTCGGCCAGGGCTTCCTGTTCAGCCGGCCGCTGCCGTACGAGCGCCTGGAGGCCTGGTTCTCGGCCCAGACGGAGGCCGAGTCGACGGCCGCCGGCGAGGTCAGGCGCCTGCGCGCGGTCACCTGAGATAGTCGCCCGCGCGGCACTGGTATCCCGATTTCCTGGCCTGACAACAGCCGTGTACTCTTACCCCTGCGCGTCAGCGAGCTAGATCGCGCGCCCCCTTAGCTCAGTCGGCAGAGCGTCTCCATGGTAAGGAGAAGGTCTACGGTTCGATTCCGTAAGGGGGCTCTGTTCCACCCGCGGCGGTGTAGCTCAGTTGGCAGAGCAAGCGGCTCATAATCGCTGTGTCGCCGGTTCAAATCCGGCCACCGCTACTGTTGATTCGGGCGCCGCTGGCGCCCGTTTTGCTGGTGACCGCGCCACCAGGTAATCTGGTCGGCCGGTAGGTTCACAACCGTTTCGAGGAAGGCACCCCGCCGTGGCCAAGGCGACCGACGTCCGTCCCAAGATCACTTTGGCGTGCACGGAGTGCAAGGAGCGGAACTACATCACTCGGAAGAACCGGCGTAACGACCCGGACCGCATCGAGCTGAAGAAGTTCTGCCCGCGCGACGGTCGCCACACCGTCCACCGCGAGACGCGCTAACCCGCAGCCAAAGCTTCCACGGCCGGCACCGCCATCGGCGGAGCCGGCCGTTGTCGTGCCAGCACGAGGTGTTGCCAAACTCTTGGCAACACTTAGGCAACGCCCGCCTCCGCCCCACAGGGCACACCTCGCTCTACGCTAGGCACATGCCCCTGGACCCGTCCTACGTCGGCCGCAGCTACCCGCCGACCCCGGCCTACCTGGTCGGCCGCGAGAAGATCCGCGAGTTCGCCAAGGCGATCGGCGCGACCGACGCCGCCTACCACGACCCTGACGCGGCCCGGGCGCTCGGCTACGCCGACGTGATCGCGCCGCCCACCTTCCCGACCGTCGTCTCGTTCGCGTCCAACAACGCGGTCGTCGACGACCCCGACCTGGCGATCGACTACTCCCGCGTCGTCCACGGCGACCAGCGGTTCCAATACACGCGGCCGATCGTCGCGGGTGACGAGCTCGTCGGCCGGCAGACGATCCAAGAGATCATCTCCCGCGGTGGCCACGACTTCATCACCACGCGCACCGACATCACCGACGCGTCCGGCGCATCCGTCGCGATCGCGTGGTCAAAGCTCGTCATCCGCGGGGAGGGCTGACGCATGGACCTACCCACGAAGAAATACCCGGTAACCCGGGCCGACCTGGTCCGCTACGCGGGCGCGTCGGGCGACTTCAACCCGATCCACTGGAACGAGCGGTTCGCCACCAAGGTCGGCCTGCCCGGGGTCATCGCCCACGGCATGCTCACCATGGCCCTGGTCGGCCGTGCGGTCACCGAGTGGGCCGGCGCACCCGACGCCGTTGTCGACTTCTCTGTCCGGTTCAGCCGGCCGGTGCCGGTGCCCGACGACGAGAGCGGCACCGAGATCGAGGTTTCCGCGCAGGTGAAGAGCACCACAGACGAGGGTCACACCGTGCTGGCCATCACGGCCGTCTGCGGGGGCGAGAAGGTGCTCTCCCAGGCGCGGGCGACGGTGCGAACCTCCCGGTTGGGAAAGTAGGGCCCGTACCCGTACACTGGTCCGCCGTGGGGTCCGTGACTCCTGCGACGCTGCTTGCGCTCGTAGGGTTGCACCTCGCAAAGGGGTGTAGCTCAATTGGCAGAGCAGCGGTCTCCAAAACCGCAGGCTGCAGGTTCAAGTCCTGTCACCCCTGCGCCTATGGCCTGACCGGCTTGACGTGGGATTGGCATCGCCGAGCAGGGCCCCTGTCGGCGATCGGCCAGCCCCACAAAGCCGCTAAGGTCGGCGTTACCGAAGCACCACGACCGCGACGGAGGGCGAAGTGGCCGAGAAAAATCGGCGCGACGACGAGTTCGCCGACGACCGCCTTGAGGACGAGGCGTTCGACGACGCTGTCGACGACGACGCCACCGACGAAGACGAACCGGTATCGCGCGGCGGCACCGCAACGCGTTCCCGCGTCGCCAAGGCCGGTGAAAGCACCAGCAAGCGCACCGAAACCGGTCGCGTGGGATTCTTCGGGCGGATCGCCCGGTTCTTCCGCGAGGTCGTCGCAGAGCTGCGTAAGGTCATCTGGCCGACTCGCAAGGAGCTGCTGACGTACACGGCCGTGGTGGTCGTGTTCGTCGCGGTGATGCTGGCGATCGTGGCCGTCCTCGACTTCGGCTTCGCCAAGGGCGTCCTGGCGGTCTTCGGCAACTGATGGCGCGGCGCCGCGGCCCAACACGGCCGGCCGCGCCGGCCAACACACAGACGGAAGTGAATGAGCGTGCCTGAGTACGACGAGACCGGCGAGACCATCGACGAGCAGTCGTCAGTGGCCACGGCGGACACCGACGGTTCGAGCGAGGCCGCGAACAGCGACGCTGACACCAGCGAAGCGGAGGCCAGCGAGACCGCGCTGGTCGAGCCTGACGACGACTTCGACCCGGTTGCCGAGCTTCGGCAGAAGCTGCGCTACGCGCCCGGCGACTGGTACGTCGTGCACTCCTACGCCGGCTACGAGAACAAGGTCAAGACCAACCTCGAGACCCGGATCACCAGCCTCGACATGGAGGAGTTCATCTTCCAGGTCGAGGTGCCGACCCGCGAAGAGGTCGAGGTCAAGAACGGCAAGCGCCTCCAGGTGCAGAACAAGGTCTTCCCGGGCTACATCCTGGTCCGGATGGACCTCAGCCCGGAGTCGTACTCCTGCGTGCGCAACACGCCTGGAGTCACCGGCTTCGTCGGCGCCACCGACCGGGCCGACCGTCCCGCACCGCTGTCGCTCGACGAGGTGCTGAAGTGGCTGGCGCCGGCGGTCGAGACCGAGCAGACCAAGAAGACCAAGGTCGAGGTCAAGGTGCTCGACTTCGAGGTCGGCGACTCGGTCACGGTCACCGACGGCGCGTTCGCGTCGCTGCCCGCGACGATCAGCGAGATCAACGCCGACCAGCAGAAGCTCAAGGTGCTCGTTTCGATCTTCGGTCGCGAGACGCCGGTCGAGCTCAACTTCAACCAGGTCGCGAAGATCTAAAACCGCTGAGTTACGCTTGTACGTCGGCCCGCCGGGGCCGCGCTCAACCGTGCGCTTTGCTCCGCCCGGTTGAGCAGAGCCCGGGCCTCCGGCCAGTGAGTGAGCGGAGCGAACGAACCAGCCGGCTCAGCAGTTCCGCTCAGGACCGGACCTCGCGAAGCGAGGTGCGGACATGAGTCCACCCAAGCCCAGGAAGTGACATGCCTCCGAAGAAGAAGCTCGTCAAGACCTTCACGCTGCAGCTGCCGGCGGGTCAGGCGACCCCCGCGCCGCCGGTTGGCCCCGCGCTCGGCCAGCACGGCGTCAACATCATGGAGTTCTGCAAGCAGTACAACAAGGAGACCGAGGCTCAGCGGGGCGACATCGTCCCGGCCGAGATCAGCGTCTACGAGGACCGGACCTTCACCTTCGTGCTGAAGACCCCGCCGGCCGCGCGTCTCCTGATCAAGGCCGCCGGCGTCCCCAAGGGCTCCGGCACGCCGCACACCGCCAAGGTCGGCTCCGTGAGCCGCGCCCAGGTGCGCGAGATCGCCGAGCGCAAGATGGCCGACCTCAACGCCAACGACGTCGAGCAGGCCGAGAAGATCATCGCCGGCACCGCCCGGTCGATGGGCATCACGGTCCGCGACTAATCAGTTCGTGGGAGGGCCGCCGCTGACGCGGTCCGCCAACTACCACAGGAGATAGAAAAGCAATGACACAGCGCAGCAAGAGTTACCGCAAGGCGGCCGAGCAGATCGACCGGGACAAGCTCTACACCCCGGCCGAGGCCGTCAAGCTCACCAAGGGCGCCACCGTGGTCAAGTTCGACCCCACCGTCGAGGTCGCCATGCGCCTCGGGGTCGACCCGCGTAAGGCTGACCAGATGGTCCGCGGCACCGTCAACCTGCCGCACGGCACCGGCAAGACCGCACGCGTCATCGTGTTCGCAGCCGGCGCCAAGGCCGAGGAAGCCACCGCGGCCGGAGCCGACGCCGTCGGCACCGACGAGCTCGTCGCCCGCATCCAAGAGGGCTGGCTCGAGTTCGACGCGGCGATCGCCACGCCCGACCAGATGGCCAAGATCGGCCGGATCGCGCGGATCCTGGGCCCGCGCGGCCTCATGCCGAACCCGAAGACGGGCACGGTCACCATGGACGTGACCAAGGCAGTCAACGAGATCAAGGGCGGAAAGATCACCTTCCGCGTCGACAAGCACTCGAACCTGCACCTGATCATCGGCAAGGCCTCCTTCACCGAGGAGCAGCTGGTCGACAACTACGCCGCGGTCCTCGACGAGGTCCTGCGCGCGAAGCCGTCGGCCTCGAAGGGCAAGTACCTCCGCAAGGTCGTCTTCACGACCACCATGGGGCCGGGCGTTCCGGTCGACCCGAACGTGGTCAAGAACCTGCGCGACTCGTCTGAGGCCTGAGTTCTGCCTTTAATCGCCCGTCACCCTTCGGGGTGGCGGGCGATTTTTTTGACTCGGGTCCGTCGTGGGCGCGACCGTTGCTCCCGCCAGGGTTCGGCGTTCGTCGTGGGTTTAGTGGCTCTTGGGCGCTGTTCGTTTGGACGGGCTCGTTCTTCGCGTTGGGTTGCGGTCTTGGTCGGGGGAGGATGTTGTGGGTGCCGACAGGCCGCAAAGAGCGCGACCTCTATTGTCGGCACCCACAACATCCTCCCCCGCCCTGACCCAGTCCACCGTTTGGGACTTCGACTGCGGTTACCGGGACACAGTCCCTTTGGTCGCGGTGCGTCTGGGGCCTTCGTCGGTTGGCCGGGGGCGTGGGTAGGTCCGGGTCCATGGTGGACACCGTCAGTGCCGAGGATGGACACCGTCAGTGCCGAGGATGGACATCGTCAGCGTCGAGGGGGACGCCGTCGGAGGCGAGATCGGCGAGCCCGACCATGCTCGTTCAGCACACGCTCATGATCGTGTGCGTCCCATCAGCATCGGAGACGCCCGCGAACGTGATCGTGTGCATCAGGTCGACATGTCTTGCGGCGTGTCGCCCGGACCAGCCTCACATGATCTTGGATGCATCGGGATGTCGTCTCGATGTGGCGCACACGATCACAGCCAGCTGCCAGCAGTCCGCTGCCCGGTCTGCGGTCGACGGGGCGTTGGCTTACTGCTCGCCGTCGGCGAGCGCGGACTTGAACTCAACGGCTCCTGGTATTCGAAGCTTCAGTCGCTGCTGGCGTGCGCCCGGAGTGCCGGGTGTGTGCCGTGCGGTGGTGGCCGGATAACCGGGGCCGCGCGGCGCCGCAGGGGCGTCGTCGGGTGCCGGGGCCTGCGCCGGTCGGGTCGTCGGGCGCGTTCAGGTCGTCAACCGCGCGTCGGTTCCGTGTGCTCGTGATGCGTTGTTGGTGGCTGGAGGTGGCGCACATTCGATTGTGGTCGAGTGTGTCGTTGGTTGAGGTGGCGTTCGCGTCGAAGTCGCCGCCTAGGTTCGGTTCCGTTCGAAGCGAGTTTCATACGTGGCCGCGGCCTGGGGCGGGTCCCGTTGTCGGGCGTAGTTGTGTTGTCAGGATCTTCGGGTGGTGACAAGGTGGAGCGCCCCACCGGACGAACGACCTTGTCACCACCCGAAGATCCTGATGGTCTCGCGGAGTCCGGCAGCGGGACCCGCCCCTTCCCCTGGGTCCCAGCAGCTCGCGGCGGGGTCCGGGGCAAAGCCCCGGAGACGCGACCAGCTGACCGTGGGCAAGCAGGCCCGAGCCGCGCGATGGGTCTGGGCGGTTTCGTTTCTCAGGTGGGCGTGGGAGAGTCGGCGCGTGCGACTCGACGGGGTTTCTTACCGCTATGGGCGGCGTGGGCCGTGGGTTTTGCGGGAGGTGTCCGTTGAGCTGCCGGCGGGCGGCACTGTGGTCGTGCTCGGGCGCAACGGCGCCGGGAAGTCGACCCTCTTGCAGCTCGCCGCGGGTGTGTTGCGGCCCAGCGGTGGCGTAGTTCGCGAGCGGCCCAAGCCTGTCGGCTGGGTGCCTGAGCGGTTTCCCGCTGACCAGCCATTCACCGTCGTCGGTTATCTGACGGCCATGGCGAGATTGCACGGAGCCGTGGACCGGAACGTCGTCGAGGCCTGGGTCGACCGGCTCGGGCTCGCGCCCTACCGCGGCACCCGGTTGGGTGAGCTCTCCAAGGGAACCGCGCAGAAGGTCGGGCTCGCGCAGGCGTTGGTTCCCAATCCGGGCCTGCTCGTCCTCGACGAGCCCTGGGAGGGCCTCGACGCGGCCGCTCGCGAGCTCGTGCCCGAGATCGTCGCCGAGGTCGTCTCCGCGGGTGGGCGCGTGCTGGTCAGTGATCATCGGGGTGAGACCGGGCGGCTGCCCGACGCCGTCACCTGGACCGTTGCCGACGGGACCGTTACTCCCGGGCGGGACCACCACGACGAGACCGCGATCATCGAGATCGCCGTGCCGGCCGCCGACGCCGAGGCGACCGCGGCCGCGTTGCGGGCCGGCGGGCACGACGTGGTCGGCGTCCGGACGAAGGCGCGGGTCAGGGCATGACCGCACTGGTACGGATGCGGCTGACCGCCTTCCTCCGCAGCGGCCGCGCGCTTCCCGGCCTGCTCGGCACCCTGGTCGTCGTCGGCATCATCTACGGCGGTGGGAAATCCGATGCCGCTGAGGCCTATGGGTTCTCCGCCGTCGCGCTCTTCCCCGTGATCGCCTGGCAGGCGAAGCTCGTCCTGGACACCGAGCCCGACGTGCAGCGCCGGCTGGCGGTCAGTGCCGTCGGGCTGCGCCGCGAGATCGTCGCCGGGCTCGCGGCCGCCGGCATCGTCGGCCTCGGGACCGTCGCGTTGGCGATGGTGCTGCCCTGGCTGGTCGGCGGCATCACCGGGCCGGGCGGGATCGCGCCCGGGCTGTGGGCGCACGCCGCCGCCCTGGCCGGCGCGGTCGGCCTCGGCGCCCTGGCCAGCCGGCCGATCACCCGGTCGACCCTCTACGGGGTGGCCGTCCTGGTCACCGGCTCGGTGCTGGCGATCGTCCTCGGTCTCGACAACTCGGTGGCGCCCTGGCTCGCCCCGCCGCTGATGGCCGCCGCCCGCCACCTGGCCGGGCGGCCGGAGAGCGCGAGCATCCTGGCACTAACCGGACAGGCCGCGCTGTGGGCAGCCGTGGTCGGGGTGATCTACGCACGGCTGAGGCGCTCCCGAAGCTGATTTGGCGCTGGCCGGGCGCGTCGCGTACTCTTCGTGACGAAGTTCCACCAGAGACCGCTGGTCATCGCGCCGCAAGGCGCGGTCGAAGGCTCCCGCACGACGGGGCGGCCCGCGCAGGTTGAACGGTTCGAGAGCCCGCGGCCGCAAGCCGCCCTCCCGCCCCGTGCGCCCTGCGCCGGGGCGTTTTTCGTTGCGCGGAGCCGAGCAAGCCAGCTTCGAGCATTTGGAAGGAGGGACATGGCGGACAAGCCGGTTCGGGCCGACAAGGCCACCGCCGTCGCCGAGCTCACCGAGCAGTTCCGTAGCTCGGGCGCCACCGTGCTGACCGAGTACCGGGGCCTGACGGTGTCGCAGCTGACCCAGCTGCGGCGCTCGCTGGGCAAGGAAGTCACCTACTCGGTCGCCAAGAACACGCTGGCCAAGCGGGCAGCCTCTGAGGCGGGCATCGACGGCATCGAGCAGCTGTTCACCGGTCCTACCGCGCTCACCTTCGTCTCCGGCGACGTCGTGGAAGCGGCGAAGAGCCTGCGCGAGTTCGCGAAGGCCAACCCGCTTCTCGTCATCAAGGGCGGCGTTTTCGAGGGCAAGGCCATCACGGCCGCTGAGGTCAACCGCCTCGCCGACCTCGAGTCCCGCGAGGTGCTGCTGGCCAAGCTGGCCGGCGGCATGAAGGCCAACCTGGCCAAGGCCGCGGCCCTGTTCCAGGCGCCGCTGTCGAAGACCGTCCGCACGGTCGCCGCTCTGCAGGACAAGCGCGAGCAGGAAGGCGCACCGGCCGCCGACGCGGCCTGAGCGCATCACCGACCCACGATCTACCAAAAGAGGTAAGGAAACATGGCGAAGCTCAGCACCGACGAGCTGCTCGACGCGTTCAAGGAGATGACGCTGATCGAGCTCTCCGAGTTCGTGAAGCAGTTCGAGGAGACCTTCGACGTCAAGGCCGCCGCCCCCGTCGCGGTCGCGGCTGCCGGCCCGGCCGGTGGCGCCCCCGCCGAAGAGGCTGTGGAGCAGGACGAGTTCGACGTCATCCTCGACGCCGACGGCGGCAAGAAGATCCAGGTCATCAAGGTCGTGCGCGAGCTGACCGGCCTGGGCCTCAAGGAGGCCAAGGACCTGGTCGAGGCCGCGCCGAAGGCCGTCCTCGAGAAGGCCAACAAGGAGACCGCGGAGAAGGCCAAGGCCAAGCTCGAGGCCGAAGGCGCCAAGGTCACCCTCAAGTAAGTACCGAACCAACCGACGGGCGGCGATTCTCACGGGATCGCCGCCCGTCGGCGTACGCTGGATTCGGATCAAGTTCAAAGACCTGGTCCGACCCGCGTCATAACCCTTGACGCGGAGTGTGCTGACAGGCACGCTGGCATCAAGCAAGACCTTCCGCGCTTGCGACAGCCACCGGTTGGGTATGGGACACCAGACCTGATTGAGGTGCAGAAGACGCGTTCTGAGCGGCCAGTGAGGCGCCAATGGGTGCCCCGAGACACGCTCCGCGATCTCCTGCGCTGCGGGCTGGACAGCGGTTAGCCGTTCGGCTACACTGCTAGTTTGCCGTGTCTTCCGTCTTTGACCCTGTCCGTAATGTCCATCTGGGCGTTTGCGGGTAGGGCCCGTCGGACTGCACGAACAACGGCCGTTTAGCAACACCGGTCCTCGGAAGGACGCATCTTGGCAGCTTCCCGCCCTGCGAAGACCAGTCGTACGTCGAGCGCTTTCGCTCCCCGCCGAATCTCTTTCGGCCGGATCACGGAACACCTCGAGGTCCCCAACCTCCTCGCCATCCAGACCGAGTCGTTCGACTGGCTGGTTGGCAACGAGGCGTGGCAGGGCCGGTCGGCTGATGATCCGCACGCTCGCTCGGGTCTCGCAGAGATTCTCGAAGAGATCAGTCCGATTGAAGACTTCTCTGGCACCATGTCCCTTTCCTTCTCCGCGCCCCGCTTCGACGAGGTCAAGGCCTCGATCGAAGAGTGCAAGGAGAAGGACCTGACCTACTGCGCGCCGCTCTTCGTGACCGCGGAGTTCACCAACAACACCACTGGCGAGATCAAGAGCCAGACCGTGTTCATGGGTGACTTCCCGATGATGACGCCCAAGGGCACCTTCATCATCAACGGCACCGAGCGGGTCGTGGTGAGTCAGCTCGTCCGGTCCCCGGGCGTCTACTTCGACAAGCAGCCGGACAAGACTTCCGACCGCGACCTCTCCAGCGTCAAGGTGATCCCGAGCCGGGGCGCCTGGCTGGAGTTCGACATCGACAAGCGCGACACCGTCGGCGTCCGCATCGACCGCAAGCGTCGGCAGGCCGTGACGGTCCTGCTCAAGGCGATCGGTTGGAGCAACGAGCAGATCCGCGAGCGGTTCGGCTGGTCCGAGCTCATGATGACGACGCTCGAGAAGGATCACATCGCCGGTGCCGACGAGGCGCTTCTCGACATCTACCGCAAGCTCCGCCCGGGCGAGCCGCCGACGCGCGAGAACGCCCAGACCTTGCTCGACAACCTCTTCTTCAACCCGAAGCGGTACGACGTAGCCAAGGTCGGTCGATACAAGTTCAACAAGAAGCTCGAGCTCGACGTCCCGATCAACAAGGGCACGCTGACCGAGGACGACATCGTCGCCACCGTGGAATACCTCTGCCGGCTGCACGCCGGTGAGGAGGGCTACGAGGCCGACGACATCGACCACTTCGGCAACCGGCGCCTGCGCACGGTCGGTGAGCTGATCCAGAACCAGGTTCGGGTCGGCCTCTCCCGCATGGAGCGCGTCGTCCGCGAGCGGATGACCACCCAGGACGTCGAGGCGATCACGCCGCAGACTCTGATCAACATCCGCCCCGTGGTGGCTGCGATCAAGGAGTTCTTCGGTACGTCGCAGCTCTCGCAGTTCATGGACCAGACCAACCCGCTGGCGGGTCTCACCCACCGGCGCCGGCTGAGCGCGCTCGGCCCGGGTGGTCTGTCCCGTGAGCGCGCGGGCTTCGAGGTCCGCGACGTGCACCCGTCCCACTACGGCCGGATGTGCCCGATCGAGACGCCGGAAGGCCCGAACATCGGCCTGATCGGTGCGCTCTCGACGTTCGGACGGGTCAACCCGTTCGGCTTCATCGAGACGCCGTACCGCAAGGTCGACAACGGTGTGGTCACCGACCAGATCGACTACCTGACGGCCGACGAAGAGGACCGTTACGTCAAGGCACAGGCCAACGCCGTGCTCAAGGCTGACGGCACCTTCGCCGAGGACCGCGTCCTGGTCCGCCGAAAGGGCGGTGAGGTCGACTTCGTGACCGGCACCGCGGTCGACTACATGGACGTCTCGCCGCGCCAGATGGTGTCGGTCGCGACCGCGATGATCCCGTTCCTCGAGCACGACGACGCGAACCGGGCCCTGATGGGCGCCAACATGCAGCGTCAGGCCGTGCCGCTGGTCAAGGCCGAGTCCCCGTTCGTCGGCACCGGCATGGAATACCGTGCCGCGGTCGACGCCGGCGACGTGGTCGTGGCCGAGGTCGGTGGCGTGGTCGAGGACCTGTGCGCCGACTACGTGACGGTGCACCAGGACGACGGCCACCGCCGGACCTATCTGCTGCACAAGTTCCGTCGGTCGAACTCCGGCTCCTGCGTCAACCAGAAGCCGGTTGTCTTCGAGGGCGACCGCGTCGAGGCCGGTCAGGTCATCGCCGACGGTCCGTGCACCGACGAGGGCGAGATGGCGCTCGGGCGCAACCTGCTCGTGGCGTTCATGCCCTGGGAGGGTCACAACTACGAAGACGCGATCATCCTGTCCCAGAAGCTGGTGCAGCAGGACACCCTCACCTCGATCCACATCGAGGAGCACGAGGTGGACGCCCGCGACACCAAGCTGGGGCCGGAGGAGATCACCCGCGACATCCCGAACGTCAGCGAGGAAATGCTCGCCGACCTCGACGAGCGGGGGATCATCCGGATCGGTGCCGAGGTCGTCACCGGCGACATCCTGGTCGGCAAGGTCACGCCCAAGGGCGAGACCGAGCTGACCCCGGAGGAGCGGCTGCTCCGCGCGATCTTCGGTGAGAAGGCGCGTGAGGTCCGGGACACCTCGCTGAAGGTTCCGCACGGCGAGACCGGCACGGTCATCGGCGTTCGCACCTTCTCGCGCGAGGACGGCGACGAGCTGCCCCCGGGCGTCAACGAGCTGGTCCGCGTCTACGTGGCACAGAAGCGCAAGATCCAGGACGGCGACAAGCTCGCCGGCCGCCACGGCAACAAGGGCGTCATCTCGAAGATCCTGCCCGTCGAGGACATGCCGTTCCTCGAGGACGGGACGCCGGTCGACATCGTGCTCAACCCGCTCGGTGTGCCGAGCCGGATGAACATCGGCCAGGTGCTGGAGACCCACCTCGGTTGGGTCGCCAAGACCGGCTGGAAGATCGACGGCGACGACGCCAAGTGGAAGACCGCGCTGAAGTCCATCGGTGCCGGCGAGTCCGTGCCGGACACCAACGTGGCGACGCCGGTCTTCGACGGTGCCAAGGAAGAAGAGATCACCGGGCTGCTCAGCAGCACCCTGCCCAACCGGGACGGAGTGCAGCTGGTCGGTGGCTCGGGCAAGGCGCAGCTGTTCGACGGCCGGTCCGGCGAGCCGCTGCCCGACCCGATCGCGGTCGGATACATCTACATCCTGAAGCTGAACCACCTGGTCGACGACAAGATCCACGCTCGGTCGACCGGCCCCTACTCGATGATCACGCAGCAGCCGCTGGGTGGTAAGGCGCAGTTCGGTGGCCAGCGGTTCGGCGAGATGGAGTGCTGGGCGATGCAGGCCTACGGCGCGGCGTACGCGTTGCAGGAGCTGCTCACGATCAAGTCCGACGACGTCCTGGGCCGCGTGAAGGTCTACGAGGCGATCGTCAAGGGCGAGAACATCCCAGAGCCGGGCATCCCGGAGTCGTTCAAGGTGCTGCTCAAGGAGCTGCAGTCGCTGTGCCTCAACGTCGAGGTGCTCTCCAGCGACGGCGTGGCCCTCGAGATGCGCGAGACCGACGACGAGGTGTTCCGCGCTGCGGAGGAACTCGGCATCGACCTGTCGCGGCGTGAGCCGAGCAGCGTCGAGGAAGTGTGAGTTGGGGCCGGGAGCCCTCACCGGGGCTCCCGGCTCCCCGCCCGGTAGGTAAGAGCAACGACAGACTCGAGGGACATAAATTGCTCGACGTCAACTTCTTCGACGAGCTGCGCATTGGCCTGGCCACGGCTGACGACATTCGTCAGTGGTCGCACGGCGAGGTCAAGAAGCCCGAGACGATCAACTACCGCACCCTGAAGCCGGAAAAGGACGGGCTCTTCTGCGAGAAGATCTTCGGTCCTCAGCGCGACTGGGAGTGCTACTGCGGTAAGTACAAGCGCGTCCGGTTCAAGGGCATCATCTGTGAGCGCTGCGGCGTCGAGGTGACCCGCTCCAAGGTCCGGCGTGAGCGGATGGGCCACATCGAGCTGGCCGCGTCCGTCACGCACATCTGGTACTTCAAGGGCGTGCCGAGCCGCCTCGGCTACCTGCTCGACCTCGCGCCCAAGGACCTCGAGAAGATCATCTACTTCGCGTCCTACGTTGTCACCAGCGTGGACACCGAGGCCCGCCACCGTGACCTGAGCACCATCGAGAACGAGATCCTCGCCGAGAAGCGGCAGTCCGAGAACAGCCGGGACTCCGCGGTCGAGGGTCGCGCCGCCAAGCTCGAGGCCGACCTGGCCGAGCTGGAGGCCGAGGGTGCCAAGGCCGACGTGCGCCGCAAGGTCAAGGAGGGCGGAGAGCGCGAGATGCGCCAGATCCGCGACCGGGCGCAGCGCGAGATCGACCGCCTCGACGAGGTGCTCGACACCTTCCGCAAGCTCGACTCCAAGCAGCTGGTCACCGACGAGCTGCTCTACCGCGAGCTGCGCGACCGCTTCGGTGAGTACTTCACCGGTGGCATGGGCGCTGAGGCGATCAAGGCCCTGCTGCAGAACATGGACCTCGACGCCGAGGCCGAGCTGCTGCGCGAGATCATCCGCAGCGGCAAGGGCCAGCGGAAGATCCGTGCCCTCAAGCGGCTCAAGGTCGTCGCGGCGTTCCTCAACACCCGCAACTCGCCGCTCGGCATGGTGCTCGACTGCGTTCCGGTGATCCCGCCGGACCTGCGGCCGATGGTCCAGCTCGACGGTGGCCGGTTCGCGACCAGCGACCTGAACGACCTGTACCGCCGGGTGATCAACCGGAACAACCGCCTCAAGCGCCTGATCGACCTGGGTGCTCCCGAGATCATCGTCAACAACGAGAAGCGGATGCTGCAGGAGGCCGTCGACGCGCTGTTCGACAACGGCCGCCGCGGCCGGCCGGTCACCGGCCCGGGCAACCGTCCGCTGAAGTCGCTGTCCGACATGCTCAAGGGCAAGCAGGGCCGGTTCCGGCAGAACCTGCTAGGCAAGCGCGTCGACTACTCCGGCCGTTCGGTCATCGTCGTCGGCCCGCAGCTCAAGCTCCACCAGTGCGGCCTGCCCAAGCAGATGGCGCTCGAGCTGTTCAAGCCGTTCGTGATGAAGCGGCTCGTCGACCTCAACCACGCCCAGAACATCAAGTCCGCCAAGCGCATGGTCGAGCGCCAGCGCCCGGTGGTGTGGGACGTGCTCGAAGAGGTCATCGGCGAGCACCCGGTGCTGCTCAACCGCGCACCGACGCTGCACCGACTCGGCATCCAGGCGTTCGAGCCGCAGCTGGTCGAGGGCAAGGCGATCCAGATCCACCCGCTGGTCTGCACCGCCTTCAACGCCGACTTCGACGGTGACCAGATGGCGGTCCACGTGCCGCTGTCCGCCGAGGCCCAGGCCGAGGCGCGGATCCTGATGCTGTCGTCGAACAACATCCTCAAGCCGGCCGACGGCAAGCCGGTCACCATGCCTACCCAGGACATGGTCATCGGTCTCTACCACCTCACCCACTTCTCTCCGGAGGAGAAGGGCGCGGGCCGGTCGTTCAGCTCGGACGCCGAGGCACGGATGGCGTTCGACAACGGCGAGCTGCACCTGCAGGCACCGATCAAGGTCCGGCTGCAGAACGTCATCGAGGTCGACAACGGCGCGGGCCAGCCCAAGTGGGAGGCTCCGGAGGAGTGGACGGCCGGCGAGCAGCTGACCGTCGACACCACCCTGGGCCGGATCCTGTTCAACGAGACGCTGCCCCCGGGCTACCGCTTCGTGAACTACGAGATCCGGCGGGGCCAGCTCTCGGCGATCGTCAACGACCTCGCCGAGCGGTTCCCGAAGGTGGCGCTGGCCGCGACCCTCGACGGGCTCAAGGAGGCCGGTTTCCACTGGGCCACCTGGTCCGGCGTGACGATCGGCATGGAAGACGTCATCCAGCCCCCGCGCAAGTGGGAGATCCTCGAGCGTTACGAGCGCGAGGCCGAGCAGATCGACAAGCAGTACCAGCGTGGTTTGATGACCGCCGAGGAGCGTCGCGGCGAGCTCATCGAGATCTGGACCAAGGCGACCAACGAGGTCGCCAAGGAGATGGAGACCGCACTGCCGCAGGAAAACCCGTTGTGGAAGATGATCAACTCGGGTGCCCGCGGTAACCTCCTCCAGCTCCGCCAGATCGCCGCGATCCGTGGTCTGGTGGCCAACCCGAAGGGCGAGATCATCCCGCGGCCGATCAAGGCCTCGTACCGGGAGGGTCTGTCCGTGCTGGAGTACTTCATCTCCACGCACGGTGCCCGTAAGGGTCTGGCTGACACCGCTCTGCGTACCGCTGACTCGGGTTACCTGACCCGTCGTCTGGTCGACGTCTCGCAGGACGTGATCATCCGCGAGGAGGACTGCGGCACCGACCGGGCGATCACCATGCAGGTCGGCACCACCACCGCCGACGGCAAGCTGATCGTCCACGAGCACGCCGAGACCGGTGTGCACGCGCGGACGCTGGCCGACGACATCAAGGGTGCCGACGGCTCGCTCGTGGTCGAGCGGGGCGCCGACCTCAACTCGATCATGGTCGACAAGCTCGTGGCCGCCGGTGTCGACACCGTGCGGGTGCGCAGCGTGCTGACCTGTGAGTCGAAGCTGGGCGTCTGCGCGGCCTGCTACGGCCGTTCGCTGCCGACCGGCAAGACCGTGGACGTCGGCGAGGCGGTCGGCATCATCGCCGCCCAGTCGATCGGTGAGCCTGGTACGCAGCTGACGATGCGTACCTTCCACACCGGTGGCGTCGCGGGTGAGGACATCACCCAGGGTCTGCCCCGTGTCCAGGAGATCTTCGAGGCCCGTGTCCCCAAGGGCAAGGCGCCGATCGCGGAGTCTCCGGGTCGCATCCGCATCGAGGACGGCGAGCGCTCGCGGAAGATCATCATCGTGCCGGACGACGGCAGCGACGAGATCGTCCACGACAAGGTGTCCCGCCGCGTCAAGCTCCGCGCCGCCGATGGTGCGCACGTCGAGGTGGGCGAGAAGCTCACCGAGGGCACCATCGACCCGCACGAGCTCCTGCGCATCCTCGGTCCGCGCGCGGTCCAGGTCCACCTGACCAACGAGGTCCAGGAGGTCTACCGCTCGCAGGGCGTGCTCATCCACGACAAGCACATCGAGATCATCATCCGCCAGATGCTCAAGCGGGTGACCGTGATCGACTCCGGCTCGACCGAGTTCCTGCCGGGTGTGCTGGTCGATCGGGCGCTGTTCGAGTCGGAGAACCGCCGGCTCGTGTCCGAGGGTGGCGAGCCGGCCGCGGGTCGTCCGGTGCTGATGGGCATCACCAAGGCCTCGCTGGCCACGGACTCTTGGCTGTCGGCGGCCTCCTTCCAGGAGACCACCCGAGTGCTGACGGACGCGGCGATCCACGCCCGCAGCGACTCGCTGATCGGCCTCAAGGAGAACGTGATCATCGGAAAGCTCATCCCGGCCGGTACGGGCATCAGCAAGTACCGCAACGTTCGGGTGGAGCCGACCGAGGAGGCCAAGGCCAAGGTGTACTCGATGACCGGGTACCCGGAGACGGACTACGGCTTCGGTCCTGCGGCTGGTCAGGCTGTTCCGCTCGACGACTTCGACTTCGGGTCTTACCGCTAAGTCGGGTCCGTGTTCGTCGGAGGCGCCTTCCCCTTCGTGGGGAGGGCGCCTTCGCCGTTGGTGGGCGCGGTCCAGGGCGGGGGAGAATATTGTGAGTGCCGACAGGCCGCATAGAGCGCGACCTCTGATGCCTGGTCGCGGGCCGCAGCCCATTGGGAGCCGTTGATGGGGCGTCTTCCGACTTTGGTTGTTGTCAGTGGGCCGCCGGGGGCGGGGAAGACGACCTTGGCGCATGCGTTGGCGATAGCCGTGGGGTGTCCGGCCGTTTGTCGCGATGAGATCAAAGAGGGCATGGTTCACCGGGTCGACGACTACGTGCCTGCGTTGGCCGACGAGCTGGCTTTTCGCACTCTGGAGACCTTCTTCGAGGCGTTGCGGCTGCTTCTATCGGCCGGCGTCACGACCGTGGCCGAGGCGGCGTTTCAGGATCGGCTCTGGCGGCCCGGCCTGACCGCCCTGCTGCCGCTGGCCCACGTGAAGATCATTCAGTGTTATGTGGACGGCGAGGTTGCTCGGCGGCGGATGGGGGAGCGCAGTCGGTCCGCGCATGCTGATGGGCAGTGGGCGGTGCGCGACTTTCAGCGGATCGCGCTTGAGGTGCCGGAGCTCCGCGTGGACACGACGTCGGGGTACGTCCCTCGGCTCGAGATCTTGATCGACTTTGTGAATCGTTAGAAGAACTCGTCCAGTAGGCGGTAGAAGATGATCTTGGCTGGGTCCGGGTGGCCAAGGCCGTAGGCGGTCAGGAGTTGGGCCGCCTCGGCTGCGGACCAGTTCGCCGTCAGGTTTCTGGTGGCTATGGCCAGGTCGTTGTGGCGGTCCGCCACGCCTAGGCGGGAGACGTCGAGCACTCCCGTGGGCTTGGCGTCCTCGTCGAAGAAGATGTTCGGGAGGCAGGGGTCGCCGTGGCCGACCACCAGGTCTTCCGGGTCGCGTGGGCGAGTGGCGTGTAGCTCGGCGAGTAGACGTTCGATCGGCCAGCCCGCGCGGGTGGCGTCGAGGTTGGCCGGGTCGACCTCCGCCCTGTGAGCCGCCGCCTCTGCCTCACTGATCGCGGTCGACCGTCGGCGGTCGAACGGGCAGGTGGATGCTGGCAGTTGGTGGAGGTCGCGGAGTAGGCCGCCGATCGCGGTGGCCAGCATGGGCCGCGCGGGCCACGAATCCGCCGGGCGGCCGCGCAGTGCTTTGGTGATCAGCGTGCCGGGGGTGTGGTCCAGGACCTCCGGGCACGGGAAGTTCTGGCTGGCCAGCCAGGTCAGGCGGGCTGCTTCAGCTGCGATCTCCGTTTGGTCGCCTTGTTTGCGGTAGGCGTCGGTGGACCGCCAGACCTTCGCGCTGGATTTGCCCGTGGTTATCGGGTGCCAGTGGGTCACGCGATCATCGTGCCGGGGGGTGGGGTTGGTGGGTAGGGTCGCGGTGTGCAACCCACTGAGGCGCTGCGGCATCCGCTTGATCCGGATCCGGTTCGGTCTTCCAAGGCCGGGGCTGTGTTCGGGCTGGGGTTGCTGGCCGCGGTGACCGGGGTTCTGGTCGGTGGGGTGGTGCCCGCGACCATCGCTCTGTTGCTCGCTCGGCAGGCTCGGCGGGAGGCGTACGCGTCCGGTGGGTTCTTGACCGGCAGTTCGTGGGTTCGGCGGGGTGAGCGGCTCGCTTGGATCGGGATCATGCTGTGTGTCGCGACCGTGGTGGTCGCGACTGTGATCGGGATTCTGAAGTCGGCCGGGCCGGGTGGCGTGCAGGACTTCGCGCCCGGCGTTGACTGACGGCGCGGTTAAACGTCGAGGAAATCTGTACCCCCTCGGGTGATGTGGTCCGGCATGGCATGCTCGTGGGCGTGGCGCAGCAGGGGGGACCGGTCTACCCGGTGAATCAGCCGCGGCCGGTTTCGGTGCCGCCGCCTACCGACGCGCAGCAGCGCACCCGGCGGGTCGAGGCCGTGCCGGGCACCGCGTTCGGGATCGTGCATCTGGAGGTGCCGCCGGCGACGTCCGGGCTGGCCATCGGTGCGCTGATCGCGGGCATCGCGTCGATCGTGGTCTCGATGGTCGTGCTCTGTTTCGGGCTCGTCGGCGCCGAAGCCGGCTGGGGTGCCTGGGCCGCGGGGGCGTTCACCGTGTTGGCGGTGTCCGCGGGTGTGGCCGGTGTGGCGCTCGGGATCCTCGGCCGCCGGCAGATTCGGCAGGTCGGGCCGGCCGCCTCGATGCGGTTCCAGGGGCAGGGGCTCGCGTCGAGCGGGCTCATCTGCGGGATCGTCGGCCTGGCCATCGCGCTGCTGGCGTTCTTCGCCGCCGTGGGGCTGCAGGTAGCTGCGTAAACCGGTCCAATACGCCGAAGTCCCTCGCTCGGCAGTGCTCCGGGGCAGCCGCTACAATTGACGGAGATAGAGGCCAGCCGCGGGTGTCACAGGGGTTTTGACCTGCGCCCTCGCGGTGGGTACTCTTTCCTTTCGTGCCCGGGCTCGCCCGGGCAATCCGTGCGTGCGCGCACCGTTTAGGCCAGGCAGCGACATCGCCGCCGAGTGCGTGAGCACGAACAATGGCAGAAACCCGGGCTCGCGTCAGCGCGCACGGGGACCGTGGAGAGGCCGACACGCCCGACCGCGGGTACCGGGAGCACCTGGCCCGGTCGGAGTGTTGGAGAACCGTCCACCCGGGCGGTTAAGGCGACGGCGCGGCCGCTGGACAGCGGCCGAAGGGAGCGGAAAACCCGGTGCCAACGATTCAGCAGCTGGTCCGTAAGGGCCGGCAGGCGAAGACGAGCAAGACGAAGACCCCCGCGCTGAAGGGCAGCCCTCAGCGGCGCGGCGTCTGCACGCGCGTTTACACGACCACCCCGAAGAAGCCCAACTCGGCGCTGCGCAAGGTCGCCCGCGTCAAGCTGAGCAGCCAGATCGAGGTGACCGCGTACATCCCCGGTGTCGGCCACAACCTGCAGGAGCACTCGATCGTGCTCGTGCGTGGCGGCCGTGTGAAGGACCTTCCCGGCGTGCGTTACAAGATCGTGCGTGGCTCGCTCGACACCCAGGGTGTCCGCAACCGCAAGCAGGCCCGCAGCCGCTACGGCGCCAAGAAGGAGAAGAGCTGACATGCCGCGTAAGGGACCCGCTCCGCGTCGTCCGCTCGTCGCGGACCCGGTTTACAACTCCCCGCTGGTGACCCAGCTGGTCAACAAGATCCTCATGCGTGGCAAGCGTCAGCTCGCCGAGCGCATCGTCTACGGCGCGCTCGAGGGCGCTCGTGAGAAGAGCGGCGGCACTGACCCCGTCGTCATCCTCAAGCGGGCGATGGACAATGTGAAGCCGGCCATCGAGGTGAAGAGCCGCCGGGTCGGTGGCGCCACCTACCAGGTGCCGATCGAGGTGCGCGCGCCCCGCCAGACCACCCTTGGTCTGCGCTGGCTGGTGCAGTACTCGAAGGCCCGCCGCGAGAAGACCATGGTCGAGCGCCTCATGAACGAGCTGCTCGACGCCAGCAACGGCCTCGGTGCCGCCGTGAAGCGACGCGAGGACACGCACAAGATGGCGGAGTCCAACAAGGCCTTCGCTCACTACCGGTGGTAACCGCCACCCGAACGACGACGAAGAGGGATTGAAGTGGCCGCCGCAGACGCGCTCGCCAAGGTTCGCAACATCGGCATCATGGCGCACATCGACGCTGGTAAGACCACGACCACCGAGCGGATCCTGTTCTACACCGGCATCACGTACAAGATCGGTGAAGTCCACGAGGGCGCTGCCGTCATGGACTGGATGGAGCAGGAGCAGGAGCGGGGCATCACGATCACTTCCGCCGCCACCAAGTGCGAGTGGAAGGATCACACGATCCAGATCATCGACACGCCCGGCCACGTCGACTTCACGGTCGAGGTCGAGCGGTCGCTGCGGGTCCTCGACGGCGCGGTGGCCGTCTACGACGGTGTCGCCGGCGTGGAGCCCCAGACCGAGAACGTCTGGCGGCAGGCCGACAAGTACAACGTCCCGCGGATGTGCTTCGTCAACAAGCTCGACCGCACCGGTGCCGACTTCTTCCGCTGCGTGCAGATGATGATCGACCGGCTGAACGCGACCCCGCTGGTGCTGCAGATCCCGATCGGGAACGAGGCCGACTTCATCGGCGTCGTCGACCTGCTCGGGATGCGCGCGCTGACCTGGCGCGGCGAGACCCAGAAGGGTGAGGACTACGCGATCGAAGAGATCCCGGCAGACCTCGCCGACCAGGCCGCCGAGTGGCGCGAGAAGCTGATCGAGACGCTCGCCGACGTCGACGACACGATCACCGAGAAGTACCTCGAGGGCGAGGAGCTCACCGTCGAGGACCTCAAGGCCGCCATCCGGCGTGCCACGATCGCGGGCAAGGCCAACCCGGTCCTGACCGGTTCGGCCTTCAAGAACAAGGGCGTTCAGCCGATGCTGGACGCGGTCGTCGACTACCTGCCGTCGCCGCTGGACATCCCGGCGATCGAGGGCACGGCCACCGACGGTGAGACCCCGCTGCTGCGCAAGCCGTCGAACTCGGAGCCGTTCGCGGGCCTCGCGTTCAAGATCCAGACGGACAAGCACCTCGGCAAGCTCACCTACGTCCGGGTCTACTCGGGCACGCTGGACTCCGGTTCTCCGGTCATCAACTCGACCAAGGACCGCAAGGAGCGCATCGGCAAGATCTACCAGATGCACGCCAACAAGCGTGAGGAGCGGGCGACCGCGCAGGCGGGTGACATCATCGCCGTGCAGGGTCTCAAGCAGACCACCACCGGTGACACCCTCTGCGACCCGGCCAACCCGGTCATCCTGGAGTCGATGACGTTCCCGGAGCCGGTCATCTCGGTGGCGATCGAGCCGAAGACCAAGTCCGACCAGGAGAAGCTGGGCACCGCGATCCAGCGCCTCGCCGAGGAGGACCCGACCTTCCGGGTTCGCAACGACGAGGAGACCGGCCAGACGGTCATCTCCGGCATGGGCGAGCTTCACCTCGACATCCTGGTCGACCGGATGCGGCGTGAGTTCAACGTCGAGGCCAACGTCGGCAAGCCGCAGGTGGCGTACCGCGAGACGATCCGCCGCAAGGTGGACAAGATCGAGTACACCCACAAGAAGCAGACCGGTGGCTCCGGCCAGTACGCGCGGGTCATCGTCAGCCTCGAGCCGTTGCCGCTCGACAACGACGCACCGACCTACGAGTTCGCGAACGCCGTCAGCGGTGGCCGCATCCCGAAGGAGTTCATCCCCTCCGTGGACGCGGGCGCGCAGGACGCCATGCAGTACGGCATCCTCGCCGGCTACCCGCTGGTGGGCCTCAAGCTGACCCTGCTCGACGGTCAGTACCACGAGGTCGACTCGTCGGAAATGGCATTCAAGATCGCCGGTTCGATGGTGCTGAAGGAGGCGGCCCGCAAGGCCGACCCGGCACTGCTCGAGCCGATGATGGCGGTCGAGGTGACGACGCCCGAGGAGAACATGGGCGACGTGATCGGCGACCTGAACTCCCGGCGGGGCATCATCCAGGCGATGGAGGAGCGCTCCGGCGCTCGCGTCGTCCGGGCCCTGGTGCCGCTGTCGGAGATGTTCGGCTACGTCGGTGACCTGCGGTCGAAGACCCAGGGCCGGGCTAGCTACAGCATGCAGTTCGACTCCTACGCCGAGGTTCCGCAGAACGTCGCGAAGGAGATCATCGCCAAGGCAACTGGCGAATAGCTGTGTGAGGGTGCTGGGACTTCATCGTCCCAGCACCCACCAAGTGGACAGTGTCGTCGGTGCCATAGGGTGCCGAGGGCGTACGGAACAAGAAGTCCTTGAGGAGGACACCAGTGGCGAAGGCGAAGTTCGAGCGGACTAAGCCGCACGTCAACATCGGCACCATTGGTCACATCGACCACGGGAAGACGACGCTGACCGCGGCCATCACCAAGGTCCTGCACGACCGGTACCCGGACGTGAACCCCTACACGCCGTTCGACGAGATCGACAAGGCGCCGGAGGAGAAGGCCCGCGGCATCACGATCTCGATCGCGCACGTCGAGTACCAGACCGAGGCGCGGCACTACGCGCACGTCGACTGCCCGGGTCACGCCGACTACATCAAGAACATGATCACCGGTGCCGCGCAGATGGACGGCGCGATCCTGGTGGTCGCGGCGACCGACGGCCCGATGCCGCAGACCCGCGAGCACGTGCTGCTGGCTCGCCAGGTCGGCGTTCCCTACATCGTCGTGGCGCTCAACAAGAGCGACATGGTCGACGACGAGGAGCTCCTGGAGCTCGTCGAGCTCGAGGTCCGTGAGCTGCTGTCGGCTCAGGAGTACCCGGGCGACGACCTGCCGGTCGTGCGCGTCTCCGCGCTCAAGGCCCTCGAGGGTGACCCCGAGTGGACCGACAAGCTCATGGAGCTGATGAACGCGGTCGACACCGCGATCCCGCAGCCCGAGCGTGAGACCGAGAAGCCGTTCCTCATGCCCATCGAGGACGTCTTCACGATCACCGGTCGTGGCACCGTGGTCACCGGTCGCGCGGAGCGCGGCGTGCTCAAGCCGAACGAGGAGGTGGAGATCGTCGGCATCCGCGAGAAGTCGATGAAGACGGTCTGCACCGGCATCGAGATGTTCCGCAAGCTGCTCGACGAGGCCCGTGCGGGTGAGAACGTCGGTCTGCTGCTGCGCGGCATCAAGCGCGAGGACGTCGAGCGCGGCATGGTGGTCGTCAAGCCGGGCACCTCGACCCCGCACACGGAGTTCGAGGCGACCGTCTACATCCTCTCCAAGGAGGAGGGCGGCCGGCACACCCCGTTCTTCCAGAACTACCGTCCGCAGTTCTACTTCCGGACCACGGACGTCACCGGCGTCGTCACGCTGCCTGAGGGCACCGAGATGGTCATGCCGGGCGACAACACCTCGATGACCGTCAAGCTGATCCAGCCCATCGCCATGGACGAGAACCTCAAGTTCGCGATCCGTGAGGGTGGTCGTACGGTCGGCGCCGGTCGCGTCACGAAGATCATCAAGTAAAAAGGTAACCCCGATTAGACCTGCCGGATCGCATCCGGCATACTAGTCAGGTTGCGTACGCGACGGGTGGCTGCGGCCCCTGGGCGGCCCCTCCGGTGCCATCTGGCGCCGGGAGGGGGGCCAGATGGCTCAGCAGCCACCCTTCGCGCGTAGCGCCTCTTACAAAGAGGCGCCGGCCCCGAAAGACACCGCCGCTTTGCGGCGGAGCCTGGCCACAGGGCGCGACACGCCCGACCGCGGGGGTCGGAGGAGTGGGGTCAAACCCACGACAAGAGCGGCATCGAGAGAAGGAACAGAAGCCACCATGGCGGGACAGAAGATCCGCATCCGGCTCAAGGCCTACGACCACGAGGTCGTCGACTCGTCGGCGCGCAAGATCGTCGAGACGGTGACCCGCACCGGGGCGCAGGTCGCGGGCCCGGTGCCGCTGCCCACGGAGATCAACCGTTTCTGCGTCATCCGCTCGCCGCACAAGTACAAGGACTCGCGCGAGCACTTCGAGATGCGCACGCACAAGCGGCTGATCGACATCATCGACCCGACGCCGAAGACGGTCGACTCGCTCATGCGCCTCGACCTGCCGGCCGGCGTCGACATCGAGATCAAGCTGTAGGGACTGCGAACTCATGGACAGGCAAGTGAAGGGCATCCTGGGCGCCAAGCTCGGCATGACCCAGGTCTGGGACAACAACCGCGTCGTCCCGGTCACCGTGGTCCAGGCCGGCCCCTGTGTCGTGACCCAGGTCCGCTCCGGTGACAAGGACGGCTACTCGGCCGTGCAGCTCGCCTACGGCGCGATCGACCCGCGCAAGGCCAACAAGCCGAAGGCCGGTCACTACGCGAAGGCCGGCGTCGCACCGCGGCGGCACATCGTCGAGCTGCGCACGACTGACGCGAGCGACTACGAGCTCGGCCAAGAGGTCACCGTCGAGGCGTTCACGCCCGGCGCGACCATCGACGTGACGGGCCGCACCAAGGGCAAGGGCTTCGCCGGTGTCATGAAGCGGCACGGCTTCCACGGCCTGCGCGCCAGCCACGGTGTCGAGCGCAAGCACCGCTCTCCCGGCTCGATCGGCGCCTGCGCGACCCCGGGTCGCGTCTTCAAGGGCGTCCGGATGGCCGGTCGCATGGGCGGCCGCCGCTACACCGTGCAGAACCTGACCGTTCAGGCGGTCGACACCGAAAACAACCTGCTGCTCGTCAAGGGCGCCATTCCCGGCCCCAAGGGCGCGCTGATCCTGGTCCGCTCGGCGGCTAAGGCGCTCACGAAGGGTGGTGCGTGATGACCTCGGTCGACGTGATCACCGTCGACGGTGGCAAGAGCGGCTCGGTGGAGCTGCCCGGCGACATCTTCGACGCACAGGCCAACATCCCGCTGATGCACCAGGTGGTGGTGGCCCAGCTGGCCGCCGCGCGCCAGGGCACGCACAAGGCCAAGACCCGCGGCGAAGTCCGTGGTGGCGGCAAGAAGCCCTACAAGCAGAAGGGCACCGGCCGCGCCCGGCAGGGCTCGCTGCGCGCACCGCAGTTCACCGGCGGTGGCGTGGTGCACGGCCCGGTCCCGCGTGACTACAGCCAGCGGACCCCCAAGAAGATGAAGGCCGCCGCCCTGCGTGGCGCCCTCTCCGACCGGGCCCGCGGCGGGCACGTGCACGTCGTCGAGAGCTTCGTGACCGGCGACACCAAGTCCACCAAGGCCGCCCTGGCCACGCTGGCCAAGGTCACGTCGGCCAAGCGGGTGCTCGTCGTGCTCCCGGAGACCGACGAGAACAACTGGGTGTCGCTGCGCAACGAGCCGCGGGTGCACCTGATCGAGGCCGGCCAGCTCAACACGTACGACGTGCTGGTGGCCGACGACGTGGTCTTCACCAAGGACGCCCTGGACGAGTTCCTGGGTGTGCCGGCCGAGGCCGCGCAGGAGGAGAACTGATGGCGACCATCGCGGATCCGCGCGACATCATCGTCGCGCCGATCGTGTCGGAGAAGAGCTACAGCGAGCTGAACCGCAACTGGTACACGTTCCTCGTGCACCCGGATGCGAACAAGACGCAGATCAAGATCGCTATCCAGCAGATCTTCAACGTCCGCGTCCTGACCGTCAACACGCTCAACCGTGAGGGCAAGCGCAAGCGCACCCGCACCGGCTGGGGCAAGCGCAAGGACACCAAGCGCGCGATGGTGAAGCTGGCTGAGGGCGACCGCATCGAGGCCTTCGGCGGCCCGGTCAGCTGAGGGGTATAGACAATGGCTATCCGTAAGTACAAGCCGACGACGCCGGGCCGGCGTGGCTCCAGCGTCGCCGACTTCGCTGAGATCACCCGGTCGACGCCGGAGAAGTCGCTGCTGGCTCCGCTGCCGAAGAAGGGCGGGCGGAACGCGCACGGCCGGATCACCACCCGGCACCACGGCGGCGGTCACAAGCGTCAGTACCGGATCATCGACTTCAAGCGGGTCGACAAGGACGGCGTGCCGGCCAAGGTCGCGCACATCGAATACGACCCGAACCGCACCGCGCGCATCGCGCTGCTGCACTACGCCGACGGCGAGAAGCGCTACATCATCGCGCCGAAGGACCTGAAGCAGGGCGACGCGGTCGAGTCGGGCCCGGGCGCTGACATCAAGCCCGGCAACAACCTGCCGCTGCGCAACATCCCGGTCGGCACCCAGGTGCACGGCGTGGAGCTCCGCCCGGGCGGCGGTGCCAAGCTGGCCCGCTCGGCCGGCGTGGGCATCCAGCTGCTGGGCCGCGAGGGCCAGTACGCGACGCTGCGGATGCCCTCGGGCGAGATCCGCCGGGTCGACGTGCGCTGCCGCGCGACCGTGGGCGAGATCGGCAACGCCGACCAGTCGAACATCAACTGGGGCAAGGCCGGCCGCATGCGCTGGAAGGGCAAGCGCCCGACCGTCCGTGGTGTCGCGATGAACCCGGTCGACCACCCGCACGGTGGTGGTGAGGGTAAGACCTCCGGTGGTCGCCACCCGGTCAACCCGCAGGGTAAGCCGGAGGGTCGCACCCGCCGTAAGGGCCAGCCGAGCGACCGGCTGATCGTCCGCCGTCGTTACGCCAACCGGAAGCGGGGATAACCCGAGATGCCACGCAGCCTGAAGAAGGGCCCGTTCGTCGACGACCACCTGGTCAAGAAGGTGGAGACGCAGAACGACAAGGGCTCGAAGAACGTCATCAAGACGTGGTCGCGCCGTTCGACGATCATCCCGGAGATGCTCGGGCACACGATCGCCGTCCACGACGGTCGCAAGCACGTCCCGGTGTTCGTCACCGAGGCCATGGTCGGGCACAAGCTCGGCGAGTTCGCGTTGACCCGCACGTTCAAGGGTCACGAGAAGGACGACCGGAAGAGCCGCCGCCGCTGACGCGGTGCAGATAGAGGATCAGAGGGGTTACAGCGATGCCAGTCAAGGGCGACGCTCCGGCGCTTCCGGGCGCACGGGCGGTTGCGCGCCACGTGCGCATCTCGCCGAACAAGGCGCGCCGAGTGGTCAACCTCGTCCGCGGTCTGCCCGCGAAAGAGGCGCTCACGGTGCTCCAGTTCGCTCCGCAGTCGGCGAGCGAGCAGGTCTACAAGGTGCTCGCCAGCGCGATCGCCAACGCGGAGAACAACGAGCGGCTGGACCCCGACGCGTTGCTCGTCAGCGAGGCGTTCGTCGACGAGGGTCCGACCATGAAGCGGTTCCGGCCGCGCGCACAGGGTCGGGCCTACCGGATCCGCAAGCGCACCTGCCACATCACCGTGGCGGTCGAGGCGGTGGCTCCGGCCAACCGCCCGGGCAAGAAGGCGGCGGCCAGCAAGAAGGCCGCGCCGGCCAAGGCCGCGCCGGAGACCGCCGCCGAGGAGACCACCGAGGCGACCGCCGCCGAGGAGCCGGCTCCGGCCAAGAAGGCCGCGAAGAAGGCCACCAAGGCGACCAAGGCCACGAAGGCGACTGAGGCGAAGGCCAAGGCGGACGAGACCGCCGAGGAAGGGACCGAGTAATGGGTCAGAAGGTTCACCCGCACGGGTTCCGGCTCGGCATCTCGACCGACTGGAAGTCCCGCTGGTTCGCGGACAAGCTCTACAAGGACTACATCGGCGAGGACGTCAAGATCCGCCGCATGATGTCCAAGGGCCTGGAGCGCGCCGGGATTTCCAAGGTCGACATCGAGCGCACCCGCGACCGGGTCCGCGTCGACATCCACACCGCCCGGCCGGGCATCGTCATCGGCCGTAAGGGTGCGGAGGCCGACCGGATCCGCGGCGAGCTCGAGAAGCTCACGGGCAAGCAGGTGCAGCTGAACATCCTCGAGGTGAAGAACCCCGAGTCCGACGCTCAGCTCGTCGCGCAGGGCGTGGCCGAGCAGCTGTCGAGCCGGGTCAGCTTCCGCCGGGCGATGCGCAAGGCCATGCAGTCGGCGATGAAGAACCCGATCGTCAAGGGCATCCGGGTACAGGTCTCCGGCCGCCTCGGCGGCGCGGAGATGAGCCGCACGGAGTTCTACCGCGAGGGTCGGGTCCCGCTGCACACGCTGCGCGCCAACATCGAGTACGGGTTCTTCGAGGCCCGCACCACGTTCGGCCGCATCGGCGTGAAGGTCTGGATCTACAAGGGCGACGCGGTTCCGGGTCGGGAGGCCCAGCCCGAGGCCGGCGCTCCGCGTCCGCGCCGCGAGCGCGGCGACCGTCCCGAGCGTCCGCGCCGTGGCCGGTCCGGCTCGTCCGGCACGACCGCCGGCGGCACCGAGGCGGGTCGGGCTGCTCAGCAGGCCGCCCAGGCCGAGGCCACCGGTGGGGCTCCTGCGGCTCCGGCCGCCGAGCCCACCACGAACGACACCGCCGCTGCGGCTCCTGCCGCGCCGGCGACTTCGCCAGCAGCTTCTGCTGGGTCGGAAAACTCAGCGCAGGAGGGCTGATTTCGATGCTGATGCCGCGTAAGCCCCCGAAGGGCTTCCGCAAGCCGCACCACCCGGACCGCCACGGCGCGTCCAAGGGCGGCAACCGGGTGGTCTTCGGCGAGTTCGGAATCCAGGCGCTCGAGTCGGCGTACCTGACCAACCGTCAGATCGAGGCGGCTCGTATCGCGATGACCCGCCACATCAAGCGTGGTGGCAAGGTCTGGATCACGGTCTTCCCGGACCAGGCCCTGACCAAGAAGCCCGCCGAGACCCGGATGGGTTCCGGTAAGGGCTCGCCCGAGTGGTGGGTGGCCAACATCAAGCCCGGCCGCGTGCTGTTCGAGATGTCGTTCCCCAACGAGCAGATCGCGCGAGAGGCGATGCGTCGCGCGATCCACAAGCTTCCGATGAAGTGCCGCATCGTGACACGCGAAGTGGGTGAATCCTGATGGCAGCGGGCACCAAGGCCTCTGAGCTGCGAGAGCTTCCCGAAGAGGAGCTGATCTCGCTGCTGCGCGAGGCCAAGGCGGAGCTGTTCAACCTCCGCGTGCAGTCCGCGACGGGCCAGCTCGACAACAACCGTCGGCTGCAGGTCATCCGTAAGGAGATCGCCCGGATCTACACGATCATGCGTGAGCGTGAGCTGGGGCTCTCGGCCGCGCCAACTGAGGTGACTGCGTGATGACTGAGAACACCACCGCTCCCGAGCGGGCCCGCCGGAAGACCCGTGAGGGTCTCGTGGTGAGCGACAAGATGGAGAAGACCGTCGTCGTCGAGGTCGAGGACCGGGTCAAGCACCCGCTCTACGGCAAGGTTCTGCGGCGTACGAGCAAGCTCAAGGTCCACGACGAGCAGAACTCGTGTGGCATCGGCGACCGGGTCCTGATCATGGAGACCCGTCCGCTGTCCGCCACCAAGCGCTGGCGGGTCGTGGAGATCCTCGAGCGCGCGAAGTAAGTAAGCCGACCGGTTCTTCCAAGCTCCGGCAGCGCCGGAGGACTGGCAGACAGAGGAGATAGACGTGATTCAGCAAGAGTCGCGACTGCGTGTCGCCGACAACACGGGTGCACGGGAGATCCTGTGCATCCGGGTGCTCGGCGGCTCGGGTCGGCGCTACGCGGGCATCGGCGACGTGATCGTCGCCACGGTCAAGGACGCCATCCCCGGCGCCGGTGTGAAGAAGGGCGACGTCGTCAAGGCGGTCGTCGTCCGCACCGCGAAGGAGAAGCGGCGTCCGGACGGCTCGTACATCCGCTTCGACGAGAACGCCGCCGTGATCATCAAAGATGGCGGCGACCCCCGTGGCACCCGTATCTTCGGCCCGGTCGGCCGTGAGCTGCGGGACAAGCGTTTCATGAAGATCATTTCGTTGGCACCGGAGGTGCTCTAGCCATGAAGGTGAAGAAGGGCGACACGGTCGTCGTCATCGCCGGCAAGGACAAGGGCGCCAAGGGCAAGGTCATCCAGGCCATGCCGCGCCAGGACAAGGTCCTTGTCGAGGGCGTCAACCGGGTCAAGAAGCACGAACGTATCCGCACCACCCAGCGCGGCGCCAAGACCGGTGGCATCGTCACGCAGGAGGCCCCCATCCACGTCTCGAACGTGATGGTCCTGGACTCCGACGGCAAGCCGACCCGGGTCGGCTACCGCGTCGACGAGAACGGCACCAAGGTTCGCGTCGCCCGCAGCACCGGTAAGGACCTGTGATGACCACGACAGCCGAGAAGACGCTGCCGCGTTTGAAGCAGCGCTACCGCGACGAGGTCGTGGGACAGCTGCGCGAGCAGTTCACGTACGCCAACCCGATGCAGATCCCGGGCCTGGTCAAGATCGTTGTCAACATGGGTGTCGGTGAGGCGGCCCGCGACGCGAAGCTGATCGACGGCGCGGTCCGTGACCTGACCACGATCACCGGCCAGAAGCCGCTGGTCCGCCGGGCGACCAAGTCCATCGCGCAGTTCAAGCTGCGCGAGGGCATGCCGATCGGCGCCAAGGTCACCCTGCGGGGCGACCGGATGTGGGAGTTCCTCGACCGGCTGCTGTCGATCGCCCTCCCGCGTATCCGCGACTTCCGCGGCCTCGACGCCCGCAAGCTCGACGGCAACGGCAACTACACGTTCGGGCTTACCGAGCAGTCGGTGTTCCACGAGATCGACCAGGACCGGATCGACCGCGTGCGGGGCATGGACATCACGGTGGTAACCACCGCGACGACCGATGACGAGGGCCGGGCGCTGCTCAAGCTCCTGGGCTTCCCGTTCAAGGAGAACTGAGTACATGGCTAAGAAGGCGCTGATCCTCAAGGCTGCCGCGAAGCCGAAGTTCGCGGTCCGCGCGTACACCCGTTGCCAGCGCTGCGGGCGTCCTAAGGCGGTCTACCGCAAGTTCGGTCTCTGCCGGGTCTGCATCCGGGAGATGGCTCACCGCGGTGAGCTCCCCGGCGTGTCCAAGGCCTCGTGGTAAGCCACCACCCGAAATGCCGCTTCGCCGCAGGCCCTTGGCGGGGAACCACGGCGAGAAAGGTTGACGAGAACTCATGACGATGACCGACCCGATCGCAGACATGCTCACCCGTCTGCGCAACGCCAACCAGGCCTATCACGACCGGGTGACGATGCCCTACTCGAAGATCAAGGCGAACATCGCCGAGGTCCTCAAGAGCGAGGGCTACATCGCCACCTGGGCGGTCGAGGAGCCCGCTGAGGGCGTCGTCGGCAAGCGACTGGTCGTCGAGCTCAAGTACGGCCAGAACCGTGAGCGGAGCCTGGCCGGGATCAAGCGCGTGTCCAAGCCCGGTCTGCGGGTTTACGCCAAGTCGGACGGGCTCCCGCGGGTGCTCGGCGGTCTGGGCGTGGCGATCATTTCGACGTCCCAGGGACTGCTGACCGACCGGCAGGCCCGCAAGCGGAGCGTGGGCGGGGAAGTCCTCGCCTTCGTCTGGTAACCGGGGAGTTTGCAGAAATGTCGCGAATTGGACGTAAGACGATCCCGGTTCCCACCGGCGTCGACATCACGATCAACGGCCAGACCGTTCAGGTGAAGGGCCCGAAGGGTCAGCTCAGCCACACGTTGGCCGAGCCGATCACCATCGAGCGCTCCGAGAACGAGCTCGTCGTGAAGCGCCCGAACGACGAGCGCAAGGCCAAGGAACTGCACGGCCTCTCCCGTACGCTGGTTGCGAACATGGTCGTCGGCGTGACCGACGGCTACCGCAAGTCGCTGGAGATCGCCGGCACCGGTTACCGGGTGACCGCGAAGGGCAAGGACCTCGAGTTCGCTCTCGGGTTCTCGCACCCGGTCGTCGTCCAGGCGCCGGAGGGCATCACCTTCACCGTGGAGCGGCCCACGCTGTTCCACATCGCTGGCATCGACAAGCAGCAGGTCGGTGAGGTGGCCGCCAACATCCGGAAGATCCGTCCGCCGGAGCCGTACAAGGGCAAGGGCGTGCGTTACCAGGGCGAGGTCATCCGCCGTAAGGCTGGAAAGGCAGGTAAGAAGTGACCGCCACGCTACTCAAGCGCCGTCGCGGCGTCGCCGCGAAGCGGGCCGTGGGCCGGGCGCGTCGGCACTTCCGCGTCCGCAAGCACCTGGTGGGTTCGGCCGAGCGTCCGCGCCTGGTCGTCACCCGCTCGCTGCGGCACATCAACGCCCAGATCGTCGACGACGCCAAGGGTCACACCCTGGCTTCGGCGTCGACCCTGGATGCCTCGATCCGAGGCACCGACGGCGACAAGAGCGCTCAGGCCGGCAAGGTCGGCGCGCTCCTCGCCGAGCGGGCCAAGGCTGCTGGCGTGTCGAAGGTCGTCTTCGACCGCGGCGGCAGCAAGTATGCGGGTCGCATCGCCGCGCTGGCCGACGCCGCGCGCGAAGCCGGGCTCGAGTTCTAACCCGTCACATCTGAGAAAGGAAGGCTGCTGATGCCAGGTCAACAGCGCCGTGGCGGCGGGTCCGGTGGCAACGAGGGTGGTCGCCGCGACAACCGCCGTGAGGGCGGCCGCGGAAACGCGCCCGTCGAGAAGACTCCGCACCTCGAGCGGGTCGTCGCGATCAACCGTGTCGCCAAGGTCGTCAAGGGTGGTCGGCGTTTCAGCTTCACCGCCCTGGTGATCGTCGGCGACGGCGACGGCACGGTCGGCGTGGGTTACGGCAAGGCCAAGGAGGTGCCCGCGGCGATCGCCAAGGGTGTCGAGGAGGCCAAGAAGCACTTCTTCAAGGTGCCGCGGATCGCAGCGTCGATCCCGCACCCGGTGCAGGGCGAAGACGCCGCCGGCGTGGTGCTGCTCAAGCCGGCCTCGGCCGGTACGGGCGTCATCGCCGGTGGGCCGGTCCGCGCCGTGCTGGAGTGCGCGGGCATCCACGACGTGCTCTCCAAGAGCCTCGGGTCGTCCAACCCGATCAACATCGTGCACGCGACGGTGGCGGCCCTCAAGGCGCTCGAGTCGCCCGAGGCGGTCGCGACCCGTCGTGGCCTGCCGGTCGAGGACGTGGCTCCGGCCGCGATGCTCGCCAGCCGGGCTGGGGTGAGTGCGTGATGGCACGGCTCAAGGTCACTCAGGTCCGGTCCGAGATCGGGTCGAAGCACAACCAGCGGGAGTCCCTGCGGTCGCTCGGCCTGAAGCGGATCAACGACGTGGTGGTCAAGGAAGACCGGCCCGAGATTCGGGGCATGATCTTCAAGGTCAACCACCTCGTGAAGGTCGAGGAGGTCGAGTAATGACCATCAAGGTTCACCACCTGCGTCCGGCTCCCGGCGCCAAGACCGACAAGACCCGCGTGGGTCGCGGTGAGGGCTCCAAGGGCAAGACCGCCGGTCGCGGCACCAAGGGCTCCAAGGCCCGCAAGAACATCTCGGCGGCGTTCGAGGGTGGGCAGATGCCCATCCACATGCGCCTGCCGAAGGTGAAGGGCTTCCGCAACCAGAACAAGGTCGTCTTCCAGGTCGTCAACCTGGACAAGCTGGCCGAGCTGTTCCCCAACGGCGGCGAGGTCGGCCCGGCCGAGCTCGTCGACGCCGGTGCGGTCCGCAAGGGCCAGCCGGTCAAGGTGCTCGGCAGCGGTGACCTGAGTGGCGTATCTCTCCGCATCTCCGCCCACGCGTTCAGCGCGTCGGCGAAGGAGAAGATCGCCGCCGCTGGTGGCGCCACCACCGAGCTGTAGCGCGGGCAGGGGCGCGGCGCCGACGGTCCAAGGACCGTCAGGTGCCGCGCCCCTCCGGCGTTGATCCGGAGCGATGCGGCCGGATATCGTTTTTGATGGATGGGCGCGGCCAGCCGGTCACCGCCCGAGCCAGATAAGTTAGAGTCCGTTCCCGACAGGGTGTCGGACCATTACCGACAGCCACCCCGAGCCGCCACGACCCCGGCGGTCGCCCGCGCAGGAGGAAGACGTTGCTCTCCGCATTTATCAGTGCGTTCCGCACGCCTGACCTGCGCAAGAAATTACTGTTCACAGTCGGGATCATCGCGGTCTACCGACTGGGCGCCACGCTGCCCAGCCCGGGCGTTTCCTACGGAAACGTGCAGAAGTGCATGGACCTGATGGCGAACAACAACGCGGGTGGCGTCTTCAACCTGCTGAACCTGTTCTCCGGCGGTGCGCTGCTGTCGCTGTCGGTCTTCGCGCTCGGCATCATGCCGTACATCACAGCCTCGATCATCTTGCAGCTGTTGACCGTCGTGATCCCACGACTGGAACAGCTCCGCAAGGAGGGTCAGGCCGGTCAGGCGAAGATCACGCAGTACACCCGCTACCTGACGCTGGGCCTGGGCGTGCTCCAGGCGTCCGCGTTCGTGGCGCTCGCCCGCTCGGGTCAGCTGTTCAACAACCAGTGCGATCAGTTCCCGATCGTCCCGAACACCGAGCTGCCGACCTGGGTCACCCTGGTGGCGCTGGTCGTGACGATGACCGCCGGCACCGGCGTGGTCATGTGGCTGGGCGAGCTCATCACCGACCGCGGCGTCGGCAACGGCATGTCGGTCCTGATCTTCACCTCGATCATGGCTCGCCTCCCCAGCGAGGGTTGGCAGATCAAGATCAGCCAGGGCTGGTGGAAGTTCTTCCTCGTGATCGCGCTCGTCCTGCTGATCATCTTCTTCGTGGTCTTCATCGAACAGGCCCAGCGCCGGATCCCGGTGCAGTACGCGAAGCGCATGATCGGTCGGCGGATGTACGGCGGCACGTCCACCTACATCCCGCTCAAGGTCAACCAGGCCGGCGTCATCCCCGTAATCTTCGGGTCGTCGCTGCTCTACCTGCCCGCGCTGCTGCTGCAGTTCTACGACCGCAACAACCTCAACGGGTGGCAGTCGTGGATCCAGAACAACCTGGTCGACCCCACCAGCTACATCTACATCACGCTGTACTTCTTGCTGATCATCTTCTTCACCTACTTCTACGTGTCGATCACGTTCAACCCGACCGAGGTTGCCGACAACATGAAGAAGTACGGTGGATTCGTGCCGGGCATCCGGCCGGGCAAGCCGACAGCTGAATACCTCGACTACATCCTGAGCCGGATCACCCTTCCCGGCGCGCTCTACCTGGGTGTCATCTCGATCCTGCCGAGCTTCTTCTTCATCTGGCTCGACCGTCAGCAGTACATGAACTTCCCGTTCGGCGGCACCGCCGTGCTGATCATGGTCGGCGTCGGGCTGGAGACGGTCAAGCAGATCGAGAGCCAGCTCATGCAGCGGAACTACGAAGGGTTCCTGCGCTAGTGCGAATTGTTCTCGTAGGTCCTCCGGGCGCGGGAAAGGGGACGCAGGCCGAGTTCATCGCCGCGCACCTGGCCGTGCCCAAGATCTCGACCGGGGACATCTTCCGCGCCAACGTCTCGCAAGGGACCCCGCTCGGGGTCGAGGCCAAGCGCTACATGGACGCCGGCAAGCTGGTGCCCGACGAGGTGACCATCAACATGGTCCGGGAGCGGCTTGCCGAGCCCGACGCCGGCGAGGGCTTCCTGCTCGACGGTTTCCCGCGTACGACGCCCCAGGCGGCCGCGCTCGACAAGCTGCTGGCCGACCTGGGCACCGCGCTCGACCTGGTGATGGAGCTCGTGGTCGACGACGACGAGGTGATCCGGCGGCTCTCCGGCCGGCGCACCTGCCGTGGCTGCGGCAAGATCTGGCACGTCGAGTTCGACGCGCCGTCGCGGGAAGGCATCTGCGACCGCTGCGGCTCGGAGCTCTTCCAGCGTGACGACGACAAGGCCGAGACGATCGCCAAGCGTTTGGTCGAGTACGCCGAGAAGACCGCGCCGCTGGTCGACTACTACGGCGCCCAGGGCAAGCTGGTCGGCATCGACGCCACCGGCCCCGTGGAGGACGTCACCGTCCGGGCGATCGATGCGTTGCGGTCGTACGGCGGCTAAGCGGTTAGTCTCGATTGATGCGCCGACACCAGCTGGACATTCAGCTGAAAACCCCTGAGCAGATCGACCTGATGCGTCGGGCCGGCCTGGTCGTGGCCAGTGCGCTGGCAGCGATGCGGGCGGCCGTCGCGCCGGGTGTGACCACCGCCGACCTGGACGCGATCGCCGAGCGGGTGATCCGTGACGCCGGTGGCACCCCGTCGTTCAAGGGCTACCACGGCTACCCCGGCTCGATCTGCTCCTCGGTCAACGAGCAGATCGTGCACGCCATCCCGTCGCCCAGCCAGGTGTTGCGCGACGGAGACCTGATCTCGCTGGACTGCGGCGCCATCCTCGAGGGCTGGCACGGCGACGCGGCGATCACCGTGCCGGTCGGCGACGTCGACCCGAAGCTGGTGAAGATGGCCTCGGTCGCCGAGGACTCGATGTGGGCCGGCATCGCGGCCGCGGCCCGCGGGGTGCGCTCCGGACGTGGCCGGTTGACCGACATCAGCCACGCGGTGGAGACCGCGGTGCGGGCCGGCGGCAACTACGGCATCGTCGACGGCTACGGCGGGCACGGCATCGGCACCGAGATGCACCAGGACCCGCACGTCCTCAACCACGGCCGCCCGGGCCGCGGCATCAAGCTCTCGCCAGGCCTGTGCCTGGCCATCGAGCCGATGATCACGATGGGCTCGCCCCGCTCGGTCGAGCTCGACGACGGCTGGACCGTGATCACCCGCGACCACTCGGTGGCCGCGCACGTCGAGCACTCGATCGCCCTGCTCGACGACGGCGTCTGGGTGCTGACGGCGGTCGACGGCGGCCGGGCCCGGCTCGGCGACCTGCTCTCGGCGCGGGCCACCGCGTCGTCCGCGTCCGCCTCCTCCTGACCAGGGGGCCGCTCCGCGGCGGCTGTTGATCTATCTTTGGGCATGGATTTTCCGGCACTGCGGATCAGGACCCGAAACTTCACGCTCGGCCTCCCGGGTCAGTTCGTCGTGCGCTCCGACGGGCGGCAGGTGCTCTTCGCCCGCAGCCGGGCCGGCGACGACCCGGTCGCGTGCCTGTGGGCCTATGACGTCGTGGCGGCCCGTGAGCGGCTGCTGCTCGATCCGCGTGACATGGGACTCGACGAGTCCGCGTTGCCGCCGGCCGAACAGCGGCGGCGGGAGCGGAGCCGGCAGTTGGCCGGCGGGGTGACCGGCTTCGCCTGCGACGACACGCAGTCGGTGGTCGCGCTGGCGCTCGGCGGCGAGCTGGTCGTGGTGGAACCGGACAACGGCGTCGTGCGCACCCTGCCCACCGCCGGCGACGTCGTCGACCCTCGGCCGGATCCGCATGGCCGGCTGGTGGGCTATGTCAGTGGCGACGGGCTGCACCTCATCGGTGTCGACGGCACCGATGCGCGCGTCCTTGCCGCCCCGGACGGGCCGGCGGTCGGCTACGGCCTGGCCGAGCACGTGGCGGGCGAGTCGATGCACCGCACGCGCGGCTGGTGGTGGGCGCCGGACGGCCGCCGGGTGGCGGTGGCCCGCGTGGACGAGAGCGGCGTCCAGCTGTGGCACATCGCCAACCTCGCGGACCCGTCGGCCGCGCCAATCGCGTTGCGCTATCCGGTCGCGGGTACCGCCAACGCCGACGTCAGCCTGCACGTCTTCGACCTGGCCGGCGGGCGGGTCGAAGTCTCATGGGACCGGCGGGCGCACGAGTACGTCACCGGCGTCCTGTGGGACGCGGTCGGCCTCACCGTCGCGGTGCAGAACCGCGCACAGACCAGGGTGCGCGTGCTGCGCGCCGACCCGGACACCGGCGCGACCACGGTCGAGCACGAGCAGCGCGACCCGGCGTGGGTCGAGCTGGTGCCGGGCACGCCGGCCCGCACCGCGGGTGGCGCGCTGATCTGGACGGAGGACCGGGACGAGACCCGGCACCTGCTGGTCGGCGGCGACCTCGTGACGCCGCCCGGGCTCCAGGTCGGTGCGATCCTGGCCGTCGACGGTGGCACCGTGCTGTTCGCCGGGTCCGCCGAGCCGACCCGCCAGCAGGTCTGGGAGTGGTCCGTGCCGACCGGCCTCACCTGCCTGACCGACACCGACGGCGTCCACGACGGACTGCGGGCCGGTGGCACCACGGTCCTGGTCAGCCACGACCTGGCCGAGCCGGGCGCCCGGGTGACGGTGCGGCCCGAGGGCGGTGCGCCGGCCCCGCTGGCCAGCCACGCGCTGGCCGCGCCGGTGGAGCCGCGCCCGGACCTGTTCGAGGCCGGTGACCTCGGCCTGCGGACCGCGGTGCTGTTGCCGACCGGCCACACACCGGGCGAGCGGCGGCTGCCCGTGCTCCTCGACCCGTACGGTGGCCCGGGCGCCCAGCGGGTGCTCGCCGCGCGGGCCGCGTACCTGACCTCGCAGTGGTTCGCCGACCAGGGCTTCGCCGTGGTGGTGGTCGACGGTCGGGGCACACCGGGTCGCGGACCGCGGTGGGACAAGACGGTGCGCGGTGACGCCGGTGCCGCAGCCCTCGAGGACCAGGTCGTCGGGCTGCGTGCGGCGGCGGACCGGCACCCGGACCTCGACCTGAGCCGGGTCGCCATCCGCGGTGGTTCCTACGGTGGCTATCTCGCCGCCCGCGCGGTGCTGCGCCGGCCGGACGTCTTCCACGCCGCCGTGGCCAGCGCGCCGGCCACGGACATGCGCCTCTACGACACCCACTGGCAGGAGCGGTTCTTCGGGCATCCCGACGACAACCCGGAGACGTACGACCGTGACTCGCTGATCGCCGACGCACCCGCGCTGTCCCGGCCGTTGCTGCTGATCCACGGGCTGCTGGACGACAACGTGCATCCGGCGCACACGCTGAAGCTGTCCGCGGCCCTGCTCGCCGCCGGCCGACCGCACCGGTTGCTGACCCTGCCGACCAGCAGCCACATGTTCACCGGCGCGGAGGCGGCGCACGTGCTGGAGATCGAGGTGGACTTCCTGCGCGAGGCGCTTCAGCCGCAGACGTAGGCGGTGGCCCCGCTCGTCACCGGGAAGCTGCCGTGCGCCGCGATGTGCTCGTCGACCCGCCGCTCCAGCTCGGCCAGCACCTCGTCACGCCGATCGACGGGCACCGCGATCGCTTCGGGCGGCAGGCTCTCGACGTAGCCCCGGACGGCCGTCGCCGCCCGCACCGGCACCAACTGACCCAGGTCGCGCTTCTCGATCTCCGCGAAGACGGTCGGCAACAGCTCGTCGGCCTTGTTCGTGCGGAACCGGTGCCCGTCCCACGCCATCCGGACCGGAGTGCCCAGCAGGTCTCCGGTGACGTCGGCGAGCAGATCGTCGACCTCGTGACCGTGGTGGGTGCTGTTGGTGACGACGACCACGCGACCGGCGGGATCGGTGATCCGGCGCAGCTCGGCCAGGGCCAGCGGGATGTCCGGGACGTGGTAGAGCATGTGTGGCGCGAGGGTGACCTGTGCCGCGCCCGTCCGGATCGGGACCGTCTGTGCGTCCGCGACCGCCGTCGCCGCTCCCGACGCCGATCGGGCGGTTGCCGCCATCCCGGGCGACAGATCGAGTCCGACCAGAGGGCCGCGATGACCCCGCTCGCGCAGGGTCGCCAGGTAGCGGCCGTTTCCGCAGCCCACGTCGATGACGGTGGCGCCGGCGGCCAGGTCGACCAGGTCCAGCACCCGCCCGACTAGCGGGCCTTTGCTCCCGTACGCCCAGATTCCCTGCCGGGTTCGGAGATTCTCGTCGTTGGCGTAATTCGCGGAGACATTCATGAGCCCGCACGTTAGCGGGCCGCCGGTGGCATCCTCGAACTATGGACCGGCGCCAGATGCGGGCGGGTGACTCGGATCGGCAGCACGTTGCCGACCAACTCCGGACGGCCCTGGAACTCGGGCGGCTGGACCTACCCGAATACGACGAACGGCTGCAGAAGACCTACGCGGCGAAGACGTACGGCGACCTCGACGGGCTGCTCGACGACCTCCCGGACACCTCCACTCCCACCGCGGGCTCGCAGGTCCTGGTGCCGAGGCACAACGACGCGCTGGTGCCCGGCGCCGACGGCCGGTTCCCGAACGCCACCGCCCGGTGGCTGGCGCATACTTGGGACGGCTACTTCGCCACCGTCGCGATCGTCGTCGCGATATGGGCGGTTATCTGCCTGATGACCGCGGAGTGGCTCTACTTCTGGCCGGCCTGGGTGGCCGGGCCGTGGGGCGCGGTGCTGCTGGTCTCGACGATTGGCGGACTCGCCAGCGGCGAGCCGCAGAAGTGGGCGGCCGGGCAGGCGCGCGAGCAGAAGCGCAAGCGGGCCAAGGAGGAAGACGAGGACTGACCTCGTCCCGGAGGACAACGTCGACGCCGGTTTGGCGTCGATGCGTACCCCCGCGTAGTATGTAGTGTCGGCGCACAGCGTCCGCTCTGTCATGCCCGCCATCGCGCTTCGGCGGTCGACAGGGCCCGCGGCTGGCCTGGGCGATCCCTCGCTCGGGAGACTCTGTGCGTTGTTTTGGGAACACCGACGTCAGGACAGCGGAGGATATGCCGAAAAAAGACGGGGCCATCGAGATCGAGGGTCGGGTCATCGAGCCATTGCCGAATGCCATGTTCAGGGTTGAGCTCGCCAACGGCCACAAGGTACTGGCTCACATCAGTGGCAAGATGCGGCAGCACTACATCCGTATCCTGCCCGAGGACCGGGTCGTGGTGGAGCTCTCACCCTATGACCTGACTCGTGGGCGCATCGTCTACCGCTACAAGTAACACCTGGCGACGGGACACCAGTCCCCGTCCGTTACGACGGTCCGGCCTGCCACTGCGGCGCCGCCGGGCGTTGATGGGAAGTAAAGGCAAACCGTGAAGGTCAAGCCGAGCGTCAAGCGAATCTGCAACAAGTGCCGCGTCATCCGCCGGCACGGCCGGGTCATGGTCATCTGTGACGACCCGCGCCACAAGCAGCGCCAGGGCTGAGTCCCGGGCGGCATTCGCCTAATTGAACAAGCTCGTCCCAGCCGCGGGAGCTAAGGCGACTCGTGGTAAACCCCTGGTCGGAGGCCAGGGCCCGCGCGGGCACGCGGGGCGGGATGGGCACAGACCTCCGCGAACACACGAGGAGTACGCCCGCACATGGCACGTCTAGCCGGCGTTGACCTCCCGCGCGAAAAGCGCATGGAGATCGCGCTCACTTACATCTACGGGGTCGGTCGGACCCGCGCCAAGGAAGCCCTTGGCGCTACCGGCGTTTCCCTGGACAAGCGTGCGAAGGACCTCACGGACGAGGAGCTGGTCCAGCTCCGCGACTACATCGAGGCCAACTTCAAGGTTGAGGGCGACCTGCGCCGCGAGGTCGCCGCTGACATCCGCCGCAAGGTCGAGATCGGCTGCTACGAGGGCATCCGGCACCGTCGGGGTCTCCCCGTCCGTGGCCAGCGGACTCGCACCAACGCGCGTACCCGTAAGGGTCCGAAGCGGACCGTCGCCGGCAAGAAGAAGCCCGGCAAGAAGTAACTAGGAGCGCAGAAGACTTATGCCACCGAAGGCTCGTGCCGGGGCCGCTGTAAAGAAGGTCCGGCGCAAGGAACGCAAGAACGTCGCCCACGGGCAGGCGCACATCAAGAGCACCTTCAACAACACCATCGTGTCGATCACCGACCCGACCGGTGCGGTCATCTCCTGGGCCTCCGCGGGCCAGGTTGGCTTCAAGGGCTCCCGCAAGTCGACTCCGTTCGCCGCGCAGCTGGCCGCCGAGGCCGCCGCGCGTCGGGCCATGGAGCACGGCATGCGCAAGGTCGACGTGTTCGTCAAGGGCCCCGGCTCCGGCCGGGAGACCGCCATCCGTTCGCTGCAGGCCGTGGGCCTCGAGGTCGGCCAGATCGCCGACGTCACCCCGCAGCCGCACAACGGTTGCCGTCCGCCGAAGCGTCGTCGGGTCTGAGAGGTTAGAGAGAGATGGCTCGCTACACAGGTGCTGACTGCCGCCGTTGCCGGCGGGAGAAGATGAAGCTGTTCCTCAAGGGCAGCAAGTGCGACGGCCCCAAGTGCCCGTTCGAGTCCCGGCCCTTCCCGCCCGGGCAGCACGGCCGCGGCCGCACCAAGGAGACGGAATACCTTCTGCAGCTTCGTGAGAAGCAGAAGGCCCGCCGCGTGTACGGCGTGCTCGAGAAGCAGTTCCGCGGGTACTACGAGGAAGCGGTCTCGAAGAAGGGCAAGACCGGTGAGGTCCTGCTCCAGATCCTCGAGTCGCGCCTCGACAACGTGGTCTACCGGGCTGGCCTCGCCAAGTCCCGCGACCACGCCCGCCAGCTGGTCAAGCACGGCCACTTCGTGGTCAACGGCAAGAAGGTCGACATCCCCTCGTACCGCGTCAAGGAGCACGACATCGTGCAGGTGCGGGAGAAGTCGCAGGAGCTGACCCCGTTCATCGTGGCCCAGGCCGAAGCCGGTTCGAAGACCGTGCCGGCGTGGCTGGAGGCCATCCCCACCCAGCACAAGGTGCTGGTGCACTCGCTCCCGGCGCGCCAGGTGATCGACACCCAGGTCCAGGAGCAGCTGATCGTCGAGCTCTACTCCAAGTAGCGCTCGGTGGCCCCACGCCCTGGCCCTCGGCCAGGGCGTGGGGCAACCACAAGGCGACCGTCAAATAGTGGGCGGTCCCGAACGAAGGAAGAAACGAAGTGCTCATCACTCAGCGGCCGACCCTCTCCGAGGAGTCGATCAGCGAGACCCGTTCCAAGTTCACCATCGAGCCGCTCGAGCCCGGCTTCGGCTACACGCTCGGCAACTCGCTGCGGCGCACCCTGCTCAGCTCGATCCCGGGTGCGGCCGTCACCAGCATCAAGGTCGACGGCGTCCTGCACGAGTTCACCACCATCCCGGGCGTCAAGGAAGACGTCGTCGAGCTGGTCATGAACGTCAAGGAGCTGTGCGTCAGCTCCGAGCACGACGAGCCGGTCAGCATGTACCTGCGCAAGCAGGGCCCCGGCGACGTGACCGCGGGCGACATCCAGCCCCCGGCCGGTGTCTCGGTGCACAACGCGGATCTCAAGCTCGCCACGCTCAACAGCAAGGGCCGGCTCGACATGGAGCTGACCGTCGAGCGGGGTCGTGGCTACGTGACCGCGAACCAGAACAAGAGCGCGGGTGCCGAGATCGGCCGGATTCCGGTCGACTCGATCTACTCGCCGGTGCTGAAGGTCACCTACAAGGTCGAGGCGACCCGTGTCGAGCAGCGCACCGACTTCGACCGGCTGATCATCGACGTCGAGACCAAGCCGTCGATCGGCCCGCGCACCGCCCTGGCGTCCGCCGGCTCCACCCTGGTCGAGCTCTTCGGCCTGGCTCGTGAGCTCGACGAGACCGCCGAGGGCATCGACATCGGCCCGTCGCCGCAGGACGCGCAGCTCGCTGCCGACCTGGCGCTGCCGATCGAGGAGCTGGACCTCACCGTCCGCTCGTACAACTGCCTCAAGCGCGAGGGCATCAACACCGTCGGTGAGCTCATCGGGCGCACGGAGGCCGACCTCCTCGATATAAGGAATTTCGGTCAGAAGTCGATCGACGAGGTCAAGATGAAGCTCGCCGGCATGGGTCTGGGCCTGAAGGACTCGGCGCCCAACTTCGACCCCGCGCACGTCGTGGACTCCTTCGGCGAGGTTGACTACGACACCGACGACTACCGCGAGACCGAGCAGCTCTGACACCCCGCTGCGACACCTGAGGAGCACCAACGATGCCCACGCCCACCAAGGGTCCCCGCCTCGGCGGTAGCCCGGCGCACGAGCGGCTGCTGCTGGCCAACCTGGCCACTGCGCTGTTCAGGCACGGGAAGATCACCACGACCGAGACGAAGGCGAAGCGCCTGCGTCCGCTCGCCGAGCAGCTGATCACCAAGGCCAAGCGCGGTGACCTGCACGCCCGGCGCCGGGTGCTGACCGTCGTCCGGGACAAGGACGTGGTCTTTGCCCTGTTCGATGACATCGCACCGCGCTACGCCAACCGCAGCGGCGGCTACACGCGGATCATCAAGACCGTCCCCCGCAAGGGCGACAACGCTCCGATGGCGATCATCGAGCTGGTCGAGGAGCTCGCCGAGGCGCCCGCCGCTCCGGCGAAGAAGGCTGCCCGCAAGGCCGCCGCACAGCGGGACAAGGTCGAGGCGCTCACCCGCGAGGAAGAGCCCCCGACCGCCACGTCGACCGACGCCCCGGTCTCCTCTTCGGACGAGACCGAGTCGAAGGACGACGACAAGTAAGCAGCACGGCACGACGATGAAGGCGCCCTTCGCGGGGCGCCTTCTTCGTCTCATCAGGGGGTACGACGTGCGCGCGCGACTGGACATCGCCTACGACGGCACCGACTTCTCCGGCTGGGCGGTGCAGCCGTCGCGGCGTACGGTCGCCGGCTCGATCCTGGCGGTCCTGGAGCAGGTGCTCGGCGCCGGTGTGGCGACGGGTCTGACCGTGGCCGGCCGCACCGACGCCGGAGTGCACGCCACCGGGCAGGTCGCACACGTCGACCTGCCCGACCCGGTGTGGGCGGCGACCGGGCCGACGCTGCTGCGCCGGCTGGCCGGGCTGCTGCCGACCGACGTGCGGGTGACCGCGTTGGCCGAGGTGCCCGCCGAGTTCGACGCGCGGTTCTCGGCGACGTTCCGCCGCTACGAGTACCGCGTCACCGACGCGCCCTGGGGCGCCGAGCCGCTCCGCCGCCGCGACACCCTCGCCTGGCCCCGCAGCCTCGACCTGGAGCGCCTCAACGCGGCCGCCGCGGGCCTGCACGGCGAGCACGACTTCGCGGCGTTCTGCAAGCGCAAGGAGAACGCGACCACGGTGCGCGAGGTGACCCGGCTGGAGTGGCATCGGGTCGTCGCCGACGGTGTGCTGGTCGCGACCGTGCAGGCCGACGCGTTCTGTCAGGCGATGGTGCGGAGCCTGGTCGGCGCGATGCTGGTCGCCGGCGACGGTCGCCGGCCGCCGGAGTGGCCGGCCAGCCAGCTCACCAAGCGCGAGCGCAGCAGCGCCGTCACCGTCGCCCCGCCGCACGGCCTGACGCTGGTCGCGGTGGGCTATCCCGACGAGCCGGGCGCACTGGCGGCCCGCGCCACCGCCACCCGTCGCCTCCGCACCCCCGCCAGCTAGAACCCGGCCGCGCGGCGGTCGAGCACCCGGGTCCGCAGGTGCTGCTCGATCAGGTCGGAGAGGACCTGCCGGGCCGCCGGGTCGTCCGGATAGATCTTGCCGCCGTCGGTGCGGGCGATCACCGCGTACGCCAGGAAATGCCCGCGGGCGTGCCAGCCGAGTTGGGCGGTGTCGCGGGCCAGGCCGCCGGTCCCGCTGCCGGCCAGCAGGCCGCGCAGCCGGCCGCTCTCGTCGTCCAGCAGATCCTTGATCCCGGCGCGCACCGTCTCGGCGCCGTCCGCGTCGGCCAGGTTGAGCAGCCCCGCGGTGACCGCGTAGTCGCCGTCGGGGGAGCGCAGCGTCGCCCGCACCACCTGGTTGCAGCCCGCCGCCTCGAGCAGAGCGACGACCTCGCCGTCGGCCGCCACGGCACAGCGCTCCAGCGTCTGCACCCGCAGCACCCGATAGCGCGCGCCGGCGACCACCACTTCGCCCGGGAACACCTCGTTCGCGCTCAGGGGGCGTGGGTCGTCGGCCCGCGAGGTCAGCTCGCGCAGCACGGTGGCGGCGGCCGGTTGCCCGGTCGCCTCCGCGCCGGCGACCGGTGGATCGTCGCCGGCCACCAGGTAGATGCCGTAGCCGCACAGCGCGAGCACCGCCAGTGCGGTGAGCACGCAGGTGGGCCGCCATTGCCGCGGTGGCCGCCAGTCCGGTGACCGCCAGGCCGCGAGTACGCGCCCGAGAAGCACGCGGGCCACGCTAGGCGGTGTCGTCGCGCGTCCGGCCGGAATTCGGCGGTCTCCCGCCGAACGGGTGGCGCCCATTCGAGTGACCGACCACGCGTGGGCGAGAATGCGTTGCGTGACCGGGGACCATTACTTCACCGCCGAGCCGGACGCCGCGACGGCGGGTGCCGAGCGCACCGTCGAGTTCGCCGCCGGCGAACACGATTTCCGGCTGCGCGCGGCCGGTGGGGTGTTCTCCGCCGACCGGCTCGACCCGGGCACGGGGGTGCTGCTGCGCAAGGCCGAGCTGCCCGACCGCACCGAGAGCGGTGCGCTGCTCGACCTCGGCTGCGGCTACGGACCGATCGCGTGCGTGCTGGCCACCGTCGCCCCGTCGGCGACCGTCTACGCGGTCGACGTCAACGCGCGCGCCCGCGCCCTGGCCGCGGCCAACGGCGGGCCGCTCGGTGTGCGGGTGTCGGCGCCCGAAGACGTCGACGACAGTGTCAGGTTCGCGCAGATCTGGTCGAACCCGCCGTTCCGGGTCGGCAAGACCGAGCTGCACGCCTTGCTGGGGCGGTGGCTGCCCCGGCTGCGGCCGGACGGCGTGGCCTGGCTGGTCGCGGGCCGGCACCTGGGCGGCGACTCGCTGCACCGCTGGCTCGAGGAAGAGGGCTGGCAGGTGACCCGGCACGCGAGCCAGAAGGGCTTCCGGGTGCTGCGGGTCGCGTCGCCGGGCGGAATTGACGCGACGTAGGGCGGCTTCGTCCTGCACCATTTCGGCGTGGGTTACATCGATGTCGCCGGCGTCGGGCATGTGCTGCCCGACGGCCGTGAGCTGTTCGCGGACGTCTCGTTCCGGGTGGGCGAGGGCGCCAAGGTGGCGTTGGTCGGCCCCAACGGCGCCGGCAAGACCACGCTGCTGCGGATGGTCGCCGGCGACCTGCCCGTGCGCACCGGCGTGGTGGCCAGGGCCGGTGGGCTCGGCGTCATGCGCCAGTTCATCGGCATGGTCGGCGACGAGACCACGCTCCAACAGCTCGTGCTCTCGCTGGCGCCGCCGCCCCTGCGCGCGGCCGGCGAGCGGCTGACCGCCGCCGAGACCGCCATGCACGCGGCCGAGCTGCGCGGCAAGTTCAGCACGGCGGCGGGCAAGGCACAGGTGGCGTACGCGGACGCGCTGGCGGCCTGGGGCGAGGCCGGTGGCTACGACGCCGAGGTGCTGTTCGACACCGTGTCGACGATCGTGCTCGACAAGCCGTGGGACGAGACCCGGCAACGGCCCGTGCGCACGCTCTCCGGCGGCCAGCAGAAGCGGGTGGCGCTCGAGCTCCTGCTGCGCGGCACCGACGAGGTGCTGCTGCTCGACGAGCCCGACAACTTCCTCGACGTACCCGGGAAGAGATGGTTGGAGGCCCGGCTGCGTGAGTCGGCCAAGTCCGTCCTCTACGTCTCCCACGACCGCGAGCTGTTGGCGCAGACCGCAGACCGGGTGGTCGCGGTCGAGGGCGGCAGCGCCTGGGTGCACCCCGGCGGTTTCGCCTCGTGGCACGACGCGCGCGTGGCGCGGCACGAGAAGCTCGAGGAAGACGGGCGGCGCTGGGAAGAAGAGCATCAGAAGCTGCGCGAGCAGATGCTGATGTACAAGCAGAAGGCGGCCTACAACTCCGACATGGCCTCGCGCTACCGGGCCGCACAGACCCGCCTGCGCAAGTTCGAGGAGGCCGGTCCGCCGCCGACGCCGCCGCGCGACCAAGACATCCGCATGCGGCTGACCGGCGGGCGCACCGGCAAGCGGGCGGTGATCTGCACCGGGCTGGAGCTCGACGGGCTGACCTATCCGTTCGACCTGGAGCTCTGGTACGGCGACCGGCTGGCGGTGCTCGGCGCCAACGGCACTGGCAAGTCGCACTTCCTGCGGCTGCTGGCCCGCGGCGGCACCGACCCCGACCCGGCCAACCTGCCCGTCGACGGTGGCGAGAAGCTGGCGGCCGTCGCGCACGGCGGTGTGGCCCGGCTCGGCGCGCGGGTGCGGCCCGGGCACTTCTCGCAGACCCACGACCGGCCCGAGCTGATGTCGCGCACGCTGGTCGAGATCCTGTGGCGCGGCGACGAACACCGCGACGGGCTCGACCGGCACCAGGCGATGAAGGTCCTGAACCGCTACGAGCTGGCCGGGCAGGGCGACCAGCGGTTCGGCACGCTCTCCGGCGGCCAGCAGGCGCGCTTTCTGGTGGTGCTCCTGGAGCTGTCCGGCTGCACGCTGCTGCTGCTCGACGAGCCGACCGACAACCTCGACCTGGCCTCGGCGGAGGCACTGGAGCAGGGTCTGGCGGCGTTCGCGGGCACGGTCATCGCGGTCACCCACGACCGCTGGTTCACGCGCTCCTTCGACCGCTTCATCCGGTTCGCCGGCGACGGTGAAGTGATGGAGACGCCGGAGCCGGTCTGGGGTGACTCGTGAGAGTGGGTAGGGTGCTCCTGTGTCAGAAGCCGCCGCCGCTGCCCCGGTGAAGAAGCGCAAGTCCGTCCTGCGCCGGGTCGTCGAGATCGTCATTACGGCGGCGTTCCTGGCCTACGTCGCGTACTCGGTGAGCAAGCGCTGGTCCGAGGTCCAGGGCGTGCTCGGCGACCTGTCGGTGCCGGCGATCGCGCTGTCCCTGGTCGGCTCGCTGGCCGCGGTCTGGTGTTCGTTCCTGGGCTGGCGGGTGCTGCTCGCCGACTTCGGCAGCCACGTGCCGCTGACCGGCGCCATGCGGATCTTCTTCGTCGGCCAGCTCGGCAAGTACCTGCCCGGCAAGGTCTGGCCGGTGCTGACCCAGATGCGGCTCGGCAAGGCGTACAACGTGCCGGGTCGTTCCTCGGCCGCCGCCGTGCTGATCACCATGTTCATCACGCTCGGCACCGGCCTGCTGTTGACCGCAGTGGTGCTGCCGCTGCTCGGCGGCGAGGCGTGGCGCAACTACTGGTGGACCCTGCTCACCGTGCCCGTGGCCGTCGTGGTGCTGCTGCCACCGGTGCTCAACCGGCTGCTGGGGCTGGCCATGCGGCTGGCCCGCCGTGAGCAGATGCCCAAGCCGCTGTCGGCCCGGGGGATCGGGCTGGCGGTGTTCTGGGCGGTGGCCACCTGGCTCTGCTACGGCGCGCACCTGTGGGCGCTGCTCCTCGACTTCGGCGCCGGCGGCTCCGATCTGATCATCCGGTCCGTCGCCGCGTTCGCCGGCGCCTGGTCGATCGGCTTCCTGCTCGCGATCGCGCCCGCCGGCCTCGGCCCACGCGAGACGGCGCTGGTGGTGCTGCTCGCCGGGTCGGTGACCGAGCCGGTGGCGCTGGTCGCCGCGCTGGTGTCGCGCCTGCTGATGACGGTGGCCGATCTCGCCTGGCCGGCTGTGGCGCTGCTCACTGACCGTAAGCGCAAGCGCCCCATCGTGACCACGCCAGACATCGATACGGTGCCGGACTCCGCACCGGCCGCGGTCGCGGGCGAATAGCACCTACCGCCGGCCGTCCTGGTCGCGCGGGTCCGTTACGCTACCGCGGTGCGTTGGCTCGCTTTCGGTACCTACGACGTCCACCGTCACCCCCGCGTCGGCGTCCTGATCGAAGGTCTCCGGGCGGCCGGTGACGAGGTTGTCGAGGTCAACGTCCCGCTGGCGCTCGACACCGCGGGACGCGTCGCCATGCTGCGCCAGCCGTGGCGGTTGCCCAAGCTGGCCTGGATGCTCGCGCGCTGCTGGACGCTCCTCGCGATCCGTGCGCGGCGCGCGCCGGCGGCCGACGCCGTGCTGGTCGGCTACCTCGGGCACTTCGACGTCCGGTTGGCCCGGCGCCTGTTCCGCCGCACCCCGATCGTGCTCGACCACCTGGTCTCGGCGGCCGGCACAGCGCGCGACCGGAGCCTGACGGCCTCCGGCGGCGGTGGCATCAAGTCGAAGCTGATGCGCTGGATCGACCGGGGCGCGCTCGGCTCCGCCGACGTGGTCGTGGTCGACACCGACGAGCACCTGACCGCCCTGCCCGCCGACGCGGCCCCGCGTGGCGTCGTCGCCCTGGTCGGCGCGGGCCAGCAGTGGTTCGCCGCCGGCGCGGCGCGCCCGGCCGCGCGGCCCGACGGCCCACTCAAGGTGATCTTCGTCGGGCTCTTCACGCCGCTGCACGGCACCTCTTATCTCGGTGAGGCGCTGGCGTCGCTCGCCGATGACGAGCGGATCTCGGTGACGATGGTGGGCAAGGGGCAGGACTACGAGGCCTGCCGCGCCGCCGCGGCCGGCAACCCGCGGGTCACCTGGGTCGACTGGGTCACCGCCGAGGAGTTGCCCGGCCTGGTCGCCGCGCACGACGTCTCGCTCGGCATCTTCGGCACCACCGACAAGGCGCAGAACGTCGTGCCGACCAAGGTCTTCCAGGGCGCCGCCGCCGCGTGCGCGATCGTCACCTCCGACACCGCGCCGCAGCGCCGCACGCTCGGCGACGACGCGCTGTTCGTGCCGCCGGGGTCCGGTTCGGCGCTGGCCGCCGCCCTGCGGTCGCTGGCCGACGACCCGGCGCTGCTCGCCGCCTACCAGGGCAGGGCCGCCGCCCGCGCGGCCGACCGGTTCGCCGCCGCCACCGTTGTCGAGCCGATCCGCGTGCGGGTCGGCAGCACCTCCCCCCAGCCACCCGCCATGCAGGAGACCCGATGACAACGCCGCAGATCCCGCCCCTGGCCCCTCGGGCCGCGCTGCGCTGGAACGTCGTACGCCGGGTCGTGTCCGACCTGAACCCGACGACCATCCTGGAGCTGGGCTGCGGGCAGGGCGCGATGGGCAGCCGGCTCGCCGGGATGGCCACCTACCTGGCCGCCGAGCCCGACGACTCGAGCTTCGAGACCGCACACGCGCGGATCACCCCGCTGGGCGGCACCGTGATCCACGGCGACCACAACAAGGTCCCTTCGGGCACGACGTACGACGTGGTCTGCGCGTTCGAGGTCCTGGAGCACATCGCCGACGATGCGGGCGCGCTGGCCGGCTGGATGCCGCTGGTCAAGCCCGGCGGCCACCTGGTGCTGTCGGTGCCGTCCGAGCCGGACCGGTTCGGGCCGTGGGACGAGCTCGTGGGCCACTACCGCCGCTACGACGCCGCGTCGCTGACCGCCCGCCTCACCGAGGCCGGCGGGGTCGACGTGGAGATGATCCACTACGGGTGGCCGCTCGGCTACCTGCTCGACTCGGTCCGCGACCGGCTGGCCGGCGGCAAGACCGCCGAGGGCGACACGGCCGAGGAGCGCACCTCGGGCTCGGGCCGCATCCTCCAGCCGAGCGGCGCCGCCGCCGGCACCCTGATCAAGGCGGCGGTCGCGCCGTGGATCGGCCTTCAGCGACTGCGTCCGGGCAAGGGTCCGGGCCTGGTCGCGGTGGCCAAGCGCCCCGCCGCGTAGCTCGCCGCAAACACCGAAGCCGCCATCCCCGTACGTCGGGGGTGGCGGTCTTGTGGTTGGCGATGGTGGCGGCGTCGCCCGCCCGCGTTGCCGTCTGTGTCCGGGTTGCGGCCTTGGCCGGTCGCCCTGCCGCGTCGCCGTCTGCGTTCGGGTTGCGGCCTTGGCCGGTCGCCCGCCCGCGTTGCCGTCTGTGTCCGGGTTGCGGCCTTGGCCGGTCGCCCTAACGGGCGGCCCGTGGCGGTCGTCAGTCGCCCTGACCGCCGGAACGGCAAAGCCGCCGCCCCCGGTGATCGGTCGGGAGGCGGCGGCTTTGGTCGATCGCTGCTTACGGGGTGATCTCCGCGGCCTTCAGGTCCGAGAACTTGATCAGGGCGTAGGTGCCGTCCTTGGCGAACGCGCGGTCGCCGATGTTCGGTGGCAGCCATTTCGGGACGCGGCGGAGGTCCATCAGCACCAGGTCGGTCGGGTTGCCCTCGGTGCCGTCCAGGATCTCCGGCGTGACGCCCTTCGGCGCGAGGTCCCAGTAGTAGGCGTACCACCGCGGCGTCGACAGGCCGCCGCCCGCTACCCACGCCACCTTCTGGCCCGGGCCGGGGCCGTTCTCCGAGACCAGCGCGCCCGCGTCGGTGGGGTCCTCGACGTACCTGCGGTCGACCGGGCCGGTCACGATCACCGCGAGCGCGGCGACCAGGGCCAGCCCGGCGGCCGCCGTGCCGACCAGTGTCGCGCGGCTCGGCACCCGGGTGGTCAGCCAGGTGATCACCCGGTCCAGCAGGGTGCCCATCCCGACCAGGCCGAGGATCAGCACCGGGTAGTTCCAGTACTCGTGGATGTAGGCGCCGTTGTTCAGGATGATCGTCCAGAAGCCCTGGAACACCACGGCGAAGGCCATGAAGAGCCGCGTGCGCTTGTCGAGCAGACCGGCGACGGTGCCGACGACGAGCAGCACGAGGTACCAGATCGGCAGGAGCGCGTCGAGGTAGCGGACCTGGCGGCCGGCGAACTGGCGCGCCGTGAACGTGCCGCCCTGCGTGCGGAACTCGGCCTGGTTGGTCAGGTCCGCGATGCCGCTGACGCCCACGATGAAGGTCAGGCTGATCAACAGCCCGATCACCATCGCGCCGCCGATCCAGAGCACGACCCGGTCGATCCGGCGGCGGCCGATCAGCAGCCACAGGCCCATCGCGCCGGCGAAGCCGATGCCGGGCCAGGAGACCAGCGTCGAGAGCAGGCCGGCGACCACACCGATCGCCAGCAGCCCGCGCGACGGCTGGTATTCCTTGCGCCGGGCGATCACGACCACCGCGGAGATCAGCAGGATCGGGCCGAGGTCGAACATGATCGGGGCGTAGACCCAGAAGAAGGTCGTCGCCGCCATCAGGCCGACCGCGAGCAGCGTGGCCGACCACCGCAGACCGAGCCCGCGCAGCAGCAGCGCACCGGCCGGGACGATCAGCAAGGCCAGGAGGTACGGCGAGAGCCACACCTCGATCGGCTGGTCGCCGGGGAACGAGCCGAACAGCGCGGTCAGGATGTTCAGCAGCGGCGGGTGGTGCGCGTACGCCGAGTTCGCGTACGGCTCCCAGTCGGCGCTGAAGTCCGAACCGACGATGCCCTTCTCGTGGAGGTTCGCCAGGTGCAACGCGTACCGGCTGATGATCCGGCCCATGTGGTTGTCGCCGAAGGGCAGGTTGATCCGCGGGATCCACGTCGCGGCGAGCACCAGGGTGATCGCACCGACGCCGAGCCAGCCCCAGCGGTCCTGTATGGCTGAGGTGGGCCGGGGCGGCTCTTCTTCCGTGGTCTTCTCAGGGGTGGCAACGTCGGTTGCGGTCATCGCGGGCCACCCTCTATTCGGAGCGCGACCGCACGATGAGGTCGGCCAGCAGGGCTACGGCCCCGATGATCAGGCCAGCCATCAGGATCATCGTCGTGTTGTTGGCGACCCGCACCGGGTGCGCGATCACGTCGTAGACGATCTTGACCAGGCCGATGCCGATCAACCACAGCGCCGGCGGCATCAGCACCTTGAGCGGGTTGAAGTACATGACCATGCGGACGACCTGAAGGATGTAGCGGTAGGCGTCGCGGACGAAGTGGAACTTCGACGAGCCGGCGCGCTTCGAGTAGTCGATCGCCACGTACCGCACGTCGTGCTGGTTGTGCAGGAACGCCATCGTGATCGTCGTCACGCAGGAGAACCCGGGGGGCAGCAGACGCAGGTAGGGCAGCGAGACCTCGCGGCGGAACGCGCGCAGGCCCGAGTTGAGGTCGGGGATCTTCTGGCCGGCGAGCCGCTCGGCGATCTTGCGGATGACCCACTTGGCCGGCACCCGCAGCATCTTGTGCGTGCCCTGCTCGCTGGTCCGCGCACCGACGACCTGGTCGATGCTCGGGTCCTTCTCGAGGAGCTGCACGAGCTCGGGGATGCGCTCGTTGGGGTAGGTCATGTCGGCGTCGGTCCACACGACGATCTCGCCGTATGCCTCGCGGGTGCCGATCCGGCGGGCCGTGCCCGAGCCGCCGTTGCGGTGGAACGGCATCACGCGCAGGTTCGGGAAGCGCAGCTCGGCCTCGCGGAGGACGGCCAGCGTGTTGTCGGTGGAGCAGTCGTCGATCGCGAGCAGCTCGTAGCTGTATCCACTGCGGTCCATCGCCGCGGAGATTCGCTCGATCTCCTTCAGCACATGGTCCTGCTCGTTGTAACACGGCAGCACGACCGTCACGTCCAGCCGCTCCGGCGCCGCGACGTCGGCTGGTTCCGCGGCGGCAGACCGCTGCAGGAACCTGTTAGGTGCCGTCATTCCGGTCCACGCTTCCCATCGGGGGCGACCGAATCGAATGGCCGCCGCAAAGTGTCAGACTCTAGCAATGCCCGCGCAAAGGATAGTGCCACGCGTTGCTGTGCGGGTCATCGGCCGACACCGTCGCCCCGCGTACGGAAATGGGCGCTCGGTGTGATTGAACCGTCTTTCTGGAGTGCTTCGTGAGCGCGATGAGCTATCGCCGGCTAGGCAACTCGGGACTTGTCGTCTCGATTGCCGGGGTCGGCTGCAACACCTTCGGCCGGGATATCGACCAGGTCGGCGCAGCCGCCGTCGTCGATGCCGCGCTGGATCTCGGAATTAACTTCTTCGACACTTCGGATACATATGGCGGTCCCGGGCACGAACTCTCGGAACGCTTCCTCGGAGCGGCGCTCAAGGGCCGCCGCGAGGACGTGGTGGTGGCGACCAAGTTCGGCAAGCCGATGTCCGGTGTCAACGGTCCCGACCTCGGTGCGCGCGGCGCCCGCCGCTACGTGCTGAGGGCCGTCGAGAGCTCGCTGCGCCGCCTGGAGACCGACTACATCGACCTGTACCAGATGCACGAGCCGGACCCGGCGACGCCGATCGAGGAGACGCTGTCGGCGCTCGACGATCTGGTGACGGCCGGAAAGGTGCGGTATATCGGTTGTTCCAACTTCGCGGCCTGGGAGGTGGCGGACGCCGCCTGGGTGTCCCGGACCCGCGGTTGGGCGCCGTTCGTCAGCGCGCAGAACCACTACAGCCTGCTCAACCGCGAGGTCGAGGCCGAGTTGGTGCCGGCCTGTCAGCGGTTCGGGCTGGGGCTGCTGCCCTTCTTCCCGCTGGAGAGCGGCCTGCTGACCGGCAAGTACCGGCGCGGCCAGGCCGCACCGGCCGGCACCCGGCTGACCCAGGAACGGTTCATGCGCCGGCTCGACAGCGCGCCGTGGGACCGGATCGAGGCGCTGCGGGCGTACGCGGAGGAACGGGGGCGTTCGCTGCTCGACGTCGCGCTCGGCGGGCTGGCCGCGCAGCCGGCGGTCGCCTCGGTGATCGCGGGCGCCACCAGCCCCGACCAGGTCCGCGAGAACACGGCCGCGGTCGAGTGGCAACCCTCCGCAGAGGATCTGGCCGCGTTGCGCGCGCTCGGGTGAGCCGCCTGTCGATCGTTAGTGCGATTTAGTCCGTTGCTCGTCCCGCCGCTCGTGCTACCTGGTGTAGGACGAGAGGCGGGAGGAAACCCATGACACCACTCGCGGTGCTCGCGATCGGCGGCTCGGACTCCAGTGGCGGATCCGGCTTGCAGGCAGACCTGAAGGTCCTCGCGGCGATGCGGCTCTACGGCGCATCCGTCGCGACCTCGGTCACCGCTCAGAACACCCGCGGCGTGCAGGACGTGTTCGAACTGCCCGGCAACGTTGTCTCGACGCAGCTTTCCGCGGTGCTCGACGACATTCCGGTGGCCGCGGTCAAGGTAGGCATGCTGGCGACGGCGGAGGCGGCCGCCGCGGTGACGGCGAAGGCCCGCGCCGGGGCCTTGCCGAACCTGGTGGTCGACCCGGTCCTGGAAGCGGCCGCCGGCCGCCGCCGGGGCGTGGTCAGCGCCCTCGAACGCCTGCTGCCGTACGCCACGGTCGTCACACCCAATCGGGAGGAGGCGTCGGCCCTGGTCGGTTGGGAGGTCTCCACTCCAGCCGACATGGCGGGCGCGGCCGCGCAGATCGCCTCCAACGGCCCGAGGTTCGTGGTCGTGACAGGCGGCGACATGGTCGCGGGCGACGAGGCGGTCGACGCGGTCTGGACCGATGCCGGTGCCCGGTTCCTGCGCTACCCGAGAGTGCAGACCCGCAACAACCGCGGCACCGGCTGCACCTTCGCAGCGGCGATCGCCGGCCGCCTCGCCCTGGGCGAAGAGGTCCTGGAGGCGCTGGTGTTCGCCAAGGAGTACGTGTCGCGCGGCCTGTCCGGCGCCCGCGACTGGCAGTTGGGCAGCGGCAGCGGACCGCTGGACCACTTCGGCTGGTCGACCTTCGCGGCGTTCTCCGCTGGTTGAGGCCCGCCCTGCCGATCAACGCGGTGCACGAGGGCGGCTCGGCTCGCGTTGATCGGCAGGACCCACCCGCTTAGGCCCTGTTTCGTATCTGAGGCCGGTTGCGACGGGCCCAGATACGAGCCAGGGCCTAGTCGTCCTTCTGCGTCGTCGACCGCAGGCTGCGGCGCGGCGTGTCGTCGCGGCGGCGTTCGTTGACCGGCTCGGGGGCACCGAGGCCGGTGACCCAGTCGACGTATTCCTCGTCGCGCTGCCCGATCGGCTTGTCGACGCCTTTGCCGCGGCGCCCGCGGGCGGGCTCGGGTGCCGGCTCGTCAGATTGCTCGGTCGGCGCCTCGGCGGCCTCGGAGGTGTTGTCCTTGCGGTTACGACGGAAGAGTCCCCGCGACGGTGCCGGCTCGGCGCCGTCCGGTTTGGCGTCCTCGTCGTTGGTCGGCTTGGCCGGCTCCGGGTCGTCGATGTCCCAACTGCCCGTGTCGCCGCCGAGGTCGACGCTGCGCAGGTGCCGCTCGGAGCGCCCGCCCTTCCGCCGTCCCGGCTCCTTGGCCGCCGTGCCGCCGTCGGCGGCGGACTCGGCTGGGGTCTCGTCGTCGCGGCCGCGAGCCCGGTCGGCCCACGACCGCCGACCGCCCTCGTCCTTGGTGTCGGGCACGGAGCTGGTCTCGCCGCCGAACCCCGCGTCGCCGTCGAGCGCGCCCGGGCGCCGGCGGGTCGGCCCGGCGTCGAAGCTCCCGGTGCGCGAGCCCGTGTCGCGGTCGGCCCAGGCGTCGGTCGGCTCGGTCGCCTGGGCGGCGCCGCCGAAGCGGCCGCTGACCAGCCCACCGAACCCGAAGCCGCGCGGACCCGTCGGCGCCTCGCCGTCGTCGCCCGCGGGCGCGTCGTCGGCGGTGGGCGCGGGGTCTGTCGCCGTCGGCACGTCGACCCAGTCGCTCTCGGCCGGTGCGGGTGTCGTCGGCTCGGACTTGTTCTTGCGGCGGAACAGGCCGCGGCGCTTCTGCTCGGGCGCCTTGGCCGGTGCGGCCTCGGCCGGCGTCGCTTCGACGCGGGGCTCTGGCGTCACCGCCGGTCCGCTGACCGTCGGGTCGGGGGAGGCCACCGGCGTGATCGGAGGCGGTGGGGTCCAGGCCGGCGGCGCGAGCCGCCAGTCCGGCATCTCGCGATCGGTTTCGCCATTGCCCGCCGAGCCGCCGGACCAGTTGGATCGGCTGCGCCAGTCCGACGGGCTCGACTGCGCGGCGCCACCGGTCTGAGCCGAGTCGTCGGCGCCACCGTGCCGCCCGGAGCTGCCAAGACGTCCGGCACCGCTGGTCGGGGCCGGCTCTTCGGGAGCGCCGCGTCGCCCGAGTTGGCCCGCGCCGCTGGTCTGGGCCGGCTCTTCCGGAGCGCCGCGTCGCCCGAGTTGGCTCGCGCCGCTGGTCTGGGTCGGGTCGTCGAGCCGCACCGGTCCGCCGTGCCGCCCCGCGCCGGAACCCGTGCGGGCGGGCTGGTCCGGCAGGTCGATCGGGGCCAGGTCGCCGGCGTCACCCGCGTTCGACTGGCGCGGCACGCGGCTCGGCGCCGGCGGCTGGGGCCGGATCGCGGTGGGTCGCTGCTGGACGTCGCCGTCGTCGCGCCGCGCGGGGCCGTTGGCCGGCACCACCGGCACCGAAGCCGGCGTGAAGCTCGAGGTCTTGTCGGTGCGCCAGTCACCCGGCCCGTTGGCGGGCTGCCGGTCGAAGGGGCGGATCGGCGTTGGCTCCGGACCCGGCGGAGGCGAGACGACCTCTGGCTGCCGCGGCGGCGCCACCGGCGTGGGCGGGTTGAACAGCGAGCCGCTCGTCGGCCCGTCGCCGACCCACGGCGGCGCCGACCGCTCGACATCGCCGAGATCCCGCGCCCGCCCCTGGCCGGACCCGCCGAGCGGGTCGTCCCGACCAGGGCTCCCCCCGAGCGGGTCGTCCTGACCAGGGGTGCTGAAGCTGCCACCCAGCGCATCGCGCGGGCTCGCGCTCCCACCGAAGAGGTCGTCGTCGCGTTTGGGGGGCGGCGGCGGATCGAGGTCGCCGCGGTCGAACGAGCTCGTCGTGGTCGGGTCGCCCCAGGCGTTGAACGGGCGGGTCGGCTCCTCGTCGCGCGCCTTCGGGTCGTCGTCGGTGGTCGCGCGGCCCGGGAACACCTCCGCGGTGTGGTCGCCGTGCCGCCCCGGCGCGCTGGGCGCCGGTCGTTCGCCGCCGGTGAGCTGCCGCGCCACCGCGGCCAGGACGGAGCCCAGGCCACCAGCGGCCACCGCGATCAGCGCACCCCAGTAGGGCGCGGCCTGGTAGCGGTCGGGGTCGTCGCCCGGGCCGGCGATCAGGTAGGCCACCGCCAGCATTGCCGGACCCACCACGCCTGACACCGCGACCGGGATCAGCGGCAGCCCGCGCCAACGGGCCAGGGCGCCGATGCCGGCGCCGGCCGCCAGCGCGATCGCCGGCATCACGATCACGGCCAGCCGCTGGGCGAGACCGTCGCCGAGCCAGGTCGCGTCGAGGACGCCGAGGCGTACGTTCGGCAGCGGATCGTCCGGGCCCAGCGACGGAGCGACCGACAGCAGCGCGACCAGCCAGACGAGGACAGCGACCGCGCCGAGGTTGAGCCCGGCGACCCGCTGTGACAGCACCGCCACCGCCGCGAACACGCCCACGAGCGCGCCGAGGACCGCGGACAGGCCGGCGATCGTCACCGCGTTGCCGGAGCCGATCGTCGCCACCCGGGACGGCAACATCGCGAGCGGCGCGACGGCCATCGCGCCGACACCGCCGGCGACGGCGACCGCTACCCGCGCGCCGATCGTCGGTCGTAGGTCGTCGCGCGCGGCCAGCCAGTGGCCCGCCAGCGCACCGGCGACCGCGGCCAGCATCGCGAACCACGCCACCCAGGCGAGGTGTGCCGTCCACTGCCCGGGCGACTGCTCAAAGTCACGGGCGAACCGCACCACGCCTAGCCCGTAGGCGAAGCCGAGTTGGCCGGCACCAGCGAGCAGGCCGACGCCGAGCGCCGTGAGCAGCACCCTGCCCCAGGTCCGATAGGCCATGCGGGCACGGTACGGCCCATGCCAGCGGACCGCCACCCGCCGATCGGAGACTGTGGATAACTACGCAGGGTCAGAGGTTCTGCAGGATGCGCAGGGCGCGCGAGACGCGGAACATCGTGTCACTGTCGGCCACATCGACGACCTCGGTGAACCACTTCTTCATCGGCGACGACAGCCGGTCGGGCATGACCACATAGGACCCCATCGGCACGGCCAACGGTGAGTCACGCAACAGATCGGACTCGACCACTTCGACCACGATCAGGATGGGTACGTCGGTGCTGTTGTAGAGGTCGGAGCTGACCACCAGGCCGAGGCGTTCACGGGCGCCGTTGATGCGCCAGATCTCGCCCCTACGCGGCACGCCCGTCGCCTCCGAAGAGGGCCTCGTCGACCATCGCCGCCTCGCGCTCGTCGGCCAGCGCGGCGGCCTCGAGCTCCTGGCCGGCCCGGCCGACCACCGCCGCGTGCGCCGTGAACAGCTCGCGGACCGCCTTCTCCCGGGCGGCCTGGTCCATCCACGCGGACAGGGACATCCCCTCGCGCTTGGCGAACCGGCGGGCCTCTTCGATGGTCTCGTCGGAGAACGAGAGGGTCACCTTCGCGGTCATACCAACGACCATACCAAGATGCATCCGACGAGTACCTCTCAGCGACCACACCGCAGCTCTTAGCACTTTTGAAACAAACGGGACGCCGCGCCGAAACGGGACACCGGCACGCTTCCGGCATGGCCCAGCGGTCCGGCGAACTGACGGGTTTCACCGTTGGCGTCACTGCCGACCGGAGCCGAGACACTCTTGGCGCGCTGCTCGAGCGCAGCGGCGCCCGGGTCGTCCTCGCGCCCGCCCTGCGCATCGTCCCGCTCGCGGACGACAGCGAGCTGCGCGCGGCCACCAGAGCCTGCCTGGACCGCCCGCCGGACATCGTGGTCGCCAACACCTCGATCGGCATGCGCGGCTGGCTGGAGGCGGCTGCCGGCTGGGGGCTGGCGGAGCCGCTGCGCGGAGTCCTGGCCCAGGCGTATCTGGTCACCAGGGATCCCCGGGTACGAGGGGGGCCAGACCACGCGGCGCCGATCGAGGAGAGCTACGCGGAGGTGATCGACCACCTCCGCGACCGGGGCGTACGCGGTCAGGTGGTGGCCATGCAGTTGCCCGGCGAGCGCCAGCCCGAGTGGACCTCCGCACTGGAGGCCGCCGGCGCGACCGTGATCGAGATCCCGGTGTACCGCTGGGCGCCCCCGCTCGACCCGGCCCCGCTGCACCGCCTGGTGGACCTGGTCACCGGCCGCCTGGTCGACGCGGTCGCGTTCACCTCCGCCCCCGCCGTCAACGCCCTGCTGCGGGCGGCCGGGCCGGGCAGCAACGACGTGCTCGACGCCCTCCGCCACGACGTGCTGGCCGCCTGCGTGGGTCCGGTCACGGCGGCCCCGCTGCGCCGGCACGGCGTCCCGGTGGTCGCACCGGCGAAACCCCGGCTGAGCGCCCTCGTGCGGACGATCGTCAAGGAGCTCCCGCCACGGGCGGTCAGCGTGCGGGCGGCCGGCCACGACCTCACCCTCCGGGGCCACGCGGCGGTGGTCGACGGCTCCCTGAAACCACTCGCCCCGGGCCCGATGGCGGTGCTCCGGGCGCTGGCCGCGGAGCCCGGCCGGGTCTTCTCCCGGGGCGCCCTCCAGCGGACCCTGCCGAGGGGCGCTGACGAGCACGCCGTCGAGATGGCGGTGGCCCGGCTGAGGGCCGGTTTGGGTGCCCCTAGAGTGGTGCAGACCGTGGTCAAACGCGGCTACCGACTGGCTGTAGACTGACGGTGGCCCCGGCCACAACCCCGTTTTGACCCTGCCTGCTCGCAGCAGGTATTGTTGTCTGCTGTTGTGCGCGACGTGACTTACTTTCTGGCGCGCGACCCCAGACCGACGACGAGACAAGGTAAACCTGTGCGTACGTACAGCCCGAAGCCGGGTGAGATCGAGCGTCAGTGGCTCATCATCGACGCGTCTGACGTCGTGCTGGGCCGGTTGGCCACCCACGCGGCCACGCTGCTGCGCGGCAAGCACAAGCCGACCTTCGCCCCCCACGTCGACACCGGCGACTTCGTCGTGGTCATCAACGCTGGCAAGGTCGCCCTGACCGGCAACAAGCGGCAGAACAAGGTCGCCTACCGCCACTCCGGTTACCCGGGCGGTCTCAAGCAGGTCGCTTACGAGGAGCTCCTCGCGAAGCGCCCCGAACACGCGGTCGAGCTCGCCGTCAAGGGCATGCTCCCGCACAACAAGCTCGGTCGTCAGCTGATCAAGAAGCTGAAGGTCTACCCCGGCGCCGAGCACCCGCACGCCGCGCAGCAGCCGGTGCCGTTCGAGATCAAGCAGATCGCGCAGTGAGCGCGGACGAGGAAGTCACCAACATGACCGATGTCAGCGCGGCCACCCCGGTCGCCGTCGCCGAGGCCACCGCTCCGACGCCCGCCCCCGCGACCCGCGCCCCGCGCGGCGACCGCCCGATCCAGACCGTGGGCCGTCGCAAGGAAGCCATCGTCCGCGTGCGCATCGTGCCGGGCAGCGGCAAGATCACGTGCAACGGCCGTGAGCTCGAGGAGTACTTCCCGAGCAAGGTCCACCAGCAGCTCATCCGCGAGCCCCTGGTCACGACGGAGAAGGCCGAGGCGTTCGACGTCATCGCCAACCTCCGCGGCGGTGGCATCACCGGGCAGGCCGGCGCGCTGCGCCTCGCGATCGCCCGTGCGCTGATCACCAACGAGCCCGACGACCGCCCGGCGCTCAAGAAGGCCGGCTTCCTCACCCGTGACGCGCGGGTCAAGGAAAGCAAGAAGTACGGTCTCAAGAAGGCCCGTAAGGCTCCGCAGTACTCCAAGCGTTGATTCACTGACCACACGGCCGGGAACCGCCATCGCCACGGCGACGGCGTCCCGGCCGTTGGCATTCCCGGACCCGAATTACAGCGGAGGATCAGATGGGTCGTCTCTTCGGCACCGACGGGGTACGCGGTAAGGCGAACGCCGACCTCACCCCGGAGCTCGCGCTCGCCGTGGCGGTCGCCGCCGCCCGTACCCTCGCCGAAGTCGACCGGTCCCACCCGCCGCTGGCCGTCGTGGGCCGCGACCCGCGGGCGTCCGGCGAGATGCTCGAGGCGGCCACCGTCGCCGGCCTGACCAGCGCGGGCGCCAACGTGGTGCGGGTCGGCGTGCTGCCCACCCCCGCCGTGGCCTACCTGGTCGCGGAGACCAAGGCCGACTTCGGCGTGATGCTCTCGGCCTCGCACAACCCGATGCCCGACAACGGCATCAAGATCTTCGCGGCCGGCGGGCACAAGCTGCCGGACGACATCGAGCACCGGATCGAGGCGGCGATCGAGGCCGGCACCGCCGGCTGGACCCGGCCCACGGGCGCGGGCGTCGGCCGCGCGCACGACCTGCTCGACGGCGCCGACCACTACGTGCAGCACCTGATCGGCTCGATCACCCAGCCGCTGGCCGGGCTCAAGGTCGTCGTCGACTGCGCCAACGGTGCCGCCGCCGACATCGCCCCCGTGGTCTACCGCGAGGCGGGCGCCGAAGTGATCGCGATCCACGCCGAGCCGGACGGCCTCAACATCAACGACGGCTGTGGCTCGACGCACCTCGACGCCGTGCGGGAGGCGGTCATCGCCAACGGCGCCGACCTGGGCATCGCGGTCGACGGCGACGCCGACCGGTGCCTCGCGGTGACGGCGACGGGCGACGAGGTCGACGGCGACCAGATCATGGCGATCTTGGCCCTGGCCATGCGCGAGGCCGGCACGCTGACCAACGACACGCTGGTCACGACCGTGATGAGCAACCTCGGCCTGAAGATCGCCATGCGCGACCAGGGAGTCAAGCTGGTCGAGACCAAGGTGGGCGACCGCTACGTGCTCGACGAGCTGCGCGCCTCCGGGCTCGCGCTCGGCGGCGAGCAGAGCGGCCACATCATCATGCCGGCGTACGCGACCACCGGTGACGGTGTGCTCGCCGGCCTGCACCTGATGGCCCGGATGGCCACGTCCGGCAAGTCGCTGGCCGAGCTGGCGTCGGTGGTCACCAAGCTGCCGCAGGTGCTGATCAACGTGCGGGTGGGCGACCGTACGGTCGGCGCGCAGGACCCCGCGGTGCTGGCGGCGGCCAAGGCGGCCGAGGCCGAGCTCGGCGACACGGGCCGGGTGCTGCTTCGCCCGTCGGGCACCGAGCCGCTGGTGCGGGTGATGGTCGAGGCGGCCACCGCCGAGGTCGCTCAGGACGTCGCGGAGCGGCTCGCCTCCGCTGTGCGTACCGCGTCGCCGGCCTGAGAATCTTGACGTTCGATCTCCTTTAGTTGACGATTCAACTTTTAGGAGATCGGACACCCCCCATGAATGTCGTGCTCTGGATCATCGCCGTTCTGCTCGGCGGTGCGTTCGTCGCCGCCGGCCTGATGAAGATGCTCCAGCCGAAAGAGAAGCTGATCGAGACCGGTCTGGGCTGGACCGAAGGCTTCTCGCCCAACGCGGTCAAGGCGATCGGCGCCCTGGACATCCTGGCCGGCGTCGGCCTGATCCTGCCGGCGCTGTTCGGCGTCGCCGAGATCCTCGTGCCGCTGGCCGCCGTCGGCATCGTGCTGCTGATGATCGGCGCGGTGGTGGTGCACGGCCGCCGGCGCGAGACGCCGATGGTGATCGCCAACCTGGTGCTGCTCGTGCTGGCCGCCGTGGTCGTCTGGGGCCGCTTCGGTCCGTACTCCTTCTAGTCTTTCCTCAGGCGGGCGACCGCCTCGTTGAGGACGGCCGGTCGTTTGCAGAAGGCGAACCTGACCAGGCGGCGGCCGGCGTCCTCGTGGTCGTAGAACACCTGGGTCGGCACCGCCACGACGCCGGAGCGCTCCGGCAGCGATCGGCAGAACTCCACGCCGTCGGTGCCGCCCAACGGCGTGATGTCGGCCGTGACGAAGTAGGTGCCTTCCGGAAGCAGCACGTCGAAGCCGGCGTCGCGCAGACCGGCGACGAGCAGGTCGCGCTGCGCCTGCAGCCCGGCGCGGAACTCGTCGAAGTAGTCGTCAGGCAGGCCGAGCGCGATCGCGACGGCCGGCTGGAACGGCGAGCCGTTGACGAACGTCAGGAACTGCTTGACCCGCAGCGCCGCCGAGACCAGCTCGCGCGGCCCGCTGGCCCAGCCGATCTTCCAACCCGTGCAGGAGAAGGTCTTGCCGGCCGACGAGATCCGCAGCGTGCGCTCGCGCATGCCGGGCAGGGTCGCGAGTGGCACGTGCGGGGTCGCGGCGTCGGTGAAGACCAGGTGCTCGTAGACCTCGTCGGTGACCGCGTAGACGTCGTGCGCCTGGCACAGCTCCGCGACCAGGGCCAGCTCCGCGCGCGTGAAGACCTTGCCCGTCGGGTTGTGGGGCGAGTTCAACAGCACCATCCGGGTACGCGGGCCGAACGCGCGACGCAGCTCGCCGGGGTCCACGCTGTAGTGGCCGTCGGCGTCCGGCCGCAGCGTCACCGGCCGGCGGACGGCACCGGCGAGCGCGATCGCGGCCGCGTACGAGTCGTAGTAGGGCTCGAAGCAGACCACCTCGTCGCCGGGCTCGCACAGGGCGAGGATGGCCGCCGCCACCGCCTCCGTCGCGCCGGCCGTGACCAGCACCTCGCCGTCCGGGTCGTAGTGGAGGCCCCAGAACCGTCGCTGGTGCGCGCTGATCGCGGCCCGCAGCGCCGGAATGCCCGGGCCGGGCGGGTACTGGTTGGCTCCGTTGTGGATCGCCTCCGCCGCGGCGTCCAGCATCTCCTTCGGACCGTCGGTGTCCGGGAAGCCCTGGCCCAGGTTGACGGCGCCGGTGCGCACCGCGAGCGCGGACATCTCGGCGAAGATCGTGGTGCCGAACGGGCGCATCCGCGCGACCAACGGGTCCGTCACTGTTCCTCCTCGTGGGCGGCGACCAGGCGCTCGATGCCGTCGAAAATCATGGTGAGGCCGAACCTGACCTCCATGTCGAGCTCCTGTTCGCTCATCCCCTCTTCGGGGTCGTCGAAGATGCCGTCGTCGAGCAGTTGGGCGAGGTCCGGAAGTCGGTCCTTGTCGACCACCAGCCGCAACATCCTGTCGTACGCGGGATAACCCAGCGCGACACCGGCCGCGCCCTGGTTGATCTCCTGGGCCATGCGGACCTGACCGCGGATGAAGACCAGCAGCAGCATCACCACGCCGATCCGGAGCTCGGAGGGCACGCTGGTCCTGCGGAAACAGGCCAGGCCGCGGTCAAGCCAGGTGAGCTGGCCGGGGCCGACGGGCGGGGTCGGACCGAGTGGCACGTGCAGGACCCAGGGGAAACGGCGATAGAGCTCGACCAGGGCGTACGCCCAGCGCTCCAGATTGGGTCGCCAACCCGCGTCCTGGTCGGGCTCGGGCGGTGGGTTCTTGACGGCGCACACGTCGATCATCAGCTGGAGCAGCTCGTCCTTGGTGCGCACGTAGCGGTAGAGCGACATCGCCGACTTGCCCAGCTTCTCGGCCACCCGGTTCATCGAGAGGGGTCCGAGCCCCTCGGCCGAGGCGATTTCGATGGCGGCGTCGACGATCTGGTCGATGCTGAGGTTGGGGCGCGGGCCGCGCTTGGCGGGCTCGCGGCGTCCCCACAGCACGTCGACACCGGGTGGCAGGTCGGACATTGCTTCATCCTAAAACTGCGTATAGCCTAAACCAATTAGCGTAGGCCATAAACAGTTGGGGGAGGGCGTGGACGCGATCCAGGTCCAAGGAGTCTCGAAGTCGTACGGTGCGCAACAGGTGTTGACCGACATTGACCTCGCCGTGCCGGCGGGGACCGTGTTCGGGCTGCTCGGTCCGAACGGTGCCGGCAAGACGACGCTGGTGCGGATCCTCGCGACGCTGGTCCGGCCGGATGCCGGGCGCGCCTCGGTGGTCGGGCACGACGTGGTGACCTCGGCCTTCGAGGTGCGGCAGAAGATCAGTCTGACGGGGCAGTACGCGGCGGTCGACGAGTTGCAGACCGGCCGGGAGAACCTGGTCATGGTCGGTCGGTTGCGGCGGCTCGGGCGGTCGGCGGCTTCCCGGCGGGCAGATGCGCTGTTGGAGCGGTTCGACCTCGCCGAAGCCGGGCGCAAGCTGGTCAAGACCTACTCGGGCGGCATGCGGCGCCGGCTCGATCTCGCGATGAGCCTGGTCACTTCGCCGCCGGTGATTTTTCTCGACGAGCCGACCACCGGGCTCGATCCGCGCAGCCGGCAACAGATGTGGGCGTTCGTGCGCGAGTTGGCCGACGCGGGGTCGACGATCTTCCTGACTACCCAGTACCTGGAAGAGGCCGACCAGTTGGCCGACCGGATCATGCTGATCGACCGCGGGGTGGCGGTGGCCGACGGGACCGCCGAGTCCCTGAAGGTGCGGGTCGGCGGGGAGCGGGTCTCGCTGTCGTTCGCGTCGCCCGCGGCCGTCGCGTTGGCGGTCGCCGACCTCGATCCGGTCGCCTCGACCGCTACGTCCGTGACCGTGGCGACCAACGGCACCGCGGCCGAGGTGCGCGAACTGCTCGACCGGATGGACAAGATCGGTGCGACCGTCGACAAGGTCGCCGTCCACCGGCCCACGCTCGATGACGTGTTCTTCGCCCTGACCGGAGGTGGCCCGCGATGACCAGCGCCTACTGGGCGGTCGACAACTCGCTCGCCATGATCGGCCGCAGCCTGCGCATCTCGGCTCGCAACGTCGAGGCGCTGCTGATGGCGGTCATGTTGCCGATCATGCTGATGCTGATCTTCGTCTACATCTTCGGCGGCGCGATCAACTCGGGCACGGCGTACGTCAACTACGTCGTACCCGGAATCATCATCCTTTGTGCCGGCTTCGGGGCGTCGACCACCGCGGTCAGCGTCACCCACGACATGGTCGGCGGGCTCATCGACCGCATCCGCTCGATGCCGGTGGTGAGCTCGGCCGTCCTCACCGGACACGTGGTCGCCAGCGTGGTGCGCAACCTGGTCGCGATGGCTCTGGTGATCGGGGTGGGCCTGCTGGTGGGCTGGCGACCCGCCGCCGGCGTCACCGACTGGCTGGCGGCCATCGGCTTCCTGGCGCTGTTCATGCTGTCGATCTCGTGGCTCGCGGCGTGCCTGGGCCTGCTGGTGCGCACGGTGGACGCGGCCGGAGGCGCTACCTTCGCGATCACTTTCCTGCCGTACGTCTCGAGCGCGTTCGTGCCCGTCGACACGTTGCCGAGTTGGCTGCGCGGCGTGGCCGAACACCAACCGATCACGCCGATCGTGGAGACGACGCGCGGCCTGCTGATGGGCACGCCGATCGGGTCGAGCTGGTGGATCGCCCTGCTCTGGTTCGGCGGCATCACATTGGTGGCGTTCAGCTGGGCGGCGGTGCTGTTCCGCCGCCGCACCGCCTGATTGCTGGTTGCGTCAGTCGAAGATCGTCCCGATGCAGAAGGCGCCGATGAGGCTGCCGTTGTCCGAAGCCGACTCCTTGCCGTTGACCGTGATCCGGCAACCCAGGCCTTCGTTGTCACCGTTGGACCGGGTGGCGCTCACGGTCAACAGCAGGGAACCCGTGCCGCTGGTGAACTCGTGGGTCCACGGCAGCTTCTGGTTTTTCAGCTGACGGGTCTCGCCGGCGAGATCGTCGACATAGGTGATGTCGGCGCGTCCCGTGCCGGTGACCTCGTAGACGATGGTCTTGCCGGCGATCCCCGGCAGGCCGGGCAACTCGGTCGGCAGGCCCTGGGGATCGTCGTCCGGGTCGAAGGTCGGCAACGGGTCGACGGGATCCGGGTCCGGGGCGGCCGGGTTCGTCGGCTGCGTGACGACGGGGTCCTCGTCGCCGCCGGCGTTGGCGATCAACAGGCCACCGGCGGTGGCGGCGCCGCCGCAGAACAGCAGGGCGAGGACCACGACCAGGGCGATGATCGGCCCGTTGCCCCGCTTCTTCTTGACGGGCTGGTCATAGACCGGAGCGGCGTTGTAGGGGTTGTACGGAGCGCTTGGTCCGTAGCCGGGCGTGTACGGGCTGGGCGGCGGGGCGTAGGGGTTGGCCGGGGGCGCGTAGGGCCCGCTGGGAGCGGCGGCGTCCGGGGGAGCGAACGGGGCGTCGGCCGGGGTGCCCGGCGGGCGGGCGTAGGGGCTCGGCTCACCCGGGTTGTAGGGATCGGGCAGAGGCGAGGTCTTCGGGTACGAGCCGCCGGGCGGGGTCTCGGTGGAATAGCCGGGCGGCGCGCTGGACGGATAACCGACCGGACTGCCGGTGGGATAGACCGGCGCGGAGCCGGGGGTGAAGGTCGGCGTCCCACCGCGTGGCGGGGTGGCCGTGGGCGGCGGCAGCGGAGTGGTCGGCTGCCCACCGGAGGACGGCGGACGCGCGGTGTCGCTGGCCAGGGGTGCGGTCGGTCCCGCGTCACTGCCCGGCGGGGGCGGCGCGTCGGCCGGCACCGCCGGAGGCAAGGTGAACCCGGCCGCGGGCGGCGCTCCGCCGGCCGGCGGGTAGGACGGGGCCGAAGGCCTCGGCGGGGCCGAGCTGACGGGCGGCGTGGGCCAAGCGGGGCCGGCGGTGGGCGCGGGTGGCGCCGAGCTGACCGGCGGAGCCGAGCTGACTGGCGGTGTTGGCGAAGCCGAGCTGGCCGACGGCGCCGGGGGAGCCGAGCTGACTGGCGGTGTTGGCGAAGCCGAGCTGGCCGAGGGCGCCGGCGGAGCCGAACTGACCGGGGGCGTGGATTGCGCCGGGCTGGCCGCAGCTCCCGACCCGGTCACGGTCAGAGACTCGGTCTCCTCAGCCTCAGGTGCTCGCGGCGCGGGTGGCGCGGAGCTGACCTGCGGCGCCGGCGGCGCGGGCGGGTCCGACGGCGCGGGCGGCGCGGGGCTGGCCGACGGCGCGAGCGGCGCGGCGCTTTCCGGCGGCGCGGGAGGGGCCGGGCTGACCGAAGCCGTCGGCCCAGCCGGGCTCAGCGGTGCGGTCGGTTCGGTGTCCGTGGTCGGCGGTGGGGGCGCCGGGGTGGTCGACGGGAACGGAGGCGGAGGCGGATAGGCCTGCGTCCTGTCCGACGCGTGCTCGCCGTCTCCCGTTTCGTCGGGCTCGGGCGGGGTGGGACGGCTCATCTGCGCTCCAAGCGAGGGGCGGCCATGGGCGGCGACCCACGGCGCGGGACGCCGTCGAGCGTCCCCGAAACCGATGCCTCGGGCAAGCGGAAAGCCGTCAAACGGCGGTTCCGTCCGGCCGATGCGATACGGGCCGACAGTACCGGTTGCGGTCCACAACGGGCGGTCTCGACCGGGCTGGTGAGAGTGCTCGGCGGGCACGGAACGTACACGGTGCATCGCTCATGTCAGATGATTGATAGGCACACTTTCGAGCACGCGCCATGAGCGATTTTCGGCTAGAGTCTGGCTCATGTGTGGAATCGTGGGTTACGTGGGCGCCCGCCCGGCGCTCGGCACCGTGCTCGACGGGCTGCGGCGACTCGAATACCGCGGCTACGACTCGGCCGGCGTCGCTGTCGTCGGCGCCGACTGCCTGCTGACCGAGAAGCGTGCGGGCAAGCTCTCCAACCTCGAGAAGGCCCTCGCCGAGCGCCCGGCCGACTCCGCCGAGACCCACATCGGCAGCGGCACGACCGCGATCGGCCACACCCGTTGGGCGACCCACGGCGGCCCGACGGACCGCAACGCCCACCCACACCTGTCGCGCAACGGCCGGGTCGCGGTCATCCATAACGGCATCATCGAGAATTTCGCGGCGCTGCGGGCCGAGTTGGAGGCGACCGGCATCGAGTTCGCCAGCGACACGGACACCGAGGTCGCGGCGCACCTGATGGAGATCGCCCTCGCCGCCGTACACCTCGAGAACCCAGGCATCGACCGCCCGCAGGCGCTCGCGGAGGCGATGCGCCGGGTCTGCCGGCGGCTGGAAGGCGCGTTCACGCTGCTCGCGACCGACGCCGGCACGCCCGGCGCCGTGGCCGCGGCCCGCCGCAACTCACCGCTCGTGGTCGGTCGGGGTGTCGGCGAGAACTTCCTGGCCAGCGACGTCTCGGCGTTCATCGAGCACACCCGGGAGGCGATCGAGCTCGGCCAGGACCAGGTCGTGCTGATCACCCCCGACGCCATCGAGATCACCGATTTCGGTGGCGGTGCCGCCACCGGCCGCGACTTCCACATCGACTGGGACGCGTCGGCGGCCGAAAAGGGCGGCTACGACTACTTCATGCTCAAGGAGATCGCCGAGCAACCCCAGGCGATCGCCGAGACCCTGATCGGCCGACTGACCGAGCAGGGCGACATCCGCCTCGACGAGGTCCGCCTCACCGACCAGGACCTGCGCGACGTCGACAAGATCTTCATCGTCGCCTGCGGCACCGCCTACCACGCCGGGCTCGTCGCCAAGTACGCGATCGAGCACTGGACCCGCATCCCCTGCGAGGTCGAGCTGGCCAGCGAGTTCCGCTACCGCGACCCGGTGCTCGACCGCTCCACTCTGGTCGTCGCGATCTCCCAGTCCGGCGAGACCATGGACACCCTGATGGCGCTCCGGCACGCCAAGGACCAGAAGGCCCGAGTGCTCGCCATCTGCAACACCAACGGCTCGACCATCCCGCGCGAGTCCGACGCCGTGCTCTACACGCACGGCGGCCCGGAGATCGCGGTCGCCTCGACCAAGGCCTTCCTGACCATGGTCGTCGCCTGCTACCTGATCGGCCTGCACCTGGCGCAGGTCCGGGGCATCAAGTACGCCGACGAGGTGGGCGCCGTCGTCGAGCAGTTGCAGGAGATGCCCGACAAGCTGCGCACGCTGCTCAGCCGCATGGACCCGGTCCGCGAGCTGGCCCGTGACCTCGCCAGCGCCGGCACGATCCTGTTCATCGGCCGCCACGTGGGCTACCCGGTCGCCCTGGAGGGCGCGCTCAAGCTGAAGGAACTCGCCTACATCCACGCGGAGGGCTTCGCGGCCGGCGAGCTCAAGCACGGCCCGATCGCCCTGATCGACCACGGCACCCCGGTCGTCTGCGTGGTCCCCTCACCCGCGGGCCGAGGAATGCTCCACGACAAGATCGTCTCGAACATCCAGGAAGTCCGAGCCCGCGGCGCCCGCACAATCGTGATCGCCGAAGACGGCGACGAGGCGGTCGTGCCCTACGCCGACCACCTGATCTACGTGCCCCGCACACCGACCCTGCTGGCCCCGCTGGTCACGACGGTCCCGCTGCAGGTACTCGCCTGCGAGATCGCCTCCGCCCGCGGCCACGACGTCGACCAACCCAGGAACCTCGCGAAGTCGGTCACGGTCGAGTAAGGGCAAACGGCGGAGGTCAGGATCTGGAGACCCGGGAGCCGATCATTTCCCGGGTTCGCGGTGGTTGCGACCGTCGCTCCCGCCGGGGACCGCTCCGCTTCGCTACGCTGCCAGGTCCGCGATGGGTCGCCCAGCGATGACCTAACTACTCGCGTGCTGCTTCGGCAGCACGCGAGTACTTGTATCCGGATGGGTCGCGGGCGTGGGACTGGCGACAGCCGGCCCGTGGCCCTGGTTGCTACCGCCGGCGACCGACCTGGTCCGGCCGATCATCGCTGGCAGGCCTGCACGGCAAGCGCTTCGCCGTCGGCCCGAGGTATCGCCTGAGCCCGGCGATGACCGGCCCGACACCGCGATTAGGTGACCGCTCCGATGGCGCTCGGCGCGCAGATCGGCGGCGAAGGGTCTGGCCTGCCTCGGCGGGCGTTGCCCGTCTTGCGACGACGTCCGTCCGACGTGGCGGCCCGGTTGCGTGGAGGGGTGCGGGCGGGGACGGCGCGGTAGCACCGCCGCGGTTTGTGTGGACGGGTGCGGGCCGCGCGGGGACGGCCGCGGTGGCACCCGCCGCGGCTGCCCGAACGCGGCGACAGCGACGCCAGGTCGAGACAACAACAGCGGGCCGGTCCGCACTCCTGCTCGATCTTGCCTCGACCGGTCGGCGCTGGCCGGTCGGGTTCTGCAGGCGCGCCCTGCCGACGCGACCCGGACGGCCGTCCGCGCTTGACCGTTCTGGTTCAGGCGACTGCGCCCGCTCTCATTCGACTTGGGATTGGTGTTCTGGGCCCAGGGCTATTCGGGCTATGTCCGTCAGGGCGTCGTTGTCCGCGCGCCAGTAGCCGCTGTGGCCGCCCGGGTCGCTGGTGAAGACCTGGGCGCCGAAATCCGGGTTGCTCGGGTTGGGGCCGAACCACAGGTCTTCGTTGGGGTGTGGACGTAGGTCCGGCCGGAACGGGTTGGCCAGCTCCGCTCCCAGTCGGTTGAACGGCTCCTGCCAGCCCGGCGCCAAATAGGCGATCGGGTCGTCGGCCGCCGTCGTCGACCAGACTCGCGACGCCGGCAAGCCCAGCGCTGACGCGTGGTCGACGCCGACGCCCGGTGAGCCCACGAAGATCAGGTTGTCGGCGGACAGGCCTGTCGAGCTCGCCGTCGCCCCGACCGTCAGTGAGCCGTAGCTCAGGCCCAGCACCGTCTGGTGTGCCGGCGGGCCCTCGTGGGTCGCCCGTAGGCCCTCCGCGAAGCGGTGCAGCCCCGGCCCCGCGTCGTGCGCCCGCGTCGCGAACACCGCCTCGCCGAGGTGGGACGGCGCGTCGTAGTCGAGCCACAGCACCGTCGACGTGCGTTGGGCCGGGTCCACCGTGGCCGCTCGGGCGGACATCGCCTCCGTGCGGGCCAGGTCGTCGCGGACCGCGGTCAGGTCGGCGGTCATTCCCGGCACGTAGGCCAGCACGTTGTCAGCCCTGTCCGGGTCGCCCAGGGCCAGCACCACGCGCCCGTCGCCCTCGGGCACCAGGCTCAGCAAATAGGCCCGCTCGCCCGTCTCGGCTGACAACCGGGCGTCGACCGCGTCGATGCCCGAGATCAGACCTACCAGCCGCAGGCTGGCGGAGACCGCCGCGTGGCGCGGCATCGCCGTGCGGACCGCCTCGGCCCGCTCCCGCACCAGATCGGCCCGCCACCCCGCCAGCAGAGCCCGGTTGGCCTGGTCTCGGGCCGCGACCGGCACACCGTCGAGGCGACCGACGTGCAACGGCTCGTGCACCAGCAGCCACCGCCGCTCCGCCGACGTCAACCCCGCCCACCACTCACGGACGGATCTCGGAGAAGCGCCGGCCGCCGGCCGGTGCCGGGGCGGTGCCGTCGGCCAGCCCGCGCCGGCCGCCGCGGCCAGCCGGTCCAGGGCCGCGGCGGTCTCCCGGTCGGCGTTGGTGGCCGCGGCCAGCGCCACGACGATCTCGGTCCCGACCCGGTCGGCCGCGTGCAGGGCGGCGACCCGGTCGATCCCCGTGACCGAGACGTCCGGCGCCGTGCGGCCCATGCGGTCGATCTCGACATGTGCCGGCGCCGCCCCGGCCACGGCCGCGGCGAGCATCCCTCGGGCCCGGGTCAGCGCGGACGCGAACCCGGCGAGCACCTGGTCTGTCTCGACGAACGCCAGCCGCGCGGCGACGAGCGGTGCGCGCAGCGCGCGCACGTGCCCGCCGGCCGCCGAGCCCGCGGCGCCCCGCCAGCCGTCGGAGACGCGGCCGGCCACCGCGCCGAGCTCGGCAGCGCGCCGCCCGACGTCGGCCGCCAACCGAGCCCAGGCCGCACCCGCCGCCCGCCACCGGGCCGGGTCGGCCCGCCACAACTGCGCGTAGGTCACCACGGGACACTCACCCGACCCGGTGCAGCCGGATCGCCGCCCGCAGGTCGGCCTCCTCATAGGAGCGCGCGGCGTCACGTAGCAGCCCGCCCGAGTGGGCCACCCGTGCAGCCGCCGCGCCCAGCGCCGAGGACACCTCGCCCGCCAAGCCGGCGAGGGAGGCTCCTGCCGCCCAATCCGGCGCCGGGACGCACAGGTCGTCAGGGCCGCAGGCCAGAGCGCGGGCCACCAGGTCGAGCTCGGTCGCCCGGTCGCGCAACAAGCCGGGATCGACCCGCAGGTCACCGTCCACGTCAACCTCCCCAGAAAGAAGTCAGGAGGTCACGCTAGGGCGGCGACAAGGCCCGAGAATCAGGCTGTGGACAAGCGAAGGAGCCGGGGAACCGCGGCTGTCCACAAGGCTTGTGCACCGCGTACCCGCATTGCTAATAGGGTGGACCGATGATCGTCGCTGTCGGGATCGATGTGGTCCTCGTCGAGCGGTTCACCGGGGCACTGACCCGGACACCACTGCTCGGCGACCGGCTCTTCACCGAGGCGGAGCGGTTCACCGGCTCCGGCAACCCGCGCCCACCGGAGTCCCTGGCCGCCCGGTTCGCGGCCAAGGAAGCCGTGGCCAAGGCCCTCGGCGCCCCCGCCGGCCTGCACTGGCACGACTGCGAGATCGTCACCGACCCGGACGGCCGACCCTGGCTCACGGTGAGCGGCACGGTCGCCGCGGCGGCGGCCGAACGCGGCGTCAACCGCTGGCACCTCTCGCTCTCCCACGACGGCGGCATCGCCTCCGCGATGGTGGTGGCGGAGCAATGAGGAAAGCCTGGCGGGTCGCCGACGTGCGCGCGGCCGAAGAGGCCCTGATGGCCCGCCTCCCGGAGGGCACCCTGATGCAACGCGCCGCCGCGGGCCTCGCCCGCCGCTGCGCGCTCATCCTGCGAAACGTGTACGGCTCACACGTCACGCTCCTCGTCGGCCCGGGCAACAACGGCGGCGACGCCCTCTACGCCGGCGCGATCCTGGCCAACCGCGGCGCCGCGGTCACCGCGATCGTGCTGGACCCGGGCCGCGTACACGAAGCGGGCCTGAAGGCCTTGAAAGCCGGCGGAGGCCGCACCGCCGAGCAGCCGCCCCGCACAGTGGACCTGATCGTCGACGGCATCGTCGGCATTGGTGCCAAGGGCGGCCTGCGCAGCGGTGCCGCGGCCATGCTGCACAAAGCCACCGGCCGACGGGGCCGCGACGGCCGGCGCCCCATGATCGTCGCCGTCGACGTGCCCAGCGGTGTCGAGGTCGACACGGGCGACGTACCAGGGAAAGCGGTCCAGGCCGACGTCACCGTCACCTTCGGCTGCCTCAAGCCGGCCCACGTGGTCGGCCCGGCCGCCCCGCTGGCCGGCGAGGTCGAACTGGTCGACATCGGCCTGCGTCCGTGGCTCAAGGCCGACCCCGCGATCCTGGTGCCGGACCGGAAAGACATCGCCGACGCGCTGCCGAAACACCGCCCGACCGACGAGAAGTACACCCGGGGCGTGGTCGGCATCGCGACCGGCTCCACGACGTACCCGGGTGCCGCGATCCTGTCCACCTGGGGCGCGCTGGCCGGCCCGACCGGCATGGTCCGCTATGCCGGCGGCGCCCGCCAGTACGTCGTGCAGGCGCACCCGAGCGTCGTCGCCACGGACCGGATCACCGACGCGGGTCGGGTGCAGGCCTGGGTCGTCGGCAGCGGCCTGGGCACGGACGAGGCGGCGGCCACCGCGGTACGCACGGTCCTGGCCAGCAGCCTCCCGGTGGTGCTCGACGCCGACGCGCTGAACCTGCTGGTCGACGGCACGATGGCCGACCTGATGCGGGGCCGCAGCGCGCCGCTGGTGCTGACCCCGCACGACCGCGAGTTCGCCCGGCTGGCCGGTGAGGAGCCCGGTCCCGACCGGGTCGCCGCCGCCCAGCGCCTGGCCGCGCACACCAACGCGGTGGTCCTCCTCAAGGGTGACCGCACGATCGTGGCGACCCCGAGCGGCCAGGCGTACGCGAACCCGACCGGCAGCGCGGCCCTGGCCACCGGAGGGACGGGCGACGTCCTGGCCGGCCTGCTCGGCTCCCTGCTGGCCGGCGGCCTGCGTCCGGAGGTGGCCGCCGTCACAGCCGCCTACCTGCACGGACTCGCCGGGCGGGAAGCGGCCCGCCACGGCCCGGTCAGCGCGTCCGACGTGGCCGCCGCTCTACGCCCCGTAGTCAACGACCTCCGCCCGGGTGACCCGGAAAACGTCGTTACCCCCAAGTAGGCTAAGCACCATGTGGCAAGCCGAAGTCCGCGTCGACCTCGACGCCATCCGCGCCAACGTGGCCCGGCTGCGTGCCGGCACCAGCGCCGCGGTGATGGCGGTCGTCAAGGGCGACGGCTACGGCCATGGCCTGGTCCCCGCCGCCCGGGCCGCCCTGGCCGGCGGCGCGACGTGGCTCGGCGTGTGCACCCTCGACGAGGCGCTCGGCCTGCGCCGCGCCGGCATCACCGCACCCGTCCTGGCCTGGCTGCTCGCCCCGGGCCTGCCCCTGCACGAGGGCGTCGCCAACGACATCGACCTGAGCGCCGCCAGCCTCGGCCAACTCGACGAGATGATCACAGCCGGCCAGAAGGCCCAGCGACCCACCCGCGTGCATCTGAAAATCGACACCGGCCTCTCGCGGGGTGGCGCGACCGCCGACGACTGGCCGGCCCTGGTCGAGGCGGCCGCCAAGGCCCAGGCCGACGGCGCGATCGAGATCATCGGCATCTGGAGCCACTTCGTCTACGCGGACGCGCCCGGCCACGAGACCATCGACCTCCAGCTCGACGCCTTCCGTGACGCGCTGGCGGTGGCCGAGCGGCTCGGCGTCCGCCCGCAGCTACGCCACATCGCCAACTCGGCCGCCACACTCACCCGGCCGGACGCCCACTTCGACCTGGTGCGCCCGGGCATCGCGGTCTACGGGCTGTCGCCGGTCCCGGGTGAGCGCTACGGCCTGCGCCCGGCGATGACCGCCCGCGCCCGGATCATGCTCACCAAGCGGGTCCCGGCCGGCACCGGCGTCTCCTACGGCCACACCTACACCACCGACCGCGAGACCACACTCGCCGTCGTCCCGCTCGGTTACGCCGACGGTGTCCCGCGGCACGCGTCCAACGTCGGGCCGGTCGCGATCGACGGGGTCCGCCACACCATCGCCGGCCGCGTCTGCATGGACCAGATCGTGCTCGACGTCGGCGACCAGCAGGTCGCGCCGGGTGACGTGGCCACGCTGTTCGGCTCCGGCGACAACGGCGGCCCCACCGCCGACGACTGGGCCGACGCGATCGACACGATCAACTATGAGATCGTCACCCGCTTCGGAAGCACCAGAGTCCAGCGGGTCTACGACGAGAAGGACGGTGGATGAGCACCCGACGCCGCGCGGGAATCGTCGGCGCGGTGGTCGGTCTGGCCGCGGCCGGCATCGCCACCGGGATCGCGGTCGAACGCGCGGTCGTCCGCCGCTCGAAGCGCGGCGTGTCCGACCCGTACGTCGACGAGCCGTTTGACCGCCTGCCCTATGACGAGTCGCTCGTCGTCACCACCGCCGACGGCACCGACATCCACGTCGAAGTGGTCGAGCCGGCAGCCGCGCCGCAAGACCCGAAGCCGACCATCGTCTTCGTGCACGGCTTCTGCCTCGACATGGGCACGTTCCACTTCCAGCGCAGCGCGCTGACGGCTCGTGGCGAACACCGCATGGTCTTCTACGACCAGCCCGGCCACGGCCGCTCCGGCCGGATGGAGACCGGCGAATACGAGCTCCCGGCGCTCGGCGAGACGCTGCACGCGGTGCTGGCCGAGACCGTCCCCGACGGCCCGCTGATCCTGGTCGGGCACTCGATGGGCGGCATGACCATCATGGCGTTCGCCGAGCTCTACCCGGAGTTCTTCGAGGACCGGGTCAAGGGCTGCGTGCTGATCGCCACCTCGGGCGGCCTGATCGACGAGACCAGGCTGGGCCTGCCCGCGCTGATCGGCCGCGTCGGTGGCCCGCTGCTGCCGCTGGTCAACAGCGCGACCCGGCTCACCGGCCCGGCCATCGACCGCACGCGGGTCGCCGCCACCGATCTGGCCTGGCTGCTCACCCGGCGCTACGGCTTCGGCGAGTCGCGGCCGAGCCCGTCGCTGGTGTCCTATGTGGAGAAGATGAACTCGCGCACCTCGGTCGACACGGTCGCCCGCTACCTGCGCACCCTCTACACCCACGCCCGCTATCCGGCGCTGGCCGCCCTCGAGCGCACGCCCACCGTGATAATCGTCGGCGACAAAGACATGATCACACCCGTCGCGCACTCCGAGGAGATCCTTCGGCACCTGCCCGACGCGGAGTTCGTGAAAGTCAGCGACAGTGGCCACGTCGTCATGCTCGAACATGCCGACGAGGTCAACTCGACGCTCATCACCTTCCTGGAGAAGATCTCGGCATGATCGAGCTGACCACTGTGGACGACACGCGGGCGTTCGGTGCCCGGCTGGCCGCCGTGCTGCGCGCCGGCGACCTGGTCGTGCTCACCGGCCCGCTGGGCGCCGGCAAGACCGCGCTGGTGCAGGGCATCGGCGCGGGTCTGCACGTGCTGGGTGACGTCACCTCGCCGACCTTCGTGATCGCCCGGGTGCACCGGCCGGACCCGGCGCGGGGCGGCACGGTGCCGCTGGTGCACGCCGACGCGTACCGGATCGGCGCCGCGGCCGACCCGCTGGCCGAGATCGACGGGCTCGACCTCGACGCGTCGATGGACGACGCGGTGACCGTGGTCGAGTGGGGCGAGGGCATCGTCGAGCAGCTACGCGACGACCACCTCCAGGTGCGCATCGACCGGCGCGACGACGACACCAGGGTGATCGAGCTGGAGCCGACCGGCGGCGACTGGGCCGCCCGCGTCGCGACGCTCACGGAGGACGCCCGGTGAACCTGCCCGACCTGCTGCCCGACGAGTGGCGCACCGCGCTGGAATCGCACCTCGACCCGGCCGCCACCGCCGACCTGGGCGCGTTCGTGGCTGCCGAATACGCGGCCACAGCGGTTTTCCCGCCGCTGCCGGACCTGTTCACCGCCTATCGGCTGTGCAAGCCCGCCGACACCCGCGTGGTCATCCTCGGCCAGGACCCGTACCACAAGGCCGGCCAGGCCCACGGGCTCAGCTTCAGCGTGCAGCCAGGCGTACGCGTGCCGCCGTCGCTCCGCAACGTCTACAAGGAGCTCGCCGCCGATCTCGGCGCCGCCGCGCCCGACGGTGGCGACCTGCGAGGCTGGGCCAGGCAAGGGGTGCTGCTGCTCAACGCGGTGCTGACGGTGCGCGAGGGAGCCGCGGGGTCGCACGCCAACAAGGGTTGGGAGGCGTTCACCGACGCCACCATCCGCGCCCTCCAGGACCAACCCGACCGGGTGGTGTTCCTGCTCTGGGGCAGCTACGCCCGCAAGAAGGCGGCCCTGGTCACCAACCCGGCGCACGTCGTGCTGGAGGCCGGCCACCCGAGCCCGCTCAACCCCCGGGGGTTCCTGGGCAGCCGCCCCTTCAGCGCCGCCAACAAGGCCCTGGCCGACGCCGGCCTGACGCCGATCGACTGGAGCCGTTCGGCGGGCACCCCAGACCCCGCCTGAGCGGCACCCACCCCAGCGCGCCGGATAAGGTGCATATCGTGCTCGTTCTCGTTCTCGACACGTCGACCCCCGCGGTCACCGCGGCGCTGGCCGACGTCACCCCGACCGGCCACACCGTGATCGCCGAGCTGCGCACGGTCGACGGTCGGGCGCACGGCGAGCTGATGGCTCCGGAGATCGACGAGGTGCTCCGGAAGTCCGGCGCGACGGTCCGCGACCTCACGGCGATCGTCGCGGGCACCGGCCCGGGTCCGTTCACCGGGCTGCGGGTGGGCCTGGTCACCGCCGCCAGCATGGGCCAGGTCCTGGGCATCCCGACGTACGGCGTCTGCTCCCTCGACGCCATCGGCGGCGTGCCGGGCCAGGTCACGCTGGTTGCCACCGACGCCCGCCGCCGCGAGGTCTACTGGGCCCTCTACGACCAGGCCGGCGCGCGCATCGAGGGTCCGCACGTCGACGTGCCGGACGTGGTCGCGCGGCAGGCCACCGTCGCGCTCGGCGACGGTGCCCTGAAATACGCCGACCGGCTCGGCGTGAAGGTTCTCGACGAGCCGCGCTACCCGGTGGTCGACGCGTTCGTCCGGCTGGCCGCCGAGCGGATCCTCGCCGGTGCGCCGACCGAGCCGCTCACGCCCCTCTACCTCCGCCGCCCGGATGCTGTCGCCGCGGCGGGAGGGCACAAGCCGGTGCTCCAGTGACCGGAACGTTGACCCGGCTGCGGTGGTGGCACATCGCCCAACTGCTGCCGATCGAGGAGGACCTGTTCGGCGCCGAGAAGTGGTCGGCCGGCATGTTCTGGAACGAGCTCTCCAGCGGCCACTACTACCTGGTCGCCGAGGACGAGGGCCGGATTCTGGGCTACGGCGGGCTCGCGGTCAACGGCGACGAGGCCTGGATCCAGAACATCGCGGTCGTACGCGACGCGCAGCGCCAGGGCATCGGCCGCACGATCCTGGAGGCGCTGCTCGCCGAGGCCGCCCGCCGCAGGGCCCACGCCGTGCTGCTCGAGGTCGCCGTCGACAACGCACCGGCCCAGAAGCTCTACGCCACCTACGGTTTCGAGCCGATCGGCGTACGCCGTGGCTATTACCAACCCAGCAACACGGACGCACTGGTGATGAGACGTGATTGACGAACCCTTGGTCCTGGGCATCGAGACTTCTTGTGACGAGACGGGCGTCGGCATCGTCCGTGGCACGACGCTGCTCGCCGACGCGCTGGCGTCCAGTGTGGACCTGCACGCGCGGTTCGGCGGCGTGGTGCCCGAGGTGGCCAGCCGCGCCCACCTCGAGGCCATGGTGCCGACGATGCAGCGGGCGCTCGACGAGGCCGGCGTGACGTTGGCCGACATCGACGCGATCGCCGTGACGTCGGGTCCGGGCCTGGCCGGAGCGCTGCTGGTCGGCGTCGCCGCCGCCAAGGGCTACGCCGTCGCCGCCGAGAAGCCGATCTACGGCGTCAACCACCTGGCCGCCCACGTCGCGGTCGACACGCTGGAGCACGGCCCCCTGCCCGAGCCGGCGATCGCCCTGCTGGTCTCCGGCGGACACTCGTCGCTGCTGCTGGTCGACGACCTGGCCGGCGGGGTGACCCCGCTCGGGTCGACCATCGACGACGCGGCCGGCGAGGCCTTCGACAAGGTGGCCCGGCTGCTCGGCATGCCGTTCCCGGGCGGGCCGCCGATCGACCGCGCGGCTCGCGACGGCCAGGCCACGATCGCCTTCCCGCGCGGCCTCACCGCCGCCAAGGACCAGGCCGCCCACCGCTTCGACTTCTCGTTCTCCGGCCTGAAGACCGCCGTGGCCCGCTGGGTCGAGGCGCGCGAGCGGTCCGGCGAGCCGGTGCCGGTCAACGACGTGGCGGCCTCGTTCCAGGACGCTGTCTGCGACGTGCTCACTGCCAAGGCGATCGACGCCTGCCGGCAGCACGGCGTCGACACGCTGGTGATCGGCGGCGGGGTGGCGGCCAACTCGCGGCTGCGCGCCCTGGCCGAGGAGCGCGCCGCCAAGGCGGGCATCACCGTGCGGGTGCCGCGGCCGAAGCTGTGCACCGACAACGGCGCGATGGTCGCCGCGCTCGGCTCGCACCTGGTCGCCGCCGGGGTCCGGCCCAGTCGGCTGGATCTGCCGGCCGACTCCGCGATGCCGTTGACGCTCGTGAGTGTGTAATGTCCCGCGACGTGATCGTGCGCATGTGGGAGGCCCGCGCCGAGAAGGGGCGACTGCCCGACCTCGTCGAATGGGTCTGCGACACCGCCCTGCCGCGCATCGAGGTCAGCCCGCTGCACATCACCAGCGAGGTGTTCTCTTCGTCCGACGACCGCTGCGTCGTGATTTCCAGATGGCGCAGCGACCCCGAGCCGCTGGCCGCACCGCCGACGATGCTGGTGGCCAGGCCACCGCACGAGTGGGACTTCACGCTCGTCGACCGATAATCGGTGGCGCCGCCCAAAGTTGATCATTTAGCTTCGGGCTGTTATGCGGCCCTTACCCGTCGGCGATCCCGGCAACCCCGACGTCCGGTCGGCCACGCGCTATCTGCTGTGGCTGGCTGCTCGCACCTGGCGTTCGCTGCTCGCCGCGATCGCGTTCGCGACGCTCTGGATGGTCAGCCAGGCGCTGATCCCCGCCACCGTCGGCCGGGCGATCGACGCGGGCCTGGCCGCCCGCGACCGGGACGGCCTGTTGCGCTGGGGCGCGGTGCTGTTCGGCCTCGGCCTGGTCACCGGCGTGACCGGCATCCTGCGCCACCGCATGGCCGCGTTCAACTACCTCTCCGCCATCTACCGCACGGTGCAACTCACCGTCCAGGAGGCCAACCGGATCGGCGCCACGCTGCCCAAACGGTTGTCCACGGGCGAGGTGGTCAGCATCGGCACCTCGGACATCAACCACATCGGCGGCGCCCTCGACATCACCGCTCGGGGCACCGGCTCGCTGGTCGCCGTGGTCACCGTCGGCGTCATCCTGATCACCACCTCGGTGCCGCTCGGCCTGGTGGTCGTCGTGGGCGTGCCGGTGATGATGCTGATCGCGGGCGCGCTCATCAAACCGCTCCAGCGCCGCCAGCAGGCCTACCGCGACCAGGAGGGCAAGCTGACCACCCGGGCCGGCGACCTGGTCGCCGGCCTACGGGTGCTGCGCGGCGTGGGCGGCGAGTCGACGTTCGCCGGCCGCTATCGCGCCGAGTCACAGGATCTGCGATCCGCCGGTGTACGCGTCGCGCGGATCGAGTCCCTCCTCGCGGCTGCGGAGATCCTGCTGCCTGGCATGTTCCTGGTGCTGGTCACCTGGCTCGGCGCCCGGTTCGCCCTGCGCGGCGAGATCACCGCCGGCGAGCTCGTCGCCCTCTACGGTTACGCGGCGTTCCTGGTCAGCCCGCTGCGTCAGCTCACCGAGACGATCGACCGGCTGACCCGGGGCCACGTGGCCGCCCGCCGGGTGGTGCGGATGTTCACGCTGGAGCCCGAGTTCAGCTCGCCCGCCGCACCGGTGACCGCCTCGCACGGCCCGCTGGTCGACGCCGAGTCCGGCCTGACCGTCCGACCCGGGCGGTTGACCGCCATCGCGGCCCGGGAGCCCGGCGACGCGGCCGCGATCGCCGACCGGCTCGGCCGGTTCGCCGACGGCGACGTGACCTTGTCCGGCGTACCCCTGGCCGAGCTGGACCTGGCCGACGTGCGCGAGCGGATCCTGTTGGCCGACAACGACGCCCGGCTGTTCGCCGGACCCCTGCGCGACGAGCTCGACCCGGCAGGCAAGGGCGACCGGCACGTGGCGGACGCTCTCGACGCGGCCAGCGCCACCGACGTGGTCGACGCGCTGCCTGAGGGGCTCGACGCCGTGGTCGCCGAGCGCGGCCGCGAGTTCTCCGGCGGCCAGCAACAGCGGCTCCGGCTGGCCCGCGCGCTGGTCGCCGACCCGGAGACGCTGGTGCTGGTCGAGCCGACCAGTGCCGTCGACGCGCACACCGAAGCCCGGATCGCGGCCCGGCTCGGCACCGCCCGCGCCGGCCGCACCACGGTCGTCTGCACGACCAGCCCGCTGGTGCTCGACCAGGCCGACGAGGTCGCCTTCGTCGACGGTGGCCGGGTGGTGGCCGCGGGCACCCACCGCGACCTGCTGCGCCGCCGCCCCGACTACGCCGCCGCCGTTACCCGGGAGGAGGACGAATGACTCGGCAGCTCCCCGTCGCTGACGCCCAGGAGGTGCGGCGGTACGCGCGCACCCTGGTGAGGCGTCATCCCGGGTCGTTGGCGCTCGCCCTCGGCCTGCACGGTCTGGCCGCCGTCGCCGGGCTCGTCGCGCCGCGGTTGCTCGGCAACCTGGTCGAGGGCCTGTCCGCCGGCACCACCAGCCGCACCGTCGACGAGGTCGCGCTGGCCATCGCGGCCTTCGTGGTCACGCAGGCGATCCTGACCCGGTTCGCCGCGTTCTGCTCGGCCCGGCTCGGCGAGCGGGTGCTGGCCGAGCTGCGGGAGGAGTTCGTCGACCGGATCCTGGCCATCCCACTGTCCACGGTGGAGCGAGCTGGCACGGGCGACCTGCTCACCCGCACGTCGCGTGACGTCTCCGCGCTCTCGCACAGCGTTCGCTTCGCCGTGCCCGAGACCCTGATCGCGACCGTCACCGCGGTGTTCGTGGTCGGCGCGATCCTGCTCACCAGCCCGCTGCTGGCCCTGCCCTGCCTCATCGCGGTGCCGATGCTCTGGTTCGGCACCCGGTGGTACCTGCGCCGCGCGCCGGCCGGCTACCTGAGGGAGAACGCCGCCTACTCCGACATCACCGACGGGATCAGCGAGACCGTCGAGGGCTCCCGCACGACGGAGGCGCTGCGCCTGCAGGACCGCCGGCGGGCGCGCACCGACAGCGACATCGCCCGGTCGTACGCGGCGGAGCGATACACGCTGATGCTGCGTACCGTCTGGTTCCCGATCGTCGAGGTCGGCTACGTGGTGCCGGTCGTGGCGACGCTGCTCGTCGGCGGCTGGTTCTACCTCGAGGGCTGGGTGACCCTGGGCCAGGTCACCGCCGCGACCCTTTACGTGCAGGCTCTGGTCGACCCGATCGACCGCCTGCTGTCGTGGCTCGACGAGCTCCAGGTCGGCGGCGCCTCGCTGGCCCGGCTGCTCGGTGTAGCGGGCCGGCCCGCCCCGACCGTGGAAACCGCAGAGCAGCCGTCCGGACGCGGTCAGCGCCTGGTCGCGCAGGACGTGCGGTACGCCTATGTGGAGGGTCGGGAGGTCCTGCACGGCATCGACCTGACCGTCGAGCCGGGGGAGCGGCTGGCGATGGTCGGTCCGTCCGGGGCCGGCAAGTCGACGCTGGGCCGGCTGCTGGCCGGCATCCACGCTCCTACGGGCGGCTCGATCACGGTCGGCGGCGTCCCGCTGGCGTCGCTGCCGCTGGACGAGCTTCGCTCGCACGTCGCGTTGGTGACCCAGGAGCACCACGTCTTCATCGGTACGATCCGCGACAACCTGGTGATGGCCCGGCCTGGCGCGACGGACGACGAGGTGCGGGCCGCGCTGGCGGCGGTCGACGCCCTCGACTGGGTCGAGACCCTTCCGTCCGCATTGGACACCGTGGTCGGCACCGGCGGCCACACCGTGCCGCCGGCCCAGGCTCAGCAGCTCGCGTTGGCGCGGCTGGTGCTGGCGGACCCGCACACCCTGGTGCTCGACGAGGCCACCTCGCTCATCGACCCGCGGGCGGCCCGGCACCTGGAGCGGTCACTCGCCGCAGTCCTGCAGGGGCGCACCGTCATCGCCATCGCGCACCGGCTCTTCTCGGCGCACGACGCGGACCGGGTCGCGGTGGTGGAGGACGGACGCATCACGGAGCTCGGTTCGCACGCCGAGCTTGTCGCCGCCGGAGGCTCGTACGCCGCGCTCTGGCGGTCGTGGCATGGCGAGGAAGGGCATTCGGCCCAGAAACAGCGCCAAAGTCCTTATTCGACAGTGGCGTAATCGTTCGCTCTCAACGGGTCACGGTCATGTAGAGGCCCAGTAACAGCAAGGTCACGGCGGCGACGGCGAAGAGCACAAGTAGGTCACGGCGACCTGTGTGTGGGCTCTCAGGAAGCGGCGGAAGATCGCTGGTCACCACCGCCAGATCACGCAGAGTGCTGGCGGCGTAAGCGTTTCCGACACGATCCGTGAACTCGTCGAGGCTCAGTCGACCAGCGGCGGTGTGCTGCTGTAACAGTTCGACCACGCGCTGTCGATCGTCGTCCGACGCACGAGTATCCAAAGTCAACCTATCCCCTCTCCGCGGGCGAAAGCGTACGCTCTGAGAGCGCTTTCTCGGCTCGCCCGAACGCATACAAGCCGGTTCCAGTGCCGTGACCGGATCGTTACGGCAGCGTGCCGACCGCGCGAGGTAGCGCGTCAAATGCGCGAGTATTTTGTGTTTCGGATCGCCAGGGTCCGGGAGGTTGACAACGCCGTTCGCCCCCGCGCGGTCCGTTCAACGGCCATGAAGGAGTCCAAGGTTATGCGTAACCGATTTTTGTCGGTCGCTGTCGCCACTATGGCGGTCGGCGCGCTGGCACTTGCGGGTTGTGGGTCCGACGACGGTGGTGGCGACTCCACCGGTGGCGGCACCGCCGCCAAGAAGGTCGGCGTGATCCTGCCCGACGCCTCCACTTCTCCGCGCTGGGAGGCCAACGACCGTCCGCTGCTCAAGGCAGCGTTCGACGGCGCCGGCATCACGGCCAACATCCAGAACGCCGATGGTGACAAGGCCAAGTTCGGCACCCTGTGCGACAGCATGATCAACGAGGGCGTCTCCGTCCTCCTGATCGTCAACCTCGACTCCGACTCCGGCAGCGCCTGCCTGAAGAAGGCCCAGGGCGCCGGCATCAAGACGATCGACTACGACCGCCTGACCCTGGGTGGCGAGGCGTCTTACTACGTCTCCTTCGACAACGTCCAGGTCGGCAAGCTGATGGGCGAAGGCCTCACCAAGTGCCTGACCGACGCTGGCAAGACCAAGGCCAACATCGTTCAGATCAACGGTGACCCGACCGACAACAACGCCGCGCTGTTCAAGCAGGGCTACGTCGAGGCGCTGAAGCCGAAGGTGGACAGCGGCGACTACACCATCGTCGGTGACCAGACCGGTAAGTGGGACGCCACCATCGCGGGCACCGCGTTCGAGCAGCTCTACACCCAGGCCGGCGGCAAGGTCGACGGCGTCATCTCCGCCAACGACACCATGGCCCAGGGCATCATCGCCCGTCTGACCGCCAACGGTCTCAACGGCAAGGTGCCGGTCACCGGCCAGGACGCCAGCAAGGAAGGCCTCCAGGCCATCCTCTCCGGCAACCAGTGCATGACCGTCTACAAGGCCATCAAGAAGGAGGCCGACACGGCCTCCAAGCTCGCGATCGCGCTGATCAACGGCGAGACCCCGGGCAGCGACCTGGTCAACGGCACGGTCAAGGACACCGTCCTCAACAAGGACGTCCCCTCCGCGCTCGCCACCCCGCAGGCCATCTACAAGGACTCCGTCAAGGACGTCATCGCGGATGGCTTCTGGAAGGCCAGCGACATCTGCACCGGCCAGTACGCCGCGCTCTGCACTTCGGCAGGCGTTCAGTAAGTGACGCCGATGGCCCGGCAGGGAGACCTGCCGGGCCTTTGGGCGCTTGAGGCCACGGTTACTGCCGGGCCGGGAAACAACTAGTGAGGTGACCATGACGGTGCCGGAGGGCGCTGCGGGGGCGGCGACGGCGACCGATGACGCCGCGCCACTGCTGTCGTTGCGCGGTATCAACAAGAGCTTCGGTGCGGTCCACGTCCTGCAGGACGTGGACTTCGATGCATATGCGGGACAGGTGACCGCGCTCGTCGGCGACAACGGCGCGGGCAAAAGCACCCTGATCAAGGGAATCGCCGGCAGTCAGCCGTTCGATTCCGGGGACTACGTCTTCGACGGCCGGCAGGTCACGGTGACGAACCCCAAACACGCCAACGAGCTCGGCATCGAGGTCGTTTACCAGGACCTGGCGCTCTGCGACAACCTGGACATCGTCGACAACCTGTTCCTCGGCCGTGAGGTCACGAAGAACGGCATCCTCGACGAGGCGACGATGGAGCGTCGGGCCCAGGAAACGCTGGCCGGCCTCTCGGTTCGCACGGTCAAGTCGATCCGTCAGGTGGTCGCCAGCCTCTCCGGTGGCCAGCGCCAGACGGTGGCGATCGCCCGCGCGGTGATCTGGAACTCCAAGCTCGTGGTGCTCGACGAGCCGACCGCCGCCCTCGGCGTCGCGCAGACCGAGCAGGTGCTGCGGCTGGTGCGCCAGTTGGCCGACAACGGTCTCGCGGTCGTGCTGATCAGCCACAACCTCAACGACGTGTTCCAGGTGGCCGACCGGATCTCGGTCCTCTACCTGGGGCGCATGGCGGCGCAGATGAAGACCAAGGACGTCAAGAGCAACCAGGTCGTCGAGGTCATCACGACCGGACGGTCGGATGCCATCGGTGGCATCACCAACGGCAACGGGGAGTTGAAATGACCGCCCCGACGAAGGTCGAGACGACCGAAGAGCACGTCGAGGAGACCGGCCCGGGCAACCCGCTCGGCACGGCGGTCGGCAACTGGTGGGCGCGGGTCCGCGGCGGCGACGCCGGCTCCCTGCCCGCCCTGCTCGGCATCATCGCGCTGGTCATCGTGTTCGCGGCCCTGCGCCCCAACACGTTCACCAACGCGTTCAACTTCGCCAACCTGATCCACCAGGCGGCGGCCGTCATCGTCATCGCGATGGGCCTGGTCTTCGTCCTGCTGCTCGGCGAGATCGACCTGTCCGCCGGTTACACGGCGGGCACGGCGGCCGCCGTGATGGGCGTCGTGGTCACGCGCTGGGGCTGGTCCTGGCCCCTGGGCCTGATCGCCTGTCTGCTCACGGGTGCCGTGGTCGGTCTGCTCATCGGTCTGCTGGTGGCCAAGCTGGGCATTCCGTCGTTCGTCGTGACCCTGGCGGCGTTCCTCGGATTGCAGGGCGTGCTGCTCCAGCTGATCGGTGAGGGTGGCACCATCGCCATCCGCGACGACACGCTGCGCGCGATCAACAACAACGACATGCCGGTCTGGCTGGGCTGGGTGCTGTTCGCGGTGATCGTCGGTGGCTACGCGGCCATCGTCCTGCGCCGCGGTGCGAAGCGCCGTTCCAGCGGCCTGACGTTCGAGCCGATCCAGGTCACCCTGGCCAAGATCGCCGCACTGGCGGTGCTGCTCGGCCTGGCGACGTACTGGCTCAGCATCGAGCGCAGCCGCAACCCCGCGATCACCTCGCTCAAGGGCGTCCCGATCGTGGTGGCGGTGCTGCTGGTCCTGCTGGTCGGTTTGACCTTCCTGCTCACGAAGACGTCGTTCGGCCGGCACGTGTACGCGGTCGGCGGCAACGCCGAAGCGGCCCGCCGCGCCGGCATCAACGTGGGCCTGGTCAAGCTGGCCTGCTTCATGATCGCTTCGACGTTGGCAGCGGTCGGCGGCATCATGCTCGCCAGCCGCGACAACTCGATCTCGCCCGGCACGGGCGGCGCCTCGACCCTGCTGTACGCGGTGGGCGCGGCCGTCATCGGCGGCACGAGCCTCTTCGGCGGCAAGGGCCGGATCGTCGACGCCATCCTCGGTGGCTTCGTGATCGCGATCATCATCAACGGCATGGGCCTGCTCAACCAGCCGTCGAGCGTGGTCTACATGGTGACCGGTCTGGTCCTGCTGGTCGCCGCGAGCGTCGACGCGATCTCGCGTCGGCGGGCGCGGTCTACCGGTCGGGTCTAGCCGATCGTTTTGGAAGGCCCCCGATGGCTTCGGCCGTCGGGGGCTTTTCGGCGCTTGTGGTGGTCGCGTCTCCGGGGCCTTGCCCCGGACCCCACCCGAGCTGCGGGGACCCACCCCTGGGCCGCGCGAGCGGCCTATTGGCTGCGTGCGGCCTTAGCCCGTGGCGATTGCCGCTACCGCGGCTCCCGTGAGGTGGACCAGGTCTGCGGGGGAGAGCTCTAGCTGCAACCCCCGCTTCCCAGCCGAAACGAAGATGGTCTCGAACGCCAGAGCCGAGTCGTCCAGCACCAAGGGCAACCGCGACCGCTGCCCGAGGGGCGAGATCCCCCCGGTGACGTACCCGGTAGCCCGCTCGGCCGCCGCCGGCTCAGCCATAGCGGCCCGCTTGCCACCGAGCGCGGCCGCCAACGCCTTGAGGTCGAGGGTTCGCGCCACCGGGACCACACCCACGCCTAGCTGTCCGTCGACCGTCGCGATCAGGGTCTTGAAGACCCGCGCCGGCTCCAGGCCCAGCGCCGCCGCCACCGCCTCGCCGTAGCCCGACGTCTTCGGGTCCACGTCATAGGGGTGCGTCGTGAACGGGACCTTCTCGCGGGTCAACACCACCGTCGCCGGCGTTCCCTGCGCTTTCTTGGCCACCTTCGAAGGTTATCGGTGTCGCGAGCACTGCCACCTGCGCACCCGCCACCCGGGTCAGCAGCAGCGAGATCGAGGCCCGTCCCCGCAACCGCAGGTCCCGGCGGAACTGGGCCGGGTCCAGCGCCGAGCCCCGCTTGAGGATCTCCACCGTGCCGACGTCCCTGGAGCGCAGTTCCGCCCGCAGCCGCTTCAGGGAGAACGGCAGCACGTCGGTCACCGCGAAACAGCGGCCGAATGGGGTCGGTGCCGGCGAGTCGGTCCACACGTACGCGATGGTCGGGTCGCCCAACCGCCCATCCACGGTCGCGGCGAACTCGGCGACCAGGCCTGCCCGGACCACCGCGCCGTCGGGGTCGTAGAGGTAACCGCCGACCGGGCCGACCGGTGCCGCCACGGTGCCCGAGCCGGTCAGCGCCGATGCCACCCCCGCGCGGATCACCGTCGCCCGGCGGGGCACCGAGGCCAGCAGGCCGCACCACAGGGTGGCCTCGACCACATCCCGGTCGACACTGACCAGCTCGGTCTCCGCGCCCGGCGGCACCCGGGAGTGGTCGAAACCCGGCGCCACCTTGACCGCCACCCGGGGAGAGCGGGCCGCCAGGTCGGCGACGAAATCCCAGGACGGCGAGTACGCCGCCGGGTCGAACACCCGCCGCCCACCGGCCTGGCGCCGGGCCGGATCGCAGAAGACCGCGTCGAACCCACTGACGTCGAAGGTGGTGGCATCGGCCCGCACCACCGAGAACAGGCCGGTGCCGTTCGCGGCCGCGACCTCCGCCGTGGCCGGGTCGATCTCGACGCCGACGACCCGGATCCCGGCCCGAGCCGCGGCCAGCGAGTCGGCGCCGATCCCGCAGCCCAGGTCGGCGAGGGACCGAACCCCAGCGGCCACCAACCGCGAAGCCCGCCGGTCGGCCACCACCGACCGGGTCGCCTGTTCGAGCCCCGCCCGGGTGAAGTACATGTCGCTCGCCGAGGCACCGAACTTGGCCACCGCCTGCCGGCGTAGCGTGGCCTGGGTGAGTGCGGCGGCCGCGAGGTCGGGCGGCACACCCGCCGAGCGCAGCGCGGCGGCTGCGGCGAGCGGGTCGCCACCGACCAGGTCGGTCGCCGCTGCCAGGGCGGCTTCGCCGTCGGGGGTACGCAGGTCGTGCAGGTCCACGAAGTGATTCTCCCGGGTGTGGCGAGCTGGCACTCTCCTTGACGGAGTGCTAGTCGCGGAATAACCTGCGATTAGCACTCTCAGTCTGAGGGTGCCAACAACGCCAGGCAGGTCCGGCACCCGCGACGACGGTCCCGCCCTGGTGGCATGAGGCAAATTGGCGCCGGTCGGATTCTCGGCCGGCTACGAACCTGATACCCCAGGAGGGTATGCCCGTGACTACCGCGACCAAGGTTGCGATCAAGCCTCTCGAGGACCGGATTCTCGTCCAGGCCAACGAGGCTGAGACGACCACGGCGTCGGGCATCGTGATCCCCGACACCGCCAAGGAGAAGCCGCAAGAGGGCACCGTCAAGGCCGTCGGCCCGGGCCGGGTCGACGACAACGGCAACCGCGTTCCGGTTGACGTCAAGGTCGGCGACACGGTGATCTACTCGAAGTACGGCGGCACCGAGGTCAAGTACGCCGGCGAGGAGTACCTGGTGCTCTCCGCCCGCGACGTCCTCGCGGTCATCGAGAAGTAACTGATCACAAGCTGAAGTGCGTGGTGCCCCGGACCGGTTCTGCCCGGGCCGGGGCACCGTGCGTTTGAAGGGACTTAAATGGCGAAGATCCTGAGCTTCTCGGACGACGCGCGACACCTGCTCGAGCACGGCGTCAACACCCTCGCGGACACGGTCAAGGTCACCCTCGGCCCGCGCGGGCGCAACGTCGTCCTCGACAAGAAGTTCGGCGCTCCGACGATCACCAACGATGGTGTGACCATCGCCAAGGAGATCGAGCTCACCAACCCGTACGAGAACCTGGGTGCGCAGCTCGTCAAGGAGGTGGCGACCAAGACCAACGACGTGGCTGGTGACGGCACCACCACCGCGACGGTGCTGGCCCAGGCCATGGTCCGCGAGGGCCTCCGCAACGTCGCCGCCGGCGCGAGCCCGAGCGACCTCAAGCGCGGCATCGACGCCGCCGCCAACGCGGTGTCCGAGGCCCTGCTGGGCAAGGCCGCCGACGTCGACACCAAGGGCTCCATCGCCAACGTCGCCACCATCTCGGCCCAGGACGCCACCATCGGCGAGCTGATCTCCGAGGCGATGGAGAAGGTCGGCCGCGACGGTGTCATCACCGTCGAGGAAGGCTCGACGCTGGCCACCGAGCTCGAGGTGACGGAGGGTCTGCAGTTCGACAAGGGCTTCATCTCCCCGCACTTCGTGACCGACGCGGAGGCGCAGGAGGCGGTGCTCGACGAGCCGTACATCCTGATCACCACCCAGAAGATCTCCGCGGTCGAGGAGCTGCTGCCGCTGCTGGAGAAGGTCGTCCAGGCCGGCAAGCCGCTGCTGCTCGTGGCCGAGGACGTCGAGGGCCAGGCGCTCGCGACGCTCGCGGTCAACGCGGTGCGCAAGACGCTGAAGATCGCCGCCGTCAAGGCGCCGGGCTTCGGTGACCGCCGCAAGGCGATGCTCCAGGACATGGCGATCCTGACCGGCGGCGAGGTGATCGCTCCGGAGCTCGGCTACAAGCTCGACCAGGTCGGCATCGACCAGCTCGGCACCGCCCGGCGCGTCGTCATCGACAAGGACAACACCACCGTCATCGACGGCGGCGGCAGCAGCACCGAGGTCTCCGAGCGGGTCTCCCAGATCCGCAAGGAGATCGAGGCCTCCGACTCCGACTGGGACAAGGAGAAGCTGGCCGAGCGGCTGGCCAAGCTGTCCGGCGGCATCGCGGTGATCAAGGCCGGCGGCGCCACCGAGGTGGAGCTCAAGGAGCGCAAGCACCGCATCGAGGACGCCATCGCGGCGACCAAGGCCGCGGTCGAGGAGGGCACCGTGCCCGGCGGCGGCGCCGCCCTGGTGCAGATCGTCTCCGTGCTCGACGGCGACCTGGGCCTGACCGGCGACCAGAAGACCGGCGTCGCGATCGTCCGCAAGGCACTCGTCGAGCCGCTGCGCTGGATCGCCGAGAACGCCGGCCACGACGGCTACGTCATCGTCGAGAAGGTTCGCGACAAGGACTGGGGCCACGGCCTCAACGCCGCGACCGGTGAGTTCGTCGACCTGGCCAAGGACGGCATCATCGACCCGGTCAAGGTGACCCGCAACGCGGTGCTCAACGCCGCGTCGATCGCCGGCCTGCTGCTCACCACGGAGAGCCTGGTGGTCGAGAAGCCGGAGAAGGCGGAGCCCGCCGAGGGCGGTCACGGCCACGGCCACGGCCACCAGCACGGCCCGGGCTTCTGACAAATCCATTACGAGATCCGCGCGGCCAGGGGCGACCCCGGCCGCGCGGTTCTGTTTGGAGCACACTTGCGGGCGTGACACGCAAGTCGTGGAAGTTCGGTGCGCTGGCCGGGGTCGCGGCCGCCGCCGTCGCGCTCGGCCTGGCCGAGGTGGTCGCCGTGGTGACCGGGTCGCGCAGCGCCCCGCTGGTCGCCGTCGGCGGCGTGGTCGTCGACCACGTGCCCGAGTCCCTCAAGCAGTTCGCCATCACGCTGTTCGGCGTGCACGACAAGACCGCCCTGCTGGTCGGCACCGCGATCCTGCTCGGACTGTTCGCCGCCGTGATCGGTGCGCTCTCCGTGCGGTGGCTGTGGGCCGGCTTCGCGGGCATCGGCGTGTTCGCCGCGGTCGGCGTCGCCGCGGCCCTGACCCGCCCGGACGCCGGACCCGCGACCGCCCTGCCGGCCCTGCTCGGTGCCGCCGCCGCCGGCGCCACCCTCTGGCTGCTGGTCGTCGGCCCACTGGCCCCGGCCGAGGTGACAGAGCTCGTCGCACCAAGCGTCCAGGAAGAGGAAGAGGCGATCGCCGGCCGGCGCAGGTTCCTCCGTGGCGGCCTCGCGTTCATCGCCGGCGCGGTCGCACTCGGTTTCGCCGGGCGCTGGCTCTCGACCCGGCGCAGTGTGTCGACGGCCCGCGCCGAGGTGCGCCTGCCGGCTCCGGCCACTCCGGCGCCTGAGGTGCCGGCCGGTGCCGACCTGCGGCTGGCCGACCTCTCGTCCTACGTCACACCGAACGACGCGTTCTACCGCATCGACACCGCCCTCGTCGTGCCGCAGGTCGACCCGACGGACTGGACGCTGCGGATCCACGGCCGGGTGCGCAAGGAGATCCGGTTGACCTATGCCGAGCTGCTGGCCCGGCCGATGATCGAGCGCTACGTCACCCTGGCCTGCGTGTCCAACGAGGTCGGCGGTGACCTCATCGGCAACGCGCGCTGGCTCGGCGTACCCCTGAAGCAGCTCCTGGACGAGGCGCAGCCGCTCGACGGCGCGGACCAGGTGGTAGGTCGCTCGGCCGACGGCTGGACCTGCGGCACGCCGACCGAGGTCATGCGCGACGGCCGTGACGCGATGCTCGCCGTCGGCATGAACGGCGCTCCGCTGCCGATCGAGCACGGCTTCCCGGTGCGCGTCGTCGTGCCCGGCCTGTACGGCTATGTCTCGGCCACCAAATGGGTCGTCGAGCTCGAGCTGACCAGCTTCGCCGACTACGACGCCTACTGGGTGCCACGGGGCTGGTCGGCGAAGGGTCCGATCAAGACGCAGTCCCGGATCGACACCCCGCGCGGGCGCAACGGGCTGCGGCCCGGCCCGATCACGGTGGCCGGTGTCGCGTGGGCGCAGCACCGGGGGATCGCCAAAGTAGAGGTGCAGGTCGACAACGGACTGTGGCAGGAGGCCCGACTGGCCCGCGCGGTCTCCGACGACACCTGGGTGCAGTGGTCGTGGAACTGGGACGCCACCGAAGGCGATCACGAACTGAAGGTCCGGGCCACCGACAGGACCGGAGCGACGCAGACCTCGCAGCCGGCGGATGTGCTCCCGGACGGGGCGACCGGCTACCACAGCGTCTCGGTCACCGTCGGATGAACAGCGGTCCGGGACCACTCGGGGTCCCGGACCGGAAGAATGAGGTGGTCAGCTGGCGCGCCGCTGGGCCGGCGCGGGGGACGGCCGAAGCTGGGCGGGCACCGCCTTGTGCGGGCGGCCGAGGCGGGCCTCGAGCCGTTCGACGTCGACCCTGATCTGCCTGCGGTCGGCCAGGTCCTCCCAGCCCACCGCCAGCAGGCGGAGCCGTTCGGACTCGCTGAAACCGCCCCAGACGCCGTAGGGCTCACGCACCGAGAGGGCGTGCGCGGCGCACTCGGCGCGCACCGGGCAGGTGCCGCAGACCTGCTTGGCCTTCATCTCGCGGCGGTTGCGGGACGAGCCGCGCTCTCCGTCGGGATGGAAGAACTGGGCACTGTCGCGGCCTCGGCAGGCACCTAGCCGCTGCCAGTCCCAACGTTCGTCGATGGGACCGGGCAGCCTGCGTACGTTGGACATCGGCACCCCTCCTTCCGCGCGCGCCTCCGCGCCGTACTGGACTTGGGGTGTCACTACCCCAGGCGGTGTCACCTCACACGTGCCTGATCGATTCGTTGCGCGCACCTATCGCATCGGCGTGGCGAACTGTCCGGAACTTTCCTGTTCTTTCCACTGAAACGCCGTAATGATCTCAGCGCTGCGTGGTCCTCTTCTATGAGGAGAGGAGGACCACCGTGCGTACTGTCCTCGTTTGCGTTCGGACATCGCAGGCCGCGCAGAACGTCAATGCGGCAGCGGCCCGGCTCGGAGTAGCCGGCGCCGTCAGAACTGCGGTATCCGAGCCCGAGGTATTGCTCCGTCTCGCCGAGCGCCCCGCTGACGTGGTGCTCGCGGACACAGCCGTCACCAGACCGGACACCGTCGGATTCACCCAGCGCGTGCTGGGGCGGGCGCCGGGCGCGACGATCGTGCTCTTCGGGTCCGAGGACCCGAGGATCGCGGCCGCCGCCGTGAACGCCGGAGCCCGAGCCTTGATCCAGGGCGGTGACCAGGATCTGGTCAGCGTCGTGGCCAAGGCGGTGCTGCTGCTCTGCGTCGCCGGCCGGGTGCCGGCCGCGGTCGGCGGTCTCGCCGGCGCCGCGGCCAGCCGCAACGCCGGGCCGATGCGGATGCAGGCCGGAGTGGGTGCCGGACACCCACAGATCGGCCTCGCCGAGTCGACCGCCGTCGTCCCGGTGCAGCGCGGAGATGTCGGCCCCGGCATCGACGTCCGCGACAACGCCGAAGAGGGTCGCTACTTCGGGGGCCAGCCGGACCCGGTCAACCGCTACGGCGCGCGTGAGGAGCCGGTCACCCGGCGAGCCGCGCTCACCGAGCGGGAGCTCCAGGTGCTTCGCGGCATGGCCGATGGGAAGAGCAATGCCGAGATCGGGCGTGAGTTGTTCGTGTCGGAGGACACGGTGAAGACCCACGCTCGGCGACTGTTCCGGAAGCTGGGCGCGCGCGACCGTGCGCACGCCGTTGCCGCCGGCTTCCGATCGGGCCTCGTGGCCTGACTCACGCACCGACCGGCCGCACCCCTCTCCTTGGCCGGTCAGGTGTGAGGCGACTTACGATCCCGGGCCGCCCGGTCCGCCGGGTGGCTCGGGATCGTCGGCTTCGTCGGCCAGGGTGTCGTGCACGCCGTCGGCGTAACCCTTGGCGTACTCCCAGGTGACGTAGTGGTCGGGATCGGGATCGTAGGCCGGCTCGTGCACCCGCGGCCGGCCTGAGCTCAGCAGGTGACGCAGGTTGCCGCGGAGCAGGTCCCAGTCGAAATAGTGGGGTTCGTGGCAGTCTTCACACTCGATGACCAGCCCGCGGATCCCGACCGGCCCAAGCAGCGCCTGGTAAACCTCGAGATCGGCCAGGTCTTCGAGCACGTCCTGCCGCTCGACCTCGGTCAATGGGTCGAGAGTCGGGTCGTCGTCGCCCGCGTCGTCGGACAGGCCCGCGGCGGGGTCGTCCTTGAACGGATCGATGGGCTCGTCGTTCACCCTTCCCACCGTAGTCGTTTTCCGGCCCATCGCGCCTGCCCGGACCGGGGCGCGCCGGCCGGGCCGCGCGCCCGCGCGGGTAGCATGGCGTATCGCGCCGCTGAGGGGACAAACCATGGACAACTCGCCCGTCAACGACCTGCCGGTCGGCACCTTCGGAGACCCGGGAGCGGGTTCCGCGGCGACCGTGCCGCTCGGCCTGACCTTCGACGACGTCCTGCTCCAGCCGGGGGAGAGCGACGTCGTCCCGAGCCAGGTCGAGACCGGCACCTTCCTCACCCGCAACGTGCGTCTCGGCATTCCACTGATGTCCAGCGCGATGGACACCGTGACCGAGGCCCGCATGGCGATCGCGATGGCCCGCAACGGCGGCATCGGCGTGCTGCACCGCAACCTGTCGATGGAAGACCAGGCGCTCCAGGTCGACCTCGTCAAGCGCTCCGAGGCCGGCATGATCACCAACCCGGTGACCTGCAGCCCGGACGACACCATCCGCGACGTCGACGCGCTCTGCGGGCGCTACCGCATCTCCGGCGTCCCGGTGGTCGACAACGGCGGTGCGCTGGTCGGAATAGTCACCAACCGCGACATGCGCTTCGTCACCAACGGCAACACCCCCGTGCACGAGGTCATGACCCGGATGCCGCTGGTCACCGCCCAGGTCGGGGTGACCAAGGACGAGGCCCTGGCGCTGCTGCGGCAGCACAAGATCGAGAAGCTGCCGCTCGTCGACGACAACGGCCGGCTGCGCGGGCTGATCACGGTCAAGGACTTCACCAAGAGCGAGCAGTACCCCAACGCCACCAAGGACGACGCCGGCCGGCTGCGGGTCGCGGCCGCGGTGGGCGTCGGTGACGAGGCCTACAAGCGCGCCCGGCTGCTCATCGACGCCGGTGTCGACGTGCTGATGGTCGACAGCTCGCACGGCCACAGCCGCAACGTGCTGGAGATGGTCGCCCGGCTCAAGCGGGAGACCTCGGTCGAGGTCGTGGGCGGCAACGTCGCGACCTACGCGGGCGCCAAGGCGCACGTCGAGGCCGGCGCCGACGCGGTCAAGGTCGGCATCGGTCCGGGCGCGATCTGCACCACGCGGGTCGTCGCCGGCGTCGGCGTGCCGCAGATCACCGCGATCATGGAGGCGACCCGGGCCGCCCGCCCGGCCGGCGTGCCGGTGATCGCCGACGGCGGCATCCAGTTCTCCGGTGACATCGCCAAGGCCATCGTGGCCGGCGCCCACTCGGTGATGCTGGGCAGCCTGCTGGCCGGGTGCGAGGAGAGCCCCGGCGAGCTGATCTTCATCAACGGCAAGCAGTTCAAGTCGTACCGGGGAATGGGTTCCCTGGGTGCGATGCAGTCGCGTGGCCAGGGCCGGTCCTACTCGAAGGACCGCTACTTCCAGGACGACGTCCTCTCCGAGGACAAGCTGGTGCCGGAGGGCGTCGAGGGCCAGGTGCCCTACCGCGGCCCGCTGTCCCAGGTGGCGCACCAGCTCATCGGCGGCCTGCGGGCGGCCATGGGCTACGTGGGCGCGGAGGACATCACCGAGATGCACCGGCGCGGCCAGCTCATCCGGATCACCGCGGCCGGGCTCAAGGAGAGCCACCCGCACGACATCCAGATGACCGTCGAGGCACCCAACTACCACTCCCGATAAGGAGTCTCCGTGCGTGACGTGGTCGAGATCGGATTAGGGAAGACCGCGCAGCGCGGCTATCACCTGGACGACATCGCAATCGTGCCGAGCCGCCGTACCCGCGACGTCGACGACGTGTCGACGTCGTGGCAGCTCGACGCCTACCCCTTCAAGATCCCCTGTGTGGGGCACCCGAGCGACGCCTCGATGAGCCCGGCCTCCGCCGTGGCCCTGGGCCAGCTCGGCGGTCTCGGCGTGCTCAACGTCGAGGGCCTGTGGACCCGCTACGAGGACCCGAGCAAGATCCTCGACGAGCTGGCCGCGCTCGACGAGGACTCCCCGGCGACCCGCCGGCTGCAGGAGGTCTACGCCGAGCCGATCCGGCCCGAGCTGATCGTCGAGCGGGTCCGCGAGATCCGTGAGGGCGGCGTCACCGTCGCGGTCCGGGTGTCTCCGCAGCACACGCTCGCGCTGGCGCCGGTGATCCTCGACGCGGGCGTCGACATACTGGTCATCCAGGGCACGCTGGTCTCGGCCGAGCACGTCTCGACCACCGACGAGCCGCTCAACCTCAAGGAGTTCATCGCCGACCTCGACCTGCCGGTCATCGTCGGCGGTTGCACCGACTACAAGACCGCGCTGCACCTGATGCGCACCGGCGCGGCCGGCGTGATCGTCGGCGTGGGCGCCGACGAGTGGTCGACCACCGACACCGTGCTCGGCATCCGGGTGCCGATGGCCACCGCGATCGCCGACGCGGCCGCGGCCCGCCGTGACTACCTCGACGAGACCGGCGGCCGCTACGTGCACCTGATCGCCGACGGCGACGTGCAGACCTCCGGCGACATCGCCAAGGCGCTCGGCTGCGGCGCCGACGCGGTGATGCTCGGCGAGCCGCTCACCCAGGCGGCCGAGGCGCCGGCCAACGGCGCCTGGTGGCACTCGGTGTCCAGCCACCCGAAGCTGCCGCGTGGTGCCTTCGGTGTCGCCGGCCCGCCGCTGGGCAGCCTGGAGCAGCTGCTCTACGGCCCCGCCGACGACCCGGACGGCCAGCTCAACCTGTTCGGCGGTCTCAAGCGCGCGATGGCCAAGTGCGGCTACCGCGACCTCAAGGAGTTCCAGAAGGTCGGTCTGGTCATCGATCGCTAGGCCCCATACTGGGGCTTATGTCCGATCCGGCGGACGAAGCACGGGAGCGGCGCGGTCGTGGACTCGACCGCGCCATCTCGTTCAGTGACGCGGTCATGTCGATCGCGCTCACGCTGCTCGTGCTGCCGCTGGTCGACATCGCCACGGACAACCCGCAGGAGCCGGTCGTCGACCAGCTCGACCGCTTCTCGCCGGAGATCCTGGGCTTCCTCGTCTCGTTCCTGGTCATCGCGCAGTTCTGGGGCGCTCACCGCAGGCTGTGGGAGTACCTCGTCGACTACGACGAGAAGCTCCTCACGATCAACACCTTCTGGCTGCTGCTGATCGTCTTCCTGCCGTACCCGACCGCTCGGCTCTTCACCGAAGAGGCGACCAACGACGGTGCGGCCATCTTCTACCTGCTCGTGCTCCTCGGCATCGGCCTCCTGATGCTCTTCCAGGCCTGGTACGTCGCCGTGCACCCGTGGCTGCGGCCGGCCGACGACCGACGGTCGGTGCGCGACCAGATCCTGCCGACCGTCGGCACCACCGCGGTGTTCGCCCTCGCCATCCTGCTCACGCTGGTCAACCGCGAGGTCGGGCTCGTTTCGCTGGTCCTCCTGGTTCTGGTGCAGCGGTTCAGCGGCAGGTCCGACCGCCCCGTCAACCGACCGCGTCGTGAGACGCGTCCGTGACTACCGACGATTAGGCTCTGGTGATGATGATCAGGCGATCGGCGCTCGCCGTCCTGACGGTCCTGACCATCGGCGGCGCGGCCGCCTGCACCGACTCCGGCTCGGCGGACGAGGGTTTCGCCCCCGGCGCCGCCGGCATCGGAGACCCCTACTTCCCGACCTACGGCAACGGTGGCTACGACGTCACCAACTACGCGCTGGCATTGCGCTACGACCCAGCCAGTGACCGCCTCGAGGGCACCGCGAAGATCACCGCCAAGGCCACGCAGAACCTCTCCCGGTTCAACCTGGACTTCCGCGGCCCGGAGGTCTCGGCCGTCACGGTGGACGGTGCGGCCGCCGAACAGCGGCGCGAGAGCGACGAGCTGGTCGTCACGCCCAAGACCGGGCTGCGCAAGGACAGCACCTTCACGACCGCGGTGACGTACGCGGGCGTGCCGCAGGCGATCACGAGCCCGGAGCTCGGCACCGGCGGCTGGCTGGCCACCGCGACCGGGGCCATCGCGCTCGGCCAGCCCGAGTCGGCGAGCAGCTGGTACCCGGTCAACGACCACCCGAGCGACAAGGCGACCTTCGCGCTGGAGATGACCGTTCCGTCCGGCGTCGCCGCGCTGAGCAACGGCGTGCCGGGGGAGAAGACCGAAAAGGACGGCTGGACCACCTGGCGCTGGAGCGAGACGCAGCCGTTGGCCAGCTACCTGTCGACGGTGGTGATCGGCAACTACCGCGTCACCACCGCCACGCACCAGGGCAAGCCGTTCGTGACGGCCGTCGACGCCGGGCTGCCCCGCGGCTCCAACGCGGACAAGGCGATGGCCCGCACCGGCGAGGTCGCCGACTTCCTGGCCACCCAGTTCGGGCCGTACCCCTTCGACGCGTACGGCGGCATCGTGGTCGTCGACGGCCGCATCAGGTACGCGCTGGAGACCCAGTCCCGCCCGGTCTACAGCGACTCCTTCTTCGGCAGCGCGACCAACGAGTGGGTCGTCGCGCACGAGCTCGCACACCAGTGGTTCGGCGACAGCGTGTCGATCAAGGCGTGGAAGGACATCTGGCTCAACGAGGGCTTCGCGACCTACGCCGAGTGGCTGTGGGCGGAGCACGACACCGAGGTGCCGGTCCAGACCTCCTTCGACAAGGCGTACGACAGCGTCACCTGGACCGACCCGACCTACGACCCGGGCAAGGCGGGGCTGTTCGGCAACTCGGTCTACGTGCGCGGCGGGCTGACCGTGCACGCCCTGCGGCTCGAGGTCGGCGACGACGCGTTCTTCCGGATCCTCCAGGAGTGGACCAGCCAGAAGCGCAACGCCACCGCGACCACCGACGAGTTCATCGCCCTGGCCGAGCGGATCGCCGGCAAGCCGCTCCGCGACTTCCTGATGACCTGGCTGACCTCGAAGACCGCGCCTCCGAAGCCCGCCGGCTAACGCTTGACGACCAGCTTCGGGTGGGCTTTGAGGTACGCGTCCGCCTTGCCCGCCCGGAGCTGCTTGATGAAGTCGCGGCCTTCCTTGGTCAGCTGCTCGCCCCGGTAGCCGCCGCCACTGCCCACGCTGCCACCCGGCAGGGAGACCAGCGTCAGCGTCTCCGGACGCAGCTTGGACAGGGCGAAGCCGTACTCGACCGGGGTGCGCTCTCCGGCCATCACGTCGACCGACTTGCCCAGCGCCTTGATCAGCCGCTGGATCGCGTCCGCGTCGGTGGGCAGGCCCGTCGACAGCGCCTTCGCCAGGATCGCCTTGATCAGTTGCTGCTGGTGGCGCTGCCGGGCGTAGTCGCCGCCGGCGGTGTAGCGCTGCCGGGCATAGTCGATCGCCTGCCAGCCCTTGAAATGCCGGTTCCCCGGGTTGTACGTCGCCTGCGGCCCCACGTAGTCGCCGCCGCTCAGGGTCCGCGGCTTGCCGTTGGGCTGGCGGTGTTTCGACACCACCTTCTGGTCGACGTACATGTCGATGCCGCCGAGCTCGTTGATCAGCTTCTCGAAGCCGCCGAAGTTCAGGATCGCTCCGGCCTGGAACCTCTTGATCCCGGTGTACGCGCTGACCGTCTTGCTGAGCAGCTCATAGCCCTGTGTGGCCGAGGGCTCGCCCTTGCCGCGCCGGCTGCCGTAGCTCATCGCGTGGGTCAGCTTCGTCGTGCCGCCGCGGTAGCCCGCCTTCGGGAACGCCGGGATGTCGACGACCAGGTCGCGCGGCAACGAGAACAGGTAGCCGCTCTCGAGGTCCGCGTCGACGTGCAGGATCAGGACCGCGTCGGCGTGCGGCTCCCAGCCGGGCACGGAGACGCGGGTGTCGACGCCGACCAGCAGGAGGTCGAGCGGGCCACGCATGTCGGCGCCGGGTTGCACGGTCGGGGTCGGGGTCGGGGTCGTTTCCGCGGTGGCGACTGGTGGGCTGGACGGGGCAGCCAAAGGCTCGGGGGAGTCGCCCCGGGTCGCCGCGAACACCGCGCCGCCGATCAGCAGCACGATGACCACCGCCGCCGCGACCAGGAGCACGGGCCTGCGCCCGCCGAGTCGCTGCCAGAACCCGTGCGCTTCGTTCCCCGTGCCTGTCACGCCGAAATGATGACGGGATTTCGCGATGGCGCAATACCTACCGGCCGGTAATGATGAGGGCATGCGGTACGACGTGGTCGTCATCGGCTCCGGATTCGGGGGCAGCGTCGCCGCGTTGCGCCTGGTGGAGAAGGGTTACTCGGTCCTCGTGCTGGAGGCGGGGCGGCGGTTCGCCGACGACGAACTGCCCGCGACCTCCTGGCGGCTGCGGCGCTTCCTCTGGGCGCCCCGGCTGCGGTGCTTCGGGATCCAGCGGATCGACGTGCTGCGTCCGGCGCGTCGGGGCGCCGCCGGCGACAAAGTTCTCGTGCTCTCCGGTGCCGGGGTCGGCGGCGGGTCGCTGGTCTACGCCAACACGCTCTACGAACCGCTGCCGGAGTTCTACACCGACCCGCAGTGGCAGGGCATCGCCGACTGGCAGGCCGAGCTGGCACCCCATTACGACCAGGCCAAACGGATGCTCGGCGTCGCGACGTACCCGCTGACCACCCCCGCGGACCGGGCGATGCGCGCGGTGGCCGACCGGATGGGGGTCGGCTCGACCTTCCACCCGACGCCGGTCGGCATCCACTTCGGCCGGCCGGGTGAGACCGTCTCCGATCCCTATTTCGGCGGGGCGGGGCCGGCGCGCACCGGCTGCCTGCACTGCGGCGCGTGCATGACCGGGTGCCGGCACGGCGCCAAGAACAGCCTGGTCAAGAACTATCTCTGGCTGGCCGAGCAGCTGGGCGCATCGGTGCGGCCGCTGACCACCGTGGTCGAGGTGCGACCCCTTTCTTCCGGGTACGCGATCTCCACTGTTCGCACCGGCGGCCGGCGGCGGTCCGTTGTCGAGGCCGACCAGGTGGTGTTCGCGGCCGGGGCGCTCGGGACGGTCCGGCTCCTGTTCTCGTCCGCGCTGCCCGGTCTCTCGTCCCGGCTGGGCGCGCTGGTGCGGACCAACTCCGAGTCGATCCTGGGCGCGACGGTGGCTGGGCGCAGTCGGGTCGACTACTCGGAGGGCGCGGCGATCACGAGCTCGTTCCATCCCGACGCGCGTACGCACATCGAACCGGTCCGTTATGGGCGCGGCTCCAACTCGATGGGGCTGCTCCAGTCGGCGCTGGTCGACGGCGGCCCGCACCGCGTCCGGCGGCTGCTGGCGACGCTGGGCCGGCAGCCGCTGACCTATCTGCGCGCGCTGTCCGTGCGGGACTGGTCCCGGCGCACGGTGATCGCGCTGGTGATGCAGTCGGTCGACAACTCGCTGACACTCGCTTGGCGGCGCGGGCGGCTGGTGTCCACGCCTGGCCACGGCGCGCCGAACCCGACGTGGGTGCCGGCGGGCAACACGGCGGCCCGGCTGTTGGCCGAGGAGATCGGTGGGGTCCCGGGCGGGTCGTTGACCGAAGCGTTCGACATTCCGATCACCGCGCACATCCTGGGAGGTGCGGCGATCGGCGCGTCCGCTGCCTCTGGGGTGGTCGATCCCTATCAACGGGTGTACGGCCATCCGGGGCTGCACGTGGTCGACGGCGCGGCGGTGCCGGCGAATCTCGGTGTCAACCCGTCGCTGACGATCACGGCGTTGGCCGAGCGGGCGTTGTCGTTCTGGCCCAACAAGGGCTCGGCCGATCCGCGGCCCCCGTTGGGTGCTCCCTATGCGGCGGTGGATCGCGTCTGGCCGTCGTCGCCCGCTGTGCCACCCACGGCGCCGGGCGCGCTGCGCTAGCCTGCCGGCCATGACGGCGGCGCGGGTGCTCGTGATCGAGGACGACGCGCGGGTGGCCGCCGCCTTGCGCCGGTCGCTGGAGTACGCGGGCTATGCGGTCAGCCTGTCGTCCGACGGGCCGGCCGGGCTGGCCGCGGCGATCCGGTCCTCGCCCGATCTCGTCGTGCTCGACGTGAATCTGCCCGGGCTCGACGGCTTCGGGGTATGCCGGGCTTTGCGGGCCGCCGGCGGGACGGCGTTGGTGCTGATGTTGACGGCCCGGGACGCCACCGGTGACCGGGTCGACGGGCTCGACGCGGGTGCTGACGACTATCTGGTCAAGCCGTTCGCTGTCGAGGAGCTGCTGGCTCGGGTGCGGGCCCTGCTGCGGCGGGCGCCGGCCTCGGTCGACGTGCTGCGGTTCGCCGATCTGGTGGTCGATCCCGGGGCTCGGGAGGTGCGGCGGGGTGGGCGGCCGGTCGCTCTGACGGCGTTGGAGTTCGACCTGTTGGCGTACCTCGTGCGGCATCCGCGTCAGGTCTTCCGCCGGTCGCAGCTGCTGTCGGCGGTCTGGGGCGGTGAGCCGGTGGCCAGCAACGTCGTCGACGTCTACATCGGATATCTGCGGGGCAAGCTGGAGGCGGGTGGCGAACCGCGGCTGGTGCAGACCGTGCGCGGCGTCGGGTACGTGCTGCGGTGATCTCGATCCGGGCGCGCGTCACGCTGTTCGGCGTCGCCGTCGTGGCGGTGATCTACGCGGTGGTCGCGGTGTTGATCTATGTGCTGCTGTCGTACGGGTTCGCCACCGACCAGGATCGTCTGCTGGCCTCGCGAGCGTCGGCGGCGGCGCGGGCGCTCGGCGATATGCCGCCGTCCTCGGTCACCGCCCGGCCCTTGACTCTGGTCGACGCGGTGGCGACCGGTGAGGCGATCGTGGTGGTGCTGGACTCCTCGGGCTCCGTGCTCTCGTCGACGGGGCACGTGGGTGCCTGGCCGCCGCGTTCCTCGTCCGCGCTGCCGGCCGTGGCGGCTGGGTCTGGGGCGACGGTGTCGCTCTCGGGCGTGCCGACCCGGGTTTGGGTGGTGCCGTGGGCTCAGGGGCACGTCGTGGCCGCGCAACCGATCCGGGCGCTCCAGGCGGAGCGGCGGGGGATGGTCGGGGTGTTGGCGGTCGTCGGGTTCCTGGGGCTGGTGGCGGCGTTCGCGGCTACGTGGTTCGCGGTGGGCCGGGCGCTGCGGCCGCTGCGGGTGCTGGCGTCGCTGGCCGACTCGGTGGGCGGGTCGGCGGACCTGACCCGACGGTTGCCCGCGGTGCGGCAACGGGACGACCTCGGGCGGTTGACGGTCAGCTTCAACACGATGATGGACCGGCTGGCGTCGGCGTACGCACAGACCGAGTCAGCTTTGGCGGCGCAGCGTCGCTTCACGGCTGACGCCTCGCACGAGCTTCGTACGCCGCTGACGACGATCCGGGGGAACGTCGGTTTCCTGCTGGCGCACCCTGACGCGTTGGCTGCCGATCGTGCTGACGCGCTGGCGGATCTCGAAGCGGACAGCGCCCGGATGGCGCGGTTGCTGGACGACCTGCTGCTGCTGGCCCGCTCGGACGGCGGAGCGTCCCCGGCGCTGTCCTCGGTGGACCTGCTGGCGGTGGCACGCTCGGTCTGCCGTCAGGCATCGGTGTCCTGCGCGGGCTCAGACCCGGCAATGGTCCTGGGCGACGCCGACGCCTTGCGGCGGTTGGTATGGATCCTGGTCGACAACGCCCTCAACCACGGCACAGGCACGGTGACGGTGTCGGTCTCCGGAGCTGACGGGGTTGCCCGATTGGTCGTGGCCGACGAAGGTGCGGGTGTGCCGGCCGGCCTCGAGTCAGCGGTGTTCGAGCGGTTCTTCCGGGGTTCTGGGGCGCCGTCTGGCGGCGTAGGTCTTGGCCTCGCGATCGCCCGGTCGGTAGTGACGGCACACGGCGGCACGATCTCGGTCGCCGGCGCGGTCTTCACGGTGACGCTCCCACTCTCATCAGATTCTTAATCGCCCCTCACCGCCCTCTCACAGCCCGCCCCCAGGCTGTTCCCATGCGCTTCTGGTCCGTGCTCCTGCTGCTCGTGCTCGCCCCGTGGGTGGGCGAATACCTGCTGGGCAACATCTCGATCGAGCGCCTGCCGCTGCTGCCCTTCCTGGTCCCGCTCTACGGCTGCGGAGCGCTCCTGGTGCGCGAACTGACCCGCCGCACTGGCCGCGGCTGGCCGACGATCTTCCTGCTGGCGACCGCCTACGGAGTGATCGAGGCCGGTCTGGTCGACCAGTCGCTGTTCAACCAGACCTTCGAGAGCCTGGACCAAACGGGTGTGACCCCGGTGCCATGGCTAGGGATAAGCGCCTACAACGCGGCCGCGTTCCTCGTCGGCCACGCGGTGTGGAGCATCGGGGTGCCGATCGCCCTGGTCGAGCTGTGGTTCCCAAGCCGGCGCGATCAGCCATGGCTGGGTCCGGTAGGGCTCTCGTTCACGGCGCTGGGCTACCTGCTCGGGTGTTGGCTGATCTTCAAGGACCTACGCGACCAGGAGGGTTTTCTGGCCGCACCACACCAACTCACGGTGGCCGCGGTGACGGCGATAGCCCTGATCATCCTGAGCTTCCTGATACCGCGCCGCCGACTATCACCGCCCGCCGGCGATCATCCGCCGCCACTGCGGCCGTCGGCCACCGGCATGGTGCCCTCCGTCGCGCCGCCAAAGCGGCGAGCGGCGCCTGCCGACGGCCGTTCGTGGCCGCGGCGGTCCTGGGCGAGCGGCGTGGTGGCCTTGGTTGGGCCGCACCGGCGACGAGCGCCGACCGCCGACGGTCGTGCGGGGCCGCCGCGGCCGTGGGTGGTTGGCGTAGTGACCTTCGTTACTGCCAGCGCGCACGCCGCCGTCCCGGAGAACTGGCTCGGGTTCGGGATCGATGTCGTGACCACGTCGATTGCCGCCGTCACCGTGGCGTGGCTGGCGCGGCGACCCGGTTGGGGCGACCGGCACCTGCTGGGGTTGCTGGCGGGGGCATTGCTGACCTATGCCTGGCTGGCGTTCGTGCTGACCTCGCTCTACGGGCCGGACGATCGGCTCCGCTGGATCGGCAACGGCGTCTTCGCCGCGACGGCAGTGCTGTTGCTGGTCGTCACCCGATGGGTGGTCGGCCGCCGTGAGATGCGTCCCGCCCACGCTCCGGAGGGGGTGAGCGAGCGACGGCTGGCCGGGCACGGTCGGTAAACTCCGGACGCATGACCACGCCACGCCCGGTTCTTGTCGTCGACTACGGCGCGCAGTACGCACAGCTCATCGCACGCCGGGTGCGGGAGGCGAAGGTCTACTCCGAGATCGTGCCGCACACCATGCCGGTCAAGGACATGCTGGCCAAGGATCCGGTCGCGATCATCCTGTCTGGTGGGCCGTCCAGCGTCTACGAGGTTGGCGCCCCGCAGGTCGACAGCGACCTGTTCGACACGGGTGTCCCGGTGTTCGGCATCTGCTACGGCTTCCAGGCGATGGCCCAGGCCCTCGGCGGCACGGTGGCCCACACCGGCCGCCGCGAGTTCGGGGGCACCCAGCTCACCGTGGCCCCAGAGGCCGGTGTGCTGCTGCGTGACCTGCCGGCCGCGCTGCCGGTGTGGATGAGCCACGGCGACAGCGTGACCGCGGCGCCGGCCGGCTTCACGGTCACCGCCGCTACGCCGGGCGCCGAGGTGGCCGCGTTCGAGGACCTGGTCGGGCGGCGCGCCGGCACCCAGTTCCACCCCGAGGTCATGCACACCGCGCACGGCCAGGACGTGCTGACGCGGTTCCTCTACGACATCGCCGGCATCGAGCCCAGTTGGACTCCCGACAACATCATCGACGACCAGGTCGCCGCGATCCGCGAGCGGGTCGGCGACAAGGAGGTCATCTGCGGCCTCTCCGGCGGCGTCGACTCCGCGGTGGCGGCGGCGCTCGTCCACAAGGCCGTCGGTGACCAGCTCACCTGCGTGTTCGTCGACCACGGCCTGCTGCGGGCCGGCGAGGCCGAGCAGGTGGAGAAGGACTACGTCGAGGCGACCGGCGTCAAGCTCAAGGTGGTCGACGCCGCGGACCGGTTCCTCGCGGCGCTCGACGGTGTGACCGACCCGGAGCAGAAGCGCAAAATCATCGGCCGGGAGTTCATCCGCGTCTTCGAGCAGGCCGCCCGCGAGGTGGCCGCCGAAGGCGACGTGGAGTTCCTGGTGCAGGGCACGCTCTACCCGGACGTGGTCGAGTCCGGCGGCGGCACCGGCACGGCCAACATCAAGTCGCACCACAACGTGGGTGGCCTGCCCGACGACCTCAAGTTCAGCCTGGTCGAGCCGTTGCGCACGCTGTTCAAGGACGAGGTGCGCACCCTCGGCACGGCCCTGGGCCTGCCCGACCCGATGGTCTGGCGGCACCCGTTCCCCGGCCCGGGCCTCGCGATCCGCATCATCGGCGCGGTCAGCCGCGACCGGCTCGACATCCTGCGCGCGGCCGACCAGATCGCCCGCGAGGAGCTCACCGCGGCCGGCCTCGACCGCGACGTGTGGCAGTTCCCGGTGGTCCTGCTCGCGGACGTCCGCAGCGTCGGTGTCCAGGGCGACGGCCGCACGTACGGCCACCCGGTGGTCCTGCGCCCGGTGTCCAGCGAGGACGCGATGACCGCGGACTGGTCCCGCCTGCCCTACGACGTGATCGCCCGCATCTCGACCCGCATCACGAACGAGGTCCGAGAGGTGAACCGCGTGGTCCTCGACGTGACCAGCAAGCCCCCGGGCACCATCGAGTGGGAGTAGCCCAACCAACCACTAAGCCATCACGACCGGCTCGCGCCCGCGTGGCTGCGGTAGGCAGGCTCGGCTGTTGCCGGCCCGCTTGTGCGGGCCGGCAACGTTCCGTCGACGACCGGAACCGCCCCCTACGCGCGCGGCGTGGTGTTCGGGTCGTCGCCCTCGTTCGTGCCCGTTCCGGTGCCGAAGCCCGTGCCCGTTGTCGGACCGGGGTCCGCGTTCGATGTCGGGTACGTCGGCTCCACGTAGGACGCCTGCGGACCCGGCTGCTGGTTCGTCGGCCCCGGGTACGTCGGCGGCTGGTAGTAGCTGCCCCCGCGGGTCTGCGCCTGCCAGTCCGCCGGCGCTCCGCCGCCCGGACCCCAGGTCCCGGCGGCCTGACGGTCCTCCGGCATGAGGAACCACAGCACCGGGTACGCCAGCAGCGCCAGGCCGCCGGTCAGGACCACGGTGACCGCGAAGATCACTCGCATCAGGACCGGGTCGACGCCGAAGTAGCGGCCGAGGCCGCCGCAGACGCCTGCGATGATCTTGTCGTCGGTGGTTCGGCGTAGTTGTTTGTACGGTGGGTTCGCGCTCGTCGTCATGCTTCTACGGTCCACCCGGCAGGACGGTTCTACCTCGGGTACCGCCCGGACCCGTACCCTGAAACTTGACCCCTGCGGGTGATCAAGTGTCAGCAATCCGACTCCAGCCCCGGAGGTGTCGAGTGATTCGGGAAGAATCTCCCTCTGTGACCCCAGCGCTCGAGCCTGTCCGCCGCATCGCCGCTTATGCCGTCTGCACCGACGGCAGCGGTCGTGTGCTGTTGGTCCGGGCGTCCACGCGGTCCGGCACCCCGGGCGCCTGGTCCCTTCCCGGCGGCGCTGTCGATCATGGCGAGGACCCCAACCACACGGTGGTACGCGAGAGTGCGGCCGAGACCGGTCTCTCGATCACCGTGACCGGCCTGCACGACGTCCTCGCCGACATGCGCGCCCTGCCGCACCGCGGCGTCACCATCCACACTGACCGCCTCATCTACGCGGCGTCGGTCCGTGGCGGCACCCTGGTCGACCGGGTCGGCCAGCCCACCGACCTCGCCCGCTGGCACACCCTCGACGAGGCCAAGGGCCTGCCGCTGCGCCCGTTCACGGCCAACGCGCTCGGCCTGCCGCCCGGCTCGATCGACCTGCGCCCCGACGAGACCCCCGACTTCCCGTCGTTCTACGCGGCGCCCGGCCCCGACGGCCTGCACCGCGCCCAGCGCTTCGCCGCCTACGCGGTCGCCACCGACCCCGACGGGCGTGTGCTGCTGACCCGGGTCGCCCCGGGTTACCCCGGCGCGGGTTGCTGGCACCTCCCGGGCGGTGGCACCGACTTCGGCGAGCAGCCCGGCGCGGCCCTGCTCCGCGAGCTGGTCGAGGAGACCGGCCAGACCGGCCGTCTCGTCTCCCTGCTCGGCGTGGCCAGCCACCGGGACGCGGCGTCGCTCGGCCCCGAGGGCTACCCGATCGACTGGCACGGCGTCCGCGCGTTCTACCGGGTCGCCGTCGACAGCCCGGTCGCTGCCCGCGTCGCCGATGTGGGCGGCTCGACCGACGCCGCGCGCTGGTTCCCGGCCGACGAGCTACGCGACCTGCCGTCGTCAGCGACCACCGAGGTCACCGCCGAAGCCGTCCGCGCCGCGTTCCCTGAGTGACGGGAGCGCTCGAGAACGAGCGCTTGGGCGGCGTACCCCGGATCGCGACCTCGTGGCTTCCTGCGACAGGAGCGCCGGCGTACCGGCCGGTAAGATCGTTCTCGATGGAGCGACGGCGGCGAATCGGTGCGTACGGGCTGTGCCGGGACGGCGATCGGGTCTTGCTCGCCCGCTCGTCCGACAAGTCCGACTTTCCCGGGGTCTGGCAGCTCCCCGGCGGCGGTCTCGAACACGGTGAGGCACCCGCCCACGCGCTGGTCCGCGAGTACCGCGAGGAAACCGGCCTCGAGATCGAGCTCGGCCGTCCACTGACCGCGCTCGCGTCCGTGCGCGAGCTCCGGGACATCGAGGTCGTCTGGCATTACGACCTGATCGTGTACGAGGTCCGCGTGCTCCGCGGCACCCTCCGAAGGGAAGCGGCCGGCACCAGCGACGACGTCGCCTGGGTCGACCAGCGCGACCTGGCCGACCTGCGCCTCATGCCCTTCACCGCCGAGATCCTCGGCCAGCCGGTCGTCCCGCTGGACTTCGCCGCACCGCACCCCCTCGGGCGCCGTCGGCCGCCGCCGCAGAGGAAGGACCGGGGCCAGAGGTTCGCCGCCTACGGGTTGGTGACCTCGCCGCGCGGCGTACTCCTGACGAAGATCTCTCAAGGGTTTCCCGGTGCGGGCAAGTGGCACCTGCCCGGCGGCGGCACCGACTTCGGCGAGCAGCCGGCTGCCGGGCTGTTGCGGGAGATCGCGGAGGAGTCCGGCCAGGTGGGTGAGGTCGTCGAGCTGCTCGGGGTGTCCGACCGCCACAACCCGCGGGCGATCGGGCCAGAGCCACATCCGATGGACTGGCACGCGGTGCGGGTGATCTACCGCGTCGCGGTCAGCACGCCCACCGAGCCCCGGGTTGCCGAGGTGAACGGATCGACGGTCGACGCCCGTTGGTTCGGCCGCGACGAGCTCCGCGGGCTGACGCTCACCGATGTCGCGGCGACCGCTACCGACGCTTGGGCCGCCTGAGCTGCCCAGACACCCACAAATCACCAATGTGGCTGCCTAGGGCCTATAATCGGTGGTTGGGCCAAGAGCTCGTACCGTCGGCTATGCCGCTTAAATGAAAACTGTCGCGTTCGTGCCTGGTTCATCCGATAGAACCGTGTACGAGTCTCGCCAACCAGCCCCATCTGTGCGATGGTGTAGACCGCAAGATCGGGCGGTTGTTCGATCTGGCGGCGGAGAGATCCGATCCGGACCTGGAGGACCACGTGCCGAGAGCCCCTTGGCGTCGGCGTATCACCACCGATAGTCCGCGCCTCGCTTTCGACAGTCCGCGCCCCGGCGGTCGCCGGTGGTATGGCCTTCGTCGGGGCGGCAGCACGCTCGCCCGGCAGGTCCTGCGCGTACGCGTCGGGCGGCGTTCCCGGGTCGCCGTGGTGCACCCGGACAGTCACTCCATCGACCCGCTGGCTGTCCGCGAGATCCAGGCGATCGCGCCCGTCAGCCCGGCCGTCGGCCCGAGCGAGCCCGCTCCCGCCGCTGGCATGTCGATCCCGTTGCTGCCCGGTGAGCGCACGCTCGCCCGGCGCGCGAAGTTCACCGTGGTCAACGGCTGCACGCTGGCCAGCCTCGGGCTCGGCCTGCTGGCCATCTTCCTGGCGATGCAGGGCGACGTCCGCATCGCCGCGATCTGCCTCGTCGCCTGCGTCGTCTTCGACGGTCTCGACGGCATGCTCGCCCGCCGCCTCGGCGTGGCCAGCCCGTTCGGTGCCCAGATGGACTCGCTGGCCGACATGTGCTCGTTCGGCCTCGCCGCACCGGTCGTGGTCTACGCCTCGCTGGCTGGCACGGTCTCCACGGCCGCGGCCGCGGTGGCCTGCGCCCTGGTCGCCGGCTGCGCCGCGATCCGACTGGCCCGCTTCAACGTCTCGCCGAAGGACGGCCGCTTCTTCTGCGGTGTGCCGACGACGATGGCCGCGGCGGTACTCGCGCTGGCGGTCCTGATCGGCCTGCCCGTCTCCGGCACCTTCGTGGTGGCCGGCGTCGCGATCCTGGCCTTCACGATGGTCTCGAGCTTCCCGTACGCCAAGCTGGCCCGACTGGTGAAGCTGCCACCGTGGCTGCTCCTGGTGCCGGTGATCGGCGGCCTGCTCGACATCCGCGCCACGTTCTTCGCGATCGTCATCGCGTACCTGGCCAGCGGCCCCCTGCTCTGGCTCCGCCAGCGCCGCACCGCCTGACCTGGACACACGCCAAAGGCCCCCACCGGAAACGGCGGGGGCCTTTGGCTCGCCTTGGGTCATGATCTGCGCCGGGCCGGCATGGTGGCCGGCCGTCGACGGCCGGCTCGAGTCAGGCGGGTCGCGGCTGGCGGGTCTGGGCCGCCTCCAGGCCGGCGACGAGCATCGTGATCCCGAATTCGAACGCCTGGGGCTCGTGGGGCTGGTCGGTCGGGTTCTTGTGGTCCAGCGAGTGCCGCTCGGCCACCGCGCCCAGGCTGTCGGCCTGCATGCGCTGTTGGCGGTGGAACGCGTGGCCCACGATGAAGTGCACCATCGTCTCGGCGGCCAGCGCGACCGTGCGGTCGTCGAAGCCGCCGCGGCCGAGAGCCGCCGTCAGCCGCCGCTGCAGGTCTTCCGCTCCCAGCCCCAGTGCGAGCGTGCTCGACACCACCTCGGCGCCGTCCTTGAACGCCAGCAGTGCGTCGTGCAGCGCCGCTGCCTCGGCTCGGACCGCGGCCTGCCAGTCGTCCGGAGACGCCTGGGTCGGGCGCGCGCCCGCGATGATCCGGTCCGAGACCGCGGCCAGCAGCGACTGCTTGTTGGGAAAGTGCCAGTACAGCGCGCTGGGCGCGACGCCGAGCGTGGTTGCCAGGTGCCGCATGGTCAGGTCGGGCAGACCCTGTTGGTCGAGAATCCCGAGGGCCGCGCTCACGACATCATCGCGGCTGTTGCGGACATACCCGGCGCTATCCGATCTCGGCATCCCACCACTATAGTGAACGCCGTTCAGGAGAACGGTGTTCAGGTGAACGGCGTTCAAGAGGGGGAGACGATGGACGGATCTCGCAGGCTCGAAACGCGCGACATCACGAGAATCGTGGCCTTCGCCGCCATCCTGGCGGTGCTGGGCCTTCCCGGCGCGATACCCATCGGCGGAGCCGTGCCGATCACCGCGCAGACCCTCGGGGTCATGCTCGCCGGCGCGGTGCTGGGTGCGTGGCGCGGTGCGGCCGCCGTGGTCATCTTCCTGGTGCTGGTCCTGGCCGGCCTCCCGCTGCTGTCCGGCGGCCGAGGCGGTGCCGGCGTCTTCGCTGGTCCGTCCGCGGGCTTCCTGATCGGCTGGATCTTCGGCGCCTTCGTGGTCGGCGCGATCGTCCGGCTCGGCGGCCGCCCGCCGGTCTGGTGGCGGACCGCGGTCGGCTGCTTCGTCGGCGGCGCCCTGGTGGTCTACGCGATCGGCATCCCGGTGCAGTCCGCGGTCACCGGGCTGCCGCTGCGCGAGACCGCGACCACCAGCGCCGCCTTCCTGCCCGGCGACCTGCTCAAGGTGGTGGCCGCAACGGTGATCACGATGGCGCTCTGGCGCGCGTACCCCCGTGCGTTCGGCAACCCCACCCGGCTCCGGCGGGTCCCTTCGTGACCGCACTGCGCTGCGGGGACGCGGTCCTGTCAGCGGCACAGCTCAGCGACCGGATCGCCGCGGCGAGCGGTCACGTAAAAGGCCGAACGGTTCCCATCCGTCATCCCGACCGGGTCACCGCCCTGATCACCGCCCTCGGCGTGCACGAGGCCGGTGGTGTGCCGCTGGTCGGCGACGACCGCTGGGACGCCACCTACTGGGCCGGCCTGCGCCGTCGCGTCGAGTCGGCCCCACCCGTGCCGGGCCTGGGGTGGGGCACGTTCACCTCGGGCAGCACGGGCGCGCCGCGCATGATCGTGCGGACCGCCGCGTCCTGGGCGGCCTCGTTCCCGGCCGTCGAGCGACTGACCGGGCTCACCGGCGACGACGTCCTCTATCTGCCGTCCCCGCTGGTCTCCTCGGTGACGATGTTCTCGGTCGCGCACGCGCGGTCGCTCGGTGCCGCGGTGCTGCTTCCCCGCACCCACACCGTTTCGGCCGCCGACCTGGCGTACGCCACCGTGCTGCACGGCACCCCGTACGCGCTGCGCGACATCCTGGAGACCGGCGCCCCACACCGGCTGCGGGTCGCCCTGATCGGCGGCGCACGCCTCGACCCGGAGCTGCGCGCCCGCGCGGAGGCGGCCGGGATCCGGGTGGTCAGCTACTACGGCGCCGCCGAGCTGTCGTTCGTCGCGGTCGACCCCGATGGCCAGGGCCTGCGCCCGTTCGAGGGCGTCGAGCTCCGCGTCGAAGACGGTGTCCTGTGGGTCCGTTCCCCCTACTTCGCCGCCGGCTACCTGACCGCGACCGACGACTCTGGTCCCGGCCGGAGCGCGGCCGGGACCGACGGACCCTTCCGGCGTGACGAGGACGGCTGGGGCACCGTGGGCGACCTCGTCGACCCGGACCTGACCGGTCCGCTGCGGCTGCGTGGCCGCAGCGACGGTGCCATCCTGACCGCCGCCGCGACCGTCGTGCCGGAGGACGTCGAGGCCGCCCTGCTCGGCATCGAAGGAATCGCCGACGCCGTGGTCTTCGCGTTGCCGAACGAGCGCGCCGGCGAGCTGGTCGCCGCCCTGATCGAGACCGAGCCGGGCCGGCGGCCGCCCACGGCCGCCGAGCTGCGCAGCCAGGCCGGCACGCTGCTGACCGGCACCCACCGGCCGCGACGCTGGTTCTGGACCGACAAGCTGCCCCGGACGGCCACCGGCAAGCCGGCCAGGGAGCAGATCCGCCACGCGGCGATCGAAGGGCGGGTGACCCGCATTGGTTGACGCGAACACGCCGGTCGTGGTGGCCGCGCGGCGCACACCGATCACGCCCCAGGGCGGTGCGCTCGCCGGGCTGACCGCCGCGGAGCTGGCCGCGCCGGTGATCCGCGCCTGCGCGGACGACACGGAAGCCGAGGTGGCCGACGTCGTCCTCGGCAACTGCGTGGGTCCCGGAGGCAACGTCGCCCGGGTCGCCGCGCTGGCGGCTGGCCTGGACGTGAGCGTGCCGGGCATGACCATCGACCGGCAGTGCGGCAGCGGCCTGGCCGCGATCATCACGGCGGCCGAGGCGATCCGGGCCGGCGACCACCGAGTGCGCATCGCCGGCGGGGTGGAGAGCTGCTCCACGGCGCCGACCCGGATCGCCGGCGGCGTGGCCTACGACCGGGCGCCGTTCGCGCCACCCGGTCATCCCGACCCCGACATGGTCCGCGCCGCGCAGGACCTCGCGATCCTGGACCGGATCGACCGCGACCGCCAGGACGCGTACGCCGCTCGGAGCCACCGCCTCGCGGTCCTGACCCGCGGCCGAGGAGGCTTCGACGCCGAGCTCGTGCCGCTGGCCGGGGTGACCGCCGACGCCGGTCCACGCGAACGCATCCCGACGATGCTCGACCGGTTCCCACCGCTGTTCCCCGGAGCCGGCGACACCCTCACCGCGGGCAACTCCTGCCGCGACAGCGACGGGGCCGCCGCCGTCGCGCTCGCACCCGGGGGCACGGGTCTGGCGGTCATCGCCACCGCCACCGTCGGCTGTGACCCGGCGCTGCCGGGCCTCGGCCCGGTCCCGGCGGTCGAGCGCCTCCTGGCGACCGCCGGCGTCACGCTCGCCGACATCGCCGCCATCGAGATCGTCGAGGCCTTCGCCGCGCAGGTGCTCGCCGCGCTCACCCGACTGGGGCTGCCCGACCAGGACGAGCGGGTCTGCGCCGACGGCGGCGCGCTCGCGCTCGGCCACCCGTGGGGCGCGAGCGGCGCCGTCAGCGTGGTCCGCCTGTTCAGCCGCCTCGTCCGGTCGGGCGCACCGGCCGGCACGTTGGGCCTGGCCACCGCGGCCGTCGGCGGCGGGCTCGGTGTGGCCGCGCTGTTCGAGGTCGTCCGGTGACCGAGATCGAGCTGTCGGCCGTCACGGTCGAGTTCCCGGGCCGTGTCGCGCTGCGGGAGGTCTCGCTGCACCTCGACCAGCGCCGAATCGCGGTGATCGGCTCCAACGGGTCCGGCAAGTCGACGTTCGCCCGTACGCTCAACGGCCTGGTCACCCCGACCACGGGCGAGGTGCGGGTGCACGGCATCGACCCCGTCCGGCAGTCGAGGCAGCTGCGCCGCCGGGTCGGGTTCGTGTTCAGCAACCCCGACACCCAGATCATCATGCCGACGGTCGCCGAGGACGCCGCCTTCTCGCTGCGCGGCCGCGGGCTGTCCCGCGGCGAGGTCCGCGAGCGCGTCGCGGCCGCACTGGAGCGGGTCGGGCTCACCGAGTACGCCGACTCGCCCGCACACAGCCTCTCCGGCGGCCAGAAGCAGCTGCTCGCCCTGTGCGCGGTGCTGATCGGCGAACCGGGCCTGGTGGTGGCCGACGAGCCGACCGCCTACCTGGACGCGGCCAACAGCCGGCGGATCGCCCGCTTCCTGCTCGACGAGATGCCCCAGCAGCTCGTCCTCGCCACCCACGACCTGCGGCTGGCCGCGCGCTGCGACATCGTCGTGCGGTTCGAGGACGGCCAGGTGGTCGACCAGGGCGACCCGGATCCGGTCATCGCGCGGTACGAGCACGACCAGGACCAGACGTGATCTCCCTGTACCGCCCCGGCGACAGCCTGCTGCACCGCCTGCCGGCCGGCCCGAAGCTCCTCGTCGTCATGGCGCTCGCGCTGGGAGTCTCGCTCGCCCCGGCGAACCCCTGGACGCTGACCGGCACCGCGCTGGCGGTCGCCGGCTGCTATCTCGTCGCGGGGCTCGGCGCGCTCGAGATCGCCCGCCAGGCGTACAAGCTGCGCTGGTTGGTGCTCGTGATGGTGTTGAGCCAGGTCTTCTTCCTGCCCGCGTTGACCATGGCGGCCAACGTCGTGCGGGTGGTCGTGGTGATCCTCTTGGCCAACCTGGTCACCCTGACCACCCGCACCGAGCAGTTGGTCGACGCGATCGAGCGCGCGCTGACGCCGCTGCGCCGGCTGGGCGTCAACCCGAGCCGGGTCGCGCTGATGCTCTCCATGACCATCACGACGATCCCGGTCATCGCCGGTTTCGCGACTCAGATCCGGGAGGCCCAGCGCGCCCGCGGCGTACCCGTGGCGCCCCTGGCCTTCGTCGTGCCTTTATTGATCATGGCGTTGAAGCACTCGGACGACCTGGCGGACGCCCTCAACGCCCGCGGCGTCGACTAGGAGCGCCACCGGGCGATCACCGACGCGCCGCCGACGACCCGGTCGCCAGGCGCCACGAGCGCGTCCGCGGTGCCGGCGGGCAGGTAGACGTCGGTGCGCGAACCGAACCGGATCAGGCCGAAGCGCTCGCCCCGGGCCAGCAGCGCGCCGACGGGCGCGCGCTGCACGATCCGGCGGGCGATCAGGCCCGTCCGCTGGGCCACGACGACGGTGCCGCGCGGGGTGTCGAGCACCGTGTACGCGGCCACGTTGTGCTCCGCCGCCGGCTTCATCGCGGCCGCGTAGCCGCCGTCGGTGACGAAGTAGTCGACCACCTTGCCGGCCACCGGGCTGCGGTTGACGTGCACGTCGAGGACCGACAGGAAGACCGCGACCCGCAGGAACTCGCCCTCGCCGAACCGCTCGTCGGTGACCCGCTCGACCGACAGGACCTTGCCGTCGGACGCCGCCACCACGGCAGTCGGGTCCTCGGGCACGTCGCGCTCGGGGTCCCGGAAGAAGGCGGCGACCGGCAGCGCCGCCAGGGCCGGCACCAGCCACAGCTTGGACGACGGGCGGGCGCGACGGGTCAGCGCGGCCACGCCGAGGGCGATGCCGGCGGCGGCCACGCCGTTGGAGTCGATGTGCATCGAGCGGGTCAGCGGGACGCTCGACGGCCGGTAGGCCGGGGCGAGCCGCTCGGCCAGCGCCGCGTCGGCCGGCGAGAACCGCAGCCGATGCACCCGCACCGGCGGCCGGTTGGCCAGCACCAGGTCGGAGCCCACGCCGAAGAGGGCGGCCTGCCGGTCGAGCTCGGCGGCGGCACCACCGGTCAGGCCGGGCAGCGCCGGTGCGCCGACGGACAGCACGCCGCCGTCCGCCAGGTACTTCGCGAGGCCGTCGATGGTCGCCCGGGCGTCTTCCGCGGAGCCGGTCTGCGCCTCGGCGACGATCACGACCTGGGCCGGGTCGGCCTCGCCGACCGACTCGGCCACGCGCACCCGGTCGGTGACCCACTGGCCCTGCTGGTGCACGTGGGCTCGCAGCGCGGCGCTGGTGGTGCCCGCGCCCGGGGTGACGACCAGCGCGTCGCCCGGCAGCAGGGCGTCGATCGCGGCCTGGAGCACCGCCGACTCCGGCGCGGCACCGACCACCAGGGCGGTCTTGGGGCCGGCGTGGCGGGCGAGCTCGGCGGTGAGCGTGCGCGCGGCGCGCTCGCCGTAGCTGTCGCGGCCGCGGTCGGCGGGGTGCGCGGGGGAGGCGGTCATGTCGGGCTGGCTCCTCAGCGATCGAATTGGTGATGCCGGCGGTCGGTGATGCCTGCTTGACATGGCACTGGCCGGCGGAGGTGAAAACCTCCACCGGCCAGCATAGGTGGCGCGGGGCTCAGTCGTCGTTTTGACCGCGCGGCGGAGCCGAGACGGGGCTGCCGAGGTCCGCGGTGGCCGTCGGCTCCGGGTCGATCGACGGGAACTGATCGGTGGCCGGGCTGACCGGGGTCGCCGACCGCTGAGCCGCGTTGGCGTTGCGCGCCGACCGGACCGCGCCGAACAGGCCGAGCAGGCCCAGCAGGATCAGCCCGAACGCGACCCACCAGCCCGCGGCCGGCACGTTGACGTTGACGACCTGGGCGAACACCCACCAGCCGAAGATCGCCATGAAGATCACGGCGAAGACCAGTGAGACGGCGTCGGTCTTGTGCGCCTTCATCGGGTCACCTCCACGCGTCCGGCGTTGGCACTGATGGTCAGCCGCAGCGACCCGCCGCCCTCACCGTCGGGGCCGTTGTCCGCTACGGTCATCGACTGGCCCAGACCGCTGGTCGACCGGTCGAAGATCTGCGCGTCGCCGGCGTCGACGTTGACGTCGACCAGCACGTCGACGTTCTCGGGCACCCGGATCTCGAGGTCGCCCGCGTTGATGTTGACGTCGACCGCCCTGGACTGGCCGGTGAAGTCGAGGCTGGTCAGGTCGAGCCGGGCGTCACCGAACGGCAGCCGGTAGCTGGGCCGGAGCTCGTCCATCGACCGCGGCTCCCAGACCGCCTCGCGCGGCCCGATCTTGTCGTGGTCGATCTGGTACTCGGCGATGGACGAGATGCCCAGCGCCGCCGCGGCGGCCAGGCCGAGCGCGATCAGCCACCGGGCGCGGCCCAGCCAGGCGCCGACCAGCAGGCCGAGCGCGATGGTCAGCAGGGCGGCGGCGAAATACGTGGTCGGGCGCACCCGGATCACGTTGAGCAGGTCGAGCATCGCCACGACGCCCATCGCGATGAAGATCATCGAGAAGGTCGCGAAGCCCAGCGCCGAGCGCTCCTTCGGTGGCTTCGGCGGCTTGGCGGGCTTCGGCGGGGAGGCTGGGGGCGGGGGCGGTGGTCCACCGTACGGGCCGTAGGGCGCGAACGGCGGCTGGTATCCCTGCTGCCGCGGCGGGTACGGCCCGGCGGTAGGCGGGAACTGCGCGGTCGGCTGCGGCGCGTCGTACGTCCGTGTCGGCTCCTCGTGCCTCAGGGTCGACTCCTCGTACGTCCGGGTCGGCTCGTCGACCGCGACCGGCGGCGGCCCGGAAGGGGCCGGTGCGGCGGCGAACGGCTGGGTCGGCTGCTCCGGAGCGGACCGCCACGGCGTGGCGCCGCCCCAGGGTGCCGAGCCCGACCAGGGCGAGATGTTGGACCAGGTGAACCGGTCGTCCCCCGGCCCGGCCGGCACGGGCTGCGGCCCGCGCTGGTTGCGGTTGAGCAGCAACGCGCCTCCTATCAGAATCGCGGCGCCCAGCACGACCGCGCGGAACGCGTCGGTGACCAGGAAGCCGAACAACACCGTGCAACCGACACCGAGCACGATCGCGGTGACCGGCGACATGCTCGACCGGCCCTTGCCGAGCACTGACTCGATCGGCGAGGCGGTGTCGCCCTCGGCCGGGATCAGCAGCCAGGCCGTGACGTAGATCAGCACCCCGACGGCGAAGAACAGGGTGAGCACGGCGAACAGCACGCGCCACAGGATCGGGTCGGTGTTGGTGGCCCGGCCGATCGCGGCGCAGACCCCGGCGAGGTATCGGCCGTTGTACGGGCGGGTGAGCCCGTACCGCGTGGCGAAGCCGGCCGTGCCCGGCGCCGTGCCGGCCCCGTGCGTGCCGGCCCCGTGCGCGCCGGCACCGGGGGTGCCGGCCCCGGGCGGGGGCGGCGGTGGTGGTCCGGGCGGCGGCGCGGCGGCCTCGTCCGCCGGGCGCGCGCCGGCCGGTGTCTCGGGGGTCTCGGTCATACCGTCGATATTGGCGGTGCCCTGGCCCGAGCGACCTCCGGAGCGGACCCTGAGCGCACCCTGAGAAATACGGCGCCCCAGGTTAGGGGGCCTCCCCGTGGTCGCGGCACGTCTTCACGTGTGACCATCGAAATCACCCGAAAGGAGGCCCGCCATCACCGCACAAGCCGCACCGCGCCTGTACCGCGCCCGCGACCGCCGCATGGTCGCCGGTGTCGCCGCCGGACTGGCCGAGCACCTCGGTGTGCCACCCACCCGGGTGCGCGTGGCGTTCGTGTTGCTGCTGGGGTTCAGCGGGCTCGGGCTCCTGCTCTACGCCGCGTTCTGGGCGGTCCTGCCGCAACGCCCCCGCACCTCGGGCGACACGACCCGGCGCGGCCTGGCCCAGGTGCTGCCCTTCCTGCTGATCGGCATCGGGGTCCTGATCACCCAGGCCCTGCTGCTCAACTCCGTCGGCGCGGCGGCCACCGGAGGCTGGCTGATCGCCCTGGTCGCGGTCGGCGCGGGCGTGATCTGGCACCAGTCCGACCCCGAACGGCGCCGGCAGTGGAGCGAGACGCTGCCCTCGATGCCGTGGCTGGCGGCGGTGGTTGACGAGAGCGACCGACGGGCTTTCCTCCTGCGCTTCATCGGCGGCGGCGTACTCGTCGCGACCGGTGTCATCGGCGTGGTCGCGGTCTACGCGCCGTCGGGCGACATCGGCGCCGTGATCAACGGCGTGATCTTCGCGCTGGTCGGCCTGTTCGGCGTCGCGGTGGTGGCCGGCCCGGCCCTGTGGCGCACGTTCAACCAGCTCCGGGCCGAGCGCGAGGGCCGGATCCGCGAACAGGAGCGCGCCGAGGTCGCCGCCATGGTGCACGACCAGGTGCTGCACACGCTCGCGCTGATCCAGCGCAACGCCGGCGACGTCAAGGTGGTCCAGCGGCTGGCTCGCGGCCAGGAACGCTCGCTGCGCAACTGGCTCTACAAGCCGACGGCGTCCCCGACCGAGCGGTTCGCGGCGGCGCTGGAGCAGGCGGCGGCCGAGGTCGAGGACACCTTCGCGATCACGGTCGAGACCGTCGTGGTCGGCGACCGGGAGACCGACGAACGGGTCGGCGCGCTGGTCGCCGCCGCGCGGGAGGCCATGGTCAACGCCGCCCGGCACGCCAAGGTGCAGACCGTGTCGCTCTACGCCGAGGCCGAACCCGACCAGCTGAGCGTCTTCGTCCGCGATCGCGGTGCGGGATTCGACCCCTCTACAGTGGAAGACACCCGACACGGGGTGCGCGGCTCGATCATCGGACGGATGGCCCGCCACGGCGGCCGATCGGAGATCCGCAGCGAGCCGGGCACCGGCACCGAGGTGCGCTTGTTCCTGCCGATCGCACGGATGTCGACCCCAGCAAACGCCAGCAAGGACAGGTGAGCGTCACATGACCGAGAACCCCACGCCGACCGAGGCGCCACAGGCGTTGCGGGTATTCGTCGTCGACGACCACGCCATGTTCCGGGCCGGCGTCCGCGCCGAACTGGCCGGCCGGGTCGACGTGATCGGCGAGGCCAGCACCGTGGCCGAGGCCGTCAGCCGCATCGGAGCACTCGAGCCCGACGTGGTCCTGCTCGACGTCCACATGCCCGACGGCGGCGGCCGCGCGGTGCTCGAGGTGGTCCGCCGTACCCATCCGCAGGTCCGCTTCCTGGCCCTCAGCGTCTCGGACGCGGCCGAAGACGTGATCGGCCTGATCCGCGCGGGCGCCCGCGGCTACGTCACCAAGACCATCTCCTCGGAGGAGCTCGCCGCCGCGATCCGCCGGGTCGCCGACGGTGACGCGGTCTTCAGCCCGCGCCTGGCCGGCTTCGTGCTGGACGCCTTCGCGAGCCGCTCGGACACCGCGGTCGCGGACCCGGAGCTGGACCAGCTGACGAACCGGGAGCGCGAGGTGCTCCGGCTGCTGGCCCGCGGCTACGCGTACAAGGAGATCGCGAAGGAGCTGTTCATCTCCATCAAGACCGTGGAGACGCACGTGTCCAACGTCCTCCGCAAGCTCCAGATGTCGAACCGCTACGAACTCTCCCGCTGGGCCGCCGACCGCCGCCTGGTGTAAATATTCGAATCCACCCGATGTCTCTGGGTAGCGCCCGCATCGGGTGGGTGACGCGCCGCTTCGTCTGAACATTCGGATTTACTCGGGTCCGCGGTGGTGCGGACCGTTGCTCCCGCCAGAGACCGCTCCGCTGCGCTGCGCTGCCAGGTCCGCCTGTTGGCGAGCCCAACCACCGCGGCGTGTCTCGGCACGACGCCCAGTCGCTGCGGGCCGCGACAGCGGGTGCCCTTGCGGGCCGTGGCCGGATTCCGTGGTGGGGGCTTGGGCTCATTGCAGGTTGGCGCGTGCCTCGCGATGTCGAGAGTGATTCGCGGCTGCTGAAGGTTGACGGAGGGCAATGTCGTGCCGACCGATCGTGGTGAATTGTTGCCGGCCTGTTAGATGCTCGGGGCAAACTCTTGTGTCCGGCGGCGAGATGTGTTGATCTAGCGGCTGCGTTTGCCGCGCCGGTTGTCCGGTCGCTTCGCCTGGCCGGTGGACGTGGGTTGGGCAAGCAGCGGCGGACCGCCGTCTACGTGGCCGGCGGTCGACACAACTCGCCGCGCGGCCGCAAGGCTCCATCACAATCTTCGCCCATCCGTGCAACCTAAAATCTCCGCTGGCGCGTCTCGTCGGCTGCACGGAGCGTGTCGGAACGCTGGCGGGTGGCTATTGGACACACTGGTGGATCGGCGCAAATCGCCACCAAGCGATCGCGTAGAGCGCGGTCGATTTGGTCCGATTTGCGCTGCCTTCCGTCTGATGTGCACGGTCGGCTCGCTGTTACACCTGACTGCCCGTTCGCTGACATCACTGTTATCTGAACGATGCATTCGACTATTCCGAAGTCGCTTCATGACGGCTAGCTTTTGCCGAACAGGCGAAGCGACCCTTCGTCCGATCTAGGAGGCCCCCGTCCATGAGGAAGACCGACTCGGCGCATGACGTCCCTGCCGCCGGCGCGACCGACGGCCTTGGCGGGACCGTCGCGTTGGAGGTCAATTCCCCGGTCGACGCCCCCGTTGAGGCGCAGAAGAAAGAGTTCGTCGGTCGTTCGCCCGGTCAGCTCGCCTGGTTGCGCCTCAAGCGCGACCGCACGGCCGCGATCAGCGCGATCACGCTCGTCATTCTCGGCATCATCGCGCTCCTTTCGCCGGTGATCGGCAAGCTGCGCGGCATGTCGCCGACGCAGCCGTTCACCGACAAGCTCAACGACTTCGCGATGCCCCTCGGCTACGCCGGCGGCATGAACAGCACGCACTGGCTGGGCCTCGAGCCCGGCAACGGCCGCGACATCCTGATGCAGCTGGTCTACGGCATGCGCACCTCGCTGCTGATCGCGTTCGCCTCGGCGATCGTCGCCTCGACCATCGGCGTCCTGATCGGAATCCTCGCGGGCTACGCCCGCGGCTGGCTCGACAGCGCGATCAACTGGGTCATCGACCTGACGCTGGCGTTCCCCTTCCTGATCTTCGCGCTGGCGGTCATCCCGATCGTCGAGGACCGCTTCTTCGGCGCTCGCGACGCGATCCCCGCCAGCTTCCGCGTCGGTCTGATCATCGCGACGTTCGGCATGTTCAGCTGGACCTACACCGCGCGGCTCGTCCGCGGCCAGGTGATCGCCCTGCGCGAGCGCGAGTTCGTCGAGGCCGCCCGAGCGGCCGGCGCGGGCACGCGACACATCCTCTTCCGGCAGCTGCTGCCCAACATCTGGGCGCCCATCCTGGTCACGCTGTCGCTGAACGTGCCGGCCTTCATCACCACCGAGGCCGCGCTGGCGTTCGTCAACATCGGCGTCATCGAGCCCACTCCCGACCTCGGTCGGATGATCTTCAACTCGATCGCCTACGTGGCCAGCGACCCGTTCTACACGCTGTGGCCCGGCCTGACGATCTTCATCCTGGTGTTGGCATTCAACCTGCTCGGTGACTCCCTGCGGGACGCCTTGGACCCGAAGTCCACGCGCTAGACCCGCGGAGCATCACAAGACTTTGCAACACGCACGTTTCGTTCGGAAATCTCGGGAGCTGAGGGAGCCCCCAGCCGGGCGGGAAGGGAGAAGATCGTGCGATTTAAGGGAGGGGCGCTGGTTGTCGGCGCTCTGACCGTGGCACTTACTGCCGCGGGTTGTAGTGAAACCACCAATAATGGCGGGGGCGGCGACACGCCGCAGGCGCAGACCCAGTCCGGGTCGATCTCCTACGAGGCCGCCGACAACACCGGGCCGGCGAAGGCCGTCGACGGTGCCACCAAGGGCGGCACGCTCACGGTCATGCAGCAGGCTGACTTCGAGCACCTCGACCCTGCCCGTAACTACGTCAACGTGCAGCAGCTGACGGGCAACCTGATCTACCGCTCGCTCAACGGTTACGTCGAGGACGGCAGCGGCAAGATGCTGCTCGTCGGCGACCTGGCCACGAACCCGGGCACCGACGTCAACAAGGACTGCAAGGTCTGGGAGTTCAAGCTCCGCGACGGCCTGAAGTACGAGGACGGCTCGGCGATCACCACGAAGGACATCGCGTGGGGCATCGCGCGTAGCTTCGCGCCGGAGCTCAACGAGGGTCCGCACTACATCCAGCAGTGGCTCTACCCGGGCGGCGCCTACAACGCCACCTACAAGGGCCCCTACGAGGGTGGCCAGATGCCGGCCGGCATCGAGACGCCGGACGACAAGACCATCAAGTTCACCTTCGCGGCCCCGCACTGCGACATGCCGTACGCGGCCGCGCTGCCGACGTCCGCGCCGGTGCCGCAGGCCAAGGACACCAAGGGCCAGTACGACCTGAAGCCGTTCTCCTCGGGTCCGTACAAGGTCAAGTCCTACACCCGCGACAACGTGCTCGAGCTGGAGCGCAACCCGAACTGGGACGCCAACACGGACCCGATCCGCACCGCGTACCCGGACGTCTACAAGTTCACCTTCGGTCTCGACCAGCAGCAGATCGCTGAGCGGCTCGTCGCCGACGCGCCGGCCGACCAGGCCAGCATCACCTGGGGTGACACCCCGCCGGCCGTTCTGCCGCGTACCACCGGTGCCGGTGTGGCCGAGCGTGTTGCCAAGGGCCCGACGCAGTACGTCTGGTACCTGGGCATCAACAACCAGCGGATCAAGGACAAGAAGATCCGTGAGGCGCTCTACTACGGTCTCGACCGTGACGCCGCGCTCAAGGCGATCGGTGGCACCTCGGCCGGTACGCCGGCCAGCACGCTGATGTCCCCGACCACCGCGGGCTTCGAGGCGTACGACGCCTACAACGCTCCGGCGACCGGTGACGTCAACAAGGTCAAGGAGATCCTGGGCGGCACCACGCCGCCGCCGCTGGTGCTGGCGCACAGCAACACGCCGCTGCGTACCGCGCAGGCTGAGGCGATCCGTGCCAGCCTGGTCAAGGCGGGCTTCCAGGTCACCCTGAAGGCCATCGAGGCGACCAGCTACTACGACGAGGTCGGCCGCAAGAACACCCCGTTCGACCTCTACCTGCACGGTTGGGGTTCGGACTGGCCGACCGGTTCGACCATCATCCCGCCGCTGTACGACAGCCGCGAGATCGTCGACGAGGGCAACCAGAACCTGGCCTACTTCGCCGAGCCGAGCATCGACGCCGAGATCGACCGCATCAAGACCCTGTCCGCGGCCGAGCAGGACGCGGCGTGGATGGCGCTCGACAAGAAGATCATGACCGAGTTCCTTCCCGAGATCCCGGCGTACTACGACGCCACCCACGAGCTCTTCGGCTCGAAGGTCGGCAACGTGTTCCTGAGTGACGCCTTCGGCGCCATCCAGCTGAACAAGATCTACGTCAAGCAGTAACAGGTTCCACTAGCGTTCCCTGAACCGCTGTGATCGGGTGCGGGTGGCTTCCCACAGGACAGCCACCCGCACCCGGCCCGGCAATCGTCATCGGATAGGTGCGTCCCATGGTCCGGTTCATCACCCGCCGCGTGCTCGTCGGCGTCGCGACGATCATCGCGATCAGCATCATCGTCTTCGGGCTGTTCTTCGCTGTGCCGTCGTCGCCGGCGAAGGTCATGTGCGGGAAGAACTGCGACCCGGCCAGCATCGCCGCGGTGGAGACCCGCCTCGGCCTGCGCGAGCCGATCGTCGAGCAGTACACCGCCTTCATGAAGGGCGTCTTCGTCGGGCGGACGTACGCCGAGGGATCCGCCTTCGAGCAGCGCTGCGACGCGCCCTGCCTCGGCTACTCCTTCCGTAACAACGAGCCCGTCACCGCGATCCTCGGCCGTACCCTGCCGGTCACCGTCAGCATCGTCATCGGCGCCGCGATCCTCTGGCTGTTGATCGGCGTCTCGCTAGGCATGATCTCGGCGTTGCGCAGAGGCACCCTGTTCGACAAGGTCGCGATCGGCATCTCGCTGACCGGCGCGTCGATGCAGGTCTTCTTCTTCGGCCTGATCCTGCTCTACGGCACCGTGTACGCCACCGGACTGCTGCCGTTCCCGTCGTACACCCCGTTCACCGAGAATCCGCTGCAGTGGGCGAGCGGCCTGATCCTGCCGTGGGTCACGCTGGGGTTCCTCAACTCGGCGATCTACGCCCGGCTGTCGCGCGCACAGATGCTGGAGACGCTCTCCGAGGACTACGTGCGCACCGCCCGGGCCAAGGGCCTGCCGCTGAGCCGCGTCTACACCAAGCACGCGCTGCGCGCCGCGATCACGCCGATCGTGACGATCGCCGGCCTCGACATCGGTGCGTCGCTCGGTGGCACGTTCATCACCGAGACCATCTTCGGCCTGCGTGGTCTCGGCAAGGAGACCGTCGAGGCCGTCAACTTCCTGAACCTGCCGATCGTCGTGGCTACGGTCCTCCTGGCGGCGGTGTTCATCGTCATCGCCAACCTGATCGTTGACCTGCTGTATGCCGTGATCGACCCACGGGTCCGGCTGAGCTGAAGCGCGAGGGAGAACAACAGTGACCGCACCAGCCTCGGCGCCGAACAGCCCGACGACCACCGACAAGGGTCCGTACCTGCGGGTCAACGACCTGCGTGTGCAGTTCCCGACCGAAGACGGCGTGGTCAAGGCCGTCGACGGAGTGTCGTTTTCGGTCGAGCGCGGCAAGACCCTGGGCATCGTCGGCGAGTCCGGCTCCGGCAAGAGCGTGACCTCGCTGACCATCATGGGTCTGCACAACACCAAGCGTGCCCGCATCTCCGGCGAGATCCTGGTCGGCGACCGCAACGTGGTCGGCATGACCGAGGAGCAGACCCGGCGCCTCCGCGGCCGCGACATGGCCATGATCTTCCAGGACCCGCTGTCCGCGCTGCACCCCTATTACAAGGTGGGCGCGCAGATCGCCGAGGCCTACAAGGTCCACCACCCGAACGCGTCGAAGAGCGAGGCGAAGAAGCGCGCCATCGAGATGCTCGGCCGCGTCGGCATCCCGCAGCCCGCGCGCCGGGCCGACTCGTACCCCCATGAGTTCTCGGGCGGCATGCGGCAGCGCGCCATGATCGCGATGGCCCTGGTCAACGACCCCGACCTGCTGATCGCCGACGAGCCGACCACCGCGCTCGACGTGACCGTGCAGGCGCAGATCCTCGACCTGCTCGAGGACCTCCAGCGCGAGTTCAACTCCGCGATCATCATGATCACGCACGACCTCGGCGTGGTCGCGCAGGTGGCCGACGAGGTGCTCGTCATGTACGGCGGCCGGGCCGTGGAGTTCGGCACCGTCGAGCAGGTCATGCGGCGCCCGCAGCACCCCTACACGTGGGGCCTGCTGGCCAGCGTGCCGTCGCTGCACGGCGACTCCGACGCAGACCTCGTGCCGATCAAGGGCAACCCGCCGTCGCTGATCAACCTGCCCAGCGGCTGCGCCTTCCACCCGCGTTGCCGCTACGCCGGCCGCAACGGCGACCGGTCGCTCACCGAGGTGCCCGAGCTTCACCAGGTCCTCGAACGGGGTCACCTGGTCGCCTGTCATCTGTCCGAGGCGGACCGCACCAAGTTCTACGCCGAGGACATCGCACCGTCCGCTGGAGTCGCGCAATGACCGAGACCCTGGTCCAGGAGCCCGGCACCGAGCCGGTCAAGCCGTCCCGCCCGTCCGGCGAGCCGCTGCTGGTGGTCGAAGACCTGACCAAGCACTTCCCGGTGCGGTCCGGCCTGTTCGGCAAGACCGGCCTGGTGCGTGCCGTCGACGGTGTCAGCTTCTCCGTCAAGCCGGGCGAGACCCTCGGGCTCGTCGGTGAGTCCGGCTGTGGCAAGACCACAACCGGTCGCATGCTGGTGCGCCTGCTGGAGCCGACCTCGGGGAAGATCACCTTCGAGGGCAAGGACATCAGCCACGCCAAGGGCGGCGGCCTGCGTCAGCTCCGGCAGGACATGCAGATCATCTTCCAGGACCCGTACGCGTCGCTGAACCCGCGGCACACGGTGGGCCGGATCGTGGCGATGCCGTTGCAGGTCAACGGGATCAACCCGCCCGGCGGCGTGAAGAAGCGCGTCCAGGAGCTGCTCGAGCTCGTCGGCCTCAACCCGGAGCACTACAACCGGTACCCGCACGAGTTCTCCGGCGGCCAGCGCCAGCGCATCGGTGTCGCCCGCGCGCTGGCCCTGAAGCCGAAGATCATCGTCGCTGACGAGCCGGTCTCCGCGCTCGACGTGTCGATCCAGGCGCAGGTCATCAACCTGCTCCGCGGCCTCCAGCGCGACCTCGACCTGGCGTTCGTGTTCATCGCGCACGACCTGGCCGTGGTCCGGCACTTCTGCCAGCGGATCGGCGTCATGTACCTCGGCAAGCTCGTCGAGATCGGCGACCGCAACTCGATCTACGAGCGCCCGGCCCACCCGTACACCCGCGCGCTGCTCTCGGCGGTGCCGGACGTGACCAAGATGGGCGCCTCGGGCCGCATCCGCCTCGAGGGCGACGTGCCGACCCCGCTCAACCCGCCGTCGGGGTGCCGCTTCCGCACCCGTTGCTGGAAGGCACAGGAGATCTGCGCGACGGAGGAGCCGCCGCTCACGATCAAGCCGAACGGCACCACCGCCGCGTGCCACTTCCCGGAGGACGGCACGATCAAGTAGTGCCTGGTCGTACGAAAGAGGCAGGTCACCGACCTGCCTCTTTCGCATTTCACCGTGCCAGGGCCGTGATCAACCAGTCGAAGACCGGAGCCAGCGGCGGCGTGGTCGGCCAGCCGTTGATCACGCCGATCAGGTGGACGTACCGCTCGGTCCGCGGGTCGTTGGCCGTCCGCAGCCGGGCCAACAGCTTCGCTCGGTATTCGGGGGAGTCCGTCGTCTCGAAGGTCTCGGCGTAGCGTGCGACCACATCGGACAGTACGACGGCCGCCTCCGGCCCGGTCGGCTCGACGCCGGCCGCGATCGCCGCGCTGACCTGGTCGCGTACCTCGATGGTCAGCTTGTGGTGCAGGCCCATCCGACCGCCCTCGGCGATCTCCGCGGCCTGGTGTTCGGCCATCCGTCGCACACTCGCGACGAAGTCCTCGTCGCGGACGAGCTCGGCCAGCTCGACCCAGGCGTCGACCTGGGCGGTGCTCGGATCGTCCGGCAGGTAGGGCTGCGTCGACCGCAGCCACACGACGAAGTCCTGGTTGGCGTCGATGCCGCCGAAGGCCCGGTCGACGAAGTCCTCGATCAGACGGTGCCGTTCGGCCTCGGACAGTTGGACGACACGGTGCATGAGAGCCATCTCCTCTGGGTCGGTGTCGCGCCTGGCCACCGCACGCAGCACGGCCCGGCGCAGCCGCAGCACCCGGATCTGCACGTCGAGCGCGTCGGCGTGCCGGTCGGCGGCCTGCGCCACCGTGAGGTCCTCGGCCAGCACCCGCCGGATCGTGGCCAGGTCCAGGCCGAGTTCGCGGAGCGTACGGATGAGGTCCAGGCGCGCGACCGCGGCGACGTCGTAGCGGCGGTGGTTGGCGGCGCTGCGGTCGGTCGGCGGCAGGAGCCCGGCGTCGGAGTAGAACCGGATCGTGCGCACCGGCAGCCCGGTGCGGCGCGCCAGGTCTCCTATCGAGTACCGCATGCCGTCCACCTTCCGACCTCCACCAGCTGGAGATGCAAACGCTATGACCTGGGCCACGACAGCTACCTCCGCGGCCAGCGGTTTCGTACGGTCGGGCGCATGGGGGAACAGATCGACGACCTGGTCGAGGCTTGGCGGCGGGCGATCGTGCTGTGCACGGAGGCACTGCCCGGCTCGTACGAGCGGCTCGGCCCGCGCGGGACGGCGGAGCTGGTCACCGGCCTGCCGGTGCCGACGATGAACGGCGTGATCCAGATCGGGCCGGCGGTCGACGCCGACGAGGTGGCGGCGTTCGCGGCCTCGCCGCGGCTGGCTGACCTCCCGTGGAGCCTGCAGGTGCGGAACGCCGACGCGGCCGAGCGGGTCGCGGCGGTCGCGGCCGACCACAAGCTCGACCGGAGCAGCCTGCTGCCGTTCATGGTCAAGGAGCTCACGGACGCCGACGCGACCACGGACGAGCCCACCGTGCGCCGCATCTCGGGCGCGGAGAGCGACCTCTACCGCCGGGCGCTGGCCGCCGGCTTCGAGGCCCCGGAGCACATCTTCACGGGGTTCAGCGCGCCCGCGCTGCTCGACAACCCGGCCATGGCGCCCTACGTCGTCGAGGTCGCCGGAGCGGTGGTCGCCACCTCGTTCGGCGTGCGGGTCGACGACACGGTCGGCGTCTTCAACATTTCCGTGCCGCCGGAGCACCGCCGCCGGGGTTACGGGCGGATCGCGACGGCGGCCGTGCTCCGTGACGCCTACCGCGAGGGCGCGCGAACCGCGTACCTGAACGCCTCGGTGATGGGCGAGCCGCTCTACGCCGCCATGGGTTTCCGCACCGCCGAGACGTGGTCCGTGTTCACCGCCGGCTGAGAGTCAGCCGATCCGGCTGCCGATTAGGTCGGACAGCTCCATCGTGGCCTGGTGGCAGGCCGCGGACCAGCGGGTGAACTGCGGGAACCCGTGGGTCCGCGTTCATCGGCGTGACGTACCGTGCGGCCCGGGCAGCACGAGCGTGTGGACCGCGCCGATGTCCGGCTACGGCCCTTCGCCGAGCATCTCGTGGTCGCGTCGGCCCTGCGCGATGGACACGTCCGCGCCGAGCGTAGGACCGTGCGGCAGCCACCCGGCCAGCTCGGGGTCGAGCGTGCCCCGGCCTACCGACGCGGGAACGTGGTCCGGTCGTAGACGGGCATAGACCCATGCCGCCCCCGTACGCGCGGCGGCGTGGGCGTTTCTCAGAGCGCCCCGCGGCCCGCGCGCAGGATCAGCAGCGCGAGTTGGGTGCCGTCGGCGCCGAGTTCCGTGCGGAACTTCTCCAGGATCTCCCGCTCACGCGACAGCACGAGGCGGGTGCCACCCGAGGCGACCCGAGTCGCGCCCACCTGTTGCGACAGCCGAGCGCGTTCCTGCCACAGCTCGATCAGCGCGGTGTCGATCGCGTCGATCCGCTCGCGCATCGCGCGGATGCGCGCTGCGGCGTCCTCGTCTTCCGTGCCGGTGGTCGGCTGTGCGACGGCGTTGGTGCTCATGTCGTGCTCCTCGGGGGCCATCTCGGTTTCTCTTCTGGCTGGGTGGGGCGGCGCTGGGACCCCGAGGCGAGAAAAAGCCCCGGGCTCCAGGAGCCCGGGGCTTTTCGCAGGTCTTGTGCTCAGGCGCGACCTACAGCTGCCGGACTCCCGGTGCCGTAGTAAAAGTAAAATCGCGGACGCTGGATCACGTTGGCAAGTATGCCCGCGGCTCCCAAACAGACGCAAGAGCCACCGGGGTGTGGCGCCCGACCCATCCCGACCAGCGGGACAGGACGGGCGCTCACGGGCGAATCAGCCGAGCCGGGTGATGCGGTTGGCCGGTCCCGGCGCCACCGGTGCGTTCGCGCCGATGTAGGCGACCAGTGCGTCGACGTCGAAACCGGGTGCCGTGGTGCGGTTGGTGCCACCGGTCAGGTTGGTGAAGCCGTCGCCACCGTTGGCCAGGAAGTCGTTGGTGGTGAGGCGGTAGGTGGCGGCCGGGTCGATCGGGGTGCCGTTCAGCGCGAGGTTGCTGACCCGCGAGCCCGCCGGCAGCGTGGTGTCGTAGGTGTACGTGAAGCCCGCGGAAACCTGGAGCACCTTCTGGCTGGTCTGCCCGCCGAAGCCGACGAACTGCTGCTCCAGCACGTTCTTGATCAGCGCGCCGGTCACCGTCTGGGTGACGACCAGGTTGTTGAACGGCTGCACGGTGAACGCCTCGCCGTAGGTCACCTGGCCGGGTGCCTCGCCGCCGGGGGAGTTGGCGTACGAGAGCGAGGCCCGGATGCCGCCCGGGTTCATGAAGGCGATCTGGGCGCCGTCCGTCTGCGTCCAGGCGAGCTGCGCGTCGGCGATCACGTCACCGAGCGGGCTCTCCTGGTTGGGCTGGTTGTCGCGGACGATGTCGCCGGTGATCGAGCCGACCACCCGGTTGGAGATCGGAGCGACGGCGGTGCGGTACTTGTCGGCAAGCCGCTTCGCCGCCGGGTCGACCAGCGCCGGGTTGCGGACGAACGTGCCGTCGGGGTTGGTCTGGAAGGTGCCGTCCGCGTTGCGGACCCCGTTCTCGGCGATCACGTTGCGCGCGGTGATCGCGGCGAACTTGCCCGTCTTCTTGTCGAGCGAGTAGTCGATGTCGGTGACCAGCTGGCCGTTGGTGCCGGCGCTGGTGACCACGACCTGGTTGCCCGCGGAGTTGGGCACGGAGCACGAGTAGAAGCGGTGCGTGTGACCGGAGACGACGATGCCGTACTCCGGCCGCAGGCCCTTGACGATGTCGACGACCGGCCCGGCGAAGTTGGTGCAGGTGTCGACCGTCTGCGGGGTGCCGGACTGCGACCCGCCCTCGTGCAGCAGCAGCACCATCGACTTGACGCCCAGCAGCCGCAGGAGCGTGGCGTACTTGTTGGCGGTCTCGATCTCGTCCTTGAAGTTGACGTCCTGGATGCCGGCGGGGTTGACGATGCCCGGTGTGCCCTCGAGGGTCATGCCCACGAAGCCGACCGGCACGCCGTCGACGATCCGGATGTTGAACGGCAGCAGCAGCGGCAGGTTGAGCCGCTTGGTCACCACGTTGGCCGCGAGGTACGTGAAGTCGGCGCCGTAGAACGGGTCACCGTCCTGGCAGCCGTCGACCGGGTGGCAGCCTCCGTATTGCAGGCGCTTGAGCTCGTCGGTGCCCTCGTCGAACTCGTGGTTGCCGACCGAGGTGATCTCCATGCCCAGCACGTTGAGCATCTCGATCGTCGGCTCGTCGTGGAACGCGGCGCTGACCAGCGGCGACGCGCCGACCATGTCGCCGGCGCCGACGGTGGTGCTGGTGCGGCCCTCGCTCTTCGCCTCGGCGCGCAGCCGCTTGACCGCGGTGGTCAGGTATTCCGAGCCGCCGGCCGGAACGCCGGTGACGGCGGCGCCGGACCCGGTCGGCGGGTCGATGGACCCGTGGAAGTCGTTGAACCCGAGCAGGTTGCCCTGGGCCAGCTTGGCGCCGTGCGATTGCCCGAAGGTGACCGAGACCGGCGTCAGCGCGGGTGCCGCGGACGCGGGCGACGGGCCGGCCCCGGGGAGGGCGACGATCACCCCGAGGGTGATGGCCGGTGCCGCGAGGTAGCGCAGCCACCGGCTAGGTCGACTCGTGATCGGCATTTCACATCCTGTGTGATCGATTGGGGCGTCACCCGGACGGGGAGACGCGACAGAGGTCATCGTTCTCTTTCGGGGGACAAGACACCAGACCTGCATTGATGACATGAGGGTGTCGGATAGGGGTCCGAGCGGGCCGTTCGGTCGCACCGCCGCCTCCGGAAGTTGTCGGACGGTCGGAATAGACTTCGCGGTGCGATGCGTGCTCTCTTCGAAATCCCCAGTCCTGACCGCCGGCCCGCTGTGCTCGCCGACGATGCCGACAGCCGGCCCAGGCGGCCCCAACTCGACCCCGAAGCGCTGGTGGCCGGCCTCAACGGCCCACAGCGCGACGCGGTGACCCATGCGGGCTCACCGCTGCTGATCGTGGCCGGTGCCGGCTCCGGCAAGACGCGGGTGCTGACCCACCGCATCGCCTACCTGCTGGCGGCCCGCGACGTGCACCCCGGCCAGGTCATCGCGATCACGTTCACCAACAAGGCGGCCGGCGAGATGAAGGAGCGGGTGGCCGCGCTGGTCGGCAACCGCGCCCGGCTGATGTGGGTGTCGACCTTCCACTCCGCCTGCGTGCGCATCCTGCGCGCCGAGCACGAGCACGCCGGCCTCAAGTCGACGTTCTCGATCTACGACGCCGACGACTCCCGCCGGTTGATGCAGCTCGTCGCCCGCGAGCTCGACCTCGACCCGAAGCGGCACCCGGCCCGCGGCCTGGCCGCCCAGGTCTCCAACCTGAAGAACGAGCTCGTCGACCCGGAGACCTTCGCCGACCGCGCCAAGGGTCCGATGGAGCGCGCGGTCGCCGAGGCCTACACGCTCTACCAGCGCCGCCTCAAAGAGGCGCACGCGCTCGACTTCGACGACCTGATCATGACGACGGTGCACCTGTTCCAGTCGCACCCGCACGTCGCAGAGAACTATCGGCGACGCTTCCGGCACGTCCTGGTCGACGAATACCAGGACACCAACCACGCGCAGTACCAGCTCATCAAGGAGCTGGTCTCCGGCACCGAGGGCCTCGAGCCCGCCGAGCTGTGCGTCGTCGGTGACGCCGACCAGTCCATCTACGCCTTCCGTGGCGCGACCATCCGCAACATCCTCGAGTTCGAGCGCGACTACACCAACGCCCGCACCATCCTGTTGGAGCAGAACTACCGCTCGACCCAGACCATCCTCAACGCGGCCAACGCGGTGATCAGCCGGAACCCGTCGCGCAAGCCCAAGCGCCTGTGGAGCGACCAGGGCGCCGGCGAGAGCATCGTGGGCTACGTCGCCGACACCGAGCACGCCGAGGCCGACTGGGTGGCCCGCGAGATCGACCGCCTCACCGACGACGCCGACGCGCGCCCCGGTGACGTCGCGGTCTTCTACCGCACCAACGCGCAGTCCCGCGTCTTCGAAGAGGTGTTCATCCGGGTCGGCCTGCCCTACAAGGTGGTCGGCGGCGTCCGCTTCTACGAGCGGCGCGAGGTCCGCGACGCGCTCGCCTACCTGCGCGCCATCGTCAACGACGACGACACGGTCAGCATCCGGCGCATCATGAACACCCCACGCCGCGGCATCGGCGACCGGGCCGAGGGCGCGGTCGAGGCCTTGTCGTCCCGCGACCGCATCTCCTTCGGCGCCGCGATGCGCCGGGCGGCCGACGCCCCCGGCATCTCCAGCCGCGCGGTCAACGGCATCGCCGACTTCGTGGCGCTGCTCGACGGGCTGCGCGAGCTCTCCGAGACGGCACCGCCCGAAGAGGTGCTGGAGGCGACCCTGACCCGCTCGGGCTATCTGGCCGAGCTGGAGGAGAGCACCGACCCGCAGGACGCGGGCCGCGTCGAGAACCTCCAGGAGCTGGTCTCCGTCGCCCGCGAGTTCACCGAACGCGTCGAGGGCAACGACGAGCAGGCCACCCTGGCGGGTTTCCTGGAGCAGGTCGCCCTGGTCGCCGACGCCGACCAGGTCCCGTCTGACGACCCCGAACACCAGGGCGTGGTCACCCTGATGACGCTGCACACGGCCAAGGGCCTGGAGTTCCCGATCGTCTTCCTGACGGGCCTCGAAGACGGCGTCTTCCCGCACATGCGCGCGCTCGGCGACAACAACGAGCTGGAGGAAGAGCGGCGGCTGGCGTACGTGGGCATCACCCGTGCCCGGCAGCGGCTCTATCTGTCGCGGGCCGTGACGCGGTCCGCTTGGGGCGCGCCGTCCTACAACCCGACGTCGCGGTTCATCGCGGAGCTCCCGGAAGAGCTGGTGCGCTGGGAGCGCACCGAGGGTTCTTACACGTCGTGGTCCGGCACCGGGGGCGGGGTCGGCAACCGTGGGGCTGGCTCGGCCAGCGGCGGGGCCGCGCGGGGTGGCGGCTTTTCTGGTGGCACGCCCAAGGCCGCCGCGCTGGCGCAGCGGCTGGGGATCGACGGCAGCAAGCTGTCGACGGCTTCTGAGCTGCGGCAGGCGGCGCCCAAGGTCTCGGTGGGGGATCGGGTCAATCACCAGCGGTACGGGCTTGGGCGCGTGCTCGCTGTCGAGGGTCAGGGGCCGAGTGCCCGAGCTCAGATCGACTTCGGTGACCAGACGATGTGGCTGGTCCTTCGGCACGCACCGGTGGAGAAGCTCTAGATCGTCCTTGGTTGCGCGCTGTGGGTGAGGGCGAATCGGGGAGGGCACTCTTGACCCACCCTCCTACCCTGAAGACATGCCGCACCCATAGGGCCGCCGCCTCTACCTCGTCACCCGCGAAGACCTCCCGCCCGGTGACCAGGCCGCCCAACTGGCGCACGCCGCGATCGTCTTCACCGCTCGTCATGGCCATGCGCCCCAGACCGTCGTCCTGCTGGCCGCACCGGACGAGCTCGCCCTGACCCGGCTGCGCGCCGATGCCCCTGACGCCGTCGCGTTCCACGAACCTGATCTCGACGGTGCTCTCACCGCTGTCGCGATCGAGTCGCCCGATCGGCGGCTCGTCGCGCACCTCCCTCTCGCCTTCAAGACCGCGAGGGGAGGTGACAATCCATGACCACGACTGACCTGAGGGCTCAACTGGTCGAGCTGGCGGCCGAGCGCGACGCGCTCCAAGCGCAGCTCGCCGGTGACCTGCCGAAGGCGACCCGCTGGCTGCAGCAGAAGGTCTGGCGGCAGGCCGCCGCCCTCGAGCGGCTGAACCAGCGTGTCGTCAACCAGCGGTTCGTCCTTCGCGCGCTCGACGAGCTCGGCCGATCGCTCAGTTCGGACGAACTCAAGACCGCGCGTGCAACCGAAGTGGAATCCGACGCGTCCTAACCCATGGGTGGGCGGTGTAGGCCGCCCACCGCCAAGCCCCAGAGGTCCAACGGCCGGGCGGCCGCTTCTAAAGCGGCGGATAGCGGGTTCGACTCCTGCCTGGGGCGCACGGGAGCCTTCACTGCTCGACACATATCAGTAGTCTGCTCGCGATCTTCCCGACGATCGCCTTCGTCGCCGCGCTGACCGGCTGGCTCCCGCGCCCGCCGTTCACCGGCACGGTGCCGTGGCTGCCCGTCGGCGGGCAACGGCGGTACGAGACCGGTGCGCTGGGCGTCACCGTGGTGGCCGTCACCACCGTCCTGCTCGCCGCGGCCGTGCCCGCGTTGCCCGGGTCGGTCCGCGGTCGCGTCGTCGTGCTGGCGCTTCCGATGGTCGGGCTGGCGCTGCTGCACAACGTGGGAGTGCTTTGTCTCCTGGTCGCGCCGTTCGCCGGGTTGGGGCTCGTGCGACTGAGGCGGCGCGCGACGCTGACCTGAAACCGACGATGGGCCCGACTCCGGGTGGAGTCGGACCCATCGTTTCCGGGGGGCGAGACAAGCCTTAGCAGCCGACGATCGGCACGCCCTTCTCCTTCAAGAACGGGGCGGGGTCGATCTGGTTCCACATGGCGCCCTGGTGCACCTCGAAGTGCAGGTGGGGGCCGGTGGAGTCGCCGGTGGAGCCTTCGTAGCCGATGATCTGGCCGGCCTTCACCTTCTGGCCCACCTCGACCGCGGTGCGGTTCTGGTGCGCGTAGTGGGTGAAGTAGCCGTCGCCGTGGTCGATGACCACCGAGATGCCGTAGCCGGTGTACGCCCAGCCGGCGGCGATGACGGTGCCGGCCGCTGCGGCCCGCTCAGGGGTGTTCTCCGGCATCGCGAAGTCTATTCCCTGGTGGGGGACACCCCAGCGCATGCCGAAGCAGGAGGTGATCTCGGAGCCCGGCATGGGAGAGGTCCAGCCGGCCTTCGAGATGGTCGGACCGGAAGGCTTGGGCTTCGCGGCGGCCTTGGGGGCGGCCTTCTTGGTGGCCGTGGCCTTCTTCTTGTCCGACTTGGGGTCCTTCGCCTCGGCCTTGGGGGTGGCGGCCTCGGTGGTGGGGCTCACGGTCGGAACCGCGACGGGGGAACGCAGCGCGCGGTCGGCGCGGCTGGCGGCGTCGATGCGCGCCTGCTGGTCGGCCACGGCGATGGTGGTGGGGGATGTCGAGTCATCGTTACCCAGAGTAGCGACAGCGCCACCCGCGATGCCGAGGCCGAGCAGGCCGACGGCGGCCAGCGCGGCGACGCGACCGCGCCCGGCGAGCGACGAGCGCACGCGGTCGCGGACCCCGAGCGGCGCCGGCGGCGTCGGCTCAACTGGCCCGTTTTGAGCGTGGAACTCCTGCTCAGGCTGCTGGTCGTACGGGTAGTTCGATTGCACGAGGGTGAACCTCCGTGGTTGTGCGGCACGGACCGGCAAATCGTTGTACGAGCCGTATTCAACGCGGCGACAGCCATGCGTATGCCGTGTCGATGACCACGCTGAGTGAGGGAGGCTATGTCCCGATCTGGACCGCTACAACCCGGTAAGCGGCGCAGCAAGATCAGTGACCGGCGTCACAGCGGTCACTGTGGCGTAGGAAACTTTGCCGGTCGATGGGCAACGAAAAACCGCCCATCGCATTCGCGACGGGCGGTTCGACGGACAATACCCTGCGTGCAGGGGCGGCTACTCAGCCGTAGATTGAGGCAACTTGTAGCTGGATGTCCACTCCGCGCTCCTTGAAGAACGGGATCGGGTCCGTGGACTCGCCGTCAACCTGCGTTTCGATGCAGAGCTGCGAGCCGTACGCGTGGCCGGTGCTGCCCACCAGGCCGATCATGTCGCCCGCCTTGACCTGCTGGCCCTTCTGGACCAGGAGCTGCCGGGCGTGCCCGTAGATGACCTCGGTGCCGTCGCCGTGGTCGACGATCACGGCCATCCCGTATCCACCGATCCAGCCGGCTTCCTTGACGACGCCGTCGTGCACCGCGGCGAACGGCGTGCCCTCGGGTGCGACCAGGTCGATGCCGGCGTGCAGCTGCTTGCCCTGCACCCCGTAGGGGTTGGTGAAGGTGTAGCCGGAGAGCGGGAGCTGCCAGACGTCGGGAGACTCGGCGAGCGAGGTCTCCATCTTGTCGGTGCGCTCGGACCGCGAGGCCTTGCCGGCCTGGTCAGCACGATCTTGGAAGGCGTTGTCGACGGTGGCGCCGTGCAGGTCCGCCAGAACCTGGGGGTCGACGGCCTTGGCGTCCGGCATCGCGCTCGCGCCGAGGGCGACCACACCGGCACCGACGAAGGCTCCGGTGACGACGATCGCGTAGCGGCTGCGAGGCGGGGTGGGTACGCGCCGACGACCGCGATAGCGGTCCTTCTCAGACGACAAGCGCTGGCGCACGCACACCCTCCGTTGTCGGAACAGTAAGGCGGAGACGGCGTTTGTCACGGGGGGTGAACGCCGGTGATCCGCAGTGCCATTCCGGGGGGAATCGGTTTGGCAGCCGTGGACACGGTAGCCGTCCCTTAAGCGACTCTCAAGCTGAGCGAGTGTTTCGCGGACATTAAGTCCGACCGTCCGCAGTGGATTGCCTGATTTCGTAACCTTTTGTGGGGAGCCTCGTTAATAGCTCTCCGTAACATCGAGCATTACGTATTGTCATGTGGCACGCCGCACCCGGTGTCGCCCCTAAGGGAGTGATCGGGTTACCGTTCGTTCAGGCAACGTAGCCCCCGCGGAGGACAGCATGAGCGCACGTATACGGGTTGTGGTGGCGAAGCCCGGCCTGGACGGGCACGACCGTGGCGCCAAGGTGGTCGCGCGCGCGTTGCGCGACGCGGGCATGGAGGTTGTCTACACCGGGCTGCACCAGACGCCCGAACAGATCGTCGAGACCGCCATCCAGGAAGACGCCGACGCCGTCGGGCTGTCCGTCCTCTCCGGCGCGCACATGACGCTGTTCAAGCGCGTTGTCGAACTGCTGGAATCGCGCGGCGCCGGCGACATCGTGGTTTTCGGCGGGGGCATCATTCCCGAAGGCGACATTCCCGAATTGCAGCGAATGGGCGTCGCGAAGATCTTCACGCCGGGTGCGACCACCCAGGGCATCGTCGACTGGGTACGCGAAAACGTGGCTCAGCCAGTCGGGTAAGTCAGGAATAAGGGGAGAGGCCGGACGCACCCCTCACACGCCCGGCCTCTCTATGCACGATGCCCCGCCGCCACCCCTCGACCGACAGGGCATCGGCCGTTTTTCGTCGGCTTTGTCGCTTGCGTGCCGACACTGAAGTCAACGACGCCCTTATCCGGCGGTTACGCGCCATCTCAGAAATTTCCGGGAAGCCCGATCCTGTGGAGTGCCGCACACCCGTGACCCGGCCGGGTTGCCGACGCCGCCCCCGTGGATAGGCTCCCCTCAAACACCAGAATGGGCGCGGCGCAAGGGTGCGTCGCGGAGACGAGGACGGGACGCGTAAACGTGGACCTGTACGAGTACCAGGGGCGCGATCTCTTCGAGCGACACGGGCTCCCCGTGCTCGCCGGTGGTGTCGCCGAGACCCCGGAGGAGGCCCGCGCGATCGCCGAGCGCCTCGGCGGCCGTGTGGTCGTGAAGGCCCAGGTCAAGGTCGGTGGCCGCGGTAAGGCCGGCGGCGTCAAGCTGGCCGACGGGCCGGAGGAGACGGTGGCCCGCGCGACCGACATCCTCGGGATGGACATCAAGGGCCACACGGTCCACAAGGTGATGCTCGCCGAGACGGCGGACATCGTGGAGGAGTACTACTTCTCCTACCTGCTCGACCGCGCGAACCGCACGTTCCTGTGCATCGCGAGCGTCGCGGGCGGCATGGACATCGAGCAGGTCGCCGCGGAGACCCCCGAGCGCGTGGCCAAGGTCGCCATCGACGCCAACAAGGGTGTGGACGTCGCGACCGCCAAGGAGATCGTCGCCAAGGCGCAGTTCCCCGCCGAGGTGGCCGACGAGATCATCGAGATCGCGATCAAGCTGTGGCGGGCGTTCGTCGCCGAGGACGCTACGCTGGTCGAGGTCAACCCGCTGGCGAAGGTGTCCAGCGGCCGGGTGCTCTGCCTCGACGCCAAGATCACGCTGGACGAGAACGCCGGCTTCCGGCACCCCGACCACGAGGCTCTGGTCGACCAGAGCACGGTCGACCCGCTCGAGCAGGCCGCCAAGGCCAAGGACCTCAACTACGTCAAGCTCGACGGCCAGGTCGGCATCATCGGCAACGGCGCGGGTCTGGTCATGTCGACTCTCGACGTGGTCGCGTACGCGGGTGAGCGGCACGGCAACGTCAAGCCGGCCAACTTCCTCGACATCGGCGGCGGCGCGAGCGCGGCCGTGATGGCCAACGGCCTCGAGATCGTGCTCTCCGACCCCAGCGTCAAGAGCGTGTTCGTCAACGTCTTCGGCGGCATCACCGCCTGCGACGAGGTCGCCAACGGCATCATCCAGGCGCTGGCGCTGCTCGAGCAGCGCGGCGAGGCGGTCACCAAGCCGCTGGTCGTCCGCTTGGACGGCAACAACGCCGAGGCCGGCCGGGCGATCCTGGACGGCGCGGCGAACCCGCTCGTCGAGCGGGTGGACACGATGGACGGTGCGGCCGAGCGTGCCGCCGAGCTCGCGGCTGCGGGGGTCTGACAATGGCAATCTGGCTGACCAAGGACTCGAAGGTCATCGTCCAGGGGATGACCGGCTCCGAGGGTTCCAAGCACACCCGCCGGATGCTGGCGGCTGGCACCCACGTGGTCGGCGGCGTGAACCCCCGCAAGGCGGGCACCACCGTCGACTTCGACGGCACGTCGCTGCCGGTCTTCGCGTCGGTCGCCGACGCGATGAAGGAGACCGGGGCTGACGTCTCCGTCATCTTCGTGCCGCCGCAGTTCACCAAGGCCGCCGTGGTCGAGGCGATCGACGCCGAGATCCCGCTGGCCGTGGTGATCACCGAGGGCGTGCCGGTGCACGACACCGCCGCGTTCTGGGCCTACAACGTCGAGAAGGGTCAGCGGACCCGGATCATCGGCCCGAACTGCCCGGGCATCGCCTCCCCGGGCGCGTCCAACGCGGGCATCATCCCCGCCGACATCACCCCCGCCGGCCGGATCGGCCTGGTCAGCAAGAGCGGCACGCTGACCTACCAGCTCATGTACGAGCTGCGCGACATCGGCTTCTCGACCAGCGTGGGCATCGGCGGCGACCCGGTCATCGGGACGACCCACATCGACGCGCTGGCCGCGTTCCAGGACGACCCCGAGACCGACGCGATCGTCATGATCGGTGAGATCGGCGGCGACGCCGAGGAGCGCGCGGCGGCCTTCATCAAGGAGCACGTGACCAAGCCGGTCGTGGCGTACATCGCCGGCTTCACCGCACCGCCCGGCAAGACCATGGGCCACGCGGGCGCGATCATCTCGGGTTCGGCCGGCACGGCCGACGCCAAGAAGGTGGCGCTGGAGGCGGCTGGGGTCAAGGTCGGCAAGACGCCGAGCGAGACCGCGCGCCTGATGCGGGAGACCATCCAGGGCCGATAGGGCCTGCGACGGTACGGGGGACGGCGTTCGCGCCGTCCCCCGTTCGCGTTCCTAGTGGTAGTAGACGCCCGGGTACTGCCGGGTGAAGTTGAGTACCAGGCTGGCCACGATGTTGATCACGCTGAGCGCGATCGCCAGCCAGCCGAGCAGCTGTGACTGGCCGAATCGGCGGGCGTCGCGCAGCGAGAGGACGCCGAAGATGATGCCGAGGACGCCGCAGCAGATCAGGCCGATGACGATGCCCAGGATGCCCCAGAACTTGGAGTGGTCCTGCGCGCCCCAGCCCGAGCCGCGCCCCATCGGGAAGCGCCCACCGGGACCACCGGGGCCGCCCGGCCCGCCCGGCCCGCCCGGTCCTCCCGGTCCGCCACCGCCTCCGTAGGGAGGCGGCGGGTAGCCGGGCTCCTGCCCGGGCGGCGGTGGGTAGCCGGGCTGCTGCCCGGGTGGCGGGTAGCCGACCGGCGGACCGTAGCCCGGCGGTTCCTGACCCGGTGGATAGCCGCCCGGTGGCGGCTCCTGCCCCGGCGGCGGGGGATAGGACGCCTGACCGGGGTAGCCGGGATAGCCCGACGGCGCGTCGGACGGCGGCGGGTACGCACCCGGCGGGTCCGGATCGGCCCCGGGCGTCACCGGTCCACCGGGCGGATAGGACGGCCCGGTCGGTGCTCCGGGCGGTCCCCACGCGGGATCGGGAGGGCCCGACGCGGAGCCGGCACCGCCGGGCGGTGGCGGGCCGGCGGATCGGTGCGGCTCGTCCGGCTCCTGCCCGCGGGGCGGATACTCGGCGGTCATGCGGCGCCTCCCGGTCGTTCGGGACCGAATCAGGTGGTTCGCCGTATGTTATCCCCTATTTTACGAAGCTTGTCCGCTTTCGCCGGTTGACGCGATGATCGAGGTCCGTGGTGTCGCGCGTAACCAGTGGGGCCGGCGTGAAAAAGTAGGCGGCGATGCGCAGTCCGACGCCCGACGGCCAGTCACCGGCCGCCGACGACCGACGGGACCCGGCGACGGGCCCCATCCCCGGCATGGGCACGGACGCGGAGGCGATCGGTCTAGACCTGCCGCGCCACGACGACCCGCCTCTGGTCCGCGAGCGCGCCGCCGAGACGGACGACGAGCCGGACGCAGACCCCGAGCCCGACGAGGCCGAGCTCCGCAACCGCCCGACGGAGCGGATCGACGTGGGCAACCGCCCGACCGTCCGGCTGCCCCGCCAGCGCACGGCACCGCCACCCGGCCGCGCACCGCTGCTGGTCGCCGGCCCGGTCGCCGCCCTCTTCGCCGCGGTGTTCTCGTTCCTGCCGGTGGCCGTCGTGCTCACCCTGGCTCAGCTCAGCGAAGGGGTCAACGCGCTCGGCGGGGCCACCCGGGCCGGGCTGGCCGGCTGGCTGCTCGCGCACGGCGTGCCGCTGGGCACCTCGCTCGGCCCGCTCGGCCTGCCACCGCTCGCGGTTGCCGTCTTCGCCGCCTGGCGGGTCAGCCGGGCCGGCGTGCACACCAGCCGGGCGTACGGCATCGCCCATCGCGGCTCACCCATGCAGGCCGCCGCGGTCGCCGGCACCGTGGGTCTCGGCTACGGCGTGGTCGGCACCGCCGCGGCGCTCCTGGTCGACCGCCCCGGTCTCGAGACCTCCGCGTCGCAGGCCTTCCTGCACTTCCTGGTCTTCGGCTTCCTGGCCGCGCTGGTCGGCGCGCTGCGGGTGACCGGAGCGCTGCGGGTCATGGCGGTGCGGATGAACCCGGTGCTGCGCGACGGCATCCGCACGGGCGTGGTCGGCACGATCCTCGTGCTCGGCACCGGCGCCGCGATGGCGGGCCTCTCGGTCGCCCTCAGCGGCGGTGACGCCGCCGACGTGCTCGGCGCCTATCGCACCGGCGTCGCCGGGCAGGTGGGCATCACGTTGATCTGTCTGGCGTACGCGCCGAATGCCGCGATCTGGGCCGCCGCGTACCTGCTGGGTCCGGGTTTCGCTGTCGGGGTGGACACCGTCGTGCGGACCACCGAGGTCGACGTCGGCACGTTGCTGCCGCTGCCGCTCGCCGCGGGCATCCCCAAGGGACCGGTCGGCGGCCTCGGTGCGCTGCTGCTGGCGGTGCCGGTGCTGGCCGGGATGGTCGCCGGCTGGCTGCTGGCCCGCCGGGTGCTCAGGCTGCGGGCCGGAGACGTGGCCGCCGGACACCTGGGCGGCCGGCGGGGCTCGTGGGGTTCGCTGGTCGGCGCCGCCGCGCTGGGCGGGCCGATCGCGGGTCTGTTGCTCGGCGCGGCCGCGTTGGTCTCACGAGGGCCGGTCGGCGGCCCCCGGCTGGCCGAGATGGGTCCGGTGCCCTGGCAGGTCGCGCTGGCCGGCGCGGTCGTGGTGACGATCGGCGCCACAGTCGGCGCCGCGGCGACCCGAGCCCTCGCCGGTCCGTGACAACGGGGCCCGGCGAGGGTCGGTCCGTCCGTCAGAGGCCGGGCGAGTTGAAGACGTTGAGCAGGCCGAGCACGATCGACAGCACGGCCAGGGCGGCGCCGACGATGCCGCAGATGAAGCCGGCCTTGGCCTGGCCGAGGTTGTTCGCCAGCCCCTGCGCCACCTTCTGCTTGCCCAGGTGGCCGAGGATGGCGGCGGCGATGCCGGCCGCGAGGCCCAGCGGCGCGCAGCACACGAGCGGGATCGAGGCGATGCCGAGGATCAGCGCCACGAGGCCCATCGTGTTGTTCTGCGGTTGGGCCGGCGGGCCGTAACCCTGCGGCGGGTATGGGTTGGTCACGAAGTGTCCTTCCAGGGTCGTTGACCTGGAAATATTCCTGGAAGATCATCACTGCGTCAAGGCCGGTCGCAAGGGGTGAGCAGGTGGGCCGGTATCGTCTACCTACGTGCCCGCGTCCGCTCGCATCGTGGTTCTGATCTCCGGCTCCGGCAGCAACCTGGCCGCCCTTCTCGATGCCTGTGCCGATCCCGGCTACGGCGCGACGGTGGTGGCGGTCGGCGCCGACCGCGACGGCATCGCCGGCCTCGACCGGGCAACCGCCGCCGGCCTGCCGACCTTCGTCGAACGGGTGAAAGACCATCCGACCCGGGACGCCTGGGACGTCGCGCTGACGCAGCGCGTCGCCGAGCACAAGCCCGACCTCGTCGTCTCCGCCGGCTTCCTCAAGCTGGTCGGCGACCATTTCCTGAGCGCCTTCGGCGACCGCTACCTCAACACGCACAACGCGCTGCTGCCGGCGTTCCCCGGCATCCACGGGCCGCGCGACGCGTTGGACTACGGGGTCAAGCTCGCCGGAGCGACGCTGTTCTTCGTCGACGCGGGTGTCGACACAGGACCGATCGTGGCCCAGGTCGCCGTGCCGGTCCTGCCGGACGACACCGAGGAGACGCTCACCGAGCGGATCAAGGTCGCCGAGCGCAAGCAACTCGTCGACAACGTCGGCCGCCTGGTCCGCGAGGGCTGGACCATCACCGGAAGGAAGGTCACCATCCCATGAACGACGACGCGCGGCGGCCGCTGCGACGAGCCTTGGTCAGCGTGTATGACAAGACCGGGCTGACCGAGCTCGCCACCGCCCTGCACGCCGGCGGCGTGGAGATCGTGTCGACCGGTTCGACAGCCGCCGCGATCGCGGCCGCGGGCGTGCCGGTCACCAAGGTGGAGGACCTGACCGGCTTTCCGGAGGTGCTCGACGGCCGGGTCAAGACGCTGCACCCGCGGGTGCACGCCGGCCTGCTCGCCGACACCCGCCTGCCGGCCCACCTCGAACAGCTCACGGACCTCGACATCGCGCCGTTCGAGCTACTGGTGTCCAACCTGTACCCGTTCCAGGAGACGGTCGCGTCCGGCGCCTCGGTCGACGAGTCCATCGAGCAGATCGACATCGGCGGCCCGGCGATGGTCCGCGCGGCCGCGAAGAACCACGCCTCGGTCGCGGTGGTGACCTCGCCGGCGGCGTACCCGATGGTGCTCAACGCTGTTTCCGGTGGTGGGTTCACCCTCGCGGAGCGTCGCGCCCTGGCGGCGAAGGCGTTCGCCGACATCGCGGACTACGACGTCGCGGTGGCCGACTTCTTCGCGACCACGGTGGCGCCCGCCGAATGGCCGACCTTCGCCGGGCTCACGCTCCACGTCGAGACGCCGCTGCGGTACGGCGAGAACCCGCACCAGCAGGCGGCGCTCTACACGAACCCGTCGTCGCCGCCCGGGCTGGCGCAGGCCGAGCAACTGCACGGCAAGGAGATGTCCTACAACAACTACGTCGACGCGGACGCCGCGTGGCGCTCGGCGCACGACTTCGACGCCCCGGCCGTCGCGATCATCAAGCACGCCAACCCGTGCGGCATCGCGGTCGGTGACGACGTGGCCGACGCCCACCGCAAGGCCAACGCGTGTGACCCGGTGTCGGCCTACGGCGGCGTGATCGCGGTCAACCGCGAGGTCACCGTCGAGATGGCCGAGCAGGTCGCGGAGATCTTCACCGAGGTGCTGGTGGCGCCGGCCTTCGCCGACGGCGCGCTGGACATCCTGAGCCGCAAGAAGAGCATCCGCCTGCTGAAGGCACCGGCCTTCGCACCGTTGCCAGCCGAGTGGAAGCCGATCACCGGCGGCGTCCTGGTGCAGATGCGCGACGCGATCGACGCGCCGGGCGACGACCCGGCCGCGTGGCGCCTGGCCGTCGGCACCCCGGTTCCGGACGACGTGTTGGCCGACCTGGCGTTCGCGTGGCGGGCGGTCCGCTCGGTCAAGTCCAACGCCATCCTGCTGGCCCGCGACGGCGCCTCGGTCGGCGTCGGCATGGGCCAGGTCAACCGCGTGGACTCCGCTCGGCTGGCGGTCTCCCGGGCCGGCGCGGAGCGGGCCGCCGGCGCGGTCGCCGCGTCGGACGCGTTCTTCCCGTTCGCGGACGGCTTCGAGATCCTGGCGGAGGCCGGGGTACGCGCGGTCGTGCAACCGGGCGGCTCGATGCGCGACGAAGAGGTGATCGCGGCAGCGGAGGCGGCCGGGGTGACCATGTACTTCACCGGCGCCCGGCACTTCTTCCACTAGGACCGGCCCTAGGCGACGGTCAGCCGGAGCTCGCCGCGTTCGCCGTTGGCGCGTGCGGCGGTGATCGTCCAGCAGCCGGGTGTGGGGAACACGAGGCCGGTGCCGTACTCGGTGCCGGGGCGTTCCCACGTGCTGCTGCCGTGTCCCGTCGGCCCCCAGGCCAGTTTCGCCTGGGCGCCGTCGGGGCCGGTCGCGGAGACGGTGAAGTCGCCCTCGCCGCCGATCTTCCACACGATCTTCACCTCGGCCCCGGCGACCACGGGTGCGGTCTGCCCCTGGGTGGGGAAGAACAACGCCCACAGCGACCCGGTGCCCCGCATCTCGTTGTTGACCGGCGACGAGCAAGCGGCCGGTGGTGCGACTTCCCGATCCCCCGAACACGCTCCCGCGAGCACCAGCACCGAACCGGCCAGCACCACACCGAGACGTCGCACCCCCATGACCATGCCTAGGCAGAGCCACGGCGACGGTCGTAGGTTCCATCCTGGCTACTGTGGTGCGGATGCGAACGCTGCGGCCGTTGCCGGATGTGGTCAAGGAACTGTTGGTGGCGCTCGACGCACCGGCTCGGCTGGTCGCGCACCTGCGTGCCGTACACGATGTCGCCGTTGAGCTGACCGACGCGCTCGCGGCCCGCTTTCCGGCGCTGGCCTTCGATCGGGCCGCCGTCCTTTATGGCGCGGCCACTCACGACATCGGCAAGGTGGTCCACCGCGAGGAGCTGACCGGTCCCGGATCAAGACATGAGCCCGCAGGCGAGGCGCTGCTCGTCGCGCGTGGTGTGGCACCAGATCTGGCGCGGTTCGCCGGTACGCACGGCAGTTGGACCGCGCCGGGCACGACCGTCGACGACCACCTGGTCAGCCTGGCCGACAAGGTCTGGAAGGCGAAGCGGGTGCCGGACCTCGAAGACCTGGTCACGGCGCGCATCGCGGCCGCCTGCGACATCGAGCGGTGGGAGGCCTTCGCCGGGCTCGACGACATCCTCGACGTCATCGCGGCCGGTGCTGACGACCGGCTGGACTACCAGGCGCGTCATCCCGCCTAGAGGTGGGATCGGATCAGCTCGGCCGGTTCATCGGGAGCGGGCGACGCGGAAGCCCACATCGTCGACGCGGAAGGTCGGGTGGCTGCGGCGCCGGACCGAGGCGCGGCAGCTCCACTGCTCGTCGAACCAGCCGCCGCCGCGGAGGACCCGGTACGTGCCGTAGACCTCCGCGTCGTAGACGTCCCAGCACCAGTCCCACACGTTGCCGAGCATGTCGGAAAGGCCCCAGGCGTTGGGCTCGCGGGTGCCGACCTCGTGGATCCGGTCGCCGGAGTTGGCGCGATACCAGGCGATCTCGTCGAGCTCGCCGTAGCGCGGGCCGGTCGTGCCGGCGCGGCACGCGTGCTCCCATTCGGCCTCCGTCGGCAGCCGGTAGCCGTCGGCCGACCGATCCCAGTCCACCTCGTCGCCGCGAAGAGCGTAGGCGGGAGCCAGGCCCTCGGCCGCCGAAAGGGCGTTGCAGAACCGGACCGCGTCCCACCACGAGACCGTCTCCACCGGCAACCGCTCGCCGGCCGCCGTGCTCGGGCGGGCACCGGTCGTCGCCGCATATTCGGCCTGCGTCACCGGGAATGCGCCCAGCTGGAAGGCGTCCACCGTGACCGGCCAGCGGCGTTGCGTGCGCCGGTCGGAAAGCGTCACCTCCCCGGCCGGCACCGGAACCATCACGGCTCGACGATGGCGCCGTAGCTGGTCGCCACCAGAGCCGCCTGAGCCAGATCCAGGCGTACGCCGGTCAGGTCGATCTCGTTCAGCGCCACGTTCGCGAGGTCCGCGTCCCGCAGGTCGGCACCCTTCAGCGCCGCCTGCCGGAGGTGGGCGCCGGCCAGGTCGGCGCCCCGCAGGTCGCACCGGGTCAGGTCGGCGTCGCTGAGGTCGGCGTCGCGCAGCTTGACCCCGGCCAGGCGGACGCCGCTGAGCTTCGCGCCGCGCGCCACGACGAACGACCAGTCGCCGCCGGTCACGGTCAGCGGGCGCAGGTCGCACTCGTCGAACGTGGTGCCGGTCAGCTTGCAGTCGTCGAGCTGGGCGTTGAAGAACACGGACTTGCGGATCGTGCAGCGCAACAGGGCGCAGCGGGTCAGCACCGCGCTGGAGAGCTTCACCATCGACAGGTCGCACTCGTCGAACCGGCAACCGGTCAGCACGGCCTCGGTCAGGTCGACCTCGTCGAACGCACAGCGCTCGAAGGTGACCCGGTCGAGCTCGTCCAGCGCCCAGTCCTCGACCGCGAACCGCTCGTCAACGTACGTCGCACCCGCTTCGATCACCCCGACAGCATGCCATCCGCCCGCGCCGTGACCAGCTGGACTTCGAGCGGGGCCGCCACGGCGCCGTCCGCGTCGACGAAACGGGCCAGGGCGGTGCGGCAGTCGGCGATGACCCGGTCGTGCACCTCAGGGTCGAGCGCACCGAACGGCAGGAGCTCCACGGCGAGGAAGGTGTCCAGCGAGTCCAGCCGGGTCGCACCCGTCCAGGTCTCCAGGCGGTCGACCAGCAGGCCGGCCCGCGCTATCAGATCCGCCAGCAGCCACGGCGACCCGGCGCTGAAGTAGACGGACAGCAGGTCACCGGTCGCCGGGCCGGCGTGCCGCGAGACCACCTCGGCCAGCGCGCGGTAGCCGGCACTCTCGGAGAGCCGGCCGGGCACCTGCACGACCACCCGCCGCGCCACCCGGCCCAGCTCCCGCAGCGCCGAGACCCGGTCGCCGAAGAACATCAGCCCGGCCTGCGAGATGGCCACGTCGAAGACGCCAGAGGCGAACGGCAAGGCGCACGCGTCACCCTCGACCCAGCGCAGCTCCGGACGCAGCCGCCGAGCCACGGCGAGCATGGCCGGATTCCGATCGACCCCTACCACGGTGCCGGTCGAGCCGACCACCGGGGCCGCTGCCCGCGCGACCGCGCCGGTGCCGCAGGCCACGTCGAGGACGGCCATTCCGGGCATCAACGGGGCGGCCGCGACCGCCCGCCGCGCCCACGGGCCGAACAGCGCCGGGACGAACGTCGACTCGTAGTACTCGGCCGCCGACGCGGACATCGCGTAGGACATGCATCCAGTAGATAGAAGGAGCCCGCCCACGGCTAGCGTGGACGGGCTCCGGAAACCCATTAGCCGATCTTGCGGGCCAGGTTCTCGTCGAGTGCGTTCATGAACTCGTCGGTGGTCAGCCACGGGGCGTCGCGGGAGATGAGCAGGGCCAGGTCCTTGGTCATCTGGCCGCCCTCGACGGTCTCGATGCAGACCTGCTCCAGCTTGTTGGCGAAGTCCGTGACCGCCGGGGTGTTGTCGACCTTGCCCCGGTGGGCCAGGCCGCGGGTCCAGGCGAAGATCGACGCGATCGGGTTCGTCGACGTCTTCTCGCCCTTCTGCCACTGGCGGTAGTGCCGGGTGACCGTGCCGTGCGCGGCCTCGGCCTCGACGGTCTTGCCGTCCGGCGTCATCAGCACCGAGGTCATCAGGCCCAGCGAGCCGAAGCCCTGCGCCACGGTGTCCGACTGCACGTCGCCGTCGTAGTTCTTGGCGGCCCAGACGAAGCCGCCCTCCCACTTGAGCGCCGCCGCGACCATGTCGTCGATCAGCCGGTGCTCGTAGGTGATGCCCGCCTCCGCGAACGCCTCCTTGAACTCGGCGTCGAAGACCTCCTGGAACAGGTCCTTGAAGCGACCGTCGTACGCCTTGAGGATCGTGTTCTTGGTCGACAGGTAGACCGGGTAGTGCCGCTCCAGGCCGTAACGGAACGAGGCCCGGGCGAAGTCGCGGATCGACTCGTCGTAGTTGTACATGCCCATCGCGACGCCGCCGCCGGGGAAGTCGGCGATCTCGAACTCCATGGGCTCAGAACCATCAGCCGGCGTGTAGGTGATGGTGACGCGACCCGGGCCGGGTACCACGAAGTCGGTCGCCTTGTATTGGTCGCCGTGCGCGTGACGGCCGATCACGATCGGCTTGGTCCAGCCGGGCACCAGGCGCGGCACGTTGGACATCACGATCGGCTCGCGGAACACGACGCCGCCGAGGATGTTGCGGATCGTGCCGTTCGGCGAACGCCACATCTTCTTGAGGCCGAACTCTTCGACGCGGGCCTCGTCGGGGGTGATGGTCGCGCACTTGACGCCGACGCCGTGCCGCTTGATGGCGTTGGCCGCGTCGACGGTGACCTGGTCGTCGGTCGCGTCGCGGTGCTGGATCGACAGGTCGTAGTACTCGAGGTCGACATCGAGGTACGGCTGGACCAGCTGCTCGCGGATCTGCTTCCAGATGATCCGGGTCATCTCGTCGCCGTCGAGCTCGACGACCGGATTCGCTACCTTGATCTTGGCCATTCGCCGGCGCTCCTCTCGGACTTCTCGTTAGCAGTACGAGCGTACTGCAGACGTTTGGGGGCCCTCCTCGCGCCCCTCGCCGTGGGAGCATCGGGCGATGCCCCTCCAGCACCAGGTCGGAGAAGCCACGATCATCGTCCTGCCTGACGGTGAAGGTCCCTTTTTCGAACCGCGTACAAAGGCATTTCCCACCGCGTCAGCGGATGATTGGCGCAAAGCCGACGAGACCGACCCGGCCTCGGTGACCGCCGGCGGCGACTGGCTCCTGCGCTTCCGGTGCTTCGCGATCCGCCTCGGCAACCGCGTCGCAGTCGTCGACGCGGGCATCGGCCCGGCCGACTCGCCCGCCGCCGAATGGGCACCGGTGCCCGGCCGGCTGCCCGCCTCGCTCGCGGAGGCCGGCATCGACCCGGGCGAGGTCGACGCGGTCGTCCTGACCCACCTGCACACCGACCACATCGGCTGGGCGACGCAGGCGGGCAAGCCGTTCTTCCCGAACGCGCGCTACGTCATGCAGCAGACCGAGATCAAGACCATCCGGGAGTACGCGGCCCCGGCCGGACCCTATGCGCTGGACCCGCTGCTGGCCGCCGGTCAGCTCGACGCGGTCGACGGCGAACACCGGCTGGCGCCGGGGTTGCGGGTCATCCACACTCCGGGCCACACCCCTGGCCATCAGTGCGTCCTGCTCGAAGACGGCGGCGACACGATGGTCTTCACAGGCGACCTGTTCGTGCACGCGGTGCAGGTGGTCGCGCCGGAGACGGCGTACAACCATGAAATGGATCCGGATCTCGCCCGCACGACCCGCGTGGAGCTGTTGCGTGACGCGCGCGAAAAAGGGGCCACCCTGGCGGTTTCCCACCTGGGTGACCCCTTCATCAGGATCTAGAGGTTCGCGACGTCGCCCTGCTTGGCGCGGACCGCCTCGGCGGCCTCGCCCAGGGCGGCCTTCTCCGACTCGGTGAGGTCGGTCTCGACGACCCGCTTCACGCCACCGGCGCCGATTTCGGCCTCGACGCCGAGGTAGACGCCGGAGATGCCGTACTCACCGTCGACCCAGGCGCAGACCGGCAGGACCGCGCCGCTGTCCTCGGCGACCGCGCGGGCCATGCGGGCCGCGGCGGCCGACGGGGCGTAGTAGGCCGAACCCGTCTTGAGCAGCGCGACCACCTCGGCGCCACCGTTGCGGGTGCGAACGACGAGCTCGTCGATCTTCTCGGCCGGCAGCAGCTCGGACAGCGGCTTGCCGTTGACCGTGCACTGCGAGGGCACCGGGACCATCGTGTCGCCGTGCGAGCCGAGCGTCAGGGTCTTCACGGTGCCGACCGGCACGGCCAGCGTCTCCGCGACGAAGTTGCTGAACCGGGCGGTGTCGAGCATGCCCGCCTGGCCGAGCACCTGGTTCTTCGGGAAGCCGGTGGCGATCTGGGCCAGCGCGGTCATCTCGTCGAGCGGGTTCGACACGACGATCACGACGGCGTTCGGCGCGTGCCGGGCCACCTGCTCGGAGACGCCACGGACGATCTTGGCGTTGGTCTCCAGCAGGTCCATCCGGCTCATGCCCGGCTTGCGCGGCAGGCCGGCGGTGATCACGACGATGTCGGAGCCGGCGATCTTCTCGTAGCCGGAGCCGTCGGTGCCCGTGGTGACACCGATGACCTCGGTCTCGAAGCCCTCGATCGGCCGGGACTGGTTCATGTCGAGGGCGAGACCCTCGGGCTTGCCGTCGATGATGTCGGTCAGCACGACGGTCTCGAAGACGTCGTACTCGGCCAGCCGCTGCGCCGTCGTCGAGCCGTAGAAACCGGCACCGACGACGGTGACCTTCTTGCCCATGGTCGCCTCAACTCCCTGTTACCGGCAGATTTCCCGCGACCGTATCAGCGCCGGTCAGGACCGCCGGACCTAGGGGCACCAGCCGTTCACCGGGTCACTGCGCCCGGTCCAGAGGAACGCGTCGCTGATGTAGCTGCCGTCCCGCAGCTTGCTCCACAGGTTCGTGGTGAACCCGTTCCGCCCGGTGTGCATGGTGCCCCGCTTGGAGCACACGATGTCGATGGTCTCGCCGTCCCCCGTCGCACCGACCTGGGCATAGCTCACGCCCGGACCCGACCGGTGGATGGTGCTGCCGCCGCCGTTGGTGTCGACGATGCCCTGGCGGAAGCCCAGCCGGCCGTAGTTGTAGAGCTCGTTGCCGACCTCGGCCCGCGTCGAGCCGTGCAGCGCGAACCCGTCGTACAGGGCGGGCTTCTCTTCGATGACCCACTTGCCGATCGCGGTGCCGTCGATCGCGAAGTACTTGTTGTTGTAGCGCAGGGAGAAGTGCACGTGCGCCCCCGTCGACGAGCCGCCGCAGGAGACGTCGTTGCCGATGTTGCCCAGGAACTCGCCGTCCGCGACCTTCTTGCCGCTCGCCTTGATGTTGCCGGAGAGGTGGTAGTAGTCCGTGGCCCAGCCGCGGTCGTGGATGACCCGGAGCCAACCCTTGCCCGACGAGCACATCGTGTACGCGAGCCCGGCGCGGGCCGCCAGCACCCGGCCGTCACCACCGGACAGGTCGATCGAGCTGCGGACCGTGTTGCTCATCCGGTGCGGGCCGCCGGTCAGGATCCAGGACTGGCCGTTGGCGTACGGCAGCCGCAGGCCGGTGCGCTTGTCGAGCGACTTCTCGGCCCGGCGGTCGACTCCGAACACCTGGCGCTCCTCGGCGCTCAGGATCGGCGACTTGCCGGCGAGGGTGGCGAACGCCGGCTCGCCCTCGAGCGCGGCGGTCCAGCCCTTCTTGTCGCGGTGGGCGATGAAGAGCCACCCCTCCGGGTACGCTCCGGCCGCCTCCTTCGCGACGAGCACCGCGGTGCCGAAGCCCCAGGTGTTCGTGGTGCGCGGGGCGATGTTGACCTGTGGCTCGGGCGCGGTGACCGCCGACGACTTGCTCCGGGCGATCAGCAGTTGCCGCACCACGGCGGTGAGGTCGGCCTTCGGGCCGGCGTGCGCGCTGCTGGCGACCCCGGCGGTTCCGATCAGTGCGGTTAGGACGGCAGATGCGGCTATTGCGATACGGAGTCGCATAATACGATGATCGGAAATTGGGGCATTTTGGTCACGTCGCCACGCCGACGGCGATCCGGGCGCTCGGGTTTCGGTGTCGATCGACCACATTGGTCGGCGAGGCGACGCGACCCGGCGCGGGCGGATGTGGCAACCGGCCCCGACGGGCGCGCGATCGGTCCGCAGGTAAGGCCCGCTCGATCGAGCACCGCTCACAGCGGGTAGTTGCTTGCTCGCGGCGATCCACGCTCCATGTCCGACATGTCGGTCTTGAGGACGGGCCGTTTTGCCCCGAGACCTGAGGCATAATTTGGCGCGGCCCACTCGTGGACCTTGCGCTGTGTGGCCGTTCCACAACAGACGAAGAGCTTGACCGCAACACCCGGCGGGCCGGCGCCGTGACCTCGTCGTGATCCGCCGGTTTGGCTGAGGGAGTCCGTTGACTTACCTTTGCCGACGTTGCACTGCGTCACCCGACCGGTGGCGCGTCGACCCGCGCGCGCGAGCAAGTGCCACCAAGGAGGCTCCATGCAGGTTCGCAGGCTGATCGCCCGGACCGTCGTTCCCCTGGCCGTCACCGCCGGTCTGGTCGGATGCAACAGCGGCGACTCGGCGAAGGTCGATCCGACGGGTGTGGTCAGCATCCAGATCTCCGAACCGCAGCACCTCCTGCCGTCCAACACCAACGACGCGAGCGGCATCCAGGTGCTGTCCGCGCTCTACGCCGGCCTGGTCAACTACGACCAGAACTTCAAGCCGGTGCCGGACGCCGCCCAGTCGGTCGAGGCCTCCGACGACCACCGGGTCTGGACCATCAAGCTCAAGGACGGCTACACCTTCCACAACGGCGAGAAGGTCAAGGCCGACAACTACATCAACGCCTGGAACTACGCGGCGTACGGCGAGAACGCGCAGAACAACGGCTACTTCTTCAGCCGGATCCAGGGCTTCGGGGCCACCCAGCTCGGCGAGGACCCGGACGGCGCCGACGGCCCGGAGAAGCCCGCGCCGCCGAAGGCCAAGACGATGAGCGGCCTGAAGAAGATCGACGACCTGACGTTCCAGGTCACGTTGTCCGAGCCGTTCACGGAGTTCGAGACGGTGCTCGGCTACAGCGCGTTCTACCCGCTGCCGGAGGCCGCCTTCTCCGCTCCCGGCGTGATCAACGAAGACTTCGAGGCCGCCCCGATCGGCAACGGCCCGTTCCAGATGAACGGCAAGTGGGAGCACGACGCCAAGGTCGAGGTCGCGAAGTACGACGGTTACCCGGGCGCGAAGCCCAAGGTCGGCGGCGTCGAGTTCCGCATCTACCTGCAGCCCAGCGCCGCGTACGCGGACGTGCTCTCCGACAACCTCGACGTGATCCCGCAGATCCCGACCGAGAGCATCGTGACCGCGCCCGACGACCTCGGCGACCGCTTCCAGCGCAGCTCGGCGTCGCAGTTCCAGTTCCTGGCGTTCCCGACGTTCGAGCCGGAGTTCTCGAAGCCCGAGGTGCGCAAGGCGATCTCGATGGCGATCGACCGCGACGAGATCGTCCGGTCGGTGTTCAAGGGCTCGCAGCAGTCCGCCCGCTCGTTCGTCTCCCCGGTCGTCGCCGGCTACCGCGAGAACACCTGCGGTGAGGCCTGCGAGTTCGACCCGGGCAAGGCCAAGACGCTCTACGAGCAGAACGACGGTCCCAAGAAGCTCACGCTCGCCTACAACTCCGACGGTCCGCACAAGGACTGGATCGACGCGACGTGCAACCAGCTCAACGCCAACCTCGGCGTCGAGTGCGTGACCGCGCCGGAAGCGAAGATCGCGGACCTGCTGACCAAGGTCGAGGAGAAGAAGCCGGTCGGCATCTTCCGGCTCGGCTGGACCATGGACTACCCGTCCATGGAGAGCTACCTGGGTCCGCTCTACACGACCAAGGGCTCGTCGAACTACTACGGCTTCAGCAACGCCGACTTCGACCGGCTGGTCGGAGAGGGCGCCGCGGCCAACACGCCGGAAGAGTCGATCAAGAAGTACCAGGAGGCCGAGAACATCCTGGCCCAGCAGCTTCCGGTCATTCCGCTGCGCTTCACGCAGAACAACTACGGGTTCTCGACCCGCGTGCAGAACGTGGTCGTCGACCTGTTCAGCCGGATCGACCTCAACCAGATCGAGGTGCTGGGCTGACCTGACGCACCGCGCGACCGCCGGTTCTTTCGGGGACCGGCGGTCGTCGGCCGTCAGGAGACGCGAGGTAAGTTCATCACCCCGCACCCGGCGCACAGAGACTGGCACGCATGGCTCGCTACATCATCAGGCGTCTGCTCCAGATGGTCGTCACCTTCATCGGGACGACCTTCGTGGTGTACGCGCTGATGTTCGCGAACCAGAACGACCCCATCCAGGCGCTCGCGGGTGACCGACCGGTCAGTGACAACGTCCGGCAGGTGCTGACCGAGCAGTACCACCTGAACGACCCGTTCCTGGTGCAGTACGGCTATTACATGCGCGGCCTGCTGACCGGCGACTTCGGCAAGACGCTCACCGGCCGGCCGATCGGCGACGTGATGTCCGATGCCTGGCCCAACACGATCAAACTCGCGCTGCTCGCGCTGTTCTTCGCCACGCTGTTCGGCATCGCCGCCGGCCTGGTCGCCGGCTTGCGTCGGGGCAGCGTCTTCGACAACACCACGCTCGCGCTGACCCTGGTCGTGGTCGGGCTGCCGATCATCGTGCTTGCCCCGATCGCCCAGCTCGTCTTCGGCGTCAAGCTCGGCTGGTTCCCCACCACGGCCGGCGCCAGACCCAGCCTTTACGGGCTCATCCTGCCGGCGCTCGTGCTCGGCGCGGCCTCGACCGCGACCATGCTGCGGCTGACGCGCGCGTCAGTCGCAGAGAACGTCCGTGCCGACTACGTGCGCACCGCCCGCGCGAAGGGGCTCTCCGCCCGCCGGGTGGTCGCCGTGCACGTGCTGCGCAACTCGTTGATCCCGGTGATCACCCTGATCGGTGTCGACCTCGGCACCCTGATGGCCGGCGCGATCATCACCGAGGGCGTGTTCAACATTCCGGGCGTCGGCTCCAAGCTGCTCCTGGGCATCCAGACCGAGGACGGCCCGCTGGTGGTCGGCTTCGTCAGCGTGCTGGTCGTCGTCTTCCTGGTCACGAACCTGCTCGTCGACCTGCTCTACGCCGTACTCGACCCGAGGATCCGGTATGAGTGACCTGGAGATGGCGGCGACCACCGAGCTCGGTGTCCGCCCCTCGGCCGACCCGCCCGCCGGCCCCGCGGCGACCGCGAAGACCCGCAGCCTCACCGCCGACGCCTGGTACGACCTGCGCCGCAACTGGATCTTCTGGGTCGCGTCGGCCCTGGTGGTGCTGATCGTGCTGATGGCCGTCGCGCCGGGACGGTTCAGCTCGGCCGACCCGACCGCCTGCAACACCCGCCGCCAGTTCGCCGGGCCGTCCGGCGGTGCGATCTTCGGCTACGACTTCCAGGGCTGCGACGTCTTCTCCCGCACCGTGCACGGCGCCCGCGCCTCCGTGCTGGTGGGCGTGTTCGCCGTACTCATGACCGGGGTCATCGGCCTGGTCTTCGGCATGCTGGCCGGCTACTTCGGCGGCTGGCTCGACGCGATCCTGTCCCGGGTGGTCGACGTCGTGCTCGGCATCCCGCTGCTGCTGGCGGCCATCGTGCTGAGCAAGCGGCTCTCCGCGGACCGCCAGGGCTCCGGCATCGCGACCGTGGTCATCGTGCTCGGCATCCTCGGTTGGACCACCGCGGCCCGGGTCATGCGCTCGTCGGTGATCGCCGCCCGAAGTCAGGACTACGTCGCCGCGGCCCGGATGCTCGGGGCCGGCCCTCTGCGGATCATGTGGCGTCACATCCTGCCGAACGCACTCGCGCCGTTCATCGTGGTGCTGACCATCGCGCTCGGCACGTTCATCGCTACCGAGGCGACCCTGTCGTTCCTCAACATCGGCCTGCGACCACCGGCGATCTCCTGGGGCATCGACATCGCCACCGCCGGCAAGCACGTGCGGGAAGCGGCGGTGCCGCTGGTCGCGCCCTCGGTATTCCTCACCCTGACGGTGCTCGCGTTCATCATGCTCGGCGACGCCATCCGGGACGCCTTCGACCCGAAGCTGCGCTGATGACCCACTCGAATCCGTACCAGCAGCAATGGCCGACCCAACAGGGACAGTCCGCGCCGGTCGTCGCCGGTTGGGACGACCCGAACCGGGGCGGTTGGGACACGCCGACCGCGGCCTGGTCGACGCCGCCGAGCCGGGCGCGGGTCAACCAGCCGCGCTCCGGTGAGCACCTGCTCGACGTGCGCGATCTGCGGGTCGAGTTCGACACCCGGGACGGCGTCGCGCGCGTGGTCAACGGCGTGTCGTTCCACGTCGACCCCGGCGAGACGCTGGCCATCCTCGGCGAGTCCGGCTCCGGCAAGTCGGTCACGGCGCAGGCCGTGATGGGCATCCTGGACACCCCACCGGCGGTGGTACGCGGCGGCCAGGTGGTGTTCGGCGGCGAGGACCTGCTGACGGTGTCTCCCGACCGCCGCCGGCAGGTGCGTGGCCAGGAGATCGCCATGGTCTTCCAGGACGCGCTGTCCGCCCTCAACCCGGTGTTCCCGGTCGGGTGGCAGATCACCGAGGCGCTCCGGTCCCGGCGGGGGATCGGCAAGGCCGACGCGCGGCGCCGCGCGATCGAGCTCATGGACATGGTGCAGATCCCGGCCGCGGCCGAGCGCGTCGACGACTACCCGCACGAGTTCTCGGGCGGCATGCGGCAACGCGTCATGATCGCGATGGCGCTGGCCATGCGGCCGAAGGTGCTGATCGCCGACGAGCCGACCACCGCCCTGGACGTGACGGTGCAGGCCCAGATCATGGACCTGCTGGCGACGCTGCGGGCCGAGCTCGAGATGGCGCTCATCCTCATCACGCACGACCTCGGCGTGGTCGCCGACGTCGCGGACCGGATCACCGTGATGTACGCCGGCCGGGTCGTCGAGCAGGCCGACGTGCACACGCTGTACGCGTCGCCCGCGCACCCGTACACCCGTGGCCTGCTCGCCTCGGTCCCTCGCCTGGACCACCGTGGCCATGGTCTGCACTCGATCAGCGGCACCCCGCCGAACCCGACGGCCATCCCCGAGGGTTGTGCCTTCCACCCTCGGTGCCCGTGGGCGCAGCAGATGTGCCGGATGACCTCGCCGGTGCTGACGCGGATCGGCCGGCTCGACCGGGCCAGCGCCTGCCACTTCCCGCCGGAGGCGCTCGATGCCCGTCTTGCGTGAGCCGATCCTGCGGGTCGAGAACGCCGTCAAGCACTACCCGATCAGCCGCGGCGTGCTGTTGCCGAAAAAGGTCGGCGCGGTCAAGGCGGTCGACGGGGTCAGCTTCGAGCTGCGTCCCGGCGAGACGCTCGGGCTGGTCGGCGAGTCCGGCTGCGGCAAGTCGACGCTGGCCAAGCTGCTGATGCGGCTCGAGTCGCCGACGGCCGGCCGGGCCTACCTCAAGGGCCACGACCTCTTCCGGATGCGCGCCGGCGACCTGCGCCGGCTGCGCCGGTCGATGCAGATGGTCATGCAGGACCCGTACACGTCGCTGAACCCGCGCATGACCGTCGCGGACATCGTCGGCGAGCCGTTCGACATCCACCCGGAGGCGGCCCCGAAGGGCAACCGCGACCAGGCGGTACGCGAGCTCCTGGATCAGGTCGGCCTGTCGCCGGAGCACGCGAACCGCTACCCGCACCAGTTCTCGGGCGGCCAGCGCCAGCGCATCGGCATCGCCCGCGCGCTCGCCCTGCGGCCCGAGGTGATCATCTGCGACGAGCCGGTGTCGGCCTTGGACGTCTCGGTGCAGGCGCAGGTGGTCAACCTGCTGGAACGGCTGCAGGACGAGCTCGGGCTGGCGTACATCTTCATCGCGCACGACCTGTCGGTGGTTCGGCACATCAGCGACCGGATCGCCGTGATGTACCTCGGCCGGATCGTCGAGACCGGCACCGCCGACCAGGTCTACCTGCGCCCGACGCACCCGTACACGCAGGCTCTGCTGTCGGCGGTTCCGGTGCCGGACCCGACGGCCCGCGCGCGTCGCCAGATCATCCGCCTGAGCGGTGACGTGCCGTCGCCGGCGGACCCGCCCAGCGGCTGCCGCTTCCGGACGCGTTGCTGGAAGGCGCAGCCCCGCTGCGCGAGCGAGGAGCCACCGCTGTCGCAGCGGGCCGTCGACCCGCACCCCTCCGCCTGCCACTACGCGGAGCTGCACCAGGTCATCGCCTGAGCCCGCCGGGTGTCACTGCCCTATTTGCTCGGTTTCTCCTGGAATGATCCCCCGGGTGAAACGTCGATCTGTTATGCGGTTCGCGGTCGCGGTCAGCGTCGTGCTGGTGGCGGCGCTCGGTTCCGGGCCGGCGCCTGCCGCGCGGCCGGATGCCGGACAGGACAGCGGCTACGGGCCGCAGGACCCGCCGCGGATGGGCTGGGCCTGGACGCAGCTGACGCCGAGCGGCACCCAGGTCAGGTACGCCACCCCGGAGACCGGCTGCCCTGCGCTGGTGGTCACCGTCGGCGGGCAGTCGTCGCCGCGGCAGATGGCCGTCGAGTCTCGTGTCGGTCGCTATCCGACCTCGGCGACGCTCTGTGCGTTGCGGGTCGACCGGGCCGCGACCGCCGCGCGGATCGACGTGAGCGGTGTCGGCGTGCCCGTGCATCCCGATCCGTTCGGTGTCGTGCCGTTGCCCGACTGGACGCAGCCGGGCGCGAGCAAGCGGCGCCCCGAGAACATCGCCGTCATCGGTGACACGGGGTGCCGCATCCCGGCCGCTGGGCCGATGCAGGACTGCACCCCACCCGGCTGGCCGCTGATACCGGTGACGGACAGCGCCGCCGTCCGGCCGGTGCCGCCCGACCTGGCCGTCCACGTCGGCGACTACCTCTACCGGACCAGGCCGAGCCGGCAGCCGACGCCGCTGTGTGGTGCCGCCGGGCTCGGCAACAACGCGCACACCTGGGGCTGCCTGGTCACCGACTTCTTCCTGCCGGCGGAGAAGCTGCTCGGCCAGGCGCCGTTCGTGTTCGTCCGGGGCAACCACGAGAACTGCGGGCGCAGCGGGGAGGTCTGGTTCCGCTACCTGGCGACCACGCCGAGCACGACCGCGTGCTCCGGGTCGAGCCCCGAGGACTTCACGCCGCCGGAGCGGATCGACGCCGGGACGCTCGGACTGATCCTGATGGACACGTCGTGCGCGTCCGACGAGGGGTCGACCTGCGACCACGGCGCCCGGCTGGCGACCTACACGGCGCAGTTCAACCAGATCAACAACAACCTTGTCCGCGGTGGAGACAACTTCCTGCTCAGCCACACGCCGCTGTGGGCCGTGCACGGGCGCACCGCAAACAACAACCCGGAGTGGATCGACGAGCTGCTCGACGACGCGGTGCGGGCGTCGGCGGCGCACCAGCTCGACCAGCGGATCGACGTGGTGCTGTCGGGCCACGTGCATCTCTACCAGGCGCTCGACTTCGGCGTCACCACCGCGGCCCGGCGACCACCGCAGCTCACCGTCGGGGCGTCGGGCACCACGCTCGACCGCCAGGACTGGGTCGACGCCGACATGATCGGCAAGAACGTCGACGGTGAGCCGCTGGGCCAGCTGATCACCCGGCGCGAGTTCGGCTACGCGGTCCTGCGGGACCTGTCGCCGGGCTGGAACGTGCGCTTCTTCGACCAGACCGGAGCGGTGGTGACGGGCACGAACTGCGACCTCGGACCGGCGCAGTTCGTCGGCTGCTCTTAAGGGACCTTGCGGGACTGCTGGCCAACGCCGGCCGGGCCGTAGGGGTAGTCGGCGACGCGCGGGGCGCTGGCCTCGTCGAGGCGGGCGCGCTCGGCGGCGTCGAGCACGAGGTCGCCGGCCGTCAGGTTGTCGTCGAGCTGCTCGATCGTGCGGGCGCCGAGGATCACCGACGTGACCGCGGGTGCGTCGGCCAGCCAGGCCAGCGCGACCGCCGCCATCGACGCGTCGCGCGCCTTGGCGACCTCGCGCACGGCATCGACGACCTCCCAGGTCTGCTCGGCGGCGTTGCGGCCGGCGTACGCCTCGACGCCCCGGTTCGGGTTCTCGCCCAGCCGGGTCGCGCCCGTGGGCAGCTCGTCGCGGCGGTACTTGCCGGTCAGCCAGCCGCCGCCGAGCGGCGACCACGGCAGGATGCCGATGCCCTCGTTGAGGCAGACCGGCACGACCTCGTGCTCGATGTCGCGGGCCAGCAGGTTGTACTGCGGCTGCACCGTCACGATCGGCGCCTGCCCGGCGAACCGGGCCAGCAGCGTCGCCTTCTGGAGCTGCCAGCCGACGAAGTTGCTGACACCGACATAACGGATCTTCCCCGCGCGCACGGCGTCGTCGAAGAAGCGCAGCGTCTCCTCGATCGGGGTCTGCGGGTCCCAGGCGTGCGCCTGGTAGAGGTCGATCGTCTCGACACCGAGCCGGGCCAGGCTCGCGTCAAGCGCCCGCGACAGGTGCACCCGGGACAGTCCGGCGTCGTTGTTGCCGTCGCCCATCGGGAAGCGGCCCTTGGTCGCGATCACGAGCTTGTCGCGTACGCCGGGCCGGGCGGCCAGCCAGCGCCCGATGATCTGCTCGGAGACGCCCCGCGAGTAGACGTCGGCGGTGTCGAGGAAGGTGCCGCCGGCCTCGACGAAGCGGTCGAGCTGGGCGTGCGAGCCGGCCTCGTCCGTCTCGTTGCCGAACGTCATCGTGCCGAGGCACAGAGTCGACACGATCGTTCCCGTGGACCCGAGCTTCCGGTAGCGCATGCCGACCTCCATGCTGATCTTCTGGCCGGCCAAATCTAACCCGAGAGCCCCTCGGGTACGCGACTGGGCCGCAGCGCATCCAGCACCATGCCCGCGTATCGGTGCCAGGTCGGTGGGTCCCACTGGTCCAACTCGATCAGTTGGCGGGCCGGTCCACACAGGACGACGCGGAGGTCGAGCTCGGTCAGGTCCTGGCGGATCCGGCCCGATGGCTTGGCCGCCTCGACGAGCTGGGCGAGCTTTCGCAGCAGCTCGGCGGCGGGCACGAGGTGGCCTTCGAAGAAGGCTTCGGCCAGGCCGCGGTCGCGGGCGAGCGTCTCGAACAGATCGGGGACGAAACCGCACAGCGCCGCGTACGGCTCGGGATCCGCCAGTGCCGCGTCGAGGCGCTCGTCCAGTTGGCGGAACCCGTCTCGCGCTACCGCCAGGATCAGGTCGTCCTTGGTGGGGTAGCTGCGGTAGACCGTGGCCCGGCCGACCTCGGCGCGCTCGGCGACCTGGGGCACGGTCACGCTCAGGCCGTGCCGGGCGAACAGCTCGCGGGCGGCGGCGAGGACCCGGTCGTGGTTGCGCCGGGCGTCCGCGCGACTCGGTGGGCCGACCATCAGGGCACGTCGAAGCCGGTCTCGTTGACCGAGCGGAAGCGGCCGTCCGGCGCGTACTCGGCGAAGAAGTAGATCTCGCGGTGCAACTCCGTGCCGTCGGTCATCGTGACGTCGTAGACGTGTCGTTCGGCGTACGTCGAGCCGACCTGGAGCTCGTCGAGGACCGTGACGGTGCCGCGGGCGATGCGGGCGCGCATGCCGGCCACCATCTCGGCGAAGGCGGCTCGGTCGAGCACCTCCCCGTCGGCGCGGTGGGTGTAGTCGGGTGCGTAGTACCTGTCGAGCGCCTCGTCCGGCGGGAGCGTCGGCTCGAAGGCCAGCTCCCGGACGGCGTCGCTGATGCGAGCGAATGCCATGGCGGGACCGTACCGGACTCGCGAGTCCGGTTACCACGTGAGCGCCCTCATAGTTGCAAACCGTACGTACGTACTGTTAGATCGGTCCGTGATCGGCAAGCTGCTACCGGCGCCCGGTACGCCGCGGGTCCTGATGTTCGCCACCCTGGTGAACACCGTTGGCAACGGCGCGTACCTGGCGACCGGGGCGTTGTTCCTCACCCGGTCGGTCGGGCTGACGCCGGGTCAGGTCGCGCTGGGGCTCAGCGCCGCCGCGTTCGCCGGGATCGGGCTGAGCACGCCGATGGGGGCGTTGGTCGACCGGTGGGGTGCCCGGCGCGTGCAGGTGACGGCGTTGGTCGCGCTCGCCGGGTGTTTCGCCGGGCTGACGCGGGTGCACCACCTGTGGTCGTACGCGCTGCTCGCCTGCGTGATCGCGGTGGGCGACGCGACGGTCAAAGCGGCGACCGGCGCGATGATCGCGGGTGCGGTGCCACCGGAGGAGCGGGTCCGCACGCGCGCGTTCATCCGCTCGACCAACAACGCCGGCATCGCCCTCGGCACGGCCGCGGCCGCGGTGCCGTTGCTGCTCGACAGCCGGGCCGGGTATCTGGCCGTGCTGTTCGGCAACGCGGCGAGCTACCTGCTCGCGGCCGTGGTGGCCAGCCGCGCCGGCGAGGTCACGCGGGCGCCGCGGCCGGTCGGCGGGCCACGGCTGGCGGCCCTGCGAGATCGTCCGTTCGTGGCGTTCGCGCTGGTGGACGGCGTGGTCGCGGCCCTCTACAACGGGTTGCTCGCGCTGGCCCTGCCGCTGTGGCTGGTCACCCGCACGCACGCACCGGCGGCCGTGGTGTCCGCGGCGCTGCTGGTCAACACGGTCGGTTGCGTGACGCTCCAGGTCTGGGCGTCCCGAGGCGTGTCGACGGCGACCGAAGCGGTGCCGGTCAGCCGCCGCGGGGCGCTGGTAGTGGCCGCCTCCTGCGTCCTCTTCGCCCTGACCGCAGGCCGCTCGGCCCGACTGGCCGGCGCGCTGATCCTGACGGCCGCGGCGGTGCACGTGCTGGGCGAGCTCTGGCTGTCGAGCGCGACGTTCGCCGTCGCCTTCGACCTGGCGCCGGACTGGGCACAGGGCCAGTACCAGGGCGCACTGCAAACCGGGCGCCAAATCGGCAACATGTTGGCGCCGCCGCTGCTCACGGGCTTGGTAATAGGCTGGGGCGGGCCGGGCTGGATCGCGCTGGCGGCGGTGTTCGCGGTGGCCGGCCTGGCCTACCCGCCGATCGTGCGGTGGGGCCTGCGCCAGCGGGTGCCCGTGGTCCCGAGCGTGCTATCCAACGGAAAGCGTTGACAACGTGCCCTTACTGAACGAGTTCGCGTACGTGCCCACCACCACCTTCGCTGACCTGCTCGACCGCGACCAGGTGATGGATCTCGGCATCCGCCCACTGTGGACGCCGGCGCCGCGGATCGCGGGTCCGGCCTATCCGGTCCGCTGCCCACCGGGCGACAACCTGATGCTGCACGCGGCGATCTACCGTGCACCGGCCGGCTCGGTGGTGGTCGTCGAGACAGGGGACGTCGACTATGCGGTGGCCGGCGGGAACGTCTGCGCCGTCGCACAGCGGCGGGGGATCGCGGGCTTCGTCGTGGACGGCGTGATCCGCGACCTGGCCGAGGTGCGCGAGATGGGCTTCCCGGTCTTCGCCCGAGGAGTGGTTCCCAAGCCGGGCACGAAGGCGGCCGTGGCCCCACTGAACGAGCCGGCCCGCTGCGGAGGCGTGCTGGTGCAGCCCGGCGACCTGGTGGTGGCCGACGAGGAGGGCGTCGTGGTGATCCCGCACGACCGCCGCACATCGGTCCTCGCCGACGCCCAGGCGAAGCTCGCCGCGGAGGCGGCGGAGACCCTCGACGAGTGGGAAGCTGCCCACCGCGCCCGCATCGACGCCATCCTGCGCGAGCACGGCTTCGTCGAGCGGTAAGCGACGTCTCCGGATCGCCCGGAAAGGGTGGCTCGGTTGCGACGGTTGGCCTTGCTCGCGATGAGCGGCTGGTCTGGATGGCCGGGAAAGGGCGGCTCGGTTGCGACGGGTGGTCTTGCTCGCGACAAGCGGGTGGTCCGGATGGTGCGGAAAGGTGGCTTGGCTGTGACGGCGGTGTTGCTCGCGTTAAGCGGCTAGTCCGATGCTGCGGGTTGGGTTGCTGGTCGGTCGCCGCGTGGTCCGGTTTGGCGGGGTGGTTGAGGCGCTCTGCCGGCGGGCCGGTCGCGTGTCGCGCGCTCGGTGGTCGGCTGGCGCTTCGAGAAGCGGGCCGCCGCGTCCGTGAGGTCTTCGTTCAGGCCGCTTCGGCGGGCTATGCGTTCCAGTTCCGCGTCGCCGCCGACGCAGATCAGGTACAGGAGCACGATGTCCGGGGCCACCGCCCACGGGGTGTAGGCGGTGCTCTCCTCGCGGAAGGCCGTCAACCACGCCGCCTCGTTGGCCACCGTCGTCATCAGGTCGGCGAGCTCGCCCAGGTTGTCGATGCCGCTCCGGCGCAGGACCGCCACCAGCCGTGAGACGCTGCTCTCCCAGAACCCCGACGTGTCGCTCTGCCCCTCTGCCGTCGACCACAGGTCGATCATGGACTTCGTGTCGGCGTCGGATCGCCAGCCCGCCGCTACGGCCGACTCGTGGAGTTGGCGGATCGGCAGTTTGGACCACATCTCGCGGAGGGCGTCCCGGTCGACCGGCAGGCTTCGCCACTCGGCGCGGCCTTCCTGCGAGCGGTAGCGCTTCCGGGTGGACGTCACGCTCTCGCGGAAGTCGTCGAACAGTTCGTCGCTGGCCTCCAGCATCGCCGCCACGCGGTAGAGCTTGCGGCGACCGTCTTCCGGGACCTCGCTCTCGGTCTTGTATTCGAGGCTGTGGCTGATCAACGCCCACGCGTGCTGCAGGATCGACCGGACCTGCAACTCGGCGACCAGGTCCTTGTAGTCGCTCCACTCGGGCAGCGAACTGCGCGGCTCGCGGAGCCGGATCAGCATGTGCTCGCTGCTGTAGCCGAACGTGGCCACATTGCCGCGGCCGTGGTGGACCGCCTCGACGATCTCGAACTCGCGCTCGACCAGATCGGTGACCTCCTGGACGTCGCCGAGGTATCGGGTGATGACGCGCACCCCGACCTTGTCCGTCAGCGCGTCCAGGTCTTTGTAGGTCTTGCGGCGAAGCTTCTCCGCGACGCTCTTGCCGTCTTTCGCCCGCGCCTGCACCGAGTCGATCTCTATTTCGGTCTCCCGGCACAGGCTGTCGAGCAGGATGCGCAGCGCGTCCGCGAACCGTTGATAACGCGGCCAGTCCGATTCGTATTGGACCCGCAGTTTCGAGACGGTCCGGTCCTCCATGACGCTCGGCCCCTTCGTGGACGGTCGCGTGTGGAATTCTATGCGGGGCGAGCAATGGCTAATCGGTCATGAGGTGCCAGGTCGGGCCGTCGGCGGTGTCGCGCAACTCGACGCCCGCCGCGGTCAGCCGGTCGCGCACCGCATCGGAGGTGGCGTAGTCGCGGTGCTCCCGCGCCCGGGTGCGTAGCTCCACCAACGCCTCGACGAACGGCCCGACCGTCTCCGCCGGGTCGGCCGCGCCTCGCCGGGCCAGCTCGCCGAGCCGGACCACCATGCCGCGCAGCAGCGACCGCGGACGGTCGGCGCCGTCGCTGGTCTCGGTGTCGCCCGCCCAGTCGACGATGGCCTGTTCGAGCTCGAGCATCGTCGCCACGCAGGTGGCGACGTCGCGTGCGTCGAGGGCCGCGGTGAACCGGACCTCCAGGGCATCGGCCGTGCCCCGCAACGACGGCTGGTCGGCCGCCACCGCCGGCGCGGCGAGGATCGGAGCGGCGATGACAGTGGCCGACGGACCGGCGGAAAGGTCACCGAACGACAGCACCGAGCCCGCGGGGAAGATCGCGCTCTCGCCGCTCCGGCGCAGCGTCAGCACCCCGTTGCCCGACACCGTCGCCGTCTTCGCGTCGAGGTCGAAGACGACCGCCGTGTGCTCGTCGACGCCGATGATCAGATGGCCAGGCGGGAGCTCGGCCTCCAGGAACGCCAGGCGCTCCGCGCCCAGATAGCAGTAGCGGGTGTCGTGGTTGCCGCCCTCGGCGTTGTCGTAGTGCGGGATGAGCACCGCCGGGAAACCCAACACCGCCTCGATCAGGTTGAGCCCGGGCTCCCAGTGCGGCTCGATGCCGGCCTTGTAGATCTCGTAGACCGGCACCGTGTGGGTGCCTAAGGTCAACGCCGCCGCCGACGCGAACAGCACCACGCCCGAACGGGTCAGCTTGTCGGCCAGCAGCTCCGGCACGGCGGTGTCCCGCCACTGGCGCAGCGTGTAGGTCGGGCTGCCCGGCCCGGCGAACACCCAGCCCGCCGCCCGCAGCGACGTGAGCGCGAGCTCGCGGGCCACCGCGTCGACCGGCGGCCGGCGCCAGGAGACCACCGAGACCGCGCGCCCGACACTCTGGTCGAAATAGCGGACCGCGCGCGCGGAGATGTCGTCGGCGTTGGACTGGAAGCCGTAGGGCGTGTCGAGCAGCACGCCCGGCCCGGTCACCCGCTCGAACACCGCCCGGTGGGGCTTGACCATCGTCGGCGCCGTCTCACCGGAGCCCATGACCACCAGCAGCCGGCTCATGACCGCACCAGCGACAGCAGGTCGGCGGCCACCTCGGCGGGCCGTTGGGCGTGCAGGTCGTGGTCGCCACCGGGATAAGGACGGACGCGGGCGCGGGGGATGGCGTCGGCGACCGCGGGCGAGGGGAGACCGCGTCCGGCCGGCATCAGCAGGACGGGCATCGTCAACGCGGGATACCACTGCGAAGGCGGCTCGTCATACATGCTCCGCAGGATCTCCATGTGCCGTGGGACCGGCAACCGCCGCGACACGAGCCCGTCAGGGCCGACCCGTAGGTTGGCCAGCGTCGCCTCGATCGCCTCCGAGGACCAGTCGGGATGTCCGGACCGCAGCCGAGCGCGGAAGTCCGCAGCCCGCAGCCCGTCGAGCGGAGGTGGCCGCAACGCCGCCTCGCACGCCGGCCATGAACCAAACGTGGAAGGCAGGTCGATCCACCCGCCGTCGACCAGAGCCAGCGCACCGACCAGGTCAGGGTGGGTGGCCGCCAACCGCACCACCACGTTGCCGCCCCAGGACTGCCCGGCCACCACGGGTCGCTCGAGACCGAGGGAAGAGATCACCGTGGCCAGGTCGGCGGCCGCGACCGCCGTGGAGAACCCCGAGGAGGGCAGGTCTGACTCGCCGTGCCCGCGTAGGTCGACGGCATAGGAGGGATGCCCAGCGGCAGCCAACGAGGCGGCCACCGCGGACCAGAGGCGCGCGTTGGACGCCAACCCGTGGACGAGCACGAACGCGGGCGCCGACGGGCCCGCCGTGTGGAGCACGTTGAGCCCGACGCCGTCGGCGACAGTCACCTTCACGGCGTGAATGTAGCCGCGACCAGTGACAGTTTCAGATCCCCCGGCCGTACCGGTGCAGGGTCGAGAGCACGTTCTCCACCTTGACCGCGCGGGTGAGGGCGGCCATCGCGATCGCCGTGCGCGGCTCGCGCCAGTTGGCCTTCACGGCCTGCCGCGTCCACTTCCACGCCTCGGCGCGGTTGCCGGAGGCCGCGTTCCAGCAGGCGAGCTGGCCGTAGACCCGGGCCGCGCCAGGTGCGCAGCCACTGATCTCCGGATGCCGCTCCATCATCCAGCGCAGCGAGGAGATCTTGGTCTGGTACTCGTACGCGTAATGCGAACTGCGCCCCCAGAGCACCTGCACCAGCGGCTCGTCGACGTGCACGATCGGATGCCGGCGGGCGGCCCGCAGCAGCAGGTCCCAGTCCTCGTTCTGCGAGCCCGGCGCGTCCTCCGCGACCAGCCCGATCCGGTCGGACTCGACCAGCGCGGACCGCTTCATCAGGAAGGTCGACGAGTGCAGCATCGCCATCCTCGAGCGGGCGAGCTCCGCGACGCCGACCGAGGCCATCCCGGCCAGCCGGGGAGTGACCTTTCCCTGGTACGACACCGCGATGGCACAGGTCGCGAACTCGGCCGAGGAGGCCTGCAGCGCCGGCACCTGCACCCGCAGCTTGTCCGGCGCCCACTCGTCATCGTCGTCGCAGAAGGCCACCAGGTCGGTGTCGAGGGCGAGGATCCCGCTGTTGCGGGTGCCGGCCAGACCGGACGTGCGCCAGTTCGAGATGACCATCACCGGTACGCCGTCCGTGGTGGCCAGCAACAGGTCCGGCTCGGTCTGGTCGAACGCCACCACGACCCGCAACTGTCCGGGATAGTCCTGCCGGCGCACCGCTTCCAACGCCCGCCGGAGCAACTCGGGCCGGTTCCGGGTCGGGATCACCACACCGACCGACGGCCAGGGCGTCACCGCGTGCCTCCGCGGGAGACCATGACCGGGTAGCCGTACGCGCGCAGCAGCGGGGCGCACACGGCACCGACCAGACGCCGGTCGGTGTTGGGGAGGCCGCGCAGCCAGCCGTCGTCACGGCGCAGCGGTATCCGGCCGACCGAGAACCGCATCGGGTTGCCGGCGGCGCTGTGGCCGAGGGTCAGGTCGGCGTGGGACTCGGAGAGGAAGTCCAGATCGGACTCGCCCAGACCGAGCCCGGCAAAGGAGGCCAGCTCGAGCAGGGCGGCGCGGGGGTCGGCGACGAACTGCTCGTAGCGCACCCGCAGCAACGGCACCCCGAGGCGGGCGAGGAGGCCGAACGCGGCGTTGTGCGCATTCCAGAGCATCGCCGAGCGCCCGGGGGAGTAGCGCGTCATCTCGCTCTCGCCGTCGGTCTCCGGCCGGGCCACCACCTTGGTCCAGCTGTGCGCGACGCCGCGCGGGTCGCGCACGACGTGTGCCACCCGCAGGTCCAGGTCGGCGGACCAGCGCAGGCAGTGGGCCAGCGCGCTGTGCTTGGACGAGTCCACGAGCACGGACGCCCCGGTCACCTCGGCGGCCGCCCGGTAGACGGCGGTGTAGTAACCGGCGTACTCCCTCACCCGCACGCGATAGTCCTCGGGCAGCCGGGTCGAGGCGAGCCGGGGAATGTGCCGAGTCCGTTCCACCGCCGCCTGGAGTGCCAGCACCCGGTAGACGTCGACATTGGCCCAGCCGCCGAAGGCGAGCTCGCCGACCCGGGTCCAGAACTCGCACGCGGAGAAGCGGTCGCCGCATCCGCAGCGTTCGTCGCCGCGGATGTCGCGTTGCCAGAGGTGCACGACCTCCCCGAGCGCGCAGACCCCGGGCAGCTCACCGAGCAGCCGTTCGACCAGCGTGGTGCCGCTGCGGCCCAGTCCGCCGACGAAGAGAACTCGTGCCACTTTTACCCACCTTTGCTCGTTTCACATACATAACGAGCGGGAGAGCCGAAGTGTCGCTTCATTACGGATTTGCCCGAGTTCACCTGGATGGTTCGCGGCTCCACATGATCACCGAACGTCGAGTGGTCACCGTGGTGCGGCAGGCGTTGAAGCGCGGGGACGGCGGGCGCATCCTCACGCCCAACGTCGACATCGTCCGGCGGGCCAGGCTCGACCCGGAGGTGCGGTCCTTCCTGGACGACGCCACCCTGGTCGTCGCCGACGGCATGCCGCTGGTCTGGGCCAGCCGGCTGGCCCGCAACCCGCTGCCGGAGCGGGTCACGGGTTCCAGCCTCATCTGGTCGCTCTCCGCAGGCCTGGCCGAGGACGCCCGCTCGGTGTTCGTCCTGGGCGGCGACTCACCGGCGTTGGCCGAGCAGGCCGCCGACAAGCTGGCCGAACGGTTCCCCGGCCTGGGGATCGCCGGCCACGAGTCCCCACCCTTCGGCTTCGACGCCGACCCCGCCGCGGTCGACCGGGCCGTCACCACCGTCAAGGCGGCACGACCCGACCTCGTCTTCGTCGGCATCGGCTTCCCCCGGCAGGAGCGGCTGATCGGCAGGCTGCGCGCCGAACTGCCCGACACGTGGTTCCTCGGCTGCGGCATGGCCGTCAACTTCGTCGCCGGCCTCCAGCACCGCGCGCCGGCGTGGATGCAGCGGGCCGGCCTGGAGTGGGCGCACCGGCTCAAGACCGAACCCCGCAGACTGGCCCGCCGCTACCTGCGCCACGACGCCCCGTACGCCCTGCGCCTGCTGGCCACCGCGACACGACGCTAGGGCCGGTCCCCGGCCAGGGCATCCGCCAACTCGCGGAACGCCGCGAACGCCTGCTCGTCGTCCGAGATCTTGAAGTGCAGCGTCGACGGGTTGTCGTCCGGATCCGAGTCGAAGTAGGCCACCGCGCGGATCTGCGGGTTGGCCTGGAACACCCGGGTGGCGTCCCGCATCCACTCCGCGCGGCGGTCCGGACCCCACTCGCGGGCCACCCCGAACTCGCCAACGATGATCGGCTTCGGCCGCTGGCCCGCCCACTTCAGGAAGTTGCCCATGAGCTCGTCGAGTGGCCGGTACGAACTGCTCGCGTAGACGTCGACGCAGGTCCAGTCGACCTGGTCGTCGCCCGGATAGAACGCCGGCGCGTCACCCCGGTCGAAGCCTTCGGCGGTCGGGCACCACACCCATGACGCGTTGGTCGCGCCCTCCTCCTTGAAGATCTGCCGGGTGTACTTCCACGCCGCGATGTAGTCCTCCGGCGACCACATCGTCGCCCGCAGGTTGGGCCGGTCCATCTCCCACCGGAACCGCATCATCACGGGCCGCTTCGCCCGCGCGACGCGCTTGGCCTGGGCGCGGATCATCTCGTCGTGCTGACCGTCCAGCATGGACCGCGTGTCGCCGGAGGCCCAGCTGACCATGACGATGCTGCCCCGCTTGACGTACTCCTTGTCGGTCTCGGTCCAGAACTTCTCGTCGAAGGTCCGGTAGGTGTTGATGACGTCGAACCGCCGCCCGAGCTTCTTCTCGACACCGAGCACCGCGTCGCGGCGTCCCGCCTGCCCCCAGACCGCCGGCTTGACCCAGGCGCCGACCCAGACCTTGTCCGTGGGTGCCTTGACCGGTCCGCTCTCGAACGGTCCGGTCCTGGTCGCGACCCCCGGCGGATGCCGGCCGAAATCGGCTGACGGCGCCGGCGACGGGTCGGTCGCCGTGCATCCGGCCAGTGCGGCGGCCAGGACGATGACGGACACAACGGCGGCGGGGATACGCGCGACCACGTTTCTCCTCTTTCGTCGGACGGACCGTAAACCCGGCGCGGGTCAGCGCTTCTTGCGACGACCCGGGCGAAGCGCCTTCAACGCGTCCAACGCGAGCGGCCCGCGCAGGAGGCGGACACCGGCCAGATACGTGGTGACCGCTACACCCAGGGCGGTCACGGTGGCGCCGGCTCCTGTCCCGAGGGCGAGGCCGACGAGCCGTGGCGCGACGCCGAAGCTGAGCACCGTGACCCCGGCCGCGGACAGCCAGCCGCTGCCGAACGGGTGCAGTCCCATCCCGAACCCGACCTGGGCGAGCGGCAGCACGTTGTTGGCCACGACCGCGGCGGCGAGCCCGATCGCGGCTCCGAGCGCGCCCAGCTTGGGGATCAAGGCCAGGTCGAGCGCGATCGTCAGGCCGAGCGCGACCAGCACGTTGCCCAGGTTCCAGGCGGTCCGGCCGGCCATGGACAGCACGATGTCGACCATCCCGCAGCCGGTCGCCACCAACATCGCGGCGGCCAGCACCACCACGATGGTGGCCGCGTCGCGGTAGGCGGAGCCGAAGATGCCCAGGTACGCCGGCGCGTATGTCATCACCAGCAGATAGAGCGGCCAGGTGAGCAGCACGAGCCAGCCGGTCGCGGTCTGGTAGAGGGTGTTGGCGGCGGCGCGGTCTTTGAGGGCGAGCGCCTCGGCCAGGCGGGGCTGCACGGCCTGCGAGATGCCCTGGTTGGCGAACTGGCCCAGCACGACGAACCGCCCGGCGACCGCGTAGAGGCCGGCGGCGCCGAGCCCGGCCAGCGCGGCGACCAGCAGCACGTCGACCCGTTGCAGGGCGAGCTGGGCGACAGAGGCGATCGAGCGCGGCCCGGTGAAGCGCCAGAACGCCCGGCGCATGCTGACCCGGTGCGAGCGCTTCACCCGGGTCGGCACGATGTCGCCCATGGTCCTGGTGTGCGCGCGATGCAGCGCGTAACCGGCGAGCAGGGCGGTCGGCACGTACGGCAGTGCCCACGCGAGGGCGAACAGGCTCGGGCCGGCCGCGCCGCTGACCGCCACCGCCGCCACGCCGACCGTCTGGAGGCCGGGCCGGACCAGCTTGTCGAGCAGCACGGTCGGCCGGATCAGCCGGTAGCCACGGGTGGCGGCGAGCAGCGTGTCGGACAGCACGGCCAGCGGCACGAACGCGGCGAGTAGGCGCAGTTGGGTGACCAGCGCCGCGTGCACCGGCGGCGCCGCGTCACCGACGGTCAGCCGGGCCAGCTCGGGCGCGCCCACGAACAGCGCCACGCCGACGGCCAGCGCCGCGCACACCACCGGCGCGAACGCGCTGCGTAGGCAGGCGCCCAGCAGGAACCCGTGCCCTCGGGCGCGCAGCCGGGCCGGCCAGTAGACCAGCCCGGTCTGGGTGCCGAGCTTCGCGAGCGTCGAGGTGAGCACGAAGGCCGCCGTGGCGGCGAAGAACGCGCCCGCGTGCTCCGGCCCGAGCCGGTGTGCCACCAGCCAGGTGACCGCGAGCCCGGCCAGCCCGGCCACGCCGGCGCCGAGAATCCCCGCCACCCCGCCCCGGGCGACACCGCCGATCGCCTTCTTCGTCTCCGCCGCGGCTTCTGGCGATTCTGGCGAGTCGGCGACGAACGCGGGGAGCGCCGGGGGCGCGGTCATCGGCGCCAGACCGGCGGGTGGCCGAGCCATTCGGTCAGGCGGTCGTCGTACGCCGCGAAATGGCTGGTCAGGTCGCGCCGGGTCCGCTCGTCCATGGCCGACTCGCGCGGCCGGGCGTTGTGCCGCTCGAACTCCGGGTAGCCCATGTTCGGCAGCCCGAGGAACGCCAGCACCTCGTCGTAGACCTCTTCCGGCGTGGTGAAGAACCGTTCGCTCTCCACCACCAGCAGCCGGTCGCGGCCGATCCGGCCGGCCATCGCCGCGAGATACGTCGCGTACTCGCCGCGTGCCCGGTAGGCGTGGTGCTGGTGGGCGAAGCTGTAGTAGGTCGGGTCGTCGGCGAGCCGCTCCTCCTGGCCGTGCAGCCGGCCCGGTTCGAGCGCGAGCGCCCGCGCGAACGACGGCTCGGCCTCGAACCCGCGGGCGAGCTCGTGGGCGTGCTGGGAGTAGGCGCGCTCGACCGGGTCCCGGACCAGCGTGACCAGCTTGACGCCGGGCAGGTCGCGGGCGATCCGGGCGACCGCGTGCGGGTGGTACATGTAGTACGGGCTCGACTCGAAGGTCTGGGCCGGCATCCCGAACCGCTCGGCCACCTTGTCCGCCGTGCGCTGCAGCGGGAAATGCCCGCGGTACCACGACAGTCCGTGCTGGTACGCCGTGTCGAAGTAGTGCACGCCCTTGTGCAGCACCGCTTTGAGCACCACCGGGTGCGCGGCCAGCGCGCGGTACAGCGAGGTCGTGCCGCACCGCTGACCGCCACAGATCAGGAACGACGGGAGCATCCGGGCGGGCGCGGTGATCCGGCCGTACGACCGGGATCCGAAATGGACGATCCGCTTGACCGGGGCCGGGACATGTGACGACTTCACCGGAACGCCTCCACGCGGCGGACGAGGACGGGCAGCAGCCAGGTGCCGAGCACACCGAGTCGGGCACCGGCCTCGGCCTGCCGATCGGCGAGATAACGCGTGGCCAGGTCGATCAGGTAGAGCAGCGCGGTGAGCTCGGCCGCCTCCCTCGGCACGTCGAACGGCGCGAGCAGCCGCGGTGCCCGGGTGACGGTGCGCTCGACGGCGGCCTCCGCGTCGGGGTCGCTCTGGATCCGGCGCTGCAACTCGTAGTGCAGCGCGTCGAACCCCATCGGCACGCCCAGCGTGAACCGTTCCCAGTCCCAGACCAGCAGTGATCCGGCCAGCGCCGCCATGTTCCACGGCGCCCAGTCGCCGTGCCAGGCGCCGTAGCGCAGGTCGGTGTCGCCGGCCCGCGCGGCCAGGTCACGGGCGGCCGCGGCCAGGGCGGCACCGTCCGGCCGGTCGGTGACCCCGGCCAGCCGCTCGCGCAGTTCCGACCAGTACGGGCTGGTCGACAGCCAGCCCTTGGACGTGCCGCAGCACAGCGCGACGGCCTTCTGGGCGGCGGCCAGCCGCTCGGCACCGAGCGGCGCCCTCGGCTGCCAGACCGGCAGCGCGCTCTGGACCAGCACCTGGTGGCCCCGCCACTGCCCGCTGTGCAGCACGGTGGGGATGGTGACGTCGTCGACCACGGCGTGCGACAACGCCTGCAGGGCCGACGTCTCGGCCCGCACCAGCCGGCGGGTCAGTGGCCCGGTGCCCAGCTTGCCGAAGCCGATCGTGTGACCGTCCCGGGCGATCAGCTGCAGCACCGGCTTGCGGTTGGCCCGCGCCGGTCCGATGTGGATGCTCAACGTGACGTCGGCACCGAGCGCCCGCCGCAGGTAGCCGTCGATGGTCTCGGCATCCGGCCCGTAGACGCGGATCCGGTCCCGCAGCAGCAATGCGCTCGCCCCACTGCGCAGCGCGGTGACCACCGCGTCCCGCTTGAGCTTGGCGATCCGGCCCTGCGGCTCGGCGTACCGGCGGACCGCGGCGGCGGCGATCCGCCGGGACCGGGCCGGCACCAGCAGGCGGGGCCGCCGCACGTCGGGCACCACCAGGTAGTCGGCCACCGCCGTGCCGGCCACCCGGCCGTCGGTGTCGTCGCCCGGAGCCCCGTCGGTGAAGCAGGGTGCCGGATAGAGCAGGTCCAGCACCTCGCGCAGGTAGGCCGAACGTAACTGGGCGTCCCGCGCGCGTAGGTGGGCCGGCGCCGTGGCGACAGGGCTCAAGGGGTCACTCCGCTCTTCTCCCGGGGCTGATGCGCGTTGCGCCAGAGCAGCGCGTACGCGAGGAACATGAACGCCAGCGGGGTGACCAGCGTGTTGTACCAGAACATCGCCACGAACGAGCCGACCAGCGCGCAACCGCCGGCGATGCCGATCGGGCTGCGGTCCCGCCTGAACCGCCAGAGCCCGTAGCCGAAGAAGCCCAGGTAGCCCAGGGTGCCGATCGCCCCGTGGGCGAAGATGAGCTGCCAGAACTGGCCGTTGCCGCCGATGGTGAAGTTGCCGCACCGCTCGCAGTCGTGGCTCTCGCCGACGGTGATCGAGTTCCGCCCGCCGATCGTGGTGCGGGTCGACCCGAAGCCGATCAACGGTGACTCAACCGCGCCGGTCACGGCCCGCTCGACCAGGTACGAGCGGACGCCGTTGGACTTGCCGTTGTCGAGCCGCGCGGTGACCACGTCGCCCAGCGGGGTGACCGCCAGGGCCGCGCCCACCGCGGCGAGCGCGGCGATCAGGACGCCGATCACCCAGACCCGGCCGGCGAGAGCCAGGCGGACGGCCGCGTACAGGGCCGCGACGCCGATGCCGATCCACAGCCCCCGGTTCAGCGAGATGACCACGGGGATGACCGAGGCCGCGAGGCAGGCCACGGCGAGGATCTTGGTGCGGCGGCGGTTGACCGAGCCGAACACGGCCGCGCAGAACCAGACCATCAGCAGGCAGAAGTTGTTGCCCCAGGTGTTCGTGTAGCCCCAGGGCGCCGCCGGGCGGGGCCGGTCGTCACCGAGGATGTCGTGGATCTGGGCCGCGTACGGGTGGACCAGGCTGCGGATGAAGCCCTTGTCGCGGATGTGCTCGGGCAGCAGGAGCTCGATCGGCGAGGTGAACTCGAACGTGCCCGCGAAGACGCCGAGCAGGCCGCCGGCGACCGTGACGGCGAACAGCCAGGCGAGCTGCCGGACCAGTTTGGCGATGGGTAGCTCGCGCTCGGTCAGGTTGCCGGCGTAGAGCAGGAGCACGGTCAGCGCCGCGTACTCGCCGAGCCGGAACAGCACGCCGGGGATCCGCTCCAGCCCGCGCTCGGGCACCGTGCCCGTCGGGTCGGCGCCGAGCACGGCCACGCCGATGACCAGCACGGCCAGGAACACGACCCAGAAGGCAAAACCGGGTGGCAGGCGTACGGGGCGGCCGGCGCTGTGGACCTTGATCAGGTACCAGGCCATCGGCACGGCGGCCAACGGGAAGATCAGGACGCCGAGGCCGAGTGCCCACCACAGTGGATAGAGGAGCAGGATTCCGGTCAGCGGCCAGGCGGGGAGCCAGACGTCCGCTGCCAGCGGCCGCCGCGCCGAAGCGGGGCGGCCGCGGTCACGAAGCGGTGTGCTGACCATTGTTGGCGGCGCGGTCCATGTCGCGGAGGGTCTCGCCGTCGAGCCGGCGCAGCACCGCGGTGTCGGGGTCCTCGGGCTTGGCGCGGCCCGGGCGGCGGGGCGACGTCGGCCGGTTGCGCAGGCGGGGCTGGTCGCCGGAGAGGTTGACGCCGGCCACGCTCAGGTCGCCGGAGTCTTCCTCGGAACCGGCGGGCCGGGCGCGGGGGAGGTCGCGGCCCTTGTCGGCCCATTGGTCGCCGCGGGGCTCACCGCGGTCGCTTCGGTCGCCGCGGTCACCCCGCTCGCCGCGCTCGCCGCGCTCGCCGATCGTCGCGCGCTCGCCGCGTCGGTCGCGCAGCACGTCGCCGGAGGCGTCGAGGTCGCGCAGGTCGTCGAAGTCCGGCATGTCCTCGTCGTGGCTGAAATCCGTGTCGTCGTCGCCGAGCGCGGACTGGCTCTCCACGGCCGGCATCAGCCGGGGGATCACCACGGTGCCGAGCAGCGGGGTGCCGACCCGGGTGAGCTGGGCGACCGCGTCGACGACCTCCGGCCGGCGGGTGCGGCGCAGCTCGACGGTGAGGATGGCCGCGTCGGCGAGGCGGGCCAGGCTCTGCGCGTCGGCGCTGCTGGCGGTGGAGGGTGCGTCGATCACGATGTACCAGTCCCGGCGGCGAAGCTGGCCGAGCGCCTGACGCAGCGCCTGCGACTGGAGCAGCCCGCCGGCGCTGCCGGTGCCACCCGTGGTGATCACCCGCAGCGACGGCACGCGGGGCGCCCGCTGCACGGCCGCGCGCAGCGGGACCTTGCCGGTCAGTACGTCCCCTAGACCAGGAGTGGCGCCGATTCCGAACAGCCGGGCCAGCGGCGCTGCGTCGGCGATGCTGTCCGGCAGGTGGGCGCCCAGCAGCAGCACCTCGCTGCCGCTGCGCGCCATGGCGGCGGCCAGGTTGGCGGCGACCAGGGTGGATGCCACGCCCCGGCTGGCACCTGCCACGACCACGACGCGGTCCTCGGGACGGAGGCTGGCCAGCACCTCGTTCCGCAGGCGGTTGAAGGTGCGGCCGCCGGTCGCGTACGGCTGGAAGACCTCGTCGAGCTGTGGGCCGCTGGCCAGCGTGAGCTCGGCCAGCACCGGCACCCGGGCCGCCCGCTCCACGTCGGCGGCCGCGCGGACCCGCCGGTCGAGCCGCTCCCGGACGACCGCGACCGACAGCCCGAGCAGCAGTCCCAGCATCGCGCCGGTGGCCAGGTTGAGCTTTCCGTTGGGCTTGCTCGGCGAGCTGGGCAGCTGCGCGTCACTAATGATCTTGCCTGCGCTGACCGTCTCGGTGGTCAGGTCGTTGAGCTTGCCGCTGATCGAGTTGAGCTGGCTCTGGTTGGTGCTCCGCTGGCTCTCCAGGCTCGGCCGCGACGCGCTGTCCCGGGGCAGATCGGCGAGCTTGGAGTTGATCTGCGTGAGGCTCGTGTTGAGCTGCTTGACCTTGCTGTTCAGGGCGGAGATCTGCGCGTCGATGCCGGCCTGCGCGCTGGCCTCGCGGTTGCGCAGGTACGCCTCGGCGAAGGCGTGGGAACCGGTTTGCGCCCGGGCGGGGTCCGGCGCCTTGTAGGTGATCTCCAGGACCGCGGTGTTCGGCGGGACGGTGACCGACACGCCCTTGGCCAGCACGTCCGGCGCGTCGCCGGAGCGGAGCAGATCGGCCGCGCCGACCGCGATCTGGGTCGAGCCGACGAGCTGCGCCTCGGTGTCGAGGTTGATGTCGCCCTTGGTGCGGCCGCCGGCCACGTTGGTGTCCTGGCCGGCCGGCTGCACGAGCACCGAGGTGACGGACTCGTAGGTCTTCGGCATGACCTGGGTGGCGCCGAAGCCGGCGCCGACGCCGAGCGCACAGCCGAGCACGACCAGCCACCACTGCCTGCGGAGCAGGCCGAGGTAGTCCGACAGGTCCGGGGCGGTGGGGCCGGTGGTTTCCACGGGAGGTTCAACGGGCGTGCCGGGTATCGCGTAACTCGCCCGTCGGGGGACGAAATAGTACATAGGGCGTATGAGTCAGTCACTCATAAAAACCGCTAATGCTCCTAAGTAGCTGATTTTGGATAAAGTCGGACGTGTGCACCATCAGCCACGCCGGTAAGCAGGCGTCACGATGGAGGGAACCTGATGGTCAGACCACTTGGCGTCCGGACCGCGATCGCGGCCGGCCTTACCGGCTTCGCCATCCTGCTGGGCGTCGTCGGCGGAGCCCTCGGGTCCAACCCTGACCTTCGCCTGGCCGCGAGCGCTGACGGCTACACCACGACCGTGGCTGACGGGCCGAACAGCGGCCGGCTCCAGCTGGTGGCCGGGGGCATCGGTGGCGGCGCCGCGGTCACCTACCTCAAGTTCGACGTGACGAGCCAGCGGGCCAAGCGCAAGCCGGCCGCCGCCGAGCTCACGCTGACCCGGCGGGCCGGCGCGCTGCCACCGCTGATCGAGCTCAGCCAGGTGCCCGCGACCTCGTGGCTGGAGGACCGGCTGGACCGGCGCACCGCGCCGCGCCTGGGCTCGGTGATCGCCGCGGCCCGGCCCGGACGCTCCGACAGGTCGGTCCGGTTCGACGTCTCCAAGGCGATCAAGGGCCGGGGAACGTACGCGTTCGCGGTGACCGCGCCCGGCGGTGGGCTGGCCGATTTCTTCGACGCCGACGACGTGCGCCCGGCACAGGGCCGCATCGAGCCGACGCTGCGGGTGTCGTGGCAGGACGCCGTGTTCCCGTGGGCCGGCGGGGCGCCGGGGATTCCCGGAGGCGGCGGAGCGCCCGGGATTCCGGGTGTGGGCGGCGCGCCAGGCGTGCCGGATCCCGACGACGTGCCCGGTGTGCCGTCGTTCCCGCGGCCGAGCCTGCCGCCGTTGCCGGACCTGCCGGACCTGCCGGACCTGCCCGGCCTGCCGGACCCGACGGACGATCCGACACCCACCGACGACCCGACGCCGACGGACGACCCGACTCCGACCGCGAACCCGACTCCGACTACGAACCCGACTCCGACTACGAACCCGACTCCGACTACGAACCCGACTCCGACCACGACGCCGACTCCGACCACCGACCCGACGACACCTGGTCCGACCGCGAGCCCGACCGCGTCACCGACCGCCGGGCCGACCACGCCGGCGCCGACTCCCACCACCACCCCGGGTGATCCGCGCTGCACGTTGGGGGCGAAGCTCGTACCCACCTGTGGTGTTCTCTGGGGTGTCGCACCTGGTGCGCACACCGACCAGCCACGTGACGAGGCGCTGGTCGACTTCGAGTCGGACACCGGGCGCACGCAGGCGATCTACCACGCCTACCACCGCGGCACGGAGATCTTCCCGACCTCGATGGAGATGCGGATCGCCCGCGACCCGGCCAAGCCGCGCCTGCTCTTCCTCAACTGGAAGCCGACCGGCGCGAGCTGGGGGCAGATCGCCCGGGGGGACGAGGACACCGACAACTATCTGGACCGGCTGGCCGAGCACATCCGCGACAACTTCACCGAGCCGTTCTTCTTCACCGTGCACCACGAGCCGGAGAACGACGTCCGAGCCAACAGCGGCTCCGGTTACACGGCGACCGACTACCGCAACATGTTCCGGTACGTCGTCAACCGCATCCGGGCGCAGGGCGTGACCAACCTGGTGACGGTGATGGTGCACATGGCGTACATCCCGTGGCTGACGCAGTCGTGGTGGGAGGATCTGTATCCCGGTGACGACGTGGTCGACTGGCTGGGCTGGGACGTCTACGCGCACAGCGTGCCCGGCGAGCACGGCTACGGCGACTTCAGCGAGCTGATGAACCGCACGTCGAGCACCGCGCCGAACTGGCCGGGCTTCTACAACTACGCGGCACAGCGGCATCCGACCAAGCCGTTCATGCTGGCCGAGTGGGGTGTCTGGTACTCGTCGCAGGACCGCGACCACCAGGCCGAGGTGTTCGACTCGGTGGCCAAACAGATCTCGCTCTTCCCGCGGCTCAAGGCGATGGTCTACTTCGACACGCCGGCCGACCAGAGTGGAAAGGACTCGCGCGTGACGCGCACCGCCGACGGCCTGGCCGCGTACCGCCGGCTCGGTCTCGACCAGAACTTCCAGGTGGACCTGGAGTGACGGGTGCCCCCTTTCGCGGGGGCACCCGTTGCTTCACGACAGCTTCGCGAGGTACGCCGCCAGCGCGTCGTAGGACTGGCCGGCGCCCTCGGACATCCCGGACTCGATCATGCCGTCGCGCTCTTCCTTGGTGTCGAAGCGCGTGACGCTGGTGACGGTCGTCTTGCCGCCCTCCTCGGTGAGCTCCAGCGTCTCGACGCAGATCTGGCCGGGCATGCCCTCGAACTCGAAGGTCTGCACGATCCGGTTCGGCGCCTCGATGTCCCGGTACTCACCCCGGAACGCCCAGTCGCCGTCGGGAGCGTGCTCGACGAAGCGCCAGGCGCCGCCGACCCGGAAGTCCATCTCGCAGTCGAGCGGATTGCCGCGCCCCCACCAGTGCTTGACGTGCTCGCACGACGAGTGCGCCTCGAAGACCAGCGCCTGCGGCGCGTCGAACACGCGCACCATCTTGACTTCGAGGTCGGACGGTGTGGTCACGGTCAGGTTCTGGGGCATCTCAGTTCTCCTTCTGGATCTTCGTCAGATACGTGCCCAGCTCGTCGTAGCGCTCCTCCCAGAAGCGCCGGTATTCCGTCACCCATTCGGCGACACCTCGCAACGGCGCGGCGTCCAACCGGCACGGCCGCCACTGCGCCTCTTTGCCTCGCGTGATGAGCCCGGCCCGCTCGAGCACCTTCAGGTGCTTGGACACGGCCTGAAGGCTGATGGGGAACGGCTCCGCGATCTCGTTGACCGTCGCCTCGCCCTCCGCGAGCCGAGCCAATATCGCCCGCCGCGTGGGGTCAGCGAGAGCGCTGAACACCTCGCTCAACCGGTCCACCGCTGCCGCCTTCCTCAACCACTCGGTTAATCAACTCATAGGTTTAATATGCTGCTCACGGGTGCTGATGTCAAGCGGTTCGCGGTTTCTAGCGGCGGCGGTGGTACTTCGAGCCGTCCGGGTCGCGCATCTCAGCGCGACTCGGGTGCGGACGGCCGCGTGCCCGGGTCCCCCTCGAACCCGGGCACGTCGGCGGGTGTTCGTCAGGCGTAGGCCGGCACTTCCGGGTGGCTCGCGTGCCGCGTCGCCGCCTCCGCGTCGCGGGCGCTGCGCAGGGTGCTGATGCTGACCGCGAGTGTCCACAGGCTCCAGAGCGCGCCCATGCTGGCGGTGGTGCCCCAACCCTGCGCGCTGTAGAAGTCGGCGGCGTCGTCACCGAAGAACACCGCCGGCACGAAGGCCAGGTTGATCACGGCGAGGACGTACGCCGAGCGGCCCACCCACGACGGCAGGAACCGCAGCCGGCCCACCGCGATGCCCAGCGAGATCAGCAACAGCGCCACCAGGAGCCGGGAGATCCCGCCCTGCATCAGGTACTGCGCCGGGGCGAACGGGCCGGTGGTGGTCGTGTCGATGTCGTGGTCGACGGAGATGGCCGCGCCGGCCTCCATCGACTGCGTCACGAAGACCATGACGACCCAGAGTGTGCCGGCGATCTGGACGAGGCTCGCCAGCCACTCCGCGCGGGGGTCGACCGTGCGGATCAGCTGCCGCAGCCCGGCGAAGAACACCAGGTAGAGCGTGCAGCCGGTGATCCCGACCAGGCTGCGGGTCAGGATGTCCCAATCGGGCGGTGTCTCGTAGAGGAAGTAGAGCGGCACCTGCACGACGATGAACAGGCTGGCCAGGATGCCGAAGGTGCCGGCGGTGCGGCGGATCGCTGCCTCGCTCATGGGCGAGTCCTTTCGTTCGGTGTGGTGCGGCGCCGTTGTTGGGCGAGCCGCGACGAGACGTATCGTCTCGCTATGTTTCGACGCTAGGCTCCGGTTCGCCCATCCGTCAAGACGGACCGTCTCGTCTCTTGCTATCGTTCGACGCATGAGCCCGAACCTGGACCGCCGCAACGAGCGGTCGCGCCAAGCGATCGTCGAGGCGGCCCTCGCCCTGTGCCGAGAGCAGGGCCTGGCCCGCACGACGGTCGAGGAGATCGCCAAGCGAGCGGGCGTCGGCAAGCAGACGATCTACCGCTGGTGGCCGTCCAAAGCCGCGGTGGTCGAGGAGGGCATCAACGAGCTGGCCGGCTCGGCAACGGACTTCCCGAACACCGGCGACCTGCTGGCGGACCTACGCACCCAGATGGCCGGCGTGGCGTCGATCCTGTCGAGCCCCGACTTCGCGCCGTACCTGAGCCTGATAGGAGCGGCGCAGGACGACCCGGAACTGGCCAAGTCCTTCCTGGACGGCCTGGTCAAGCCGCGAGTCAACGCCGCGCGGGAACGACTGCGAGTGGCCCGGGAGCAAGGCCAGATCCGCGCCGACGCGGACCTCGACGACGTGGTGGAACTGCTCTACGGCCCGATCTACTACCGCGCGCTGCTGCACACCCGCCCACCCTCACCGGCCCAGGCAGACGAGATCCTCCGCATCGCCTTCGCCGGCTTGGCCCCCACCTCGTGAGCACGGTCGTCCTGATCCACGGCGGGCTGTGGGACGACGACATGGACGCGGACAGGTTCTGGCGGCAACCCGGGATCGTGGCCGGCCTCGAGCGGCGCGGCATCGAGGTGCTGGCGCCCGACCGGGCGATGCGGCCACCGAGCTGGACGGCCGAGGCCGACCACCTCGCTGCCGCGCTGCCCGACCGGCCGGTCACCTTGGTCGCGGGGACGCGGAGGTGGACGCGCGCACCCGCCGAGGTCTCACCGCACTCGGCGCCGCGGCGCGGATCGTCGACGACCTGCTGGCGGGTCAGACGCTGCGTGGCCTGCGTGACGAGGAACTGGCCACGATCGGCACGCCCGTCGCCGTCCTGCCCTCGGTCCCGGAGAACCCGACACATCAGCGACGCACGGTCGACGCACTGCTTCGCATCTTCCCCGCCCCGGTCGAGTTGCCCGGTTGCCCCGAGCCGCCGCGCCCCGAGTTTCCGGCCGTGGTCGGGACCCTCGTCGACTTGGTCGCCGAGTTTACCCTTGGCTGAGGCGGCTCAGTGCTTGGGCTCGACCCAGCCCGTCTCGGTCAGGTAGTCCAGGACTGTCGCGACCGCCTCGTCGACGCTGAGCGTGCTCGTGTCGATCGTGAGCTCGGCGTCGCGCGGGGTCTCGTACGGGTCGTCGATTCCCGTCATGCCCTTGATCAGGCCCGCTCGCGCCTTGGCGTACAAGCCCTTGCGGTCCCGTTGCTCGCAAACCTCCAGCGGCGTAGCCACGTGCACCAGCACGAACCCGGCCCCCGCCAGCGTGGCCATCTCGCGGGCCGTGCGACGTGCCTCGGCATACGGCGCGATCGGGCAGCAGATCGCCATCCCGCGATGCCGGGCCACCTCGGCCGCCACCCAGCCGATCCGGCGGATGTTGAGGTCGCGGTCTTCCTTGCTGAAGCCCAGCCCCGCCGACAGCTCCCGGCGCACCACGTCGCCGTCGAGCAGCGTCACGGTGCGGTCGCCGGTCTCGCGCAGGTGGTCGGCGATGCCCCGCGCGACCGTCGACTTCCCGGAACCCGACAGACCCGTCAGGAACACCACCAGGCCGCGCTGGCGGCGTGGCGGGCGCGCCCGGGCCAGTTCCTTCGCCACCGCCGGCGGGGTGTGCCACTCCGGCAGCGGGAAGCCCCGGTCGAGCAGGTCGTCGATCTCCTCGTTCGACAACGCCAGCCGGCGGTTGCGGGGCGGGATGTCGTCGCGCCAGCGCCACTGGCCGTCGCGGTTGTCGTAGGCCAGCTCGCGCGGCACCAGCACCCGCGGCCCGCCGCCCGAGAGCATGTCGCCCGTCGAGAGCAGATGGGTGACGCCGTAGGCCGCGGCCACCCGCGCCCGCAGCAGCGCGTCGCGGATCTCGTCGCCCCGGCGGACCAGGGGCACCGCGACCAGCGTGGCGGGCGGCATCCGGTCACGCGCGGCGAACACCGTGCGGACCAGCACCTCCGGCGAAAGGCCACCCGGACCCGCGTCGCCGACCGGGATCAAGATCAAGACATGGGCGGCCAGGGTACGCGCGGCGTGCGCGATCTGCGCCAACTGCGGCCGGTGCAGCGGGCGGTCGGCGACCACGCCGAGCACCCGGCCGGGCGGGAGCAGCTCGCGTACCTCTCCCGGCGTCCGGCGCAGCCGCTGGAACGGGCCGTGCCGCCCGTCGCCGATCTGCCGGACCACGCCGCCGACCCCGTAGCGGCCCTCGCGCGTCGGCCACGCGTCGTCGACCTCGATCGCCGCGATCGGGGCGCCCTCCTGGTCGGTGAGCACCACCGAGCGTCGGGTCGGGTCCTCCAGGACGAGGCCGAGGGCCAGCGACTCGGGGACCTCCAGGGTCACCGGCAGCGGCCACGGGGTCCCGTCGGCGAGCCGGCCGCGCCGCTGGAGGGAAGTCAGGTCGGCCCGGCCGAGGAAACCGGTCAACGGCGCGTAAGCACCACTGAGCAGCAGCTCCAGGTCGGCGAGTTCGCCCGGCCGAGGGTTGTATGCCGGCGCGTCGCGCAGCATCTCGTCGGGCATCAGCCACCCGCGCTCGCTCAAACCAACCCCCTCGGTCAATCCGCGCCCAAGTGTCTCAGCCCACCACCCGAGGGGTCGAGTCGGACCCACCTATCCCTTAGGAGGCGTCTCAGGGAGAACTAAGGCGACGATCGGGGGTGCGCCGGATCCACGAAGGTGACGCTGGGTCATACGCTGAGCCGCGTGACACTCATCGCGACCGAGTCGCTCACCAAGACGTACGGCGGCCGGGTCACCGCGCTGTCCGACCTCACGGTCAGCGTCGAGCCGGGGATCATCGGGCTCGTCGGCGCCAACGGCGCGGGCAAGTCGACCTTGATCAAGATCCTGCTCGGGCTGCTGCCGCCCACGTCCGGCCGGGTGCGGGTGCTCGGGCTCGACCCCACCGTCGACCCCATGGGGGTCCGCGCGAAGGTCGGCTACATGCCCGAGAACGACAGCCTGCCGCCCGACCTCAGCGCCGCCGAACTGGTCACGCACCTCGGCCGGATGAGCGGGCTGCCGAAGACCACCGCCCGTGAGCGCGCGTCGGAGGCGCTCCGGCACGTCGGTCTCTACGAGGAGCGCTACCGCCAGGTCGGCGGCTACTCGACCGGCATGAAGCAGCGGGTGAAGCTCGCCCAGGCGCTCGTACACGATCCCGATCTCCTGTTGCTCGACGAGCCGACCAACGGCCTCGACCCGGCGGGCCGCGACGCGATGCTCGCGCTCGTGCAGCGGATCGGCACCGAGTTCGGCATCTCCGTGGTGGTCTGCTCGCACCTGCTCGGCGAGGTCGAGCGGATCTGCGACCACCTGATCGCGATCGACGGCGGCAAGCTGCTGCGGTCCGACAACGTCTCCGCGATGACCACGTCGACCGACGTGCTGGTCGTCGAGGTCAGCGAGGGCGACACGGACCTCGAGCAGCGGCTGCTGGAGATGCGGCTGCCGGTCACCCGCGACGGCCACGCGCTGCTCGTACCCCTGGAAGACGATCTGACCTATGACCGGATCCTGACCGCGGTGGCCGATCTCGACCTGCCGTTGCACCGCCTCGACCAGCGCCGCCACCGGGTGGCCGAGCTCTTCGCCGACCGGGAGGCCGCGCATGTCTAGCCCCGCGGGTGTCATCCACGACATCGGATACCAGCGGTACGAGGGCGAGCGGCTCGGGCGCGGCGACGTGTTCCTGGCGCTCTACACGCAGAGCCTGCGTTCCGTGTTCGGGCTGGGTCGCAGCTTCAAGGCGAAGATCTTCCCCTGGCTGATCGTCGGCGTGGTCGCGATCGTCGGCATCGTCATCATGGCGATCCGGGCGCAGACCGGCGAGGTCGTCCTGAAGTACTCGGAGCTGCCGCAGGTGCTGAGCACCCTGATGGTGCTGTTCGTGGCGATCGCGGCGCCGGAGCTCGTCTCCCGTGACCTGCACAGCGGTGTGCTCCCGCTCTACTTCTCCCGGCCGCTGCGCCCGGCCGACTACGCGCTGGCCAAGCTGTCGGCCCTGGTCACCGCGATCGTGCTCGTCTGGGGCGGCGGCCAGGTGCTGGTCTTCATCGGGGCCGCGTTCTCGGTCAAGGGTTTCGGCAACGTGATGAACGAGCTGGCCGACGCGGGCCTCGGCGTGGTCTACACGGCGCTCTACGCGGTCGTCTTCGGCAGCATCGCGATCCTGGTCGCGTCACTGCTCAAGCGGCGCGCGGTCGCGGCGGCGGCGATCGTCGGCTCGTTCCTGATCACCGCACCGATCGTGGCGATGTTCTACATCCTGCCGTCCGAGACGGCGCACCAGCTCGCCCAGCTATTCAACCCGGCGAGCCTCGTCGGCGGCGTCGGTGACTGGCTGTTCGATCCGTCGAGCTCGAGCGAGGAGCTCGGCATCGGTTCCTTCGGGCCGTTGTACGCCGCGGTCGCGCTCGGCCTCATCGCACTGTGCGTGACGCTCCTGATCGCCCGCTACCGGAAGGTGTCGCAGTCATGACCCTCGACGTCACGGGCGTGTCCCGCTGGTACGGCAACGTGGTCGCCGTCAACGACGTGACCATGACGCTCGGCCCCGGGGTGACCGGCCTGCTCGGCCCGAACGGCGCCGGCAAGACGACGCTCCTGCACATGATGGCCGGCTTCCTGGCACCCTCGCGCGGCACGCTGACCGTCGACGGCGAGCCGACCTGGCGCAACCCCGAGGTCTACCGCAAGATCGGCCTGGTCAGCGAGCGCGAGTCGGTCCACGCGTACCTCACCGCTCACGAGTTCGTGCTCGTCAGCGCCAAGCTGCACGGGCTGCCCGACCCGGCCGCGGCGGCCACGCGGGCGCTCGACCTGGTCGAGATGGGCGAGTTCCAGGACCGCCGGATCGGCACCTACTCCAAGGGCATGCGACAGCGCACCCGGGTCGCGGCGGCGCTGGTGCACGAACCCGACGTGCTGCTGCTCGACGAGCCCTTCAACGGCATGGACCCGCGGCAGCGGATGCACATGATGGATCTGCTGCACCGCCTCGGCCAGGCCGGCCGGACGATCCTGTTCAGCTCGCACATCCTCGAAGAGGTCGAGCAGCTCTCCGGCACCGTGCAGGTCATGGTCTCCGGCCGGCTCGCGGCGTCCGGCGATTTCCGCACGATCCGCCGGCTGATGACCAACCGGCCGCACGTGTTCGCGGTGCAGTCGACCGACGACCGGCGACTGGCGGTGGCGCTCATGCACCAGCCGTCGGTCAACGGCGTCGACCTGACCCGCGACGGGCTCACGGTGCGGGCCGGCGACTACGGCAGTTTCACCCGGGCGCTGCCCCGGATCGCGCTCAAGGAAGGCATCCGGGTGCGCCGGCTGCTGCCCTCCGACGAGTCTCTCGAAAGCGTCTTCTCTTACCTGGTGGAGGCCTGATGTCCACGGTCGCCTGGATCACCACGCGCGGCCTGCTCGGCCGGCGCCGGTTCCTGCTGCTCCTGCCCCTGCCGATCCTGATGATCGGGGTCGCGCTCATCCCTCGGCTCGAAGGAGTCGGCCCGGAGGAGTGGACCCAGCCGGTCATCGTCGCGATGGGCTTCACGACGCTGCTGCCGATCGTCGCGTTGATCGTCGGCACGGGCGTGCTCGGCGCGGAGATCGACGACGGCACGATCACGCACATCCTCTCGAAGCCGCTGGCCCGCTGGCGGATCATCGTGCCGAAGCTGCTCGTGTCGATCGCGGTCACGGCCGCCACCGCGGCGGTCCCGTTCTACATCGTCGGCGCGCTGGCCTCCGGCCCGCGGCTGGGACTCGGTCTGATCGTCGGCTCCACGGTCGGCGCGGTGCTCTATTCGACGATCTTCGTAGCGCTCAGCCTGATCTCCCGGCGCCCGGTGCTGCTGGGCCTCGTCTACGTGATCATCTGGGAAGGCCTCCTGTCGAACCTGGTCAGCGGCACCCGGGTGCTGTCGGTGCAGCAGTATTCGCTGGCCATCGCAGACAAGGCCTCCGGCTCACCGTTCCTGAACGGCAACGTGTCGTTCACGGTCGCGGTCGTGATGAGCATCGTGGTGACGATCGGCTTCCTGGTGCTGGCCATCCGCAAACTGAGCTCGTTCTCGGTCACCGGCGAGACCAGCTAGATGTAGGGGAGGGGCCGGCGAGATATCTCTCGCCGGCCACCACCACTTCCGGTGGGAATCAGCGAATCTTGGCGAGGACGTAACTCTTCCAGGCCTCGTTGAAGTCTTTGTCCGAGACACCGAGCACCTGTTGTAGCGCGTCCCCGACCTCCTTCCCCCGGTAATGCTCCGCGACCACCTCGAAGGTCTTCTGCTCCCCGTATTTCTCGGCCATGTAGCCGACCGCCGAATGGCCGGCCCAGTAGTCGAGGTTGGAACTCTCCGGGTTGCTCAAGTCGAAATCGTCCTGCAGCCGCAACGCGTAGCCGTCGCGCAGGGACTGCTTGACCGCCGGGGTGCGGCCACTCACCGTCCAGGGCCGCCGCTCGTACGCGAGGTATTCGGCGAATCCCTCTATCAGCCATGATGACCGGCTAGCGAACTCCGACGGCTTCTGGAAGGTGAGCGCGGCCGCCAAAGAATGTCCCAGCTCGTGCCGAAAGAGCAGCCCAGGCCCGTCGGGCTCACTCGGCCTGAAGAAGGGGCTGCCCAGGTCGACCACCACGCGACTGCCCCCGACCTGGGGATTCGTATCGTCGTCGACCAGTGCGTTGGGGTCCTCGAAAGTCGACAACGCCAGGGAGAACCCCGCCTCCGGCGGCACCTCCTTGGACTCCCGGTAGAGCGAACCCAGATCCTTTCTGCCCTTCACCAAGGAGATGACGAAACCCTGCGGGATCGCGCCGGACACGCCGCCGGCCCGCCAAGCGGCGAGGTTCGCCACCGCGGCCCGTTCGGCCTCCGGGGCGTACCGCCGGGCCTGGGCCTTCAACGACGCGTCGACGATGAACAGCGTGTGCTTGGTCCGCTCGACGTGGATGTTGCGCCACTTGTCCCAGGGCGCGGGATAGTAACTGACGAACGAGTCGTCAGAGGTGATCCCCTTCGCCGCCGTGACCTTGATCGGGGCGCCCTTTTCGGTCCGGACGATGGTCCATCTGTATTCTTCGCTCACCGGGTGCAGGTCATACCCGTCGAGCTTGTGCACGAACGCCACAGGCTGTTCGACGCTGGCTCCGGTGCCGAGCGGCTTGAAGTCCGAGCCTCCTCCGTATCGCATGAAGGTGGCCTCAGCGAAGGGCACTTTGACCAGGTTGCGGAACAGCGTGGTCTGCTGGCTCACCAGCTTCTTCTGCGCCGGGTCGTAGGCCGCCAGGAACGCCTTCTCGTCACGGTCCTTGAGCGCCTTGGTCAGTCCCGCCAGCAGGGCGTCGATCTCTGCCCGCTTGATGGGGTTGCGCTCGTCTTCCCTGGCAGCGTACGCGGCGGCTCGCTCGGCCTGCTGACCTTGGAAATAGCTCCTGAGCCCGAACAGCGTTCCCGTGATCAGCAACACGACCGCCAGTACCGAGCCGAGCAGAATCCAGAGCCCGCGCTTCGACTTCGGGCCCGCCGGCGGGACAACCGCGGGAGGCCCGTACGGCACGTGCGACCCGAACTGCGCTTGCGGGTCGTGCGGCGGGAACTGCCCGTGTGGCGCCATTGGCGCTGGACCCTGTGGGTGGGCCGACGGCCCAGGCTGTGGAGTCTGCGGCTGCGGTCGTCCGGCCGGCACCTGGCCAGCTGCCCAGTAACCCGCCGGAGGCGGGACGGCGGGGGTGGACGGGGGAACGGAACGGGGTCCCTCGGACATCGGTTGTTTCCTCGCTCGCGTACGTCAATTCGGTGGGACCGTTCCTAACGACCGCCCCCGATCGCTTCCGAGCCATTATGGATGTTCCTGCGGCACCGGAGCGGCCTCGACCAATGGCGTAGTTCCGCCAACCCGTCGACCACGGCGCGGGCGAAGTGCGTGCGCCAGTGACGACGGTCCGTTTCGGACCGCACCGGCCAGGTTGTCGAATCGATGTGTGACCGCGCCCGCGCCGAGCGCTCAGCCGGTGTTGGGCATCCCGGCCGCGAGGCCGTTGACCGCGGTCCGCAGCGCCCGCTCCACTGGCTGGCCGTCGCCGGGCACCAGCTAGGGGAGCGCGCTCGGCACGAGCCACTCAGGTAGGGAGCGCGACAAAGCGACCACGATGGAGAGACCGATCCCGCCGAGGATCATGAGACCTAGACCGGTCAGCCCCGAGTACCGCTTCGGCTGGCCGGTCTTCTTGTCGGGCGCGGGCGGCTCGGGCTCGGTCCACGGGCGCTCGGCCCGCAGCCAGAGGAGCACACCGAGCCCGAACGGCAACCCGCCGAGGAAGAACCAGAACCACCGGGTGCCCAGACCCGGCGCCGGCCCCTGGATCAGGATCGCCAGGCTGAGCAGCACGATCACGGTGGCCAGCACCGGCGCGAAGGAGAGGAGCGGTGTGCTCTCCTCAGGCAGCACCGCTGCCAGCCGCTTCGCCTCGGCCGACGTGCCCTCGATCAGGCCGCCGTTCTCGACCTCGTAGCGCTGCACCTGCGCGTAGTGCACCCGCCCGAAACCGGTGCGCCAGACGAGGATCTCGCTGAACACGCCCTCCTGCGGCCCGCCGGACGAGAGCCCGACCGGCGTGAACCACAGCGACGCCCGGTTGGCGTCACCGAACGACGCGACGCTCTGGTGCGCGACGACGCGGCCGGCCTCCGCGTCGGCGATCGCCCGTTCGACCGTGGACTGCCGAGGCGCTGTCCACCACGCCGCCGCGGCCCAGACCACCCACAGCCCGAGGATCAGGTAGCGCAACCACGGGCGTACCCGAGGCCACGCTCCCGCTCCGCGCAGCGCGTCAACCGCCGTCATGCATCGATGGTCGCAGCAGGGTGCGACAGATTTCTATCAACCCGTGTTGCGCATGCCCGCCGCGATGCCGTTGACCGTGGTCAGCAGCGCCCGCTCCAACGCCTGGCCGTCGCCCGGACCCCGCCGCCCGCCCGGAGCCGTGGCCACCGCGCGCCCGGCCGCACCCGAGTCCCGGTACTGGCGCAGCAGCGCGACCTGAAGGTGGTGCAGCGGCTCCAGATAGGTGTCCCGGACCGCCAACGTGCGCTGGAGCACCGCGTTGTTCTCCAGCAGCGCCGGGGAACCGGTGATCGCCAGGACCTCGCGCTTCGTCAGCTCGTACTCCTGCTCGATGACCTCGAAGATCCGCCGCAGCGGCTCCGGGACCAGCGTGTCGACGTAGCGCCGCGAGATGGACAGGTCGGTCTTCGTCAGCATCATCTCCACGTTGGACAGGAACGTCCGGAAGAAGTGCCACTCGTTGTGCATCTCCTCGAGCACCGGCGCGAGACCGGCCGCCCGCGCCGCCTGGAGGCCCGAACCGACGCCGAACCAACCCGGCACGATCTGCCGTGACTGGGTCCAGCCGAACACCCACGGGATCGCCCGCAGCCCGCCGAGCCCGGCGTTGGCGTTGGGCCGCTTGGCCGGACGGGAGCCGATGTTGAGCGCGCCGAGCAGCTCGGTCGGGGTCGAGGCCCAGAAATAGTCGGGCAGATCAGGATCTTCGACCAGGCCGCGGTACGCGGAGAAGGCCGCCGCGGACACGACATCCATCGAGTCGTCCCACTTGGACAGCATCTCCAGCGGCTGGCGCGGCTCGGTGTGCAGCAACGTCGCCTGGAGCACCGCCGCCACGGTCAGCTCGAGGTTCTCCCGGGCCAAAGCCGGCAAGGTGTATTTATCCGAAATGACTTCACCCTGCTCCGTGACCTTGATCGAGCCGTCCAGCGTGCCGTAGGGCTGCGCCAGGATCGCCTCGTGGGTCGGGCCACCGCCACGGCCGACGGTGCCGCCGCGACCGTGGAAGAGCGTCAGGCGTACGCCATGCCGGGCAGCGACATCGCGAAGCGCGCGCTGGGCCCGGTGGATCGACCACTGCGAGGTGGTGATGCCGGCTTCCTTGTTGGAGTCGGAGTAGCCGAGCATGACCTCCTGCACGTCACCGCGCGCCCGCACCAGCGCCCGGTAGGCCGGCAGCGACAGCAGCTCGTCGAGGATCTCGCCGCCGGCGGTGAGCTCGGCGGGCGTCTCCAGCAGCGGCACGAAACCGACGTCGGCGCGGTTGTTGTGCACGTCGACCAGGCCGGCTTCCCGGGCCAGCACGGCCGCGGCGAGCACGTCGTCGACGCCGAGGGTCATCGAGATGATGTACGACTCGATGACCTCGGGACCGAACCGGTCCTGGGCCTCGCGGATCGCGGTGAACACGTCGAACGTCTTGCGCGCTGAATCGGAGAGCGCGGTGCCGACGCCGGCCAGCGGACGACGCCCGGACAGCTCCGTGGCGAGCAGCTTGGTGCGCTCGTCGCGCGGCAGGCTGCGGTAGTCGGTGACCTCGCCGACGTGGCCGTAGAGCTGGGCCAGCACCGCGTGGTGGGCCTCGGCGTGCTCGCGGATGTCCATCGTGGCCAGGTGCAGCCCGAACGAGGACACCGTGCGGATGGCGCTGGCCAGCTTGCCGACGGCCGTGAGCTGGCCGGCGTTGCGGGCGAGCGAGGCGCGCATCAGCTCGAGGTCGGCGATCAGGTCGACGGTGCCGCGGTAGTCGCGCCCCGGCACGTGGGCGGTGCCCCGGGCCAGCCGCAGCCGGGTGTTGGCCAGCTTGGCCTTCACACAACGAGCCTTCAGCCGGTACGGCTCCTCGGCGTTGACCCGGCGGAAGCGCTCGGCGACCTCGGGCAGGTTGTCGAGGTCACGGGCCAGGCTCGCGGACAGGTCGAGGGACACCCCGCGCAGCCGCCGGGACACCGAGACCTCGTTGATCAGGTCGTCGAGAGCCTGCTCGGTGGCCTGGATGCCGTGCTCGTACTGGATGAGCAGCACGTCGCGGGTGACCTTCGGGGTGACGAACGGGTTGCCGTCGCGGTCGCCACCGATCCAGGTGCCGAAGGTCAGCGGACGCGCGGTCGGCGAGGTCTCGATGCCCAGCCGGCGCAGCGTGTCGGCGAGGTCGTCGAGCACCTGCGGCGCGGCGTCGGCGTAGAGGTCGCGCAGGTAGTAGATCGCGTTGCGCGCCTCGTCGGTCGGGTCGGGCCGGTCGAGGCGCAGCTCGTCGGTCTGCCAGAGCAGGTCGAGCAGCTCGGCGAGGCGCCGGTCGTCGGCGTGCGGCGGGGCGCCGTAGAGCACGCTCTCGGCGGCCTCGGCGTCGAGCTCGTCGGCGACCGCCCGCAGCTTCGACAGGATGGACCGACGGGCGGCCTCGGTCGGGTGCGCGGTGAAGACCGGCCGCACGGCGAGCCGTCGACCGGCCGCGGCGATCTCGTCGGCGGGTACGCCCCGCTCGGCGATCAACTTGGCCGCCTGGTCCAGCCAGCCGCCGGCAGTCGCCCGCCTCCGCCGCAGCTCGCGGGCGCGGTGCACCTGCTCGGTGATGTTGGCGAGGTGGAAGTAGGTGGAGAAGGCCCGGGCGAGCTTGGTGCCGGTGGTGACGTCCATCGACGAGAGCCGGGTCGCGGCCGCCTCGGCGTCGCTGCGGACCAGCGCGCGGATCTCCTCGACGAGGTCGAGCAGCGGACGCCCTTCCTGACGGGCCAGCGTGTGGCCGAGCAGGGTGCCGAGCCGGCGGATGTCGGCCCGCAGGGCGGCATCGGGATCGTCAGGAGTGGTCGGCACAGTGGGGTCGGACACGGGTGCGCTCCTTACGGCGGTGCGGGGCGGACAGCGCTGTCCCGTGCATGATGATGCTACCTGCGCCAACTGGACCGGCGGGCGGTGTGGCCGTTGCTTCCTGGGCGGTTAATCCTGTTTGCGCTGGTGACTAGCCTTCCTGCATGGAGTACCCAACCAAACCTCGGCCTGGTTCGCGCGTCGCGGTGATCTCCCCGTCTGCCGGCCTCCCAGCGATCTTTCCCGAGGTGTTCGAGCTCGGCCTCCGCCGCATGCGCGAGGATTTCAAGCTCGAGCCGGTGGAATTTCCCACCACCAGGGTCCTCGGAGCGTCCCCGGCCGACCGCGCCCGCGACGTCATGGCGGCCTTCACGGACCCGACCATCGACGCGGTCGTGGCCACGATCGGCGGCGACGATCAACTGCGGATTCTGCGCCATCTGGACCCCGCGGCCCTCCGTGCGCACCCGAAGCCGTTCTTCGGCTACTCCGACAACACCACGCTGCTCAACTACCTCAGCGGCCTCGGCATCGTGGGCTACCACGGTGCCTCGGTCCTGGTGCAGCTGGGCCGCGCGGGCGCGATGCACCCGCTGACCCACGACTCCCTGGAAGCGGCGTTGTTCCGCCCTGGCTGGTTCGACCTGACCCCGTCGCCGGACTACACGGACGAGCCGGTCGACTGGCACACGCCCGACTATGCGAACGCCGAGCAGGCGATGTTCGCCTCGCCCGGGTGGCGCTGGCACGGCCCGAGCGCCTCGGTGACCGGCCGGCTGTGGGGCGGCAACATCGAGGTCCTGACCTGGCTGCTCGCCTCCGACGTGGTCGCGCCCCCGCCCGCGGACGCGGTCTTCTTCATGGAGACCTCGGAAGACATGCCGCCGGCGATCGAGGTCTATTACATGCTCCGCAACCTGGGCGAACGCGGCTGGCTGACCAACGTCCCAGCGATCCTGGTCGGGCGGGCCAAGTGCTGGGACCGCCTCAACCGGCTGGCCCCGGACGCCAAGCGTGCGTATGCGGAGGACCAGCGGGCGGCGGTGCTGCGTGCGGCAGGCGAATACGCTCCGGAGGCGCTGGTCGTCCTGGACCTCGACATAGGCCACACTGACCCGCAACAAATCCTCCCGTACGGCGGCGAGGTGACAATCGACGCCGCGACCCGCCGGATCTCAGTCCGCTACTGAGGTCCGCTCGTCCGCCCGAGTGGAACAAAACGGGCACCCACGTCGTTCTATCCCTCGGAGAACGCCGAGGCGGGTTGTCGTACGTCGGGCGTACGCTTGACCAGCACGTCGCACCCCCCGTCCTGGTCGGTCGGGGGGACGTTCTGCGTGCCCGAAAGGATCATCCATGCTTCATGGTCTGCTGGCCGCGGCCCTGGGTGACGCGGGGTTGGCCCGTGCGCGCGATCTTGCCCGGGCCGGGTTTCCCGACGCTGACGGGCTCGATCTCACCGCGCCCGCCGCGCTCCGGCCCTTCGTTGTCGCCGCTGTCGCGGCCGAGAGTCACGGCGCCGATCGGCCCGTGCTCGCCGTCACCGCCACCTCCCGTGAGGCCGACGATCTCGTCGCCGCGCTCGGCAGCCTGCTCCCTGAGGACCAGGTCGTCAGCTACCCCGCCTGGGAGACGTTGCCCCACGAGCGGCTCTCTCCCCGCTCCGACACCGTCGGGCGGCGGCTCGCCGTGCTCAGAAGGCTGGCCCATCCCGAGGGCAACCCCGTCAAGGTGGTCGTCGCCCCCGTCCGCAGCATGCTCCAGCCCCAGCTCAAGCGCCTTGGTGACCTCGAGCCGGTCGAGCTCCGGGCCGGAGAGGACGCCGATCTCGACGAGGTCGCGCACCGGCTCAACGACATGGCGTACGCGCGGGTCGACCTGGTCACCAAGCGCGGCGAGTTCGCCGTACGCGGTGGGATTCTCGACGTCTTTCCGCCCACCGACGAGCACCCCTCCCGGGTCGAGTTCTGGGGTGACCAGGTCGAGGAGATCCGCACCTTCGCCGTCGCCGACCAGCGGACCATCGACAAAGTCGAGACATTGTTCGCGCCGCCTTGTCGCGAGCTGCTGCTGACCGACGACGTCAAGCGCAAAGCCCGACAACTCAGCGAGAAACATCCCGAGCTCCTCGAGATCCTCGACAAGCTGGCCGAGGGCATCCCGGTCGAGGGCATGGAGTCGCTGGCGCCTGCGCTGGTCGGGGCCGACGAGCTCGAGCTTCTCGTGCACTGCATGCCCAAGGACACGCACGTCCTGCTCTGCGACCCCGAGCGCATCCGCACCCGGGCGCACGACCTCGTGCGCACCAGCGACGAGTTCCTCCAGGCCTCCTGGGCCGCGGCCGCCGTCGGTGGGCAGGCGCCGATCGACCTCGGGGCCGCCGCGTTCAAGACGTTGGCCGAGGTGCGCCACGCCGCCGCCGAGCTGCGTCAGCCCTGGTGGTCCGTCTCGCCGTTCGGCCTCGTCGAGAGCGTCGTCGAGGCCGAGCCGCAGCCGTGGGAGGACCCGGTCGAGGCGGTGACGGTCACCCCGGACGCCGGCGACGCGATCGCGCTGTCCGCCCAGCCGACCACGCTCTACCACGGTGAGACCGCCCGCGTTGTCAAGGACGTCGAGGAGTGGCGGGCTGCCGGCTGGGCCGTCGCGCTCGTCTTCGAGGGCCACGGGCCGGCCCAGCGGGCCGTCGAGGTCATGCGCGACGCCGGGCTCGGCGCCGTGCTCACCGAGAGCATCGACGCACCACCGAAGAGCGGCGACGTCCTCGTCACCTGCGGCGGGCTCAACCACGGGTTCGTCGACGAGGCGTCCAAGCTGGTCGTGCTGACCGGCAACGACGTGACCGGCGGGCGCGGCGCGACGACCCGCGACATGCGCAAGATGCCCAGCCGTCGGCGCAACACGATCGACCCGCTGGAGTTGCGCAACGGCGACTTCGTCGTGCACGAGCAGCACGGCATCGGCAAGTACGTCGAGCTCGTGCAGCGCGTGGTCAACGGCGCGAGCCGCGAATACCTGGTGATCGAATACGCGGCGTCGAAGCGAGGACAGCCCGGCGACCGGTTGTACGTGCCGACCGACCAGCTCGACCAGCTCTCGCGCTACGTCGGCGGGGAGACGCCGGCGCTGCACAAGATGGGCGGCACCGACTGGCAGAAGGCCAAGACCAGGGCGCGCAAGGCCGTCCGGGAGATCGCGGCCCAACTGATCCAGTTGTACGCGGCCCGCAAGGCGTCCAAGGGGCACTCGTTCGGCCCGGACACGCCCTGGCAGCGCGAGCTCGAAGACGCCTTCCCGTGGACCGAGACGCCCGACCAGCTGTCGGCGATCGACGAGGTCAAGCACGACATGGAGCAGGCGATCCCGATGGACCGGCTGATCTGTGGCGACGTCGGTTACGGCAAGACCGAGATCGCGGTACGCGCGGCCTTCAAGGCGGTGCAGGACGGCAAGCAGGTCGCCGTGCTCGTGCCGACGACCCTGTTGGCACAGCAGCACTACAACACGTTCTCCGAGCGGATGAACCAGTTCCCGGTCGAGATCCGGCAGCTCTCCCGGTTCCAGACGCCCAAGGAGGCCGAGCAGACGCTCGACATGGCCGCCTCCGGCACGGCCGACATCGTGATCGGCACGCACCGGCTGCTGCAGTCGGCGACCCGGTTCAAGAACCTCGGCATGATCGTGGTCGACGAGGAGCAGCGGTTCGGCGTCGAGCACAAGGAGCGGCTCAAGTCGCTGCGCACCTCGGTCGACGTGCTGACGATGTCGGCGACGCCGATCCCTCGTACCCTCGAAATGGCCATCACCGGCATCCGCGAGATGTCGACGATCGCCACCCCGCCCGAGGAGCGGCACCCGGTGCTGACCTTCGTGGGCGCGCAGGACGACCGCCAGGTCGCCGCGACCATCCACCGCGAGCTGCTGCGGGACGGGCAGGTCTTCTACCTGCACAACCGGGTCGAGTCGATCGACCGGGCGGCGCGCCGGCTGCGTGAGCTGGTGCCCGAGGCGCGCATCGCGGTGGCGCACGGCCAGATGGGCGAGGACGCCCTGGAGAAGGTCATGGTCGGGTTCTGGGAAAAGGAATATGACGTCCTGGTCTGCACCACGATCGTCGAGTCCGGCATCGACATCCCGAACGCCAACACGCTGATCGTGGAGCGGGCCGACCTGCTCGGTCTGGCCCAGCTGCACCAGATCCGCGGTCGGGTCGGCCGGGGCCGGGAGCGGGCGTACGCCTACTTCCTCTACCCGCCGGACAAGCCGCTGACCGAGCACGCGCACGAGCGGCTGGCCACCATCGCCCAGCACACGGAGCTCGGCGCCGGCATGTACGTGGCCATGAAGGACCTGGAGATCCGCGGCGCCGGCAACCTGCTCGGTGGCGAGCAGTCCGGGCACATCGAGGGCGTCGGGTTCGACCTCTACGTGCGGATGGTCGGCGAGGCCGTGTCGGCGTTCAAGGGCGAGAAGCCCGAGGAGGACTTCGACTTCAAGATCGATCTGCCGGTCGACGCCAACCTGCCGCACGACTACATCGCGGTCGAGCGGCTGCGGCTGGAGATGTACCGCAAGCTGGCCGAGGCCCGCAACGCCGAGAAGCTCGACGAGATCGTCGCCGAGCTGACCGACCGCTACGGCGAGCCGCCGGAGCCGGTCCGCAACCTCGTGGCCATCGCCCGGTTCCGCCTGGTGATGCGCGCGCAGGGGATCACCGACGTCTCGGTGCAAGGCCGCCACCTGCGGTTCTCGCCGATGCCGTTGCCCGACTCGCGGCAGCTGCGGCTCAAGCGCTACTACCCGGACGCGGTCTACAAGGCGGCGACCGACCAGGTCAGCGTCCCGCGCCCGACCACGCGCCGGGTCGGCGGGGAGCCGCTGCGCGACCAGGCCCTGCTGCAATGGTGCGAGCAACTGGTCAAGGACGTCCTGGGGTGACAATCGAGCTGACGGCGACTCGTGAGAGAGTGTCGACCATGCTTCGTGCTCGCCGCATCGCGTCGATCGTGGTCGTCGCCGCCCTCGGTCTGGGTGGCCTGGCGGCCTGCCGCTCCGAGCCGTCCGTCGCCGCCTACATCGGCGACCGGAAGGTCACCGAGAACCAGGTGACGCAGATCTTCGACGGTGCGGGCGCGGGTGCCTCGGCGACGCCGGCAGCGCAGGAGCAGCCTGCCGCCGAGCCGACCAAGGTGCCCGGCCCGGCGGTCAGCCGCCAGCAGGTCGTCGACCTCGAGGTCACGCTGGCCCTCGGCCGTCAGGTCGCGTCGGAGCAGGGCGTGCAGCCGGTCAACGCGGTCACCGCCGACCAGGTGGCCGGCGAGCTCGGCGTCCCGGCGACGAGCCAGTACGCGGTGGACTACACCGAGTGGGTCAACCTGTCGCAGGGCATCTTCGCCAAGATGGGCACCTCGGTGCCGGCCGTGACCGACGAGCAGCTCCAGGGCGTCTACGCGGCGCTGGTCAAGGTCAAGGCGATCGAGGCGGGCTTCGACCTGGCGCAGATCAAGCAGGCCTTCGGCGGCGGCGAGTTCGTGTCGGCCGCGTACCAGCTCACCGGCATGCTGGAGAAGGCGGCGTCCGCCAACGACACCACGGTCAACCCGCGCTACCTGCCGCTGTCCGCCCCGCTGGTGGTCTCCTCCCAGGGCGGTGCGGTCTTCTACGACCTGCCGTACCTGGTCGGCAGCGACACGGTCAGCGACCGCGCGTAAGCCTGAAGTGCCCCGCATCCTCCTGCTGGTCACCTCGCCGCGCCTCCCGGCCGGCCTGTTGACCGCGGCCGCCTGGGACGCCGTGCGCGCGCAGCCCGTGCTGGCCGCCGCCGAGAGCCCGCTGACGGATGCGGTGCGGGAGGCCGGCGGGGACGTGACCGTCGTTCCGCCGACGGTCGACACCCTGCTGGCGCAGGCCCGAGACCGCGACGTGGTCTGGCTGGCCGGGCCGACCGGCGACCCGGATCTGGCCCGTGAGCTGGGCGTACGCCTGGCACGGCAGCCCGGCCTGGCCGAGCTCGAGGTGACCTACGGCTCCTGGGACCCGGCCGGCGCCCGGCTGCTGGACGCCGTCGCCGTGATGGACCGCCTCTACTCACCCGGCGGCGACCCGTGGAAGCGGGCGCAGACCCACCGCTCGCTGGCCCAGTTCATGCTGGAAGAGGCCTACGAGGCCTACGACGCGATCGAGGCCGAGGACCTCACGGGCCTGCGCGAAGAGCTCGGCGACGTGCTGCTCCAGGTGGTCCTGCACGCCCGGCTGGCCGAGGAGCTGCCCGAGGGGCGCCGCTGGACGGTCGACGACGTCGCCGCCGGCCTGGTGGACAAGATGATCCGGCGCAACCCGCACGTCTTCGCGGGCACCGAGGTCGGCTCGGTCGACGAGATCATCGACAACTGGGAGCAGATCAAGAAGGCCGAGAAGTCCCGGGACTCGGTGCTGGACGGGGTCGCGCTGGCCCAGCCCGCGCTCGCGCTGGCCGCCAAGTTCATGCAGCGGGCCGAGCGGGCCGGCATCGACGTCGCGCTGCCCGAGGGCGACGACCTCGGCTCCCGCCTGCTCCGGCTGGTCGCCGCCGCCCGAGCCGCGGGCGAGGACCCCGAGGCCGAGCTTCGCGCGGCGGCCCTGCGCTACGCCGAGACCGTCAAGGCGGCCGAGCGCTCCTGATCTGGCCGGACGGTGGGCTGCGACCGGCCCGTGAGGCCGAAGGCCAGCCCGACCGCGACCGTCAGCACGCCGAGTGCGGGACCGACCCCGGGCAGAGCCGTCGCCATCACGGCAGCGGTGGCCAGCGTGGCGACCGGCATCAGGCCGACCAGGATGCCGGCCTGCTCGATGCCGAGGCGCTCCAGGCCGATGAACCAGACGACGAACGCCGTGACCGTCATCAGCAACGCCAGGTAGACCAGGGCGCCGGCCTCGACCGGGGTCGGAAGCCGCCAGGTGGCGGTCTCCCCGGCCACCAGCGCACCGCCGAACAGCAAAGGAACGGCAAGGGCGCAGCTGTACGCGGCCACCCGCACCGCGCCGAGCCTGGGCAGGACCACGGCCGCGAGCAGGGAGAACAGGATCTCGCCGACCAGCGCGCCGGCGGCGGCGAGCAGGCCGATCCCGCTGGCCCGGCCGGTGCCCTCGACGAGCGCGGTGCCGGCGACCACGACCACGGCGGCCGCGACGAGCCGCGCGCTGGGCCGGCCCCGCCGGCGGGCGACGAGCGGCCCGAGCAGAGCCAACCCGAGCGGCGCGGCGCCGATGACGGTGCCGACCACGGCCGGCTCGGTGTCGTGGTGGAGGGCGAGCATGATGCACGCGTTGAAGCCCGCCATGCCGGTCGCCGCGACCACGAGCAGGATGCCGAGCTCGCGGGCCGTCGGACGGACACCGGGCCGCGCGCCGCCGAGACGCGGGAACCGGTGGGCGATCAGGAAGAGCACGGCCGCGGCGGCGGTGTAGCGGATGGCCTGAGCGGTCAGCGTCGGATAGTCGAGGAGGAGCTCGCTCACGGCCACCGAGCTGCCGACCAGCGTCATGCCGAGCACGGACAGGGCCACGGCGGTCCCTTTGGAGATGGTCACGACTCGACGCTAGGAGCACAATGGTCCGGTCGACAGGTCCACTCGTGACCCGGTTGAGGAGACCACATGGACGCGTTGCTAGACCTCGACCGGTCCCGACCAAGGCTCGGCGAGCAGCTCACCGCCGCCCTGCGGGCCGCGATCGCGGACGGCCGGCTCGCGCCCGGTGCGCGGCTGCCGTCCACGCGCCAACTGGCCACGGACCTACGGGTGTCCCGCGGAGTGGTGGTCACGGCCTTCGAGCAGCTGGTCGCCGAAGGCCGACTGATCTCGCAGCAAGGCTCGGGAACTACTGTCGCTTGCTCTGCACCCACCGACGCACCACTCGTCGACCGGGGTGGTGCGTCGGTGGGTGCAGAGCAAAGCCTGCCGATCGACCTGCGCCCGGGGACACCGGACCTGGCCGGGTTTCCGCGCGCCGCCTGGCGCCGCGCGTACGAGCGGGTGCTGACCACCGCGACCGCTTCCGACCTCGGATACACCGACGCCACGGGCTCGCCACAGGTCCGCCAGACGTTGGCCGACTACCTGGGCCGGGTCCGCGCCGCCCGGGTCACCGCCGACGACGTCGTCGTCACCACCGGCGCCGCGCAGGCCTTCGCGTTGATCGCGCACCACCTGCGCCTGGCGGGCGCCGACCGGTTCGGCGTCGAGGACCCGGGCAGCCCGAGCATCCGGGACCATATGACGTCGCACGGGTTGCGGCTGGTGCCGATCCCGGTCGACGAGGACGGCCTCGACGTGTCGGTGCTGCGGTCCAGTGACGTCCAGGCCGTCATGGTCACCCCGGCCCACCAGTACCCGACCGGGGTCGTGCTGGCCCCGCACCGCCGCGCGGAGCTGATCGCCTGGGCGCGGGAGACGGGCGGCCTCGTCGTCGAGGACGACTACGACGCCGAGTTCCGCTACGACCGCGACCCGGTCGGCTGCCTGCAGGGACTCGCGCCGGACGTGGTCGCGCACCTCGGCTCGGCCAGCAAGGCGCTGGCACCGGCACTGCGGCTGGGTTGGCTCTGCCCGCCGCGGGACCGCCGCCGTGCGGTGCACGCCGCCAAGGACGCGGCCGACCACGGTGGACCGGCGCTGGAGCAACTCGCCTTCGCGGACCTGCTCGCGACCGGCGGCTACGACCGCCACCTGCGGCACGCCCGCCGCGCGTACCGCGGGCGCCGCGACGCGCTGGTCGCCGCGCTCGCCACCTACCTGCCGCAGTGTCGGGTGCACGGAGTCGCCGCCGGCCTGCACCTGGTCGTCGAACTGCCGCCGGGCACCGACGACGCCGCCCTGGCGGCAAAGGCCCACGCGGCAGGCCTCGGCCCGGTGCCACTGAGCGCGACGCGACTCGCACCGGGCGGCCCACCGGGACTGGTCATCGGCTACGCGAGCCAGCCACCGGACCGCATCGCCGCGAGCGTTTACCGGCTGAGCGAGCTCATCTGACTACTCGTGTGTCGAGCCTGTCGCGCAGGAAATAGGGGCACGCCGATGTAGGGTACCGGTGACCCTACGTAGGCAAGGGGAAGGTCGCGTAATGCTGACCGGCCGCCGCTACCTCCTGGCCCTAACCGCCGAACAGCAGGACAATGCCGAGCGGTTCGGCGCGGTGTGCCGTGCCGTTTGGAACACCGCACTGGAGCAGCGCCGAGAGTACCGGCGGCGCGGCGCGTTTGTGGGATACATGAACAGGCTCGTCAGATGGCCGATGCGAAGAAGGACCCGGCGTGCGAGTGGCTGAGGGAGGCCCCGTCGCACACGCTCCAACAGACGCTGCGCGACCTGGACCGGGCTTGTAGGACCCACGGAACGTGGAAGGTGCGGTGGCGGTCCAAGACGCGTTCAGCCCCATCGTTCCGGTTCCCTGATCCAAGTCATATGAGGGTGCGCCGAATCAACCGCCGATGGGGTCAGGTTCGGTTGCCGAAGCTCGGGCCGGTGCGATTCCGTTGGAGTCGTCCGCTCGGCGGCACGATCCGCAACGCGACTGTGTCCCGTGAGGGTGGCCGCTGGTACATCTCGTTCTGCGTAGAGGACGGCGCGGCCGAGGTTGCCCCGAACGGAAAGCCGCCGGTCGGTGTCGATTTGGGTGTTGTGATCGCGGTGGCGACGTCGGATGGGGAGACGTTCAACCGTGTTTTCGCGACGCCCGACGAGATGGCGCGCCTGCAGCGGTTGCAGCAACGGCTATCCCGGTCACTGCGGTCCTGCGGCCGCAACACGCGATCTAAGCGTCGGGAATCGGTTCGCGGACAACTCGCCCGGCTCAACGCGCGTATCAGGGCACGGCGGATCGACTTTGCCGCCCAGAGCGCAGTTCGGTTGGTTCGTTCGCATGGCATGGTCACGGTCGAGGCCCTGCGGATACAGCAAATGACCACGAGCGCCAAAGGATCCCCCGAGCAGCCCGGCCGCAATGTCCGGCAGAAGGCCGGTCTGAACAGAGCCATTCTCGCGAAGGGCTGGGGTGGCTTCCTGCTGCGGCTTGAACACGCCGCTCGGCAGCACGGCGCAACCGTCGTCAAAGTCAATCCTGCGTTCACATCGCAGACCTGCAATGCCTGCAAGCATGTCGCCAGAGAGAGCCGCGATAGCCAAGCCCTCTTTCTGTGCGTCGCCTGCGGGCACCGGGCGCACGCTGATGTGAACGCGGCGAAGAACGTTCTTGCCGCCGGGCTGGCGGTCACAGGGCGTGGAGACCTCGGCGACAGCCGGTCTGCGAAGCGCCAACCATCGGAACGGCTCGCTGCGCGTACGCGCTCCCGTAACGGTAATCCCTGCCTTCAAGCGGGGAAGGAAGTCAACGTCTAGGTTGGAGCGCATGCCCGAGTTCGTGCCTCTTGCCGAGCGGATTGTCGACGCGCTTCTCGACAGTGACCCGCACCTCGCCGCGTCGGCCGGTGACCATCGCCTCGACGGTGAGCTGCCCAATCTGTCGGCCGACGCGGTCCAGGCGCGGTTCGCCATGCTGCGCGACGCCAGCGGTGCGCTCGCCGAGGTCGACAGCGACGCGCTCGACACTCAGGAGCAGGTCGACCACGCGATCCTGACCGCCCGGGTCGAGCGCGGCATGTTCGAGCTGTCGGAGGTACGCGAGCACGAGTGGAACCCGCTCGTGCACAACCCGGGCGACCTGATCCACGAGCTGATCGCGCGTCCGTTCGCGCCGGTCGACGTGCGCCTCGAAAGCCTGACGCAGCGGCTCGAAGCGGTGCCGGACGCCCTGGCCACCGCGCGTGCCGTGCTCACGGACCTGCCGCGGATCCACGTCGAGACCGCGATCGGGCAGTTCGCCGGCGCGGCCGCGCTGGTGCGCGACGAGGTGCCGGCGATGCTGGAGCAGGCGCCGCCGATGCGGTCCACCGTGGAGCCGGCCGCCGATGCCGCGGTCGCCGCCTTGGACGGGTTCGTCGACTGGCTGCGGGCTCAGTTGCCGACCGCCGAGCGTGATCCCCGGCTCGGTCGCCGGCTCTGGGAGGCGCGGCTCTGGCACACCCTCGACACCGAGCTCACCGCCGGCCAGGTGCTCGAGCGGGCGCGGGAGAACCTCGAGCGGGTCGGTGCGGACCTGCGCCGCGCGGCCGCCGAGATGACCGGTGGGCCGGCGACCGACGAGACCGTGCGGGAGGCGCTCGGGCGGCTCGGCGCGGAGCACCCCGACAACGACACGATCGTCGACCTGGCGAAGGCGACGATGGTCGAGACCACTGACTTCGTACGCGAACACGACCTGGTCACGCTCGTCGACGACCCCTGTGTGATCCAGGAGATGCCGGAGTTCGCCCGCGGCGTCGCCGTCGCCTACTGCGACTCGCCGGGCCAGCTCGAGACCGCCGAGCTGCCGACGTTCTACTGCATCTCGCCGACCCCCGCCGACTGGTCGCCGGAGCGCGTGGAGTCGTTCTACCGCGAGTACAACAACCACATGATCCGCAACCTGACCGTGCACGAGGCGATGCCGGGGCACTACCTCCAGCTCGCCCACTCGCGCCGGTTCCAGGGCACCACCCGGGTGCGCAAGCTCGGCGTCTCCGGCCCGTTCGCGGAGGGCTGGGCGGTCTACGCCGAGGAGCTGATGACCGGCCTGCGCTTCGGCGGCCTGCCGATCCGGCTTCAGCAGCTCAAGATGCAGCTCCGGATGACCATCAACGCGATCCTCGACCAGGCCGTGCACTGCGACGGCATGACCGAGGACGAGGCGATGGCGCTGATGACCGGCCCCGGCTTCCAGGAGGAGGGCGAGGCGGCCGGCAAGTGGCGCCGCGCCCTGCTCACGTCGACGCAGCTGTCCACGTACTTCGTCGGCTACCAGGAGATCCTGGACACCGCCCTGCGCCGCCCGGCCGGCACCTCGACGCGGGCCTGGCACGACGCGATGATCGCGCACGGCTCCCCGCCGCCGCGCCACCTGCCCCTCCTGCTCGGTCTGGAGCCCCGCCTGTGAACCTCGACGACCTGCCCACGGCCGAGTTCGGCTTCCCCGGCCCGCTGCGCGACAAGCTCGTCGCCGCGATCCTGAGCGGCACCAAGACGAGCACCTCGGCGCTGCGGGCCGGCTACGTCGACGAGCCGCTGCCCGTGGTGGGCCTGGTCGAGGCCGTGGTCGACTCCGACGGCCGGCGGGTCGCGGCCATCGAGCTGACCGAGGTGCGCGAGGTCCGCGTCGGCGACGTCGACCTCCAGCACGCGTACGACGAGGGCGAGGGCTACGCCTCGGTGGCCGACTGGCGGGCGGGGCACGAGGAGTTCTGGCACAGCCCGGAGGTGCGCGCGGAGCTGGGCGACCCCGACTTCACCGTCGACGACGACACGCTGATCGTCGCCCAACGGTTTCGCGTGGTCTACCGGGCCGACTCGGCCACGGCCGCGTCGATCAGCCAGCGCGAGATCGAGTAGGCCGGCGGCAGCGCGTCGGGCAGGGCGTTCAATGGCCACCAGCGGGCCTCGGCCAGTTCCTTGCCGTCGACGACCGGCTCCGCGTCGGGAGCCGCCGTGGCCAGGAATCCGGTCAGCACCACGCCCGGCCCCGACATCGCCCACGGCTGGCTGCCGAAGTAGCGCAGGCCGGAGACCGTCAGGCCGACCTCCTCGCCGACCTCGCGGTGCACCGCCTCCTCCAGCGACTCGCCGGCCTCGACGAAGCCCGCGACCAGCGCCCACAGCTCTTTCGGCCCGTACGTGTGCTTGACCAGCAGGATCTCGTCACCGCGGCGGATCGCGGTCAACACGGCGGGGGATAGCTGCATCGGGACGTACAGATCGCAACCGGGGCAGCGGCGGGCATGCTCGCCCGGCACGTCGGTCAGCTCCGTCGCGCAGGCGCCGCAGTACCGGTGGCTGTGCCGCCAGGTGACGATCTGTAACGCTCGGCCGGCCAGCGCGGCGAGCGGCTCGTCGAGCGTCGCCGCGACCGCGGGCCAGCCCCGCCAGCGGCCGAGGGTGTCGATCCGCTCGGGCAGGCCGGCGGCCCAGACCCGGACCCCGTCGAGCGCGCCGAGCGGCACCCAGGCCACGTCGTCGGGGAGCGCGTCGAGGTCGCCGCGGCGGGGGAACGGGGTCAACAGCCGGCGACCTGCGACGAGCACGCAGTGGTCGGATGGGCTGGGCGGCGCCGTGGCGACGGCGTCAGGCACGAACCGGCTCACGGAGCCGAGAGTAGCGCCCGATACGCTGCTTGCGGGGACTTCGCGTCGCAGCGGCGACGCTTTCACGGGGACGCAGCGTCGCGGCCGCGAGACCACGACCATCAACACACGGTAGGAGTCTGAACAGTGGCCACCATTGAGGGAATCGTCGCCCGGGAGATCCTGGACTCGCGCGGCAACCCCACCGTCGAGGTCGAGGTCGGGCTCGACGACGGCACGATCGCGCGGGCCGCGGTGCCGTCGGGCGCGTCGACGGGTGCGTTCGAGGCGATCGAGCTGCGTGACGGCGACAAGGGCCGTTACAACGGCAAGGGCGTCGAGAAGGCCGTCGCCAACATCGAGGACCGGATCGTCGACCAGCTCGTGGGCTTCGAGGCCAGCGAGCAGCGGCTGATCGACCAGAAGATGCTCGACATCGACGGCACCCCCGACAAGTCGCAGCTCGGCGCCAACGCCATCCTGGGCGTCTCGCTGGCCGTCGCGAAGGCCGCCGCCGGTTCGTCGGAGCTCAGCCTGTTCCGCTACCTGGGCGGTCCGAACGCGCACCTGCTGCCGGTGCCGATGATGAACATCCTCAACGGCGGCGCGCACGCGGACTCGAACGTCGACGTGCAGGAGTTCATGATCGCGCCGATCGGCGCTCCGACCTTCCGCGAGGCGGTCCGCTCGGGCGCCGAGGTCTACCACGCCCTCAAGAGCGTGCTCAAGGCCAAGGGCCTGTCCACCGGCCTGGGCGACGAGGGCGGCTTCGCGCCGAACCTGCCGACCAACGCCGCCGCGCTGGACCTGATCGCCGAGGCGGTCGAGAAGGCCGGCTACCGGCTGGGCACCGACATCGTGCTCGCGCTCGACGTGGCCGCGACCGAGTTCTTCGCCGACGGCGTCTACACGTTCGAGGGCGAGAAGCGCAGCGCCGACGAGATGAGCGCGTACTACGAGAAGCTCGTCGCCGACTACCCGATCGTGTCGATCGAGGACCCGCTGGCCGAGGACGACTGGGCCGGCTGGACGTCGTTCACCGCGCGCGTCGGTGACCGGGTGCAGATCGTCGGCGACGATCTGTTCGTCACCAACCCGCAGCGGATCGCCCGCGGCATCGCCGAGCGCTCCGCCAACGCGGTGCTCGTCAAGGTCAACCAGATCGGCTCGCTGACCGAGACGTTCGACGCGGTCGACCTGGCGCACCGGGCCGGTTTCTCGACGATGATGAGCCACCGCTCCGGCGAGACCGAGGACACCACGATCGCCGACCTGGCCGTCGCGGTCGGCTCCGGCCAGATCAAGACCGGCGCGCCGGCCCGCTCCGACCGGGTTGCCAAATACAACCAGCTCCTCCGGATCGAAGAGGAACTCGCGGACGCGGCGCGCTACGCGGGTGCCGGGGCGTTCCCGAGGTACCGTTCGGCTAGCTGACCCCGCGTGTGTCCGGGGCCTCCGCGGAGGCCCCGGAACGCCGGGACCTCGGGGGAGGGGGTGTCGGGAAGTGACGCAGCGCCGCATGCCCAGCGGGCAGGGACCCTCCCGTCGCCCAACCGGCGCCGGCCGCGGTGCCGCAACCGGCCGGGCCAGCACCACCAGGTCCAGCCGCGAGACCGTCGTGGCCGCGCGCTCGGCTGGCACGCCACGCTCGCCCAACCGGCCGGCCGCCGCCCGCCGGGGCGCGCCGGGGGCCACCGCCGGCACCGCTCGCCGCACCGCGGCGCCCCAGCCACGCCGGCTGACCGGCCGGGCCACCGTGCTGGTGGCGGTGCTGATCGCGCTGGCACTGGCGTACACGTATCCGATCCGGGTCTATCTCAACCAGCAGTCGGACATCGCGGAGATGGAGTCGGCCCAGGCCGCCCAACGCGAGACCATCAAGCGGCTGCAGGACGAGGCCGCGCTGTGGAAAGACCCGAACTACATCAAGACCCAGGCGAGGAGCCGGTTCTTCATGGTCCTCCCCGGCGAAGAGCTGTTGATCCTGCTCTCCGACCCGGACGGCGCCGCTCGCGACGCGGGTCTCCCGCCGCCGGGAGCCACGCCACCCGAGCCCGATCCCTGGTACGGGACGCTGTGGTCCAGTGTCGAAGCAGCCAACGCGGAGAGTGCAGGATGATCCCCCCGCCCCCGGTGCGCGAAGAGGCCACCGAACGCGACCGTGCCGCCGTCGGCGCCCAGCTCGGCCGGCCGCCGCGAGCGATCCGCGCGGTTGCGCACCGCTGCCCGTGCAGCCTGCCCACCGTCGTCGAGACCACGCCGCGGCTCGCCGACGGCACGCCGTTCCCGACGCTGTTCTACCTGACCTGCCCTCGCATGACGGCCGCGTGCAGCCGGTTGGAGTCGGCCGGGCTGATGAAGGAGATGGCCGCCCGGCTCGCCGAGGACCCGGAGCTCGCCGCCCGCTACCGGGCCGCGCACGAGGACTATCTGGCGCGGCGCGAGGCGGTCGCGCACGTCGAGGAGATCGACGGCATCTCGGCCGGCGGCATGCCGGGCCGGGTGAAGTGCCTGCACGTGCTGGTCGGGCACGCGCTCGCCGTCGGCCCCGGCGTCAACCCGTTCGGCGACGAGGCGCTGGAGCAGATCGGCCCCTGGTGGGAGGGCGGCCCCTGCGTCGAGGTGGCCGACTGATGGCCGACGTCGTCATCCGGCGCGCCCGCACCGGCGACGTGCGGGCGATCCGCGGACTCATCGACGCGTTCAGCCCCGACGGCCGGCTGCTCAGCAAGGCCACGGTCACGCTCTACGAGGACGTGCTGGAGTTCTGGGTCGCGGTCGACGGCGACACCGTCGTCGGGTGCGGCGCGCTGCACGTGATGTGGGAGGACCTCGCCGAGATCCGCACGGTCGCGGTCGACCAGGCCCACCAAGGCCGCAAGATCGGCCACGACCTGGTGACCGCGCTGCTGGCCGCCGCGCGTGAGGTCGGCGTGCGCCGCGTGTTCGTGCTCACGTTCGAGACCGACTTCTTCGGCCGGTTCGGGTTCCGGGAGATCGACGGAGCGCCGGTGCCGCAGGCGGTGTTCGAGCAGCTCCTGCGCTCGTACGACGAAGGTGTCGCGGAGTTCCTGGACCTCGAACGCGTCAAACCCAACACTCTGGGCAACACGCGGATGTTGTTGCATCTCTCGTAGTGTCGACCTTGTGACCCGGGTAGCTGCGATCGACTGTGGGACCAACTCCATCCGCCTGCTCGTCGCCGACGTGGGCGCCGATGGGACCCTGACCGACGTGACCCGCCGGATGGAGATCGTCCGGCTCGGCCAGGGCGTCGACCAGACGGGCCGGCTGGCGCCGGAGGCGATCGAACGGACGCGGGTGGCGCTGGCCGACTACACGGCCCAGATTCGCGCGCTGGGCGCCTCCCGCGTGCGGATGTGCGCGACCTCGGCGTCCCGCGACGCGGCCAACGCCACGGACTTCACCGACATGGTGCTGACCACCTTGGGCGTGGCGCCCGAGGTGGTCACCGGCGACGCCGAGGCCCACCTGTCGTACACGGGCGCCGTGCGTGGCTTGGTCGCTCCGGCGCCGTTCCTGATCGTCGACATCGGCGGCGGGTCCACGGAGTTCGTCACGGGCTCGTCGGCGGCCGGACCGTCTGCGGCGATCTCGGTCGACATCGGCTGCGTCCGGATGACCGAGCGGCACCTGCACAGCACCCCACCGACGGCGTCCGAGGTGGCGGCGGCGGAGACCGACATCGCGGCGGCTGTCGACCGGGCGCTGGAGGCCGTGCCGGGGCGGGAGGCGGCGACGCTGGTCGGGGTCGCGGGTTCGGTCACGACGGTGGTCGGCATCGCCCTGGACCTGCCGGGCTACGACCCGACCCGGATCCACCACGCCCGCATCTCGTACGACGACGTGGCGAAGGTGACCGCCGACCTGCTGTCGAAGACACCGGCGGAACGCCTGGAAAACCCGATCATGCACCCCGGGCGCGCGGACGTGATCGGCGCCGGCGCCCTGGTCCTGCGGATCATCATGGAGCGCGCCGGCATGTCGTCGGTGGTGGCCTCAGAGCACGACATCCTCGACGGGATCGCGTACAGCCTCGCGTAACAGGCCCGCACTCACGATCTGGACCATTCGGTTTCGGGCGATCGCGTCCGGGCCGGTCTGCTCGCGGGCGAGGCAACCCACGATCAGCGCTTTGACGTCCGGGGTGGTCACGTCCGGACGGACCGCTCCGGCCTCTTGGGCGCGAGCCAGCAGGCCCGCCTCCGTGCCGGCCAGATCGTGGCCACCGCTGGCGGCCGCCGCCTCGATGTCGAAGCCGGCGCCGGCCAGCGCTTCGGCCAACCCACGGTTCTCGGCCGCCTGGTCGACCATGTAGCGCAGGAAGGCGTAGAACGCCTCCCCGGGTGGGTGCGTGGCCGCGAGCTCCTCGGCGCGGCCGACGATCTCCGCCACCCGGGTCGAGACGATCGCCTCGTAGAGCGACTCCTTCGTCGGGAAATGCCGGCTTACCGTGCCGGTGCCCACGCCGGCCCGGCGGGCCACCTCGGCGACCGGGATCGAGAGCCCGTCCGTCGCGAATGCCGCCATCGCCGCGTCGAGCACCCTGCGGCGGTTCCGGACGCCATCGGCACGCACGTTTCGACCCCTTCCTAAACGGGACGCTCATCCCGTATATTCGGGATGCCCGTCCCGATTATAGAGGGAGAGTCATGAGCTGGACGATCCACGACATCGGCGATCTCCGCGGCCAGGTCGCGCTGGTGACCGGCGCCAACACCGGCATCGGGCGCGTGACCGCCGAGGTGCTCGCTCAGCACGGCGCGACCGTCGTGCTGGGCTGCCGTGACCTGACCAAGGCCGGCTGGGTCGCGACCGCGATCCGCCGAACCGGCGGAGTAGCCGAGCCGCTCCACCTGGACCTCGCCTCGCTCGCCTCGATCGCGACCGCGGCGGACCGCTTCCACCAGCTGCACGACCGGCTGGACCTGTTGATCAACAGTGCGGGCGTGATGATCCCGCCTTACGGCCGCACGGAGGACGGCTTCGAGCTGCAGTTCGGCGTCAACCACCTCGGCCATTTCGCCCTGACCGGGTTGCTGCTCGACCGCCTGCTCGCCGCCCCGGACCCGCGGGTGGTCACCGTCAGCAGTGCCGGCCACTGGCGCGGGCGGATCGACTTCGCCGACCTGCATTCGACCCGCGGTTATGTGCCGCAGGCCGCGTACAACCAGTCGAAGCTGGCCAACCTGCTCTTCGCGTTCGCTCTCCAGCGGCGGTTGGGCAGCGCCGGCCGGTCGGTCGCCGCGCATCCGGGCGCCGCCCGCACCGAACTCATGCGGCACAGCCCTTGGCATTTCCGGTTCGTGGTCAGCCGGCGCACGAAGTGGCTGTTCTCCTGGCTGATCCAAGACGAGCGGCAGGCGGCGCTGCCGTCCCTGCGTGCGGCGACCGACGCGCACGCCGCCGGTGGTGACTACTTCGGGCCGAGCGGATGGCGGGAGTTCACCGGGCGCGACGCGGTGCTGGTGCCGGCCGCCCCGGCCAGCCGCGACGTCGCCCTCCAGGAGCGTCTCTGGGCCGAGTCGGAGCGGCTTAGCGGTGTCACCTATGAAGCGACGAGGGGCGCCCCCGGGTAGGGGCGCCCCTCTGCCTCATCTGCGGCCGGCTATCGCCGGTTCCCGTTCGGTTGGCGGCGCCGGAATGTGCGGAGTCACCTCGGTGAACTCTTCCTTCGGGTCGTGCAGCTGACCCAGGGAGACCGTCTCGCGGCGCAGGAACAGGGCCAGCGTCCAGTCGATCAGGACCCGCACCTTGCGGTTCGTCGACGGGATCCGGCTCAGGTGGTACGCCCGGTGCATCAGCCACGCCAGGATGCCCGTGAGCTTGATGCCGTAGACCTGGGCCACGCCCTTGTGCAGGCCGAGGCTGGCCACGCTGCCGGCGTGCTTGTGCTTGTACTGCTTCGGCTTGCGGCCCCGGATCACCGAGCGGATGTTGTCGGCGAGCTGCTTGGCCTGGCGCACCGCGTGCTGCGCGCTCGGGGAGCAGAACGACCCGGGCGGACCGGTGAGGTCGGGCACCGCGGCGCAGTCGCCGGCGGTCCAGGCGCCCTCGACGACCTCGTCGCCGTCGACGATCTGGAGACTGGCGTTGGCCGTGAGCCGGCCGCGCTGGTCCTTCGGCAGGTCGACGAAGTCGAGCATCGGCGACGGCTTCACGCCCGCGGTCCAGACGATCGTGTCGGCCGGCATGCTGTCGCCGTCGGAGAGCTTGACGATGCCGTCGACGCACGACTCCAGGCGGGTGCCGAGGCGGATGTCGAGCTTGCGCTTGAGGAGCACCTGCACCGTGTACGCGCCCATGTCGCGGTCGACCTCGGGCAGCACCCGGTTGGTCGCCTCGACGAGCACCCAGTGCATCTCGTCGGTGGACAGCTCCGGGTAGTAGCGCTTGACCGCGTCGTGCGCCATGTCCTCCATCTCGGCCACGGCCTCGATGCCGGCGTAGCCGCCGCCGACGAAGACGAAGGTCAACGCCCGCTCGCGTACGGCCGGGTCGGTGGTCGCGGCAGCCACGTCGAGCTGGTCGAGCACGTGGTTGCGCAGGTAGATGGCCTCGCCGATGGTCTTGAACCCGATGCCGTGCTCGCGCAGACCCGGGATCGGCAGGGTACGGGAGACGGAGCCCGGCGCCACGATGATGTGGTCGTACTCGATCTCGCGCGGCGGGCCGATGATCGGCTGCACCGTGGCGACCTTGCGGTCGTGGGAGACGTCGGTGACGGTCCCGGCGACGATGTGACAGTTGCGCAACTCGCGCCGCAGCGGCACGACGGCGTGCCGAGGGGAGATGTTGCCCGCCGATGCCTCAGGGAGGAACGGCTGGTACGTCATGTGCGGGTTCGGATCGACAACGGTCACCTCGGCCTCGCGGGCACGCAGCTTCTTCGACATGCGAAGAGCCGCGTAAAGCCCGACGTGCCCGGCACCGACCACGAGAATCCGTTGAGGTCTCACGTCGTCAACGATCCTCTTAACGCCCCGCGATCGCCGCCTCAGAAGGGCGATTTGTGATGGAGGACAACCATGTGACCTGCATGACGTTCAGGCGCGGCGCTTGACGAGCCAGCCCAGGACAGCGGCGATTGTGACGGCGACCACCAGACCGCCCAGCGCGGCCAGGGTCAGCGACGAGTCGCCACCGATGCCCGCGATCGAGACCAGGAGCACGCCGCAGACCGCCGCGGCCAGCACCACCGCCGCCGCCCGGGCCACCCAGCGGGCCAGGACCTCGGTCGCGACCAGGGCGTCGCTGGGCAGCACCGCGGCCAGCGCGGCCAGGGAGTGGGCCAGGTAGAGCGAGGTCGACAGGCCCAGGAGGCGCCAAAGCTCGATGCCCTCGACCGACTCGGCGGTCACGATCACCCAGCCGACCACGATCGCCACGATGAGCAGCGTGGTGGTCACTCCGCGCGGCGCGAGCGCCGGGAGGGCGGCCACCAGGACCAGAGCTGCGACGGTACGCCCGAAGAACAGCGCGGGCGGGAAGGCGAAGCCCATCGCGGCCAGGAACGCGGCGAAGCCGCCGACGCGGATCAGCAGTGGGACCATCGTGGCGCGGGTGATGGTCGTGTGCAGCCGCCGGAACCTCTGCGTGAGCGCCCCGATCATCGACCCACCGCCTTCGGTGCCGAGGCCAGCCGGGCCACGTCGCGCAGCACCGTGTCGAGGCTGCCGGCGCCCGCCCAGGCGACCACGGGCACGCCGTGCTCGCGAAGCTGGTCGATCATGTTGTCCCGTTCGAGTCGCCAGACCCGGTGGGCGATCTCCGTCCACGGCCCGCGGACCGGCGGCGCCGCCTGCTCAGGCAGCGTGTCGACCGCGACCACGTAGCGGCCGGATCGGGCCAGCCGGGCCAGCATCTCCGCGGACCGGTTGTCGATCAGCGGGGTCAGCACGACGACGAGCGCGTTGTGCGAGAGCACCTGGGAGCCGAAGACCGTGTCGTACGGCTGGAACTCGGCCGGAATGACCTTCACGTCCAACAGCCACTCGAGCACCGTCAGATACTGCCGGCGGCCCGTGGCCGGGCGGAGCCGCCGCGCGACCGGACCGTACTCCAGCAGCGAGACCCGGTCGCCCCGGTGCAGGTAGTGCTCGGCGATGGCGGCCGCCGAGCGGACCGTCATGTCGATCACCGAGGCGGAGCCCTTCGCCCCGCCGGAGCGGCCGGCCTCGTTGAGCACGTCGAGCAGCAGCACGACCTCGGCGTCCCGGTCGGACAGCGTCGCGGCGACGTGCAGGCGCTCGGTGCGCAGCGAGACCCGCCAGTCGACGCGGCGCAGCCGGTCACCCGGTCCGAAGATCCGCACGCCGGCCAGCTCACCGCCCTCGCCCGGTCGCCGGGAGCGGTGGCCGCCGACCAGGCCGGCGGCGCGGGGCATCGCCTCGTCGGCGTCGAACGGCTCGGTCGACGGGTAGACCCGGACGTTGCGGGCGCTGCTGACCACCGGGCGTCCGGCGATCAGCCCGTCGCAGGCGGTGATCCGGGCGGACGCCGGGCCGAGCGGGTGCCGGCCCCAGCGCAACGCCTCGCCGTCGAGCTCGATCTCCTTGGAGCCGCCGCGGGCGACCGTGATGACGTGCGGGCGGTCGGCCTTCTCGACGGAGAGCCAGGGCGAGACGAGGGTACGTACCACGACCAGGTCATAACCCACGGTGTCGCGGTTGACCACCTGCACGCCTGCGGTGAGCGAGGCGCCCTCGACGTGGTGGGCGTCGTCCGTGCCCAGCCGGATCCGAGGCACCGCACCCGGCCGGCGGCGCAGGGCGAAGGCGGTGCCGATGGCGAACGGCGCGGCCAGCACCACCAGGTCGACCCGGCCGAGCAGCACACCGGCGATCAGCATGAGGCCGGTGAGCAGCACCGCCCGCCCGAGCGCGCGGGTCGGCACCCACTGCGGCTCGGCCTGCTCGTCCTCGACCGGCGCCACCACCTCGGGCACCGCCGGCCGTTCCTCAAGGAGAGTCATTGCCCGTGGCGAGACGGCGTCGGCACCTCGGCGAGGCGGACCCCGGGGTTCGTGTCGGTCATCGCGTTGTAGCTGGGCAGCGCGCCGCTGGCCGGGGCCGGCGTCTGGTCGAGCACCTCGGCGACGACGAACGACGGGTCGACCCGGCGCAGCCACATCTCGGGGCGCAGCGTGATCCGGTGGGCCAGCGCGGGCGCCGCCACCTCCTTGACGTCCTCGGGCACCACGTAGTCGCGGCCGGCGAGGACCGCCTTGGCGCGGGCCAGCAGCAGCAGCGCCAAGGAGCCACGCGGCGAGGCACCGACCAGCACCGACGGGTGCTCGCGGGTCGCCGCGGTCAGGTTGACGATGTAGCGGCCGATCGAGTCCTCGACCGCGACGTCCTCGATCGCGGCCTGCATGCCGCGCAGCGTGCCGGCGTCGACGACGGGCTGGAGCTCGGCCTCCTCCTGCCGGCGGGACATCCGGCGCTGGAGGACCTCCCACTCCTCGTCGCGGTTCGGGTAGCCGAACGAGACCCGCAGCAGGAACCGGTCGAGCTGGGCCTCGGGCAGCGGGTAGGTGCCCTCGTACTCGATCGGGTTGGCGGTCGCGAGCACGTGGAACGGCGGGTCCAGCCGGTACGTGACACCTTCGACCGAGACCTGCTTCTCCTGCATGGCCTCGAGCAGCGCCGACTGGGTCTTCGGCGGTGTCCGGTTGATCTCGTCGGCGAGCAGCAGGTTGGTGAAGACCGGGCCGGCCCGGAAGCTGAAGTCGGCGCGCCGCTGGTCGTAGAGGAACGAGCCCGTCACGTCGGCCGGCAGCAGGTCAGGGGTGAACTGGAGCCGGCGGAAGTCCAGCCCGAGCGCCTGCGCGAACGACCTCGCGGTCAGCGTCTTGCCCAGCCCGGGGAGGTCTTCGAGGAGCACGTGCCCGCCGGCCAGGATGCCGGCCAGCACGAGCTCGAGCGGGTCACGCTTGCCGACCACCACGCTGCCGACCGAGTCGAGCACCGCCCGCGCCATCCGGCCGACCTCGTAGACGGGCACCGGGACCAGGTCTTTCATAACCTCTCCAATGACTGGACGTAGGCCGTCGCGTCGCGCGGCGCCAGGTTGCGGGTGGGCGGTTTGGCCAGATAGGTCCACAGCGGTTCGCCGAGCAGCGCGCGCGCCCGGTCCGGCTCGCCGGCACGGGTCAGGCCGTGCCGCTGGCGCAGCCGCTCGTCGACGATCTCGGCGAGCGTGCGCTGCACGGCGCGGGCGGATCCGGCGTCGCTGCCGGCCCGCTGCAGCAGGCGCTCCCAGCGGCCGACCACCGTGCGAAGCGCGTCGCGCTCGCTGAAGTTGTACGAGCCGTCCTCGGTCGCCGCCACCGAGGAGCGCCGGCGATGGCGGGTCAGCTGGGGCGGTACGAGCGCGCTGGTCACCCGGCGTAGCACGATCAGGGCGACGATGACGCTGACGACCGCGACGATCGGCACCGTGTAGCCGGCCACCCGCAGCCCGAAGATCGCGACCGCCGCGAGCGCGGCCCCGACGAACGCCGCCTTGATCCACCAGCGCAGGCCGGTGCCGGAGCGGCCGCCCCGGCGCGCGGGCTCGTCGTCCTCCTCGAACGTGAAGAGGTCGTCGATCAGGGTCTCGTCCTCGACGCGATCGTCGAGATCGTCGTCGTAGTCAGCCGCGCGGGTCATACCGACGCCCCTGCCATGAGCTCGGTGCGGATCCGCTGGAGGGCCGAGCGGGCCTGGGTGCGCATGCGGTCGTCGACGGCGTGGGTGGCGTAGCGCGCCTCGCGGTAGACGTCGGCCAGCGCGGCCAGCACGTCGGCGCTGATCTGGTGCGCATGCAGCAGCCGGGCGACCAGGTCGGTGGGGCTGTCGCCGACCTGCTTGGGCGTGCCGGCCGCGGCGGCCGCCTGCTCCAGCCGCAGCCAGCAGGCGATCACCGCCCGGCGCGGATCGCCGTCGGTGTCGGACAGGTCGGTCAGGCCGGCTTCGACGGCGGCGACGACCTGGTCGGCGTTGGGGGCCGGTGCGGCCGGGTCCGCGTATTTCACCGGGCGCCGGCGCAGCCGGCGCAGGCCGTCGCGGAGCAGGATCCAGATCACCAGCACGACGACCACGAGCACGACGGCCGCGCAGAGGATGCCGGCGGCCGGCGCGAGCCAGCCGGGAAGCTCGCGGGGCTCGGCCGCGGCGACCTCCTCCTCGGGTGGGAAAGAGGGCTGGACCGGCTGGCTGAAGTCCTCCTGCCCACCTTGCGCCTGTTCGGCCGCCGGTTTGGCCTCGACCTGGCCGATCTGCAGCGACGAGTGGCCGGCGGCCAGCGCGGCGAGGCCGAGCAGGCCGACCACCAGCGCGAGCGGCCACCAGCGGCGCAGGGATGCGAGATCCATGCCTATGCCCCCCTGGCCAACTCCTTGGCCCGAGCGAAGATGTCGTCGAGCATCGCGGGCGTCAGCCGGCCGGTGAAGGTGTTCTGCTGGCTGACGTGATAGCACCCGAGCAGGTGAGGAATTCCACCGTCCGGGCTCGTCCAGTGTGCCCCATGACCGAACGCTGGGCGCGGACTGGGCGGCGCGCCGCCGTACACCCTGCTCATCGCCGGCCACCATGCGGCCCACGCGAACGCACCCAGCGCGACCACGACGCGCACAGTCGGTTTTATCAGTTCGAGCTCGCGCCAGAGCCAGGGCGCGCACGTGTCGCGCTCGACCGGCGTCGGCTTGTTGTCCGGAGGGGCGCACCGCACCGACGCGAAGATCCGCAGGTCGTCCAGTTCGAGCCCGTCGTCAGCGGACACGCTGGTCGGCTGGTTGGCCAGGCCCGCCCGGTGCAGCGCGGCGAACAGCACGTCCCCCGAGCGGTCGCCGGTGAAGATCCGGCCGGTGCGGTTGCCGCCGTGTGCGGCCGGTGCCAGACCGAGGATCGCGATGCGCGCGTCAGCGGCGCCGAAACCGGGCACCGGCCGTCCCCAGTAGACCTGGTCACGGAACGCCGCCCGGCGGGTCGCCGCCACCTCTTCCCGCCACGCGACCAGGCGCGGGCAGGCGAAGCAGTCGACCACGCCGGCGTCCAGCGCGGACAGGTCGGCCGAGCCGGCCGCGCGCGCGACGACCTCGGCGGGGGAGTGCACCACCACCGCTTGTTCTTACACCACCGTGGGCGCCAGTCTCCGTACGGTCTCGATGGTGCGTGCCCAGGCCGTCACCGCGTCGACCCGGTCGTAGCTCTCCGGGTGGTCGTCGTTGAAGAACGAGTGCCGGCTGCCGGGGTAGTCGTAGAGCTTCACGGTGCCGCCGCCCGCCACGATCGAGTCCGCGGCCGACGTGATCGCTGGCGCGGCCGAGGTGCCGTCTTCCTCGGTGCAGTGGATCACCGCGTGCTTGCCGGCATAGCCGGACCACTCGGGTGCGGCCCACTCCCAGGGCAGCGAGGGGTAGAAGCCGACGCCGGCTGTGATGCGCTCGGAGAGCGTCGGTGCCCAGAGGGCGAGGCTGCCGCCGATGCTGAAGCCGACCGCGCCGATCTCGCCGTCGACCTCGGGGCGGGCCGCGAGGAACTCGGCCGCGCCGGTCAGGTCGTGTGCGACCCGCTCGCGCGAGAGGTCGGTGGCCAGCTGGTGTGCGGTCTCCCGGTCGGCCGTCGAGCGGCCCCGGTAGAGGTCGGGCGCGAGGGCGACGAAGCCTGCCTCGGCGAAGCGGTCGGCGATCGCGGTGATGTGCGGGGTGAGGCCCCACCACTCGTGCAGCACGATCACGCCGGGTGCGCCTGCGGTGGCACCGGCCGGCACGGCGAGGTAGCCGTCGGTGGTGCCCCCAAGGCTCGGGAAACTGACCTTCGTACCCATGGGCCGTCCTCCTGTCGGGTCAGACATCGTCGGCTGCCGTAAATGCGGTCCGCGGGTAGCGGTGCCAAAACCTTGCCATGCCGTACGGGCGAACGAAAGACGACAGCGACGTGGCATACACCTCGCTTTTCGCGCTCGGTGCACGCCGCGTCGCCCTCGATGCGGATCGATATGATGTTCAGTTGGTCCCCGTCGGCGTCGGCGTCGGCGTGGTGGTCGGCGGCGGCGGCGTCTCGCTCGGGTCGACCGTCGGCGCCACCTCCGTCGGCTCCGCCTGCGGTTCCTCGACCTGGCCGGCCCGCGGCGCGACGACGTAGGGCCGCTGGTTCGGGCAGTACGGATACATCGGGGCGCCTGCCTGAGCCTGGTAGAACGCCTCCTGGCAGCGGTACGGATCGCCGAGCTGGATCGGGTTGCCGCCCTGGTCGTACAGGCTCACGTCGGTCAGCGGGTTGCCGTTCGAGTCGTAGACGTAGACGTCCTGGATGTACTCGTACGGGTTGCCTGACACGCTCTGGGGCTGGTCCCAGCCGCCGCCGTACGTGTCGGCCTTGTCGAAGACGACGAGGCCGAAGAGCACCAGCGCCACTCCGCCGATCGCGAGCCCGGTCCGGGGCGTCGACGAGAGCGTGGGCTCGCGGCGGCCGAGCCAGATCGACCCCACCAGGCAGACCGCGAGCAGGAGCGTGGCCGCCAGGGTGCTGCCGCCGAGCCGAGGGAGCAGCCCGGCCTCGTTGCCGTTGGAGGTCATCCAGGTGATCGCCATCGCGGCCAGGTATCCGCGGAGCACCCACCAGGCCGGCGTCAGCATGCGGAGGAACTCGCTGGCCCGTCCGTAGCCGAGCAGCGGGCCGGTCTTGCGGTCGGCCGCACCGACCACGCCGCGTGCCCGGCGCACGACAGCGGCGATCCGATCGTCGAAGCCGCGGGCGGTGGGCGTGGTCACGACGCCGAGACCGGCGGCCGTACGAAGCTCGGCCGCGTACGCCTCGGGCGGCCCGAGCCGCTCGACCAACGTGGCGTCGCCCTCGGCGGCGACCTCCGCGAAGTGCTCCGGCAGGTCCTCCAGAAGCTCGTCGCGGACAGCCGGGTCGAGGTCGGCGAGCGCGCGCCGAACCGCCTCCAGATAAGCCTCCTGCTCTGTCGTGACGTTCATGCCGCCACCCCCCGTTCGTCGAGCAGGCCGTCCATCGTGGAGGCGAACGTGCGCCAGGTCTTGCCGGCGCGGTTGAGCTGGTCGCGACCGGCGGCGTTGAGGCCGTAGTACTTGCGGTGCGGCCCCTCCTCGCTCGGCACGACGTAGGTGGTCAGGAGCCCGGCCTGGAAGAGCCGGCGCAGGGTGCCGTAGACGGAGGCGTCGCCGACCTCGTCGAGCCCGGCCGTCCGCAACCGGCGCAGGATGTCGTAGCCGTAACCGTCCTCGTCCTTGAGCACGGCCAGCACAGCGAGGTCGAGCACCCCCTTGAGCAGCTGGGTGGTGTCCACGGTGGAGAAGCTACTTCGCATTGCGAGGTAGTGTCAAGCGCGGGGTAGCCCAAACGGGTTAAAGCCGCATTTACGGGTAAGTCCGGCGGGAGGAGGAGATGTCAATGGCGAAAACCCAGCAGATCAAACCCCAGTTCCGCCGGATCGACGGGCTCTCCGTCCGGTACGCCGAGAGCGCGCCGCGCGACGCCGACGCCCTGCTGCTCAGCCCGTGGCCGGAGAGCGTCTACGCGTTCGACCAGATGTGGTCGCACCTCGCCGAGGACACTCACCTGGTCGCGATCGACCTGCCCGGCTTCGGCCGGTCCCAGCGCCGCGACGCGATGATGTCACCGCACGCGATGGGCGACTTCGTGGTGCGCGTCGCCGACGAGTTCGAGCTCGAGCAGCCGCACATGGTCGGCCCCGACGTCGGCACCGGCACGGCGCTGTTCGCGGCGGCCAACCACCCCGGCCGGCTGCGCAGCCTCGTCGTGGGAAGCGGGGCCAGCAGCGTGCCGATCACCCTGGAGGGGCCGCTGCGGGACTGGGTGCTGAGCCCGAGCGTCGACGAGTACCGCGCGGTCGACGGCCGCGTGATCGTCAACGCGGCGCTGGGGACCATCCAGGACTACGACCTGCCGGGCAAGATCAGGGAGGACTACCTCTCGTCGTACGAGGGAGACAGGTTCGTCGAGTCCATGAGCTATGCGCGGGCCTACCCGGAGGACCTGCCCGTGCTCCGCGACAAGCTCGGCACCCTGACGACGCCCGTCGAGATCATCGCGGGCCGGGACGACCGCGCGGTGCCGACGGCGAACGCGGAGTTCCTGCACGACCGCCTGCCGCACAGCAAGCTCGACATCATCGACGCCGCGCACTTCGCGTGGGAAGAGGCGCCGACCACGTACGCCGACCTGGTCACCTCGTGGTGGACCGGCGGCTACCGCAAGCCTTAGGGCCTTTATCGTGGATCATGGCGGCACGCCGCCGGATCCAGGCGGCGTCCGGGCGCACGCGGAGACCGGCCAGATACAACACCGGTATCCGACCGGCCTCCGCGCACGCCCGGACGCCGCCTCGACCTCGCCGGCGCACCACCCTGACCCACGATAAAGGCCCTAGAGCAAGGTGCGGACGTTGGCGACGTCGGTGGCCGCGACGACCAGGATCTCCGGGGCCGGGTCGGCGGCGATGAGGTCGGCGGAGACCACGCGGAGCTGGTCGGGGAGTGAGGCGTCGTTGTCGAGACGCGGCACCTCCTGGCGGACCCGGCCTTCCACGTCGGCGGCGAGGTCGGCGAGGCGCTGGACCAGGTGGTAGACCGCGTCGCCCCGGGTGCCCTCCCCGTTCGCCGCGGGAGCCGCCCACCGCGGCGCTTGCCAGTGCGAGACCTGCCGGGTCAACAGGTCGACGATGCGCCCAAGGTCCTGATCCGTCACGAGCGACAACCTATCGCCGGATGTAGCTCAGCAGGCGGAGGATCTGCCAGTAGAGGTAGATCAGGCCGACCAGCATGCCGAACGCGCAGTACCAGGCGTAGCGGCGCGGCAGGCCGTACCGGACGCCCTGCTCGACGGCGTTGAAGTCGAGGATGAAGGTGAGCGCGCCGACGCCGATGCAGACGACCGCGAAGACGTACGGCACCCACCCGACCTGACCGGACTGGGTGTAGACCTCCAGGCCCTGCCGGCCGCTGACCCAGAACACGATCAGGTTGGCGAAGCCGAGCACGACCACCCCGATCAGCGCGCCGATCACGAACCGGGTGAACCGGGGCGTGGCGCGGATGATCCTGGCCCGGTAGAGCAGGCCCATGCCGAGGAAGACGCCGAGGGTGCCCACCACCGCCTGGATGACGATGCCGGGGTAGAGCTCCTCGAACCCCCGGCTGGCCACCCCGAGCAGCACGCCTTGCAGGATCGCGTACAGGCTGATGACCGCGGGGTTGGTGATCCGCCGGAAGCTGATCACCAGCACGAGGACGAGGCTGGCGATCGAGCCGCCGATGATGCCGAAGCGCAGCGCCGGGCCGCTCTCGATGGTGAACCACGAGACCGCGGCGACGGCCGTGGTCAGCAGGAGCAGGGCGACCGTGCGGACGACCACGTCGTCGACGGTCATCGCGCCGGTGGCCGGCGCCTGGCCGAGCACCTGGCGCTCGGTGCGGGCGGTGTCGTCGAGATGGGTCAGGACCGGGTTGGAACTCTGCATGGCGTACCCCCGGTTCCGACCATAGCGTCCGAAAATGGGAGCGCCCCCGCGTCTTGCGACGTCGGGGGCGCTCCGTTAGGCCAAGGGTCAGTCGTCGCCTTGCAGGAAGCTCAGCAGGCGCAGCACCTCGAGGTAGAGCCAGATGAGGCTGACCAGGATGCCGAACGCGGCGACCCACGAGTAACGCTCGGGCAGGCCCATCCGGACGCCCTCTTCGACCTCGTGGAAGCTGAGCACGAAGCTGAGCGACGCGATCACGATGCAGACGAGGCTGAAGCCGATGCCCAGCGCGCCGTTGTCACGCAGGCCGGTGTTGAAGCCGAACAGCGACAGCAGCAGGTTGATCATGATCACCGCGAAGACGCCGGCCAGCGCCGCCACCATGAACTTGACGAACCGCGGCGTGGCCCGGATGACCTTGGCCTTGTAGAGCATGGCCATCAGGAAGAACACGCCGAAGGTGGCGACCACGGCCTGGAGCACGATGCCCCGGTAGCCCGCGATGTTCTCGTAGAACTCGCTGACCAGGCCCACGAAGACGCCCTCGATCACGGCGTACGTGATGATCAGCGCCGGGTGGGCCATCCGCATGAACGAGATGACCAGGCCCAGGCCCAGCCCGCCGATCAGGGAGACGATCAGAGCCGGGAACACCATCGAGTCAGGGATCGCGTTCCACGCGACCGTGGCCGAGACGCCCACGAGTGCGAGGAGCGCGACAGTCTTGATGACGACGTCGTCGATCGACATCGGTCGTACCGCGGGCGGTGCGGCCGGATAGGCTCCCGCGCCCGCCGGGTACGGCTGGGCGTAGCCAGACTGGCCGGCTGCGCGTTCGCGCTCGGCTGCCTGGCCCAGCCCCGCCAGCACCGGGTTGGACGTCTTCACAGTCACGCCTCCATGAGGGAAGAATTTGGTGCCCAAAGGGTACTGGCAATGCGCGAACAAGTGGAGAATCACGTTCCGGCGACGCGTACCTTGGTCCAAATGCCAGCTACCGACTCTGACCTGGTGCTCGCCGCGCAGGCCGGCGACGTGAGCTCACTGGGTTCGTTGCTCACTCGGCACCGAGCCGGCCAGCTCGCCGTCGCCTACGGCATCCTCGGTGCCGGCCCCGACGCCGAAGACGCGGTGCAGGAGGCGGCGTTGGTCGCGCTAAGGCGGATCGGCGACCTGCGTGACCCGTCGGCGGCCGGCCCCTGGCTGCGCATGATCGTCCGGAACGCGTGCCGGATGCGGCTGCGCGGGCCGATCCCCGCCACCCTGGACGAGCGGCTGGCGCAGACCCTGCCGTCGGCCGAGCCCGACCCGGCTGAGCTGCTCGAACAGCACGCCGCCCGGGACTGGGTATGGCACGCGCTCGACGAGCTCTCCCCGTCGTTGCGGCTGGTCGTCATGCTGCGCCACTTCACGGGCGTCACCTCGTACCAGGACATCGCCGACGCCTGTGGCGTGCCGGTCGGCACCGTCCGCAGCCGGCTCAGCGAGGCCCGCAAGAAGCTGGCCGAGGCCCTCCTGGCCACCGCCGACCACGCGCACGACGACACGACCGCCCGCACCGCGGCCCGCCGCCGGAACGCCGAGGAGACGTTCGCCGCCGCGGATCGCGGTCAGTTCGCCACGGTGCTGGCCGAGGACTGGTCGCCGACGGTCGAGTCGTTCTGGCCGCCGGACATCCAGGCCACCGGCCACGAGTTCCTGCTGCGGGGCATGGACAACGACCTGACCGACGGTGTGGGACACCGGGTGACCAACGTGGTGTCCAGCCGCGACCTCGACATCTGGGAGTTCGACCTGGTCAGCCCGCCGGACGACCCGGCGCACTGCCCGCCGGGAGCGGTCTGGGTGCAGCACCGCGAGGGCGGCCTGGTGCAGCGGACGCGGCTCTTCCACCTGCCGCGCCCGGTCACGTGACGACGGACACCGTGTCGGCGTCGAACTTCGCGACCGATTGCCGCATCTTGGCGGTGTGACCACAGAATTCGTCGCCTCGGTCGAGGGGGCCGAGGCGGAGACGATGTTCGCGTACGAGAGCTCACCGGCACCGGACGTCCGGGAGCGGCTGGGGCTCGCGGCCGCCAGGATCGGGGGCGGGGTGGTGCTGTCCGTGCGCCACGATCCCTCCGGCTACTGGAGCAAGGCACTGGGGTTCGGGTTCACCGAACCCGTGACGCCGGACCTGGTCGATCGGATCATCGGGTTTTACCGGTCAGAGGGCACGCCGAGCGCGGTCATCCAGATCGCGCCCGCGGTGCTTCCTTCCGGCTGGGAGGAGATCAGGCGCGCCTTCGGCCTCGAGCCGGCCGGATCCTGGATCAAGCTCGCGGCGCCCGTCGAGGCGGTCCGGCCTGCCGGGGGCACCCGGCTGCGGGTCGCTCCGGTGGAGGCGGCGGATTTCGACGAATGGGCGCAGGTGCTCCTGCGGGGGTTCGGCATGCCGACCGAGGGCCTGGACCAGATGATCTCGGGGGCGGTGCGGAACCCGGCGTTCCGGCCGTACGGCGTCTGGGACGGGTCCGACCTGGTCGGCGTCGGGAACCTCTTCATCCACGGCTCGGTCGCCGCGCTCAGCGCCGGCACCGTGTTGCCCGACCACCGCAACCAGGGCGCACAGTCGGCGCTGATCACCGCCCGGGCCGAGGCCGCCCGGGCGGCGGGCTGTCGTTGGCTGGTGGCCGAGACCGGGCGGCCCGCGCCGGGCGAGCGCAACCCGTCGCTGGACAACCTGGTGCGCGCCGGCCTGACGGTCCGCTACGCGCGGCAGAACTGGCGCTGGCACGCCTGACATCGTCTGCGTTGGACCTTGCCGTGCCCGGAGCGGGACTCGAACCCGCACGCCTTTCGGCAGCCGCTTTTAAGGCAGCCGTGTCTGCCGTTCCACCACCCGGGCAGCGTCACTCTCACGGTAACCGCCTGTCACGGTAACCGGTTGGCCGCGGCTACGGTGGAGGCGGCACGTGCCACGCCACTTCGCATACTAGGGTCTAGCGCGTGACCAGCACTGCCCGCGCCGCGCAGCAGGCCGACCCCGCCGACCCGCCACCGGCGCCGGGGCGGTTTGCGCGCTGGTCGGTCGACCGGCTCCGGCCACACCTCGCGGACCTGGCCATCTGCATCGGCTTCCTGCTGCTGGCGGCATGGGTCATGCACGGCCTGTGGCCCTCGCCGACCGGCAAGGTGCTCGGCCTCAACCCCGAGGACCAGACGCTCTACGAGTGGTTCCTCGCGGTCGACTCGCGGGTGCTGCACGGCGACTTCTCGCTGATCACCGACCGGTTGAACGCGCCGGACGGGGTCAACCTGATGGCCAACACCACGGTCATCGCGCTCGGGGCGCTGTTCTCGCCGATCACCCTGCTGTTCGGCGCTCCGGTCACGTTCGCGCTGCTGGCCACCCTGACCCTCGGGCTCACCGCGGTCGCGTTCTACCTGCTCTTCCGGCGGGTGCTGCGCACGCACCGGCTCGCCGCGGCCATCGGCGGCGGGTTCTGCGGCTTCGCGCCCGGCATGATCTCCCAGAACAACAGCCACCTCCACATGACCGCGCTGTGGCTGGTGCCGGTGCTGATCTGGGCGGTGGTCAACATCGTCCGCGCCGCCGACCCGGAGGACCCGATCAACGCCGACCGCGAGGGCGGGCGCAACTGGCGCCGCATCGTGGTCTTCGGCGTGGTCCTCGCGCTCACCGTCACGATCCAGGTGTTCATCGGTGAAGAGGTCCTGTTCCTCACCGCGCTCACCCTCGTGATCATGACGCTGGTCTACGTCGGCGCCCGGCCCGCCTTCAGCCGCCGGGCACTCCGCGGTGCCCTGGGCGGCCTAGCGGTCGCGGTCGTGCTCTCGGTCGTGGCGCTGGCGTACCCGTTGTGGTTCCAGTTCAAGGGTCCGCAGAGCGTGCCCAACGGCGTGTTCAGCCCGCACTTCTTCTCGGCCGACCTGGCCAGCTTCAAGACCATCTCGCCGCTGTCGCTGTTCGGCAAGGACGAGAACGCGCGGCTGAGCACCGGCGCGGCCGAATACAACACGTTCCTCGGCTGGCCGCTGATCCTCGTCGCGATCGGCTGCGCGGCCTGGCTGATCCGCCGCCCGCTGGTGCTGGCGTGCACGATCGCCGCGGTCGTGATGGCGGCGCTGTCGCTCGGCCCCGAGGTGGTCGTCAACGGCACGCGCAGCGACATCAGCGGGCCTTATCGGCTGCTCCTCGGCCTCCCGGTCGTCGACGGCGCGCTGCCGATGCGGTTCGCGTTGGCGCTGATCCCGCTGATCGCGACGGTGCTCGTCGTCGCGGTCGACACCGCGCTCAAGATGGAGTGGCAGCCGGGCCGCGTCCTGGTGCCGGTGCTGGTGGCGATCGCCCTGGTGCCGGTCTTCCCGAAGCCGCTGCCGACCGTCGACCGCGCCCCGGTGCCGGAGTTCATCAGCGGCGGTCACTGGCGCGAGTGCGTCTCACCAGGCGGAGTGATGGTGCCGGTCCCGTTGGCGACGCCGAAGGAACCGTGGCCGATGCGCTGGGCCGCGGCGGCCGACGCCGGTTTCGGGATCCCGGAGGGCTTCTTCATCGCGCCGTACGGCGCCAACGGCACGGCGTCGATGGGCACCTTCAAGCAGCCCACCTCACAGCTGATCACACAGGCCGCCACGGAAGGCGTCGTGCCGGGCATCGGCGACTTCCAGCGGGCGCAGGCCAAGGCCGACTTCGCCTTCTGGAAGGCGCAGTGCGTGGTGCTGGCCGACGGCACGGTCAACGAGGCCACCCTGCGCACCACGCTGGAGCAACTGATCGGCCCAGGCACGCGGATCGCCGACGTGACGACGTGGAAGGTCGGCTGACCCTGCGCATCGTCTCGTTGCTCCCGTCCGCGACCGAGATCGTCTACGCCCTTGGGCTGGGCGACGACCTGGTCGGGGTGACCTTCGAGTGCACGGTCCCGGCCGGTTTCAACCCGGCGATAGTGGTCGGGGGCCGGGACACCCGCGACCTGACCCCGGCGGAGATCGACGCGTACGTGCGATCGGCGGCGGAGACCGGCACGGACCTGTACACCCTGCACGCGGACGCCCTGGCCGACCTGAATCCGGACCTGATCCTGACCCAGGACCTGTGCCGCGTCTGCGCCCTGCCGTCGGGCCGGGTCACGGACGCGCTGGACCACCTGGGCTGCCAGTCGGACGTCCTCACGCTGGACCCCCACACGCTGGCCGAGGTGCTCGACTCGATCATCGCGGTCGGCGACCGCGCCTTCGCCGCCGCGGCGGCCGCCACCCTGGTCACCGGACTACGCGGCCGGCTGTCGGCGGTCGCGACCGCGGTGGCCGGGCGGCCCCGCCCGCGCGTCGCGGTGGTGGAGTGGGTGGACCCGCCCTTCGGTGCCGGCCACTGGATCCCCGACCTGGTCACCGCCGCCGGCGGCACCCCCGTCGTGGCCCACCCGGGCGCCCGCTCGACCGCGACCACCTGGGCCGCTTTCCAGGAGGCCCGCCCGGACGTCGTCGTCGTGGCCCCGTGCGGCTACGACGTCGTCGGCGCCGCCCAGCAGGCCCGCGCGATCCTGCCGCATTTCCCGTCGACCCCGGTCTGGGCCGTCGACGCCGACGCGTTGATCGTCCGTGCCGGCCCCCGCCTGGTTGACGGTGTCGAGGCCCTGGCCGCGATCCTGCACACGGACGCCGTGGGACAACCACCGCCCGGCCGGATCACCCGCGTCGGATAGCCGGCTGTCTGGAATCACCGCATCCATCACCATCGTTCCGCCAGGTGAAACACGTTCGTCGATGCGTGCGCTATTGGGGGTACCGGCTCAACTCCACGACCCCCTGGAGGAACGTTGAGACCTACGATCCGGATCGCCGCGCGTATCGGTGCGGTGGCCCTCGTCGCTGTCGGCCTGCTCGGCACCCCCGCGCAGGCCAACCCGTCCGCGTCGGACCGCGGGGAGGACGCCCGCGTGCTCGCCTATTGGACCCCCGCGCGGATCGCCCACGCGAAGGTCCGCGACTACGTCCGCACCGACGCCGGGAAGATGGTTCCGAACGCCAAGCCCCCATCCGGCGGCGCGGTCACGGGCGCCTCGTGGCCCAACGGCGGCGCGATCCAGCAGCGCTCGGGCAGAATCCTGTTCTCCTCCGGCGGCTCCGACTGGATCTGTTCCGGCAGCGTCGTCAACGACGGCTCGACCAGCAACGGCTACTCGATCGTCCTGACGGCCGGGCACTGTGTCTTCGACGGTGCCGAAGGCTGGTCCTACAACTTCCTGTACCTGCCGAACTTCGACGCCCAACCGAGCTACGACTGCGCCACCCGGACGGACGGCTGCTGGCGGGCGAACCTGCTCAGCGCCCACGACGACTTCGTCCCGAGCGGATTCGGGTCGAACGCGACCGTGCGCGTCGACTACGGCTTCGCCCGGGTCGGACTCCGGATCGCCGGAAGCGGCACCGCCGAGCTCGATGCCGCCACCGGCGGCTACGGCCTGAACACCACGGCTGTCGCCAACAGCGTCTCGAAGTGGGCGTTCGGGTATCCCGCGGAAGGCAAGTACAAGGGCAACGACCTCGTGTACTGCACCGGCCCGACGATCGACGATCCGAACGGTGCCGCGACCTGGGGCGTCGCCTGCAACATGAACGGCGGATCTTCGGGCGGCCCGTGGATCTACGGCACCACCAACCCGGCCGTCTACACCACGGCGACGCTGCTGACGTCCGTGAACTCGTACGGCTACTCGGGCCTGACGTACATGTTCGGTCCGAAGTTCAACAGCGAGACCCAAACGGTCTTCACCTCGACCACGTCCGGCACCGCATCACCCGGTGTCAGCGTGGTCTGTGCCGTGGGAACCTCGGCACCGAACTGCTAGGCACGTGCGCCCCGTCGGCCGTTGGGCCGACGGGGCACGCACGCGGTCAGCTGAGCCGCTCCAGAACCATCGCCATGCCCTGGCCGCCGCCGACGCACATCGTCTCCAGGCCGATGGTCTTGTCGTTCCAGTCCAGGGAGTTGATCAAAGTGCCGGTGATGCGGGCGCCGGTCATGCCGAAGGGGTGGCCCACCGCGATCGCTCCGCCCATCACGTTGAGCTTGTCGATCGGGATGCCCAGGTCCTGGTAGGACGGGATGACCTGGGCCGCGAACGCCTCGTTGATCTCGACCAGGTCGACGTCGTCGATGGTCATGCCCGCCCGCTTCAGCGCCTGCAGCGACGCGCCGACCGGGCCGAGGCCCATGATCTCCGGGGACAGGGCGGTGACGCCGGTCGAGACGATGCGGGCCAGCGGCGTGATGCCGAGGTCGCGGGCGCGGCCCGCGCTCATCACGATGACCGCGGCGGCGCCGTCGTTGAGGGGGCAGCAGTTGCCGGCGGTGATGCGGCCGTCGGGGCGGAAGACCGGCTTGAGGCCCGCCACGCCTTCGAGGGTGACACCGGCCCGCGGGCCGTCGTCCTGCGACACCACCGTGCCGCTCGGCGTCGTCACCGGGGTGATCTCGCGTGCCCAGAACCCGTCGGCGATAGCCTTCTCCGCGAGGTTCTGGCTGCGTACGCCGAACTCGTCCATCTCCTCGCGGCTCACGCCCTTGACCTGGGCCAGGTTCTCGGCCGTCTGGCCCATCGCGAGGTAGATGTCGGGCAGCTCGCCGTCCTGGCGGGGGTCGTGCCAGACCTCGCCACCGCCGGCCGCGCGCTGCTTCGAGCGCACGCGGGCCGGGGCGAAGCGCGCGTTCTCCCACGGGCCGCCGACGAGCTCCTGCGCCTCGGGCGGCAGCGAGTCGGACGAGCCGCGGGCGAACCGCGACACGCACTCGACGCCGGCCGAGATGAACACGTCGCCCTCGCCGGCGCGGATCGCGTGGAAGGCCATCCGGGTCGTCTGGAGCGACGACGAGCAGTAGCGGGTGATCGTGGCACCCGGCAGCCCGTCGAGGTCGAGCATGGTGGCGACCACCCGCGCCATGTTGAAGCCCTGCTCGCCGCCGGGCAGGCCACAACCGAGGTAGAGGTCGTCGATCGTGGTCGGGTCGAGCTCGGGCACCTTGTCGAGCGCCGCGCGCACGATGGTGGCCGTCAGGTCGTCGGCCCGCAGCTCCCGCAGCGACCCTTTGACGGCCCGACCGATGGGCGAACGAGCGGTGGCGACGATGACAGCGTCGCGGTCAGACTGGATGGCCATGTCCCACGTTAACCCGACGCACGCCGAGCGTGAGGATGTGATTCCTCTCAATCGCGTGGGGTCAGGGAGCGGCTGACCGACCCAGCCCGGCCAGCGCGGACACGGCCGGGAGCAGGGCGTGGGCCCAAACCCGGTAGCCGTCGGCCGACGGATGGAAACCGTCGAAGCACAGCGTGCCCGCGTCGGCCCGGAACACCGCGCCCGTCTCCGCGCCGAGGTCGACCACGGCCCCACCGGCGGCTCGGACCGCCCGGCCCTGCGCCGCCGCGGTCTGGCGGCCCCACCAGCCGGCGATCTCGCGCAGCGGCTGTTCGATAGCGCGGGCCGCGCCCAGGTCGGGGCAGGTGCCGACGACGACCTCGACACCGGCGTCGCGCAGCCGGCGCACCGCGGCCGCCAGGTAAGCGGCCGACTCGCCGGGCCGGCGCAGCGCGGTCGCGTCGTTGGCGCCGATCAGGATGACGGCCAGGTCGGGCCGTTCGCCGAGCAGCGCCCGGGCCACCTGGGTGGTGAGGTCCGTGGAGCGCGAGCCGGAGACGCCGACGGACGACAGGTGCACGCGCACCCCGGCGTCGTCGGCCAGCAGCCGGGCGAGCTGGCCGCCGACCGTGTCGCCGACGTCGTCGACGCCGACACCGAGCGATGTGGAGTCGCCGAGCAGCACCAGCCGCACCTCGGGGGCGCCTTCGCGGCCCACGGAGGTGCGCAGGGCCAGTCCGAGCTGCGGCTGCGCGTAGCGGCGGTTGCGGGCGGCGACGAACTCGCCGGCCAGCAATGCGGTGCCGGCGAGGCCGCTGGCCAGCAGCGTCATGGCGGCCGTGCGGCCCAACCGGCCGACCAGACCGCGAGACGTCATGCCAACTCCTCCACCGTGGACGGCTCCGCGTCGTCGCGTGCCGGCTCCAAGGGTAACGTCGGCGCGGCTCCGCGGAAGTTCCCGAACAGGCGACGGGCACCGCGCGGGCCGGGGCCGAACCACGCGGCCGGGCGATGGCGCAGCTGCGCCCACCGTCCGGCGGGGCCGCGGTCACGGCCCGCGACCTGCGTGCCGCTGACTTCGGTGCCGGGCTGGCGAGCGGCTTCCTGTGCCGCCTGCGGCAGCGAGCGCACACCTTCGCCGGCCGTGAGCGCGACTCGCTCCTCGGGCGCTCCGAGCGCGGCCAGCACGCTGGGCAGCATCGCCGCGGCGGCCAGTGCGTAGCCGTCGGCGGACGGGTGGAACCGGTCGAGGCCGAACATCCGTGCCGGCTCGGCCGCGAACCGGGGACCGAGCAGGTCACCGAGGGAGACCGTCCACGCGCCGGCCTCGACGCTGGCGACGGTCTGCGCGGCGGCGAGCTGGCGGCTCCACCGGCCGGCGAGCCAGCGCAGCGGCGGCTGGATGGGCTGGATGGTGCCCAGGTCGGGGCAGGTGCCGACGATCACCCGGGCGCCGGCCGCGCGGAACTTGCGGACGGCGTTGACCAGATGCCGCACCGCGATGTGGGTGCTGGTGCGGTGCGTGACGTCGTTGCCACCAATGATGATCACGGCGACGTCGGGGTGTGGCGTGCGCTCGAGGGCGGCCTCGACCTGGTGCGGCAGGCCCGCCGACAGGGCGCCGACCACGGCGTGCCGGTGCAGCCGGACCGGGCGCTGGAGGCGGCGGGAGACGCCGGTCGCGAGCAGGGCGCCGGGTGTCTCGCGGGGCTTGTGCACCCCGTAGCCCGCGGCCGACGAGTCGCCGACGACCACCATCTCGATCGGGGGACCCGGGAACCGGGTGCCGTAGACGCCGTCACCGCGCGGCGGCGGCTCCTGGGCCTGCGGGATGCGCCGGCGGGCCTGCTCGGCCTGCCCGACGATGAGCGCGGCTCCCGCCACCGCTCCGAACGCCGTCACGCCCGCTCCGACGGCCGTGAACCGCGCGACCGTCCGGGCGGCGGTGCGCCAGGCCGGTGCCTCGGCTGCCCCCATTGGCTGTGCCCCCCATGTTTCGCTTCCCGGCTACGAGGCTAACGCCGCTGCGCCCAAAAAGTGCTCCACGCTCCATGGGGTGTTTCGCGGATCAAACCTCGCGGCGGTTCAGGGTGGCGCGTTCTGGGCATCATGGTGCGGAGGAGGTCGATAGCCGATGGCGAAGACGTTGAAGCGCACCGCGGCGTTCGTCGCACTGGGCAAGGCGTTGACCGCCGGTGCCCGCGGTGGTCCTGGTCTGGGCAAGCGCCTGGCGGCCCTGCCCCGGATGATCAAGGCAACCTCGTCCGGTGAGTACGACGGTGGCCTGCGCCTGGCCCTAATGACCGCCGCGACGATCTACGTGGTCTCCCCGCTCGACTTCGTGCCGGAAGCCTTCCTCGCGGTGTTCGGGCTGGTCGACGACGTGGTGATGGTGACGTGGCTGGCCGGCACCGTGCTCGCCGAGACCGACCGCTTCCTGGCCTGGGAGGCCCGCCGGAACGCGGTCATACCCGGCACCGTGCTGGGCTGACCAGCGCACGTAGGCTGGGATCGACCCGCCGACCCGGCGGGGCGGACCAGAAGGGCACAACGCCGTGCGCTACTACGACAACGTCGTCGACCTCATCGGTAACACGCCGCTCGTCCGGTTGCGCACCGTCGCCGCCGGCATCGACGCGACTGTGCTGGCGAAGGTCGAATACTTCAACCCCGGTGGCTCGGTCAAGGACCGCATCGCGCTGCGGATGGTCGAGGCCGCCGAGAAGGCCGGCCTGCTCCAGGCCGGCGGCACGATCGTGGAGCCGACCAGTGGCAACACGGGGGTGGGGCTGGCCCTGGTCGCCCAGCTCAAGGGTTACCGCTGCGTCTTCGTCTGCCCGGACAAGGTCAGCGAGGACAAGCGTGACGTGCTGCGCGCGTACGGCGCCGAGGTGGTGGTCTGCCCGACCGCCGTCGCGCCGGAGGACCCGCGGTCGTACTACAACGTCTCGGACCGGCTCGCCGCCGAGATCCCGGGCGCCTGGAAGCCCAACCAGTACGCCAACAAGGAGAACCCGCGCTCGCACTACGAGACGACGGGTCCCGAGGTGTGGGAGCAGACCGCCGGCCGGGTGACCCACTTCGTGGCGGGCGTCGGCACCGGCGGCACGATCTCCGGCGTCGGCCGCTACCTCAAGGAGGTCTCCGGCGGCGCCGTCAAGGTGATCGGCGCCGACCCGGAGGGCTCGGTCTACTCTGGCGGCACCGGCCGGCCGTACCTGGTCGAAGGCGTCGGCGAGGACTTCTGGCCGGAGACCTACGACCGGGAGATCTGCGACGAGATCGTGGAGGTCTCCGACAAGACCTCGTTCGACATCACCCGCCGGCTCGCCCGCGAGGAGGGCCTGCTGGTCGGCGGCTCGTGCGGCATGGCGGTCGCGGCCGCGCTCGAGGTGGCGCACCGCGCCGGCCCGGACGACGTGATCGTGGTGCTGCTGCCCGACGGCGGCCGGGGCTACCTGTCGAAGATCTTCAACGACGAGTGGATGGCCCGGTACGGCTTCCTGGCCACCGGCGGCGCCGAGCCGACCGTGCGGGACGTGCTGGCCGGCAAGAGCGGCGAGATGCCGGAGCTCGTGCACGTGCACCCGACCGACCCGGTCCGCGAGGCGATCGACCGGATGCGGGAGTACGGCGTGTCGCAGGTGCCCGTGCTCAAGGCGGAGCCCCCGGTGGTGACCGGCGAGGTGGCCGGCTCGATCGTCGAGAAGGAGCTGCTGGACGCGCTGTTCACCGGCCAGGCCCACCTGCACGACATGGTCGAGAAGCACATGCACTCGCCCCTGCCGATGATCGGTGGCGGCCAGCCGGTCAGCGAGGCCGTGGCGCTCATGGAGAAGTCCGATGCCGCACTCGTGCTGATCGACGGCAAGCCCAAGGGCGTGATCACCCGGCAGGACCTGCTGGCCCACCTGGGTTCGCGCTGAATTTTCTTCCGATAATGGCCAGTTAAGGCAAAACGCGAACTCTGTCCCATTCGCGGTGAATACTACCTCTTGGAGGTTTATTCGCTTCGGGGGGCGGTTTACGCATGGCCAGGAAAGCCAGATGGTTGGCCGCGACGGCGGTGGGAGCCGTCGCGGCCGGCGCTTCGCTGTGGATGTTGACGCCGGCGTCCGCGACCGGTCCGGTCAACCCGGTCGAAGGCGGGCTCGGCTTCCTCGTGCTCGTCGAACGCGACGCGACGCTGACCGGCACCGAGAGCGAAGGCCCGGTCGCCATCGGCGGAGACCTCACGTTCGGCTCGGCGTACCGCATCGCGACGGAGCGCAACGCGCGGGTCGGCAGCGGCGACAGCCCACTGGTGATCGGTGGCCGGGCGCTGATCGGCGCGCCGAAGGTGGTCGACGCCAAGGTCTTCGGCGCGTCCGGCAAGGACGACGGCGCTTCCGTGGTGCTGCGCGGCGCGGACGCGGCGACTCCCGTCCCCGGCGCCCGCAAGGCCAGCCTCGACGTGCAGCAGTCGCTCGACTTCCCCGGTGTGTTCGCCGCGTTCCGCGAACGGTCGCAGCAGTTCGGCACCTGCGCCGAGACGGTGAAGCTGCGCAACTCCGGCGGCGGTGTCCTGGACCGCCCGGTCAGCACGCCGGGCACCCGGGCGTACGTGTCGCTCACGCCGAACCAGACCAACGTGCTGAACCTGACCGGCGCCGAGTTCAACAACCTGTCCGACCTGACCTTCAACACGCAGCCCAGCGCCGAGACGCCGCTGCTGGTCAACGTCGGCACGGGTGCCGACTACGAGTGGCGCACCGCGAACTTCGCCGGGATCAGTGACGAGCAGGCGCCGTACATCCTGATGAACTTCCCGGACGCCACCAGCATCACGCAGGTTGGCGCCGACACCGCGGAAGGCACCATTTACGCGCCGAACGCGGCCTTCACCGACGTCAACTCCGCCAACAACGAAGGGAACGTCGTGGTACGCAGCTACACGCACGGCACGCCAGCGGCCAACGGCGGCGAGACGCACGACCTGCCGTTCAACACGACGGTGCAGTGCGGTGCGGCGACATCCCGCACGGCCGCGACCGCGCCGCCGGCGACCACCGAGCCGGTCGCCGCAGCACCGACGCGATCGGCTAGGACCGTTCCGGTCCGGACCTGGTCACCGACGCCCAGCGCCACCGCCTCGTTCGTGGAGCCGCCCAGCATCGGCGAGATCCCGACCGATCCGGCAGTGCCGACAGACCAGCCCGGCCCGACCGATCCGGCGCCGATGGACAGCAAGCTGCCGTGGGTATGGCCGACGGACCCACGGTTCCTGCCGCCGTCCGAGCCGGCCCCCTCGGCGGTGGAACCCACGGAGCCGGCCACCCAGGAGCTTCCGGTGGTGCCGGCCGAGACTCCCGCACAGGCGGGCGAGGCGCCCGTGCTGCCCGGCGAGCCGGTGCCCAGTGACGAGCCCGCGGCAAACGGCGACCCGGCCGACGACGCCGGCGCGGTGGAACCGGGGGACGACAACCTGCCGTACTTCCCGAGCGCCGACGCGACGAGCCCGGCGGCCACCCCGTCCGGACCGACCGCCACGCCGTCGGGCAGCACGGAGCCCGCGGTGGTCGCCAACTACGGACCGCTGCCCGGCCAGGGTGGCGCGGAGGGCGGCGAGGAGCTGACCCGCCCGTCGACCGTCCGCCTGGTGATCGCCGGCCTGTCGATCCTGGTGGTCAGCGCCGCGCTGCTGCTCCTCGGCCGCCGCCGCAAGAGCCGCCACCGCCGCCACGCCCTGTAGAACCCGGCACCACCCGGCCGAGCCGGCTCCCCTTCGGCAGGGGGAGCCGGCTCGACCACGTCTAGCGGGTGCTGAGCTCGGCGGGGACGGTCACGACGTCCACGTACGCGCCGCGGCGCAGCAGGGTCACCGGCAGGCGGTTGCCGATCGCCGGGCCGAGCATCAGGCGCTGTAGGGCCTGCACGTTCTGGATCTGCTGGCCGCCCGCGGTCAGCAGGATGTCGCCCAGGTAGATCCCGGCGACCCCGGCCGGGCTGCCCGGCACGACCTCGACCACCCGCAGCCCGCTGCGCTGCCCGGAGCGCTGCGTGACCTGGGGTGGCAACGGCACCGGCACACCGGCGACGCCGAGCCAGGCACGGCGTACGCGGCCGTCCTGGATCAGGTCTCCGATGATCTGCCGGGTGTTGCGGTTGATCGGCACCGCGAGACCGAGCCCGTAGCCCGCCACCGCGGTGTTGATGCCGATCACCTGGCCGGAGGAGTCGACCAGCGCGCCACCGGAGTTGCCCGGGTTCAGCGCCGCGTCGGTCTGGATCACGTCGTCGATCAGCCGGATGGCGCGCCCGTCGCGGGCCGGCAGCGACCGCCCGAGGCCGGAGACGACGCCCGCGGTGACCGAGCCGGCCAGGCCCATCGGGTTGCCGACGGCCACGACGAGCTGGCCGATCCGCAGCCGGTCGGCGTCGCCCAGTGGGGCCGGGCGGGCGCCCGGGTTGCGCACGCGGAGCACGGCGAGGTCGGAGAGGGGGTCGCGGCCTACGACGTCGAAGCCGGCCTCGGCGCCGTCGCCGAAGGTCGCGGTGCCGCCGGACGCGCCCTCGACCACGTGGGCGCTGGTGAGCAGAAAACCGTCGTCGGTGAAGGTCACCGCGGAACCCGCCCCGGCGCCCCGGCTGGTGCGCACCGCCACGGCGGCCACGCTGGGCAGGATCTGTGCGGCGACCGTCGTGACGACCTGGGAGTAGGCGTCGAGCGCGGCGCCCTCGTCGCGCTCCGGTTCGGTCCGTTCGGTATCCACGCCATCCACAACACGGCTCGGCCCGCCGGGATTGCGGTATTCGCTCAGAGCGAAAGGGGCGCGGGAGCGGGTTCGATCGGCTCCAGGCAGACGGCGGGCAGGTCGAACCAGCGCAGCGCTTCGAAGCCGGGTGAGACGGCGGAACCGGCGTCCCCCTCGACGCAGCCGCTGCCGTCGTACCCGTTGAAGATCGTCCTGGCCTCGGCCAGGTAGCCCGGCAGCGCCTCCTCGGTGGCCCGTTCGACGGGCACCGCGTCGGCCCACCGCACCCCGGCGGCGTCGAAGGTGAGCCCGGTCAGGCGCAACGCCGGCTCGGCCAGGCCCAGACGATGGCGCCAGAGCCCGGTGTGCGGGTCGAAGCGGTAGTCCGGCAGCAGCTTCCAGCCGTCGCGGGCGACCAGGTCGACGGCCTCGACGATGTAGCGGCAGACCGCGTCGGTGAGGAAGTAGTTGAAGCTGACCCGCACCCAGCCCGGCTTGATCCCCGCGCAGCCGGCCATCACCTCGCGCTCGAACCGGTGGGAGTGCTCGAGGTCGATGCCGAGCAGCCGATGGCCGTACGGGCCGGCACACGAGCAGCCTCCCCGGGACTGGATGCCGAACAGGTCGTTGAGCAGCGCCACGACGAAGTTGTGGTGGAGGAAACGACCACCCGGCCGGCGTACGACGAAAGACAGGATCGAGAGCCGGTCGGCGCGCGGGTTGCCGAGCACCTCGATCGCCGGGTTCACCGCCCACGCGTCCGTCGCGGTCCGCCGGAACCGCTCCTCCTGCTCGTGGATCACCTCGGTGCCGACGGCCCGCTTGAGCGCGAACACCAGACCGGCCCGGATCGACTCGACGATCGCCGGCGTGCCGCCCTCCTCCCGGTGGGTCGGGTCGCTCAGGTAGTGGTGCTCGACCGCGTTGACATAGTCGACGGTGCCGCCGCCGGGCACGGTCGGCACCCGGTTGAGCAGGAGGTGTCGGCGCACCACCAGCACGCCCGGTGTGCCCGGCCCACCGACGAGCTTGTGCGGCGACAGGAAGATGGCGTCCTTGCCGGCCATGTCGATGTCCACGTACGGCCCGGCGGCGGCGTAGTCCCAGCAGGCCAGGGCGCCGTGCTCGTGCAGCAGGGCGGAGATCGTGGCGGCGTCGGTCAGGATGCCGGTGACGTTGGAGGCGGCCGAGAACGACCCGATCTTGAGTGACCGGTCGGCGTACCGGGCCAGCGCTTCGGCCAGCGCCGCGCAGTCCACGTGCCCGTCGGCGTCCTCGGGCACGACCACCACGTCGGCGATCGACTCCCGCCAGGGCAGCTCGTTGGAATGGTGCTCGTAGGGGCCGATGAACACGACGGGGCGCTGCTCGGGAGGGATCTTGTCCTTCAGGGCGTAGGCGTCGTCGAGCTCGGCCGGCAGCCGGATGCCGAGAATCCGGACCAGCTTGTCGATCGCGCCGGTGGCGCCTGAGCCGGCGAAGATCACCACGGTGTCGGCGTCCCCGCCGACCGCCTCGCGGATGATCGCCCGGGCGTCCTCGCGGAGCCGGGTGGTCTGCCGTCCGGTGCCGGACGACTCGGTGTGGGTGTTGGCGTAGCGGGGCAGCACCTCGGCGCGGAGGAAGTCCTCGATGAAGTCCAGGGATCGGCCCGAGGCGGTGTAGTCGGCATAGGTCACCCGGCGGGGACCATATGGCCCCCACATCACCTGGTCATCGCCGATGACGCCCTCGCGAATCAGGCGCAGCAGCGGCGGCTCCCCTTCCTCGGGTTTTGCGCCGACCGGAGGTCCAGGTGCCATGGGCGGCTCTGCCCTGCTCATGGGGTCATTATGTGAGCGCGCTACGGGTTTCGGACGCGATTGTCGGGGACCCGCTAGTCCTTACAAACCGGATTATTCCGGGAAGTCGCACAGACTGTCCGATTGCGGGCGACCGCGAGACGGTTCCATATGCGTACGGCGGCCGGCGGGCCGCCGCGAACAAGGGGGACCGATGGTCAGCGTCGACCATACCGTGCGGACCACCTCGGCCCGCGAAACCGCGCCGGACGATGTTGTCGACCGGCTCCTCTGGCAAGACGCCTGGGACATGCTCGGGCGGCACGCACGACCCGGCCGCGACGGTGGCTGCGACGGATGCGGTGGGGCCTGGCCCTGCCACTCCCGGCGCGTCGCCGAGCACGCCCTGGCGGCATCCCGTCGCTCATGGCGTGAAGGCTGGACAGCCCGGCACGACCTCAACAGCGTCCGTGCGAGCCGGCTGTCAGCTAACTGAAGACCTCAACCCCAGCGGTGACCGCCGCGTGCTCCGCCAGCACAGCGGCATTCCCGCGAACACCCATCCGCGGTCCGGACCGACTAGCCTCCGTCGGTCACGATGCCTCCGGCCAGGCATCACCGGTCAACGGTTGGGTACGGCGGGCGAGGGTGCGTGACCAATCGGTTCCCCCGCATATCTAGGTCACGCACTCTCGCCCAGCCAATTCCGCCGTTCGTAGCGGAGTTGGCGGGTGGGAGCCGCGCCCATCATTTCCTCGCGTTCGCGGCCGTCGGGCCGCCAGCCACCGCGCTCGTAGAAGCGCCGGGCGTGCGTGTTGCCTTCGAGCACCCAGAGCACGACCCGCTCCCAGCCCCGGTGGCTCATCGCCTCCAGCGCGTCGACCATCAGCGCACGCCCGATCCCGCGCCCCTGCGCCGCCGGGTCGAGGTGGATCGCGTACAACTGGCCGACGTCGGGTTCGTGGTATTCCTCCGGCCCGACATAGCTGAAGCCGACGAGTCGGCCGTCGTCGACCGCCATCGTCAGCCGGTGCGTGTCGGACTCGTAGGCGAATCTTTCTCGCCACCACGCGGTGAGCGATTCCGGGGAGAGCGCGCTGAGCCCGGCAAGGGGCACGAAATCGCGATAGGCGGCAATGCGGGAGTTGTAATGGAGTGCACCGATGTCGTCGATGTCGGCGGCCTGTGCGGGTCGTAGCGAGAGCGTCACGGAAATGGCTCCAGAACGGCTGTCAGCCGATTGTCTGATCGGATCGAACCAGGTCGTCCGTACGGATCGCCTTCAATCCTAGGTATTCGCCCGACGATGCCCCCGGAAAGGTTCGACCCCCGGGGACGACCGTGCGAACACGGGCCGGCTGGACTGGGCCGGCGCCCCGGGGGTCGGGTGGCTGCTTGAGTTTCGCCGCACCGCTGCCACACGGTCTCGACGAACGAAAACTGTCAAGGACAGCGGCTAGCGGGCAGCCACCTCACGAGTCCCAGTGCTATACAAAGCTGGACCACCTCCTTTCCCGTGTATCGCCACGCTATCCACGCGACGAGGTGCCGAGCAACGGTTTTTTCTGGGTCATATGCCACTTTTGGCGCGAGTGCAGAGATCGAATTTCGGGGCAGCATCCGCGGAACCGACCGTTTTGGGGGACGGTCGTGGCCAGTCGAGGGGGATCGTTCGACGTGATCGGCAAGCACGCGGCCCGCGGAGGGGCGGCCCGCTGGACGGTGCTCACCTTGCTGCTGCTCGGGCTGCCGGCCCTGGTCGTCGGCGGCATCATCCTCGTCCGCAGTGACGGCTGGTCGGCGCTGTCGTCCGGCGACCCGGCCTGCGAGCGGAAGCTCAAGGTGGTCACGGCCTCGTCGTTCGCGCCTGTGCTCGCCGCCATGGCCCCCGAGCTCGGCAAGGCCGACAAGTGCGTGCGGATGGACATCGTGGTCGCCGACGGCCGAGCCGCGTCCGACACGGTCCGCCAGACCGGCGCCGACCTCTGGATCCCTGACGACACCTCGTGGGTCGGCACCGCGCCCGACCTCGACCTGGTCCGGCTCGGTCCGGAGAACACGGTCGGTGCCGGCGGCGCCGGCACCGTGGTCGCCGAAAGCCCGATCTACATGGTCACCGACGCGGCGACCGCGACGAAGCTGCGCGCCGCCGGCGACTCCTGGCTTGCCCTGGCCACCCTCCTCGACACCGACCCCGACGTGAAGCTGGCCGTACGCGAGCCCGGCACCTCCGGCGACGGCATGGTCGGCGCCGGCTCGATGGCGGAGACCGTCTGGGAGGGGCAGGGGATGGACGCGTCGGCCCAGGTGCTGTCCCGGGCGTACCTCAAGACCCGCACCGTGCGCGGCGGCGCGGTCGCGCTGCCCCAGAGGCCGGGCGAGGTCGGCCTGGTCGCGGAGTACGCGCTCGTGCCGCAGCTCGGCAAGCTCGACCGCGATCGGGCTGTGCTCGCCGGCAAGGACTGGCGGGTGGCCCTGCGCTACACCTGGTTCCCGACCAAGGCGGCGCTGGCCGACGAGGACCGCGCGGCCGCCCTCGGCCGGCTGCTCGACGCTCTGGAGTCGGCCGCCGGGGACGAAGCGATCACCGCCACCGGCCTGCGGCCCCCGTCGTCCGACGAGCCGCCGCCGGGCGCCGGCCAGCTCCCGTCGCTGGCCGCCAAGGCGATGCCGTTCCTCGGCGCGCACCACGTCGACCACGTGCTGGCCACCTGGTACGCCGAGGACCGCCAGACCGACCTGTTGGTGGTCGTCGACGTCTCGGGCTCGATGGACGACCCGGCGCCGGGTTCCGACCGGTCGCTGATCCAGCTCGTCGCGCAGGGGTGCGAGGAGCTGGAGAACCTGCTGCCCGACGACAGCCGCATCGGCCTCTGGGAGTTCGGCGACCAGCTCGACCCGCCGCGCGACTACCGCGAGGTGTTGCCCGCCGAGTCGTTGACCGAGTCGCACCGGCAGGCGACGACCGAGGCCTGCGGGCAGCTCAAGACCCGGTCCGGGGGCACCGGGTTGTACGAGACGATCCTCGCCGCGTACAAGAGCGCCCAGAATGACGCTCGTAAGGACGTACCCAACCGGGTCGTGATCTTCACCGACGGCCGCAACCAGGATGCCGACTCGCGGCTGACCCTCTCGGCGCTGACGGCGGACCTGCGTGCGGCGGCCGACCCCGAGCGCCCGGTGAGCCTGAGCGTGGTGGTGTTCGGCGACGCCGCCGCGACCAAGGAGTCGTCGGCGGCCCTGGAGAAGGCGCTCGAGCCGGCCGAGGGATACGTCGACACGCTGGCGACGGCCAACGAGGTGTCGGCGGTGTTCATCCACGTAGCGGCGGGCGGCCTGCACGGTTGAGCGAGCTTTTGAGAGCGCTCTCTTGACACGACGTTCATCTATCTGACAGGTTTCCAGACAGTTACGTCCGTCATTGGATTCCGCTGATGAGGTGATCGTCGTGCTCCGTCCCCGCACACTGATCGCAGCCGCGGCGAGCGCCGTCTTCGTCGCGACCACGCTGGTCGTGCCGCTGGCCGCCGCTCCTGCCAGCGCCGCACCACCGCCAGGCGCGCTCGTCTGGTCCGACGAGTTCAACGGACCCGCCGGCAGCGCCGTCGACCAGTCGAAGTGGCGCTTCGACATCGGCGGCAGCGGCTGGGGCAACAACGAGCAGCAGTACTACACGAACAGCACACGCAACGCCGCCATGGACGGCGCGGGCAACCTGGTGATCACCGCGCGCCGGGAGAACCCCTCCAACTTCCAGTGCCACTACGGCACCTGCCAGTACACGTCCGCCCGGCTGCTCACCGCGGCCACGTTCAACCGGACCTACGGCCGGTTCGAGGCCCGCATGAAGATCCCGCGCGGTCAGGGCATCTGGCCGGCGTTCTGGATGCTCGGCAACCCGGTGAACTGGCCGACCAGCGGCGAGATCGACATCATGGAGAACATCGGCCGCGAGCCGAACATGGTGCACGGCACGATCCACGGCCCGGGCTACTCGGGCGCGGAGGGCATCGGAGCCGGCTACACGATCGGTGGCGCGTTCGCCGACGCGTTCCACACCTTCGCCGTCGACTGGTCACCCAACCTGATCATCTGGTACGTGGACGGCAACGAGTACCAGCGCCGTACGCCCGCCGATCTGGGTGGTGACCGCTGGGTCTTCGACCACAACTTCTTCATGATCATGAACGTCGCGGTCGGTGGCTACTGGCCCGGCTACCCGGACGGCTCGACGTCGTTCCCGCAGTCGATGACCGTCGACTATGTCCGCGCGTACGCCCTGCCGGGTGGGACCAACCCGCCGACCGGCGGCGGCCGGATCACCGGCATCGGCGGCAAGTGCGTGGACGTGGCGGGCGCCGGGACCGCGAACGGCACCGCGGTGCAGCTGTGGGACTGCAACGGAACGGGCGCGCAGCAGTGGACCTGGGCCTCCGACGGCTCGGTGCGGGCGCTGGGCAAGTGCCTCGACGTCCCGTCGGGTTCGACGGCGAACGGCGCGAAGCTGCAACTCTGGGACTGCAACGGCAGCGGCGCGCAACGGTGGACCTTCACGAGCGCCAACGACATCGTCAATCCCCAGTCGAACAAGTGCATGGACGCCACGGGCGCCAGCTCGGCAAACGGCACCAGGCTGCAGATCTGGGACTGCGGCGGCGGTGCCAACCAGAAGTGGTCGCGCAGCTGACGCTGCCCGCCCGACCGCTTCGGGCGAAGGGGCCCATTTCCGTCCTGGGTGGGCCCCTTCGTTTGCTCACCCGTCACACCCGGTCCTACCTCGCGTACGCGGGTAAGGGTTGTCTCGTTCGCGCTGTTACACCTGGCGGAACGAGAGGAGTTTCCACCGTGTTCCTGCGTCGAATGAAGTCCGACCTGCCCGCCCCCGGTGAGGCCCTGCCGGGCCACCCGCTCGGGTTGCCGGTGGCCGACAAGCACGTGGTGCTCGGCACGCCGATGGTCGGACCGTGGCCGGAGGGCGCCCAGGTCGCCGTCTTCGGCATGGGCTGTTTCTGGGGCGCCGAGCGCCTGTTCTGGACGCTGCCGGGCGTGATCTCGACGGCGGCCGGATACGCCGGCGGCCAGACCCGCAACCCCACGTACGAAGAGGTCTGCTCCGGACGCACCGGCCACACCGAGGTGGTCCAGGTCGTCTACGACCCGAGCAAGATTGACTACGAGGACCTGCTCAAGGTCTTCTGGGAGAACCACGACCCGACCCAGGGAATGCGCCAGGGCAACGACGTGGGCACCCAGTACCGCTCGGCGATCTACGCGACGACGGACGAGCAGTTGGCAACCGCCCAGTCGTCCCGGGACGCCTTCACCCCGATCGTGCGAGCGACTGGCCGCGGCGACATCACGACGGAGATCGGCAAGCTGGCCGACTTCTACTACGCCGAGGATTACCACCAGCAGTACCTGTCGGACGCGAAGAACCCGTACGGCTACTGCAACCACGGCCCGAACGGAATGACCTGCCCGGTGGGCGTGGCCAAGACGGCCTGACGGCCGCTGGCGCGGGTCCCTGGACCCGCGCCAGACCCGCATACTTGATCGTCATGGACCTGGACCACTATCAGCGGGGCGCGCTGCGCACTGCCGCGCCCCGCGACAAGAAGAACGAACTGCTCCACCTGGTCCTGGGTCTGGTCGGCGAGTCGGGGGAGGTCGCCGAGAAGTTCAAGAAGTGGGTCCGGGACCTGGAGAGCGACGAGTCCCGGATCGACCGGGCTGACATCGGCCGGGAACTCGGAGACGTGCTCTGGTACCTGGCGGTGCTCGCCGACTACCTCGACCTGTCCCTCGACGACATCGCGAAGGCCAACCTGGCCAAACTGGCCAGCCGCCAATCCCGAGGCGTCCTGGGCGGCAGCGGCGACAACCGCTGAGCGACCCAAGCTGGCCGGCACGGGACAACGGATCGGCGTCCGGGCTGTCACACTGGGCGACGGAGGTGTGACTCATGTCTACCGGAGCTCAGCGCTTCGACCGTTCGCGGCGGTTCTCGCATGGTCGCGAGTCGCTCGACGAGCAAGCGCGACGTCGTGGCATCGTCCCGGTTCGCGACCTCGCGGACATGGCCGATTTCGGCATCTTCGAAAGCGACGCTGAGCTATCCGCCTTCCTGTCCCACGTCGATGCGGAACGCCACGCGAATCTGGCGTGACCGTGAACTACGTCGTCCTCGACACTGACGTCGCGTCCCGCATCTTCCGAAACAAGGTCGACCGAGCCATGTCGGCACGTCTCGTCGGCACGGCGTGGTGCCTGACCTTCGTCAGCGTCGGTGAGTTGACGCAATGGGCCTCGCTACGCGACTGGAGCCATCGCAACCTCGCCGCGCTCGACGGATGGATGTCCCACTGCCTCATGCTCGACGCCGGGTGGGAGACCGCCCAGGCCTGGGGCCGCTTGTCGGCCGCCGGTCGGCGTCGTGGCCGGATGCATCCGTCCAACGACGCCTGGATCGCGGCTTCCTGTCTCACAGAGGGCCTGCCCCTCGCGACCTATAACGTCAAGGACTACGCCGACTTCGTCGAACACCATGGGCTGGTGCTCGTGAACCCCAGCGCATAGCTGCGTCAGGAGCGCCAGGTGTGTTGGGGTTCGTAGCCCAGGACTCGGCGGGCCTTCTCGATCGACAGGAACGTGCCGTGTTCGCCCACGTCGCGCGTGATCGGGATGTTCGGGAAGACCTCTGCCGCCAGGTCTGCTGACCTCTGCGGCATCACCGAGTCCGCGTTGGCGATGATGAAGATGTCCATGCCTGTCGCTTCCAGTTCCAGCGCCAGCCGCACCGCCTGGGCTCCGTCTCGGGCGTCGATGTAGGACCAGGCGTTCCAGCTTCGCAGCCGCGGGTCGTCCGCATAGGACGGGAACGCCGCGTAGTCCGATGGTTCCATGACGTTCGAGAAGCGTAGGCCGATCATTTTCAGGGCCGGGTTCCAGCGGCAGAACTGCTCTGCCATCTGTTCTTCGAGGTGTTTGGCCAGCGCGTAGGACGACTGCGGGCGCGCTGGGTATTCCTCGTCAACCGGGAGGTACGGCGGCGGCACCTCCAGGAAGGGCAGGCCCAGCAGGGTCTCGCTGCTTGCCCAGACCACATTGGTGATGCCGGCCGCGCGGGCCGCCGCGAAGACGTGGTGGGTTGCCGTGATGTTGTGGGTGAACGTCGCCGCGTTGGCGGTCAGGCCCGGTGCCGGGATCGCGCCCAGGTGGACCACCGCGTCGACGGACGCGTAGCGGTCCTCGATGCCCGACAGCGCCTCGACCACCTGGCCGTAGTCGCCCAGGTCGATCCGCGTGAACGGCGCCACCGGATCGGGTGACTGCACCCGGTCGACGTTGTGCACCTCGTACCCGTGCGAAAGAAGATCTCGCACCACGGCCCGGCCCAGCTTGCCGCTGCCGCCCGTGACGACGACTCGTGTTGTCATCCCACGGAAACTACAGCGCCGAGCCGATCCGCTTCGCGTAGTCCCGGGCCTCGTCGTCCGTCGCGTACTTGGTTCGCGGCCAGAAGAAACCCCGCAAACCGTCACCCTTCGTCCGGGGTACGACGTGCGTGTGCAGGTGCGGCACCGACTGCGAGACGCGGTTGTTCAGCGCCACGAACGAACCGCCGGCCGAGAGCGCGGACTGCACTGCCCGATCGACCGCCTGCACGAACCCGAAATATCCGGGCAGTAACGAAGCCGGCAAATCCGACAAAACCACGAGATGTGTGCGCGGCACCACCAAAGTGTGGCCTTTGAACACCGGCCGGGTATCCAGGAAAGCGACGCATTCCACCGTCGATCCCACCACGAATGCGGGCACCTCGCCCGCCACGATGCCGCAGAACACGCACTCGGCCACCGACGAAGACTAGCCTCCATCCAATGACCTACGGTTTCGAGACGCTCGCCATCCACGCCGGCCAGGATCCGGAGGCGCGCACCGGGTCGGTCGTGCCGCCGATCTACCAGACCAGCACGTACGCCCAGGACGGGGTCGGACAGCCCCGGGAAGGCTACGAGTACAGCCGGTCCGGCAACCCCACCCGCGACGCCCTGCAGGAGTGCCTGCGCGCGCTGGAGGGCGGTCGACGCGGCCTGGCCTTCGCGAGCGGCCTCGCCGCCGAGGACACCCTGCTGCGCACCGTCTGCCAGCCGGGCGACCATGTGGTGATCCCCGACGACGCGTACGGCGGCACGTTCCGGCTCTTCGCCAAGGTGGCCGAGCGCTGGGGGCTGACCTGGACCGCCGCGAGCATCCACCACCTCGACACGATGCGGAACGCGATCCGACCAGGTCAGACGAAGCTGATCTGGGTCGAGACCCCCTCGAACCCGCTGCTCGGCGTCAACGACATCGCCGCGACCGCCGCCCTGGCCCACGACGCCGGCGCGCTCCTGGTCGTCGACAACACCTTCGCCTCGCCCTACCTGCAGCAGCCGCTCGGCCTCGGTGCCGACGTGGTGGTCCACTCGACGACGAAGTACCTCGGCGGCCACTCCGACGTCGTCGGCGGCGCGCTGATCGTGAGCGACGACGAGCTCGGCGAGCGCCTCGCGTACCACCAGAACGCCATGGGTTCGGTCAACGGACCGTTCGACGCCTGGCTGACCATGCGGGGCATCCGGACCCTGGGTGTACGCATGGACCGGCACTGCGACAACGCCGAGCGCGTGGTCGACTACCTGCGTCACCACAAGGCGGTGTCCGAGGTGCTCTACCCGGGCCTGCCGACCCACCCGGGGCACGAGACCGCCGCCAAGCAGATGAAGCGGTTCGGCGGCATGGTCTCGTTCCGCGCCGCGGGCGGTGAGGAAGCGGCGGTACGCATCTGCGAGAGCACCGAGCTGTTCATCCTGGCCGAGTCGCTGGGTGGGGTGGAGTCGCTGATCGAGCACCCGGGCCGGATGACGCACGCCAGCGCGGCCGGTTCGCCGCTCGAGGTGCCGGCCGACCTGGTGCGGCTGTCTGTCGGCATCGAGACTGGTGACGACCTTCTGGCCGACCTGGAGCGCGCGCTCGGTTGACCTATTGAGACACTGCGGGGCACGGGTCGCGGGAGCGGCCCGGTGAGTGCGGCCCGATGGGGAGGGTGGCCCGTGCCTGAGACTGTGCCCAGCTGGGTCGGTGCGACCGCGCGCCAGATCGCGCGTGCGGTGCGGCGTGGTGACACGACCGCGACCCGGGTCGTCGCCGACCATCTCGACCACATCGCCGCCGCCGACCCGGTCGTATCCGCCTTCCGGACCGTCCGGGCCGGCGCGGCGATCGTCGAGGCGGAGGAGGTCGACGTCCTCGAGGACCTGTCCAGCCTGCCGCTGGCCGGCGTCCCGGTGGCGATCAAGGAGAACACCGCGATCGCCGGCATGCCGATCTGGAACGGCTCCGCCGCCGCGCGTACGCCCGTCGCGGCCGAGGACCACGAGGTGGTCCGCCGGCTGCGGGGTGCGGGCGCGGTGGCTGTCGGCATCACCCGGATGCCGGAGCTCGCGCTGTTCGGCATGACCGACGACGAGACCGCGGTGACCCGCAACCCGTGGCGCACCGACCGCACGCCGGGCGGCTCCTCGGGTGGCGCGGCGGCCGCGGTGGCCAGCGGCATGGTGCCCGTCGCGCACGGCACCGACGGGCTCGGCTCGATCCGCATCCCCGCGGCCTGTTGCGGTCTGGTCGGCCTCAAGCCGGGCCGCGACGTGGTGCCCCGCGAGCTCGGCGCCGACGGCTGGTTCGGGCTCAGTGAGCACGGCGTGCTCGCCACCAGCGTGGCCGACGCGGCCCTGGTGTTCGGGGTGCTGGCCGGCCGCAACCCCGAGAAGCTGGTCGAGCCCACCCGGCTGCGCGTGGCCCTGTCGACCCGCTCGCCGGTGAGCGGCATCCGCCTGGACCCACCCAACCGCGAGGCGGTCGCGACCGCGTCGAAGCTGCTGGTCAACGCCGGGCACGACGTGGCCTCGGTCGACCCGGTCTATCCGGTGTCGCTCGGCCTGAAGGGCATGGCGCACTGGTTCGCCGCGGCGGCCAGCGACGCCGACTTCGACTCGCTCGACCGGGCCGCGCTGCAGCCGCGCAGCCGCCGGCACGCGAAGCTGGGCGACTGGGTGACCCGCCGTGGCTACGTCCGTCAGGACGACCGCGACGCCTGGCGGCAGCGCTCGATCGACTTCTTCACCGACAACAACGTCGACGTGCTGGTCACCCCGGCCCTGGCCGCCGCGCCACCGCCGGCCGACCTGTGGTCCGCGCGGTCGTGGCGGGCCAACCTGACGACCAGCCTGCGGTACGCGCCCTTTGCCGCGCCGTGGAACATCGCCGGCCTGCCCGCGCTGGTCGTGCCGGTCGGCATGCGGCCCGACGGGCTGCCGCTCGGTGTGCAGCTGGTCGGTCCGCCCGGCAGCGAGTCGCTGCTGCTGTCGATCGCCGGCCAGTTCGAGGTGGCCGCGCCCTGGCCCCGGCACGCCCGCTCGTGGCCGCGCGTCGAGGACCCGGCCGGCGCCGCCTGATCGGCGTCGATCTCTGCCTGTCCGGTTGATCTCCGGTTCGGCGCGCGACACGGACAATCTCCTCCGTTCAAGATCGAAAACGGGGGATGCGTTGATGAGTGAGGCTGTCCACGAAGGTCGCCGGACCTATCGGGTACGCAGCGTCGGCGTGGCCGCGACCGTCGCGGTCGGGCTGGCCGCGGTGAGCCTGACGTCCGTCGCGGTGCTGTTCTGGGCGATCGCGGTCAGCCTCGACCGTGCGGCCGTGGCGGGCCGGCTGGACACCGCGCACGCGTTCCAACGCCTCACGGTGATCGGCACGCTGGTCTTCACCGCGACGCAGTTCCTGTCGCTGGGGCTGACCATGATCTGGCTCTGGCGGGCGCGGAAGAACCTCGACGCCTTCCCGGGCGCGGCGCCGATCATGTCGCAGGCCTGGACCGTCGGCGGCTGGTTCGTGCCGATCGCCAACTTCGTCGTGCCCGGCCGCATCGCGTTCAACGTGGCGCGCCAGAGCACCCGCGAGCGGTCCGTGGCCGCCGCGGTCGTCGTCTGGTGGATCGGCCTGGTGGTGGCGATGTTCGCCTATCGCCTCGGGGCGGCCTCGGCGGACAGCCGGCGCTTCTCCGTCGACGTCACCGACCTGGCCGTCCTCGCGGACTACTACGCCTCGTGGGCCACCGTCACCACCGTGGCCGCCGCTGCCGGCCTCGTCGCCGCGATCGGGTTCGCCTTCGCCGTCACGCGGATCTCCGTGGCGCAGGAGGAGCGGATCCACCGAGGCTGGTACGAGGAGCAGAACCGGGCCATGGCGGCGAGCGCGTGAACCAGTTCGTCTACGAAGGCCACCGGACCTATCGCAACCGCGGGGTGGCCGTGGCCGCGATCGTGGTGGTGGGCCTGACCGCGTTGGCCCTCGCGATCGTCGCGGTGTTGTGCTGGATGATCAAGATCAGCATCGACCGGAGCGGATACACCGGCAGCCTCGACACCGCCTCGACGTTGGAACGCGTCGTCGACGTCGCCGCCCGCGCCTACGGCGTGCTGCAGCTCGCGTCGCTGGCGCTGACGATCATCTGGCTCTGGCGGGCGCGCAAGAATCTCGACGCGTTCCCGGACGCGAAGCCGTCGATCCCGGCCGGCTGGGCCATCGGCGGCTGGTTCCTGCCGATCGCCAACCTGTTCGTGCCCGGCCGGATCATGGCGAACGCGGCCCGGGAGAGCACCCACAATCGCTGGGTCACTCGGGTAGCCGTCATCTGGTGGATCGCGCTGTTGGTCACGTGGATCGCCGACCGCGTCGGAAACCTGTGGGCCGAGAACGCGCTCTACGCGTACGACACCGTCGACCCGCAGCTGGTGTCGAACTTCTACGGAGAGCTCGCGCGCGGCACCACCGTGGCCGGCGCCGCGGGCGTCATCGCCGCGGCCGCGTTCGCGTTCACCGTCTCCCGGACCTCCGCGGCGCAGGAGGAACGGATCTACCGAGGCTGGTACGAGGAGGAGAACCGCGCCCTGTCGGCCCCTTCCGGAGCGCCGACCGCGCTCGGGGGCGTGCCGGCCGAGCCGCCCGGCGCGGAGCGCTGGGATCCCGCCGCCTCGTCCGAGGCCGGCCAGGGGATCGATCCAGCAGGCGTCGGCCCGGACGCTGCGGGCGTGCCCGGCCGGGACGTTGCGGGCTCGCCCGGCGCGGGCGCCGCCGGCGCCGGCACCGGCCCGGGCGGCGCCGGCACCACCCCCGTGGCCGACCCAGTGATCGGCGTAACACCACGGGCCGCCGCGCCGGACGGCGATGGAAGTGCGACCATCGGGGCATGACGGACCTTGTCGGGCTGGCCGACGTCGAGGCGGCGCGTGAGCTGCTCGCCGGCGTCGTGCGTACCACGCCGATGGAACCCTCCCGCCCCCTGAGCGCCCGACTCGGCGGCCCGGCCTGGCTCAAGTGCGAGAACCTGCAGCGTGCCGGCTCGTACAAGGTTCGCGGAGCGTACGTCCGGATCGCCCGGCTCTCCGGGGCCGAACGCGCGCGCGGCGTGGTCGCGGCCAGCGCCGGCAACCACGCGCAGGGCGTCGCGCTGGCCGCCGAGATGCTCGGCACCAGCGCCACCGTCTTCATGCCCGAGGGCGCACCACTGCCGAAGGTCGCGGCGACCAAGGGCTACGGCGCGGCCATCGAGCTCGTCGGTGCCACGGTCGACGAGTCGCTGGTGGCGGCCAAGGAGTTCGCCGACCGCACGGGCGCGGTCTTCATACACCCCTTCGACCACCCCGACGTGATCGCCGGCCAGGGCACGGTCGCACTGGAGATCCTCGAACAGTGCCCGCAGGTCCGCACGATCGTGACCGCGGTCGGTGGCGGCGGCCTCGTCTCAGGGCTGGCCGTGGCGGCGAAGGCGATCAATCCACACGTACGCGTGATCGGGGTGCAGGCCGCCAACGCCGCCGCCTTCCCGCCCTCGCTGGTGGCGGGGGAGCCGACCCGGCTGTCGAACTATTCGACGATCGCCGACGGCATCGCGGTCGGCTGCCCCGGCGAGATCACCTTCGCGCACGTCGAGAAGCTGGTCGACGAGATCGTCACGGTGACCGAGGAGGACATCTCCCGGGCGCTGCTGATGTTGCTCGAGCGCGGCAAGCTGGTCGTCGAGCCGGCCGGCGCGGTCGGCGTCGCGGCGCTGCTCGCCGGCGTCGTCGAGGCCGAGCCGCCGACGGTCGCGGTGCTCTCGGGCGGCAACATCGACCCGCTCCTGCTGATGCGGGTGATCGAGCACGGCCTCGCCGCGGCCGACCGCTTCCTGCGGTTCACGGTGCGCTGCGCGGACCGGCCGGGCCAGCTCGCCAACCTGCTGGGGCAGATCGCCGACCAGCACGCCAATGTGGTCGACGTGGTGCACCAGCGCCAGAACCCGCGGCTGCGCCTCGGCGAGGTCGAGGTCGCGCTGTCGGTCGAGACCCGCGGCTCGGAACATTCCGACCAGGTGGTCGGCGCACTGCGAGCCAGCGGATACGTCGTGTCGTTCGCGTGAGGTCGGCGGAGTCGGAACTCCGCCGACCTAGCAGCTTGCCTAGCCCTCGAAGGGGGCGAACTTGACCACGGTGACCTTGATGTCGGCGCCGCTGGGGGCCGTGTAGGTCACGGTGTCGCCGTTGTGCGCGCCGAGGATGGCCTTGCCGAGCGCCGATTCAGGGCTGTAGACGGTCAGGTCGGTGGTCGCCGAGATCTCGCGCGAGCCGAGCAGGAACGTCTCGGTGTCGTCGGCGTCGTCGTCGAAGTGGATCGTCACCACGGTGCCGGGCGCGACGGCGTCGGCGGTGGGGGCATCGCCGACCTGCGCGGTGCGCAGCAGCTCCTTGAGGTAGCTGATCCGGTGCTCCTGCTTGCCCTGCTCCTCGCGGGCGGCGTGGTAGCCGCCGTTCTCGCGCAGGTCGCCTTCCTCGCGGCGGGCGTTGATCTCGGCGGCGATCACCGGGCGGGCCTTGATCAGCTCGTCGAGTTCCGCCTGGAGCCGGTCATGCGCGTCCTGGGACAACCAGGTGACGGGAGTCCCGCGGTCGGTCGTGGACACAGACGATCTCCTTGGGTGGCGGGTGACAAGTACGAACTTCCAACTTACCAGCGATCGACGACCGGGTGTCGCGCCCGAAACACCCGTTTATTGCGCGGGTACGCAGCGCAGCACTTCTCCGATAAACGGCTCAGCCGTCGTGACCAGGCGTTCGGTGACCGTTGTGGTGGCACCGTCGCCGGACTGGTCCCGGACCACGACCTCCTGGCGGCCGACCTCGGAGCCGTCCTTGGCGCGCGCCCGCAGCACGCAGCTGGCCTGACCACCCTCTGGGATCGTGACCCGGAACGTGAGCGTGAGCCCGGCGTCGCTGATGTCGGTGTAGGTCACTACCTGGGCGTCGTACGCCGGGTCGCCGTAGTTTTTGTATAGCCGGACGGACACGAGCGCGCCGATCACCAGGACCACCAGGGCCAGGCCGGCGACCAGCACGGGCCGGCGCCGCTGGGGCTCGCGCCGACGGCCGTAACGGCCGGGCGGGAACACCGGCGCGGGCGGCGTGGTTGGTGTGGCTGATGTCGGAGTCTCGGTCAACGGGGGCACCCCTGCGGCTAGGTCCCGGCGAAATCTTGTCGGTGCGATCCGCCAGAATGGCAGGGTTCCATCCTCGCAGCCGAGGATGAGCAGGTCCGAGGCAGGTTCGAGGGGGAGCAGTCCGTGGCAGAGCAGTTGCGTCTGATGGCCGTCCACGCCCATCCGGACGACGAGTCCAGCAAGGGTGCCGCGTCGGCCGCGCGCTATGTGGCTGAAGGTGTCGAGGTGCTGGTCGCGACCTGCACGGGCGGCGAGCGCGGCAGCGTGCTCAACCCCAAGCTCGACCGGCCCGACGTCTGGGAGAACATCGCCGAGATCCGCCGCGCCGAGATGGACGCGGCCCGGGCGATCCTCGGCATCAAGCAGGCCTGGCTGGGCTTCGTCGACTCGGGGCTGCCCGAGGGCGACCCGCTGCCGCCGCTGCCGGAGGGCTGTTTCGCGCTCCAGCCGCTCGAGGTGGCCACGGCGCCGCTGGTGCGGCTGATGCGGGAGTTCCGGCCGCACGTGGTGACCACCTACGACGAGAACGGTGGCTACCCGCACCCCGACCACATCATGTGCCACAAGGTCAGCGTGGCTGCGTTCGAGGCGGCCGGTGACCCCGAGCGCTACCCCGACCTCGGCGAGCCGTGGCAGCCGCTCAAGCTCTACTACAACATCGGCTGGAGCCGGGCCCGGCTGCTCGCCACCCACGAGGCGATGCTGGCCGCGGGGCTGGAGTCGCCCTACACCGACTGGCTCAAGGACTGGGACTCCCGCGAAGACAAGGGCGACCGGGTCACCACCAGGGTCGAGTGCGGCGAATACTTCGAGACCCGCGACGACGCGTTGCGGGCGCACGCCACCCAGGTCGATCCCGACGGCGCCTGGTTCCGGGTGCCGCTCGACCTCCAGCGCAAGGTCTGGCCGACCGAAGACTTCGAGCTGGTCAAGTCGCTGGTCGACAGCCCGGTGCCCGAGTCCGACCTGTTCGCGGGCGTACGGGAGGCGGTGCGCGCCCGCTGAGCAGGCGGGCGTAGCGTGAAGGGCCGCTGCCGACCCCCGGGCTGAGAAGGAGTGTGCCGCCGATGCGGACTGTCGTCGACGTGCTCGCGGTCAACAACTTCGGTGACACCCGGGAGGGCGGCCTGGCCGGCCCGATGGGGCTGCTGCTCATCATCCTGCTGGGCACCGCGACGGTTCTGTTGATCCGCAACATGAACAGCCGCCTCCGGCGGCTGCCCGAGCGGTTCCCCGGACCGGATGACAGTGTCGTGGATCCGACCACCGCGAAATCTGTCGCCGCGAAACCATCTGACCCGATTGACCGTTCCTGACCACCACTGGATTCGTTCCAGACTGGGCAATCCGGTGCTGACCAGGCACGACGGCACCCATTGACGGCCAAACCAGACGTCTGACCCCTGTTGCGCCCACTCGGATTGGCTTAGCCTTCCGCCGTGGGGACCCGTGTGGGTTTCCGTGGCGTGCGCGGAAGGGGGCGCCGATGACGATCGCCGGCCGCTCCCGGCATGATCTGTCGTTTGCCGATCATCGCCGCGTTCACGTCGACCGTCCCATGGACGGGAGCAAGCGATGAGCGCGCTGCGCGCCGGCATCGACCGGGCGGTCCGGGGCTCCGGCGCGAGCGAGGTGCCCGTCCGCGCGCACGCCTTCACCGCCATGCTCGTCGTGCTCGCGGTCGTCGCGACGATCAGCGGGCTGCTCTGGCCGGCGTTCCTCCGCGAAGGCGACCCGCTGCCGCCGGCCGCCCGGTTCGGCATCGCCTGCGGCCTGATGGCGCTGGCCCAGCTCGCCAGCCTCCGACTACGCATCGGCTCCGGGCGACTATCCGTCACCTGGGGCGAGGCCGGCTTGATCATCGGCCTCTACGCCGCACCCTCGGGCTGGCTGCCGGCCGCCACGTTCGCCGGCACGTTCGCCGCCTGGCTCCTCATGTCGGTCTTCGCGAAGCTCCGCACCCCGCTCGAGGTCGTGTTCATCGCGGCCAGCCAAACCGTCGCGGTCGCCGGCGCCGTCACGGTCGCCTGCCTGCTCTCCGACCCGATCGGCGCACCGCTCACCCCGCCGCTCGCCGTGGCCCTGATCCTCGGTGCGCTCACGTACCTGCTCGTGGGTGCCCTGCTGGCCGTGCTCTTCCTGCGCCTCGTGCACGGCGTCCCCGTGTTCGCGACTTTGCTGCGGGCGCTCAACGACAAGCTGCTGATGTTCATCGGCAACGTCGTCGTCGGCCTCGCCGTGGTGGCCATGGTCCACTCCGACCCGGCCTGGCTGTTCCTGCTCCCGCCCGCGCTCTGGCTGCTCCAGCAGACCTACGGGCAGCGCCTGCGGGCCGCCGACGAGCGCCGCGCCTGGGAAGAGTTCGCGGGCGCGACCAGCGCCCTCAAGAAACTCGACGAGGAAGAGGTCGCCGCGGCCGGGGTCGCCGGCGCGCTGCGCCTGCTGGTCGCCGAACGGGTCGACCTCGACGTGGTCCGGATGGACGGCGGCTGGCGGCGCCACTGGGGCGACGCCGACGGCGGCAGCGGCGCCGAAGACGTCGACGAGCGCCCGGCCACCGACGGCGACGACTCCACGCTCGTCCGCGAGCTCACCGTCCGCGGCCAGCTCGTCGGCCAGATCCGGGTCGCGCTGCCCAGCCCGACCCTGCCGTCCGCCCGCGACGAGTTCGCGCTGCGGTCCTTCGGCGACACCCTGGCGGTCGCCCTCCACGACGCCGTCACCCACCGGGCGTGGTCACTGCTCCAGGAACGCTCGTCGTACGACGCCGTGCACGACGCACCGACCGGCCTGCTCAACCGCGCCGCTGTGGTCGCACAGGGCGACGCGGCCCTGCGCCGGCTCGGCCGCGACCACGCGATCGCGCTGCTGGTCCTCGACATCAACCGGTTCCGCGCCGTCAACGACACCCTGGGCCACGCCGCCGGCGACGAGCTGCTCGCCGCCACCGCGACCCGCATGAACACCCTGACCGGGCCGGGCGAACTGCTGGGCCGCCTCGGCGGTGACCAGTTCGCGCTGCTGATCGCCGGCCCCGAGCGGATGACCACGTCCCGCGCGCTGGACCGGGCCGACGAGATGGTCGACGCCGTAGCCGCCACCACCGAGGTGCAGGGCATCGCCCTGGCGGTCGAGGCGTCCGCCGGCGTCGTCGTCGCGGCTGCCGGCGGGGCCAACATGGGCGAGTTGCTCCGCCGCGCTGACATCGCGCTCCGGCAGGCGAAGGAAGGTGGGGGCGGCAACACCGCCTGCTACGACCCCAGCCGCGACGAGAGCAGCACCGACCAGCTGACGTTGCTGTCCGAGCTCCGCGAGGCGCTCGAGGCCGAGGACCAGCTCGTGCTGGCGCTGCAGCCGGCGGTCGACCTGACCACGGGCGCACCGACCGGCGTCGAGGCCCTGATCCGCTGGCGCCACCCACGCCGCGGCATCCTCAAGCCCGGCGACTTCGTGCGCGCCGCCGAGGACAGCGACCTCCTCGGAGCCTTCACGCTGTACGTCATCGACCGTGCCCTGCGGGTCGCCGCAGACGTGGCCGCGCATGACATGGACGTGCCGATCGCGGTGAACCTCTCGGCGCACAACCTGCTCGACCAGCACCTCCCGAACGCCGTCGCCGAGCTCCTCCGCCAGCACAACGTCGGGCCCGACCGGTTGGTCTTCGAGATCACCGAGACAGTGGTCATGAGCGACCAGGAGGTCATCGACGAGGTCCTGGCCGGCCTACGCTCCATGGGCATCCGGATCGCCCTCGACGACTTCGGCACGGGCTATTCATCGCTGGCCTTCCTCGAGCGGGTGCCGGTCGACGAAGTCAAAGTGGACCGCTCGTTCGTGATGCGCATGGCCGAGTCCCCCCAGGCCGCCGCGATCGTCCGCTTCACGATCAACCTCGGCCAGGAGTTGGGTCTTCGGGTCGTCGCCGAGGGCGTCGAGACGGCTGCCCAGCGCGCGGCCCTCGAGAACTTGGGCTGCGCTGCGGCCCAGGGCTACCACTTCTTCAAGCCGATGCCTGCTGACAAGATCGTGGCCGTTCTTAGCCAACTTACTGATTCGGCTCGGGCCAAGGTCTTTCCGCTTCGGGCTGATGGGTCGGCTTGAGCCGTCCCCCGCCCTGACCCACTTCCGCGTTTGTCGACTCCGGCTCCCGGTCGCGGGTCACTGTCCATTGGTTGATCCCCGCTGCGCGATCAGTGGGTGGCTCAGGCCGCAGGGTCGCTTTCTGTTGTCGTCGACGCACACAATGGCTTGGTGCGAGTGGTGGCCAGGGGCGCGACCGGTGAGTGGGACGTTTGGCGGGTTGGGCGGCGGCGGCTTGCTTGGCGACCCGTCTACAGGGGATGGGACTTCCCCGATTCCGCCGACATGACCGGCATCGTGCTCGCCCTGAATCTCCTGCCCATCGTCTGGTGGCTGGTCATGTGGTTGGCGGCGCTGCTGGCGACTGTTGCCGTGTGGCCTTGGCGGGCGGTGAGCGGGCGTTGGCTCGTGGTGGCCTACTCGACCACCGGCAGCGACAAGTCTCGTCGCGCCCACGTGCGCGGTCGCGCTGCGGCAGACGCGTTGGCGCGGGAGTGGGCGTCGGAGATCAAAGGCCGTCCGGTTTGCGGCCTGGCTACCCGCGCGAAGCAGCCCTCCACGTCGCTCTAGCCTGACCAGGTGGCACACGCGCCTGCTGTCGGTGTCGGCCCGATTCGAGCGGTCTATCCCGGCACTTTCGACCCCTTCACCCCGGGCCATTTCGACCTCGTTGAACGGTCACGCCGGTTGTTCGACCACGTCACCGTCCTGGTCGCAGTCAACGACGACAAACGCCCGACCCAGCCGACCTCGGCGCGGGCAGCCCAGATCGAGCGCGCGCTTCCATCGGACTGGCACAACGTCTCCGTAGCCGCCTGGCACGGCTTGACCGCGGACTACTGCCGACACCACGACTGCACCGTGATAGTCCGTGGCGTGCGCGACCCGACCGACTACGACCGCGAACACGAGCTAGCGGCGATGAACGAGGCGCTAGGCGTCACGACAGTCTTCGTGCCAACCCGCCCAGACCTAGCGACGATGTCATCCACGGCACTACGAACTCTGCGAACCTGACCCAGCGGAACGCACGACCCACCAACGGGACATTGTGCGTAGCCGGTAAGGCGAAGCGAAGGCCACCCAATGGACTGTGTCCCCCGCCCAGGACCGCGACCAACGACGAACCGAAACCCGAGGAGACGAGGGGCGACCGGTCGTGGGACGGAGGGCGCGCTGAGAGCGACAGCCCAAAGGCTGTGACAGGCTGGAACAGTGAACCGCCTAGGTGACGCCACGTCCCCGTACCTGCTTCAGCACGCCGACAACCCCGTCGACTGGTGGCCCTGGGGGAGCGCCGCGTTCGAGGAGGCCAAACGCCGGGACGTGCCGGTGTTGATCTCGGTGGGTTACGCGGCTTGTCACTGGTGTCACGTGATGGCGCACGAGAGCTTTGAAGATGCTGGTGTGGCCAAGTTGATGAATGACAGCTTTGTCAGCGTCAAGGTCGACCGGGAGGAGCGGCCCGACGTCGACGCGGTCTACATGACTGCTACCCAGGCTATGACCGGGCAGGGTGGCTGGCCGATGACGGTGTTCGCGGCGCCTGACGGGACTCCGTTCTTCTGCGGGACCTACTTTCCCAAGGCCAACTTCTCCCGCCTGCTCGAGTCGGTGACCAAGGCTTGGCAGGAGCAGCGTGAAGACGTCATGCGGCAGGGTGCTGCCGTTGTCGAGGCCATTGGCGGCGCGCAGGCGCTCGGTGGGATCAGCGCGCCGTTGACGGCTGAGGTGTTGGACGGGGCCGCCGCCAAGTTGGCCGGCGAGTACGACAGTGAGAACGGCGGCTTTGGTGGGGCGCCGAAGTTTCCGCCGCAGATGAACCTGCTCTTCCTGCTGCGGCACTTCCAGCGGACCGGCAACGCGCGGTCGTTGGAGGTCGTGCGGCACACGTGTGAGGCGATGGCTCGCGGTGGGATCTATGACCAGCTTGCCGGTGGGTTCGCTCGCTACTCCGTCGACGCTCGGTGGATCGTGCCGCATTTCGAGAAGATGCTGTACGACAACGGGCTGCTGCTGCGCGTCTACACGCACCTGTGGCGGTTGACGGGGGATCCGTTGGCTCGCCGGGTCGCCGACGAGACGGCGCAGTTCGTCGTGCGTGATCTGGGTACGCCCGAAGGCGGCTTCGCCTCGTCTCTCGACGCCGACACCGACGGGGTGGAGGGTCTCACGTACTCGTGGACGCCGGGCCAGCTGGTCGATGCTCTCGGTGTCGACGACGGGGCGTACGCCGCCGGTGTTTTCGGGGTGACCGCTGCCGGGACGTTCGAGAAGGGTGCCAGCGTTCTGCGGCTCGCCCGCGACATCGACGACGCGAACCCGCCCGTGGTGGACCGGTGGGCGGATGTTCGGCAGCGGTTGCTGGCCGCCCGTGACCAGCGGCCGCAGCCGGCTCGGGACGACAAGGTGGTCGCGTCCTGGAACGGGATGGCGATCGTCGGGCTGGTCGAGCATTACTTCGCCACCGGTGGCGCGGAGTCGTTGGACGCCGCGGTCAAGGCGGCGACGCTGTTGGCCGAGCGGCACGTGGTGGACGGCCGGTTGCGGCGGGTCTCGCGCGACGGTCTGGTCGGTGATCCGCCAGGGGTGCTCGACGACTACGGCGCTGTCGCCGAGGCGTTCTGTGCCGTGCACCAGGCGACGCTCGACGGGCGTTGGTTGGCGTTGGCCGGCGCGTTGCTCGATGCCGCCCTGGCGCACTTCCCGACCGGCAACGGTGGCTACTACGACACCGCCGACGATGCCGAGCGGTTGGTCACGCGGCCGGCGGACCCGACCGACAACGCGACACCGTCCGGGTTGTCGGCGCTCGCGGCGGCGTTGACCAGCTACACCGCCCTGAGTGGTGAGCCGCGCTACCGGGACGCGGCCGAGGCCGCGCTGGGGACCGTCGCGCCGATCGTGTCGCGGTATCCGCGGTTCAGCGGTTATGCGGCCGCTACCGGCGAGGCGTTGCTGTCCGGGCCGTACGAGATCGTGATCGCCACGCAGGACGACCCGACGGGTGATCCGCTGGTCGCGACCGCTTACGAGCTCGCGCCGCCGGGTGCGGTGGTGCTCGTTGGTGCTCCTGACGCGCCGGGCGTACCCCTGCTGGCTGATCGTCCGCTCGTCGACGGCGCACCCACGGCGTACGTCTGCCGCGGTTTCGTCTGTGATCGCCCGACGACCGCGGTGGCGGACCTCACCGCGCAGCTCGCGCGCCGGTAAGGCCGGGATAGGCTTCGCGCGCCATGGATTCACGGACCGGACTGCCTGTCGTCGGCATGGTGGGTGGTGGCCAGCTGGCCCGCATGACCCACCAGGCCGCTATCGCCCTCGGCCAGTCGCTGCGGGTGCTCGCCGCCCATCCTGACGACGGTGCGGCGCTGGTCGCCGCCGACGTGCAGATCGGCGAGCACACCGACCTGGCGGCGCTGCGCACCTTCGCCAAAAGCTGTGACGTGGTCACCTTCGACCACGAGCACGTGCCGGAGGCGCACATCCGCGCCCTGGCCGCCGACGGCGTCAAGATCTTTCCTTCGGCCGACGCGCTGGTGTTCGCGCAGGACAAGCGGCGGATGCGGGAGCGGCTGTCGGAGCTCGGTGCGCCGGTGCCGCGCTGGCAGCCGATCGCCTCACCTGAAGACCTGGCCGCGTTCGGCGAGCGGGTCGGCTGGCCGCTGGTGCTCAAGGCGTCCCGGGGCGGCTACGACGGGCGCGGCGTGTGGGTCGTCGACTCACCCGCGGCGGCCGCCGAGGTGCTGGCCAGCGGCACGGAGCTGATCGGCGAGGAGATGGTGCCCTTGCGGCGCGAGCTCGCCGTGCAGGTGGCCCGGTCGCCGTTCGGGCAGGTCGCCGCGTACCCGGTGGTCGAGACCGTCCAGCGCGACGGCATCAACGTCGAAGTGCTGGCGCCGGCGCCGCTGCTGCCCGAGGACCTCGCCGTCGAGGCGCAGAAGCTCGCGATCGACCTGGCTACCGCGCTCGGCGTGGTCGGGCTGCTCGCCGTCGAGCTGTTCGAGACGTCGGCCGGGCTGGTCGTCAACGAGCTCGCCATGCGGCCCCACAACTCAGGCCACTGGACCATCGAGGGCGCCCGGACGTCGCAGTTCGAGCAGCACCTGCGGGCGGTGCTCGACTACCCGCTCGGCGACACCGCGCTGGCCGCGCCGGTCGTGGTGTCGGCCAACGTGCTCGGTGGCCCGCCCGGCGGCATGTCGATCGACGAGCGGATGCACCACCTGTTCGCCGAGGACCCCGGCGCCCGCGTGCATCTCTACGGCAAGCAGACCCGTCCCGGCCGCAAGATCGGCCACGTGACGGTCCTGGGCGACGACCTGGCGTCGTTGCGCGCCCGCGCCGCCCGCGCGGCTTGGTGGCTACGCGAAGGGACGCACGAGTGACCGCCGTCGGCTTGATCATGGGAAGCGACTCCGACTGGGCGACGATGCGCGCCGCGGCGGAGGCGCTCGACGAGTTCGGCGTCGGCTACGAGGTCGGCGTGGTGTCCGCACACCGCACACCCGACAAGATGATCGCGTACGCCCGTACGGCCGCGGATCGTGGCCTGCGGGTGATCATCGCGGGTGCGGGCGGTGCCGCACACCTGCCAGGCATGGTCGCGTCGGCCACCCCGCTGCCGGTGATCGGGGTACCCGTCCCGCTGAAGTACCTCGACGGCATGGACTCGCTGCTCTCGATCGTCCAGATGCCGGCCGGTGTGCCGGTGGCCACGGTCTCGATCGGCGGCGCGCGCAACGCGGGCCTGCTGGCCGTCCGGATCCTGGCCGCCGCCGACCCGGCGCTGCGCCAGCGCATGCAGGAGTTCCAGGCCGGCCTCGAGGTGCTGGTCGCCGAGAAGGAAGCCGCCCTCAAGGCGTCGCTGCGGTCGGAATGATCCTCGTCCGCCCCCGTCACGAGGCCGACCTCCCGGGCTGCGTCGCGGCGCTGCGCGCGGTGCACGACGCTGACGCGTACCCGCTGAACTGGCCTTCGGATCCGGTTGGCTGGCTGGATCCTCCCGGTCTCGCGCGGGCCTGGGTGGCCGAGCTGCCGGAAGGCACGATCGCGGGCCACGTCGCGATCCAGGGCGGCGAGCTGTGCCGGCTGTTCGTCACGCCGGCCGCGCGCCGCCGCTCCGTCGGCACCGCGCTGGTGGGTCAGGCGACGGCCTGGGCGGCCGAGCACGGCATCCGGCTGAGCCTCGAGGTCACCGACGAGCAGCGGTCGGCCGCGGTCGCCTTCTACGCGGCCAACGGCTGGCAGCACACCCACACCACCAGGGCCGGCTGGACCGGTCCCGAAGGCGGCCCGGTCCAGTTGCGGCACTACACGCTTTAGCGCATCCCGCGCAGGCTGCGGATGCGTTCCTGGGCTCGGCGGCGGTTCTCGTTGTTGGCGCCCAGGACCAGCAGGATGAGGCCGATCGGCAGGACGACGTAGTACGGGCCGACCCGGGTCACGGTGAAGTGGATCGCCGAGATGCCGGTGACCACCGCGCCCACGATGACCGGTGCCTGCTGCTTGACCATCGCGCCGAAGATGAGCGTCGCCGCCGCGCCGACCAGCAGCAGCAGCTCCCGCGTGTCGGTGGTGTCGCGGGTCAGCACCAGCACCGTCGTCGGCAGGAACGCCGTCACCAGCGCCGGGCCGTACGCCACCCAGCTGCCCAGCGACGGCCGCTGGCGCAGCTCGATCAGGCCGGCCACCAGCGCGACCGCGGCGAACGGCAGCGTGTACGCCTCGAGCAGCCGCACCTCGACGAGGTTCATCAGCAGCCACCAGGCGACGACCTCGCAGCCCAGGGCCGAGTAGAAGATGACCCGGCGGCGCGAGGCCCGGCGGTTGGGCCGGCCGGCCGCGACGCCGAGCACCGCGCCCCAGGCGGCCAGCAGGCCGGCCAGGTGCGGCAGCGAGTCGAAGGCCAGCGCGAACGCGATCAGGCCGGCCCCGTAGCCGCTCCACTCCACCGTGGTCGCCTCGCGTTGCGCCTCGGGGCGGCGCAGCCGGGGCACCAGCGCGGCGCCGACCAGCAGCGCGGCGCCGACGCCCAGCACGCCGAACGCCGACGTCGTGCGCGGCAGGCCGCCGACCAGCCCGAGCGTCAACACGAAGGCCTGCGCCATGATCGCGGCGAACAGCCAGCCGAGGATGCGGGCGCGCTCGGTCTTGCCGTACAGGGCCGCCGCCGCGCCGACCGCAACCGCGCTGCCCAGCGTGAACAGCGTCATCTCGCGGGTGGCCAGGCTGCCGGACAGGCCGGCGTTGCCGGCGGCCAGGCCGATCACGAAGCCGGCGATCCGGGCGGAGCGCAGCGACTGCGCCAGCTCCGACTCCGGCGGCGGCGGGGTCAGCGCCAGGGAGAGCATGGCGACCGCGAAGACCGCCAACGCCGCCTGGGTGGTCTGCGGCCAGCCGAGGCCGAGCGACACCGGCGTGATCAGGATGGTCACCGCGATGCCAGGCAGCACCACGGGGATCGCGCGGGCCGGACGGCCGCCGGAGAACGCCAGCGCGGCGAGCCCGGCCGCCACGGTCAGCAGCAGTGCGGAGAGCACGTTGGACGGGTCGACGGCGGCCTCAGGCGGGTCCAGCAGTGCCAGGGGCGGCCCTTCCCATATCCGGTTGACCACCTGGAGCGGGTCGATCAGAGAGGCGATCAGCGCGGGGCCGAGGGCATAGAGCGCGAAGAGGATGCCGGGTACGGCCAGCAGCAGCGCACCCATCGCCGGCTCCAGCGACCAGCGCCGGCCGGAGGCGCCGAGCTGGCGGCGCCAGGGGCCGGACCCGAACGCGCTCCACCGCCGGACCCGCTCCGCCTCGCCGCCCGGCGACACGGTCGCGCGCAACAGTTCGGCGAGGATGCCGAGCATCGCCGCGGCGGCAGCGTAGACGCCGGGCGAGACGCCGGTGCCGAGCGCGGTGGCGGCGGTGATCGTGGCGCCGCCGGCCAGTCCGACAGAGGCGTACGCGAGGAACGGCGCCATCCGGGTGCGGGTCAGCGCCAGCAGGGCCATCCCGAGGCTGGAGCCGGCCAGGGCGGCCGTCAGCACCACGACGGCGGAGCTGCCCACCGACGCGGCGAAGCCGGCCAGGGCGCCCGGGAGAGCCAGCAGCGCGCCGCCCAGGGCGAGCCCGCCGACGGTGCTCAGGTGCGGCGGCGCGGCGATCTCGGTCGAGGTGACCACCCGCTCGCCGGTGGCGGTCGCGCGCGGCCGGGTCATGGTCGCGGTCCCGCCGCCGCCGGTGGCTGGGCCGAAGTCGTCGTCGCCGGCCGGCACGGTTATCCGTTCGCTTCCCGGCCGGCTGTTGGGCACGGCTCCCGCGGCCCGCACCTGGGTGTCGACCCCGATTGGGGCAGCGGCCTCCGCGCCGGGGTAGCCGGCGGACTCGGTGGTGGCGCCCGTGCCGCCGCCGGGGCGGGTGAACAGCGTCCACCGCGGGCCGGCGTCGTCCACCGGGTCGGCCACGGCGTTGGCGGCCAGGCCCGCGACGACGGCGCCGATCAGCACGATGATGCCGAGCGCCGCCGCGGTGGTCCACGGGCGCACGACGCTGGCGCCGACCGCGTGCAGGGCGACGGCGGCGGCCACCCAGATGCGGGCGATGCCGGCCCGGGGGTCGGCGGCCATCACGGCGGCCACGCCATAGACGGTGGCGACGGCGCCGCCGACCAGGATCGGTGAGTACCAGGGCAGGCCGAGGGCGGCCGGCGCACCGATCGTGGCCAGGCCGACGAAGACGCCGGCGACGTCGTAGGACCAGGGACGGGGCAGCACGATCGCGGCCGCCCCGGCGAGCAGCACGAGCGCCACCGGTGCCTGCCACGCGCCGACCGCCTCGGTGCTGCCGGGCCAGCGGGAGAGGTCGGCCTCCCAGAGCGCGCCGGGGGTGGCGAGGATCCGCAGGCCACCGGCGAGGGACTGGTAGCCGGCGACCGCCGCGATCACCCCGCCGCCGACCGCGATGCCCAGGGCGGGGCCGCGCCGCCAGCCCTCGGGCAGTGCCCGCACGGCGATGGCGACGACCAGGATCATCGCGGCCACGGTGGCGATCTCCCCGCCGGGCGCGAGGATGGCCGCGATCCGGGCCAGTGCACCGATCAGCGCGGTGGTCGCGGCCGCCGAGGCGAAGTCGGCGCCGTCGAGCATCCGGTCGGCCCGCCGGCCGTGGTCGATCGACGGTGCCAGGAACAGCAGCATTGCGGCGACCAGCATCAGCGCGCCGACCAGCTTGTCGGCGACCATCGACTGCGGTGCGGCGAACGCGGCCGCGGCGACGGTCATCGCGCCGAGCCCGGTGCCGACCGTCAGCGGGACGCTCAGGTGCCGCTCGGCCACCTGGTTGAGCGCCGCGAAGCTGAGCGTCGCGCAGACCGCGAGGAAGCCCGTGGCCAGGATCGGCACGGTGGCGTTGGGGCTCGGCACGGTCGCGGCGACGAAGCTCGCCACCGCGCCCGGGAACGCGAACGCCGCACCACCGGCCGCCCACTCGCCGACCGGGTCGGCCCCGGCGTTGTCGCGGATGGTGCCCGATCGCGCGGCCGCGGCGATCAGCGCGCCGCTGGCGGCGATCACGAACAGCACAGCGGCGGTCAGCGCCGGGCGGGCCGTCGAGGCACCCGCCGCGGCCAGCCCGACCAGGGCGGCGCCGACGGCGTGCGCGACGCCGGCGCGGTTGGTGCGAGCCCAGAGGCCGGCCACGCCGATGGCGATCGCGGCGATCGCGGGCGGCCACGGCGCGGCGGCCCAGCCGAGGTTGAACGAGGCCGGCGCGGCGAGGGCGGTCAGAGCCGCCCCGGCGACCGCCAGCTCACGCCGGATCTCCTGCGGGGCGGCCAGCACGGCGGCGATGGTGAGCAGGGCGGCCGCGACCGCGAGCTGCCACTGCGCGGAGCCGATGGCGGCGTCCAGCTTCCCGTCGTACGCGGTCAGGTCGGCCCGCCACATCGGCAACGAGGCGTCGATCGGCGCGATCGCGGCGCGCAGCGTGTTGCCGGCGATCACCATGCCCATCACCAGCAGCGCGGCCGTCGAGGCGAGCTGGGGGCCGCGGCGGGAGTCGTCGGGCAGGGCGCGGACGCCGAAGCCGATCAGCGCGATGATCGCGGCGACCACGACCAACGCGTGTCCGGGCAGCGCGACCGAGGCGACCCGGCCGGCCGCGCCGATGATGGCCAGCGTCATGACGGCACCAGCCACGTCGGGCAGCGGCCGGCGACGGAGCTGGAGGGAGCCGATCAGCCCGATGCCGGCGGCCAGCACCAGCGCGATGCCGGCCACGGTGGCCGCCGGCAGGGTGCGGGCCTCGACCAGCCCGGCCACCGCGTAGATCAGGGCGGCGCCGATCGCGACGCCGAACAGCACCCACGACATCTCGCGCAGCCAGCGGGCGGCGACCTCGGTCTGCGGCGGCGGGCCGGACACGGGCGCGTCGGTGGGACCGGCGTCGAGCAGGACCTCGTCCTCCTCGGCGGCAGCCTCGGGACGGCGCGCCGCGGGCTCAGCCGCGGCCTCGTCGTCGGTGCGCTGCCCGGGCACCGGGCTCGACACGATCCGGGACACCTTGGGTGTGTCCGCGGCCGCCGGGGCTGTGCTCGAGTCGACGTCGCCGGCGGTCGTCTTGTCAGCGACGGGCTGGGCCGCGGGCGGCTCGGCGGGGGTGGCCGGCCGGGGCGGCGCCAGTCGGGCCGACCAGGCGGGCGGGACGAGGGAGCCGAAGGCGGCGTACTGCCGGCCCAGCCACACGTCCATGGCGGCGACGGCGGCCAGCGAGAACGCCCAACCGGTCGGCCCGTCGATCGAGCCGTGCGCGAGCAGCGGGATGACCGGCTGAAGGGCGAGCACGGTGGCGTAGCGCGGCACGCTGAGGCCGGTCGCGCTGGCGTAGACCGCCGCGATCGCCGCCGTCACCGCGAACACGATGCCGCCGAACACCTCCCCGGGCACGGGGCCGGTGCGGACGGCGGGGACCAGGTAGAGCGCGTAGCCGATCAGCGGCACGAGCGTCAGGCCGACCGCGGAGACGGTCTCGGCGGTGGAGCTCAGCTGCCGGGCGCGGACGAACGGCGCGACGCCCAACATCAGCGCGGCCGCGCCGGCAAGGATCGCCAGGCGGGGGATCGCGAACGGCGTCACGCCCGCGAAGACCACCGCCGCGACGCCGAGCAGGAGTGCGCCCAGGCCGAGGTAGACGTTCTGGATCTCACGGGGCGACGCCTCCGGGCGTACCCCCTCGTCGTCAAGGTCCTGCACCCGTGGTGGCGGAGGCGGCTCCGGCGGTGCTCCCGCGCCGGTCGGCTGCTGCCGGGGGATCCGGGCAGCGGTCGGGTCGGCGGTCGGCGGACGCTTGGTGGCCCGGCGGCGCAGCACCCGGCGCGGCTTCTTGATCTGCTCCTTGAGCCGTTCCTGGTTGGCCGCGGCGAGGATGTCGCGCTGGAACCGGGCAGCCTGCATCCGCTGGGCGAGCAGCCGCTGGTCACGCGCGAGCTGGATGTCCTGGCGGCGGATCTCGGCGATCTCGCGCTCGATGCGCTGCACCTCGTCGGCCCATCGACCCTGCTCGGCATTGCAGTAGGGGCAGCGGGGAGCCGGATCGATCTCCCGACCGCAGGAGGGACACGGATACCTTTCCATCGCACCTCTTCGCGGCAGGACAGTGACGCCTATACCGAAGCATGCCCATACTGGACGTCGATTGAACAGTCCCTTTGGGCGTGTCCGGACGCGACACCCGAAATCGGTGACGTCCCTCCAATGTGAAAGGGCGCCCCCGGGGTGCGAAACCCCAGGAGCGCCCTTCGATGAAACAGACTGTTACGGGCGGCCCATCCCGCGGTAGGTCCAGCCGGCCTGGGTCCACAGTGCCGGGTCCAGGCAGTTGCGGCCGTCGATGACCTTCTTGCCCGCGACCAGGTCGCCGAGGGCCACCGGGTCGGCGTTGCGGAAGTCGGCCCACTCGGTCAGCACGCAGACTAGGTCGGCGTCGCGGACCGCGTCGTTGAGGCTGGCCTCGTACGTCAGGTCGGGCGCGGCCTTCTTGGCGTTGTCCATGCCCTCCGGGTCGTAGACCCGGACGTCCGCGCCGGCCTTGAGCAGCAGCCCGGCGACGGCCAGCGACGGCGCGTCGCGGATGTCGTCGGAGTTGGGCTTGAAGGTCGCGCCGAGCACCGCGATCCGGGCGCCGGACAGGTCCGGACCGGCCGGGCCGGAGCGGCGGCCGAGCAGGTCGGCGGCCAGGTTGAGCACCCGGGTGCGGCGGCGCAGGTTGATCAGGTCGACCTCGTGCAGGAAGCGCAGCGCCTCGCCGGCACCGAGCTCCTGGGCGCGGGCCTGGAACGCGCGGATGTCCTTGGGCAGGCAGCCGCCGCCGAAGCCGACGCCGGCCTGGAGGAAGCGGTTGCCGATGCGGGGGTCGTAACCGATCGCCCGGGAGAGCTGGGTGACGTCGCCGCCCGCGACCTCGCAGACCTCGGCCATCGCGTTGATGAACGAGATCTTGGTGGCCAGGAACGCGTTGGCGGCGACCTTGACCAGCTCGGCGGTCGCGAAGTCGGTGATGACCAGCGGCACCTCGCGGTCCTCGGTGGCGGCCAGGTCGAAGACGCCCTTGTGCGCCGAGTAGAGCAGCCCGTTGGCCCAGTCGCTCTTGACGCCGACCACGATCCGGTTGGGGCGCAGCACGTCTTCGACGGCGAAGCCCTCCTGGAGGAACTCGGGGCTCCACGCGACCTCGACACCGAGCTCTGGCGCGACGTGCTTGCCGACCAGCTGCTCGATCCACTCGGCGGTGCCGACCGGCACGGTGGACTTGCCGACGATCAGGGCCTTGCGGGTCAGGTGCTGGGCGAGGTTGACCACGGCGGTCTCGACGTAGGTCAGGTCGGCGCCCATGCCGTCGCCCCGCTGTGGGGTGCCGACGCAGATGAAGTGGACGTCGCCGAACTCGGCGGCCTCCTGGTAGTCGGTCGAGAAGCGCAGCCGGCCGGCGGCGATGTTGCGCCGCAGCAGCTCGTCGAGGCCGGGCTCGTGGAACGGGACCACGCCGGCGGCCAGTCCGGCGATCTTCGCCTCGTCGACGTCGAAGCCGAGCACCTCGTAGCCCAGCTCGGCGTAGCAGATGGCGTACGTCGCACCCAGGTAACCGGTGCCGAGGAAGGTCAGCCGCGGGCGGGCGGCACCGGACGGTGGCGTCACCGCCGCGATCGCCGGCATGGGCTGGGTGTTCGGGTACGGGATCGTCACGCCTTGGTTCTCCGCTCACGCTCGGCAGCGCCACTGTGCGCCACGTCGTTGTCGGGGCTGGCCGCGCCCGCACGGCGCGTCAGTTAGGACATCTGTACTTCTGGCCCGCCGGAGCGGGTTCACCTACGTGCGCAGGCGAGGATAGTGCGTGAGCCTACCCACTGTGCATCCGAGCCAACGTTACCGGTCGGTATCCTCAGCACTGGGCCGGATAGACACATGCCCGACGCACGCTACCGGTGGCGCTGTCCGCCGGCCAGGGGAGGGCCGCAATCATGACTCAGGGTTCGTTCGACGTTTACCAACTGCCAGAAGAGCACAGCACCATCCGGGCCGCGGTCCGAGAGTTGTGTGACGCACGCGTCGCGCCCAATGCCGCGCACGCGGACGAAACCGGCGACTTCCCCAAGGCGTCGTACGAGGCGTTGCGCGCGGCCGACTTCCACGCGCCGCACATCCCGGTCGAATACGGCGGTGCCGGCGCCGACGCCCTGGCCACCGCGATCGTGATCGAGGAGGTGGCGCGCGCCTGTGCCGCGTCGTCGCTGATCCCCGCGGTCAACAAGCTGGGCACGATGCCGCTGCTGCTGGCCGGCTCCGACGCGGTCAAGGCCGAGTTCCTGCCGCCGGTCGCGCGGGGCGAGGCGATGTTCTCGTACTGCCTCTCCGAGCCCGACGCCGGCAGCGACGCCGTGTCGATGACGACCCGGGCCGAGCGCTCCGGCGACGGCTGGGTGCTCAACGGGGTCAAGCGCTGGATCACGAACGCCGGTGTGTCGGAGTTCTACACGGTCTTCGCGGTCACCGAGCCGGGAGCCCGGTCGCGCGGCATCTCGGCGTTCGTGGTGTCCAAGTCGGATGCCGGTGTCTCGTTCGGCGCACCCGAGAAGAAGCTGGGCATCAAGGGCTCGCCGACCCGCGAGGTTTACTTCGACAATGTGCATATTCCGGATTCGCGCCGGATTGGCGAGGTCGGCACCGGGTTCGCCACCGCGATGCGCACCCTCGACCACACCCGCGTGACCATCGCCGCGCAGGCGGTCGGCATCGCGTCGGGGGCGCTCGACTACGCCCTCGGGTACGTGAAGGAACGTCACCAGTTCGGCAAGCCCATCGCCGACTTCCAGGGCGTGCAGTTCATGCTCGCGGACATGGGCATGAAGCTCACGGCCGCGCGCGAGCTCACCTACGCGGCGGCCGGGCGGTCCGAGCGCGGTGACGCCGACCTGACCTACTTCGGCGCGGCCGCCAAGTGCTTCGCCTCCGACGCCGCCATGGAGATCACCACCGACGCGGTCCAGCTGCTCGGCGGGTACGGGTACACGCGCGACTACCCCCTCGAACGGATGATGCGCGACGCCAAGATCACGCAGATCTACGAGGGCACCAACCAGGTCCAGCGGGTCGTGATGGCCCGCCAGCTGCTCAACGGCTGACGGGCGCTCCTCAGAACCGGGTGGTGGCGTCCGGGTCGGTGGGCGGCGTGGTCGGGGTGGCGTGGCCCGGCGGTGGGTAGGCCGCCGGCGGTGGCGGCGTGCCGTGCAGCGGCCGGGTGCGGCCGTCCGGGGCGGCTTCGTCGCTCGCGTCTGGGTCGTCGGCGGCCGGGCTCAGCAGGGTCGTCTGCTCGTCGTCGCTGTCTGAGGCCGGAGGATCCGTCGCCTCTTCGCCTGTCGTCGCGGACCGCAGCAGCGTGGACTGCTCGTCACCGTCCGAGGTCGGCGGCTTGAGCACCGTGGTCCGTTCGTCGTCGGAGGCCGGCGGTTTCAGCAGGGTGGTCTGCTCGTCGTCGTCCGGAGGGGCGAGCCGGCTGGTCTCGTCCGTGGCGGGCGGTGGCGTGATGCGGGTGGTCTCGTCGGTGGGCGGGCTCAACCGCGTCGTGGCGTCCGTGGCGTCGGCCGCCTCGCTGGCGCCCGGCTGGCGCGGCACGTGCGGCGTGAACCGCGGCGGCGGAGGCGGCGGCGTCCGCTCGCTGCCCGGCGGACGCGGCGGGCTCGCCGGCGGGCGCGGCGGCGTCGACCAGGCACCGGCGGAGGCGGGCGACGGCCCGGCCGCCGGCGGCGGCCCGGACGCGTGCCGCGGCGGAGGCGGAACCATCTGCCCAGCGGGCGGCGGCGGATCGGGCGGCCCGGAGGGCGGCGGACTTGGCGGCCCGGACGGCGGTGGCGGCCCAGCCGGCCCGGAGGGCGGCGGCGGAACCATCTGCCTGGCCGGCGGCGGCGGACTTGGCGGCCCGGACGGGGGCGGCCCAGCCGGCCCAGAGGGTGGCGGCGGAATGAACTGTCCCGGGAGCAGCGGCGGCCCCGAGGCCGGCGGCGGAACCGTCTGGCCGGATAGCGGCGGCGGCCCAGCCGGCGGCGCCGAGGCCGGCGACGGCGACCCGGGCGGGCCGCTAGCCGGAGCGCCCGAGGTCGGCGCGGGCACTGGACCCGGCTGCCCGTACCCCTGGCCGTAGATCACCCCGGTCGAGTAGGGAGCGGCCGGCGATCCCGGAGCCGCCGCGAAGGCCGGCGAGGTCGGATAGGCCGCCGGCGGGTAGCCAGGCTGACCGACCGTGGCCCCCGGATAGACCGGCTGCGCGGGCACCGCGGGTGCCGGATGCCGCCGCCAGCGCCGCGGGCTGGTCACCGTCAGCAGCAGCAGTGTGCCGACCACCGGGCCGATTCCCACGATCGGGTTGACCAGGCCGGCCGGGCGGCCGAACACGGAGGCCGAGAACAGGTCCTGGAACAGTCCCGGGTCCTGACCGGCCCACACGCTGACCACGATGAACGCGAGCCCGGCCGTCGCCGGCCCCACCGGGGAGAGCCGGGTCAGCACCAGCAGCGTGAGCAGCACACCGGCCGCGGCGAGGGCCGCGTAGCCGCCGACCATGCGCAGGTCGAACCGCCCGACGCCGATCGAGACCTCGTTCATCCCGTAGCCGGCCAGCACCCAGATGACCGGTGCCAGGAGCAGCGACAAGAGCAGCGATCCGAGATGGCGCATCGGGCCTCCCGCGGGCTGCGGTCAATCCGGTGGATCGACCCAGGTGAAGCGCACCGTACCCCGCGGGAGCGACGAACTCTGTCGCCTATTCGGCCTTACCGTCCGGCCGGTACGGCGCCGGCGGCGACGACCAAGGGGAGCCCCCGGCGGTGGGCACGTCGGCGGGGCGTGGCGAGCCGAACGTCTCGGCCCGGGGAGCCGGCACGTCGGCCGGTGGGTAGGCCAGCGACGGCGGACGGGTGTCCGGGTCGGGGCTGAACCCGCCGCCGAACAGGTCGGGGTCGGTGTCGTCCACACCGGACCCCGCCGGCGCGGCGGTGGCGGCGACCGGCCAGCGGCGCCACCGCTGCACGCTGAAGGCCGCCATCGCCAGCAGCAGGCCGAGGAACAGCAGCGTGCCGTTGTCGAGCGGCAGGCGAAGCTGCAGCGGGTCGCCGAACAGCCGCCAGCCACCCGGCACGGCCGACCGCACCCGCAGCGGGGCGATGAACATGCCCACGTACGGCGCCATCAGCAGCAGGCCGGCGACCAGTGGACCGAGCGGCGACCAGCGCAGCGTGGCGAGCACGCCGAGAGCGATCCCGGCGGCGGCGAGGTAGACCGCGGGCTCGATCAGCCGCGCGGTGTTGAACGCGGAGGTGTCGGCCCAGGTCGTGATCGTCGAGGTCGATCCGTCCTGGCCGAGCGCGAGCAGAATCCAGACCAGCGGCGCGGCGACGATGCCGGCGAGCAGGCTCCACAGATGACGCACGCGAGCACCGTACCGGAGGGTGTTCCGGACCGTGAATGTGTGCGCGGCACCCACATGTCAGCGCCCTCGCATAGGGGAGGATGGCCGGATGAGCAACGAGGTGTTGTGGACGCCGCCGTCCGACGCACGCCAGACCAGCCGGATCGGCCACTACCTGCACTGGCTCGAACGTGAGCGGGGTCTGGCCTTCGCCGACTACGAGGCGCTGCGGCTGTGGTCTGTCCAGAACATCCCGGATTTCTGGCGCTCGATCTGGGACTACTTCGAGGTCGTCAGCCACACACCACCGACGGAAACGATCACGGATCGGCACATGCCCGGCACACGGTGGTTCCCGGGGGCGACGCTGAACTACGCGGAAAACGTGCTGCGGATGCCCGGCCGGGCCGGCGACGACCCCGCCGTGATCGCGCACGGCCAGACCCGGGCTCCGCAGACCCTGACCAAGGACGAGCTACGCGACGCGGTACGCAGGTGCGCCGCGGGTCTGCGCCGGTTGGGTGTCGAGCCCGGTGACCGGGTCGCGGCGTACGCGCCGAACATCCCCGAGACGTACGTGCTGATGCTCGCCGCGGCCAGCCTGGGCGCGATCTTCTCGTCGTGCGCGCCCGAGTTCGGCACCCGCAGCGTCTGCGACCGTTGGCAGCAGATCGAGCCCAAGGTGCTGGTCGCGGTCGACGGCTACCGCTACGGCGACAAGCCGGTCGACCGCGCGGGCGAGGTCGAGGCGATCCGGGCGGCGCTGCCGTCGGTCGAGCACCTCGTGATGATCAACTACCTGCGCCCGGAGGCGGGTTCCGGCTGGGACGCGCTCACCGCCCCCACCGACGAGCCGCTGACCTTCGCGCCGGTGCCGTTCGACCACCCGCTCTACGTCCTCTACTCGTCGGGCACCACCGGCCTGCCCAAGCCGATCGTCCACGGGCACGGCGGCATCCTGGTCGAGCACCTCAAGATGCTCGCGCTGCACCACGACCTCGGCCCGGCGGACCGGTTCTTCTGGTTCACCACGACCGGCTGGATGATGTGGAACTTCCTCGTCTCGGCCCCGGCGGTCGGTGCGACGATCGTGCTGTTCGACGGCAACCCCGGCGCGCCGAGCCTCGACACGCTGTGGGAGCTGGCGGAAGAGACGCGGATGACCTATTTCGGAACGTCGGCGCCGTTCCTGCTGGCCTGTCGGAAATCCGGTTTGGTGCCACGCGCCGACCACGACCTGACCGCGTTGCGCGGGCTCGGCTCGACCGGTGCTCCGCTGCCGCCCGAGGGCTTCGCCTGGGTGTACGCGGACGTCAGCGACACCCTCCAGCTCCAGTCGCTGTCCGGCGGCACCGACGTGTGCACGGGCTTCGTCGGCGGCGTGCCGCTGCTCCCGGTGCGGTCCGGCGAGATCGCCTGCCGGGCGTTGGGCGCGGCCGTCGAGGCGTTCGGGCCGGACGGCACGCCGGTGCGCGACCAGCTCGGCGAGCTCGTGATCACCGAGCCGATGCCGAGCATGCCGGTCGGCTTCTGGAACGACCCGGACGGCAGCCGTTACCGGGAGGCGTACTTCGACGTCTATCCGGGCGTCTGGCGCCACGGCGACTGGATCACCATCAACGAGCACGGCGGCTGCGTGATCACCGGCCGCTCCGACGCCACCCTCAACCGGGGCGGCGTGCGGCTGGGCACGTCCGAGTTCTACTCGGTGGTCGAAGGGCTGCCGGAGATCGCCGACTCGCTGGTCATCCACCTGGAGGACAGCGAGGGCGGCGCCGGTGACCTGCTGCTGTTCGTGGTCACCACCGACGAGCGCGACCTCGACGGCAACCTGACGGCCAAGATCGCCAAGGAGCTGCGCACCGCCCTGTCGCCACGGCACGTCCCGGACGCGGTCTACCGGATCCCGGGCGTACCGCGGACGCTGTCCGGCAAGAAGCTCGAGGTGCCGGTGAAGAAGATCCTCACGGGTACGCCGGCCGAGACCGCGGCGGCCAAGGGCGCACTGGCCAACCCGGAGTCGTTGGCCGCGTTCGAGAAGCTGGCCCGCGAAGGCGTCAGCTGAGGTCGCGGGTGACCTGCTCGCTGGCGATCCGGCCGGCGAGCTTGGCCCGGTCGAGGTTGCCGCAGAGCACGATGCTGGCGCCGGCGGCCAGCGGCGCGAGCAGCCAGTCCCGCGGGTCCGGGTGGGTCGCGGCGTCGATCAACACCCGGTCGCCCGGCCGCAGGCCGAACGGATCTTCGCTCTTCCAGTCGGAGGCGCCACGGGGGTACGCGGCGAAGACGTCACCGAAGACCCGCACCGCGACCGTGTAGTCCTGCCAGCCCACCGGCACCTCGCGCATCGGCAGGGCGAGCGGGTGCAGTGACAGCGCGTAACGGTCCCCGGCCGGCCAGTCGTCACCCTCCGCGACCCGCGCCTCGGTGGCGAACAGGACGTCCACGGGTCCGGGCGCGCTCGCGACCTCCACGCCGGCCGCCCAGCAGCCGAGCAGCACGGCAGCGGTCTGCCAGTGCGGGGGCAGCAGCACGCCGGCCCGGTCGCCGTCGCCCAGCCCCGAGCCGTCGACCAGCAGGTTGGCGGTCTTCTCGACCCAGTTGTCGAGCGTGGCGCCGGACAGTTCGGTGCGCTCGCCGGTCGCGTCGTCGTACCACGTCAAAAGCGGTCTTGTCGGATCTCGGCGGATTGCTGCCGCGAACATCCGGGCGATTCCGTCCGCGCTCTCTTCGACCATCGGTCGCACCTTACCGGTTAGGCATCGATCGTTCGCCGTGTCGTCACGGTGTCACCGGCTCCGACCCGTCGCTGGCTCAGCGTAGGCTTGGGACCATAGTGGCCTGGCACACACCGCACCCGTGAGGAGCCCGCACCGTGACTTCCGGTCCGCCCCGCGTACTCGTCGACGCCACCAGCGTTCCCGCTGACCGCGGCGGCGTGGGCCGCTACGTCGACGGGCTCCTAGGAGCGCTCGGCAAGGTCATCGGCTCTGAGGTGGAGCTCGCGGTGGTGGGGCTGCGCACCGACGCGGAGCGTTACAGCCGGATGCTGCCCGCGGCCGAGGTGGTCGCCGCGCCGGCCGCGGTCGCGCACCGGCCGGCCCGGCTCGCCTGGGAGCAGACCGGCCTGCCGCTGCTCGCCCAGCAGGTCGGTGCCGACGTGCTGCACTCGCCGTTCTACACCTGCCCGCTGCGGGCCGGCTGCCCCGTGACGGTCACCGTCCACGACGCCACGTTCTTCACCGAGCCCGAGCACTACGACAAGTCCCGGCGCACGTTCTTCCGCAGCGCCATCAAGACCTCGCTGCGGCGGGCACACCGGGTGATCGTGCCGAGCAAGGCGACCCGCGACGAGCTGATCCGGCTGCTCGACGCCGACCCGACCCGGGTCGACGTGGCCTACCACGGCGTCGACCCGACCGCCTTCCACCCACCGACCGCCGAGGAGAAGGCGCGCGTCGCGGCTCGGCTGGGTCTTGCCGGCACCGACTACGTCGCGTTCCTCGGTGCCAAGGAGCCCCGCAAGAACGTGCCGAGCCTGATCCGCGGCTGGGTCAAGGCGGTGCACGACCGGCCCAACCCGCCCGCGCTGGTGGTCGCCGGCGGCCAGGGTCACGACGACGACATCGACCGCGCGGTCGCCGAGGTGCCGGGCCACCTGCGCCTGCTGCGTCCTGGCTACCTGCGCTACGCCGACCTGCCCGGCTTCCTCGGCGGTGCGCTCGTCGCGGCGTACCCGAGCTTCGGTGAAGGTTTCGGCCTGCCCATCCTCGAGGCCATGGCGTGTGCGGTGCCGGTGCTGACCACGCCCCGGCTGTCGCTGCCCGAGGTCGGCGGTGACGCGGTGGCGTACACGAGCGAAGACCCTGACCAGATCGCGGTCGACCTGGCCGCGCTGCTCGACGACGAGCCGCGCCGGATGGCGCTGGGCAAGGCGGGCTTCGACCGGGCCAAGGAGTTCACCTGGGAGTCCAGCGCCGAGGTGCACATCGCGGCCTGGCAGCGGGCGCGCGCATGACGGACCCTGCTGCCAGCTTTGCGGGGGTCCGGCATGATGTCCCGATGCACGCCGTCATCCTCGCCGGCGGCAGTGGCACTCGACTGTGGCCGCTGTCCCGTCTCCACCAGCCGAAGTTCCTCCATCCGCTGAGCGGCAGCCCGATGTCGTTGCTGCAGGCGACGGTCGAGCGCGTGGCGCCGCTGGCCGGCCCGGAGCAGACGATGGTGGTGACCGGCGCCGCCCACGCGGCGTCCGTCGCCCGGCAGCTCACCGCGCTGCCCGAGGAGAACATCCTGGTCGAGCCGTCCGCGCGGGACTCCTGCGCGGCGATCGGCCTCGCGGCGGCACTGATCGCCCGGCACGACCCGTCAGCGATCATGGGCGCTTTCGCCGCCGACCACCTGATCACCAACCCGGCCCAGTTCGTCGAAGTGGTCCGGCAGGCGGTCGCTGGTGCCGAGCGCGGCCTGCTGATGACCATCGCGATCAAGCCGACCCGCCCGGAGACGGGCTACGGCTATCTGCGCTGCGGCGCCGAGGTCGGCCCTGGTCCGGTGCGGATGGTCGAGGCGTTCGCGGAGAAGCCGGCGTACGAGCTGGCCAAGCAGTATGTCGACTCCGGCGACTACCTGTGGAACGCCGGCATGTTCGTCTGGCGGGTCGACGCGTTCCTCGCGGAGCTCGCCCGCCAGCAGCCGAGCCTGCACGAGGGCCTGTGCCGGGTCGCGGAGGCCTGGGACCGGCCTGACCGCGACGAGGTCGTCACGACCGTCTGGCCGACCCTGACGAAGATCTCGGTCGACTACGCGGTCATGGAGGGCGCCGCCGCGGCCGGCAAGGTCGGCACGGTGCCCGGCGACTTCGGTTGGACCGACGTGGGCGACTTCCAGACCCTGGGCGACGTGCTGCCGGGAGACTCGCGCGGCAACGTGGTCCTGGGCGGCGGCGCGGACCACCCGGGCGAGAAGCCGGGGGTGCTGCTGCGCGACACCGACCGCCTGGTCGTCGTGCCGCACTCGGGGCGGCTGGTGGCGGCCCTCGGCGTAGGCGATCTGGTGATCGTGGACACGCCCGACGTGGTGCTGGTCTGCTCCCGCGCGCGCTCCCAAGAGGTCAAGCAACTGGTCGACGAACTCAAGGAACGAGGCGACGAGGGTTTTTGCTAGCCCTTGGTCCTTAGGCTGATCGCATGACCGCCCCATTGCGCCATGTGGAGTTGTCCGTTGCCGGCAACGAGGCCAGTGACCTGCTGCCCGTACTCTCGCCGTCTTTGTTGGAAGCCCACGGCGCTCGTCGTGGCCTGTGGACGGTGCTCGACGAAGGTCCGGTCGAGGCCTGCGTGGCCCTGCTCGTGCAGGACCACGAGGGCCGCTGGGCGGCGCACCACCAGGGCTTCGACGCCGGGGCGGAGGCGGGCCGCACGGAGGACGGAGAGGCGCTGGCGCACCGCGACGGATGGGTCTACGTCGTCGGCTCGCACTTCGGCTCCAAGGGCGGCCCGCTGCGGCCGAGACGGGCGTTCTTCGCCCGGTTCCGCGAGGACGACGCCGCTCGCGGTGTGGTGAAGCTGCACGTGGTGCGCAACCAGCTTCGGCTGCACCGGGCGATCAACGATGCGTTGCTGGCGGCCGACATCAGCCCGCTGCCGCCCGGCGAGCGGGTGCAGCGGCAGTTCATCCGCGAGACCCAGGTGCGTGGTGCGGCGAAGGCGAAGAGCTGGACCTCACGGGTGATCGCCGGGGACCTGCCGGTGAACGTCGAGGCCGCGGCCTTCACGCCGTCCGGCACGTTGCTGCTCGGCCTGCGCTTCCCGGTTACCCAGGACGGCGAGCCGATCCTCGTGGAGATCTCCGGGGTGGAGGGGATGTTCGACGCCGACCCGCGCACGTGGCCCGCGGTGGTGCGCGCCTGTGCGCTGACCGGCGTCACCCCGCCCGGCACGCTGACGGGCTTCCGCGCCTTGACGGCCTCGGGTGACGGTTTCGAGGCGGTCGTCGGTTCGATCGACGCGTTGGGGAAGGGCTCGGTGCTGCTCGACGACCACCCGACGGGCGGAGACATCACGTGTACGCACGTGCGGTTCGCCCTGGGCTCCGGCAGCCGGGTGCCCGGCCAGGTCGTCGACGACCTGGCGCCGTTCCACAACGTGGAAGGGATCGCGGTGCTGGACGGCGAACGGATCTACGTGACCGACGAGGACCACCGCATCGCACTCTGGCACGACTAGGCCCTGTCTCGTATCTGGCGTCGAGTCCAGACGTCGTGAAGGTGCCGTGCGGCCACGCGGCGCCTGGGCTCGTCGCAGCCCGGCCTCCTAGTCGAGCATCGCCCGGCCCAGCGGGGTCAACGTGTGCAGCATGGTGTTGCCGTCGCGGCGGCTGACGAGGAGACCGGCGTTGCGCAGCACGGCGGCGTGCTGGCTGGCGGCGGCCGCCGAGATGTCGAGCCGGCGGGCGATCTCGCCGGTGGAGCAACCGCCGTCGACCACCTCGAGCACCCGGGCGCGGGTGCGGCCGAGCAACGCGGCCAGGGCCGGCCGCCCTGGCTCGGCCGGCTGGTCGAGGCCGCCGAGCCGCTCGACCGGATAGACGAGCACCGGCGGCAGGTCCGGGTCGACGAGACTGACCGGCGTGCGCGTGCAGAAGAACGCGGGGACGAGCAGCAGCCCGCGGCCGTCGAGGTGGAGGTCCCTATCGGCCGGGTAGTGGCGGACCTCCAGGACTTCTCCGTCCCACCGCATGGCCGGCCGGAGGCTGCTCAACAGCCCGTCGGCCCCGTCGGCGAGCATGGCGCGGGCGCGCTGGCTGCGATCGGCCTCGACCGCACTCTCGATCCGGCTCCAGTAGGGAGCGATTGCCAGCGCCCGGTAGGCCTCCATCGAACCGGTCAGCCGATGCAACGTCGCGACGTCACCGCGGGCGAGGTCGGACACGCTGACCGGCAGCCGGTTGGCGACTGACGTGCCAGCCGCGTTGCCGGAGGCCAGCCGGTTCAGGTCGCGGCGCAGGTTGGCGGTAGGCGTCGACCGGATCGCATCGAGCCCCGGCAACAGCCCGGCGCGGCTCTCGAACGGGGTCAGGAAGTCGGGAAAGTAGCCCTGCGGCGGGTTGAGCGCGAACAACAGCCGGACGCTGTCGCGGTCGTCGCTGTGCCGAAGCCCGGCGGCGACGTCACGCCGCCAACCGGCGAGCAGCGGGTCCCGCTCAGCCCGGCGGGCCTGAAAGAGATGCAGGCTGAGAATCAACTCCCAAACAGGATCCGCCCCGGGCGCGACGCGCGTGCGCGCGACATCGTCACGGGTGAAATGGATCCGCAGCACGATCTCGAGGGCTCCGCTCCAGGAGGGGGATGGCGGGCGTCCGTGGGATTGAGCGTACCGGCTGACCTCAATGTTTCAGCTCTGGCTGAAAGTCCTCGCACTCACCGTGCGGTTTGGCCATGCTCGTGTTAGCGCCCACATGAGCGGGGCGGCATTGCCGCCCGGCCGACACCAACGAGGGCCCGCGACCACTCGTCGTGGAGGTGGCGGCCGGGCGTGCCGCGCGTCGACCTTCCTCCCGGGTCCGCGCCACAACGGCACCACCCGCCGCGACGTGGGGGCTCGGCGGGTGGTGCCGCCTGGCCGGGGTTGCACCGTCGCGGCCACACAGTCTTGCCCGCGACCCGCTAGGTCCCGCAGCGGGTCGCGGGCCTCCGTACACCAACCACCGCAAGGCACGCGCTGGATCTCTGCGCTTTCGACACGTCCAACGCCGGCCCCTTGCAACGTTGGCCCTCCACCCCCGGCGTCTTCGCGGCCTCAGCGCACCCGTGCTGAATCACGGGACCTTTGACGCCACCCAGGCGGGGTCTGGGTGCGGACATGAAAACGGGGGCAGCGAGTCCGGCATGGTGCCGGCCTGCTGCCCCCGAATTTCGTCTCAGCGAACGTCGGGCCGGGTCGGCTCGTCGTCGGCCGCGGCCGGCGGCGGCGCGGAGCCGGCACTCGGCTGCTGGCTGGCCGGGTTGATCACCTGGGTCCGCTCGCCCTCTGGCGTGGGGATCGCGGTGGTGGGCTCGTCCGCCTCGGCGACAGGCGCGGCCGGGCTGGCCGGCGCGGGCGTGGGCGTGGGCGTCGGCGGCACCGGCGGGGCCGAGACCGGAGGAGCCGTGATCGTCTGGGTCGCCTGCGGCGAACCAGCACCCGGCACCGGCGGCCAGGTGGCCGGCTCACTCGCCGAGGCCGAGGGACCGGCCGGCGGCGGGTAGGCGCCAGGCTGACCCGGCGCGCCCGGACCTGCCGCGGGCTGTCCACCCGGAGTGCCGGGACCACCGAGGCCCGGAGCCGCACCTGGGTAGGCCGGCGGCGGCGGGTAGCCAGGCTGGCCGTAGGCGGCGGGTGCGCCGTACCCGGGCTGACCGGGCTGGCCCTGCCCATAGCCAGGCTGACCGGGACCGGGCTGCGGGTAGCCAGCCGGTGCGCCGTACATGCCGGGCTGTGGCTTGGGGCGCGGCACGTAGTAGAGGGTCCGCCAGACCTTGTAGATCAGGAAGCCGGCGGCCGCGAAGATGCCCGCGTACGCGATGCGGACCAGCAGGCCCGTGAACGCCGCCCGGACCTCGCCGTCGACCAGCGAGCCGAACAGCCAGGCCAGCAGCGCGATCACGCCGAAGACGGCGGACACGGCGTACTCCGCCAGCGCCACCTGCGTGACCAGCTTGGCGCGCGGCACGGCCGGCTTCAGGTGTGTGGCCAAGAGCACGGCCAGCAGAGGCAGCACGATCGCCTCGATGCCCGCGAAGTCGAAGAAGCTTCCGCCGGCCCGGCTGGAGAACCCGACATTCGCCGAATAGGGCACGAGCAGATCGATCAGCCCCACGAACAGCAGGACGGCGTTGGCGCCGACCAGCACCAGCGCGATCAGCTCGCGCCAGGGTTTGGTGATCTGGTTGGCCGAGGTCTGTTCAGTAGTCGACCCGGCCTCGGGTTGGGTGGTCACGGCTCCCCCTGGGGCGATGACGGAAGATGGCTTTCGTGAGCGTAGTCGCCCGGACGCCGGGAAACCGGCAGTGTAGGTAAGGATTGCGAGATGCACATCGTCGTTTTGGCTGGTGGTATTGGCGGCGCGCGGTTCTTGACCGGCGTTCGGGCATATGCCCGAGCCACCGGTGCCGAGGTGACCGCGGTCGTCAACGTCGGCGATGACGTGACCATGCACGGCCTGCGGATTTGTCCGGACCTCGACAGCGTCATGTATACCCTGGGTGGCGCCGCGGACCCAGAACGCGGTTGGGGGCGGGTCGGGGAGACCTGGGCGGTCAAGGAAGAGCTGGCCGCGTACGCCGCGGAGCCGACCTGGTTCGGTCTCGGCGACAAGGACATCGCCACCCACCTGGTGCGCAGTCAGATGCTGAACGCCGGCTACCCCCTCTCCGCCGTCACCGAGGCGCTGTGCCAGCGCTGGCAGCCGGGCGTGCGCATGTTGCCGGCCACCGACGACCGCTTCGAGACGCACGTGGTGGTCGACCTCGACGGCGAGAAGGCGATCCACTTCCAGGAATGGTGGGTACGCCACCGCGGTGACGTGCCGACCAAGCGCTTCGTGTTCGTCGGTGCCGACACCGCGAAGCCGGCCGCCGGCGTGCTCGAAGCGCTGGCCACCGCCGACCTCGTGCTGGTCGCACCCAGCAACCCCGTGGTCAGCATCGGCCCGATCCTGGCCGTGCCGGGCCTGCGCGCCGCGTTGACCGCTCCCGTGGTCGGGTTCTCGCCGATCATCGGTGGCAGCCCGGTGCGCGGCATGGCCGACAAGTGCCTTGCCGTGCTGGGCGTGCCCTGCACGGCGGCCGCGGTCGGCGGGATGTACGGCGCCCGCAGGGACGGCGGCATCCTCGACGGCTGGCTGGTCGACAGCACCGACGCCGGTGCCGAGGTGGCAGGGGTCACGGTCAAGGCGGTGCCGCTCTGGATGACGGACGAGCAGACCACGGCCGAGATGGTCCGCGCGGCCGTCGAACTGGTATGACTGCGACTGACTCGGTAGCCGGTGGCGGGGGAGTGGGCATGCGGCTCGAAGTGTTGCCAGTCGAAGGCATCGGCGACGTGCACCCCGGCGACGACCTCGCGGCGGCGATCACCGCCGCCGCACCGTGGCTGCGCGCCGGCGACGTGCTGGTGGTGACGAGCAAGATCGTGTCGAAGGCGGAGGGCAGCCTGGTCGACGTGCCGGTCGACGGTGACGAGCGCGCGGTCGCTCGTGATGAGGTGTTGCGCGCCGAGACCGCCCGCCCGGTGGCCCGCCGCGGCCAGACCCGGATCGTGCAGACCCACCACGGCTTCGTGATGGCGTCGGCCGGCATCGACGCTTCGAACGTCGACCGCGCCCACCTGGTGCTGCTGCCCAAGGACCCGGATGCCTCCGCCCGCGCGCTGCGAACCACCCTGCGCGAGCGGCACGGCCTCGACGTCGCCGTAGTGATCTCCGACACCATGGGCCGACCATGGCGCAACGGACTCACCGACGTCGCACTCGGTGCCGCCGGTATCCCCGCGATCCGGGACCACCGGGGCGAGGTCGACCCGTACGGCAACGAGCTCTCCATCACCCAGATGGCCGTTGTCGACGAGCTCGCCGCCGCCGGCGAGCTGGTCAAGGGCAAGTGCGCCCAGGTGCCGGTGGCGGTCGTACGCGGATATCTCGACGCCCCACTCCCGGAAGCCGACGGCGACGGCGCCGCGGTGCTGGTTCGTGGCGCTGATCAGGACCTGTTCTCGCTCGGCACGTCCGAAGCCCGCGCCGACGGACTCCGGGCCGCGGCCCGCCTGTCCGACCACGGTCAGCCTCCCTTCTCCGCGTTGGACGAGGTCAACGTCGAAAAAGCGCTGACCCGCGCGTTGGCGACGATCACTCCCGGATCCACGGCGACATTCGCCGCAGACCTGCTCCCCGGGGACAGCAATGGCCCCTGGCACGCCAATGGCGACGGCGTCCGCGCCAGCGATGCCGATGCCGACGGCGATCGCGGCCACGCCCGCAGTGCCGATGACATGCGCGATGCCGATGCCGTGCGCCCCCACGGCGCCGACGGCGATGGCACCCGCGCCCGCGACGCCGATAACGTCCGCGCCCGCGACGGTGTCGCCCGTGGCCGCGTCGTTTGTCGGCCTGCGGAGGCCACCGGCGCGGCTCTCGTGTCGTTGGGCGTGGACGTACAGTGCCTGCGTGCGGCATTGGCCGCCGAGGGTCTCGGTTCCACGATGGAGACCATCGAGGACGCTCAGGGGCCACACGTGGTGGTCACCGTCCGCTGAGGTGGTGCTCGCTCCGAGTGGGCTTCGTTCATACCCTCTTCATCGGATCGAGGCGGTCGGATGGTTCCCGATCGTCCAAGATTTTTGAGCCGTGACCGCCGCCACGGATTCCTGTCGGTGGCACGGCCTACGCTTCAACGGTGGCTGATCTGATCCCGACCTCGCCCCCGCCGCCGACCCCGGCGAGCATCCGGCGGGCACTGGCGCGTGCCGCTGACGGCAAGGCGCTCGACCAGGGCGAGGCGGCGGACCTGATGGCCGCCCGCGGTGAGGCACTCGACGAGCTGCTGGGCGTCGCCGGCGCCATCCGCGACGCCGGCCTGCGCGATGCCGGGCGGCCGGGCGTCGTGACGTACTCGCGCAAGGTCTTCATTCCCTTGACCCGCCTCTGCCGGGACCGTTGCCATTACTGCACCTTCGCCACGGTGCCGCACCGTCTGCCGGCCGCGTTCCTGGACCGCGACGAGGTCGTGGCAATCGCCCGCGAAGGCGCGGCGCAGGGCTGCAAGGAAGCGCTGTTCACCCTCGGCGACCGGCCCGAGGAGCGTTGGCCGGCGGCGCGCGAATGGCTCGACGCGCGGGGCTATGACTCGACGCTCGACTACGTGCGGGCCAGCGCGATCGCCGTGCTCGAAGAGACCGGTCTGCTGCCGCACCTCAACCCGGGCGTCATGACCTGGGCCGAGCTCCAGCGCCTCAAGCCGGTCGCGCCGAGCATGGGCATGATGCTCGAGACCACCGCGACCCGGCTGTGGTCCGACAAGAGCGGCCCGCACTTCGGCTCACCCGACAAGGAGCCCGCGGTTCGGCTGCGGGTGCTCGACGACGCGGGCCGGGTCGGCGTGCCGTTCACCACCGGCATCCTGATCGGCATCGGCGAAAACCTGGTTGAGCGCGCCGACTCGGTGTTCGCGATCCGCCGTTCGGCGCGCGAATACGGCCACATCCAGGAAGTCATCATCCAGAACTTCCGGGCCAAGCCGGACACCGCGATGCGCGGCATGCCCGACGCCGAGCTGCTCGACCTCGCCGCGACGATCGCGGTCAGCCGGATCATTCTCGGCCCCGGCGCCCGCATCCAGGCACCGCCCAACCTGATCGAGGGCGAATACGACCTGCTGCTGCGCGCCGGCATCGACGACTGGGGCGGCGTCTCGCCGGTGACCCCCGATCACGTCAACCCGGAACGCCCCTGGCCGATGATCGACGAGCTTGCCGCCCGCTCGGCCGCCTCCGGTTTCACGCTGCGGGAACGACTGACCATTTATCCCGAGTACGTGCGACGCGGCGACCCCTGGCTGGACCCCCGGCTGGCGGGCCACGTGGCGGCGCTGGCCGATCCGGTGAGCGGGCTGGCGGCCGAGGGCACGGGGCCGGTCGGCCGGGCCTGGCAGGAGCCGGACGAGGCGTTCGTACCCGGCGGTCGCACCGACCTGCACGCGACGATCGACACCACCGGCCGCACCGGCGACCGCCGTGGCGACTTCGACTCGGTCTACGGCGACTGGTCCGAGGTAGCCGAACGCATCGCGCCGGAAGCGGTCGACCTAGGTCGGGGCGCGTCGGTGGAGCGCCAGCCGTCCGACGTCCTGGCCGGCTTGCGTTTGGCGGCAACCGACCCGGCGGCCCTGCTCGAGGAGCGGCACGAAGCAGCGGCCATGGCCCTGTTCAACGCCGACGGCACGGCGCTCGACGAGCTCTGTCGCATCGCCGACGACGTCCGCCGCGACACGGTCGGCGACGACGTGACGTACGTGGTCAACCGCAACATCAATTTCTCGAACGTCTGCTACGTGGGCTGCCGTTTCTGCGCCTTCGCCCAGCGCGAACGCGACGCCGACGCCTACCGCCTGTCGGTCGACCAGGTCGCCGACCGCGCCGAGGAGGCCTGGGCGGCCGGCGCCACCGAGGTCTGCATGCAGGGCGGCATCGACCCGAAGCTGCCGGTCACCGCATATGCCGAGATGGTCCGCGCGATCAAACAGCGCGTGCCGGGCATGCACGTCCACGCCTTCTCACCCATGGAGATCGTCACGGGCGCCGCGAAAGGCGGCATGCCGGTCCGCGAGTGGCTGGAGACCCTGCGCGAAGCCGGCCTCGACACGATCCCGGGCACCGCGGCGGAGATCCTCGACGACGACGTGCGCTGGGTGCTCACCAAGGGCAAACTCCCGGCCGCCACCTGGGTCGACGTGGTCTCGACGGCCCACGAGCTAGGCATCCGGTCGAGCTCCACGATGATGTACGGGCACGTCGACCACCCGCGCCAATGGCTAGGCCACTTCCGGGTGCTGGCGGGGGTGCAGGACCGCACAGGCGGCTTCACCGAGTTCGTAGCCCTGCCGTTCGTCCACACCAACGCCCCGATCTACCTGGCGGGCATCGCTCGCCCGGGCCCGACGTGGCGCGAGAACCGGGTAGTCCACGCGATGGCCCGACTACTCCTGCACGGCCGCATCGCCAACATCCAGTGCTCGTGGGTAAAGCTCGGAGACGAGGGCACGGTCGCGATGCTCAACGGCGGCTGCAACGACCTCGGCGGCACGCTGATGGAGGAGACCATCTCGCGCATGGCGGGCTCGGCCAACGGCTCGTCGCGCACGGTAGAGCAGCTCAAGGCCATAGCCACCGCAGCCGGCCGCCCGGCCCGCGAACGCACGACGGCCTACGGCCTGCACTGACACGCCGCCGACGCGAGGCTCGGCCGGCGGCGCCCCGATCGCCGGCACGGGGCTCGGCCGGCTGCGTCCTGCCCGTCTGTCGGTGATGTCGGGCGGGGAGGGCTGCGTGCGCCTTGGCCTGTCGCTGCGCGATCGTGAGGCCAGGCTGCGCCCCGCGGCGGGGATCCGTCGTTGCTCGCATGGACTGGATCGGATCGCCTGGCATGGGCAAGCTGTCGGGTTGAGGTTGGTCCGCTCGCACGGATCGGAAGAAGGGCGCGGCGGTTTGGCCTTCGCGGCGCCGGGCGTGGGCCGGATGGCGGTCGGCGCGTCCCGGTCGTCGTCAAAGGGCCACTGCTGATTCGGGCCGGTGTCGGCCGCCGCGACTTTCGAGATAGCCGCTCGAGACGCTTCGCGTTTGCTGGAGCCGATGCGGTTCAGCGGGTCCGAAAGCTGACGGTTCCTACAGCGAACCACCAGGTTTGCATGATCATCTGAAAGGGGTAATCACTCGCCCGATTCGTGCCCTCGACCGGGGGACTAGCGGAGGCCGGGTGGATCAAGCTAGGGATGTCGTGGTTTGATCTCTTATGTGCGGTTGTGGCGTCTGAGCTGGTGGGAAAGTGGTCGAGCGAGCGTTACCCGCCTGGGGTCTGGATCGGTAGGGAGCCGAAGGACCACGGCGCCATCCGCGAGTCGCCCACGGCACGCCGGTGAGTGGGCCTATTTATCAGGTTCCGCTTGACGACGCACGCATTACACGCGTGTAATTTCACTGGGGTCGTTCGAACGGGACATGACAAATCGGACCGTACGGGCGAAAAAGTAGGGCCTTCCGCGAGGGGGTTACGCCGGTCGCAGGCCGGCGTGCGAAAGGAGGCAACGTTATGGATGGTGGCCGTGTCGAGGTCGCCGACCTGCTGGGCAACGCGCCGGAATGGCAGGAGCGTGCACTGTGCTCCCAGACCGACCCGGAAGCGTTCTTCCCGGAAAAGGGCGGTTCGACCCGCGAGGCCAAGCGGATCTGCTCGCGCTGCGACGTCAAGGCCGAATGCCTCGAGTACGCGCTCGGCCACGACGAGCGGTTCGGCATCTGGGGCGGCCTGTCGGAACGCGAGCGACGCAAGCTGAAGCGGCGCGTCGTCGCCTGACCGGGCAACGAAACGTCAGCCGGCACCAAGCGCGGAGGGGGAACCCGCGCCGAAGGCGGCACAAGAACATACCGGGGAACGAGGGCCATCATCGCCAGCGATGCGGGCCCTCGACCGCATCCGGGGCACGCCGAGGTGGCGGAGTGGGTGGAAGAGCGGGCACTGGAGCAGCTGTCGGATGCGCCGATGGTTGGTCCGGGCAGGTGCGATTGCGGCTGTCACGTCGGGACAGGTGGCTGGCGGATTGAACACCCCCACCGCGGACACACCCAAGGTGTCCCGGATCGTGTCGAATTCCGGGTGAGGCGGTGGAGGCGACGGCCGCGCGAGAGGTCATACGGCCAAGCGGCTGGCTCGGCCGGGCAAGATCAGCCCGGCGTCAGCTCAGCTCGTCCGGGTCTAGGCCCAGCAGGTTGGCGACCTGCTCGATGATCACGTCGTGGACCAGGTCGGCCAGGTCGTCGTGGTCCATCGCGCGGAACTCCAGCGGCCGCCGGTAGAGGACGATTCGCGGCGCCATGTCGGCTCGGCCGGGGCGGCCCGGCAGGAGGCGGGCCAGCGGGACCTCGCCGTCTTCGAGCACGTCCGTGTCGTACACGTTGAGCTCCGGCGGCACGTCCTCCACCGCGAACTCGACCCCGGCGAGCTCCTTCGCGAACCGATGCTCCAGGGTCTCGACCGTGTCCAGGACAAGATCATCGAAGATCTCTGCCTTGGTACGCGCCAGCGGCACCGTCGCGGGGACCAAGCGTCCCCGCAGCCCGCGACCGTGCCGGTCACGGCGCCGACCGGACGGCGGCCGGCGGTTGGCGGGGCTGGTCATCGTGCACCTCCTGGAGAAAAGCAGCCTCAGCCTAGCCCCGCGATCGGCGTGTCGCGGCGCAAGGCGGGGCAACGCCCGGGTGGGGGCGATAACGTGCCGCCGTGAGGTCTCCACGGCGTTGCTCCAGGAACGGCTGTCCCAGGCCGGCTGTCGCCACGCTGACCTACGTTTACCACGAGTCAACCGCCGTCGTCGGGCCGTTGGCTGCCTTCGCGGAGCCGCATACCTATGACCTCTGCGAGACGCACGCCCGCTCTCTGACCGCCCCCCGCGGCTGGGAAGTGGTGCGCCACGAGGGCGAGTTCCAGCCGCCACCACCCACGACCGACGACCTGGTCGCCCTGGCCGACGCGGTACGTGAGGCGGCCCGCCCAGGCCGCTACGACGACTACGACGACCTCCCGCACGCAGGCCACCAACAAGGCCGCCGCGGCCACCTCCGCGTCATCCCGCCCAGCCAGTAACACCAGCGGGCCGGTGGGCAGGCTGCCGACGGCGGGCGGAGCCTCGCGGACCCCTGTGGCAGGAGATCACTGCTGAGGCCGCCGAGGCAGAGGGTCGCAAAGCACACGAGCCAGGAGAGCACGAAAGACCGCGGTCAGCCGCCCACCAACCGCGCGATCAGGTCTGCTCGTCGTGCGGGTCGCCCGGTGCGTGCCTCGGCTGCGTCAGCCGACGCCGTCGCGCGCAGGGCCGCGTTGATGCCCAGCCACCGCAACGGCTCCGGTTCCCATGACCGCGACCGGTGCCCCACCCAGGGCAGCCCCACAAGCTCAGACGACCGCTCCAGGATCAGGTCCGCCAGCGTCCGCCCAGCCAGATTGCTGGTCCCCACCCCGTCCCCGACATAGCCGCCCGCCCACGCCAGCCCCGACGCCCGGTCCAACCCCACCGAAGCCGTCCAGTCCCGCGTGACCCCGAGCGGCCCACCCCACGCGTGTGAGATCTCCGCGACCGGCCCCAGCACCGGAAACAGATCGACCAACGTCTGCCGCAGCGCCGCGAAGACCGAAGGCTCAAGATCGAACGACGGCGACACCGCCGAGCCGAAGTGGTACGGCGCGCCCCGCCCGCCGAAGGCCAGCCGCCCGTCAGCGGTCCGCTGCCCGTAGATGATCAGGTGGCGGAAGTCCGTGAACGTCTCCCGGTCGGCAAGCCCGATGGCGTCCCAGGTCGACGACGGCAGCGGCGGCGTCGCCACCATCAGCGAGTAGACCGGCGCCACCGCTCGCCCATGACCGGGCAGCCCCGCCGTGTAGCCCTCCGTCGCCCGCACCACCACCGGTGCCCGCACAGTGCCGAACGGTGTCACACAAGCCCCCGGCCGCAGCGAGGTCACCGGCGTCCCCTCGTAGAGAGCGACCCCGCGAGCCGCGACCACCGACGCCAACCCCCGCACCAGCGAAGCCGGCTGGATGGCCGCGCAGTGCGGGGTGAACACCCCGCCCAGCACCGACGTCGCCCCGAGCCGCGCGGACGCCTCGGGCGCCGACAGCAGCGACACCTCGTCGAACCCGAAGGAGGCGTACGACGAAACAGTCCCGGCAGCCCGGGCGAGCTGCGCCGACGACCGGGCCACCGACACCGTCCCGCCCTTGTGGAAGTCGCACGCGATTCCTTCGGTCGCGCACACCCGCCCGACCTCGTCGACCGTCGCGTTCATCGCCTGCTGGAAGGAGATCGCCGCGGAGCGGCCGTGGCGCCGGGCCAACGACGGCAACGACGTCGGCAGCAGCGCCGAGCACCAACCCCCGTTTCGCCCCGAAGCGCCGAACCCCGCGTACGCGCTCTCCAGCACCACCACCCGCAACGACGGATCCAACGAGCTCAGGTAGTACGCGGTCCACAACCCGGTGAAGCCCGCGCCCACGATCGCCACGTCGCACGAGACAGACCCCGACAGCGGAGGTCGCAACGTGGGCGGCGGCCCCATCCAGTACGAGATCACAGGCGCTGCCACGCCTCCGTCAGCACCGAACGCAGGATCTGCTCCATCTCGTCGAACTGCTGCTGCTCGCAGATCAGCGGCGGCGCGAGCTGCACCACCGGGTCACCCCGGTCGTCCGCCCGGCAGTACAGGCCGGCCTGGAACAGCGCCGTCGACAGGAAGCCGCGCAGCAGTCGCTCGGACTCCGCCTCGTCGAAGGTCGCCCTGGTCGCCTTGTCCTTGACCAGCTCGATCCCGTAGAAGAACCCGTCACCCCGGACGTCGCCGACGATCGGCAGGTCCAGCAGCTTCTCCAAGGTGGACCGGAAGGCACCTTCGACAGAGCGCACGTGACCCGTCAGGTCCTCCCGCGCGAACACGTCCAGGTTGGCCAGCGCCACCGCGCACGACACCGGATGCCCGCCGAACGTGATGCCGTGCGCGAACATCTCCGTCGCGCCCAGGAACGGCTCGATCAGCCGGTCCGACGCGATCATCGCTCCCAGCGGCGCGTACCCGGAGGTCAGGCCCTTGGCAGTGGTGATGATGTCGGGCTGGTAGCCATAGCGCTCAGCCCCGAAGTAGTAACCGAGCCGACCCCAAGCACAGATCACTTCATCAGAGACCAGCAACACGTCGTACGCGTCGCAAATCTCTCGAACCCGCGAGAAGTATCCAGGCGGTGGCGGGAAGCAGCCGCCCGAGTTCTGCACAGGCTCGAGGAACACCGCCGCAACAGTGTCCGGCCCCTCACGCTCGATCGCCCGCGCGATCTCGTCCGCCGCCCACCGCCCGAAGTCGTCGAGAGACGACCCATGCTCCGGCGCGCGGTAGAAGTTCGTGTTCGGCACCTTGATCCCGCCCGGCACGAGCGGCTCGAAGTCCGACTTGATGCCCGGCAGCCCGGTGATCGACAGCGCGCCCATCGAGGTGCCGTGGTAGGCGATGTGCCGGCTGACCACCTTGTGCTTGTTCGGCTTGCCGACCCGTTTGAAGTAGGCCCGGGCCAGCTTCCACGCCGACTCGACCGCCTCGGACCCGCCGGTCGTGAAGAACACCCGGTTGAGGTCGCCGGGCGTCAGCGAGGCGATCCGGGACGCAAGCTCGACCGCGGTCGGATGGGCGTAGGACCACAGCGGGAAGAACGCCAGCTCCGCGGACTGCTTGGCGGCGGCGTCGGCGAGCTCGGTGCGGCCGTGGCCCGCGTTGACCACGAACAGGCCCGACAGCCCGTCGAGGTAGCGGCGGCCCTGGTCGTCCCAGACGTAGGCGCCTTCCCCACGGACGATCGTGGGCACCTCCCCGTCGCGATAGCTGGACATCCGGGTGAAGTGCATCCACAGGTGGTCGGTGGCGTTGGCCATCGCAGTCCCCATCGCGTCGTCGTGCGAGCTGGTGAGCTCGCAGCACCTACAACGGTTATCGCACAAAAACCTGGCGCGAGGCAAGGGTTCCGGAAGCCAAAAGCCAAGAACGCCACGAAATCCGAAGCTAGGCCGTACCCCATGAATAGGTCTGCTTCCGCAGTTTGAGATAGACGAACGCCTCGGTGGAGAGCACGCCCTCGACCGTCCGCAGCCGCTTGAGAATCTCCAGCAGGTGGTCGTCGTCGCGGCACACCACCTCGCACAGCAGGTCGAACGAGCCCGCCGTGATCACCACGTAGTCGACCTCGTGCAGCTCGGCCAGCCGGTCGGCCACCAGCTCCAGGTCGCCGGCGACGCGCAGCCCGATCATCGCCTGGCGGGGAAAGCCGAGCTGGAGCGGGTCGGTCACCGCCACGATCTGCATCACTCCGGCGTCGAGCAGACGCTGGACCCGCTGCCGGACCGCCGCCTCGGAGAGCCCGACCGCCTTGCCGATCGTCGCGTACGGCCGCCGTCCGTCCTCCTGAAGCTGCTCGATGATCTGCTTGGCGACATCGTCGAGCAGCGCGTGGCTGGCCCCTTCGCGGACCACAGCCCGGCGGGGACCCGCCCCGTTGCCCGACATGCCCATTTCTAGATCCTCCTCAGTAAAGGACGTGCATTACAGCGGCAAGTCTTCCGTATTTCGTCGTCAACTACGAGAGTGGCAACGGAATCCCTTGTGACAGGGGTTATCGCATGTCAGGATCGGTCGTCGTCTAGATCCCCCCAACTAGACCGAACCCGGGAGTCCCCGATGCGCAATCGCTCGCGTCCGCCGTTGTCCCCCGAGGCCGCGGCCCTGCTTTCGTTCACGCGCTCCTCCCTGTCCCGTCGCACCCTGATGCGGGGTGCGCTCGCTTCCGGAGCACTCGCGGTCTCCGGTGGCGCGCTCGTCGCCTGCGGCACCAAGGGTGCGCAGCAGACCGAGGCGAGCTGCGTCAGCGAGGACAGCTCCGGCTCGGAGAAGAAGCTCACCGTTTCGAACTGGCCCCAATATATCGACGTCGATGACAAGGACGAGTCGAAGCGCCCGACCCTCGTCGCGTTCGAACAGAAGACTGGCATCACCGTCAGCTATACGGAAGACATCAACGACAACAACGAGTTCTTCGGCAAGGTGCAGAACCAGCTCACGGCGTGCCAGCCGACCGACCGCGACGTCATCGTGCTCACCGACTGGATGACGGCCCGCATGATCCGGCTGGGCTGGCTGCAGAAGCTCGACGCCGCGAAGATGCCGAACTTCCAGAAGAACCTGCTGCCCTCGCTCAAGGGGCGACCCTTCGACAAGAACAACGAGTACGCGGTGCCGTGGCAGTCGGGCCTGGCGGGCCTCGCCTACAACGGCAACGTCACCAAGGAGATCAAGTCGGTCGACGACCTGCTGACCCGGCCCGACCTCAAGGGCAAGGTGACCGCACTGACCGAGATGCGCGACACGATGGGGCTGATCCTGCAGTCCAACGGGCACAACCCGTCGGACTTCACCAAGGCGCAGTTCGATGACGCGATCAACAAGCTGCAGAAGGCGGTCGACGCCGGGCAGATCCGCCGGTTCACCGGCAACGACTACGCGCCGGAACTCGCCAAGGGCGACATCGCGGCGTGCATCGGCTGGTCCGGCGACATCATCCAGCTCGGCATCGAGGACCCGAAGGTGAAGTTCGTGGCGCCGGAGAGCGGCGCGATGCTCTACTCCGACAACTCGTCGGTGCCCAACAAGGCCACGCACAAGGCCAACGCCGAAGCGTTCCTGGACTACTACTACGACCCGGCGGTGGCGGCCGAGCTCGCCGCGTACGTCAACTACATCTGTCCGGTCGTCGGCGCCAAGGAAGCGATGGAGAAGATCGACCCGGAGCTGGCGAACAATCCGCTGATCTTCCCCGACGACGCGCTGCTGTCGAACACCAAGGTCTTCAAGGCGCTCACGGAGGCCGAGGAGCGCGAGTACGAGTCCGCGTTCCAGCGGGTCATCGGAGCCTGAGATGACGGCACCCGAGACCGGCGACCTGCGGATCACCAACGTCACCAAGCGGTTCGGCGAGTTCACCGCGGTCGACGACCTGAGCCTGACCGTCCCGCAGGGCGCGTTCTTCGCACTGCTCGGCGCGTCCGGGTGCGGCAAGACCACCACGCTGCGGATGGTCGCCGGGCTGGAGGAGCCGACCACCGGCGAGATCCGGCTCGGCGACCGCGAGATCACCCGGCTGCGGGCATACCAGCGGCCGGTCAACACCGTGTTCCAGAGCTACGCGCTGTTCCCGCATCTCGACGTCCACGAGAACGTGGCGTTCGGGTTGCGCCGGCGCAAGGTGCGCGAGGTCAAGCGCCAGGTCGACGAGATGTTGGAGCTGGTGCAGCTGGGCGGCTTCGGCAAGCGCCGGCCGGCCGAGCTCTCCGGCGGCCAGCAGCAGCGGGTCGCGCTGGCCCGGGCGTTGATCAACCACCCGCAGGTGCTGCTGCTCGACGAGCCGCTCGGCGCCCTCGACCTCAAGCTGCGCCGGCAGATGCAGATCGAGCTCAAGCGCATCCAAACCGAGGTCGGCATCACCTTCGTGCACGTCACGCACGACCAGGAGGAGGCCATGACGATGGCCGACACGGTCGCCGTGATGAACACGGGCAAGATCGAGCAGCTCGGCCGGCCCGCGGAGATCTACGAGTACCCCGCGACCGCGTTCGTGGCCAACTTCCTGGGCCAGTCCAACCTGCTGGCCGGCGAGGCCGCTGGTCAGCACGGTGGCGACGTCCTGGTCGAAGCCTACGACCAGCGGTTCGCTGTGCCGGCGCAGCGGTCGCGCACGCAGCGGGGTCCGGTCTTCCTCGGCGTACGCCCGGAGAAGCTCGCCCTGGTCCCGGCCGGCGCTGCCGTGCCGGCCGGCCACCAGTCCGTGGCCGGCGTCATCACCGACTCGTCCTACGTCGGCGTGAGCACGCAGTACCTCGTGCGCACCGGCTGGGGCACCGAGCTCGCGGTCTTCGCGCCCAACGGCGGTGACGCGACCCAGTTCGCGGTCGGCTCCGAGGTGACCGCGCACTGGCACCCGCAGCACGCGTTCCTGCTGCCGCGCGCGGCCGGAGAGGGCGACCAGACCACCCCGCTGCTGGACTCGCCGGACGCGGTCGGGGTCGGGTCGTGACACTCCTGACCGGGGTCGGTGCGCGCCCGGTCGACGCACCCACCGGCGGAGTACAAGCGGAACGGCGTGACCGCCGGCGCTGGCTTCCGTACCTGCTGCTGTTCCCCGGTGCCGCCTGGCTGTTCCTGTTCTTCGTCGTGCCGACGATCCAGCTCGGCGCGACCAGCCTCTACGACCCGTCGGGCTCGGTGACCACCGGCTACGCGATGACGTGGGAGTTCGGCAACTACCCCGACGCGATCGCGTACGCCTGGCCGCAGCTCGTCCGTTCGTTCAGCTACGCGGCCATCGCCACCGTGATCGGCATCCTGATCGGCTACCCGCTGGCGTACGCGATCGCCCAGAAGGCCGGCCGGTGGAAGAACCTGCTGCTGGTCTGCGTGGTCGCGCCGATGTTCACCAGCTTCCTGGTGCGCACGCTGGCCTGGAAGACGATCCTGTCGGACAACGGCTGGCTCGTCGGCTTCCTGCGCGACATCGGCCTGCTCGGCGACGAGGGCCGGCTGCTCGCGACACCGGTCGCGGTGATACTCGGCCTGACGTACAACTTCCTGCCGTTCCTGGTGTTGCCCCTCTACGCCAGCCTCGAACGGCTCGACTACCGGCTGCTCGAGGCGGCCGGCGACCTCTACGCCAGCCCGACCCGGACGTTCGTCAAGGTCACGCTGCCGCTGTCGATGCCCGGCCTGGTCGCCGGCACGCTGCTGTTCTTCATCCCGGCGGTGGGCGACTACATCAACGCCGCGCTGCTCGGCAACACCAACACCAACATGGTCGGCAACGTGGTGAACTCGGCGTTCCTGTCCCGCCAGGAGCCACCCCAGGGCGCGGCGCTGTCGTTCCTCCTGATGGCGATCATCCTGGTCATCGTCTTCACGTACGTGCGTCGCTCCGGCACTGACGAGGTGGTCTAGATGAGGCGTTGGCTCGCCGACCACTGGGTGATGACGGTCGGCCTCATGGTGCTGCTCTACCTGTTCCTGCCGATCGCGGTCGTCGCCGGCCTGTCGTTCAACCGCCCGTCGAGTCGGCTGTCGTACGACTTCAACGCGTTCACCACCGACAACTGGACCAACCTGTGCGGGCCGCCGGACCTGTGCGACGCGGTCAGCCGCTCGGCCTGGATCGGCCTCCTGGCAACGGTGTTCGCGACCATCCTGGGCACGCTGATGGCGTTCGCGCTGGCCCGGCACCGCTTCCGCGGCCGCAGCCTGACCAACCTGCTGATCTTCCTGCCGATGGCGACCCCCGAGCTCGTGATGGGCACGTCGCTGCTGGCGCTGTTCACCGCGGGCGGCCTCCAGCTCGGCTTCGTGACCATCCTGATCGCGCACATCATGTTCTGCGTGTCGTTCGTGGTGGTCACGGTCAAGGCCCGGCTGGCCGGCATGGACGCCCGGCTGGAAGAGGCCGCGATGGACCTCTACGCGACGCCGTTCCAGACCTTCCGGCGGATCACCCTGCCGCTGGTGCTGCCCGGGATCGTCGCCGCGGCCCTGCTGGCGTTCTCACTGTCCTTCGACGACTTCATCATCACGAACTTCAACTCGGGCAACACGGTGACCTTCCCCATGTACGTTTGGGGTGCCAACCAGCGAGGCATCCCGCCGCAGGTCAACGTGATCGGCACGGCTATGTTCGCGATCGCGCTGCTGCTGGTGCTGGCGACGAACGTGCGACGGCGGCGGGGGGCGCGAGTGGCATGAACGTCGGTCGCGCGCTCGCGGACGCGCAGCCCCGGGTCTTCTGGCTCGACCGTCCCGAGCGCCCCGACCCGCTGCCTCCGCTCTCCGGATCGTTGGACGCCGACCTGCTGGTCGTCGGCGGGGGCTATGCCGGGCTCTGGGCGGCGCTGTTGGCCAAGCAGGACGACCCCGGTCGCGACGTGGTGCTGGTCGAGGCCGGCACCTGCGGGTGGGCGGCGTCCGGGCGCAACGGCGGGTTCCTGGCGTCGTCGCTGACCCACGGCCTGGCCAACGGGGCGGCCCGGTTCCCGGACGAGATCTCCACCTTGGAGACGCTTGGCGCGGCCAACCTGGACGCCCTGCTGGCCACGATCTCGCTGTTCGACATCCGGTGCGACGTCGAGCGCACCGGGGAGATCTCGCTTGCGACCGCACCACACCAGCTCGCGGACCTCGCCGCCGATGCCGCGTTGGCCAGGCGGCACGGGCACGACGTGGTGGTGCTCGGTCGGGCCGAGGTGCGGGCCGAGGTCGACTCGCCGACCTATCTGGGCGGCGTCTGGCACCGCGACCGGACGGTCATGCTCGATCCGGCCCGGTTGGCGTGGGGGTTGCGGGCAGCCTGTCTCTCCTTGGGCGTGCGGATCTACGAGCACACGCGGGTGACGGGGCTGGTGCGGTCGGGGGCCGGGGTTCTCGCTCGCTGTGCCGGTGGGGCGGTGCGGGCCGGCGGTGTCGTGTTGGCCGCCAACGCGTTCCCGCCGTTGCTGCGCCGGCTGCGTGCCTATGTCGTGCCGGTCTACGACTACGCGTTGGTGACCCGGCCGTTGACCGCGGCGCAGCTCGCGTCCGTCGGCTGGCTTCGTCGCCAGGGGTTGGCGGACTCTGGCAACCAGTTCCATTACTACCGGCTCACGGCCGACAACCGGATCCTGTTCGGCGGGTACGACGCCGTCTACCACTACGGCAACCGGATGGCGCCGTCGCTCGCCCGTGAGGCGCCGACGTTCGCCACGTTGGCGCGGCACTTCTTCGAGACCTTCCCGCAGTTGGCGGAGGTGACCTTCACCCATCGCTGGGGCGGGGTGGTCGACACCTGCACGCGGTTCTGCGCCTTCTTCGGCACGGCTCTGGGTGGGCGGCTGGCGTATGCGACCGGGTTCACCGGCCTCGGCGTCGGTGCCACCCGGTTCGGTGCGCGGGTCGCGCTGGACCTGCTGTCCGGCTCTCCGACACCTTTGACCACCTTGGACTTCGTACGCAGCCGCCCGATGCCGTTCCCGCCGGAACCGTTGCGCTCACTGGTCATCAACGCGACCCGCTGGTCGATGGCGCACGCCGACGCACATGACGGCCGGCGCAACCTGTGGCTGCGTACCCTCGACAGATTCGGTTTGGGGTTCGATTCCTGATGCGTGTCCTACAGATCGGTGCGGGCGGTGTCGGCGCCGCCGCCGCCGCGATCGCCGCGCGGCGCTCGTTCTTCTCGTCGTGGGTGGTGGCCGACTATTCGCTGGAGCGAGCGTCGGCAGTGGTGGCCTCGGTCGACGACCCTCGTTTCTCCGCCGCCCGGGTCGACGCGTCGTCGTCGACAGAGGTGCGGGACCTGGCCGCCGGTGCCACGCACGTGTTCAACGCGGTCGACCCGCGGTTCGTCATGTCGATCTTCGACGGTGCGTTCGCGGCCGGTGCCGACTATCTGGACATGGCGATGTCGCTGTCGCAGCCGCACCCCGTATCTCCATACTCGTCGACCGGTGTCGTGCTCGGTGCGTCCCAGTTCGAGACGGCGTCGCTGTGGGAGGAGTCGGGGCGGCTCGCGCTGGTCGGGATCGGGGTGGAGCCGGGGCTGTCGGACATCTTCGCCCGGTACGCGGCCGACGAGCTGTTCACGTCGATCGACGAGATCGGGGTGCGGGACGGCTCGAACCTGGTGGTCGACGGGCACGCGTTCGCGCCGTCGTTCTCGATCTGGACGACGATCGAGGAGTGCCTGAACCCGCCGGTGGTGTACGAGCGCGGGCGTGGCTGGTTCACGACGGAGCCGTTCTCGGAGCCGGAGGTGTTCGACTTCCCGGAGGGCATCGGCCCGGTCGAGTGTGTGAACGTCGAGCACGAAGAGGTGCTGCTGATTCCGCGGTGGGTGGACGCGGGCCGGGTGACGTTCAAGTACGGCCTGGGGGCCGACTTCATCGCGGTGCTGCGGACGTTGCACCGCCTCGGCCTGGACTCGGCGGTACCGGTCAAGGTCGGCGACGTATCGGTGGCCCCGCGCGACGTGGTGGCGGCCTGCCTGCCGGACCCGGCGACCCTCGGGCCGTTGATGAGGGGCAAGACGTGCGCCGGCACGTGGGTGCGGGGCACGGGCGTCTCCGGCGCGCCGCGCGAGGTCTACCTCTACCACGTGGTCGACAACGAGTGGTCGATGCGCGAGTACGGCCACCAGGCGGTGGTCTGGCAGACCGCGGTGAACCCGGTGGTGGCGCTGGAGCTGCTGTCCGACGGCGCCTGGTCAGGCGCGGGCGTCCTGGGCCCGGAAGCCTTCCCGCCGCGGCCGTTCCTGGATCTGCTGGTGGCCTACGGGTCGCCGTGGGCGATGCGCTGACGCTGTAGCTCCTTCGTAGTCGTCGGACCGGCTTCGAATCGCGGTCCTATTGGTTGTCGATCCGCCACCTCACGGGTCCCGGCGGACGATGACGAGCAGCGCGGCTAAGCCGCCGCGAGCTGATCAGCCGGCGCCGCCTCTTGTCGGGATCCGCAACAACCCCCTGCTGACATGCGCGGCGCTTTCGCTCAGGGCGAACCGCTTGGCTCTGTGCGCCCTCCTGTAGCGGTGTAATGCTGTAATCAAGTAATCAGGAGGTGCGCCATGAGGGGTTTCCGAGGCCCATGGGAAGCAGGCGGCGGCCGAGGCGGACGAGCCGAGCCACCACCGTCGGAGGGTTTGGCGGCCTGGATCGCCGGAGCGGTGCCGGACGGCTGGTTCACCGACCCACCCGCGGTCACGATCGACCGCGACGAGGTCATGATCATTGGCCGGCTGCCCGTGCCGCAGCTGGGCGATGACGCGTCGGACGCGGACCGAGCGTCAGCGGAGCAGGGCCGCATCGCCCAACACCGCGAAGACACCCGAGACCAACGAATCAAGATCGCCCAACAGATCGAGCACCGCTGGCGCCGCAAAGTCAGCTGGGGCGCCACCTGCGGCTCGACGGAGGCACTGTTCACAACCTTCTCGGCGCCGGTGATGACCCGCCTGCGCCAGTCGGACCGCCAGGTCCTGGACACCCTGGTGGACGCCGGCGTAGCCCGCAGCCGATCCGAAGCCTTGGCCTGGTGCGTCCGCCTCGTAGGTCAGCACGCGGACCAGTGGCTGGGTGAGCTCCGGGACGCGATGGGCGCGGTCGACGAACTACGCCGCCGCGGCCCCAACACCGAGTCGGCTTAGACCAGCGGCTCGTCGCGCCGGCGTAGTCGGTCGGGCTCAGGTAGAGAGTGAAGCAATGCCGGCAGGCCGGCATGCACCAGGGGACGATCGCCGAGGTCGCTCAGAGCTACCCAGGCCATGTCGTCATGCTCGTCAGGGGCACGATTGGTCGGCGAGCCGACCCAGTCGCCGATGTGCCAGACGTTCAGGTGAACGGGGTCCTCGTCGCTGCCGGCGTGCAGAACGCCCAGTCGTGACGAGGACTCCGTGGCGATGTGCACGCCGACCTCTTCGTGCATCTCGCGCGCCAGGGCTGCCAGCTGCGACTCGCCCGCTTCGACATGACCTCCGGGCAGGTCCCATAGATCTGGATACGCATGGCGGGTCGGGCTGCGGTGCACCAGCAGGACCGAGCCGTTTTCGACGAGTGCGCCCGTGACGATGACATGCATGGCGGGATTAGAGCACCCGGGTACGACAACCCACCGCGGACCAGGCAGGGCGCGGCCCCGGGTTTGGGCCGCGCCCGTTGCGCGCGGGAGCAAACGGTCGTGCCCACCGCGAACGCGCGTAAAAGAAACTAAAGATCCAGGCCCGTCAAGACCATGACCCGCGGCTCGGTGTAGTCGTCCATCGCGCTCCGCAGCCCCTCGCGCCCGACCCCCGATCCCTTCACGCCCCCATAGGGCATCTGGTCGGCCCGGTACGAAGGCACGTCCCCGACGATGACCCCGCCGACCGAGAGGGTGCGGTGGGCCGTGAAGGCCGTCTGGATGTTGCGGGTGAAGACCCCCGCCTGCAGGCCGTAGTCCGAGTCGTTGATCGCCTCGAAGCCCGCCGCGTCGGACGGCACGGGCGACACCACCAGGACCGGGCCGAAGACCTCCTCGCGGTTGACCTTCGCGTCCTTCGGGGGGCGCGACAGCACGGTCGGCGGGTACGTCGCTCCCGCGCGCAGGCCGCCCACCTCGATCGTCGCGCCCGCCGTGACCGCCTCGTCCACCCACGACTCGACCCGCTGGGCCGCCGCCTCGGAGATCAGTGGGCCGACGTCGGTCGCCTCGTCCGAGGGGTCGCCCGTGCGCAGCGCCGCTACGGCGGCCACCAACCGGGGGAGGAAACCGTCATAGATCCACTCGTGTACGAAGACCCGTTGCACCGCGATGCAGCTCTGGCCGGCCTGGTAGTTGGAGAATGTCGCGATCCGCTCGGCCGCCCAGGTCAGGTCGGCGTCCGCGGTCCAGTCCTCGCACAGCAGCACCGCCGCGTTGCCGCCGAGTTCCAGCGTGACGTGCTTGTCGGGCACCGCACGCCGGATCGACGCGCCCACCGGCCCCGAGCCGGTGAAGCTGACCACCGGGAGCCGTGGGTCCTCCACCAGCGTGGCGGCCTGCTCGTTCGGCAGCGGCAGCACCGAGAACATGCCCGCCGGCAGTGCAGTCTCCGCGAGGATCTCGCCCAGCAACAGCGCGCTCAGCGGTGTGGCCGGCGCCGGCTTCACGATGATCGGCGCGCCGGCCGCGATCGCCGGGGCGACCTTGTGCGCGACCAGGTTCAACGGGAAGTTGAACGGCGCGATGCCGAGGACCGGGCCGCGCGGGAAGCGGCGCACCACGGCCAGACGGCCCGTCGCGGCCGGGTCGGTGTCGAGGCGTTGCAGGTCGCCGGCGAACCGGCGCGCTTCCTCGGCCGCCCAGCGGAACGTCGACACGGCCCGGGCCGCCTCGGCGCGCGCCCACTTGAGCGGCTTGCCGTTCTCGGCCGTGATCAGGTGGGCGACCTCGTCGGCGCGTTCCTTGAGCCGGGCGGAGACGTGGTCGAGGGCGGCGGCGCGGGCGTGCGCGGGAAGGGCCGCGGCCGTGGCGGCGACCTCCGCGGCCGCGCTGACCGCGCGTTCGACCTGCTCGGACGTCGCGAAGGTGGTGGTGCCGACCGCATGACCGTCGAAGGGATGCCGGACCGTCACCGGATCGGTGCCGTGCTCGGGCCGGCCTGCTACGTAGAACGCGCGCTGGTCCACGGCCGCAGCGTAACTCAGCAGCCAGGTTCGCGGAAACGGTGGCGACAGCCCTTGTCAGCAACGGATTCGGTCGCAAAGATGGCGTGAGAGTTGCGAATACGTCATGCAACAGAGCCCCCAGCCTGGAGACGCCCGCCATGAGCGACAAGCAGCAGCTGCGCAACTTCGTCAACGGTGACTACGTCGACCCGGTCGACGGCAACTTCAGCGACCTGCTCGACCCGTGCACCGGTGAGGTCTTCGCGCAGGCGCCGATCTCCGGTCCGGCTGACGTCGACCGGGCGATGACGGCGGCCGCGACGGCGTTCGAGAGCTGGCGTGAGGTGACCCCGGCCCAGCGGCAGCTCGCGCTGCTCAAGTTCGCCGACGCCGTCGAGTCCCGGGCCGCCGAGCTCGTCGACGCCGAGGTGCGCAACACCGGCAAGCCCCGCCAGCTCACCACCGAGGAGGAGCTGCCGCCGGCGGTCGACGAGCTGCGGTTCTTCGCGGGCGCCGCGCGCATGCTCGAGGGCCGGTCGGCGGGCGAGTACCTGGCCGGGCACACGTCGTACGTGCGCCGCGAGCCCCTCGGCGTCGTCGGCCAGGTGACGCCGTGGAACTACCCGCTGATGATGGCCATCTGGAAGATCGCTCCCGCGTTGGCGGCCGGCAACTGCGTCGTCCTCAAGCCGAGTGACACCACGCCGGTCAGCACGCTGCTGCTCGCCGAGATCGCGTCCGAGTTCTTCCCGGCCGGCGTGTTCAACGTGGTGACCGGCGACCGCGACACCGGCCGCGCGGTGGTGGCGCACCCCGTGCCGCAGCTCGTCTCGATCACCGGCTCGACCCGGGCGGGCAAGGAGGTGGCCGCGGCCGCCGCCCCCGACCTCAAGCGCACCCACCTGGAGCTGGGCGGCAAGGCGCCGGTCGTGCTGTTCGACGACGCCGACGTGGCCGCGGCGGCCGAGGCCATCGCGGTCGGCGGCTACTTCAACGCCGGCCAGGACTGCACCGCCGCGACCCGCGTGCTGGCCGGCCCGGGCATCCACGACGACTTCCTCGCCGCGCTCGTCGAGCAGGCCCGCAACACGAAGACCGGCGGACCCGACGAGGAGGACGTGCTCTACGGGCCGCTCAACAACGCCAACCAGCTCGGCCGGGTCACCGGGTTCGTGGACCGGCTGCCCGACCACGCCGCGGTCGAGGTCGGAGGCGGGCGGGTCGGCGAGCGGGGCTACTTCTACTCGCCGACGGTCGTCTCGGGCGTGCGGCAGCGGGACGAGATCATCCAGGACGAGGTCTTCGGGCCGGTGATCACCGTGCAGCGGTTCACCGACGAGGACGAGGCCGTCCGCTGGGCCAACGGCGTCGAATACGGGCTGTCCGCCTCGGTCTGGACCCGGGACCACGGCCGGGCCATGCGGATGACCCGGCGGCTCGACTTCGGCTGCGTCTGGGTCAACACGCACATCCCGTTCGTGTCGGAGATGCCGCACGGCGGCTTCAAGCACTCCGGCCACGGCAAGGACCTGTCGGTCTACAGCCTGGAGGACTACACCCGGGTCAAGCACGTGATGCACAACCTGGAGGGCTGATGGCCTCGTCGGACCTGCACAAGCGGCGGACAGCCGCCGTGGCACGCGGCGTCAGCTCGGTCATCAGCTCCTATGTGGACCGTGCTGGCGGCGGGACCCTGACCGACGTCGACGGCAAGGAGTGGATCGACTTCGCCTCCGGCATCGCGGTGACCTCCGTCGGCAACTCGGCGCCGCGCGTCGTCGCGGCCGTGCGCGAGCAGGTGGAGCGGTTCACCCACACGTGCTTCATGGTCGCACCGTACGAGCTCTACGTCTCCGTCTGCGAGACGCTGAACGCGCTGGCCCCCGGTGACGTCGAGAAGCGCTCGATGCTGGTCAACTCCGGCGCCGAGGCCGTGGAGAACGCGGTGAAGATCGCGCGGCACGCGACCGGGCGCACGGCGGTGGTCGTGTTCGACCACGCGTACCACGGTCGCACCAACCTCACGATGGCGTTGACCGCGAAGAACATGCCGTACAAGCACCGCTTCGGCCCGTTCGCCGGTGAGGTCTACCGGGTGCCGATGTCCTACCCGTTGCGCGACGGCGGGCTGTCCGGTGCCGAAGCCGCCGCCCGCGCGTTGGAGCTCGTCACGGCGCAGATCGGCGCGACCAACGTCGCCGCGGTGCTGGTCGAGCCGATCCAGGGTGAGGGCGGCTTCGTGGTGCCTGCGCCGGGGTTCCTGCCGGCGCTGTCCGCGTGGGCGCGCGAGGCGGGAGCGGTGTTCATCGCCGACGAGATCCAGACCGGTTTCTGCCGTACGGGTGACTGGTTCGCGTCGTCGCACGAGGGCGTCGTGCCCGACCTGATGACCCTGGCCAAGGGCATCGCCGGCGGTTTGCCGCTGGGTGCGGTGACCGGCCGCGCCGACATCATGGACGCGGTGCATCCCGGTGGCCTGGGCGGCACCTACGGGGGCAACCCGCTGGCCTGCGCCGCCGCGCTGGCCTCGATCGAGACGATGCGCGAGCTCGACCTGGTCACGGCCGCCAGGCGGATCGACCTGACGTTGGGCGGCCGGCTCCGCGACCTGGCCGCCGCGGACCCGCGGATCGCCGAGGTACGTGGCCGCGGTGCCATGCAGGCCATCGAGCTCACCCAGCCGGGCACCCTGACCCCCGATCCGGTGACCACGAGCGCTGTCTCGGCGGAGTGTCACCGGCGCGGACTGCTCACGCTGACCTGCGGCACGTACGGCAACGTGCTGCGCTTCCTGCCACCGTTGGTGATCGACGACGGCACGCTGGAGCGCGGGCTCGAGGTGCTGGCTTCCTCTTTAGAGGCCGTCGGAGCCGCGTAGCGTTTCCAGAGCGGCCCGCAACGCGTCAGGATCGACCGCGAACCCTCGGCTGTACGGCAGCTCCACCTGGTAGAGGACGAAGAGCATCAGGGCGACCATGCCGCCGAGCGTGGCGAACATGAGTCCATTGGGGACCGTGCGGCGCAGGCCGAACAGGTAGAGGAACCCGACGCTGACCACGGCTCCGCCGATCAGGATGGGCCAGAGGGGCGCCGGCATGCGGGAGTCGGCGTCGCCGATCCGGGCGCGGCGGGCGGTCGCGGCGGTGCTGACCTGCCCGGCCAGCATCTGGTGCGCGGCCTGCTCGGCCTCGGTCGCGGGTCGCACCGCGTCGACCCGCTCGCGAAGCTCCGTCGACAGGTTCTCGGCGCTCATCGTGCCGCTGTGCGCGGTGCGCAGGTGGTCCCACTCGGAGCCGCCGGCGACCTGGAGGTAACCCACGATCAGACCGCGCACGTCGTCCCGGTCGGCGGGGGCGAGGCGGTTGGCCGACCAGTACGCCTCGACCAGGCTGCTCGCCTCCGCCTCCGTGTTGCTCGCGGCGTCGGCGCGTGGCTCCCACACCGCGATGGCGGCGATCGCGATCAGGATCGCGTACACCATGCCGATCGTCGAATAGACCGTGCCGGCGGCGTCGCCGTCCGCGACCCGCCAGCGCCGCGGCACCCAGCGGGACACCATCGTGAACCCGATGACGGACGCGAGGGCCGCGGCGAGCACCACGGCGATCCCGGCGAGCAGCGTGTTCATCGACTTCCTCTCTTGGCGGCCGCGCGGGCGGCTACGGACGCGGCCGGCACCAGCAGCCCGACGAAGACCGTCCAGGTCAGCGGGAGACGGTCCTTCTCGATCGGCCTGGCGTTGGTGGCGACCGGGTGGTGGGGTCGCTCGGGGTAGGGGACCGGCACCGGGGCGACCCCCTGGTCGGGCACCGTGGCCGGGGGGCCGGCGAGGGGTTGGATGTCGAGTTTCTTCTTCGTGGGGTGGCTGCTCGCCACGGGTTCTGCGGGTTCCGCGGTGATCGGGTGGTCCTCGACCTCGCCGCTGTCGGCTGGACCGGTCGGTTTCGGTGACGGCGCGTTGTAGCCGTCCGGGCCGCCGTAGAGGCGGATCCGCAGCGTGGACGGGGCGACTTTTCCTTTCCACGTCAGGTGGACCGTGCGGGGTTCGCTGCTGGGCCTGACGATCTTGGTCGCGACGTCGCGGTCGTCGAAGCGGCCGTTGCAGTCCAGGTCGTGCCAGGCGGCCAGGAGGGCGTTGTGGCCGGTCTGGTTGGTGACGGTGATGGCTACCGTCAGGGTGCCGTCGGGGTCGACCGTCGCGGGCCGGGCCAGGGCGTCGTCCTGGTCCAGCTTGGTGGCATCGGTCTCCGGGGTGACGCTCCGGCCTAGGGCCAGGCCGGTGGTGATCTTGTGTCGCGGCCCGTTCTTCGCGCGGCTGGTCGGATACGGGGTCCCGGCGTCGCCGTAGTCCCAGGCCTCGGGGCAGGCGGCGGCGTCCGATCTGGTTGTCGGTCTCGTGTTGGTTCTCGTCGTCGCCGCTGACGGTTTGCTGAGCTTGACGTCGTAGATGCGGCCCGTCTGGTCGTGGAGGGCGTGCAGGGTCCCTTGTGGATCGATGGTGATCGCGCCGAAGGTGCCCGTCCTGGGCAGACCGGTGGGGGTGGCCACTGGCGTGGCCCTGCCGGTGTGGGGATCGATCCTGAGGAGCTGGCCTGACGCGATCGTGTAGAGCTTGCCGCCGTCGAGGTCCCAGTCGGCGATCTGGGGTCTGAGCAGGATGTCCGCGCCTGGGCCGTCGATCTCGTGCCGCTCGACCTCCTCAAGAGCCGGCATCTTGTACGTGACGACCTCGCGGTCGGTGCGGACGATCCAGCGGTCGCGGGTGGCCGCCGCCGCGCTGGTCGCGATTTGTGCCTGGAGCGCGGTTGGAACTGGCGCTCTCTTGGTGATCCGGCCCGTCTGGTCGAAGCTGATCACCCGGTCGTCGCTGAGCGCCCAGAACCTCTGTGTGTCCGGCACGTAGGCGACGGCGTCCAGCGGTGCGTCGAAGCGGGCGACGGTCTTCGGGCTGGTCGCGTCGTCGTCGAGCCTGATCAGGCTCTGGTCGCTCGTCAGATAGGTGGCGTTGTAGCAGACCGCTGGTTTCGGCGCGGCCGAGACCGGTGCCGGGGCGCTGAGGAAGGCCGCGGCGCAGACCGCCGCGGCGACACGGTGGTTCACCGGTCCCGGTCACCGACCAGCCGGACGATCGCGCGCAGATCCTGGCGGCGCTCCGTGGTGATGCCGGGCTCTAGCTGATCGAGGGCGGCGCGCAGGTGCCGTTCGGCCTCGGCTACACACCAGTCGCGCCAGCCGTCGGCCTCCAGCGCGTCGGCCAGCTCCTTCGCGTCTACATCGGACAACGCTTCCTCGTACGCCTCCGCGATGCGCCCGGCGGTCGCGGACCTGGAGGCGAGTGCGGCGACCACGGGCAGGGTGCGCTTGCGGTTGCGCAGGTCGGGATGTCCGGCTCCCCAGATGCCTCGCCGGTCGTCGGTGAGCTGCATGGCCAGGCCGAGTTCGGCGCCGAAGCCGCGCAGGGCGGCGATCTGGGCGGGCGTGCCGCCGCCGAACAGGCCGCCGAGGCCGGCGCTGCATTCCAGGAGGGCGCCGGTGCGGCGGCGGGCCGTGCGGAAGTCCTCGTCGAGGCCGGTGATGGCCTCTCCCTCGATCAGCTGTGCGATGGTCGCGCTGAGCGTGTGGGCGGCGGTCGCGGTGCCGGGGTGGGAGGTCGTGGCGAGCACGTCGAAGGCCAGGGCGAGAAGCGCGTCGCCGGCGAGTCGCGCCGCTGTGGTGCCGAAGACCTTCGACACGATGGTGTTCTCGGCGCGGAGCTGGGCGAAGTTGTGCACGAGCTCCACGGCGACGGCGGCCGGGATCGCGGCGGGCACGGCTGCCACGGCTGCCATGCCGACGGGGGTGCCGCCGACCGCTTCGGCGGCCACCAGGACCAGGGCGGGGCGGATGGCTTTGGCGGGCGTACGCGTGCGGTCTTCCCTGCCTGTGGTGTCCGTGCCAGTGGTGTCCGTGCGTGTGCTGTCCCACCACCCGAAGTGGTGGCCGACGGTGCGCCGGGTCGTGGGGGGCAGGCTGTCGACCGCGGCCCGCAGTGCCGGCTCGGTGACCGTCCGGGCGCGCTCGAAGACCCCGGACCCACGGCGCGGTGCCGGGATCGCGGACCGGTTTCCCAGGGTGACAGTCACGTCTGCACCGTCCAATCTGTACAGGTTCGGCTCCGGCGGCCTTTTGGCACATAAGATCAGTTCGCCCAAGGCGCGCCAAGACCCCGTACGCGGGCTTGACCTGGGGTTTCACCCGTCAGGTGAGCCGGCTCCTACCTCAACGCGCGGCGGTGGCCCCGGGACATGGCCCGGCACCGGAAACTTCGTGTCGACGGGGTCACATCGATCTATGTCTCCAGGTATCGTCTGCGTGACTTACGGTGATCTCTGCCTGCGGGGTTGGGAGAATCGGCAATGGCACAGCGCGCGGACCGCGCGGTCAACGACGCCCTCCGCGGGCGAGCCGACGAGGTCCTAGGCCAATACGAACGCCTCCGCGCGGGCATGGCTGAGCTGCGAGAACGCCTGTCCGCGTTCTCGTCGACAGCACAGTCAGCCGACGGCCTGGTCATCGCGACCGTCGACGCCCGCGGCCACCTGGTGCGGCTGTCGCTGGACCCGGGCGCCTACCGCGCCCATCGACCGGACCAGCTGGCGGCGGTGGTCACGACGACAGTCCGCGATGCCACGTCGTCGTCCGCCGCGGCGGTCCAGGACCTGGTGGCGGGCTATCTGCCGCCGGGATCGGGGGTGGCCGACTACGTGCGAAGCGGCCAGTTCGACGCCCTGCTGCGTCGTCATGGCTGAGGTCTACCTGGATCCGGTGTCTGTCGTCGCGGCGGCCCGCGACCTGGCCGCGATAGGCAGGTCGTCGGTGGTGTCGATCCCGTCGGGTGATCCGTGGGGGTCGGACGAGGCCGGAGCGACGTTCGCGTCCGCCTATCTGCCAGCCGCGTCCTCTGCTCTGGCGGCGTGGTCCTCCATGGCGTCGGCGCTGAGCCGTCTGGGCGAGGCGGTGCTGGCCGCGTCATCATCCACGATGGACAGCGACCGGGCGGCAGCGCGCCGCTTCCCTTCGTGACGGTGCTGCCGAGCCCGATCCCACACCCGCTGGACACCTTGCCGTGGGACGGCCTGCCCGGGTGGGCGTACGAGTGCCTCGAATGGGTGATCGGCGTGCAGTGGCCGGAGGGAGACGAACGCGCGGTCTGGAACGTGGCGGAGGCCTGGTACGCGGCTTCGGCGCAGGTGTCGGAGGTGCTGGCGGAATCCTCGTCGGCAGCGTCCGCAGTGTCGGCGGCGTATGCGGGGCCGGCGGCGTCGGCGTTCGCGGAGGAGTGGCGTGAGCTTTCGGCGGGCCTGAGCCAACTACCGAACGCCTTCGCCACCTTGGGCACGGCGGTGGAGTCGTGCGGAGCCGAGATCGAGGCCGCGAAGATCGAGGTCTGGATCGAGGTGGTCCTCCTAGCCATCGAACTGCTGGCGCTGGTGGTGGCGATGGCCTTGACCGCGGGCGCGGCGAGCCCGGCGGCAGCGGCGGCGGCCGCGGCCACGCGGGCGGCAATCCACCGAATCTTCGGGCGGCTGATCAGCCGCCTGTCCCGGCCCGTGGCACGCGTCCTGTTCGCGGGGGTGGCGGAGTCGGCGCAGGAGGCTGGGACGTCGGCGGGCATCCAGTCCTATCAGCGTGCCGCCGGCCATCGTGACTTGTTCGATCTGCGGGCCGTGGGGATGTCGGCGGTGGGCGGTTTCGCGGGCGGGGTTGCGGGTTCGGCTGGCCACCTGGCCCCGAACCCGGCTGCGGGGTTGGCGGCGAAAGCGGGGCGGTCGGCCGCTTCGGAGTCCTTGGCCGAGACAGCGGCGAGCCTGGCAACGGGTTCCGGCCTCCCTGACCCGACCGAGGCAGCGAGGGCCGCAGCATCCGGAGCCACGAGCGGCACAGTCGACCACCGTTTGGCGTCGCTGGATAGGCCGATCGAGGTCGGGTCCGGCGTGGAACCCCGTCCGGTCGGCGCGGGCCCGGACCAGGACCAGGTTGACATCGCGGGGGCTGCCACCTCCGGAACCGCGAGCGGCGCGGTCGACCACGGTTCGGCTGTGCTGGAGGTCGGGTTAGGCCTGGAACGTAACCCGTTTGGAGCGGCCTCCGACCCTGATCGGACCGGCGCGGGCCAGGCTGCCACCGCCGGATCCACCGGCGGCACGGTCGACGACGGCTCGGCAGTGCTTGATAAGCCGCGCACGGCCGGGTTTGGTCTGGAACGTGACCCGGTCGGTGGGACCTCCGAACCTGACCAGGCCGGCGGCGCCCAGATTTCCGGAGGCGCGGTCGACAACGGTACGAGAGCTCTGGAGAAAGCGGACGAGGTCCAGTCTGGCTTGGCAGCGGCCGATCTCACGTCGTCGGCCGGAACGCGTGGCGACGTGGCGCTGGAACCCGTGCCAAGCAAGGTCGAGGCCGGCATCCCAGCGTCACCGTTCGGAGGCGCCGATGCTGGTTCGGTCCAACACTTGGCGGCCGGGGGCGGCTCCGAGGGATCGGCTTCCACGGTGAGCGGAGCCCTGCGGCCTGTGACGCTCGGGGCCGACGGCCCCGCCGCTGTCGTTGTGGCTTCAGCTGACGTGCCCGGCGGGAACCAGCCCGGCAGCCCGTCCCCTGCGGATGTCGCCGGCACACCCGTCAGGACGAGCCCGACGGATGCGGGAGCGGTCGCCGGCCTGCCGCAGCAGTCCTTGTCGCCAACCGTTGTCACCAGCGGAGCGGTAGCGAGCAATCTGCCGCCACAACTAGCCGTGATGTTCGGCGACCCGACTCAACGGCAGTTGAGAGCGATCGGTGTTGGATCAGCGACGTACTCGGACCTGGGCGTCGACCCGAGCACCTTGAGCGCGGCGGAACGTTCCCTCTACGAGCGCGCGCTGCCGAAGGTGGCGATGCTGCGCACGGACCAGATCCGGTTCACCCAACGCAGCATCAGCCCCACGCACGAAAGCCAGCCGACCAAAATCCAACCGAATGGCTGGAAGGGCCCTCCCATCCACGGAGTCCGCTGGGGCGACGGCACCTACGTGACCTTGGATGACAAATTACTTCGTGCCGCACGTACCGCCGGTCTGGAACGCATCCCAGTCGTGGTCCACTCACCGTCGGAGCGACTCGCGGATTGGCCAGACGAATGGCCACCGGACCACACAGCCGCCCATCCTCTGCGCGACGACATCCGCGAGCTGCCCGACGGCACCTGGTTCGCGGGCGGAGACGAAGGACCCATCCGCCACGAGCGCGGCGCCGTCGCAGTGACGTTTGGTGAGTTGGCTTTGTATAACGCCGCTCATCAACGCAGCCTCCTGCCCGTTCACCTCTTCGGAACCGAACGAACTCCCGTCGTACTCGGCTGGGCTGAGAACGAGCTCGATGTTGATCTTGACGCCGAGGAACGCCGTGTGCTTGATGGCCTCCGCGCTGCGGCCGAAGCCACCGCTGACGAGATTCAGGCGGAACTCGTCTCGGTCGCCGCGCGGGTCTCGGCGATGTTGGAAGCCGATCCACCGTTGAGACTGGACGGCACCGATCAACGGATCAAGAGTCTCGCGTCCCTCGCCCGCAAGTATGACGACGAGGCGCGAGCCACGAATGACTCAGTGGAGCAGTTCGCCGAAGACGTGAACGATGTTCTGCGATTCTCGATGGTCGTGCCCGGCGATTCGACCTGCTCACCGGCGGTGCGGTGTGTCCTTCGTAGCCTCGCCGACCTGGGGTACTCCACTGACGGAGACTCGCTGAAGAACTTCTGGTCCGCGGGCAACCGTTTCTACGGGCTGAATCTCACGCTGCGCGCGCCAGGCGGCCAACAATTGGAGCTCCAACTGCCGACAACCGACTCGCAGCGAGCGGGGAAGTTGACGCACGGGCTTTACCAAGTTGTCCGCACCAACGGCCCGCCGGGGGAGTTCGGCTCGAGCCCTCGCCGCGTTCATGCCTTTCTGCGCACCCTCGCGGTCAACCAGCAGTTACGACTGGCGGAACGCATCCCTCCGGGACTGGCCGAGCTCGCACAACCGAGAAACACAAGCTTCGCCAAATGGATAAGGCGAAAGCCAGACGTCTGGGGCGACTATCGGGCCTGGCTTGAGTCGAACGGCCTGACGTTCGCGCAGATCGTGCACGAGTTCGGGCTGGACCCGGCCGACTTCCCGGTCGATGATCATCCTGAGGGAGGAGGCGACGATGTACCGCTACTACGCCGTCTATAACAGGCGAGACAGGGACCGGGCAGCTGGCCTCTTCGTCATGGACGTGAGCGCAGGGCACGGCCTGCTGTGGGACCACAAGCTCAAGGCCTGGAGCTACAACCCGGAGTTGGTCGTGCGTTTCCTCGATGACGACCGCAACGATGATCGCTGGGAGAGCATCGATCGCTCCGTCGCCGAAGGCATCGTTCCCGAAATTACGGGCGGTGAGGAGCTGCCCGATGAAGAGACGATCGGCTGGGTGTTTCGGTGGCGGGGGAGGCCTCCTCAGGGTGACTGAGTGTGGCGTCAGGAACATGACATTGCGGGTTGTTGCGGTGCCACTACGTACGGTCTATCTCGCGGCCTTCTGCGACAGGCCTGTCAAGGGCCACCGGGTAGCGTGTCCGCCGGACGTGAGCGCGGGACACGGGAGATGGTGATGATGGCGGATCGGCGTGGTGGCCGTCGGGTGGTGGCGTTGTTGGCGATCGGTGTCGGGCTGGTCGGCGCGATCGGCGTCGGGCTCGTGGTTTCCGCCGGCACTGCCAGCGCCGCGGATGAGCGGATTGATCTGCGGGCCGTGCGCACCTTCAACGCCGGCGGTAACCCCGGCTCCGCGTCCGTCAGCGTCACTCGCCGGGATCGTGGCTGCGTCAACGTGCGTACCGCCCTGGGTATCCGACTCGCCAACGGTATGAACGCCGGCCAGGTGCGGGTCGACACCTTGAGCCGCGGGCAGTGGCGGCCCGTTGTCGTGTCCGACGCCGGCCCCGGCGTGGTGGTCACCGAGCGGACCGCGCCGGACCGCGCCACGATCTGTGAGCGGCAGACCGCCGTCGGCCGGTATCGGGTCAGCTTCGCCAACGGGACCCCGGGCGGCAGTGTCACGCTGATCGGCCAGGTGTTCAACGGGCGCGGGCAGGGCATCGGCAGTGAGTCGGCTGCGGCCCAGGTCAACGGCGCTCGGGTGACGCCGACGAAGAAGCCCACCAAGAAGTCCCCTACGCCTACGGCCCGGACCAAGACCGAGGAGCCGTCGACGGCTGAGCCGTTCGACGACCCGGACAAGAGCCCGCTCGCCGTCGGCGTGCCGGTGCCGCCGCACGACTCGGGCAGCAGCGGTTTCCTCGGGATGAGCGGGCTGGTCATGGTCGGCGGGCTCGTGCTGGTCGGCGTCGGCGCTGCCTTGATCGTGTTCCTGGTGCGCCAGCTGCGTGCTGACCGGGCCGGTGGCGGACCCGCCCCCGAGCATGGGCGACGTGGAAGGCGGGCGGCGGCGCCCGACTCGCAGACCATCTTCCTTCCTCCCATCCGTCCGGCGGCCGGGCCCGGTGGCGGCGACCAGCAGACGGTGATTTTCCCGCGTATCGAGGACTGAGATCGGGTTATCCACAGCCCGCGGTTATCCACAGCCCACGAGTGCCTTCAGGCGCCGCCCGCACCCCTCCGTTACGCTCGGCGGCGAAACGCTGGCATCGTCCAAGGAGCGAGTGCGTTGTCCGAGCTGTCCCAGATCGTCAAGGCCTACGACATCCGCGGTGTCGTCCCGGACCAGTGGGACGAGCGGGTCGCTGAGGCGCTAGGCGCCGGCTTCGCGCAGTTCCTCGCGTCCACGCACCCCGACTCGACGAGCGTGGTCATCGCCCACGACATGCGCGCGACCTCTCCCGGGATGTCCGCCGCCTTCGCCCGGGGCGTGCTCAGCGCGGGGCTCGGCGTGGTCGAGGCGGGCCTCGGCTCGACGGACATGCTCTACTTCGCGGCCGGCACGCTCGATCTGCCCGGCGCGATGTTCACGGCCAGTCACAACCCCGCGCAATACAACGGCATCAAGCTCTGCCTGGCCGGGGCCAAGCCGATCAGCCTGGATTCCGGCCTCGCCGAGATCCGGGACAACGCCCAGCGCATCCTCGACGGAGACGCACCGACACCCACACCGGGTGCCCGCGCGGAGCGGCGCGAGGTGCTCGCCGACTATGCCCGCTACCTGCGCGAGCTGGTCGACCTGCGCGGCATCCGGCCCCTCAAGGTGGTCGTCGACGCCGGCAACGGGATGGGCGGCTACACGGTCCCGGCGGTCCTCGGCGACCAGGCGCTCGAGGCCCTGCCGTTGACGATCGTCCCGCTCTACTTCGAGCTCGACGGGTCGTTCCCCAACCACGAGGCCAACCCGCTCGAGCCCAAGAACCTGGTCGACCTCCAGCACGCCGTCGTGCAGCACGGCGCTGACATCGGGCTCGCGTTCGACGGCGACGCCGACCGCTGCTTCGTGATCGACGAGCGCGGCGAGCCGGTCAGCCCCAGTGCGGTCACCGCGCTGGTGGCCGCCCGTGAGCTGGCCAAGCACCCCGGCGAGACGATCATCCACAACCTGATTACGTCGAGCGCCGTGCCGGAGATCATCAGAGAGAACGGCGGCACTCCCGTACGCAGCCGGGTCGGGCATTCGTTCATCAAGGCGGACATGGCGCGCACCAATGCCGTGTTCGGCGGTGAGCACTCGGCGCACTACTACTTCCGCGAGTTCTGGTTCGCCGACACCGGCATGCTCGCCGCGATGCACGTGCTCGCGGCCCTCGGCGGTCAGCCCGAGCCGCTGTCCCGGCTCGCCGCCGAGTTCGAGCGCTACGTCGCGTCCGGTGAGATCAACTCGACGGTCCAGGACCAGAAGGCCAAGCAGCAGGAGGTACGCGCCGCCTACCCGGACGCCGTGGTCGACGAGCTCGACGGTCTGACGTTGACCTTCCCGGACGGCGCGTGGATCAACCTACGTGCGTCCAACACCGAGCCGCTGCTCCGGCTCAACGTCGAGGCGCCGACGGCTACGCGCATGGCTGAACTCCGCGACGAGGCCCTGGGTCTCATCCGCCGCTAAGATCGTCGCCGGACGGCCCGCCGCCCGCACCTGGAAGGAGCCGCACGATGGCCCTGGATCAGCAGTTGCTGGACATCCTCGCCTGCCCCGACACACATCACGCTCCGTTGACCTACGACGCGGCGGCGCAGACGCTGACGTGCACCGAGTGTCACCGGGTGTTCGAGGTCCGCGACGACATCCCGATCCTCCTGCTCGACGAGGCCCGCCCGCCGGCGCCGGAGGCGAGCTGATGGATACCCCGGTGGGCGGTGCCGCCGGCCTGCGCGGTCAGCGGGTGGCCGACGAGGCCCTGCTCGACAACCAGGAGGCGATGGCCGAGAACGATCCGAGCGGCATGCTGCGGATGACGGCCTCCGCCGGCGCCCAGGTGCGCGAGTCCGCGGCCCTCGCCGCCGAGGCCAATCTCTCCGCGCTCGAAGACGACGGCCTGCCCCGCGCCGTGGTGATCGCCGGCGCAGGCACCGCCGCCCGCACGGGTGAGATCCTCGCGATGGCGGCGGGTCCCCGGTCCCGCGCGCCCGTCATCGCCCACCGCAGCGCCGGCGTCCCCGGCTGGGTGGGTGCCGCCGACGTGGTGATCGCGATCAGCGCGTCCGGCCACAGCCCCGAGGCGCTCGCCGCCGCAGACGCGGCCGCCCGTCGGGGAGCTCGGCTGGTCGGCATCGGCGCACCCGACTCCGAGCTTCAGTCGGTCGTCGAGCGGGCGCGTGCCCCGTTCATCCCTGTGCCGCGCCGCGCCCCCGCCCGCGCGAGTCTGTGGGCGCTGACGGTGCCGGTGCTGCTCGCCGCGCGCACCCTGGGCCTGGTCAAGGTCAACGAGGCTGACTTCGCGGAGACCGCGGCCCGGCTCGACGCTGATGCCGAGCGCTGCCGGCCCAGCGCGGAGTCATTCGTCAACCCGGCGAAGTCGCTGGCGCTGGGCCTGGCCGGCTCGGTGCCGATCGTCTGGGGCTCGTCGCCGCTGGCGACCGTGGCAGCGCGCCGGTTCGCCGACACGCTGTCAGCCAACGCCCGCTACCCGGTGGTCGCCGGGGCGCTCGGCGAGGCAGGTCGTGGCCGGGTCGGCCTGCTCGACGGCGTGTTCGGCGGTCTGGTCGAGAGCGACCGGGACATCTTCGCCGACCCGTTCGACGACGAAGACGGTGCGCAGGCCAGCCGACTACGCGTGGTGCTGCTGCGCGACGGTGGCCTCAACGCCGACGACGACACCGACGAGCCCCTCGCCGTCGAGGAGCGCCGCGCGGACGCGATCCAGACGTTGGCCGAGCGGCGTGGCGTGCGCTGCGACGTGCTCACCGCCGAGGGCGGCTCGTCGCTGGAGCGGCTGGCGTCCCTGGTCGCTGTTCCTGACTTCGCGTCGGTCTACCTCGCTCTCGCACACGGTCTGGATCCGATGGCGGTGCCGGCCGTTTCCGAGATGAAGGAGCTTTCGAACCCATGAGTGCAGTGACATGAGTGCCGGCGGCGGCACGCGGGCGATCATCGCGGCGCTTGCCGCCAACCTCGGCATCGCGGTCACGAAGTTCCTGGCGTTCGTCCTCACCGGCTCGTCGTCGATGCTCGCGGAAGCGATCCACTCGGTGGCCGACTCGGGCAACCAACTTCTGCTGCTGCTCGGTGGGCGGCGGGCGACCCGGACAGCCACACCGGAACACCCCTTCGGGTACGGGCGTGAGCGCTACGTCTACGCGTTCATCGTCTCGATCATCCTGTTCAGCGTCGGCGGCCTGTTCGCGCTCTACGAGGCCTGGCACAAGTACGAGGATCCGCACGGCATCACCGAGTGGCAGTGGGTTCCCATCGCGGTGTTGGTCGTGGCGATCGCGCTCGAGTCGTACTCACTGCGCACCGCGATCCACGAGTCCAACCCGCTTCGTGGCAAGGCGTCGTGGGTCGCCTTCGTCCGCCGGGCGAAGGCGCCGGAGCTACCGGTGGTGCTGCTGGAAGACACCGGCGCGCTGCTCGGTCTGGTGTTCGCACTGTTCGGGGTCTCGATGACCCTGGCCACCGGCAACGGCAAGTGGGACGCGCTCGGCACCGCCATGATCGGTGTGCTGCTGGTGGCCATCGCGATCATCCTCGCGGTCGAGACCAAGAGCCTGCTCCTCGGCGAGGGCGCGAGCCCGGAGAACACCCGGGCGATCGAGAAGTCGCTGGTCGGCGACGGCGTCGACCGGATCATCCACATGAAGACCCTGCACCTCGGTCCTGAAGAGCTACTGGTGGCCGCGAAGATCGCGGTGACGCCCGACGCCCACGCCGACGAGGTCGCACGGGCGATCAACGCGGCCGAAGCACGGGTACGCGAGGCGGTCCCGATCGCCCGCGTGATCTACCTCGAACCGGACATCTACAGCACCCGGGCCGCTGCGGCCGGTGACGGCGCCGCCGCGGAAACGGCCGAAGGCATCAACGCTCACTAGACCGGTCAACGGCAGGGTGAGCCGACATGACGGTCATCGGCGGTTCGGGCCTGGGTGACCGGATCTGCGAGGTGCGACGCGACCAAACGGCGCGCACGGTGTCGTGCGGGTCACCGCGACACCCGCTCGCGGTCGACCGGGCGACCACCGCGCGCGATGATCGGCCAGATGCCCGCACGGCGTCCGGGATGGCTCTGCCGGGGGTCCGGACGCCGAGCAGGCACACGTTTCGCGCGACAGCGCCTACCCCAGGGACCGGCCACTGTGGAACTACTTGACAGCCCCATCCGCGACTATGCTTGGGGTTCGCGCACGGTGCTCGCCCGACTACAGGGTCGCGCGGCGCCTACTGCGGGTCCGGAGGCCGAGCTCTGGGTGGGCGCGCACCCCGGCGCTCCGTCGACTTTGGACGGCGAAGACGGCCCGGTGAGCCTGGCCGACGCGATCGGGGCGGCGCCGACGGGCTGGCTCGGCGCGGACACGGTGGCCCGCTTCGGCCCTCGCCTGCCGTTCCTGCTCAAGCTCTTGGCCGCCGAAGCCCCGCTGTCGTTGCAGGCCCACCCCGACCTGGAACGCGCCAGCGAACGGTTCACCGCGGGCGACCCGAACTACGTCGACGCCAACCACAAACCGGAGCTTCTCGTCGCCATCGAGCCGTTCGACGCCTTGTGCGGCTTTCGCGACCCGCGCCGCTCCGCGGACGCCCTGGAGGCCCTTGGCGGCGAGGCCCTGGCCTCGATCGTGGAGCACCTCCGCCGACGCGAACTGGCCGACGCCGTCGAGCTCCTCCTGACCTGGCCAGGCAACCGCACCGACCTGATCAAACTGGTCACCGCAGGCAACCCCGTCGGCGACGCCGCGAGCGACCCCGCCGGCAATGCGGCGGGCGACGACCGCGCCGGCGATGCGTTCGCCGACGATCTCGCTCTGGTGCGGCGCCTCGCCCAGCATTACCCCAGCGACCCCGGAGTCCTGGTCGCCCTCCTGCTCAACCACGTCCATCTAGCCCCAGGAGACGCGGTCTGGATGCCGGCGGGCAACCTCCACTCCTACCTGAGCGGGTCCGGAGTCGAGATCATGGCCGCCAGCGACAACGTCCTCCGCGGCGGCCTCACCCCGAAGCGAGTCGACGTGGGCGAGCTCCTCCGAGTGCTCCGCTTCGACGTACTCGAAGAGCCAGTGGTCAAGCCCGAAGAAGTCGCCCCGGGCGTGCACACCTGGCCCGTACCCGTCGACGACTTCGCCCTCCACCGCGTCACCAGGCCGACCCAACTCAGCCTCAGCGGCCCGATTTTGGCCCTCTGCACCGCGGGCGAGATCACGATCGGGGACGCCACCGGCGTGGTCTCGCTCACTCCAGGCCGCGCTGCGGTGGGCCCAGCCAGTGCCGGCCCGCTCATGATCGCCGGTGCCGGTGAGGTCTATGTCGCCTCCCTGGGCGACTAAACCCGGACACAAGCCGAAGAACGCCACTCCAGCAACGACGATCAGGAGCGGAAGCCGCGAGCCCAGGCCAGGCGACCAAGGCCGGAACAGATCAGGAAATATCCGCATTCTCTTGACAGAGGCGATCGCGCGGTGTGACTCTATAACCACGCAGCGTTATCGCGACGAAGGTCCGAGTCACGCGCGGGGGAACCAAACCGGGGGGATGCACGGGGCGGTGTGGGGTCGAGCGGTTTAGTCCGCAGACCACCCACCGCCCCGTGCGCTATGTGCGGACGGGGGCCGCCGGCTTGGGTGAGAAGCGCGGAGCCGCCCCCCGCGACCGGAGCGGACCAGCCCGGGGTAACGCTGCTTCACACCAGCCCTCCGCGTAAGCTCGATGGTCGCGATCAGCCGCAGAGCCCAGCAGGGACGCGACCGACTAGGAGCTTTCATGACCAGCACCCTTCCGGCGCACGGCGCGTCGACCGGGGACCGTCCGCGCACCCTCGCCGAAGGCGACTTCAAGGTGGCCGACCTGTCCCTTGCCGCCTTCGGCCGCAAGGAGATCCAGCTCGCCGAGCACGAGATGCCCGGCCTGATGGCGCTCCGGCGCGAGTTCGCCGCTGCCCAGCCGCTGAAGGGCGCCCGCATCACCGGGTCGCTGCACATGACCATCCAGACCGCGGTGCTCATCGAGACATTGACCGCGCTCGGCGCGACGGTCCGCTGGGCGTCCTGCAACATCTTCTCGACCCAGGACCACGCCGCCGCCGCGATCGTCGTCGGACCCGAGGGCACCCCCGAGGCGCCGGCCGGCGTCCCGGTCTACGCCTGGAAGGGCGAGACCCTCGAGGAGTACTGGTGGTGCACCGAGCAGGTGCTCCTCTGGCCCGACGGCGAGGGCCCGAACATGATCCTCGACGACGGCGGCGACGCCACCCTGCTCGTACACAAGGGTGCCGAGTTCGAAGGTCTTGGCGCCGCCCCGAGCGTGGACACCGCCGACTCGGAGGAGTACGCCGTCATTCTCGGCCTCCTCCACCGCTCGCTCGCGGAGGACAACCGCCGCTGGACCCGGGTCGCCGCCGGCATCAAGGGCGTCACCGAGGAGACCACCACCGGCGTGCACCGCCTCTACGAGATGCAGCAGACCGGCAGCCTGCTCTTCCCGGCGATCAACGTCAACGACTCGGTCACCAAGTCGAAGTTCGACAACAAGTACGGTTGCCGCCACTCGCTGATCGACGGCATCAACCGGGCGACCGACGTGCTGATCGGCGGCAAGGTCGCGGTCGTGGCCGGCTACGGCGACGTCGGCAAGGGCTGCGCCGAGAGCCTCCGCGGCCAGGGCGCCCGCGTCATCGTCACGGAGATCGACCCGATCTGCGCGCTCCAGGCGGCGATGGACGGCTACCAGGTCGCCACCCTCGAGGACGTCGTCGAGACCGCCGACATCTTCGTCACCGCGACCGGCTGCTTCAACGTGATCACCAACGAGCACATGGCGCGGATGAAGCACCAGGCGATCGTCGGCAACATCGGGCACTTCGACAACGAGATCGACATGGCCGGCCTGGCCAAGCGCGCCGACACCGAGCGGATCAACATCAAGCCGCAGGTCGACGAGTGGCGCTTCGCCGACGGCCACTCGGTCATCGTGCTGTCGGAGGGCCGCCTGCTCAACCTGGGCAACGCGACCGGCCACCCGAGCTTCGTGATGTCCAACAGCTTCAGCAACCAGACGATCGCGCAGATCGAGCTCTTCACGAAGCTCGAGGAGTACCCGATCGGCGTCTACACCCTGCCCAAGCACCTCGACGAGAAGGTCGCGCGGCTGCACCTCGACGCCCTCGGGGTCCACCTCACCGAGCTCACCAAGGAGCAGGCGGGATACCTCGGCGTCGCCGTCGAAGGCCCCTACAAGCCGGACCACTACCGGTACTAGATCCAAAGCAGGATCTGGTCCCGGGTTCGTCGGGGGCGCGACCGTCGCTCCCGCCGGAGACCGCGGGCGGGCCAAACCCGGGCCCGCCCGCTGCCAGGTCCGCGGGCACTACCGTTACTGATCAAAATCAAGGACGATGGCCCTTCGCCGGCGCAGCCGGCGGAGGGCCATCGTCTATCTAGGAAACACGGATGCTCACGGATGCCGCCTTCACGATCGGCGGCACGCCGACGTCGTGGGCCGAGGTTCTCGGGTTCGTCACCGGCGCGCTCAACGTCTGGCTCGTCGCGCGGCAGCGGATCAGCAACTGGCCCGTCGGCATCCTCAACGTCGCGCTGCTGATGCTGGTCTTCTGGACCGCCGGCCTCTACGCCGACGCCGGCCTCCAGATCCTCTACGTGCTGCTCGGCTTCTACGGCTGGTGGTCCTGGCTCTACGGCGGCGAGCACCGCACCCGCCTCCAGGTCTCCGACACCAGCCCGAGGGAGTGGGCGGTGATCGCCGTAGCCGGCATCGCCCTCACCGCCGCCCTCACCCTCTTCCTCGACCGGGCAACAGACTCGACGGTCCCGTTCCCGGACGCGGTCACCACGGCACTGAGCCTGCTCGCCACCTACGGCCAGACCCGCAAACGCTGGGAAAGCTGGTGGCTGTGGATCACCGCCGACCTGATCTACATCCCCCTGTACGCCTACAAGGGCCTCTACCTGACCGCCGCCCTCTATCTGATCTTCCTCACCCTCTGCGTCTTCGGCCTGCACCAATGGCGCTCGGCCCGCCATCCAACCCCGGCAACGACATGACCGCCCGACGCGGTCTGAGCCGCCGGCGCAGCATGGGTGACGGGCACGGCTCGGCGGGCCGCGAAAGCCTGGTGAGGGGGATGGCCGGCCGGCGCGGCATGGATCACCGGCACCGCCTGGCGGGCCACCCGAGCCTGGAGACTGCATGATCCACCGGCACGGCCTGATCGTCGGCAAGTTCTATCCGCCGCACGCCGGCCATCATGCGCTGATCCACTATGCCGCCGCGCGGTGTGCTGCGGTCACCGTCGTGGTCGCTCCGTCGCGGCGCGAGTCGATTCCGTTGGAGCTGCGGGTCCGGTGGCTGGAGGAGGCGCATCAAGCGACGCCGCACGTCCGGTTCGTCGGCCGCTACGACGACCATCCGATCGACTACGACGACCCCGCCGCCTGGGACGCGCACTGTGCGCTGTTCCGGGAAGCCGCGGGCGACGCCGAGATCGACGCGGTCTTCTCCTCCGAGGAATATGGCCCCGAGCTGGCACGAAGGTTCGACGCCGACCACGTCCCCTTCGATCCGGGCCGCGAACGAGTTCCCGTCTCCGGCACCGCCGTCCGTGCCGACCCCGTGGCCCACTGGGACGCGCTCAGGCCGCAGGTGCGCGCCTGGTTCGTGCGCCGCGTCGTCGTGGTCGGCGCCGAGTCGACCGGCACCACCACCGTTGCCCGCGCGCTGGCAAAGGAGTTCAGCACGGCCTGGGTCCCCGAGTACGGCCGCGAGCTCACCGAACGCAAGCTCGCCGCCCTCGGTCCGGGCGCGACCGTCTTCGACGTCACCTGGGACGAGGCCGACTTCGTCGAGGTGGCCCGCCGCCAGGAGGCCGCGGCCGACGAGGCCGCCAGAGACAGTGGTCCGCTTCTCGTCTGCGACACCGACGCCCGCGCCACCGCGATCTGGGAAGAGCGCTATCTCGGCAAATCCTCGGAAAAGGTGCGAGCCGCCGCGCGCTGGCCCGACCTCTACCTGTTGACCGACCACGAACGGGTGCCGTTCGAGCAGGACGGCCTGCGTGATGGTGAGCACGTTCGCGAGTGGATGACCGGCCGGTTCCGGGCCGCGCTGGCCGGCGCGCCGGTGCCGGTCGTCGAGCTGACCGGGACGTTGGAGGAGCGGCTCGCGACAGCGCACGACGCCTGCGCGCGCCTCCTCGCCCAGGGCTGGAACCTGGCCGAACCGCTCTAATTGGGGCGGCGTTGCGGACGTTTCGGGCGTACCCAGGTCCACACGCAGTAGATCAGCCAGCCCACCGCGAGCGCCGTCGCGAGTGGTCGCAGCCGCAGGGCGTTGAGTGCGATGACCAACGCCAGCACGGTCAGCCACGGGATGAAGGCCTTCACGCGCGGGACGTTACCCGTTCAACGCGCGGCTTGACTTTCGCAGCCGGGCGGGGAGAAGGTATGGCTGCCCTTACTTAGGCGCGCCTATCACCTAGCGTGACCGGAGTCCGCTGACATGTTCGCGACGTACCTGATCGGCCTGCGCGAAGGACTGGAAGCGACCCTCGTGGTCAGCATTCTGGTTGCCTTCCTGGTCAAGTCCCAGCGCAAAGACCGCCTCATCCAGGTCTGGGCGGGTGTCGCGCTCGCGGTCGCACTCTCGGTCCTCTTTGGCTGGCTGCTGACCTACACGAGCACCACGCTGCTCGCCGACTACAAGGACCGCGAGCTCTTCGAGGCGATCACCTCGCTCGCGGCGGTCGTCTTCGTCACCTGGATGATCTTCTGGATGCGCAAGGCCGCCCGGTCCATCGCCGGTGAGCTGCGCACGAGGATGACCGACGCGCTCGCGGTCGGGTCCATCGCGGTAGCCGTGATGGCGTTCCTCGCCGTCGTGCGCGAAGGCCTGGAGACCGCCCTGATCTTCTACTCCGCGGTGCAGGGAGTGGAGACCGACGGCGGCCCGCTCTACGCCCTGATCGGCGGCGTCGCGACCGCGATCGTCATCGGCGTCCTGCTGTACGGCACGGCCGTGCGGATCAACCTCGGCAAGTTCTTCACCTGGACCGGCGCGCTGCTGATCCTGGTGGCCGCGGGCATCCTCAAGTACGCGGTGCACGACTTCCAGGAGTCCGGTGTGCTGCCGGGGATCAACACGCTGGCCTTCGACATCAGCGGCACCCTCGACCCCGGCTCCTGGTACGGCAGCCTGCTCGCCGGCATGTTCAACATCACCCCGGCGCCGACCGTCCTGGAGACGATCGCTTGGGTCGCGTACGGCATCCCGGTCCTCGCGATCTTCCTCAAGCCGGCGAAGAGCAAGCCGAAGCCGGCCCCCGCGCCCATCGAAACCACCACCTCGGCATCCTCGCCGCAGGCCTGATCAGGAGTCCTCGTATGCGCAGCAGATACCTCGCGACCGTCGCGGTCGCCCTGTTGGCGGGCGGCCTGGCCGCCTGCTCCGGCAGCGACGACAAGGGCGCCGACGCCGCCGCGGACAAGGGTGGCCCGATCGCGGTCAACGCCAGCGACACCGGCTGCGAGGTCGGCATCACCGACGTCGACGCGGGCACGGTGCAGTTCAAGATCACGAACAAGGGCGCCAAGGTCACCGAGTTCTACGTGTACGCCGCCGGCGACCGGGTGATGGGCGAGGTCGAGAACATCGTTCCGGGCCTGAGCCGCGACCTGCACGTCGAGCTCCCCGCCGGCACGTACGAGACCGCCTGCAAGCCCGGGATGATCGGCAAGGGCATCCGCGGCCCGCTGAAGGTCAACGGCTCCGCCGCGCCGCTCACCGAGGACGCCGCCCTCAAGGACGCCACCGACAGCTATTCGCGTTACGTGAAGAGCCAGACCGACGCCCTGCTGGTGAAGACGCAGGAGTTCGTCGACGCGGTCAAGGCCGGCGACGTCGCGAAGGCCAAGACGCTCTTCCCGGTCGCCCGCACGTACTGGGAGCGGATCGAGCCCGTCGCCGAGATCTTCGGTGACCTCGACCCCAAGATCGACGGCCGGGAAGAGGTCGTCGAGGAGGGCATGAAGTTCACCGGCTTCCACGCGATCGAGCGCGACCTGTGGAAGACCGGCGACATCTCCAAGTCCGGCCCGATGGCCGACGAGCTGATGGTCAACATCAAGGAGATCGTCGCCAAGGCCAACGCCGAGAAGCTCTCGCCGCTCCAGCTCGCCAACGGCGCCAAGGAGCTTTTGGACGAGGTGGCCACGGGCAAGATCACGGGCGAGGAGGACCGCTACTCGCACACCGACCTGTGGGACTTCAACGCCAACGTCGAAGGCTCCAAGGCGGCCGTCTCCGCGCTCCGCCCGGCGCTCGAGCAGCGCAACGCCGACCTGGTCAAGCAGCTCGACACCGAGTTCGCCAACGTCGACAGCGCGCTGGCCAAGCACCGCGACGGCGACGGCTGGAAGTTCCACAACGAGCTCTCGCAGGACGACCTGAAGGCCCTCTCCGACGCGATCAACGCGCTGGCCGAGCCGATCAGCAAGGTCGCCGCGGTGGTGGCGGGTTAAGCAGATGGGAATCACGCGTCGTAAGGCGATGACGATCGCGGGTGTCGGCGTGGCCGGCATCGCGGGTGCCGCTGCCGGCGCGACGGCCGTGCTGGCCGCTGACTCGGAACCCTCGGTTCCGGCGTCGGCGGCCAGTGGTGCTGTCCCGTTCCACGGCGACCACCAGGCCGGCATCGTCACACCGGCCCAGGACCGGCTGCACTTCGTCGCCTTCGACGTGGTCACCAAGGACCGCGACCGGCTGGTGTCGATGCTCCAGGACTGGACGGCGGCGGCCGCCCGGATGACCCAGGGCCAGGACGCGGGCACGATCGGCGCGGTCAACGGGATCCCGGAGGCGCCGCCGGACGACACCGGCGAGGCGCTCGACCTGCCGCCGGCGGGCCTGACGCTGACCGTGGGCTTCGGCCCGACGCTGTTCCGCGACGCGTCCGGCGTCGACCGCTTCGGCATCGCAGCCAAGCGCCCGGCCGCGCTGGCGGACCTGCCGAAGTTCCCCGCCGACGCGCTCCAGCCGGAGATCTCCGGCGGCGACCTGTGCGTGCAGGCGTGCGCCAACGACCCCCAGGTGGCGGTGCACGCGATCCGCAACCTCGCCCGCATCGGCATGGGTGTGGTCAGCGTGCGCTGGTCGCAGCTCGGCTTCGGTCGCACCTCGTCGACGTCGCGCGACCAGGTCACCCCGCGCAACCTGTTCGGCTTCAAGGACGGCACGGCCAACCTCAAGGCCGAGGACACCGCGCTGCTCGACGAGCACCTGTGGGCTCGGGCGGCCGACGGAGCGTCCTGGATGGACGGCGGTTCCTACCTGGTGGCCCGGAAGATCCGGATGACCATCGAGACCTGGGACCGTACGTCGCTCGGTGAGCAGGAGGAGATCGTCGGGCGGGCCAAGGGCACCGGCGCGCCGCTCGGCCACCAGAACGAGTTCGACGAGCTCGACTTCACCGTCAAGGGCCCGAACGGCGAACCGGCGATCGCCGACGTCGCGCACGTGAAGCTGGCCCACCACAGCCAGAACGGCGGCGCCCGGATCCTGCGCCGGGGCTACAACTTCGTCGACGGCTCCGACGGCCTCGGCCGGCTCAACGCGGGTCTGTTCTTCATCTCGTTCCAGCGCGACGCGCACAAGCAGTTCGTGCCGATCCAGCTCAACCTCGCCCGGCACGACGTGATGAACGAGTACATCCGCCACGTGTCGAGCGCCCTGTTCGCCTGCCCGCCCGGCGTGCGGGACGGCGGCGACTACTGGGGCCGCGCCCTGTTCAGTTAGAACGTGCCGACGCGGACGCCGCAGGGACGGGCCCGCCAGGGACCGGCCCGGACTCTGGCGGGAGCGACGGTCGTGCCGCCGACGGACCCGAGTCCAATGTCGATCGTCTTCGGTCCGAACCCGCCAGTATCGCGGCGAGCTCGGCCTCCGCGGCCGCTGTGGCGCGGGCTTTCGCCGCCTGCTCCGCGGCGGAGCCGAACAGCATCACGTAGCCGATGAAGCCCAGCCAGGCCGTGGCCCCGATGGCGATCTTCAGCACCGGCGGCAGCGGCGACGGCGTCACGAACGCCTCGATCACACCGGACACCGCGAACAGGATCACCAGGCCGATCGCGACCAGCAGGCCCTCGCGCCCGGCCGCGGCCACCGCCCGCGTGCGGGTCAGGTGCCGGGGCGGGCGGATCCAGGCGCCGGCGATCCGCAGGCCCACGCCGGCGGCCACGTAGACGCCGGTGAGCTCCAGCAGGCCGTGCGGCGTGATCAGGCTGAAGAACTGCTCCGCCTCGCCGTACTGGACCATCACGCCGCCGCTCAGCCCGATGTTGAGCGCGTTGTTCCACAGGAGCCAGAGGACCGGCAGGACCAGCACGCCGGACGCCAGGCACTGCACCGACAGCCAGGCGTTGTGCGTCCACAGGGAGAACGCGAAGGTCTGCGGCGAGTACTCGGAGTAGTAGGCGGCGAACTCCGTCTCGACCAGCCGGCGCGCCGCCTCGTCGCCGATCAGCGCGCTGGCGACCTCGGGATGCCCGGCGGTGTAGAAGATCAGGAAGAAGCTCAGCGCGGTGAACAGCGTGGCCACCGCGCACCACCACGGCCAGGCGCGATAGGCCGCGAGCGGGAACCCGACGGTGAAGAACCGGCCGACGTCGGCGAGCCGCATCCGGCGGCCGGGTGAGATCGCGGCCCGGCTGGCCAGCACGAGCCGGGACAGACGGGCGATCAAAGCCGGGTCGGGGGTACGGCTGCGCACCACCGACAGATGCGTCGCCGTGCGCTGGTAAAGCGTGACGAGTTCGTCGACCTCGACGGCGGCCAGGCGGCGTTTGCCGGAGAGATGCTCCAGCCTCCGCCACTCGGCGTCATGCTCGGCTACGTAGGCGTCGAGATCCACGCGCTCATAGTGTTCACTGTGCGGGTGACCGCGCAACCTCTCTCGACCGACCGGGTCGTCACCGGCGAGGCCGTGGAGCTCGAGGTGCGCGCGGCCCGGGCCGGATCGCGGGTCACCGCCCTGCTCATCGACCTGCTGGTCATCCTCGGTCTGGGCCTGATCCTGTTCGTCGTCGTGTCGGCGTTCCTGTCCTCGATCCCGGCCGACCTCGACAACGCCACCATCCAGGGCATCACGGTGGTCTGCACCGTGTTGTTGCTGGTCGGCTACCCGGTCACCTGCGAGACCGTCTTTCGTGGCCGGACGGCCGGCAAGGCCGCTCTGGGGCTGCGGGTGGTCCGCGACGACGGTGGCCCGGTGCGGTTGCGGCACGCCCTGACCCGCAGCCTGGTCGGCGTCGCCACCGAGTGGCCGGGCGTGCTGCTGCCGCCGGTCACCTGGATCGCCGCCCTGTTGACGATGCTCGGCAACCCGCGCGGCAAGCGCCTCGGCGACCTGGTCGCCGGCACCATGGTGATCCACGAGCGCACGCCGGCGGGCTGGGGCTGGGTGCCCGGCATGCCGCCCCGGCTGGCCGAGTGGGCGCTCACCCTCGACCTCACCGGAGTCTCCGACGAGCTCGCCCTGGCCGTCCGGCACTTCCTGGCCCGCGGTCGGGAGCTTCGCGAACCGGCGCGCACCCAGCTGGGCCGCACGCTGGCCGCCGAGGTGGCCGCCGTGACCACCCCGCCGCCCCCGCCGGACGTGCCGGGCTGGGCCTACCTGGCCGCGGTGATCGCCGAACGGCACCGGCGGGCTCGGCTGCGGCTCGCCCGCGCGCGGGCGGTGAGTGCGGCGATCTGGCCGGACCTGGTGCCGCAGACGTTGGCGGCCCTGCCGTCGGCGGGACCAGCGGAAGCGCTGGTGCGTCCTGGCTCGCCCTACTCGGACGACACGCCTCCGCTTGCCTGGCCGGTCACGGCCCACCAACCGCGACCCTTCTAGAGCCACGCCGAGCCAAGCCACGCCGAGCCAAGCCGGGCCGGGCCAAGCCGGGCCGGGCCAAGCCGGGCCGGGCCAAGCCGCGCTGCGGCAGGCACAGGCGCCGCGTGGCGGCGCGTGTGCCTTCCTCCGCACGAAGTCAGAGGCGCGCGAGCGCCTTCAGGGTCAGGTAGGTGTCGGCGACCGCTCCCGCGAACTCCGTGGCGGGGGCGTCGACCACCTCGACACCGCCGCGGCGCAGGGCCGCCGCGACCCGGTCGCGTTCGGACAGCGCCCGATGCCCGGCCGCGGCCGCGTAGACGTCGGCCGCCGTGGCCGGATCGCGGGTGGTCAGGTCGCGCAGCACCGGGTCGTGCGTGGCCGCCACGACGACCTTGTGCCGGGCGACCAGCCTCGGCAGCACCGGCAACAGGCCCTCGCCCAGCGCGCCCGGTTCGAGGGCGGTGAACAGCACGATCAGCGCGCGCTTGCGCTCCCGCCGCAGGACCTCGCCGACGACGAGCTCGAAGTCGGTCTCGACCAGCGCCGGCTGGAGCGGCGCGAGCGCGTTGACCAGGCGGGCCAGCAGCACCTGGCGGCCGGCACCGGACACGGACGCGCGCACCGCGGTGTCGACGGCCAGCAGGTCGACCTGGTCGCCGGCCCGGGACGCGAGAGTCGCCAGCAGGAGTGCCGCGTCCATCGCCGCGTCCAGCCGGGGCTCGTCGCCGATCCGGACGGCCGAGGTGCGGCCGGTGTCCAGCACGCACACCACCCGGCGGTCGCGTTCCGGACGCCAGGTGCGGACCATCACGTCGGACCGGCGGGCGCTGGCCCGCCAGTCGATCGATCGGACGTCGTCGCCGATCACGTACTCGCGCAGCGCGTCGAACTCGGTGCCCTGGCCCCGACCGCGCGTCACGATGGTGCCGTCGAGCACGCGCAGCCGCGCGGTCTTCTCGGGCAGCAGCTGGCGGGACGCGAACCGGGGCAGCACCCGCAACCGCCAGGGCGGGGTGGCCGGGTGCTCGAGACGCTGCCGGAACGCGAGGCCGAGCGGGCCGTGCGAGCGCACGGTGACCCGGACGGCGGGCCGGTCGCCCCGGCGGGTCGGGGTCAGCTCGGCGGGCAGCGTCACGCTGGTGCGGGGCGGCACCTCCACCCGTCCGCGCGGGGTCACCGCGCCGGCCGACGGGACCCAGGCGTCGCGGATGTCGGCGCGGAGCGTACGCGTGCCGTTGTTGCGCACCCGCAGCCGCACGGTGGCCGACTGGCCGAGCCGGACCGCCGAGTCGCCGTCGCGGGCCAGCACGAGGTCCCGCAGTGCCGCGGCGAGTGCGAAGTCCACAGCGGACAGTGTCAGGACGAGGCCGCCGGCGACCGCCGCGGCCCACCACGGTGCCGCCCACAGCGGCATGGTGAGCGCGGCGAGGCCCAGCAGCAGGGCGGCACGCCAGGTGACCATGGTCAGCGCGGGGTCGGTACGGTGCCGAGCACCGCGTCGAGGATCTGGTCGACGGTCACGCCCTCGAGCTCGGCCTCGGGGCGCAGCCGCACCCGGTGGCGCAGCGTCGACCGAGTGACGGCCTTGACGTCATCGGGCGTGACGTATTCGCGACCGGAGATCCAGGCCCAGGCCTTGGCCGCCGCGAGCAGCGCGGTGGCGCCACGCGGAGACGCGCCCAGCTCCAGCGAGGGGGAGACCCGGGTGGCCCGGCACAGGTCGACGACGTAGCCGAGCACCATGTCGACCACGCCGACCTTGCCGACCGCCTCGCGCCCGGCGGCCAGGTCGGCCGCGGTGGCCACCGGCCGGATCCCGGCGGCGGACAGGTCGCGCGGGTTGAAGCCCTGGTGGTGTGCGCGCAGCACGCCGAGCTCCTCGTCGCGGGTGGGCAGCGGCACCGCGAGCTTGAGGAGGAAGCGGTCGAGCTGCGCCTCGGGCAGCGGGTAGGTGCCCTCGTACTCGATCGGGTTCTGCGTGGCGATCACCAGGAACGGCTCCGGCAGCGGCCGAGGCACGCCCTCGACCGACACCTGGCGCTCCTCCATGACCTCCAGCAGCGCCGACTGGGTCTTGGGCGGCGTCCGGTTGATCTCGTCGGCGAGCAGCAGGTTGGTGAACACCGGACCCTGGCGGAACGTGAACGCGGCACCGTGCGGGTCGTAGACCAGCGAGCCGGTCACGTCGCCGGGCATCAGGTCGGGGGTGAACTGGAGCCGCTTCATGTCGAGGTCCAGCGCGGCCGCGAAAGACCGCACCAACAGGGTCTTCGCCACGCCGGGTACGCCTTCGAGCAGCACGTGGCCGCGGCAGAGCAGGCCGATCAGCAACCCGGTGACGACCGCGTCCTGCCCGACCACCGCCTTGGCGACCTCGGCGCGCAGCCGGTGCAGGGCCACCCGGGGATCGGTCTCGGCGGTCAGGCCGGCGGCGAGGGTCACCGTGGTTCTCCTTGGTCGGGCCCGGCGCTGCCGGGCTGGGTGTCGCGGGACTGTCCCGCGGGTACGACGCCGCCGACCTCGTCGGCCACGCTGTGCAGAGCCCGGGCCAGGTCGAGCAGCTCGTCGTCGTGTGCCGGCGCGGGACCGTAGAGCAGCCCGTCGACCTGCGCCGGGTCGCGCCCGGTGCGGGCGGCGACGGCGGCGACCACGTCGGAAGGGGTGTGTTCGGGATCGAGCCCGAGGGCTGGCTCGATCCGTTTGCGCGCGGCCTGGCGGAGCACCTCGGCGGCTGGGCCACGGGCCTTGGCGCGCTGGTAGAGGCGGCCGCGGCCGAGCACCGTCTCGCCGGATCGGACCTCGACGGGCAGCGGCTCGGAGACCGCGGGGCCGAGCCGGCGCCCGGCCCAGAGGAGCAGCAGGAGCAGCGCGGCGCCCAGGGTGGCCAGCATCGCCCAGACCCACGGCGGGAACGCGTCGGTGATCGAGGCGCTGTCGCCGCCGTCGTCGTCGCCGGCGCTGCCCCGGCCGGGCGGGCCGTCGCGGTCGCGGGCGGGCGGCGCGGTGTACTCGCCGGCCGGCTCTTCCGTCGGCTGCTCGTAGGTCTCCTGCCCCGACGGGTCCGGGGTGTAGCTCGGCTTGGGCTGTTCCGGCGGCTCGAACCGCTCGTGCAGGTCGAGCCAGACGAGCTTGGGCCGCGTCGACAGGAGGCCCGCAGCGAACGTGCGGTTGTCGTGCTCGTCGAGACGTCCGTTGAGGAACGGGTCCGCCGCGCCGACCACCACGACTTCCTGCGGGTAACCGAACCGCAGCACGGCCCGGTCGTAGCACGCGTCGTAGCCGCCGCCGAACGTCCCCTCGACCACGTAGGACTGCCGGCGCACGGCCGTGGCGCCGGCCTCGGTGATGCCCGGGATCGCACAGCCGCCGGAGGTCACGGGCGCCGTCGCCCACCGCCTCCCGCCACGCAGCAGCGGCACGTCCGCGCCCCGCAGCGCCCGGGCCGGCGGGTCGACCAGCACCACCCGCGTGCTCGCCGGCAGCGACCGCAGCATGCTCACACTCTGCGGGTCGAGGTATTCGGCAGCGGGCACGAACAGCGTCGCGCCACCGGCGTCGGTGAGGGCGGCGCGCGGATCGGTGTGCCGTACGACGGTGACGCCCCGACCGCGCAGGTCGTCGGCGAGCCGGGCCGAGCCGATCGCCGCGTCGCTGACCGGGGAGAGGAAGGCTTCGTCGCCGCTGTCGGGTGTGTCGACGGCGTGCGTCACCAGCGTGCCGACGAACAGCAGGGCGACCACGCCGAACGGGATCAGGGTGCGCCGGCCGCGCCGCCAGCCCCGGCGCAGCGCGGCCCGTCTGCCGGTGGTCGTCATGACCCGCCCCGTCGGCTCGCCGGCACCCGGCCGCCGGACACCGCACGGTCGACCTCCGACGCGAGCCGCTTCATGCTGGCGTCGTCGTCTTCCGTGGCCGGCTTCTCGCCGTACCAGATGTCGGAGAAGATCGTGCCGGCCGCGCTGAGCGGCTGGTCGGTGGCCGGCGCGTTCCGGCCGGCGGCGGACGCCAGCTCGGTGACCGTCCATCCTGGATGGTGCTCGATCACCCTGCGGTCGACCAGCAGCCGGACCACCGCCCGCAGCCGCTCACGGACCGCCTCCGCCCACTGGCCCTGCGCGGCGAACCGGTCCGCGCGGGAGACGAATGTCGCCGCCGGCAGGTCGGGCAGGGCGTCCGGCTCCGCCTCGTCGGCCATCGGCTCCACGGCCTTCTCGGGCTCGGCGGCGGGGCGACGGCGGCGGCGGCGGCCGAATCGCAGCCGGGGCCAGCGCAGGCGCGACCAGGTCGACCAGAGCACGGCGACCGCCGTCGCGAGGAGCAGCAGGATGAGCAGGACCCAGCCGAGACCGAGGACGTCGCTGAGCGCCGCCGCGGTCTCGGTCCACCAACGGCTCATCGCCGCACCGCCAGCGGCTCCTCGGCGGGACCGTGGCCACGGCTCAGCGCGATGTCGAGCCCCTCGGTGCGGAACCGGGTCTCGAGGTGCAGGGTCGCGGCGAGGCAGGCGAGGGCGGCGTAGGCCAGCGTGTTGACCGCCACCCGCATGGCGGTGAGCAGCACGCCGAGCGCGTCGGGCGACAGCGGCACGAGGCGGGCGAGGAAGTTGCCGCCCGCGGTGCCGACGAGCAACCGGATCAACCACCAGGTGAGGTACGCGAGCAGCAGCACCCACACGCCGCGGGCGCCGGACCGGCCGGCGAGCACGATGCCCCGCCCGATCGCCCGGAACGGGTTGACCCGGTCCGTCACCAGCACCGGCACGGCCAGCGCGCAGAACCCGAAGCCGACCGCCCAGGCCGGCCCGGCGAACGACAGGGTCGCGACAACCAGACCGGCGAACAGCGCCAGGAAGAGGGTGGCGACCGGGCGGAGGCCTCTCGGGTCGAGCACGCCCCGATTGTCGAGCGGCCGGCCCAGCAGGAGGGCGCCGGCGGCGCGGGACGCCGGCGCGGCCACCAGCGCGATGATCAACGCCTCGCAGCCGGCGCCGACGCAGAGCAGCGTCCAGAGCGGGCCGAGGTTGCGGTCCAGGGACCGGAACGGGTCGAGCAGGTCGAGGCCGACCCACTCGCGCAGCGGACCCAGCAGCCACTGCTCACCGACCGCCAGGACCGCCGCCAGCGGCAGCAGCGCGGCGGCGTGCCCGCGCAGCACCAGGAGGGCGGCGTCCAGCAGCTCGCCCATCGTCAGGGGGCGCCGGGGAATGGCGGACGTTTCCAGGGTCGACTCCGGGAGGCTGCGTGGGATAGCGGTCATCGTGGCATGGCGCACGTCACGCTCGGGGACCGGAGGGCGGGATATTGCGCACCTGGTGGCCCGGATCAGCGCTCAACGACCGAATTGTGGGGACCGGTCACCGGGTCAGCGCGGATATTCCCCCGGCCGGCCGGTCACACCGCGATGAACGCAGATGGAATATTGGTGCCATGAGAGCCCGGGTTCTGGTGGTGGACGACGATCCCGCGTTGGCGGAGATGCTCGGCATCGTGCTGCGCAGTGAGGGGTTCCTGCCCTCGTTCGTGGCCGACGGCGAGCGTGCCCTGTCCGCGTTCCGTGACAACCGGCCCGACATCGTGCTGCTCGACCTGATGCTTCCCGGCATGAGCGGCATCGACGTGGCCCGGTCGATCCGGTCGGAGTCGGGCGTCCCGATCGTCATGCTGACCGCCAAGAGCGACACCGTCGACGTGGTCCTCGGGCTCGAGTCCGGTGCCGACGACTACGTGGTCAAGCCGTTCAAGCCCAAGGAGCTCGTGGCCCGCATGCGCGCCCGGCTGCGCCGGGGCGAAGACGCGGCGCCCGAGATGTTGACCATCGGACCGCCCGGCAACCAGATCACCATCGACGTGCCGGCGCACACGGTCACGCGCGACGGCGAAGAGGTCAAGCTGACTCCGCTCGAGTTCGACCTGCTGGTCGCGCTGGCCCGCAAGCCGCGGCAGGTGTTCACCCGCGAGGTGCTGCTGGAGCAGGTGTGGGGCTACCGGCACGCGGCCGACACCCGCCTGGTCAACGTGCACGTCCAGCGACTGCGCGCCAAGATCGAGCCAGACCCCGAACGGCCGGAGATCATCCTCACCGTCCGTGGTGTCGGCTACAAGGCCGGCACCGGATAACCTGGGTTTCGCTGTGAGCAGAGCGTCACTCGACGAAGTCTTCCGAACGGCCCGGGCGCGTGCCCGGGCCCTTTGGGGTCTCATCGTTCGGCAGGTGACGCTCTTCCTGGTCACGGTCGAGCACACCTGGCGCCGCTCGCTGCAGGTCCGGGTGGTCACGCTGACCCTGGTGGTCTCCAGCCTGCTGGTCGCCGTCTTCGCCTACGTCGTGGCCTACCGCAGCTCGACGATCCTGCTCGACCGGGCCAAGCAGAGCGTCGACGCCCAGCTCGACAGCGGCCAGGACTTCGCCCGCGAGCAGCTCATCGTCTTCGGCAAGCCCTACGAGCCCAACGTGCGGGGCACCCTCCAGGACATCGTCTCCAACCTCGCCGGCGGTGACTCGCAGGACCCGAGCTCGGGGCTGGTCGTGGTCCGGGCCGACAACGTCAACGAGATCACCGCCGTGCAGTCCCGCCCGGGCGACATCTCCGGCGTGCTGAGCGGCGATATCACCCGGGTGGTCCGCGACGGCGGCCGGGCGACCGCCATCCGGTCGGCCAACCTCGGCGCCGGCCGGGTGAAATACCTGGTCAAGGGCACTCCGGTCAGCACCAAGTTCGGGCAGGTCGAGCTCTACTACATCGAGCCGCTGACCACCCAGGACTCGGCGGCGACCCAGATCAACACCACCGTGCTGGCCACGGGCGCCACGCTGGTGCTGCTGCTCGGCCTGCTCTCCGCGCTCGTCACCCGGCTGGTCGTCCGCCCTGTCCGGGTGGCCGCGCGCACGGCGCAGCGGCTTTCCGCCGGCCTGCTCGACCAACGGATGGTGGTCTCCGGCGAAGACGACCTGGCGCTGCTCGCCGCCTCGTTCAACCAGATGGCCGCCAACCTCCAACGCCAGATCGTCCGGCTGGAAGACATGTCCCGCCTGCAACGCCGGTTCACCTCCGACGTCTCGCACGAGCTGCGCACGCCGTTGACCACCGTCCGGATGGCGGCCGACCTGATCTTCGCCGAGCGCGAGCGCTTCCCGGCCGACGTGTCCCGCACCGCCGAGATCCTGCAGACCGAGCTCGACCGGTTCGAGAGCCTGCTCACCGACCTGCTGGAGATCAGCCGGTACGACGCCGGCTTCGCCATGCTCGACGCCGAGCCCACCGACCTGGTGCCGCTCGTCCACCGCGGAGTCGAACCCCTGCGCGCCCTGGCTGAGCGCTGCGGGGTGGAGTTGCGTGTGGAGGTCCCGGCCAGCCCGGTCATCGTCGAGGCCGACCCGCGCCGGGTCGAGCGGATCCTGCGCAACCTGGTCGGCAACGCTGTCGAGCATGCCGAGGGCCGACCGGTCGTGGTGCGGCTGGTGACCGACGGGGTGGCGGCGGCGGTCGCGGTCCGCGACCACGGCCTCGGGCTCAAGCCGGGCGAGGAGAAGCTGGTCTTCAACCGGTTCTGGCGGGCCGACCCGTCCCGGGCTCGGCAGACCGGCGGCACCGGGCTCGGCCTGTCCATCAGCCTCGAGGACGCCCGCCTGCACGGCGGTTGGCTGGAGGCCTGGGGTGCGCCGGGTCAGGGCGCCCAGTTCCGGCTGACGCTCCCTGTGCGCGCCGGCGACCGGCTCACCTCCTCGCCGGTGCGGCTGGTGCCCGAAGACGCCGACCTGCCCGCGGCGCCGCAGCCCCGCGCGATCACCCAGGCTCCGGCGGAGGTGGCACCGTGAGCCGCCGGGTCGGTGCCCTGGTCGCCGCGGCCGGGCTCGCGGCGGGTCTTCTGGCGGGGTGCGGGATACCTGACCACACCGACGTCCAGGTCGACCGGGCCGGCCCGGTGTCCGGCGCCGACCAGCAGACCAGCATCGCGTTGACGCCCCCGAAGCGGACGCAGGCGACGTCCGTCAAGGAGTTCGTCCGCAACTTCCTCACCGCGGCGGCGGGCGAGTTCGACCCGGGCGGCACCACCAGCCAACGCCTCCAGGACTACGTGGCCGGCGACGCCACCCGCAAGCCCTCGCTCAAGGACGAGGTCACCGTGGTGCGCGTCACCGACATCGTCGTCGCGGACGACGGTCGCAACGTCCACGTCGCGGTCCAACAGGTCGGCATACTCAACTCCGCGGGCGAGATCCTGGCGCCGACCTCGACCGCCGAGGGCTACGACCTGACGGTGCGATCCGAGTCCGGCAGTGAGGGCGGTTGGCGCCTGACCAAGGTGCCCGATGACGTGCTGCTCGATGTCGAAGCGCTCAAGAGCTACTACACCGAGCGCACGGTCTACTTCTGGAACACCGACCGCACCGCGCTCGTGCCGGACCTGCGCTGGCTGCCCAGCGAGGTGCCGCTGTCCCGGGTGCCGACCGAGCTGCTGGCGATGATCGAGGGCGGCCCGTCACCGTGGCTCGAGGGCGTGGCCCTGGAGTTGCCGAAGGACAGCAAGCTGCTGATCAACGCGCCCATCGTCAACGGCCAGCTCACGATGAACTGGTCGCCGCCCGCGGTCGACCGCGACGCGGGCGGCAACTATCTCCTGCGGCAGGTGGCTTGGACGGTCAGCGACCTCGGGACGCAGTCGTTGCAGCTCAAGATCAACGGTCAGCTCGAAGACCAGTTTCCCGTGCGGGACCTGATCGAGCGCACGCCCTACTCGATCGCCCCCCAGCCGCACGCGTACGCGATGCTCGACCACAAGATCCGCGCGCTGGGCTCGCCGGCCGGCATCCCGGCGCCCGTCCCGCTGGCCGACCCGGTCAACAAGGACGTCCGGTGGGCGGCGGTGAACCGGACCTCCACCGGGCTGGACGCGGCCGTCGTCACGACGACCAACCAGCTGAGGATGGGCTCGGCCACCGGTGACAGCCAGGTCGAGGCGCTCGCAACCGTCGCCGGGGTCACGCCGACGGCGCCGCCGGTCTGGCTGCCGCGGTCGCGGACGGGTCTCGTGCCGACCGACGGTGGGCTCTACGCGTTCGGCCCGGGCCGCAAGGCGACCAAACCGGCAGACAGGGGCCTCAACAACGTCACCTCGGTCGCGGCCGCGCTCGATGGCCAACGGATCGCGGTGATCGCCAACGGGAAGCTCTACGTCGTGCCGGTCTCGGTCATGCAGGACGGCCAACTGAGCCTGGGCAACCCGCGGCTGCTCAGCACCCCCCTGGCAGATGTATCGGCGGTGGCCTGGAGCGGCGAGACCGCCGTGTCGGTGAGCGGCAAGGACAGCCAGGGTCGCATGTCGATCGTCGACGTCAGCGTCGACGGTGCGCGGCGCACGCAACGGATCTACGACGGGGAGGGGCGGATCGCGATGATCGCCGCCTATCCGGAGATCAAGGCGCTCGGCCGATCCGCCACCATCCTCTACCAGGCCCAGGATCTCGCCTGGCTGGCCGCGGGCTCCTCGACGCAGTTGGTGCGCTCGATGGTCGACGACGCACCAACCGCGTCGCCGGGCTCTGGCGACACCCAGCCGACCGCGCCGTTCTTCGTCTTCTGACCGTGGTTCTCGCCGCGCTCGCCGACCTGGTGCTGCCGGCCGAGTGCGCGGGCTGCCGCACCGCCCACGTGCCGCTGCGCCAGGGAACCTGCGCGGCCTGTGCCGCCGCCCTGGCCGCTCTGCGCCCGCGAGCAGTGCGTCCTGAACCGGCGCCACCGGGCCTGCCGCCCTGCGTCGCGGCGGGCGAGTACGCCGGCCCGCTCCGGGAAGCCCTGCTCGCGTACAAGGAACGTGGTCGCGTGTCCTTGGCTGCCCCGCTGGGCGCCTTGCTGGCCGAGTCCGTTGCCACGGCCGCCGGTGGCGTCCGCCGCCCGGTCCTCCTGCTGCCGGTGCCCTCGACCGCGGCCGCGGTCCGCGAACGGCACGGAGACCACCTCCGCCGCCTGGCCGACCGCGCGGCGAAGAGGTTGCGCAGGGCCGGTTGGCCGACACTCGTGGCGCAACCGGTGCGTGCGTTGCCGAAACCGGACGCCACCCACCTCGACAGTGCGCAGCGCGCAATTGCCGCCGCAGCAGCCTTCGGCCTCAGGCCGTCCCGGCATGCCCGCGCCGCCGAACGCGCCGCCTCCGGGAGCGCGGTGGTCGTCGTCGACGACATCGTCACGACCGGCGCCACGCTGGCCGCGTTGACGACGTTGCTGACGCGCGCCAAGATTCCCGTCGAAGCCGCCGCCCTTATCGCAGCGACACGCAAACGTCACCCTCAGTAGATCCGTTTTCACCCGATCGCGCCCACTGGGCGAAACTTCTCCGAACCCCCGGGCTGACAGGGGGTGACTGAAGCGCCAACCGGCGTTAGCGTGAAATTCACCGGGGTAGGACTGTGGTCCACAGCCCCGAGGGGGACCCGCATCCGAGAGGAGGCGCACCGTCCGGTCGGTCGACGCCCAGGGTCATGACGCGCGGCGTTGCCGGCCATTCATTCACCACCGCATCAGCACAGATCGTTGTGGGAGGTAACGCGTGGACATCGTCGTCAAGGGCCGAAACGTTGAGGTGCCCGATCATTTCCGGATCCATGTCGCCGACAAGTTGGCGAAGGTCGAGCGATACGACCAGAAGTTGATCCGGGTCGACGTCGAGCTATTCCACGAACGCAATCCGCGTCAGTCCGACCACTGTCAACGGGTCGAGATCACATGCGCGTCCCGCGGGCCGGTGGTCCGCGCCGAGGCTTGCGCATCCGACTTCTACGCCGCTCTCGACGCGGCCATCACGCGCCTCGACAGCCGGTTGCGCCGGGCGGCCGACCGGCGTCGCGTGCATCGCGGCCGCCCGCCCGTCTCCGTGGCCGAGCACACGGCCTCGTTGCCGTCGGCGGCGGCACCGGCGGTGCCCAGTGCCCGGTCGAGCACCGCGGTGCTCGACGACCCGGCCGACCGGTACTCCGTGCTCAACCAGGACGAGCAGGACGACCAGCCCTGGCACGTCGCCCGGGTCAAGGAGCACCCGGGTGAGCCGATGACCGTCGACGACGCGCTGTTCCAGATGGAGCTCGTCGGCCACGACTTCTATCTCTTCAACGACAAGGAAAGCGGCCAGCCGAGCGTCGTCTACCGGCGCAAGGGCTACGACTACGGGATCATCTCGCTACAGGTGTGACCCGATCGTGTGCGGGACGAAGTGGGCGTCGTTTCGGGTGATCAGCCCGTCGACGCCCACTCCTTCCCGGATGCCCATGCCCGCCGGCTCGCCGTCGACCATCCAGACGCCGAGCACCGGGTGGCAGTCGCCTTCCGCACCGGGGAACGACGGCAGCTCGCGGAGCTCCTGATAGACGAAGCCCTCACGGCCGTACTCGCCGGCGTTGGTGGCCAGCGGCACGTTGTCGCGGACGAGCTCGACGTTGGCGCCCTCACGGGACCAGATGGGCTTCTTCGCGTACGACGTCATCGTGGCTGGTTTGTCTTCGGAGAAGTAGGCCGGGAGCAGCAGCTCGCCCTCCGGCTTGTCGCCGAACAGCTCCCACAGCACCGGCAGCAGGCCCTTGTTGGACCACAGCGCGGCGGTCCACGGCGGCTCGATCCAGACCGTGCCGCGCTTGGTGGGGTCGGCCATGTTCCGGAAGATCGGCCGGCCGCCCTCCTCGTGCCAGAGCCATTCCCACGGGTAGAGGATGAAGATCACGTCGATCTGCGGGCCGACCTCGAACTGCCCCTGCTGGAACCGGACGCTGCCGTCGACCTGGTCGACCCCGATCTGGCTCATCGCGATCAGCTCGGTGGGAAAGCCGGCCTGGTTCGCCGTCTCCATCAGGTAGGCGACGTTCATCCGGTCCTCGCCGGAGGTCTCGCTGGTCTCGTACGCGAAATAGATCGTCGGGCGCTCGGGCAGCCACGGTCGGGCCGCGCGTAGCTCCGCCATGTTGCGCCGCCAGGCCTCGACCAGCCCCTCGTGCACGGCGTTCCACTGCCGCTCGTGGTGGTGGGTCTGGCCGGTCTGCTCCAGCCACGACCACTGGATCACGGCGCTCTCCAGCAGCGCGGTGGGCGTCTGCGCGTTGAACTCGAGCAACTTCGGTGTGCTGCCCTTGCCCGCGTACCAGAGGTCGAACCGCCCGTAGACGCTCGGCGAGTAGTCCGGGGTCTGCGGTGCGTGCGTGTGGGCGCCGAACAGGTCCTTGTCGGCGTGCGTCCAGGCGTCCTTGTCACCGTCGAACCAGGTGCGGATCACCTGCTCGTGCACGTACTCCGGGACGCCGATCTTCGCCAGGAGGCAGGTGTCGGGCCAGCACTCGGCGGACAGGTACGCCTCGCGGCGCACCGTGCGGTCGCGGCGCGGGCAGCCGGCGACGATGTGGTCACCGGCGGCGACACACATCCGGTGCAGGGTGGTGGCCGCCTGCTCGAGCGCCAGGATCTCGTCGAGGTCGAAGTCGTAGAACGGACCCTCCCGCCAGTACGACAGGACGCGCCCGTCGGCCAGGGGAGTGGCGTTGTACGTCAGCCCGAGCGACGCGTTCGTCTGCTCCCAGCCCTGCCGCTGCACACCATGCGCGACTCGTCGCACCTCAGCCGCCGGACGACTTGCTGCTGCCGTCGCCGCCGCTGCCGACCACGTTCGACTTCACCGTGCCGTTGCTGACCCGGCCGGTCGCCGGCAGGCCCCAGGCACTGCGCTGCGCCGCGTCGTTGTAGGCGAACTTCGAGCCGCCGCCGGGTAGCTTCGCGCCAGGCTTGAGGCCCTTGGCGTAGCGCGGCGAGTGCGCCCAGAAGAAGAAGCCGCCGCGGCCGTCGCCGTCGTCGTCGCAGTCGTCCTCGTCGACGACGGTGTCGTTCTGGTCGACGCAGTAGAAGGTGTGGTCGTCGTCGGCCGAGTCACAGGCCGCGGTGCCGCCGGCGGCCAGGCCGAGGAACGCGGCGCCCAGCACGACGCGCGCGGTGTTGCGCCGCCGAGCAGTCATCATCATCTCCCAGGTCCGCGCTGCAAGTGGGCTCACACTAATAGACCATCGCAACGAGGACGATGATCCGTTCAGCCGTTCTCGCGGAGATCACCGGGTAGGAGTGCCCAGAGGATGTCGTCGATGCGTCCGCCGGCCATGCCCGGAAGCCGGTTGCGCTGGTAGCCCTCCCGCAGGAACCCGGCCGCCTCCAGGACGCGCTGCGAGCCGCCGTTGGTCGGGTTGGTGCCGGCGATCATCCGGGCGATCGAGGTGTTGGCGAACGCCCACCGGCACAGCAGCACACTGGCCCGCCTGGAGAAGCCCCGGCCGCGGAACGCCGGCAGCACGCAGTAGCCGATCATCGCCTGCCCGGTCGGCGGCTCCTGGTAGTAGAGCCCGATGTCGCCGGCCGGTGCGCCGGTGGCGGCGTCGACCATCACCAGGTCGATGCGCTCCCCCAGCAACCAGCGGCTCTCCGCCCGCTCGCAGCGCAGCCGGATCTCCTCGCGGTCCGGTGGCACCGGCGGGACGTGCGACGCGACGATGTCGGGGACGCTGAACAGCTCGTGGTAGAAGTCCTCGTCGCCGGGACCGAGCGGGCGCAGGGTAACCACGCCGTCGGTGAGCTCGCCCCCGGGCAGGTCGGGCAGCGCTCGCAGGGCCGGCTTGGCGGGGTCACCGACCAGCCGGGCGAACACCATGACGTCGCGCCGCGAACCGTCGGCGTTGCGGGCCGCACCTCGCCGGGTGCCCTCGGGGTGAAAACCGGCCGCCAGCGCCACCCGGACGCTCTTCGGATTGGCCAGGTCGACCAGGATCTCGAGCCGGTCGAAGCCCTCGGCGAAGGCGCGCTCGGCCAGGGCCAGGGTCGCGGCCGTGGTGACGCCCTTGCCGCGCGCCCACGGCGCCGCCCAGTAGCCGATCTCGCCCTGCGCGCGGCCGCTGTCGACGTGGTGCAGGCCGACCGTGCCGAGCAGCCGGTCGGTGGCCGGGTCGGCGACCGCGAAGCTCGCTCCGCCGGCCGCCCACTGCGACTCGTCGTCGATCCAGGTCAGGGCGTTCTCACGGGTGTACGGACGGGGCAGGGCCGGCAGGAAGCGCTGGATCCGCGGATCGTTGCAGGCGGCCTCGACGTCCGCGGCGTCGTCCTCGCGAAGGAGGCGCAGCCGTACGGTCGGCGTTTCGATCGGTTCCGGTTTCATCCGGCTGTCCTCCCGTTGAACGGCTCATCGGACGCTAACAGCGCGCCGGTCCAGGCGTCGATCCGCTCACCGCGGTGGTCGAGGTAGCGGCGGTTGGTGCCCTCGAACGTGAAGCCGGCCTTCTCCGCGACCCGGCGGGACGCCTCGTTGCCGACGTTGGCCCACCAGCCGACCCGGTCGACGCCGAGCGAGGTGAAGCCCCAGGCGCAGACGGCGGCGAGGGCGGCCGGCGCGAAGCCACGACCGCGCGCGTGCGGCGGCACCACGAAACCGACGTCGGCGAGCGCCGAGCGGGTGGGGTGCAGCCGCAGTTCCATCAGGCCGGCGTACGCGTCGGTCTCGGGTTCTCCGATCGCGAACACGGCACCGACGCCGCGCAGCCAGTTGCCGGGTGCGAGGTCCCGCACGAAGCTCTCGGCGTGCTCGCGGCGGTAGGGGTGGGGGACCGTGGTCCAGCGGACCGTCTCCGGGTCGTTGGAGCTCTCGGCGATCGCGTCGATGTCGCGTTCCTCGAGCGCGCGCAGCTTGATCTCCCCGCTGCGGGTGGCCGCGAAGAGGTCGGGCTGCTCTCCGGCGAACGCGATGGCGCGGCGGACGTCGGCGTCGGCGACCTCGGGGTCGGTGGGGTCGCCGGGCAACAGCGAGCCCACCCAGGCGTCGCGGCGGCTGCCGTCGCGGTCCTCGATGTCGTGCCGGGCGATGCCCTCGATGGTGAAGCCGGAGCGCAGCGCGACCAGCCGTGACAGGTGGTTGCCGACCTCGGCGCGCCAGACGAGGCGGCGTACGCCCAGAGCCTCGATCGCCCACCGGGCCACCGCGCGGGTGGCGGCGGTGGCCGACCCCCGACCGCGGGCCCAGGGCGCGGTCCAGTAGCCGATCTCCGCGCTCTCACCCGTGACGGAGATCAACCCGGTCGAGCCGAGCAGCTCGCCGGTGCGCTCGTCGAAGACGCCGAGCGGGGCTCCGGTGCCGTCCTGCCACTTCGTGGGGGAGAGTTGCGACACGAAGAAGTCGGCGTGCTCGCGGCGGTACGGCACCGGAACGGAGGTCCAGCGCTGGATGTCCGGATCTTGGCAGGCCCGTTCCACCTCGGCCGCGTCTGCCGGCTGCCACGCCCGGATGACCAGGCCACCTGTGATGATCTTCGGGGGCTCCACGCGGTCATCCTGCCGGACACATCTCGCGGGGCATAACGGGATTTCGCCTGGCGTTAGCTTCGTTATGTCCGTTATAACCTGCTCGTCGGGAACCGCCCCTGACAGTCAGCCCGGAGGAGCGCCTACGATAGTTCGGCAGACCGTCTAGGGGAGCGTTGATCCGTGTCGATTCTGGAAAAGTTCCTTCGTGCGGGCGAAGGACGCATGCTGCGCCGGCTCAAGGCCATCGCGGCTGCGGTCAACTCGATCGAGGACGACTACGTCAACCTCACCGATGAAGAGCTCCGCGACCTGACCTTCCAATACCGGGAGCGGCTCGCCGAGGGGGAGACCCTCGACGACCTGCTGCCCGAAGCCTTCGCGACCGCCCGTGAGGCGGCGCACCGGGTGCTGGGCCAGCGGGCCTACGACGTGCAGCTCATGGGCGGCGCGGCGTTGCACTTCGGCAACATCTCGGAGATGAAGACCGGTGAGGGCAAGACCCTGACCGGCGTCTTCCCGGCCTACCTCAACGGCCTCTCCGGCAAGGGTGTGCACGTCATCACCGTCAACGACTACCTGGCGCAACGTGACGCCGAGTGGGTCGGCCAGGTGCACAACTTCCTCGGCCTCACCGTGGGCGTGGTCCTGCCCAACCGGCCGGCGGCGGAGCACCGGGCGGCTTATGAGTGCGACATCACCTACGGCACCAACAACGAGTTCGGCTTCGACTACCTGCGCGACAACATGGCGTGGTCGAAGGACGAGCTGGTGCAGCGGGGTCACAACTTCGCGATCGTCGACGAGGTCGACTCCATCCTCATCGACGAGGCGCGCACGCCGCTGATCATCTCCGGCCCGGCCGAGCACTCCGCCCGGTGGTACTCCGAGTTCTCCTCGGTCGTCGCCCGGCTCCAGCCCGGCAAGGACGGCGAGGGCGACTACGAGGTCGACTACGCCAAGCGCACGATCGCGATCACCGAGCGCGGCGTCGCCAAGGTCGAAGACCGGCTGGGCATCGACAACCTCTACGAGTCGGTCAACACGCCCCTGGTCGGCTACCTCAACAACGCGATCAAGGCGAAAGAGCTCTACAAGCGCGACAAGGACTACATCGTCAACGACGGTGAGGTCCTGATCGTCGACGAGTTCACCGGGCGCATCCTGCACGGCCGCCGCTACAACGAGGGCATGCACCAGGCGATCGAGGCCAAGGAAGGCGTCGAGATCAAGCAGGAGAACCAGACTCTTGCGACGATCACGCTGCAGAACTACTTCCGGCTGTACGAGAAGCTGTCCGGCATGACCGGTACGGCCCAGACCGAGGCCGGCGAGTTCAACAAGGTCTACAACGTCGGCGTGGTCAGCATCCCGACCCACCGGCCGATGATCCGCTTCGACCGGCCCGACGTCATCTACAAGACCGAGAAGGCCAAGTTCAACGCGGTCGTCGAAGACATCGCGGAGCGGCACGCGCTCGGCCAGCCGATCCTGGTCGGCACCGTCTCGGTCGAGAACTCCGAGATCCTCTCGCAGCTCCTGCGCCGGCGCGGCATCCCGCACTCGGTCCTCAACGCGAAATACCACGCGCAGGAGGCCGAGATCATCGCGCAGGCGGGCCGGCGGGGCGCGGTCACGGTCGCGACCAACATGGCCGGCCGAGGCACCGACATCCTGCTCGGCGGCAGCGCCGACAACCTGGCGGCGGCCGAGCTGCACCAGCGCGGCCTCGACCCGGTCGAGCACGAGGACGACTACGCCAAGGCGTTCGAGGAGATCCTGCCCCGCTGGAAGCAGCACTGCGACGCCGAGGCCGCCGAGGTGGTCGAGGCGGGCGGGCTCTACGTGCTGGGCACCGAGCGGCACGAGTCGCGCCGCATCGACAACCAGCTGCGCGGTCGTTCCGGCCGGCAGGGCGACCCGGGCGAGTCCCGGTTCTACCTGTCGCTCCAGGACGAGCTGATGCGCCGCTTCCGCGCGGGTGCGGTCGAAGCCGTCATGGAGCGGTTCAACATCCCCGAGGATGTGCCGATCGAGTCCAAGATGGTGACCCGGCAGATCCGCAGCGCGCAGGCCCAGATCGAGGGCCAGAACGCCGAGATCCGCAAGAACGTCCTCAAGTACGACGAGGTGCTCAACAAGCAGCGCCAGGTCATCTACGCCGAGCGCAAGCGCGTGCTCGACGGCGAAGACCTCCACGAGCAGGTCCGCCACATGATCGACGACGTGGTCGGCGCCTACGTGGAGGGCGCGACCGCCGACGGCTACGCCGAGGACTGGGACCTCGACCAGTTGTGGTCCTCGCTCAAGCAGCTCTACCCGGTCGGCGTGACGATCGACGACATCGAGGAAGAGGCCGGCGGCGAGCGCAACAGCATCGACTCCGAGTTCCTGGTCGCCCGGTTGAAGGACGACGCGCACAACGCGTACGACCGGCGTGAGGAAGAGCTCGGCACCGAGGCGACCCGCCAGCTCGAGCGGATGGTCCTGCTCCAGGTGATCGACCGCAAGTGGCGCGAGCACCTCTACGAGATGGACTACCTGCAGGAGGGCATCAGCCTGCGGGCCTACGCGCAACGCGACCCGGTGGTCGAATACCAGCGCGAGGGCTTCGAGATGTTCGCCACGATGATGGACGGCATCAAGGAGGAGACGGTCGGCTTCCTCTACAACCTGGACGTCCAGGTCGAGGAGGCCCCGGCCCCCGCCGCAGCCGAGCCCGCCGCGGGCGGCGCCCTCCCGATGCCCGACGACGCCACGATCGAGATCAAGGCCAAGGGCCTGGGCCGCTCGTCGCGCCCGCAGGGCGGCCTGCAATATTCGGCCCCCACGATCGACGGAGCCGCCGGCGGTGGTGGGGTTGCGGTCCAGCACACCCAGCCGCAGCCCCCGATGCAGCACGCGCCGGCCCTGGGCGTCGGCAACCCGGCCCCCGCGGCCGGCGACCGCCCGCGCCCGTCGCCGGGCCGCCGCCCGTCCCCGGGCCGCACGGCAGCCCAGCCGAGCAACGGCCCCTCCCGCAACGCGCCGTGCCCATGCGGCTCAGGCAAGAAATACAAGCGCTGCCACGGGGCACCGACTCCGTGACCTGAGGTGCTCTGAGAAAGCCCGCCACCCTGTTGGGAGGCGGGCTTTCTCGTGTCCTCCCTCCTATCCAGTGACGCCAACGACCCGCCCCACCCGCCGCGGTCCCTGCGGCGTTTCGGGTGAGGCGGCGATTAGACGAGTAGGTCCTGACTACCGCTGGTGGGTGTGGCCCAGGGGTGTCGGTGGTCCGGTTGTGCCGATAGAGATCAACATCTGTTTGGCTGGCTGTGCGTGTAGGCCGGTGGTTGGCTCGGGCCGCGATAGTGGGCTGGCCGCTGTCGAGCTGCGGCGCGGTGTGTCGTGACCCTGATGGTTGGTTGTTGGCGGCGCGAGCGGTGATCGGGTGTGGCCGGTCTGGTCCCGGATGGGCCTGGGTCGTGATCGGGTGCGGCTGGTCTGGTTCTGGGACGGCGTGTCGGCCAGATCTGGCGCACCGGATCAACGTTTCGGCTCTGGGTCTTCCAGATAGCTCACACATGATCACGGCCCAGCGCTTACGGGCCTCGGCCCACAGGCCGCGGACCGCGGCCACGGGCGTATCGGCCACGGCCATGGCCGTCAGGGGCGACGGCCGCGGCCTCGGGCGTATGGGGGACGGACTCGGGCGTATGAGGTGACTTCCACGCCCATGGGCGTGTGGCCCATGGGCATATGGGCCACGGGCGTGTGGACCACGGCCCGGGCCACGGGCAACGGCCACGACTGACGGGCCACGGCCCACGGCCCACGGCCCACGGCCCACGGCCCACGGCCCACGGCCCGCGGCCCGCGGCCGCGGCCCACACGGCCCACGGCCCACGGCCCACGGCCCACGGCCCACGGCCCGCGGCCCGCGGCCGCGGCCCACACGGCCCACGGCCCAC